>CAVYZC010000019.1:0-212332 GCA_963772885.1 uncultured Alphaproteobacteria bacterium | reverse complement strand
CGGCGCAAGAACTTCATCACGCCCGCCGAGATGCCCTACAGCACTCAAGGCGGAAAAGTTTACGACAGCGGCGATTTCGCCGGCCACATGGCGCAGGCGCAGAAGAAGGCCGACTGGAAGGGCTTTGAGAAGCGTCTCGCGACCTCGAGGAAGGCCGGCAAGCTGCGCGGCATCGGGCTTGCGACCTATATCGAGGCCTGCGGCCAGACTTCGCCGGAGAACTGCGTCTCACGGCTCGAGAAGGACGGCACCGTCACCGTGCTGATCGGCACGCAGAGCAACGGGCAGGGGCACCGCACCACTTACGCCCAGATCGTGTCCGACCAGGTCCATCTGCCGCTCGAGAAGATCAAGATCGTGCAGGGCGACACCGACCTCATCAACGGCGGTGGCGGCACCTTCGGCTCGCGCTCCATGCCGACCGGCGGGCCGGTCATGCAGATGGCGACCGCCAAGCTCGTCACCAATTTGAAGCGGATCGCGGGCGAGGAGCTCGAAGCCTCGATCGACGACCTGGTGCTGGCCGACGGCCAGATCAGGGTGGCCGGCACCGACCGCGGCATCTCGTTTGTCCGGATCGCGGAGCTCGGGCAATCCAAGCCGGAGCTGCTCGAAGGCAAGGAGGAGAATTTCATTATCGCCGTCCCGACCTATCCGAACGGCACCCATATCTGCGAGTTGGAGATCGATCCGGCCACCGGCACCACACAGATCGTGCGCTACGTCGTGGTCGATGATTTCGGCGTGAGCCTCAATCCGCTGCTGCTCGAAGGCCAGGTGCATGGCGGCATCGTGCAGGCGCTCGGCCAGGCGCTCACCGAACAGGCGGTCTATGACGAGTCCGGCCAGCTGTTGACCGCGAGCTTCATGGACTACGCCATGCCGCACGCCGACGAGATGCCCTCGATCGAGTTCGAGACGCGGAACATCCGCTGCACCACCAATCCGATGGGCGTGAAGGGCGCCGGCGAAGCCGGCTCGATCGGCGCGACGCCGGCGGCGATGAACGCGGTGGTCGACGCGCTCTATCGCGGCTACGGCATCAAGACCCTCGACATGCCGGCGTTGCCGCTCAAGGTCTGGCAGGCGATCCTTGCGGCCAAGCCCGCGCAGGCGGGCAAGGCGCAGGGTCACAGCAAGGGCGGCAGCAAGAAAGCGGCACGGCGCAAGCGCAAGTGAGCGCGGAGCGCCGTTCCGCGCGTAAGCCCGTTCGCCGCGACGAAACGAGCGTTTTTCTCGGCATCGCGCTGCAGGTCGCGGCCACGTTCGGGTTTACGCTGATGGGAGCGTTGATCCGCTACCTCGGCGACCGGATTCCGCTCGGCGAGGTGATCTTCGCCCGAAGCTTCCTCGCGTTCATTCCACTCCTCGCTATGCTCGTGTGGCGCCGCGAGCTTGCTTCCGCCGTCCAGATGAAGAGCCCCTGGTCGCACATCTGGCGTGCGGTCACCGGCGTCGCCTCGATGTTCTTCATGTTCGCGGGGCTGGCGCTGATCCCGCTGGCGGACGCCACCGCCATCACGTTCGCGACACCGTTGCTCAGCGTCGTGCTGGCCGCGATCTTCCTGAAAGAAGTGGTGCGCATCTGGCGCTGGAGCGCCGTCGCCGTGGGCCTGATCGGCGTGCTGATCATGATCTCGCCGCATCTGGGCGCGAGCCCGCGCGACACGGCGAGCGCCTCTGGCGCACTTTATATTCTCGCCGGCGCGTTTCTCACCGCGGCGGCGATGACCCAGGTGCGCCGGCTCGCCATGACCGAGACCACGGCCTCGATCGTGTTCTCGTTCGCGGCGATCTCCTCGCTCGCGGGGCTCGCGACGCTGCCGCAGGGCTGGATCGTGCCTTCGCTCGGCGACGGCCTGGCGATGGTGGGGATCGGCGTGCTCGGCGGCATCGGGCAGATTCTCCTGACCGACAGCTATCGCCACGCGCCGGCCTCGACCGTGGCGCCGTTCGCCTACACGACGATGATCTGGGCGGTAATGATCGGCTATTTCGCCTTCGGCGAGGTGCCGCAGCCGATCGTGCTGATGGGCGCGGTGATCGTGATCGCAGCGGGCCTGTTTGTCATCTGGCGCGAGCGGCAGCTCGGCCTCGACCGCACGCGCGAGCGCGAAGCCGAGACGCCGCCGGGCGGGCCGGCGGTGTGAGAACGCTGCGGTAACAATCTTCGCCGTCACCCTGAGGTGCGAGGGCGAAGCTCGAGCCATCGCAAGTCGGCTGTTGCCGACTTGAGCACTATTGAATCCGATCTCGGGTAAACCAGAGATCGGTGGGTGATGGCGTCATCCTTCGAGGGCCGCGCTATGCGCGGCCACCTCAGGATGACGTCGATCAGAACGCCTTGAAGGTAATGATGGTGCGGGTTTCCTGGATGCCGGGGATGGTCTGCACCTTCTCGTTGACGAAATGGCCGATGTCGGTGCCGTCGTCGACGTAGAACTTGATCAGCAGATCGAACTCGCCCGCGGTGGAGTAGATTTCGGAAGCGATCTCGGAGTTGGCCAGACGATTGGCCACCTCGTAGGACTTGCCGAGCTGGCATTTGATCTGGACGAAGAAGGGGATCATGCGCGCCTCCGGCGGCCCAAGCGCCGCGAGGGGACCAGAATCGCGGGCGTGAGGCAAGGGCTTGAAAGCGCGCCTGCATGCGCATAAGTTTTCCTTCGCAATCTCGTTGGGGTGTCCGGCTTCCGGACTGAGAGGCTTCGCGCCAACCCATCGAACCTGATCCGGGTGATGCCGGCGGAGGGAAATCGAGATGCAGGTTTCACGATCTTTTGGGCGCCCATGCGCCGCGCGAGCGCTGTCATGAGCGAGATCGCGCGCCATACAGGCGAGCTGCTGCAACTGATGCGGGAGCGAAAGCCGCGGGTCCACTGCATCACCAACACGGTGGTGCAGGGCTTCACCGCCAACATGTTGCTCGCGGCCGGAGCCATTCCTTCCATGACGACATCGCCGGAGGAGGTCGCCAATTTCGTCGCCGGGGCCGATGCGCTGTTGGTCAATCTCGGCACCTTCGATTCGGAGCGGCGCGACGCGGTCGGCATCGCGCTCGAGATCGCGGCCGAGGAGGGGGTGCCCTGGGTGCTCGATCCGGTGCTGATCGAGCGCTCGCCGCCGCGCGCGGCCTTCGCCCGCGCGCTCATGAGCCGGGAGCCGCGCGTGGTGCGCGCGAACGAGACGGAGTTCGCAGCGCTGATCGAAGGGCCGGCGACGCCCGACGCGCTTGACGGATTCGCGGTCCGGCATCTAACCGTCGCCGCGCGCACTGGCGCCACCGATCTCGTCACCGACGGCGCCAAGCGGGTCTCCGTCGCCAACGGGCATCCGCTGATGGCGCAGGTCACCGGCATCGGCTGCGCCGAAAGCGCGCTGATCGCGGCCTTGCTCGCGGTCGAGGACGAGCCGTTCGGCGCCGCGGTCGGAGGTCTCGCGGCGCTCGGGATCGCCGGCGAGATCGCGGCCGAGAAGGCGCGGGGACCCGGAAGTTTCGCGGTCGAGCTGATCGACGCATTGGCCGCGCTCGATACGGCCGCGATCAACGCGCGGGCGAAGCTCTCCTGATGCGCGTCGATCTTTCGCTCTATGTGCTCCTCGACCCGGCGCGGGCCGGCGGGCGGGCCTTGCCTGAAATTGCCGCGGCGGCGGTGCGTGGCGGCGCCACGCTCGTGCAGTTGCGCGACAAGGAGCGCGAAACGCGCGCGCTGGTGGACGAGGCGCGGGCGATCAAGCGGGCGCTCGCGGGCTCGCGGGTGCCGCTGCTGATCAATGATCGGATCGATGTGGCGCTCGCTGCCGGCGCCGATGGCGTGCATCTTGGCCGCGACGATCTCGATCTCGCCACCGCGCGGCGCATTCTCGGCCCGCGCGCGATCATCGGGGCGTCGTCGCGCAGCCGGGCCGATATCGAGGCGCTCGCCTTCGGCACCATCGATTACGTCTGTATCGGCGGCGTGTTCGCGACTGCGAGCAAGGATAATCCGGACCCGCCGATCGGCGTCGAGGGCTTCCGGCAGCTTGCACGGATCGTGCGCGAGCGCGCGCCCGGCCTGCCGGTCGGCGCCATCGCCGGGATCGACGAGAACAACGCCGCCGAGGTGATGCGTGCGGGCGCCGACGGGATCGCGGTCATTTCCGCGGTGACCGCGGCGGCCGATCCGGAGGCCGCGGCGCGGCGGCTCAAGGCGATCGTGGATGCGGCACGCAATGAGCGGCCAGTTCGCTCCTCCCTCTCCCCCGTGGGGAGAGGGATGGGGTGAGGGGGGTGCGAACCATGCAATTCATGTTCCTCCTCACCCGCCACGCCTTCGCCCTTCGGGCTACGGCGGGCGACCTCTCCCCGTCGGGGAGAGGCGGGGGTTGGAGTTTGCCGCAATGACCGCGATCGCGCTCACCATCGCGGGCTCGGATTCGGGCGGCGGCGCCGGCATCCAGGCGGACCTGAAGACCTTTTCCGCGCTCGGCGTCTATGGCGCGTCGGTGATCACGGCGCTGACGGCGCAGAACACGTTGGGCGTCAGCGGCATCCACGACGTGCCGGCGGATTTCATCGCGGCGCAGATGGACGCGGTTTATTCGGACCTTGCGGTGGCGGCCACCAAGATCGGGATGCTCTCGCTTCGGGCGACCATCGAGACCGTGGCGCGCGGGCTCGACCGGCACAAGGCCAAGAACATCGTGCTCGATCCGGTCATGGTGGCGGCCTCGGGCGATCCGTTGCTCAAGCCCGAAGCAATCGAGACGCTCAAGCGCGAGCTGATCCCGCGCGCGCTCGTGGTGACGCCCAATCTGCACGAGGCGGCGGCGCTCACGGGTCTGCCGCTTGCGCGCGACGAGGCTGCGATGCGTGCGCAAGGCGAGGCGATCCTGGCGCTCGGCGCGCGCGCGGTGCTGGTGAAGGGCGGCCACGGCGAGGGGCCGGAGGCGGTCGATCTTCTGCTCGAGCAGAGCGGCGTGCGCCGGTTCGCCGCCAAGCGCATCGCCACCAAGAATACGCACGGCACCGGCTGCACGCTTTCGTCGGCGATAGCCGCCGGGCTCGCCAAGGGCCTGCCGCTCGCGGAGAGCATCGCCGCGGCGAAGGACTATGTGAGCGCGGCGATCGCCGCGTCGGGGCAATTGAAAATCGGCAAGGGCCGCGGGCCGGTGCATCATTTCCACGCGGTTTGGCCGAAGGAATAGTGCAGATGCGTCACAACGTTCGTTGTTTTGTAACCCACCTCCTCTCTCTCGGTCGCGCGAGCTTCGCACGCGCTCCCTCTTCCCTCTCCCCCTCCCAGCGGCGGGAGGGGGAGAGGGGAAGGCGAGCCGTAGGCCCGACTGGGAGAGGGGGAGGGTCGAGAAGGAAATCATGGAGGAGCCGATGAGAAAATTCACACGGCGTTTTGTAATAGGTTCGCTCGCAGTTGCGACCGGGTCGCTCGCAGCACCCTCCGTCGCGCGCGCGCAATCAACGCGCTGGCGCATGGCGACCTCCTGGCCGCGGAATCTGCCGGGACCCGGCGTCTCGGCGCAGCGGCTCGCGGAGCGTATCCGCACCATGAGCGGCGGCCGGCTCGAGATCGAGGTATTTCCCGCCGGCACCATCGTGCCGGCGTTCGAGGTGCTCGACGCGGTCGGCGGCGGCGGCGTCGAGATGGGCCACACCGCCGCGTTCTACTGGCGCGGCAAGATGCCGGCCTCGGTGTTCTATACCAGCGTGCCGTTCGGCCTCGGCCCGGTCGATCATCTGGCCTGGCTCGAATTCGGCGACGGCCAGGCGCTGTGGGACGAGCTCTATAGGCCGTTCGGCGTGCGCGCCTTCGCGGCCGGCAATACCGGGCCCTGCATGGGCGGGTGGTTCAAGAACGAGATTCGCTCGGCCGCCGATATCCGCGGCCTGCGCATCCGCGTGCTCGGGAATCGGCGGCGACGTGTTCAGCCGGCTGGGTGCCACGCCGGTCTCGATCCCGGCCGCGGAGATCATCACCAGCATGCAGACCGGTGCGATCGATGCGGTCGAATTCCTCGCGCCCTCGAGCGACTTGATCACCGGCGTATACAAGGTGGCGCCGTTCTATTACGCGCCCGGCTTCAACAAGCCGAACGGCACCGGAGAGGGGCTGGTCTCGATCCGAGCCTGGGAGGCGCTACCGGCCGACTTGCGCGCGATCGTGGCGGAAGCCTGCCGGCCTGGAGCACGCAACGGCGCTGGCGGATGCGGCATGGCAGAACGCCATGGCGCTAGCGACACTCATTGCCGTGCACGGCACCAAAATCGCGTTCTTCCCCGAGCGCTGATCGACTCCGCGCATTCGATCGCGCGCGAGTTGATCGCAGAGATCGGCAACACCTCGCCGCTCGCGGGAAGGATCGTCGCGAGCTACAATACGGCGCTGGATCGCAGCCGCGCCTGGTCGGGGCTCAGCGCCAACATGGCGGCCCAGATCGCGCGCGCGCAGGCGCGGCGGTAAGCGGTCAGAAACGAATGTTGACTCCGGCGGTGATCCAGTTGGCACCCTCGCCCGCGAGGTTGTGGCCGTAGATCAGATCGAAGTCGATCTTCTCGTGCGGCGTGAAGCGGATGCCGGCCTGCACGGCCGGCTGCTTGGAGCTCTGGCCGAAAATCTCGGCGATCAGCGTCACGGTGGTCGCGTTTTTCAGCACGATCCATTCGAAACCGGCGCCCCAGGTGGCGAAATTCTTGGCCCGCGACATGATCCCAGAGTGCGCCGCCATTGACGTTGATGCGGAATACGTCGTTCAGCGCGAATGTCACCGGCACATAGAAGAACGTGCCGGTGTGCTGCTGGGTGACGAGGTCGAGGATCACGCCGCCGGCGATGCCGATGCCGACCGGGCCGTTCTCCGTCGAAAGCAGATTGGTCTTGGCCTTGAGCGTCAGGCCGGTGCCCCAGACGTCATCGGTGCGGGTGCGGGCGAGGGTGCCGCCGAGCTCGAAGGGGCGGAAGAAATTGACCACACAGGCCGGCGACGTCACGAACATCTGGTCGCTGTTGCCGGCGAACGAGAGCCAGGACTCTACCTTGCATTCTCCTGGCTTGCCGATTTCCGAGTCATCGACTCCGAAGGCGCCCGCGGCGTGCACCGGCGTCGCAAGCAGCAAGAATCCCACGAATGCAAGCGCAGCCCCGGCGCAGCCGGTCCGTGCGAAAAATCCGTTCAAGCCCAGCCCCCTGGAAAGGCGTCCGAAACCGAGTTTAATCGGGAATTGAGGTGAAGAGAAACAGGGTGGATAACCCGGTGCCGCGTCAGCGGCCGGGGGATGGTACTTTCTTCGGATCGCCGCCGAGCGCGGTAGCGGCGGAGTAGGTTTCCCATTTTTCAAGATAGGGAGAGAACGATGAACAAGGCTATCGACCGTTCCGGGGCGATCGTTCGCCCGCCGATCGCATGGGCGCTCGCGATTCTTGCGGGTCTTGGTATCGACTGGCTCTATCCGTTGCCGTTCGTCCCGGCGTCCGTTTCACGCGTCTGGGTCGGCGGCGCCGTGTTTGCCGCCGGCTTCGCGCTGGCGATCTGGGCGATCGTCACGATCCGCAAGGCGGGCAGCCGGGTCGAAACCAACATGCCGACGACGACGATCATTTCGAGCGGACCCTATGGCTTCATGCGCAATCCGATCTATCTCGGAATGTTCCTGGGCCAGACCGGTCTCGCCATCGGCTTCAACAGCCTGTGGGTGCTGGCGATGCTGGTGCCGTTCTATCTCGTCATCCGCTACGGGGTGGTCGCGCGCGAGGAAGCCTATCTCGAGCGCAAGTTCGGAAAGATCTATCTCGATTACAAAGCGAGAGTGCGTCGCTGGCTTTGAGTAGGCGTCATCCTGAGGTGCGAGCTGCCGAAGGCGGCGAGCCTCGAAGGATGACGCGGGTGTATGAATTGGCGCCATCATCCTTCGAGGCCGCCGCGAAGTCGGCTATAGCCGACTTGCGCGTTAAATAATGCCGATCTCGGGTAAACCCGAGATCGGTGGCGGCCACCTCAGGATGACGGCGATTTTTCATTTCTTGAATGCCACCACCTTCTGCTGTTGCTCGCCGAGGCCGTCGATGCCGAGGCGGATCACGTCGCCGGCCTTCAGATACTGCGGCGGCTTCATGCCGAGGCCGACGCCGGGGGGCGTCCCGGTGGTGATGACGTCGCCGGGCTCCATGATGAAGAACTGCGAGCAGTACCAGACGATATGGGCGGCGCCGAAGATCATGGTCTTGGTCGAACCCTTCTGGCGGTGCTCGCCGTTCACGGTGAGCCACATCGAGAGGTTCTGCACGTCCTTGATCTCGTCCTTGGTCACCAACCAGGGTCCGATCGGGCCGAAGGTCTCGCAGCCCTTGCCTTTCATCCATTGGCCGGAGCGCTCGAGCTGGAACTCGCGCTCGGACATATCGTTGCAGACGCAGTAGCCGGCGATATAGCCGAGCGCTTCTTTCTCGGAAGCGATGTAGCGCGCGCGGCGGCCGATCACGATGCCGAGCTCCACTTCCCAATCGAGTTTGGTCGAGCCTTTCGGCACCATGATGTTGTCGTTGGGGCCGACGATGCAGCTCGGCGCCTTGGAGAAGGTGATCGGCTCTTTCGGGATTGGCGCCCCGGCTTCGGCGGCGTGGTCGGCGTAGTTCAGGCCGATGGCGATGAAGTGGCGGGTGCCGCCGACGCAGGCGCCGAGCCGCGGCTTGCCCTTCACGAGCGGCAGCTTCTCGATTTTCGCTTTCTTGATCTTGGCGAGCCCAGCGGGGCCGATCGCGTCGCCGGCGATGTCGGGCACCACGCGCGATAAGTCGCGAATCTTGCCGTCCTGGTCGACGATGCCTGGCTTCTCCCGGCCGGCCGGGCCGAAACGCACGAGCTTCATGGGGCTACCTGCTTGGGGTTGGGCGATGGCGGGAGGGGATCATGCTTCGTCGCGGCGCTGCGGGCAAGCGGAGGCCCGGTCAATCCCCGCTCGGCGAGATGCGGAATTCGATGACGTCCTTGCGTTTGCGCAGCGCTTCGGCGAGCCGGCCCAGATTGGCGCGGTCGGTGGTCTGGATGGTCATGCGGTATTCGAAGACCTTGCCCGCGTCCTCCAGCCGGTAATTCATGTTGGCGATCGAGAACCCGTGCGCGCCGACCAGCTTGCGCAGCTCGCTTTCCGGCGGAACCTTCGCGTTGGCGAAGCGGACGATGTGCTGGGCATAGAACTGGCTCGGCATGCGCGCTTCGATCCAGCGCCAGACGGTAAGCGTGGCCAGCACGGCCAAGGTTCCCAAGAACGCCGGGTAATAGAAACCGATGCCGTAGAGGATGCCGAGCGCGGCGGTGATCCAGATCGAGGCCGCGGTGGTGAGCCCGCGCACGGTGAGCCCTTCCATGAAGATCACGCCGGCGCCGAGAAAGCCGATGCCGGTCATGATGCCCTGGGCCACGCGCGTGGGATCGGTACGGATCACTTCGAGCGGAATGCCGGCGAGCCAATCCGACTGGAAAGCGGTGATCGTCATCAAGAGCGCGGAGGCGAGGCAAACGAGCGCGTGGGTCCGCAGTCCCGCCGGGCGGCCGTGATAGTCGCGCTCGAAGCCGATCAGGCTGCCGGCGGCGAGCGCGGCGGCGAGATTGAGCGCGATCTGCAGATAATGATGGCTCATGTGCATCAAATAGTCCCAAGCCACGCGGGCGTCCAGCGGTTCGATGACCGGCTCGCGCGTGCTCGATCGGGGAACGATGTATAGTTCCCGCATGAACAAGGCCGCCGAGCCGCGCATTCCGACCGCCGCCGACGTTGCCGACGCGGCACGCTTGCTCGCGGGCGTCGCGGTGCGCACGCCGCTCTTGCCGTGCGCCGCGCTCGACGAACTCACCGGCGGGCGCGTCTTTCTCAAGCCCGAGCCGCTGCAGCGCACGGGCTCGTTCAAGTTCCGCGGCGCCTATAACCGCATCGCGCGCATCGCGCCGGAGCGCCGCGCCGCCGGGGTCGTGGCCTATTCCTCCGGCAACCACGCCCAGGGCGTCGCGGCGGCGGCCAAGCTCCTCGGCATGCCGGCGCTGATCGTAATGCCGCGCGATACGCCGGCGCTGAAGCTCGAGCGCACGGCCGCGCTCGGCGCCGAGATCGTGCTTTATGACCGCGACCGCGAGGACCGCGCGGAAATCGCGCGCCGCATCGCCAATGAGCGCAATGCGACGCTGGTGCCGCCGTTCGACGATCCCTTCATCATGGCCGGCCAGGGCACCATCGGGCGCGAGATCGTCGAGGATCTCGAGGCGCTGGGGCTCAAGCCCGACATCGTAATCGTGCCGGCGTCGGGCGGCGGGCTGATCGGCGGGATCGCGCTCGCCGTCAAGGAGCGCCATCCGCAGGCGCGCATCGTCGCGGCGGAGCCGGAAGGCTTCGACGACCACCGCCGCTCGCTCCGCTCCGGCAAGCGCGAGCGCAATGCCCGCATGTCCGGCTCGATCTGCGATGGATTGCTCACGGCGGAGCCGGGCGAGATCACCTTCGAGGTCACGCGCCGCCTGGTCGATGAGGGCGTGGTGGCGAGCGACGACGAGGTGCGCCGCGCCATGGCGTTCGCTTACCGTGAGCTCAAGCTGGTGGTGGAGCCGAGCGGGGCGATTGCGCTCGCGGTGCTGCTGGCGGGACGCGTGGACGCGAAGGGCAAGACCGTTGCGGTCGTGCTTTCCGGCGGCAACGTGGAGCCCAAGCTGTTCGCGGAGGCGATTACTTCCTAATCCCCTTTCCCCGCGTAGCGGGGAGAGGGTGCCGAGAGAGCGTTCGCGAGCGAGGCGGGTGAGGGGCCGATTGCAGTTGCTCTCTGCGGGCTGCCCCTCACCCGGCTCGCATTTCGCTTCGCTCAATGCTCGCCACCCTCTCCCCGTAAACGGGGAGAGGGGAGGGCTACGAAAACAGCGCCATCTTCTCGTTCGGCGAGAGCGAGTCGATGTCGGCGGAGGCGGTCCGCGATTTCGGCGCAGGCGGTGACGCTTGGCGCTGCGATGTTCCGAACACGTCGCGTTCGTCGAGGCCCGACTTGGCTTGCGCGGGTGCCACTGGCGGCGCGGCCGGTGGCATTTGGCTCGCGGAAGGAGCCGGCGCCGCCGGCGCCGCACCCGGCTCGCGCCAGATCGCGATCATGGCCTCGAGTCGCCGCTCCAAAAAATGCAGCGCGTCGATCACCTTGCGGGTGCGCTGGCCGGTGATGTCCTGGAACGAGCAGGCGGTATAGGTCTCGGTCGTCAGCGCGTCGATGCGATCGCAGGCAGTCGGGTCGGTGCCGCGCTCGCGCAAGGTCCAGGCGATTTCCTGGATCTGCTCGGCGGAGTTGAGGATGTCGGAGGTGGCCCGCTCGGTGACGGCGACGATGGCGTCGAGCTCGTCGGTGGCGCGCCCGATATGGCTCGGGTCGCCGCCCTCGGGCCGGATCGCGGCGATTTCCGTCTTGGTGCGAACGATGACGTCGGCCATGTCGACGAGGTCGGCGCGCATGCGCTCGAGGTCGGCGCCGCCCGCCTTCCCGGCGAGCGCGTGCTCGAGCCGGGCGATGGCGTCGAGCACCAGGCGGGTATCGGCCTGGCGCATGCGCCGCGCGTGCTCGGCGAGGAACCAGCGGCCGCGCACGGTTTCTTCCACCGCGGCGGCGATGGTTTCGTAATCCGAATCGGATAGAGCGTTGCGGTCGGGAGGCTGAATCATGGGCGCGGATCGAGGTTATGGCGGCGCACGCCCGGACCTTGGGCCCGAATCACTGTTCCCCAATCTAGCCGCCGCGCGCCAGCCCGCCAACGGCGATCGCGGCGGGCGCCGCTCGCTCGCGGGCGCATTCGGGGCGCTGTTTCTGGCCATTGGCGTCTATATGCCGTTCTTTCCGGTGTTCCTCGCCGCGCGCGGGCTGTCGCCGGAGGTGATCGGGATCGCCATCGCGATTCCGACGCTGGTGAAGCTTATGGTGCTGCCGCCGGCCGGATGGCTGTGGGACCGGATCGACCGGCCGCGGGCGATGCTGGCGGCGATCGGTCTCGGTGCCGCGGCCGGCTTCGCGCTCGTCGGCTTCGCGCCGGGTACGGTGGCGATTCTGGCCGCGGTCGCGATCTCGGCGCTGTTCTGGAGCCCGTCGTTCGCGCTGATCGACGCCTTCGCCGTGCGTCTGCAGCGGGTGCGGGCGGTCGATTACGGCCGCGCGCGGCTCTGGGGCTCGGTGAGCTTCGTCGTCGGCAACCTGCTCGCGGGCGCCGCACTCGATATTCTGCCCGGCGCCTCGATCGTCTGGCTGATCGCGACGCCGTTTCTCTTGTTCTCGCTCACGGCGTGGCTGCTGCCGGTGCTGCCGGCCGCGGCCCCGGCGCCCACGGATGCCACGGATGCGCCGGACCGTGCACCGGCGCGGCTCGTGCTCGGGATCGTGGCGGTGGCGATCGTCGATGCGAGCCACGCGCTCTATTACGTTTTTGCCTCGGTGCAGTGGACCGCGGCGGGCATGAGCGCGGGCCTGATCGGCTTCTTGTGGTCGCTCGGCGTGATCGCGGAAATCGTGCTCTTCCTCTATGCGGCGCCGGCGGTGCGCCGGATCACAGCCCATGCCGCTCATCGTGCTGGGCGGGATCGCCGCCGTCGTGCGCTTCGGCGCCATGGCGTTCGAGCCGGCGGCCGGGCTGCTGTTCGTCTTGCAGCTCCTGCACGGCCTCACCTTCGGCGCGGCCCATATCGGCCTGATCGCGCTGATCAGTGAGAGCATCGCGGACCGCGCGCTCGGCCGCGCGCAGGCTTCCGCCTCGACCGCGAGCGGCATCGCCATGGCGCTGGCGACGCTGGCGGCCGGCCCGCTCTATGCGCGCTATGGCGCGAGCGCCTATCTGGCGTTCGCGGTGCTGGGCGCGATCGGAGCCGCGCTCGCGCTCGCGGCGGAAATTGCCCTGACGCGCCGGAAATTATAGCTTCCGTACCGTCGCCGGTCGCGGTGCGAGGGATTTCCGATGAAAGCGTTTTTTCAGACCCTCGAGAAGCTTCGCCAGAAACCGATTCCCGATCTGCAGCCGTTGCAGGAGCGCAAGAAGAACTATCGCACGCATCCGATCGATCGGGCGTCCGCTCTCCATGACGAGAAGCTGGTCGAAATCCGGGATTTGGGAATCGAGGGCGAGAACTACTATTGCAGAACCGACAACCCGCCCTATTACGAAGCGGTGCCCGGAGTCGATCGATAAACTTTTCTTGCGAGAGAGCGTGGCGATCCGGCTGCGAAAAATCGATCTGAGGCTTCGGGAAATCGGATTGAGATTGCACATATACGACGCAATCCGCCCGCTCGCGGTGCAAACGTATTTTCACGACGTCTGGATGCCCCGGCGCGTGCGCGAGCGGCACCCGAATTTCTCGGAGCAAGAGACGCTTGCCGAGGTGGAAAAATACTGGGCCGCGCCTACCACTTCACCGGACAGCCCGGCGCCGCACAGTACCGGCGGGGCCGTGGATCTCACGATCTGCAAGATTCGTAACGGCGAGCCGCTGTACATGGGCTCGATCTTCGACGACGCGACGGAACTGGCGCACACCGATCATTTCGAGTGCGCGGAGGAGGACGCGCTCGGACGCTTCTCCGACGCCGAGGCCCGGCAGAACCGGCGGCTGCTCTATTGGCTGATGACCGGCGAGGGCTTCGCCAATAATCCGCACGAGTGGTGGCACTTCAGCTGGGGCGACCAGATGTGGGCGAAACTCACCGGCGCAAAGGCCGCGGTCTTCGGCCCGGCCAAGGGCGCGTAGCCTCCTTGCATCGCGCGCAAGAGTGCTGTGCCAAAACGGGACCGGCCCGCGCAAGTACCGGCAGCCAGAAGAAAAATTGGCCTCGACGGTGAAAGCGCGCGCGCGTATGAAAGTCCGGCGGGCCGGCTTGTCGCCGGGTGTGGCGTGATGCGGGGAGAGCGCTTTGGCCAACGAGGCATGGCTGAAGAGCACGATCGACGGGCGTAGACTCGTGTTGGCGGCGGCGGGCAGTTGGACCGCGGCGCATGCGCGCGAGATCGAGCCGCTCTTGGACGCGGTCGTTGCGGACAAGTCGAAGATCGACCAGGTCGAAATCGACCTCGCGCATATCGATCATATCGACACCTTCGGTGCGTGGCTGGTGGAACGCTCTGCGCCGCTCGGCCACGGCTTCGGGCGTCAAGACCGCGATCGTCGGCCTCGATACCCGTTTCAAGATTCTGTTCGACGAAGTCGCGGCGTCGAACAAGAAGGGCGCCTGGCGGCCGCTGCGCGAAAGGCCCCTGGTCGAAGCGCTCGAGCATGTCGGCAAGAACATCGCCGAAAGCGGGCGCGACTTCTACGAAATGGTCGATTTCCTCGGCGTGATCGTGGCGGCGTTCTGCCGCGTGGTGGTGCGGCCGAGCAATTTCCGCTTCACCGCGATCGTCCATCAGATCGACGTGGTGGGCTTCCGCGCGGTGCCGATCATCGTGCTGATCAATTTCCTGATCGGCGCGATTCTGGCGCAGCAGGGCATTTTCCATTTCCGCAAGTTCGGCGCGGAGACCTTCGTCGTCGACATGGTCGGGATTCTGACGCTGCGCGAAGTCGGCGTGCTGATCTGCTCGATCATGGTCGCCGGCCGCTCGGGCAGCGCCTACACCGCCGAGCTCGGCTCCATGAAGATGCGCGAAGAGATGGACGCGCTGCGGGTCATGGGCTTCGACCCGGTCGAAGTGCTGGTGCTCCCGCGCATGATCGCGCTGATCGTAGCGCTGCCGCTCCTGACCTTCATCGGCAGCATGGCGGCGCTGTTCGGCGGCGGGCTGGTGAGCTGGCTCTATGGCGGATTCTCGCCCGAGGTGTTCATCGACCGGCTGCGCGAGGCGATCTCGCGCGACACCTTCGAGGTCGGCATGTACAAGGCGCCGTTCATGGCGGCGGTGATCGGCCTGGTAGCGGCGGTCGAGGGCATGCGGGTGCAGGGCAGCGCCGAGTCGCTCGGCGAGCACACGACTTCCTCGGTGGTGAAGTCGATCTTCCTGGTGATCGTGCTCGACGGCCTGTTCGCCATGTTCTTCGCCGGCATCGGGAAATAGGCCGTGGACGCTCAGAACATCGAGAACGTCATCAGCGTGCGCGACCTGGTGGTCGGGTTCGGCAATCAGGTCGTGCTCAAGGGCCTGAACCTCGACATCAGGCGGGGCGAAATTCTCGGCTTCGTCGGGGCCTCGGGCGGCGGCAAGTCGGTGCTCACGCGCACCATTCTCGGACTGTTGCCGAAGCGGCAGGGCACGATCGAGGTGTTCGGCAAGAACCTCGACGAGCTCGACGAGCAGGAGCGCGAGAAGATGGAGAAGCGCTGGGGCGTGCTGTTCCAGGGCGGCGCGCTGTTCTCCTCGCTCAACGTGATCCAGAACGTGCAGTTTCCGCTGCGCGAGGATCTCAAGCTGCGCGGCCGGCTGCTCGACGAGATCGCGATGGCCAAGCTCGAAATGGTCGGGCTCGACGCCAGCGTCTGCGAGAAGGCCCCCTCGGAGCTGTCCGGCGGCATGATCAAGCGCGCGGCGCTGGCGCGCGCGCTCGCGCTCGATCCGGAGATCGTGTTTCTCGACGAGCCTACCTCGGGTCTCGATCCGATCAGCGCCGGCGAATTCGACGAGCTGATCCGGGCGCTGCAGCAGACTTTGGGGCTGACGGTTTTCATGGTAACCCACGACCTCTACAGCCTGCATTCGGTGTGCGACCGGGTGGCGGCGCTGGCCGACGGCAAGATCATCGCCGACGGCCCGGTGGATAGCCTGATGCATGCGGAGCATCCGTGGCTGAAGGCATATTTCGGCGGCAAGCGGGGGCGGGTCGCGATGGCGGGCAAGCGTACATAAGAGTGAGGCCAGTATGGAAACGCGTGCAAATTACGTTCTGATCGGTGTGTTCACCCTGGCGGTGATCGTGGGGGCGTTCAGCTTCGTCTGGTGGTTCCAGCGGCTCGGCGAGGGCAGCGGCCAGGTCCCCTACGAGGTCGTGTTCGACGGGTCGGTGTCGGGGCTCAGGCCCGGCGGCGCGGTGCTGTTCAACGGCATCCGGGTGGGCGAGGTTACGACGCTCAAGATCGACGCGGTCGACCCACGCAAGGTGGTAGCGGTGGTCGCGATCTCCAGCACGACCCCGATCCGCGCCGACACCAAGGCCGGGCTCGAGCTGCAAGGGCTGACCGGCATCGCCTCGGTGGCGCTGGTGGGCGGAACGCCGGAATCGCCGCTCCTGAAGCCCGAAGGCGGCAAGCCGCCGCGCATCGTTGCCGGCGGCGGCGCGTTCACCGACGTCATGCAGGGCGCCAAGGAGGTGCTGGCGCGCATCGACCGGCTGCTCGAAACCAACGAGAAGAAAATCACTCAGATTCTGACCGACATTTCCGCGTTCACCAAGGATCTCGCCGGCAAGGACGGCCGCTCGGTGGCGGTCGAGATCGCCGATACCGCGAAATCGGTGCGCACGCTCGCCGAATCGCTGGAACGCACGGTGCCGGCGACGCTGCAGGAGTACAGTCTGCTCGCCAAGGACGCGCGGCGGACGGTCGGCGATATTTCACGGATGGTCCGTGAGTTCGAGAAGAATCCGAGCCAGATCATCTGGGGCCGGCAGAACCGCACGGCGCCGGCGGCTACTCGGTAGTCATTGCGCCCCAGATAACGAAAAGGCCGGGGCGTTTTGGCCCCGGCCATGAGAAATCCCCCAGTAGCTCGAACGTTATTCCAGCCGCCCGGCGGCGTGCGCGAGCAAGGTGTAGACCTTGCCGGTGTCCGACGTGAGATAAGTCTTGGTCAGGACCTGGCCGCGGTCGTCGCGGGCAACCTGATCGAGCAGGTGCTCGAACTCGTCGATGTAGCGGTCGACGGTCTCGCGGAACTCGCCACTGCGGCGATAGCGGCGGCGGATTTCCTCGAACGCCTTCTGACCCTGCATCGTGTAGAGCTTGCGCGTGAACACGTTGCGCTCGCCGCGCTTGTAGCGATCCCAGACCTCGACCGACGCGTCGTGGTCGATCATGCGCGTGATGTCGATCGACAGCGTATCGAACGCTTCGGAAGTGGCCGGCGCCAGACGTTCTGGACGCTCTTGGCGCGGTTCCGCCTCACGCTGGCCTTCGCGCTGACGGCCGATCAGTTCGTTGAACCAGCCACCGCGAACCGGCTCGGGTTCGCGCTCGCGCTCGGCCCGCTGCGGACGGCGGTGGCCGTTGCCGCTGACCGACGCCGGTTCACGTTCCTCGCGCGGCGCACGCTGCTCGCGCGGCTCGCGGGTACGGCGCGGCTCGACCGGCTCCTCGCGGGCGGGCGCGCGCGCCGGCTCGATGTATTCGATCTGGCGGCTCTGGCGCGAGACGATGTCGTTGAGCTCGGAAAGCGCCTTGATCTGGTCGGCGACCACGCGGCGCATGGCCTGCGCGCTCTCGCGCGTCTCGTTCGGCAGCTCGAAAATGCCGCGTTTGAGTTCCTGGCGGGTCATGTCGAGGGCCTTCTGCACGTCCTCGGCCACGTCACGCAGCTCGCGCGCGGCCTCGCCGAAGCGCGTGTTGGTGTCGCGGAAGAGGGAGTTCACCTCTTCCAGCGCCTGGTCGTAGGTCTGCCGCAGCGCGGCGGTGGTGCGGTCGCGCTCCTCGGTGGTGGTGCCGCGCAGGAGCTCGTACTGGCGCACGATCGCCTGGGTCGATTGCGCCGAGCTGTCGGCGACGACCTTGGCGATTTCTTGCGCGCGGGTTTCCGCGGCGCCGAGCGATTCCTGCAACAGCTTGTTGAAGCGGGTGAGGCGGTCCTCGAGATCGGCGGCGCGATTGGCCAGCACGGTGGAAATCTGCTCGATCGCCTCGCGGCGCTCGGCGAGCGTCGCGTCGATCTTGCGATGCGTGAGGTCGAGATTGTCGGCGGTGGCGGCGATGGCCTTGCCCTGATCCTCGAAGCGCTGGGTGAGGGTCGAGGTATCGCGCAGGAAAGCGCCGGAGGTCTCGCGCAGGTCGCGCAGCTGCCCGCCGATCCGGTCGATGGCGCCGCCGGCGTCCTTGGTCGCGCTTTCCAGCGCGGTGTGGAAAGCCGAGATTTTCTCGGCGACCTTGCCCTCGATCGGCCCGAGATTGTTCTTCACGCCCTCGAGCACGTCGAGGAGCATGCCGTTGGCTTCGCGCAGCCGCTCGAGCACGCTGGTGACGTCGCTCTTCAGCGTTTCGTGGGCGGCGGAAACCTCGCTGGCGCGGGTCGACATGGTCTTGGCCACCTGCTCGACGAGGCCGGTGAGCGTCTTCTCCATGCCGGAGGCGACGCTGGTCAGCGTCTTTTCCATGCCGGTGGCGAGATTGTTGAGCGAGGTCTCGACCTCGGCCGCCTCGCTGCGCAGGTTCTGCGTGACGCCTTGGACCTTGGCCGAGAGCGTATCGGATACCTGGCCGGCGACCTGGTTGAGCAGCCGCTCCACTTCGGCGGCGTCCTTGCGCAGGGATTCGCTGACCCCCTCGACCTTGGCCGAGAGGGCGTTGGTGACGGCCATGCCCTTGGTCTCGATCGAGCCGACGATGGTTTCGAGCTTGCCGCTGACGATATTGTCGATGCGGGCGACGCGGGTATCGAGCGTCTCGGCGATCTGCAACGCGCGGCTGCCGAGCGTCTGGTCGGCGGCCTCGGCGCGCGCGTAGATGGTATCGGCGATCTCCTTGGCCTTATCGGCGAAGAACTCGGCCATGCCGGCCACGGTCTTGTCGGCGGCGTCGTTGGCGGCTTTGGTGCCGTCGGCGATTACACGCACATATTCGAGCGTGCGGTTGGCGAGCACTTCGTTCATCGCCGCGGCGCGCTGCTCGAGCGTCGCATCGATGCGCGCGATGCGCGTATCGAGCGCCTCGCTCACTTCCTGGATCTTGCCGCCGACGCGGGTGTCGAAGCCGGTGAGGCTGGCGCGCGTGCCTTCGGTGACCGACTTCACGACCTGCGCGATCTGGTCCAACAGGCCCGTGCCATAGACCTTCACGGTGGCATCGAAGCCCTGCAGGCCGTCGGTGATGCGCTTGCCGAGCTCGGCGCTGGAGACGGTGACGCGGTCGGCGATCTCGGTGCCACGCTCGGCGATGGAATTGTCGAAGGCGGTGAGGCTGGTGGTGAGCGTCTCGCGCACGGAGTCGCCGGTAGCGGCGATTTGCGTGGCGACCGCATTGGCGCTCTCCTCGAACGCCTCCGATACCATGGCGCTACGCGAGGCCAGCGCCTTGCCGACCTCGATGCCGACCTGGGTCATGCGTTCGGTGGTCTCGCTCGCCTTGATGGTCATGGCGTCGATGACCATGTCGCCGGCGGTGGCGATCTGGGCGCGCGCCTCCTCGGAGCGGGCGGTGATGACGGCCGACACGCGGTCGGTGGCTTCGGTGACGCCGGAATTGACGCGCTCGGCGATCTGCTCGACGTCGAGCGTGAAGGCCTCGTGCGAGTGGGCGATGGATTCGCGGAGCCGCCCGGCGTGGGAAAGAATCGAGTCGCGTTCGCTCTGCAGCTCGTCGACCAGGTTGCGGACGCGCACCTCGTTGTCGTCGTAGGCGCGCTCCAGCGTCGAGACCTCGTTCTTGACCATGGCCTCGAGCTCGGTGGCGCGCGCGATGGCGCGCTCGATGCCGTCGCCCAGCGCGGCGACCTCGCGGCGGATCGCCTGGCCGACGGTGACGACCGTGTCGGTGGAAAGGTTCTCGGGCTCGGCGAGGCGGACGGTGACCTCGGTCATCGAGCGGGCGATACCGCGCAATTCCTGCATGCGGCGGATCAGCACGGCGAGCAGCAGGAAGCCGGCGGCCGGAAGCAGCAGTCCGGCGGCGACCGGGAAGACGATCGGGTTGGTCAGGAACTCGACGAGCGAGAATTCCTGGCGGTAGAGCGAGATGGCCCAGGCGATGCCGCCGACCAGCCAAAGCACGGACAGGATCGACGCGAGCACGAGCGGCGTGCGCGAGGGGCGGCTGTGCAGGCGGGCGATGATCTGTCCGACCGACTGGCGGTCGTCGTTGGCGGCGGCGCGGCGCATCGGCCGGTCGGGCCGGCGCACGGGCGCCGGCACGGGCTCGCGCGCGGATTCGCGGATCGGTTCGCGAGCGGGTTCGCGCACCGGTTCGGCGCGCGGCATTTCCGGTTCGATTCTTTCGGCAGGTTCGCCAGCCGTGGGCGCGGCGGCGGAGAGCCGGCGCTGAAGGCGCGACTGCTCCTGCTCCTCGGTAATTTCGATCGGCTCGGCGGATTCCCGCGCCTCGGCCGGCTTCTCATCCTTGCCGAGCTGCAACGCTTCCTCGATCGCGGAAAGCGCCGCTTCCGTCGGATCTTGGGATTTCTTCGGAGCTTTCGCCATCTTCGCCGTCGCCTCCGGTCCGTACTCTCACCACGATCGGCGACACGCCGCTCGGGCCGAAGCCAAGGACCTACGCAATACCCTGGAGCCCGCCCGGTTGATTGGGCTTGCACCATCCCGACTTGCCGACCCCGACTGCCTCCAGAGCCTGCGCGGCCGGGACTCTGGTCCACCGCTCAGCTATCCTAACCCTCGCGGGGGCGCGGGGGAACGCCGGTCGCTCGAGCTTTCCGAATATCGTTAACGGATCGTTAACCATGCGGGCCAAGACGAAGACTGCAAAAGCGGACGAACGGGTCACGGCAAGGCTACCTGTGGCCGGTGTTGCGCCGAGCGAAGCGCAGCGGCGCTATCTGGCGCGCGGATTGAGCCAACCGGGCGGAAAACTGCCGCTTTTCGACGAAAGCGGGCGCGAAATCCCGCATCGCACGATCGAAACCTGCATCGCGCACGGCTGGGCGGAGGCCTGGATCCGCAATCCGGTGAGGCCGGATTGGCTGGTGTGCCGGCTCACGGCCGAAGGATTCCACGCGCTCGGAAAAGCGCCGCCGATAGGCGAGGCTTCCGGGCAACATTGAGACACTTTTTTTACCGGCTCCGGACAGCATGTGGATATGTGGATAACTCCATCCGGATTCGGGCAGGAACAAGGTGAAAAATCTCAAGGCGGATCCTAGGGTTAAGGCCGATTCCGGGCCCTTCGACCGGGCCCATCTCGATCGCATGACCCATGGCGACCGGGCGCTCGCCCGCGAAGTGCTGCGGCTGTTCGATTCCCAGGCCGAGAGGCAGCTTGAGGCCATGGCTTCGGCCGGCAACGCGAAGGCACGGGCCGAAGCGGCGCACACGCTCAAGGGCGCGGCGCGCGGGGTCGGTGCGTTCGCGGTCGCGCGCACGGCCGAGGACGTCGAAGCCTGCGCCAAGGACGAGACCGCGTTCGCGTCCGCGCTCGCGCGGCTGAAGGCGCGCGTCGCGGAAGCGCGGCTGGCGTTGCCGGATTTGCTCGGCGGCTGACGCTCGCAATTTCCGGCGCGTCCCTATATAGGGGCGCCGAGCCCCCCATGCCGAAGATCACGTATATCGAGCACGACGGAACGTCGCGCACGGTCGAGGCCGAAGTCGGCGCGACGGTGATGGAGACGGCAATCCGCAACAAGGTGCCCGGCATCGTCGCCGAGTGCGGCGGCGCCTGCTCGTGCGCCACCTGCCACGTGCACGTCGAAGAAGCGTGGAAGGAAAAGGTCGGTCCGCCTTCGGCGATGGAGGAGGACATGCTCGACTTCGCCTTCGACGTGCGGCCGACCTCGCGGCTCTCGTGCCAGATCAAGGTCGCGCCCGAGCTCGACGGGCTCGTGGTTCATACGCCGGCGCGGCAGGGGTGAAACGAACAATCTCCCTCCCCTAAAGGGGAGGGATGATCTAAAGAAACGGCCAAGGAAGTTGTTCAATGAATCAAGAGCCGACTCCCGAAACCATCAAGACCGACGCCATCATCATCGGCGCGGGGCCGGTCGGGCTGTTCGCCGTGTTCGAGCTCGGGCTGGTGGACATCAAGGCCTGTGTCGTCGACATCCAGGACAAGCCCGGCGGCCAATGCGCCGAGCTCTATCCGGAGAAGCCGATCTACGACATCCCGGCCTGGCCGGTGATCTCGGGCGAGGGACTGGTGGAGAAGTTGCTCGAGCAGATCAAGCCGTTCGCGCCGCACTTCCAGCTCGCCGAACGGGTCGAGACCTTGACGCGGCTGAAAGAGGGCGGCTTCCGGCTCACCACCGATACCGGGCTGGCGATCGAGGCCAAGATCGTGGTGATCGCGGCCGGCGGCGGCTCGTTCGAATTGAAAAAGCCGCCGATCGAGGGCGTCGACGCCTACGAGGGCAAGTCGGTGTTCTATCTGGTGCGCAAGATCGAAACGCTCCGCGGCAAGCGCATCGTGATCGCCGGCGGCGGCGACTCGGCGCTCGACTGGACGCTGAATCTCGCGCCGGTCGCCAAGAAGCTGACGCTCCTGCACCGGCGCGACCATTTCCGCGCGGCGCCCGACAGCGTCTTGAAGATGAAGACGCTCGCGGCCGAGGGAAAGATCGACTTCCTGCTCGGGCAGTTGCATGCGCTCGAGGGCAAGGACGGCATGATCGAGCGCGTGGTGGCGCGGCGCGAAGACAATTCGACCTTTGCGATCGAGGCCGATGCGCTGTTGCCGTTCTTCGGGCTCACCATGAAGCTCGGGCCAGTCGCCAATTGGGGCCTGAAGCTCGCCGGCGGACTGATCGAGGTCGATACCGAGAAATTCCAGACCAGCGAGCCCGGCATTTTCGCCATCGGCGACATCAATACCTATCCGGGCAAGCTCAAGCTGATCCTGTCGGGCTTCCACGAGGCGGCGCTGATGGCGCACGCGGCGCATCCGCTCGTGCACCCGGACAAGAAGCTCACCTTCCAGTACACGACCACGAGCACGAGCATTCACAAGAAGCTCGGCGTCGCCGATACGCCCGGCTCGCACTGAGGGCGGGGCGAGGAGCGGATCATGAGCGGTGTTCCCGTGCGCGACTTTGCCGTCAGCCTGGCGGTGTTGTTCGAAAAGGGAATTCGCTACAAAACGGTGATCGATGTCGGCTGCGCCGACGGCCACTTTTTTCTCCAGTGCCTCAACTTTTTTTCCGATGCGACGGCCGTCAACATCGACGCCAATCCGCTCTATGAGCCCTCGCTGAAGGCGATCCAGGAGGTTGTGGGCGGGCACTATCTGATCGCCGCCGTCTCGGACGAAGAGGGCGAAGTCGAGATGACGACTTCGGTGCATCCCTATTGGAGCTCGCTGCGCCCGCAAGACGACCCTTATTGGCAGCGGATCAATCGACTGCACGAGTTCGAAGATCAAGGTGCCGGCCGTGACGCTCGACTCGCTCGCGCGGAAGCTGAAGCTTGCTCCGCCCTTCCTGCTGAAGCTCGATGTGCAGGGTGCCGAGGTGCAGGCATTGCGCGGCGCGCGCGAAGTGCTGGCGGAGACCGCGGTGGTGATCTGCGAAGCCGATCTCGACGACTTCGAGCCGATCAACCGGGTTCTGGTGGAAGCGGGCTTCGGAATCTTCGATCTCACCAACCTCGCGTTCCTGCCGGACCATTCGCTCGGCTGGTTCTATCCGGTCTATCTCAACCGACGCCACGACGGCATCAAGCGGCGAGCGTTCTGGGATCAGGCGTACAATCCGCAAGTCGTCAAGGCGCAGGCCGACCGCCGCGAGGCGATTCTGAAGCAGAGCGCGCTCGTGCTCGAAAAATTGCGCGCCCAACGCAAGCGGAGCTGAGCGCGGGCTACGATTAGACCTTCGTTCCAGGTACCTTGCCGCTCTTCCAGATCTCAGCGTTGAGATGATCCTGCGCTTCGATGCGGAGCCGCGGCGGCACTGCAGGTGTTTGTCCCGCGCGCGCGAGCACGAGCGTTCGGCGCCGCTCCATTTCGGTCGAGGCGTACGGTTGGCGGCACAGCCATTCGAGCAGCGGCGTCATGCCGCTGAAAAACGACGAATGTCCACGGTTTCGCTCGAACGCTTCCACCGCTGCCGCAAAGAACCAGTCGCCGACCCGTTCGCCGGGCGCGATCGCGTCGTAGCGCGGCAGAGCCGGCCAAAAGGATTCGGTGAAATCAACCCGGCCATGGCGCACTTTTTCGATGAGCGCCACGAGCGCCTCGACGCCCGCGGCGCGGTTGCCGGATTCGAATGCGATGCGAGCCAACGTCGAAAGGCGAACGGGAGTGGGCGCCAGGGTGCGCAAAGTGCGGAAAGCGAAATCGAGTGCGGCCCAGCGCCGTGCCGGCGGGATTGCGGGCGAGAGCCAATCGGAATACGCGGCGAGGCAATCCAGGTACGGCCGGTCGTGCGGCGTCCGGTCCGCGAACAAGAGGGCGAACGACGACGCGAACGGCTGCGTCTTCAGCCGCGCAAGCGCATCGGTGTTCGCATCGGGCTTCCACTCGGCGGCGGCCTCGATCAGCCAGCCGTTGCGGGCGAGCGCCGCCGCCAGGTCGTCCTTGGCGGCGAACAAATTGAGTTCGTAGTCGTCGAGCGTCTCGCTGGCGGCGACCGGCACGAGCAGAGGCGTATCCGGCAATACGCGGTAGAGCCGGTAGCCCATGCGGGGAAGTTGAACGCGTAGCGCCTCGTTCACGCGCTCGCCGGCGCGAATTTCCATCATCACGAGTGGCGAATGGCGGGCGAAGAAGTTTTTCCCGCCGGCGAAGATCCTTTCTTCCTCGCCCTCGGCGTCGATCTTGATGAAATCCGGCGCCCAGCCGCGCGTTGCGTCCTCGGCGTCGAGGTTCACGAGGCGCACCGTTTCTCCCGGTGCCGACCCGCCGAGTGCGTTCAGCTCGCTCGATGCGCCGAAGGAGAGATGCGCCTCGCCCTCGCGGTCGGAGACCGCCGCGGCGACAATCTCGAGATTTTTCGCCCCGTTCAGCTCGCGGCTTCGTTGCAGGAGCGCGCGCGGCTCGCTTGCGGGCTCATAGGCGAACACCCGGCCCTTGGGCCCGACCAGACGCGCCATCGGCAGCGCATAGACGCCGAGGTTGGCGCCGATGTCGATCGCGGTCATGCCCGGCTTGAGAAAATGGCGGAGAAACTTCAGCTCCTTTTCGAACCAGGTTTCCTGCTCGAGCAGCACATAGGTCGTGATCGATAGGAGCGTGCGCGGCACCGCGAGCGTGACGCCGTCCGAAAGACGCAGCGAAAGCGATTTCATCGAGGGGATTCCGGCCGAAGGCCAACGATATCATGCCGCGAGGCGCGCGGCGTGACGCCCGGCGCGGGGAGGTGTTAGAAGGCGCGAAACGTGAGCGGAGCAGGCGGCGGGACAATCTCGCGGCTACAGGCGGTCGGGATGGCCTATCAATCGATCAATCTGGCGATCGGCGACGCGAACCGGCCGTTCTTCTTCCGCCCGCAGACGACCGACGAAGCCGTAATCAAGCAGATCTTCGTCGATCAGAATTACAATATCAGCGGCCTCGGGCGCGGCGCGGAATTGTTCGAATTCCTGCGCAAGCGGGAGGCGGATGGATTGCGCCCGCTCGTGGTCGATGCCGGGGCGAACATCGGCGCTTCCCCGGTCTATCTTGCCGTAAAGCTGCCGCGCGCAAAGATCGTGGCGATCGAGCCGGAGCGGGGGAACTTCGAGGTGCTCTCGAAGAACGCGGAAAACCTGAGCATCGAGTGCGTGCGGGCGGCCATCGCTTCCAGCCGCGGCCGCGCCCGCGTGGTCGATCCGGGCGGCGGCGGATGGATGTTCCGGACCGAAATCGCGGCGGACGCGAGCGAAGAAACGGTGCCCCGCGTCACGGTGAACGACATCTACGCGGCGCACCGGGAGAAGTTCTTCCCCTTCATGGTCAAGATCGACATCGAGGGCGGCGAGGGCGATCTGTTCGCCGCGAACACGGAATGGGTCGCCGAGACGCCCATCGTCGCGATCGAGCTGCATGACTGGATGCTGCCGAAGCAGGGAACATCGCGGCCGTTCCTGCAATGCATCGCGGGTCTCGACCGGGATTTCGTCTATCTGGGCGAGAATATTTTTTCGATCGCGAACGATCTTGATAGACTGGCGGCGGCCAAGAAATAGCGGGGAATCTCAATGGCGGTATTCGTGGTGGCGCACGGGGCGTGGTCCTCGGCCTGGGCGTGGCAGAAGGTGCGGCCGCTGATGCGCCAGCGCGGGCACGAGTTGTGGACGCCGAGCTATACGGGGCTCGGCGAGCGCTCGCATCTGGCCAACCCGGAGATCGATCTCGAACTGCACATCACGGACGTGGTCAACGTGCTCGAATACGAGGACCTCGACGACGTGGTGCTCTTGGTCGCCATTCCTATGGCGGCATGGTCGCGACCGGGGTCGCGGACCGCGCCGCGCCGCGGCTCAAGCAGCTCATTTATCTCGATGCGTTCCTGCCGCGCGACGGCCAGAGCCTGCATGACCTGGTGCCGCCGGAGCACGTGGCGCACCAGCGCGCCAACGCGGTCGACGGCTGGAAGGTGCAGCCGACGCCGGTGCCGCCCGACACCTCGGCCGAAGACAAGGTGTGGATCGAGGCGCGGCGCATGCCGCAGCCGATCAAGACGCTCACGCAGAAACTGAAGCTCAAGAACGGCGAGACCAAATTGCCGCGCAGCTACATCTATTGCACGAAGAAAGCGCCGGGCGACGTGTTCGTGCAGTTCGCCGAGCGGGCGAAGAAAGAGGGCTGGCCCTATTTCGAGCTCGCCGCCAGCCACAGCCCGAACGTCACCGCGCCGGTGGCGCTGGCGGATCTCCTGGACAAAATCGCGAAGAATTAGCTCTGGTCATTCCGGGTGAGCGCGGCGTAAGCCGCGCGAAGCCCGGAATCCATAGCCACCTGGCGCGCAAATTCGCTCGGGCAGGGGTTATGGATTCCGACCCGCGCGCTTACGCGCGCGACCGGAATGACAGCCCTCTCACTCCCGGAACTCCACCGCGTCCGGCACCCGCGTGAAGGCGATCTTGGCGCCGAGATATTGCAGCGAGAGCCCGCGCTGCGAGGCGGGCGCGACGATGCCGGCCTGGTACTTGCCGCCGAGCTTGTCGATGGCGCGCCACAGCGCCTCGCCGCGGGTGAGGCCGTCGGGCCGCTGGGCGATGAACAGATCGGCCACCCGCGCCTCCACCGGCACCAGGCGGTGCATCCAGATCGAAACCTTCTTCAGGGGCTCGCGCGGATCGTGCGCCGCGAACAGGCGCCACCACATGCGGTCGAGCTCGTGCGAGCAGCACGAAGCTGTCTTGCGTGGGCGCGAGCGTGGTCTCGGCCACGTAGCGCGAGCGCCATTCGGCGCGCGCGGAAACGCCGAGCGCGCCGGCGGCCAGGCCGTAGCGCCGCAGGCGCGTCGCGGCCTTCAGCAGCAGCGCGCGGGCGACGATGCGCGCGCGGTCGGGCGGGCGCATTTGCGGCGACAGCACGCGGCTGTGGCCGATGGAGCGGCGGTCGCCGGTCGTGCTCTGGATATCGACGCCGTGCAGCTCGTACCAGAAGCGCTCGCCGCCGACCGAGCCCCACACCAGCCGCGCCTCTTTCGGCTCGAGGTGCCACAGATCCGCGATGCTCATGACGCCGGCGCGGTTCAGGCGCGCTTCCATGTTGAGCGCGATGCCGGGCAGATCCGTGAGCTGCATCTTGAGCAGCGGCCCGGGCAGCTCGTGCTCCTCGAGCACCACCAGGCCGTCGGGCTTCTGCATTTTGGTCGCGATCTTGGCGAGCAGCAGAGTCGGCGCGATGCCGATCGAGCAGTGCAGATGCTCGCCGACCTTGGCGTGGATGCCGGCCTTCATGCCGAGCGCGATCTTCTTCGCGTTCGCCGGCTCGCGCTCGGAGCCGATCAGGCGGCAGGAGCACTCGTCGATCGAGCCGATCTTGTGGATCGGCAGGTGGTTGGCGACCTCGGCCATCAGGCGCTCGTGATACTCGACATAGAGATCGTGGCGCGCGGGCACGCAGACCAGACCGGGGCAGACCTTGCGCGCTTCGAAGATGCGCATGGCGGTCTTCACGCCCATGCGCTTGGCCTCGTAGCTCGCGGCGATGGCGCAGGTGCTGTCGGTGCCCTCGATCGGCACCACGGCGACCGGGCGGCCGCGCAGCTCGGGGCGCACCTGTTGCTCGACGCTCGCGAAGTAAGCGTTGAAGTCGAGCATCAGATAGCGGGGCAGGCCTTCGGTACGCATGGACGGGTTCTTGATGGTCCTTGGGGGCAGGACCGATCAGGCTAGAACAAAACAGGAACAAAGGGGAAGGGCTATTTTTTCGTGCGTTTTTCACGCGCCATTCACGCCCGGGTCGCCGTCCGGGTCACGGGCACCCCGCATGGTCTTCCCACGCAAGCGCGGAATTCGCGCGCGCGACAACGATGGAGGCGACCATGTATTTCGACCACGCTCTTCGCGGCGGCCTGACCGGCACGCTCACCGCGCTCCCCGGTGCGGCCTTCCAGGCAACCAAGCCAGGGTCCTTTTGGGGCCGGATGCTGGACAAGTTCGTCGAGTTCCGCATGCGCAAGGCCGACCAGGAGATTTGCATGCACCTGCAGCACATGCCCGAGGACGCGCTGAGGCGCCTGGTTCCCGAGGATGTGCTGAAGCGCTTGGGCTTGGTGGCGACGCTGCGCGGCTCGAAGGATACTTCCCTTCGTACGCCGAGTAGTTCGCGGCCGGCCGGCGCAGCGCCGCCCTCTCCCCGCTTGCGGGGAGAGGGTATAGTGCCCGCCATGTTCACTTCCTTCTTCCACGAGCTGAAATCGGCCGGGCTGCCGGTCACGGTGCGCGAGTATTTGACGCTGCTCGAGGCCATGGACCGCGATGTCGCCGGGCGGCGGGTCGAGGATTTCTATTATCTGTCGCGCGCCACGCTGGTGAAGGACGAGCGCAATCTCGACAAGTTCGACCGCGTATTCGGCCACGTGTTCAAGGGGCTCGATCTGCTTGTCCGAAGACCTGCTCGCGGAAATCCCGGCCGAGTGGCTGAAAAAGCTCGCGGAAAAGTACCTCACCGAGGAGGAGAAAGCGCAGCTCGAGGCCATGGGCTGGGACAAGCTCATGGAGACCTTGAAGAAGCGCATGGCCGAGCAGAAGGGCCGCCACCAGGGCGGCAGCAAGTGGATCGGCACCGCGGGCACTTCTCCGTTCGGCGCCTTCGGCTATCACCCGGAAGGCATCCGCATCGGGCAGGACGAAAGCCGCCACAAGCGCGCGGTGAAGGTGTGGGACAAGCGCGAGTTCCGCGACCTCGACGACACGGTCGAGCTCGGCACCCGCAACATCAAGCTCGCGCTGCGGCGGCTGCGGAAATTCGCGCGCACCGGCGCGCCCGAGGAGCTCGATCTCGACGGCACCATCAAGGAGACCGCGCAGCGCGGCTATCTCGACCTGAAGCTACGTCCCGAGCGAAGAAACGCCGTGAAGGTCTTGCTGTTCCTCGATATCGGCGGCTCGATGGATTGGCACATCAAGATCCTCGAGGAACTCTTTTCGGCTGCAAGAGGCGAGTTCAAGCACCTGGAATATTTCTACTTTCACAATTGCCTCTATGAGCGCGTGTGGAAGGACAACCGCCGGCGCTGGCAGGAGACCACGCCGACCTGGGACGTGCTGCACACCTATCCGCACGACTACAAGGCGATCTTCGTGGGCGACGCCTCGATGAGCCCCTACGAGATCAGCGTGCCGGGCGGCTCGGTGGAGCACATGAACGAGGAGCCGGGCGGCGCGTGGCTCGAGCGCGTCACGCGCACCTATCCGCACGCGGTGTGGCTGAACCCGGTGCCGCAGGAGCAGTGGGAGTTCACCCACTCGATCCGCATGGTCAAGCAGCTGTTCGCCGGGCGGATGTTTCCGTTGACGCTGGAGGGGCTGGATCAGGCGATGCGGGAGTTGGTGAGGTAGGCGCTATTTTGATCTGCAATCTATAGTTACAGAGATGAAATCAGGCGGTAAACTGGCTTCTTATTATTGGTGGGGACGGTCACGAGTCGCGAAAGAGTTCTTTCTGTATCTCTTGGGACAAGAAATAGGCGAGCACGATGTCCTTCACCCTTTTTGTCATCTCTAAGGATCAAGTTGCGAAAATTTTTGCGAAAGGCGAGGGGCATTTTTCTGATCTGAAATCTAAGGATATTAGTCCGGCAAAGCTCACAAGAACGTTGTCGGCTTTTGCCAATGCTGATGGTGGGGAACTCCATATCGGGATTGAAGAGTTTAAGACGAAAGGAAAATTTGATTGGAGCGGCTTTGCAAGAATTGAAGACGTGAATGGACACATTCAGGCGATCGAAGCCTTATTCCCTCTAGGTACGAGCTTTCGTTATTCGTTTTTGACCTGCGACGGTCTAAAGGGATTTGTATTGTTCTGTGAGATCGACAAGACGGTAGACATCCGGAAGGCATCAGATGGTATCGCGTATCTCCGTCGCGGGGCTCAGAATCTCCCTCAAGACACCAATGAGAAATTGACGCGACTGAAATATAGTAAAGGCATTACGAGTTTTGAAGATGAAAAAATAAATTCAGAGATAACGTCGATTACAAACTCGCTGGCGATGATTGAATTTGCTCTCGAGATAATTCCCACAGCCGAGCCCGATATTTGGCTGCGCAAACAAAAACTGATCGTGGACAATCGGCCGACGGTTGCTGGATTGATTTTATTCTCGGATGAGCCCCAAGTTGATCTACCGAAGGCAGCTATAAAACTTTACCGTTACAAGACAATTGATGCAGTTGGTACGCGCGATACGCTCGCGTTCAATCCGATTTCGATCGAGGGCGATGGCTATCACCAAATTTATGCTGCAGTAGATAAGGTCAAGGAAATTATCGAGAATGTGCCAATGACAGGTGCAGCTGGACTTGAAAAGATCAAGTATCCGACGGAGGCAGTCCACGAAATTGTAACGAACGCGGTAATTCATAGGGACTACAGCATCAACGACGATATTCACATCAGAATTTTTGACAATAGAATTGAGGTTCAAAGTCCGGGAACACTCCCCGCTCACGTTACAATAGCAAATATTCTAGACGAACGGTTTGCACGGAATCCAAAGATCGTTCGAATTTTGAACAAATTTAAGAATTCCGCCTAACAAGGACGTCGGCGAAGGACTAAATACGGCCTTCGAAGCGATGCGGAAATTGAAATTGAAGGAACCAATTATTGAGCAAAAGGAGAATTCAGTTCTAATTTCCCTGCGTCATGAAAAACTGGGAACTCCGGAGCAAATCATTGTCGAATATCTCAAGACCCACGGTGAAATAAATAATTCCATAGCACGATCGCTTTGCTTCATTGGCTCTGAAAACTCGATGAAGAGGATTTTTCAAAAGATGATTTTGTCAGGGCTCATAAAACGAGTTCCAAATCGACCACTCAATAAGACCGGGTATATCAAGGGACGTAATTTTCCACGAAGTTGAGACCTTCTGCTTAGCTGCCCCCCCAGAATTCAAACGGGGCCTTGAAAGCGACGTTAGAGGTGTTCCTCCGTTTGACCGCAGTTGGCTGAGAATTCGCTGACGCTGACCCCGATTTTCGCCTGAGAAAAAAGAAAGCGGCAGCCCTTCCAAACAAGCCAAGCCGCCACTCGGACAATGACGATCGCGAGCGCGATCTGGAACCAGAACGAGCCGCCGAAGCCTTTCAGCGCGATCTCGGTCCGGTCTCCCCAGGGATAAGGCAGCAGGCCGGTAGCGAGCTCGATCAATCGCATCGTTATTCGCAGCCACCAGGCCAACAATTCCGGGCTGTAGAAAAAGCCCAGCCCCAGCAGCAGCAGCGTCGCGAGCGCGGTCCACAGCCGGAAGAATTGGGTACGCGCCCAGCTCTTCACGCCGCCGGAGCCTTGGTTTGGAGTGGTGTTCATTGTCGCAAGTTTACAGCTTGCGACGGCTGTTTGGAAAATGAACTTACGGCGTGTCAGCTCGCAAACGCCAGCGGCCGCGCAGATTGCGCGGCGCCGGCTTTAGTCAGACTGAGACGTTCAGCGCCAGCCCGGAGGCGTGCGCTGGCCTTCCCAGCCCGTGCGTCTTCCCTTGGACCAACCAGGGGGCTGGTGGCCGCCGTTCCAACCGGTTTTTTCGCCCTTGGCCCAGCCGGGCGGGCTGCCGGCCCATTTACCCTTGCCGGCGGCTTGCGAGACCGTGACGCCGGCCGTCATCGCGAGTAGCGCCGCGCATGCGGTCGCCAGAAATAATTTTGACATGGGGTCCTCGATTTCGTTGATCAATGACAACGCGCCACATGGCGATACGTTCCGCGAAAGAGCGGTGCGAGTCTTTCATGATGAACGCGGAGATAAGAAGCGGAGCGGATGCCCGAGGGCCCGCTGCCGCCGGTCAGAACGCGAATTGCTTAGTGGATAAGCGCACCCAAAAAAGCAGTGAAATTGAACAGATAGACAAAACCCAGGAGCGCCGTGCCGACCAGCGCGCATCCGAAAAGGACAAACCGGCGTGCAATTGCCGCTTCGCGATCGTTTTTTCGCACCGTTGCAGCCCCAAAAAGAACGTTGCCGCCCCTGCGGGTGCAGGGACGGCGTTGTTCTGCCGGCGCTCAGCTCAGAAGGAGCGGCCGTTGGTCCATGCGTTGACGTCCTTCAGAGCCTGGTCCGCGCTCAGCGCGTACTTGGTCTGGACCTGAGAGGCGAGCTCGCTCGCCATCTTCACGCTGGAAGCTTCCTGCTCGGAAATCTTGTTCCACTTGACGTTGATGTCCTTGGCCGAGATCTTCGTCGAAGAAGCCTGCGGCGCGGAAGCCTGCGAGCCGGAAGCGTTGGTGTTCACGGGATTGGTCATGTTATCTCCTGAAAAATCGTTTTATCGAATGACTTGAACGAACATTCATTCAAGGTACGCGCGCACCATGGCGCGCAATAGAGGTCTCAATGTGTTCGTGCGGCCGCATTGTGCGTACGATTCGATGCAAATGCGAAATTCGCGAGCATTTGGCGCGGCGGTCAGCGTTTTTTATCGCGCCCGATCGTTCTTCGCGTCCGCCTCGATCACGCGATATTCGACTTCGATCGTCGGCCCGCGGCGAGCGTGGCCCAGCTCAATGCGGCAATTGCTGCGGCAATCGCGGCTGGCCGGGATTCAAATTTTGGTGCTCGACGATTTCGGCGGCAAGAATCCACTGGTCCGCCAAGTGAATCCATCGCTCCTTATCGGCTTTGTCGCGCGTGAAACGCGCCATTCTGCGGCACTCGGCAGCGTGCTGCCGTAATTCCTCCGGTGTGATCATATCGGGTCTCCACGAATACGTTCCTCCCGATATGACAACCAAATGGGCCCGCTAATGTTCCCGAATTCGCGCGGGAATTTTGTTAATAGTGGGTTGCCGTTCTCCTAGTCCTTGCGTTTGCGTTCGATCGATTTTTTCTCGGGCTCGATCACGCGATATTCCGCCTCGATCGTCGGCCCGCGGCGAGCGCGGCCTTGCTTGATCTGAATCAAGGCCGGCTGCCGCGGTGCGCCGATAATTTAATTGTTGGGAGATGGTCGCATGAACAGTCTCGAAAGAGCGGATCGTCGGCTTAGCAACATGAAGACCATGCTGGAGCGGTTGGGCATCGACCCGGTTGCCTTCTCGTCGCAAAATGACGGGCGTTTTCTCGCGTCTGCGATTCCCGCCTGCCAAAGCTGCTCGCTGGACGAGTTGTGCGAGGAGTGGCTTGCGCAGTTCGACGCGCCGTTACGCAGGGCGCCCGCGTTCTGCCCGAACGCACAGGTCTTCGTCTGGGCGAAGGAAGAGGTGATGCGGAACCAGTCGTTGTAGCGACCGGAGCCTGCCGGCCGTCCGCCGATGCGCGGCGAAACATGGATGGCGCGAGCCGTCAGCGCTTCTTATCGCGCCCGATCTTCTTCGCGTCTGGCTCGATCACGCGATATTCGGTCTCGATCGTTTGTCCGCGGCCGTCGCGGCCGGGCGCGCGGCGGCGGCCGAAGCCGAACAGATAGGCGAGCGCGCCCGCCAGCACGAAAATCGGAAACAGAATCAAAAACGCACCGACCGCGACCACCAGCAGCGTCGCCAGCAGCGCGAGCACGAGGGCGAAGATCAAAAAGACCTGCCAGCCCTTGAGCTGAATCGTGCGGATGCGAAATTGCGCCATCTATTTTTTCACCGCGTAGCCATATTGCACCGGCCAGTGCGCGTGCTCGCCGAGCGCGGCCTGCGCCTTGATCGCGAAGTAAGGCTCGCGCAACAGCTCGCGCCCCATGAAGATGAGATCGGCGTCGCCGGCGGCCAAGATCGCCTCGGCCTGGCGCGGCTCGGTGATCAGCCCCACGGCGCCGGTCTTGATGCCGGCCTCGGCGCGGATGCGGCGCGCGAACGGCACCATGTAGCCGGGCGCCATCGTGACGTTGGGCTTGGGCACCGTGCCGCCCGAGGAGCAATCGATCAGGTCGACGCCGAGCGGGCCGAGCCGCTTGGCGAGCTCCACGGCGTCGGCGATGTCCCAGCCGCCTTCGGCCCAGTCGGTGCAGGAGATGCGCATGAACAGCGGCATGTCGCCGGGCAGCGCGCCGCGCACGCGCTCGGCCACGCGCAGCGTGAGCCGCATGCGGTTCTCCAGGCTGCCGCCATAGTCGTCGGTGCGCCGGTTGGAGATCGGCGAATGGAACTGGTGCAGCAGATAGCCGTGCGCGGCGTGGATCTCGATCAGCTTGAAGCCGGCTTGCAGCGCGCGCTTGGCCGCCGCCTCCCAGGCATCGACCACGCGGTCGATGCCCTTGCGGTCGAGCGCGGCGGGCTTGGCGAAGGTCTCGTCGAACGGCACGTCGCTCGGGCCGACCACTTGCCAGCCGCCTTCGGCGGGCGCGTGGGTCTTGGGGCCGTGCCACGGCGCGCCGCGGCTGGCCTTGCGGCCCGCGTGCGCGAGCTGGATGCCGGGCACCGCGCCCTGGCTCTCGATAAAGGCGGCGTGCGCGCGCCAGCGGCGCGATGTGCTGCTCGCCCCAGAGGCCCATGTCGCCCGGCGTGATGCGGCCCTCGCGCAGCACCGCTGTCGCTTCCACCATCGCCAGCGCCACGCCGCCCACGGCGCGGCTGCCGAGATGGACGAGGTGCCAGTCGTTGGCCAGGCCCTCGTGGGAGGAATACTGGCACATGGGCGACATGACGACACGGTTGCGCAACGTCACGCCGCGGATGGTGAGCGGGCTGAACAGCGAATGCTTGGCGACGGTGTGCATGGGGGTAACTGGTGGGGATGGATCGGTGCTAGAATGAACATCATACAACGATACGGATGCCGACGTGCAACGAACCACCGCCATCGCCGGCTCGGCGCTGTTCTTCGTGCTGGTGCCCTGCGTGTTCGCGGGTTTGATCCCGTGGTGGATCACGCGCTGGCAGTTCCAGCCGCCGCTGCTCGACCTCGTGTCGACGCGCTTCATCGGAGCGGTGATGATCCTCGGCGGTATCCCCGGCCTGCTGGATTCGTTCAGGCGCTTCGCGCTGGAAGGGCTCGGGACGCCCGCGCCGATCGCGCCCACGCGGCATCTCGTGGTGAGCGGCCTCTACCGATATGTCCGGAACCCGATGTACGTGTCCGTCACCGCCGTCGTGCTGGGCCAGGCGCTGCTGTTCGGCGACTGGCGCCTGCTCGTCTATGGCGGCTTGTTCTGGCTCGCGTGCCATCTCTTCGTGCTCGCCTACGAAGAGCCCACGCTGAAACGGACGTTCGGCAAGCAGTACGAGACCTACCGCGCCAACGTGCCGCGCTGGATCCCGCGCGATACGCCGTGGGACGGCGGTAAACGGCGGCGCTCGCGCCGCGCCTGAGGCCTGTTCCGGGATATTGGCTGCGCTATCCTCGCCTAACGCCCGCTCGAGGGCGGCGGGAGGAATGCATGAAAATCGGGATACTTGGTCTGGTCTTGCTCGCGGCGCTGGTCGGCACTCCCGCGAGCGCGCAGGAAGTCGTCCTCTATAACGGCAAGATCGTGACCCTCGACGCGCAGTCCTCGGTGCAGGAGGCGCTCGCGGTGCGCGACGGCAAGATCGTGGCGCTCGGCCGCACGGCCGCGATGCGCGCGCTCATGCCCAACGCGCGCACGATCGACCTGCAGGGCCGCACGGTCATCCCCGGCCTGATCGACTCCCACATGCACGCGATCCGCGCGGCGCTGTTCTACGCGACGGAGGTGAACTGGATCGGTGCCAAGTCGATCCCCGAGGCAATGGAGCGCATCGCGAAATCGGCCAAAGCCGCCAAGCCCGGCCAGTGGATCATCGTGGCCGGCGGCTGGACGCCGCAGCAATTTTCCGAGAAGCGCCGGCCGGCGCAGGCCGAGCTCGCCGCCGCCGCGCCGGACAATCCGGTCTATGTCCAGCTGTTCTATTCCAACGTGCTGCTTACGCCGGCGGGCTACAAGGCGCTGAAAATCGAGAGCGACGCTGACGTGCCGCCGCGCGGCAAGCTCGAGCGCGACGCAGACGGCAAGCTCACCGGCTGGATCGGCGGCGACAACCCGACCATCTCGGGTCTGTTCGACAAGCTGCCGCTGCCGACCTTCGAGGAGAGCGTGGAGGGCACCAAGCAATTCTTCCGCGAGCTGAACCGGCTCGGGCTGACCGGCGTCGGCGATCCGGGCGGCTTCAATCTCACCTCGGCGAGCTACCAGCCGCTGTTCAAGGTCTGGCAGGACCGCCAGCTCACTGTGCGCGTGGTCTATTCCATGTTCGCGCAGACGCGCGGCAAGGAGCTCGAGGACTACCGGGTGCTCACGCAGATGATGCCCATGGGCTTCGGCGACGACATGCTGCGTTTCAACGGCATCGGCGAGAACGTGGCCTGGGGCATGTACAACAACGACGCGCCGACCGAGGAGCAGAAGCAGCAGCTCTATGAAATCTACAAATGGGCCGCGGCGCGCCGCATGACGATGACGCAGCACTGGAACAACAACCGCTCGGTGCATCATCTGCTCGACGTCTTGGAGCGGGTGAACCGCGAGACGCCGATCGCGCCGCTGCGCTGGTCGATCGCGCACCTGAACGACGCGACGCCGGAGAATCTCCAGCGCATGAAGGCGCTCGGCGTCGGCTGGACCATGCAGAACGCCATGTATTTCGGCGGCGAGGCGTTCCTGCGCGAGCGCGGCAACGAGCTGGTGCGCCGCACGCCGCCGATCATGACGGCGCTGAACATGGGTCTCGTGGTCGGCGGCGGCACCGACGCGCATCGCGTCATGTCGTACAATCCGCTGGTCTCGCTGCAATGGATGGTGGACGGCAAGACCGTGGGCGGCACGGAAACGCGCGCGGCCGAGGAAATTCCGTCGCGCGAGCAGGCGCTGCGGCTCTATACGCTCGGCAGCGCATGGTTCGTGCACGACGAGAATAAGCGCGGCTCGCTCGAGGTCGGCAAGCTCGCGGATCTCGCGGTGCTGACGAAGGACTATCTGACCGTCCCGGCCGGCGAGATCGGCGGCATCGAGTCGGTGCTCACCATGGTCGGCGGGCGGATCGTCTATGCGGCGGGGCCGTTCGCGGCGCTCGAGGAGCGGGCGGGGAATTGACGGCTATCGTCATTCCGGGGCACGGACCCGGACTTGGTCCGGGGCCGTGAGCCCGGAATCCATATCCACCGACTGTGATTATGGATTCCGGGCTCGCCTCCGATCTCGGGTAAACCCGAGATCGGCGTCGCCCCGGAATGACAGGCTGAACCAATATGCTGAAAAACAGTACGACCACGAACCAGAAGCGCGCTTACATCCGGCGTCGCTCACTGATCGTGGCCGTTTCCGGCAGTAGCGCCTTGCGGCTGCCCGCTGCCTTGGGGCGGGATATGGAGCGGCAGCGGCACTTCCGCAAGGACACCTGACACCTAGCGCGGGACCATGACGGGACGATGAACTTCGATCTACTTCAAACGCGTTTTGAGAATCTCCTCCCTCCCCCCTTGAGGGGGAGGGATGAGGAGGGGGTAACCGATCTCATCACATGCTCAGTGACTTACCCCCCTCCCGACCGCGCTTCGCGCGGTCGACCTCCCCCTCAAGGGGGGAGGTGAAAAAGGGTGAGCGATGAACTCGGGACCGATCTTCAAAGGCTCGATGCCGGCGTTCTACGACCGCTATCTCGGGCCGATCCAGTTCGTGCCCTGGGCGGCGGAAACGGCGGCGCGGGTCGCGCGGCTCAAGCCCGCGCGGCTGTTGGAGACCGCCTGCGGCACCGGCATCGTCACCTATGCCATGGCCGACGCTTCGCCCGGCACGGAAATCGTCGCCACGGATTTCAGCCAGGCCATGCTCGATTTTGCCGCGGCCAAGCGGCCCGGCGCGAAGATCGAATGGAAGCAGGCCGACGCGCAGGCGCTGCCGTTCGCGGACGCGAGCTTCGACCTGCTGGTGTGCCAGTTCGGCGTGATGTTCTTCCCCGACAAGGCCAAAGCTTATTCCGAAGCGCGGCGCGCCCTGAAGCCCGGCGGGCAATTCCTGTTCGCGGTGTGGGATTCGCTGGAGCACAACGAGCTGCCGCAGGTTTCGTCCGCCGCGATCGGCGATCTGTTCCCCAACGACCGGCCCACGTTCATGGCGCGCGGCCCTTATGGCTACAACGACATTCCGGCGATCGAGCGTGCGCTGCGCGCCGCCGGCTTCGCGCGCGTCGAGGCTGAGACGCTCACGAAGCGCATTCGCGCCACCGCGCGCGATCACGCCACCGGCACCTGCCAGGGCGGGCCATTGCGCAACGAGATCGAAGCGCGCGACCCGAACGGCCTGGAGCGCGCGACCGCGGCGGTGACGCGGGCGCTCGAGGAAAAGTTTGGGAAAGGCGAGTTCGAGGCGCGGAGTCAGGCGATTTTCGTCAGCGCATTTTGCTGATCGCCTGGAAAGAATCGGTTTCGTGCCAGAAGCCGACCGGGCGGAACGGCGCGCGTTTTTTTTGAGAACGTGCGGCGGCCGGCATCCCGGCTTCTTCTTTTTTGTCTAATTCCAAATTCTCTCAGTTGAGAGCGTTTCCAGAAGATATTTGTTTTCAAATAGATAGTTCGACAATACGATCCATTCGCAATCGGGCTCTACCGGCGATCTTTTTCGGAGCAGGGGCAACTCCATGGCGAGACGACACGTTCTGCATTCCATCGCGCTGGCGTTCGGCGCCATGTCGCTGTTGACCGTCTGCGCAAGCTTGCCGGCGCGCGCCCAAGACCCGTCGCAGTGGCGCGAAATCGAAACCAAGTACATTTTTGGATTCACCACGGGTCACACCATCGGTCTCGAGGGCGAGCGCGAATTCTCGATCGACACCGTCGGGCGTTTTGGCAAAAGCGCCGGGCGCTTCGCGACGACCGAGACGAAATTCGAGTTCGAGCATACGCCGACTCAGTTCTTCCAATTCGAGATCGGCGTTTTGGGTTCGAGCTACTATATAAAGGACGTGCCGGGTTTGGACGATCGCCGTTCGATCAACTTCGGCGGCCTGTTCGGAGAGCTCCGCTTCTTGGTCATCGGGCGCGCACCGGGCCAGCCTTTCGGATTGACGCTCTCGGTCGAGCCCGAGTGGCGCGTACGCGACGAAACCTCGGGCGAGCAAATTCGCGGCTTCGGACTCGAGTTCAAGATCAACGCGGACGTAGAAATCGTGCCGAACCGGCTCTTCGCCGGCTTCAATGTGATCTATGAACCGGAGCGAAACCATTTCCTTGCATCCGGCGAAATCGAAGAAGAAGCGACGCTTGGCTTCACCGCCGCAATCGCCTACCGGCCGATTGCGCCGTTGCTGGTCGGGTTCGAGGTCGGCTATTACCGCCACTATGACGCACTCGGGCTGAACAATTTCGCCGGCGACGCGCTGTTCGTAGGGCCGACGCTCTACTACCAGATCAGCTCGAAGTGCTTCGTCACCGCGGCTTGGGGCACGCAGATTTGGGGCAGCCAGGTCGGCGAACCGGGCCAGCTGAACCTCGAAGACTTCTCGCGCCATCGCGGCAAGCTGAAGCTTGCCGTGGAATTCTAAGCCGGTCCGATCCTGGGAGGAAAAAGTGGCTCGGTCATACAGATCTTGGGCAAACAGATTCCGGCGCGGCGCGTTGATCGGCGCGGCAATCGCGCTGTCGATCGGGTTGACGGCCGTCGGCGCCGTGTCTGCGCAAGAGCCGGCAAGCGTAACGATCACGATCAAAAACCACCGCTTTCAGCCCTCCGAATACCGCGCGCCGGCCAACCGGCCGATCACGCTTCGCATCAAGAACCAGGACCCCACGCCCATGGAGTTCGAGAGCGTGTCGCTGCGGGTCGAAAAGGTGATTGCCGGCAACGGCGAAGGCACGATAAACCTGCGACCGCTCACACCGGGCCGCTATAATTTCTTCGACGATTTCCATCAGGACGCCAAAGGCGTCCTGGTCGTGCAATAGGAACGAGAAGCTCTTGCTGGCCGCTCTGCTCATCGTCTTTCGCGAAGTATTCGAGGCCGGCCTCATCGTCGGCATCGTGATGGCGGTCACCCGCGGGGTCGCGCAGCGCGGATTGTGGATCGGCGGGGGAGTGCTCGGCGGCACGCTCGCAGCCTGCCTTGCCGCAATGTTCATCGGCACATTGTCGGATGCATTCGGCGGCATCGGCCAGGAGCTCTTCAACGCCGCCATTCTGGGCGTCGCCGTATTGATGCTCGCCTGGCACAACGTCTGGATGGCGCGCCATGGCCGCGAGCTCGCCGCCGAGATGCGCTCGGTCGGGCGAGCCGTTGCCGAAGGCTCCAAGTCGCTGCTGGCGCTCGCGGTGGTGGTAGCGGTCGCCGTGCTGCGCGAGGGGGTGGAGGTGGTGCTCTTCCTCTATGCACTCGTCGTGTCCGAAGGCAGCGTGAATCTCGGCATCGTAGCCGGCGGCTTCGGCGGGCTTCTGCTCGGGGCGTTCGTGAGCCTGCTCACCTATCTGGGGCTGCTGCGGATACCGGACCGTTACCTGTTCGGAATTACCGGCATCATGATCGCTTTTCTGGCGGCCGGCATGGCGGCGCAGGCGGCCAATTTCCTCGAGCGCGCCAATGTCGTCACCGCGCTCGACAAGATCATGTGGGATTCTTCGTGGCTGCTTTCGGAGTTGAGCCTGCCGGGCCGCGCAATGCACACCCTGGTCGGCTACAGCGATCAGCCCACGCTGATGCAACTCGTCGTGTATCTTGCTACGCTTGCCGCTATCTTCATTCTGATGAAGATTTTCGAACCCGTGCCGGTCCCGCGCCGCGCCCGTATGTGATCCGGAGAAATCCGGCAAGGGCGAGTTCGAGGCGAAGAGCCGGGCGATTTTTCTGATGGCGGCACGCTGACGGACTATATTGATTGGCTCTATGCGCGACGTGCAGCTTCATCAAGACCGATTGCGGGAGGATTTGCGATGCTGTTCGCAAGAGCGGCGCTCGTAGTGCTTGCGGCATCGGTATTGTTGTGGACCGCGGAAAAGGCGCGCGCGCAAACACCGCCTCAGCCGGTAGCGATCCAGGGCGACGGCATTACATTGTCCGGATACCTTTTCGTCCCGGCCGATTTGCACAAGAAAGCCCCCGGCGTCATCTTGCTGCATGGCTGGGGCAGGAGCGCGGAGCTATTGGCCGACGATGCGGCTTCGCTTGCCGCACAAGGCTATGTCGCGCTGACGCTATCCATGCGCGGGTGGGGTCAGACCGGCGGCAACGACGACTGCGGGCTGCAGCAGCCCGACGACACGGTGCTGGCGCTCAAGTGGCTGGCGCAACGTCCCGAAGTCAACGGCGCGCGGCTCGGGATCATCGGTTTTTCGAAAGGCGGGCAGGTGGCGCTGCTCACGGCCGCGCGGACCCGATCGCTCAAGGCGATCGTCGCTTATTTTCCCATCACCGACATCGACAGTCTGGCGACGACCAGCACCCAATTCGGGGTTCAATCCTATGTCAGCGGCACCTGTGCGATCGGCGGCACCGCGGCGCGCTCTCCGGTCGTCTTCCGCCGCGCGGATATCCGGTTCCGTGCTGCTGATTCACGGCGACGCCGACACGACCGTGCCGGCGCGGCAGAGCATCCTCATGCAAGAGGCGCTGCGCAAGGCCGGCAAAAGGGTCGAATTGCATCTGGTCCCGGGAGCGCAGCACGAGTTTGCCGGCGGCGACCGTGACCTTTCTTGGCAATGGACGCTCGCGTTTCTGGCGAGAAATCTTTAGCGGCCATCGCGCTGAACGCTGGGAAACGGTCGGCTTCTCACCTCAAACCACCGTACCGAAAATGCGCCCGATGCCGGCGGTGAGCGCCATGGCGAGCGCGCCCCAGAACGTCACCCGCGCCGTGGCTCGCAGCACGTTCGCGCCGCCCGCCCGCGCGCCGATCGCGCCCAGCAGCGCGAGAAAGCCCAGTGACGCCGCGGAGACGACGGCGACGAGCGCGCCAGCGGGCGATACGACGACCATGAGCAAGGGCATGGCCGCGCCGATCGCAAAGGTCGCCGCCGAGGTCAGTGCGGCCTGCACCGGGCGCGCGGTGGTGATTTCCGAAATGCCGAGCTCGTCGTGCGCATGAGCGGCCAAGGCGTCTTTCGTCATCAGCTGTAGTGCAACCTGCCGCGCCAGCGTCCGGTCGACGCCGCGTTTGACGTAGATTTCGGCAAGTTCTTCACGCTCAAACCCGATGTTCTCGCTCAGCTCCTTGCGTTCGCGCGCGAGGTCCGCCTGTTCGGTGTCGGATTGCGAGCTGACTGACACATATTCGCCGGCGGCCATCGACATGGCGCCGGCCACGAGGCCGGCAACGCCGGCGATCAGAACGTCGTGCTGGGTCGCGGCCGCCGCAGCGACGCCGACAATCAAGCTCGCGGTCGAAACGATGCCATCATTGGCCCCGAGGACCGCCGCTCTCAGCCAGCCGATGCGCGCAACAAGATGGTTTTCCGGATGCAGGCGAAGGCGGCTCATCCGACATTCCGCCTGTCAGATCAGAGCCGTCCAAGCAGTATAAGAATGACAATGATGATCAAGATGGTGCCGAGAAGACCGACGCCGCCGTGACCGTAGCCGTAGCCGTAGCCACCGAAGCGGCCACTGAAGCCGCCGAGCAGGAAAATGATGAGGATGATGACGAGGATGGTTCCGAGCGACATGAACTCATCTCCTTTGGCAGGACCTGATCGAACGTGTCGAACAACCTACGATAATTCTCGATGTTATGTTGGTCAATCTCTGAGCGGAGACCCAATCGAAACATCACCGTCATTCGGCTCCTCGATTTGATCCAATCCAAGTAGCAGTGATGCCACGCGAGTTGCCGGGACTTCATGCACGAAGACGGCGCTTCGCGCCTTTCGCTCGACCATGACACTCGATAAGACCCGACACAGTCCGGTCACGATCCCACGGGAGATAAAGGCGATGTTGAATCGGGTGGCAAAGGGGCTCTTGGCGGCGGCGCTGGTGGCGCTTTCAGCGTTTCCTGCTTTCGCGCAGGCCTGCCGCAACCCGGGCAATTTCGACGGCTGGCTCGCGGAATTCCGCCGCGAAGCCGTCGCCGCCGGCATTTCGCAGAACACGCTGGCGGCCGCCGCGCCGTATCTCTCCTACGACGTCAACATCATCGCGAAGGACCGCGGTCAGCGCGTTTTTTCGCAGACGTTTCTGGAATTCTCCGACCGCATGGTCGCCAAATATCGCCTCGACCAGGGCGCCAAGCGCATCCAGCAGCTCGCCTCCGTGTTCCAGCGCATCGAGAGCCAATATGGCGTGCCGGCGGCGCCCATCGTCGCGTTCTGGGGGCTGGAGACCGATTTCGGCGGCAATATCGGAAACCTGCCGACGCTGCGTGCGCTGGCGACGCTGGCGTTCGATTGCCGCCGGCCGCAGCTGTTTCGGCCGCAGCTGATCGCGGCGCTGAAAATCATCCAGCGCGGCGACCTCACGCCCGAGCAGATGGTCGGGCCGTTCGCCGGCGAGCTCGGGCAGCTGCAGTTTCTGCCCGCGCACTATTTCGACCACGGCGTCGATTTCGACGGCGACGGCCGGCGCGATTTGCTGAAGAGCGCGCCCGACGCGCTCGGCTCGGCCGGGAATTTCATGCAGCATCTCGGCTGGAAAAAGGGCGAGCCCTGGCTGCAGGAGGTGCGCGTGCCGGCCGATCTGCCGTGGGACCAGGCGGATCTTTCGATCAAGCATCCGCGCTCGCAATGGGCGCGCTGGGGCGTCACTTATCCCGGCGGGCGGCCGCTTCCCGCCGACGCCATGCCGGCGTCGCTCGTGCTGCCCATGGGCCGCTTCGGGCCCGCGTTTCTGGCCTACGCGAACTTCGACGTGTTCATCGGCTGGAACCAGTCGCTGGTCTACGCGACGACGGCGGCTTATTTCGCCACGCGGCTGGCCGGTGCGCCGCCGGTCGGCCGCGGCAATGCGCCGGTGCCGCCGTTCAGCTACGAGCAGATGCGCGAGCTGCAGGGAATTTTGACGCGGCAGGGGTTCAAGATCGGGCAGGTAGACGGCAAGCTCGGGTTGCAGACGCGCGCGGCGATCAAGCAGGTGCAGATGCGGCTCGGGCTGCCCGCGGATTCCTATCCCTCGCCGGAGTTGTTGGAGCGCATGCGCGGCGGGCGCTAGAGCTCTCACGCAATCGTGTGGCGAGGCCCTTATAAAGTCGTAAAGGGATGCCCATATGACATTTACGAGGATGCTTCGTTGGCCACATGGCCGACGAGCATGCATTCCAGCTCCATCCAGGAAGGATGACCCCATGACCATCCACAAGAATCAATTCGTCGCGCTCGGCGTCGCCGGCGCCATCGCGATCGGCTTCGCCGTTTCGGCCGGGCCGGTTTTCGCCGCCCCGGTCCCCTCGAACACTGCCCAGGTGACGCAAGCGGAAGTGAATAACGTCGTCGACGTGCAACGCCGCCGCCGTGCCTGGCGCCGGGGCCCGCTGGCCCGTGGGTCGCGGGCGCCGCGCTCGGCATCATCGGCGGCATCATCGCCAACGAGGCATACCGGGATCGTTATTACGATGACGGCTATGCTTATGGGCCGTACCCGTACGCCACGCCGTATCCTTCCAAGGGTTACTACGGCGGCTACGCTCCGTACGGCGGCTACGCTCCTTACGGCACCTGCGACAACGGCGCGATCTGCTGACCAACGAGAAGTAGCGACAATCATCGGAGCCGGCCGCGGTGCGGCCGGCTTCTTGACGTTGGCGTCGCGCTCTGCACATTCGCGGCGCGCGAGAAGGAGCAGCAGGTGGACCAGGCAAGGGAAACGGCGGACGATGCGCCGGTCTACGCGTTCAAGCCGCGCATGCTCGCCGCCGAGCACATGTACCGCCTCGGCCCGGACTCGCTTGAATGGCTGGTCGGCGGCCGCCAGGGGCGCGTGGCCTATCCGATGATCGCGCGCATCCGCATCGGCTTCCGCTTCACCAATTTCATGGGGCACCGCTATACGACCGAAATTTTTCCGCGCGATGGCGGACGCATGCAGATCGCCTCAGTGTCCGCGCGCGGCATGCTCGACAGCGCGAACCAGGGCGCGGCGTACCGCGCATTCATCGCCGAGCTGCACCGGCGCGTCGCCAAGGCACACGGCGAATGCCGATTCGAGGCCGGCATGGCGGTGTGGCGCTTTTGGCCGTCGGTCGTCATTACGTTGGCGATGGCGGCCGGGCTCGTCTATGTGCTGGTGCGCGGGATGTTGGGCGAACAGATCGTGACCGGGCTGATCGTGTTCGCGGCGGGCGGCCTGTTCCTCTGGCAGATGGCAAAGATGGTGCTCGCAAATTGGCCGCGCATCTATCGGCCCGACGCCATCCCCGAGGACGTGCTGCCGAAGATTTGAGCGGGTCGCTTACGCGTATTTGGCGCCGAGGCTTTGCGGCGTCACGTAGAGGGCGAGCGTGCCGGCCTGTTCCTGCACATCGGTCCAGTCGTCGGAGGGAAAATCGATGACCGCGAGCCCCGAGGTCGGAAACGAAGCCATCAGGCGCTTCTTGGCCGCCGCATCGCCCTTGCCGGCGAGCGTGCGGGCGAGATCCTCCAGGCCCGGATTGTGGCCGAGCACCAGGAGCGTCTGCACGCCGGCAGCGGTGGCGCGCACGCGCTCGATCAGCCTCTCGGCGGTGGTCATGTACAGGTCGGCTTCGATCTCGTGCGGCGGCGGCTCGGGCAAGGCGGTCGAGACCAGCGTCCAGGTCTCGCGCGTGCGCTTGGCCGGCGAGACCAGCGCGAGGTCGGGGCGCAGCGCCTCGCGCGCCATGAAGCCGCCGATCGCCGGTGCCTCGGCCCGGCCGCGCGCGGCGAGCGGACGCTCGAGGTCGGCCACGCCCGGCGGCCAATCGGATTTGGCATGCCGCAAGAGCATCAAACGGCGCATGCGCCTCACTCTCGGTTGGGGAGATCGCCCCGGCCGCGTCGAAATCGGGCCGCATAAAGTCTAGCATGACGTCCGAGGCGCCGCGTCCATGGAAGCATCCCCCGAGACCTATTACGCCGCGACCGCGGTGCCGCACACGCCGCGGCCGCGCCTCACGCTCGAGACCGACACCAATGTGTGCGTGGTCGGCGCGGGCTTGGCCGGGCTGTGGATCGCGCGCGAGCTGGTGCGCCGCGGCTACGATGTGGTGGTGCTGGAGGCGGGCCGCATCGCTGAGGGCGCCTCGGGCCGCAATGGCGGCTTCTGCTCGGCGGGCTTCGCGCAGGAGCTTCCGGTGCTGATCGAGCGGGTCGGGCTCGACCATGCGCGGGCGCTCTATAAGCTCTCGCGCGAGGGGGTCGAGCGGGTGCGCGAATTGCTGGCCGAAGGCCCGCCGGGGCTCGATCCGACGCCGGGCCGGCTCAATGTGCGGCGCTACGACGACGCCGACGAGATCAAGCGCGAGGCCGACCTGCTCGCGGAACAAGTTCGACCACGACGTGGTGGTCTGGCCGACCGAGCGGGTGCGCGAGACGCTGAAGACCGAGATCTATTTTCAGGCGCTGCACGAGGCCGATGCGCTGAACCTGCATCCGCTGAATCTGGCGCTTGCGCTCGCCAACGACATCGAGCGCGGCGGCGGGCGCATCTACGAGGAGAGCCCGGTGGTCGCCGCGGACCTCGATGGCGTGCGCAAGTGGGTCGAGACCGGGACGGAGGGTCGCCGCGTGCGCGTGCGCGCGCATCAGATCGTGTTCTGCGGCAACGCCGCGATCGGCGCGAGATTTCCGGAATTGTCGCGCTGCATCCTGCCGGTGGCGACGCATATCGGCGTCACCGCGCCGCTCGGCGACAAGCTCAAGGACGCGATCCGCTATGGCGGCGGCATCGCCGACACACGCCGCGCCTTCGACTATTATCGTATCCTCGGCGACCGGCTGATGTGGGGCGGCTACATCACCACCCGCACCAGGCGGCCGCGGCGGCTCGGGCGCATGCTGAAGCGCGATATCCGCAAGACCTATCCGCAGCTCGACGAGGTCGAGATCGAATATTCCTGGACCGGCACGATGGGTTACGCGGTGCACCGCATGCCGCAGATCGGGCTGTTGCGCCCGGGCGTGTGGATCGCGAGCGCCTTCGGCGGGCAGGGCGTCAACACGACGGCGATGGCCGGCGACCTGATCGCCTCGGCCATCGCCGAGAACGACGATCGCTGGCGGCTGTTCATCCCGTTCGGCATGGTCTGGGCGGGCGGCCTGTTCGGCCGCGCGGCGGCGCAGATTTCTTACTGGTCGATGGCGATGCGCGACCGGATCGAGGAGCGGCTCGCCCATCGCGCCGTAGCGCGGCGCAAGGAGGATAAAGCGCGGGTGGCGGAAAACGCGCGGCTCGATCGGCTGGCGGCGCGCGCGCAGGCTGCGAAGCCGCTCGCGGCAATGGAACGGAAGAAAGCGAAGCCGGCGAAGGCCGGTTGAGCAGGCCCGACGATGCGGGAGCCGCGCGTCAGCGTCATTATCGCCACCTACAACTGGAGCAGCGTACTGCGCTACGCGATCACGTCCGTGCTGGCGCAGACGTTTCGCGACTTCGAGCTGCTCGTTGTCGGCGACTGCTGCACCGACGACTCGGAGGCCGTCGTCGCCTCGTTCGGCGACCCGCGGGTGCGCTGGCACAATCTGCCGGAAAACTGCGGCAGCCAATTCGGCCCCAACAACAAGGGCCTCGAGCTCGCGCGCGGCCGCTACGTCGCCTATCTCGGCCACGACGATCTCTGGCACCCGGATCATCTCGCGATGTTGGTGCAGGCGATCGAACGGCACGAAGCCGATCTCGTGTTCTCGCTCACCGAGGATATCGGCCCGCCGTCGATGCCGACCCGAAGTATCCTCGGCCTTTGTCCGCGCGGCGTCTACGAGTGGTCGTTCTGGGCACCGCCGACTTCTTGGCTGCATCGGCGCGATCTCGTCGAGCGCATCGGGCCGTGGAAGGACTATCGCGGACTCGTCATTCCTACGGACGTAGAGTTCCTGACGCGCGCGTTCGAGCAGGGCTGCCGGATCGTCCCGGTCGAGGAGCTGACGGCGTTCAAGTTTTCGTCGATCGTGCGCACGAATTCCTACGTCGAGCGTCGTTTCGACGAGCAAGCGCGATGGTGGGAGCGCCTGAAGAGCGAGCCCGACCTGCGCTACCGGGAGCTGATCGCAATCCTGCGGGCCTTGGCCAAGCAGAATCCGGAGCTCGTGCATCGCTTCGATCTGCCGAGCCGGGCGAAGCCCGGTTCGCTGACCGCCATGTTTCGAATCCGGCGCGGTTTGGACCCGGCGCCACGCCGATCCGTAAAAGAGCCGGAGGGTCCGCCGCTGTTCACCGACAGGTCGACGCTGCGCTATCTCAACGCCGACGACGACATCGGACCGGCCGAGGCTCGCCGTGCGCTGGCCGAAGGGGTCGAGCTGCCGAACGACGGTCTGTTCATCGGGCTCAATTGGCACAGCCTGGAGACCGGCGCGGACGGCGAACGCTGGCGCTGGATCGACAGCGACGCGCAGATCGTCGTGACGCGGCCGAGCGGGTTGCGCCGTCGCATAGCCGTCGATCTGATTTCCGGTCCGGGAATCGGCAAGCGACCTTGCCGGCTCCAGGTGCGCGATACGGCGGGAAGTGTCGTCGCCGAAGTTCCGGTGCGACGCGGCGGTATCGTGACGATCGATCTGCCGCTGGAGGCCGGGGCCGGCGCGATCTTTTCGCTCGGTACCGAGGACGGCGGCCGCACGATCCGCGGCGATCCGCGCATCCTCAATTTTCGCGTCTTTGGTTTCCGCTGGGCCGAGGCTGGCGACCGCAAGGTCCGCGGCATTTGGCGTATCTTCGGTGTCTTCGGTTTTCGTCGAGCCGACAATTCCTAAACATCAACTAAGGCTTGAAAATCCCGATGATGCGGCCGCGCTAACTCCCGCAACAGACGTCACCACTTATACGGAACGATACGCTGCGCTGCCTCGGAGTCCCATGGCAAGTCCAGCGCGTCGGGCGCCGCATAATTGTAGACCCGGTCCGGCATGTTGATGATGATCGCTTCTGTCGTCCCCATGTTTTTCCAGCCATGATAGAGATTCGGCGCGATGACGAGCAGGCCCGGATTCTTTTCACTCACCAAGAACTCGTTGATTTGACCGAACGTGGAGGAGCCATCTCGGCCGTCGAATACCACGATCTTCAGGAGCCCGGTGACGACAAACAAGCGGTCGGTGCCGAGCTGATGCAGGCCCCAGGCGCGGACGCGGCCGGGAAACGTCGTGGTGATGTGGACTTGAACGAGCGGGCCGCCAAGCATCTCCCAGCCGGCGCGCGCCACCTCCGTCACATGTCCGTCCTCGTGCGGGACGGGTCGGGTCGGCCGGAATTCAACACCTTCGATCGGAACAAGGCGGAGCTTGCCCTCCGCTGTCACGGCCGATTGCTTTGCAACGAGTTCCACCCCACCGAGAACTTTGGGGATTGACGAGGTCATGTAACGCAGCTTTTTGCCAGCGCCCGTGGAAGCGAACAATAACACTACCGAGGGTTTCCCGCCGAGGTCAACGCGCCGCGCTTGGCCATGAACGCTGGACGAGCGCCGCGCGGCGTCGGCGCGCCTTCTCAATAGTGCGGCGGCGGGCTTTGACGTGGATCAACGCCGCGAGCGGGCATAGTGTGTTGATTGAAACTATCGTGCTTCGTGTGCACCGCTGGCCGTGAAGGAGTCCGTCATGATGTGGGGATACGACTATCCAGGCTATTGGTTCGGTTTTCTTCCGGCGCCGCTCGGAATGATCATTACCATCTTCGTGCTGGTGTTTCATTTTCGTGTGGCTGATGCGCTTCAGCTTCGGCGGCCGGCATCATCGGCGCGATCGAGGCGAATCGGCGCTCGATGTGCTCGACGCGCGCTTCGCGCGCGGCGAGATCGACCGGGCCGAATATGAAGAGCGGCGGAAAATCCTGAGCCGCTAGGCGGCGCTCAGCGCGCCTCGCGCCGCGACATAAACGCGAGCCGCTCGAACAGGTGCACGTCCTGCTCGTTCTTGAGCAAGGGCGCCGTGCAGCGGCGGGATCAGCTTCTTCGGGTCGCGCTCGCGCAGCGTCTCCGGGCCGATGTCCTCGGCGAGCAGGAGTTTCAGCCAGTCGAGCAGCTCCGAGGTCGAAGGCTTCTTCTTCATGCCGGGCACGTCGCGGATTTCGTAGAACAGCTTGAGCGCCTCGGCCACCAGCCGCTGCTTGATGCCGGGAAAATGCACGTCGACGATGGCGCGCATGGTGTCCGGGTCGGGGAAGCGGATGTAGTGGAAGAAGCAGCGGCGCAGGAACGCGTCGGGCAGCTCCTTCTCGTTGTTCGAGGTGATAAGGACGATTGGGCGCAGCCTGGCCTGGATCGTCTCGCCGGTCTCGTAGACGTAGAACTCCATGCGGTCGAGCTCCTGCAGCAGGTCGTTGGGGAACTCGATATCGGCCTTGTCGATCTCGTCGATCAGCAGCACCGGCCGCTCGCCGAGGACGAACGCTTCCCACAGCTTGCCGCGGCGGATGTAGTTCTTGATGTCGGAAACGCGCGGGTCGCCGAGCTGGCTGTCCCTGAGCCGCGCCACGGCGTCATATTCATAGAGCCCGTGCACGGCCTTGGTGGTCGATTTGATGTGCCACTCGATCAGCGGCGCCTTGATCGATCGGGCGATCTCGGCGGCGAGCACCGTCTTGCCGGTGCCGGGCTCGCCCTTGATCAGGAGCGGGCGCTCCAGGGTGATGGCCGCGTTGACCGCGACCTTGAGGTCGTCGGCCGCGACATAGGTCTTGGTGCCTTCAAAACGCATCCCAGAGCTCCCGGCAAAATGGCCGCGCACCCTATGGGGCCGACTTGTTGCAGGCAAGTCATAGGGCCGTTGCATTGCTTCGGCATTTGATGGTAGCCGCCTGTTGTCTAGGGCAGCCCGGGTGGATATAAGCCCGGCCAAAATAAGAACCGGGAACGTGAGGGCGTACGCGATGACAATGCAAATGGTCGAAACGGCGTACCGGCCGGCCGAGAGCGAGCCGTTCATGAGCGAACGGCAGCGCGAGTACTTCCGGCGCAAGCTGCTGCGCTGGAAAGAAGACATCCTGCGCGAAAGCCGCGAGACGCTGCAGCACCTGCAGAACGAGAACGAGAATCACCCCGATCTCGCCGACCGCGCCTCCTCGGAGACCGACCGGGCCATCGAGCTGCGCGCCCGCGACCGGCAGCGTAAATTGATCGCCAAGATCGACGCAGCATTGCTGCGCATCGAGGACGGCACCTACGGCTTCTGCGAGGAGACCGGCGAGCCGATTTCGCTGAAGCGCCTGGAAGCCCGCCCGATCGCCACGCTTTCGATCGAGGCCCAGGAACGCCACGAGCGCCGCGAGCGGGTGTACCGGGACGACTGAGCCTTCCGGACCGCAATAATTCGTTAACCATATCGCTCCTAGCGTGACCTCGGCCGGCCGCGGAAGGCGGGATTCGGCCCGCGTTTTCCGTGCGCCACGCGACCGGGGGCTCCGCCATGGCGGGCGAAATCCTGAACGATCTCGAGTTCGTCGAGCCGGTGAAAGCACCGGTAGTGTCGATGCGGTCAAAGCTCGTGGTGCCGGTCTCGATCGTGCTGCTGGCGATTGCGGTCGGCGTCGCCTTCATTGCCGTCACCGCGCGCGAAAAACCGATCGTGACGAACACGGCAGCCGTGTCGGCTCCCCTTTTCCTGGATTTTCCGGCCATCGCGGTGAACCTTTCGACCGCCGACGAGCGGCCGCGCACGCTCAAGCTCTCGCTGTCGCTGGAGGCAGCGGATCCCGCCGCGGCCGGCGCGGTGCAGGCGGCGCTGCCTTACGTGCTCGATTCCTTCCAGACCTACCTGCGTGAGCTCCGCGCCGCCGAGCTCGAGGGCTCGGCCGGCATGTTCCGGCTGCGCGAGGAGCTGATGAAGCGGGTCAATCTCGCCATCGCGCCGGCGCGGGTGCGCGCGGTGCTGGTGCGCGACATTCTCTTGCAGTGACGCAAATGCGGCGAACGCCGATGACGGCAAGGCTTCTGGGCGCGGCGCTCCTCGTCGCGCTCCCGACCGGCGCTTTGCAGGCGCAGGAACGCATCAGCGTGCCCGCGCCCGTGCAAGTGCAGAAGCGCCCGAGCGCCTTTACCATTTCAACGAGCGGTGGCTTCGCGCGCATCGTCATCGTGTTTCCGGGCGAGGCGAAGGCCGAGGCGGAGATCGCCGACGGCGTGCTTTCCATCGGGCTTCCGCGCTCCATCTCGTTGAACGTGCCGCGCCTGCCGCAGCATCTTGCCGGCTATGTGCTCTCGGCGAGCCGCGACGGCGATACGCTCCGCCTCACGCTCGCGCGCAAGCTGAGGGTCAACACGATGGCCGCGGGCGAGAAGCTCTTCGTCGACCTATTGCCGGAGAGCTGGATCGGCCTGCCGCCCGGCCTGCCGAAAGAAGTGATCGCCGATCTCGCCCGCAAGGCGCGGGTCGCCGAGAAAAAGCCGCCGGCGCCGAAAGCCCCGATCGCGGCGCCATCGCCGCCGAGCATTGCCCCGGCGCCGGTCGTGGCCGCGCTCCGGCACGAAGGCGAAGCTCCTGAAAATCGCGTTCCCGTTCGACGGCCGCGACGCCCGCGGCCGTGTTCCGGCTGAGCGACGCGCTTTGGGCGGTGTTCGACACGGCGCAGCCGATCGATATTTCCGCGCTCGGGCGCGATCCGGGCCGCTTGGTCCGCGCCGCCGAGCTGGTCGCGCTCGCGTCGGGCCGGGCGTTGCGCATTCCGCTCGACCCGGCCAAGCCCGCCGGCATCGAGGCACGCGGCAGCGAACTCGTGCTGGTCATCGGCGAGGCCGCGGCCGGCCGCGCGCTCGCGCTCGACCGGATCATGACACCGGAAGGCAGCACCGCGTTCCTGCCGCTTGCCGCCGCGTCCCGCGTGCATCGCTTGCGCGATCCGGAGAGCGGCGAGGCCATCGTCGCGGTCACGGCGCCGCTGCCCGCGCTTGGTTTGCCGCGGGCGCTTTCCTATGTCGATTTCCGGCTGCTTGCCTCGGCGCACGGCATCGCGCTGGTGCCGAAGGCCGACGATCTCGAGATCAAGATCGCGCCCGACGGGGTCACCATCGCGCGGCCCGGCGGGCTCCATGTCGCCGACGACGGCACCGTGGCGTCGATCGCCGAGCCGGCGCGCCTGTTCGGTACGCTCGGCTTGGCAGATCGACCGCGAAGCGCGCTTCCGCCCGCGCGAGAGCGAGCTGGTCGCGGCGCTGGCCAGTGCCGAGCCCGGCGAGCGGACGGCGGCACGGATCGCGCTTGCGCGCTTCTATTTGGCCAACGGTCTCGGTGCCGAGGCCAAGGGTGTGCTCGAAGTGGCGTCCGAGCCGGACGGCGCGGCCAAGGCCGAATTCTTTGCGCTCCGCGCGCTGGCGCGACTCCTGCTAGCCCGTCCGCGCGAGGCGATCGAAGACCTGTCCCGTCCGTCCTTGGCGAGTTCGGGCGAGGCCGCGTTGATCCGCGCTGCCGCGCTTGCGGCAGCAAAGCGCTTTGCCGAGGCGCGGGAAGCGTTTCGCACGGCTGAGAAAGATCTGCCGGTGCTGCCCGCCGAATTGCAGCGGCTCGTGCGCATGGCCGCGCTGCGCGCCGCGATCGAACTCGAAGCGTTCGACGAAGCGGGTGCGCTCTTGGAGACGCTGGAGGCCAGGGAGTCGCTCGGTGCGATCGAGCCCAGGCTCGCGGTGCTCGCGGGCCGGTTGGCGATGCGGCTGGGGGTCGGCGAAAAGGCCGCCGCGCTTTTCGCCCTGGCGGAACGCGGCACGGACGAGGGCGCGGCGGCGGAGGCCGCGCTCTACCGGATCGAACTCATGCAGGCGCGCGGTGAGATCGCCCGCCTCGTCGCGATCAAGCAACTCGAGATGCTGGTGCGTTCGTGGCGCGGCGACGAGATCGAAGCGGCGGCCCGGCGGCTGATCGGCCGCCTCTATGCCGGCGATGCGCGCGAGCGCAATCCGTTGACCGCCACGGCGCGGGAATCCGCAAAAACCCCTTGAAGCGAGATTGAGCCGCGCGGACGCGGCTCAGTTCGGCTTCTTGTCGCCGCGTCCGAGAAGATTCGCCATCTCCTCCTCCAGATTGTCGAAGACGTCGCGCTTGAGCGTCGACTTCGGCGGCGGCGGTGCCGGCGCGGTGGCGACCGGCGGAGGCGGTGCACTCGGCTTCGGCATCCGGGGCTCGAGCGTCCGCGGCGTCGGCGGCGGGGCCATGGGCGCGGGCCTGGGTTCCGGCGCGCGCGGCTCGACCCGGGCCGGGGCGGCGGATGGATGCGCGGCCGTGGGCGGCGGCGGCACGGGCCGCGTCTCCGGCGGCCGGCGCAATGCCGCTTCGAGGCGCTGAGCCATCTCGGCATATTGCGGATCGATGCGCGGCGCCGGTGCGGGCCGGGGTTCGGGCGCGGGCGGCGGCGGAGGTGGCAGCTCGGCGGCCGGCTCGGGTGTCAGCACGTAGGGCTCGGGCGAGGGTGGGGGAACGAGCGAGGACTCGTGCTCCTCCAGGGCATCGAGCATGGCCGGGCGGCCGGCGGCGCGTGCGATCGGCTCGCGGGCCGCGGGCGGCATCGGCGCCGGCTGGGGCTGCATCGTGGCCGCACGCACGATGTTCGGCTCCACCACCACGTCGGTGGGTCCGCCGACCAGGAGCAGATGCTCCACATTGTCGCGGCGGATCAGCACCAGCCGCCGGCGGGCGTCGACGGTGGCCGATTCGAGCAAAGCCAGGCGCGGCTGACGGCCGCGGGCGACGCCGGTCTTGGTGAGCGTGATCGGCCCGAAACGGCGGATCAGCCAGATCGTGAGGGCGATGAGCCCCAAGACGATCAATAGCGCCACCACGACGCGCGCAAGCGTGCCGAGCTCGCTGCCAAGAAATTCAAACATAACGCACCTCCCCGGAGCCGCCGCGCTCCCACCGCCGCCAGCTTGTTTTTAACCCGCGGCGGCGCGATTTTCGAGCGTTCTTGTAGCCCTGTGTATGGATTTGTGCGGCGGCATGCGCGCCAAGCCTTGCCGAGCACGCCTCTTCTCGGGCACACCGATTCGGGCTTGCGCCGGCTGCTTCGCCGGCCGCGCCGACGGGGTCAGGGCCATGGCCGAAAGCGAGGCGCCGGGAGCGCCGGTCGATCGCCCGCAGGTGACGGGCAGCATCGGATTGGTGCTCGTGGTGGCGATAGCGCTGGTGGCGCTCGTGGTGTTCCTGCTTTTCGTCGGCAGGGACCGGGCCGAGCCTTACATCCTCGCGGCGCTCGCGACGCTCGCCGTAATCGGCGTCTTCGCGCTGTTCGCGGGCGCCGCCGGCATCCTGCAGCTCGCCGGGCGCGGCGCGCGCAATGACATGACCAAGGCCATCACCGACAGCGCCTGGGATGGGCTCGCGGTCGTCGATTCCTCGGGCCGCGTGCTTTACGCCAATCGCGCGTATCTCGAGATCACCCAGGCCGAGAGCCCGGAGGATGCGCGGCCGGTCGAGCGGCTGTTCACGGGCGATCCGGGCGTTTCGGAAGCGATCTATCGGCTCGCCCAAGCGGCGCGCGAGGGCAATCGTCTTTCCGAGGAGATCCGCTTCGCGGGCAAGCGCGGCGAACCGGTGCGCTGGCTGCGCTTCCGGGTGCGGCCGCTCGGGCCCGCGGGCAAGCGCTCGAAGCTCGCGATCTGGGGCGTGTCGGACGTGACGCGCGAGCGCGAGCGCCAGGAGAACGCCTTCATCGAGCTGCAGCACGCCATCGACTATCTCGATCACGCGCCCGCGGGCTTCTTCTCGTGCGATGCCGCCGGCCGCATCGTCTACCTGAACGCGACGCTGGCCGGTTGGCTCGGCTATGATCTTGCCGAATTCTCGCCGTCGGGCCTGAAGATTTCCGATCTGGTGCAGGGCTCGAGCGCGGCGCTGCTCACCGGCATCGCGCCGGTGCATGGCGAGGTGGTGACGCAGGTGCTCGACCTCGACCTGCGGCGCAAGAACGGCCAGAGCCTGCCGGTGCGGCTGCATCACAAGGTGGCCTTCGCCCCCGACGGGACGGCGGGGCCCTCGCGCACGCTGGTGCTGAATCGCGCCCCCACCGACGCGCCGGGCGACGCGGCGCGCGCCGCCGAAGTGCGCTTCGCGCGCTTCTTCCACAACGCGCCGATGGCGATCGCCACGATCGACAAGCACGGCCGCATCGGCCAGTCGAACGCGACCTTCGCGCGGCTGGTGGGCGGGGCCGAGACACGCTCGGTGTTCGCGGTGGCCGACGAGCGCGAGCGGGCGCGTTTCGAGAGCTTCGTGCGCGGCGTCCTGGAAGGGCAGGCGGGAACCAAGACGCTGGAAGTGGCGCTCACGGGCGGTCAGCGTTTCGCGCAGTTCTACGTGACCCCGGTCGAGGGCGGGAAGAGCGGCGAAGCCGCGATCGTGCATGCGATCGACACCACCGAGCAACGCGCGCTGCAGATCCAGTTCGCGCAGGCGCAGAAGATGAACGCGGTCGGCCAGCTCGCCGGCGGCGTCGCGCACGACTTCAACAACATGCTGACCGCGATGATCGGCTACACCGATCTGCTGCTCGCCAATCACCGGCCGACCGATCCCTCGTTCCAGGACCTGATGCAGATCAAGCAGAACGCCAACCGGGCGGCGGGCCTGGTGCGGCAATTGCTCGCCTTCTCGCGGCAGCAGACGCTGCGGCCGCGGGTGCTGCAGCTCGGCGAAGTGCTCTCGGACCTGTCGACCGGGCTCCTGAAGCGGATCATCGGCGAGACGGTGCAGCTCGAGGTGCGGCACGGGCGCGACCTGTGGCCGGTCAAGGCCGATCTCAATCAGTTCGAGCAGGTGATCGTGAACCTGGCGGTCAATGCGCGCGACGCCATGCCGAACGGCGGGCGGCTCACGATCCGCACGCGCAATGTCCCGGCCGACGAGGTCAAGGGCTTCGGCCACGCCGAGATCGTGGCCGCCGACTACGTGCTGGTCGAGGTCGCCGACAGCGGCGTCGGAATCCCGCCCGACATTATCGATAAAATCTTCGAGCCGTTCTTCTCGACCAAGGACGTCGGCAAGGGGACCGGGCTCGGCCTCTCCACGGTCTATGGCATCATCAAGCAGTCCGGCGGCTTCATCCACGCCAAGAGCACGCCGGGCGGCGGCTCGACGTTCAGCATCCTATTGCCGCGCCACGTGCCCGACGCGGCCGAGGAAGCCCAGGCGGCGCCCGAAGCGCCGGCCGCGGCGGCGGCCGATCTCACCGGAACCGGCACGGTGCTTCTGGTGGAGGACGAGGAGGCGGTGCGGGCGTTCGCGGCGCGCGCGCTGGCGTCGCGCGGCTATACGGTGCTCGAGGCCGCCAGCGGCGTCGATGCGCTCGCGGTCATCGACGAGCACGGCGGCAAGGTCGACCTCATCGTCTCGGACGTGGTGATGCCGGAGATGGATGGGCCGACCTTGCTCAAGGAGCTGCGGCGGCGGCGCTCGAACGTGAAGGTGATCTTCGTCTCGGGCTATGCCGAGGAGGCGTTTCGCAAGAACCTGCCCGAGGGCGAGAAGTTCACCTTCCTGCCCAAGCCCTTCACGCTCAAGGAGCTGGTGGCGGCGGTGAAGGAGGCGATGACGTCCTGAACGGCCCGCCTTCGGGCCACTCGGACGGTCAGATATCCACAGGGCTGTGAATTAGAAGACAACCCATTGTGAAATCTCTCTATTCCAAGAATGAGAACATCTTGCGAACATAGAACAAATAGTGTACAAATAATATGTTCTCGATTCTCAACCTCTAGGCACACGCGTGGGAGCCCGGCAATGTCGCAATCCACAGCCTCTCTTCGAGTCGTCGAAGGTTCTTCCCCCATGGACAAGAGCAAGGCGCTCGACGCGGCGCTTTCCCAGATCGAGCGCCATTTCGGCAAGGGCTCGATCATGCGGCTCGGCAAGAACGGCGCGGTCGAGATCGAAACCATCCCCTCGGGCTCGCTAGGCCTCGACATCGCGCTCGGCATCGGGGGTCTGCCGCGCGGGCGCGTGGTCGAAATCTACGGGCCGGAATCCTCGGGCAAGACCACGCTGGCGCTGCACGCCATCGCCGAGGCGCAGAAGCGCGGCGGCACCTGCGCCTTCATCGACGCCGAGCACGCGCTCGACCCGATCTATGCGCGCAAGCTCGGGGTCAATATCGACGAGCTCCTGATCTCCCAGCCCGACGCCGGCGAGCAGGCGCTGGAGATCGCCGACACCTTGGTGCGCTCCGGCGCGGTCGACATCCTGGTGATCGATTCGGTCGCCGCGCTCGTCCCGCGCGCCGAGCTCGACGGCGAGATGGGCGACGTGCAGCCCGGGAGCCAGGCGCGGCTCATGAGCCAGGCGCTCCGCAAGCTCACCGCCTCGATCTCCCGCTCCAACACCATGGTGGTCTTCATCAACCAGATCCGGATGAAGATCGGCGTCATGTACGGCTCGCCGGAGACCACGTCCGGCGGCAACGCGCTCAAGTTCTACGCCTCGGTGCGGCTCGACATCCGCCGCATCGGCGTCATCAAGGAGCGCGACGAGGTCGTCGGCAACCAGACCCGCGTCAAGGTCGTGAAGAACAAGCTCGCGCCGCCGTTCAAGCAGGTCGAGTTCGACATCATGTACGGCGAGGGCATTTCCAAGACCGGCGAACTGATCGACCTCGGCATCAAGGCCGGCGTGGTCGAGAAGTCGGGCGCCTGGTTCTCCTATGACAGCCAGCGCCTGGGCCAGGGCCGCGAGAACGCGAAAACGTTCCTGAAGCAGAATCCCGAGATCGCCGGCAAGATCGAAGCCGCGATCCGCCAGAACGCGGGCCTGCTCGCCGAGCGCATCCTCGACCCCGAGGCCGGCGAGGGCGACGACGACGGCCCGGACTCCGAAGCCGCCGAGGCCTGACGCGCGGGCCGGGCATCGGTCCCCGCCGGATCGCCCGGCCGCTCCGGATACCCGCCGCGCACCCCACCCGCGGCGCGCCCCGGTAATCGGCTCAAGCCTCGGCTCCCGGCCCGCCGCATCTGCCCCGCGGCGGGCCGTATCTTTTCCCGGCCCTTCTTTCCCTCTCCCCTTGGGGGAGAGGGTGCCGAGCGCCACCGATCTCGGGTTTACCCGAGATCGGCACTTGAAAAATAGACAAGTCGGCTGTCGCCGACTTGCGTGGCGCGCGGCGGGTGAGGGGTCTTTGACTCACCTACCCCTCACCCGGCTCGGACTTCGCTTCGCTCCGTCCTCGCCACCCTCTCCCACAAGGGGAGAGGGTGTTCGGCCCGTGGGGCCCGAACAGCCCGCAAAGCCTTGCCCGGTGCGGCTAGAGCGTCCCTCGACACCGCCACCCATGGCCGGTACAGAACCGGCCCATGAGCGGCGTCAACGAAATCCGGTCGACCTTCCTCGACTATTTCGCCAAGGACGGGCACGCGGTCGTGCCGTCGTCGCCGCTCGTGCCGCGCAACGACCCGACGCTGATGTTCACCAATGCCGGGATGGTGCAATTCAAGAACGTCTTCACCGGCGTCGAGAAGCGGCCCTACGTGCGCGCGGTCAGCGCGCAGAAGTGCGTGCGCGCCGGCGGCAAGCACAACGACCTCGACAATGTGGGCTATACGACCCGCCATCACACCTTCTTCGAGATGCTGGGGAACTTTTCCTTCGGCGACTATTTCAAGGACCATGCGATCGAGCTCGCCTGGAACCTGATGACCAAGACCTTCGCGCTGCCGAAGGACAAGCTGCTCATCACCGTCTATGTCGACGACGACGACGCGTTCAAGCTCTGGAAGAAGATCGCGGGCCTGCCCGAGTCGAGAATTCTCCGCATTTCCGGCTCCGACAATTTCTGGGCCATGGGCGAGTTGGGTCCTTGCGGTCCGTGCTCGGAGATTTTCTACGACCACGGCGCACACATCGCCGGCGGCCCGCCCGGTTCGGCCGATCAGGAGGGCGACCGCTTCATCGAGATCTGGAACCTCGTGTTCATGCAGTACGAGCAGCTGGCCGGCGGCAAGCGGGTGAATCTGCCCAAGCCCTCGATCGACACCGGCATGGGGCTCGAGCGCTTCGCCGCGGTGCTGCAGGGCACCCACGACAATTACGAGATCGACCTGTTCGGCGCGCTGATCCGGGCGAGCGTGGACGCGACCGGGGTCATGGCCGAAGGGCCGGCCAAGGCCAGCCACCGTGTCATCGCCGACCACCTGCGCGCGTCCGCGTTCCTCGTCGCCGATGGCGTGCTGCCGTCGAACGAAGGCCGCGGCTACGTGCTGCGGCGGATCATGCGCCGGGCCATGCGCCACGCGCAGCTCCTGGGCGCGCGCGATCCCTTGATGTGGCGGCTGGTGCCGGTGCTGGTGCGCGAGATGGGCCAGGCTTACCCGGAGCTGGTGCGCGCCGAGGCGCTGATCAGCGAGACGCTCAAGCTCGAGGAGACGCGCTTCCGCAAGACGCTCGAGCGCGGGCTGGCGATCCTCGACGAGGCGACCAAGGGCCTCAAGGCCGGCGACAAGCTCAAGGGCGAGACCGCGTTCACGCTCTACGACACCTACGGCTTTCCGCTGGACCTCACCCAGGACGCGCTGCGGCCGCGCAACATCGCCGTCGACACCGATACGTTCGCAAAATCCATGGAGCAGCAGCGCGAGAAGGCGCGCGGGAGTTGGGCGGGCTCCGGCGAGGCGGCGACCGAGACGATCTGGTTCGGCTTGCGCGAGAAGCTGGGGGCCACCGAATTTCTCGGCTACGAAACCGAGAAAGCCGAGGGCGTGGTGACGGCGCTGGTGAAAAGCGGTGCCGAGACAAAAGAGCTAAAAGCCGGCGAGGAAGGCGTGGTGCTGGTCAACCAGACCCCGTTCTATGGCGAGTCCGGCGGCCAGGTCGGCGACACCGGCACGCTTTCGGCCGAGGGCGTGCGCTTCCGCGTCACTGACACCCAAAAGAAGGTGGGCGACCTCATCATTCATTTCGGGAAAGTCGAGCAAGGCACGCTGAAACCCGGGCTCGCGCTCGCGCTCGATGTGGATCATGCGCGCCGTTCCGACATCCGCCGCAACCATTCGGCGACGCATCTGCTGCACGAGGCGCTCCGCCAGGTGCTCGGCGACCACGTGGCGCAGAAGGGCTCGCTGGTCGCGCCGGACCGGCTGCGTTTCGATTTCGCGCATCCCAAGCCGATCAGCGACGCGGAGCTTGCGAAGATCGAGGAGCTAGCGAACGCGAGGGTGCTGGATAATTCGGCGGTTACGACACGGCTGATGGCGATCGACGACGCGATCGCTTCGGGGGCGCGGGCATTGTTCGGCGAAAAATACGGCGACGAGGTGCGTGTGGTCGCCACCGGCGAGGCCGGCAATCAGATGGGCTGGTCGGTCGAGCTTTGCGGCGGCACCCATGTCCGGCGGACCGGCGACATCGGGCTCATCGCCGTCGTCGCCGAGAGCGCGGTCGCCTCCGGCGTGCGCCGGGTCGAGGCGCTGACCGGCGCCGCGGCGCGGCATCATCTGGCCGGCGAGGCACGGGGCCTGCGCGACGTGGCGGCGCTGATGAAAGCGCCGGTCGCCGAGGTGCCGGCGCGGATCGAGGCGTTGCTCGACGAGCGGCGCAAGCTCGAGCGCGAGCTATCCGAGGCGCGCAAGAAGCTCGCCATGGGCGGCGGCGCCAAGAGCGCCGAGGACGGGGTGCGTAAGGTCGGCGACGTGAAGTTGCTCGCTCGCGCGGTCTCCGGCGTCGAGACGAAGGACCTGAAAAGCCTCGCCGACGAGGGCAAGAAGCAAATCGGCTCCGGCATCGTCGCTTTTGTCGGCGTGAACGAGGAGGGCAGGGCCAGCATCGTGGTCGGCGTCACCACCGATTTGACCCCGCGCTTCGACGCGGTCGCGCTGGTGAAGAAGGGTGCCGAAGCGCTCGGCGGCAAGGGCGGCGGCGGCCGGCCGGATATGGCCCAGGCCGGCGGCCCCGACGGCGCCAAAGCTGAAGCCGCGCTCGCCGCCATCGAAGCGGCGATCGGCGGCGGCTGAGCGGGCGATGGCGCGCAGCACCCGCATCGCCGAGCTCCGGCGGCGCACCTACGAGATCCTCGAACTCGGGTCGTTCGGCGATTGGGTCAGCGTGATCGTCAGCCGGCTGATCCTGACGCTGATCGTCGTCAATCTTGCCTCGATCACGCTCGAATCCGTGCCCGAGCTGGCGGCGCGCTATGGCGCCCTGTTCCGTGCCATCGAGATGATCTCGATCGCCGTGTTCACGGTCGAGTATCTGTTGCGGCTGTGGGCCGCGGTCGAGCACGCGCCCTATAGCCATCTGGCCGGCCAGCGCGCGCGCATCCGCTACGCGCTCAGCCCCGCCGGGATCGTCGATCTGCTCGCGGTGCTGCCGTTCTGGATCGCGCTGCTGTTTCCGGTCGATTTGCGCATCCTGCTGGTTTTCAGGACGGTCCGCTTTCTCAAGCTCGCGCGCTATTCGCCGGCCATGCGCTCGCTCTTGGACGTGCTGGGGCGCGAGCGCCGCGCGCTGTTCGGCTGTTTCGTCATTCTCATCGGCGTAGCGCTGGTCGCCGCCTCGGTCATGTATCACGTCGAGCGCGATGCGCAGCCCGACAAGCTCGGCACCATCCCCGACGCTCTCTGGTGGGCAGTCGTCACGCTCGGCACGGTCGGCTACGGCGACGTCGTGCCGATCACTCCGCTCGGGCGACTGGTGGCGACGTTCACCATCTTCAGCGGCATCATCGTGCTGGCGCTGCCGATCGGCATCATCGCGACGGCGTTCGGCCAGGAAATCCACCGCCGCGAGTTCGTCGTCACCTGGAGCATGGTGGCCCGCGTGCCGCTGTTCGCCGGCCTCAACGCGGCGGAGATCGGCGATATCATGCGGCTCCTGCGTTCGCAGACGGTCGACCCCGGCTCGATCATCGTTCGCCGCGGCGAGGCGGGGCATTCGATGTATTTCGTCGCCACCGGCGAGGTCGAGATCGAGCTCAAGGAAGGGCACATCCGGCTCGGCGTCGGCGATTTCTTCGGCGAGATCGCGGTGCTGCGCAAGACGCGGCGCACCGCGACGGTCAAGGCAATCAGCCGCACGAGCCTCTTGGTGCTCGACGCGCAGGATTTGCACGCGCTGCTGGAGCGCTCGCCCAGTATCGCAACGCGCCTGCGGGACGTGGCGACCAAGCGGCTAGGCGGCAAGAGCATCACGCCCGAGGGCGATATCATGCGCGAGGAACTGGCCGAGGGCGTGATCGAGGACGGCAAGCCGCGCGCACCCGCGGCGCGGCCGCGCAGCCGGCCGCGCCGCTGAGCGCGCGGGCCTTCAGGCCATCGCCTTCTTCAAATTCTCGTCGACCTTGTCGAGGAAGCCCTCGGTCGAAAGCCACTTCTGCTCGTCGCCGACGAGGAGCGCGAGATCCTTGGTCATGAAACCGGCCTCGACGGTGTCGACGCAGACCTTTTCGAGCGTAGCCGAGAACTTGGCGAGCTCGGCGTTGTCGTCGAGCTTGGCGCGATGCGCGAGCCCGCGGGTCCAGGCGAAGATCGAAGCGATCGAGTTGGTGGAGGTCGCGCGGCCCTTCTGATGCTCGCGATAGTGCCGCGTCACGGTGCCGTGCGCGGCTTCGGATTCCAGCACCTTGCCGTCGGGCGTGGTCAGCACCGAGGTCATCAGCCCGAGCGAGCCGAAGCCCTGGGCCACGATGTCCGACTGCACGTCGCCGTCGTAGTTCTTGCAGGCCCAGACATAGCCGCCCGACCACTTGAGCGAGGCGGCGACCATGTCGTCGATCAGCCGGTGCTCGTAGGTGAGCTTCTTGGCGTCGAACGCCGCCTTGAACTCCTTGTCGAAGATTTCCTGGAAGATATCCTTGAAGCGTCCGTCATAGACCTTCAGAATCGTGTTCTTGGTCGAGAGATAGAGCGGATAGCCACGGTCGAGCGCGTAGTTCATCGAGGCGCGGGCGAAATCGCGGATCGAGTTCGTCGAGATTGTACATCGCCATCGCCACGCCCGAGGCCGGTGCCTGGAACACCTCGTGTTCGATCGTCTTGCCGTCCTCGCCTACGAATTTGATCGTGATCCTGCCCTTGCCGGGGAAGCGGAAATCGGTGGCGCGGTATTGGTCGCCATAGGCGTGGCGGCCGATGATGATCGGCTTGGTCCAGCCGGGCACCAGGCGGGGCACGTTCTTGCAGATGATCGGCTCGCGGAAGATGACCCCGCCCAGGATGTTGCGGATCGTGCCGTTGGGCGAGCGGTACATTTTCTTCAGGTTGAATTCTTTGACGCGCGCCTCGTCGGGCGTGATGGTCGCGCACTTGACCGCGACGCCGACCTTCTTGGTCATCTCGGCCGCGTCGATCGTGACCTGGTCGTCGGTCTTGTCGCGGTTCTCGATGCCGAGGTCGTAATAGAGCAGCTCGACGTCGAGATAGGGGTGGATCAGCTTGTCCTTGATGAGCTGCCAAATGATGCGTGTCATCTCGTCGCCGTCCATCTCGACGACGGGATTCTTGACCTTGATCTTGGGCATGGGTTTCCCGGAAAAGGCTTGGAAAGGGTGCGAAATCCGCGGCGGGACCGCGGGCGAGGCGCGAAGCAGCGGTTTCTCGCCGCGGCCGGCGCCGCTATAGCATTGCCGGCTGGAGGGAGAAAGCCGACCTTTTCGGCATCAGAAAGCAACAAGAGGCGGATGTGCCAGGCGCGGGAACCGACCGGACCAGGGAATGGATCGAAGGCGGTCCGGTGATCGTGCTCGTCGAGCCGCAGCTCGGCGAGAACATCGGCGCCGCCGCGCGCGCCATGGCCAATTTCGGGCTGACGCGGCTGCGGCTCGTGAAGCCGCGCGACGGCTGGCCCAGCGCGCAGGCGCGCCGCTCCGCCTCCGGCGCCGACCGCGTGATCGACGAAGCCGGGCTGTTCGATACGCTGGAGGCCGCGATCGCCGACTGCACCTATGTGCTGGCCACGACCGCGCGCGATCATCACCAGGCCAAGCCGGTGATCGGCGCCGGCGACGCGGCGGCGGAGATGGCGCCCAGAATTGCCGCCGGCGAGACGGTCGCGGTGGTGTTCGGGCGCGAGCGCAACGGGCTCGAGAACGAGGAAGTCGCGCTCGCCGACAAGATCGTGACACTGCCGGTGAACCCGGCATTCGCCTCGCTCAATCTCGCCCAGGCGGTGCTGGTGATCGCCTATGAATGGTTCAAGCTCGCGACCGGCGGGAAGCTTCCGTTCGAGATGCGCCAGAGATCCGTCTCGGCGCCGCGCGAGCAGCTCATCGCGTTCTTCGAAGGGCTCGAGCGGGAGTTGGAGCGGGTCGAATTCTTTCGGCCGCCGGAGAAGCGCGAGACCATGGTGGTGAACTTGCGCAATGTCATCCATCGCATGCAGCCGACGCAGCAGGATATCCAGACGCTGCACGGGGTGATCATGGCGCTCGCCCAAGGGCGCAAGGGACCGGCCAAGGGCGGCATTCTCGACGGCGCCGAGGCGGAGATGCTGCGTGAGCTCCTCGCCGAGCATGGCGCCGCGCGCGTGTCCTCGGAGCACGCGCCGGTGCGCGGGCTGGCGCGGCTCCTGCGCCGCAACCCGACCGATGCGGAACGGGCGCTCTGGGAAGCACTGGTCAAGGACCGCCGCTTCGCCGGCCGCTTCAAGCGCCAGGTTCCGGTCGGCCCGCACATCGCGGATTTCGTCTCGTTTCCACTGCGCACGGTGATCGAAATCGTGCCGGCGCGCGACTCCGAAGGCGGCGCGAAAAGCCGGGCGAAAAAGCGGAGCTGGTTGGCCGCGCGCGGCTATCGGGTGATCGACGTGGTGGATCGGGAGATCGAAGCCGACGATGCCGGCGTGCTCGACCGGCTGGCCGCGGAACTCGCGCTGGGGCGTCCGGACACCAAAGGATGAATTGTGAAAGATGAATTGTGACGGCGATTTTGCGCATGTTCCGCTAACGCCGTGCAAACGTCTGTTTGCTATGGCGAGTGCGGATCAGAGAGACCGCCCATGATACGCATTGCCGCCTCGCTCATTCTAGCCGCCGTGCTCGCGGCAAGCGCCGTCACCCAGCCGTTGGCGCAAGATCGGCCTCTGCAGTCAGAGCGGCGGGAGCAGCCGGTTCGCATCCAGGTCGCCATGAACTTCTTCGTTGCCGGGTCCACCAACGAGACCACCGCCGAACCGGAAGCCGTTCGCGAACGGGCGCGCCGTATCGTCTACGAGATGGCCTCGAAGGAATGCGTCGTCCTGCAAAGCGTGCTGGCCAAGGACTGCCGGCTCGAAAACGTGACGGTCAACGTGAACCGGCAGATGGGCCAGCAGGTCGAGGGCTATATGGTGAGCGGCAACATGACCTATTCGGTCACGCTCAAGTAGCCGCGCCGGCTCGCTCACTTCCCGTTCACGATTTGCCGCCACACTCTTGCCGCGAGGCGAGGGGAAAGCCTCGCGTGGGGCTCGGCGGGTTTCATGGTGCAGTCCGAAGCAGGCCGTCTGCATGCGCTCAAGGCGCTGGTCTTCGATTCCGGCCTCGGCGGGCTCACGGTGTTGCGCGAACTCGCTCGCACGCGGCCGGATCTCGTACTCGTCTATGCCGCCGATGACGCGGCCTTCCCCTATGGCCGGCTCGGCGACGGCGAGCTTGTCGACCGCGTGTGCGAGGTGATGGAGCGGCTCATCGCCGAGGTCGGGCCCGATCTCGTGGTCATCGCCTGCAATACCGCCTCGACCTTGGCGCTTCCGGTCCTGCGCGCGCGCTTCGCGATCCCGTTCGTGGGCACGGTGCCCGCGATCAAGCCCGCCTGCGAGCGATCGAAGACCAAGCGGGTCAGCGTGCTTGCGACTCCCGGCACGGTGCGGCGCGACTATACCCACGAGCTGATCCGCGAGTTCGCCGGCGATTGCAAAGTCACGCTGGTCGGCAGCGAATGGCTGGCGAGTCTTGCGGAATTGGCGCTGCGCGGGGAGACGGTGACCGACGACGCAATCGCGGCCGAGATTGCGCCCGGTTTCGTCGACGACGGCGCCCGCACCGATACGGTGGTTCTGGCTTGCACCCATTATCCGCTGCTGCTCGAGCGCCTGAAGAAGCTCGCGCCTTGGCCCGTGGAATGGATCGACCCGGCGCCCGCCATTGCCCGGCGTGCCTCGAGCCTGTTGGGCGCCCCGGGGCCGGCGGCCAACGCACCCGTGCGAGCCCTTTTCACCAGCGGCCGGGCGCCCTCGGCCGCGCTTGCCGGGCGGCTTGCGGCCTTCGGCATCGGGGCCGCGGAGGCGATACCCGTCGCGGTTTGACAGGCCCGGCGCTAGCGGCTATCCCCACCCAGCTTCGCGGACCTTCGGGTCCGCGTGGCATTTTACGCACCCGCGGCAGTGGCTTCCTGGACGCCCCTGCCTGTCGGCCGGACCTTCCGGCAGAGGAGGGCGCGCGACCCGAGTAGGAGAGGGATCACGCGATGTCGAAGCGCAAAGCGGCGAAGCACAAGCTCGATCGCCGCATGGGTGAAAATATCTGGGGCCGCCCGAAGAGCCCCGTCAATCGCCGGGAATATGGTCCCGGCCAGCACGGCCAGCGCCGCAAAGGCAAGCTCTCGGACTTCGGCGTGCAGTTGCGCGCCAAGCAGAAGCTGAAGGGCTATTACGCCAATATCTCCGAGCGACAGTTCCGCGGCATCTACCAGGTCGCGAGGCGGCTCAAGGGCGACACCGGCGCGCACATGGTCGGGCTACTCGAGCGGCGACTCGACGCCGTCATCTATCGCGCCAAGTTTGTGCCGACCGTGTTCGCGGCGCGCCAATTCGTGTCGCACGGCCACGTGAAGGTGAACGGAACGCGCGTCACCATTCCGAGCTTCAAGGTCAAGGTCGGCGAAGTGGTCGAACTGAAGGATCGCGCGAAGGAACTCGCGATCGTGCTGGAGGCGACCCAGTCCGCCGAGCGCGACGTGCCCGACTATCTCGAGGTCGACCACAAGAAGATGACCGCGAAGATGACGCGGGTGCCGACCCCGACCGAGGTGCCCTATCCGGTGCAGATGGAACCGCACCTGGTCGTCGAGTTCTACTCGCGCTGAGAATTTCCCGGATTTGATGCTGTGAGCCGGCGCGCGGGCGTGCGCCGGAACGAATCGCTTTGTCCGAATCCCTCACTGTCCCGGTTGTGGCGGAGCGGTTTGTGCGCTGCGGCAGAAATTTCACAATGGTCCGCGCGGCCTTGCGCAGGAAGGCGCGGCACCTTCATCGGTGCACAATAGCTAGTAGGTTGCTTGATAATCGGCCAAGACCCAGTAGCTTCCCCCACCGAAAGTCGTAGAGCGTCAAGCGCAACTCGAATGGGGAGAATCGCACATGGACCTGATGAATACGTTGAAGGGTTGGATCGGCGGGTTGACGGAAATCGGCCTCATGCTCATCGCATTGGCCATCGTCGCGGCGCTCCTCGTAGGCCCGCAGCTTCCGTTCTTCGGCAGCGTAACCGCCAACATCGTCGCATTGGTGAAAGACCTCGGCGCCAACGGGCTGATCGGCCTGATCGCACTTGGCTTCATCCTCTGGCTGTTCTCGAAGCGCACGATCGCCTGAACACACGCAACGCCGCCGCAATGAGGTTTTTCGCGTTGCGTCGGCAACACTGACGGCCAAGCCGGGTGGGGGCGGCGCTCCCACCCGAACCTCAGGGGGCGGGCCATGATGGATTTCCTGGACAAAGCCAGAAGGTATTTGTGGGCTTTCGTCGAACTCGGCTTCCTTGCCGTGCTTTCGATCATCCTCGTGCATCTGCTCATGGGGCAGGGCTCGGGGCCATGGGTTACGTCGGTCGCCGACAACGTACTCAAGTTCGCCAATGGCATGCAGCCGCAGGCGCTGGTTGGAATGGCGATCGTGCTGGCGCTGCTCTATCTGATCATCAAGCGCTTGAAATAGGCGGGGTCGCGCCGAGGCGATCAAGAACGAAGGCCGCCCGCGGGCGGCCTTCTGCATTCGAGAATTCCGAGATCTGCGTTCAGGTCTGCGCGGTCTCGCGCACGGCCAAGCCTTTTTCCTTGAGCAATTTCTGCAGCTCGCCGGCCTGAAACATCTCGCGGATGATGTCGCAGCCGCCGACGAACTCGCCCTTCACGTAGAGCTGCGGAATCGTGGGCCAGTTGGAATAGGTCTTGATGCCGTTACGCAGGTCGGCGGAGTCGAGCACGTTCATGCCCTTATAGGGCACGCCGAGATAATCGAGGATCTGCACGACCTGCCCGGAGAAGCCGCATTGCGGGAACTGCGGCGTGCCTTTCATGAACAGCACGACGTCGCTCGACTTCACTTCCTTATCGATGAATTGCTCGATGCTCATGGTGTCCTCAGCGCCCTTCCGGGGTCGCGGTCTGCAGGGCCAGCGCGTGCAGCGCGCCGCCCATGGAACCCTTCAGCGCAGCATAGACCAACTGATGCTGCTGCACACGCGTTTTGCCGCGGAAGCTCTCGGCCACGACCGTGGCGGCATAATGATCGCCGTCGCCGGCAAGGTCGCGGATGGTTACTTCCGCATCCGGGATCGCGGATTTGATCAGCTTCTCGATATCCCGGGCATCCATCGCCATGGCCGTCTCCGGTCAGCCGCCGCTTTCCGACATATAGGTCGGAAACCACAACTCATGCAGCGCTTGCAAGGCCGAGATCAATATCGGGCGCTCGCCCGGGAGCGTCAATCGGTCGCCGCCGGTGCGGCCGAGCCGCCAGAGCGGGACCGCTGTCTTGGCGGCGATTGCCTCGATTTCGGGCAGGCGCGTGGCGGGGACGGTCACCACGTAGCGCGCCTGATCCTCGCCGAACCAGAAGGCGTGGGGCGGCAGGCCGGGCGGCGGCGCCTCGATCGCGGCGCCGATTCGCGAAGCCATGGCCATCTCGGCGAGCGCGACCAGAAGCCCGCCGTCCGACAGGTCATGGACCGCGGTAAGGATGCCGTCCCGGATCAGCGTGCGGACCAGATCGCCGTTGGTCTTCTCGGCCGTGAGATCGACCGGCGGCGGCGCGCCTTCCTCGCGGCCGAGGATCGTCACCAGGAACGCGCTCTGGCCGAGCCAGCCCTTGGTCTCGCCGATGAGCAGGATCGCCTCGCCCTCGGCTTTGAAGGCCAGCGTCGCGCTTTTCGTGAAGTCGTCGAGCAGCCCGACGCCGCCGATCGTGGGTGTCGGCAGGATCGCGCGGCCGTTGGTCTCGTTGTAGAGCGAGACATTGCCCGACACGACCGGGAACTCGAGCGCCTTGCAGGCTTCGGCGATGCCGCGCACGCAATAGACGAACTGACCCATGATCTCGGGCCGCTCGGGATTGCCGAAATTGAGATTGTCGGTGAGCGCGAGCGGCCGCGCGCCGACGGCGGTCAGATTCCGCCAGGCTTCGGCCACTGCCTGCTTGCCGCCCTCGAACGGATCGGCTTCGCAATAGCGCGGCGTGACATCGGTGGTGAGCGCGAGCGCCTTGGGCCCGTCGCCGATCCGAACCACCGCCGCATCGCCGCCGGGCCGCTGCACGGTGTTGCCGAGGATGACGTGGTCGTATTGTTCCCAGACCCAGCGCTTCGAGCAAAGGTCCGGTGAGGCGATGAGCTTCTCCAGCGCCTCGGCGATCGTGATCGGGCAGGGGACAGAGGCGGGATCGAGCCGCGCGCGCTTCTTGGGCTCGGCAAACGGCCGCTCATAGACCGGCGCCTCGTCGCCGAGCTCCTTGATCGGCAGGTCGGCCATCACGTCGCCGTTGAAGCGCACGATGAAGCGCTTGGTGTCGGTGGTGCGGCCGACGACGGCGAAGTCGAGGCCCCATTTCTTGAAGATCGCCTCGGCCTTGGCCTCCTTGCCGGGCTTGATCACCATGAGCATGCGCTCCTGGCTCTCGGAGAGCATCATCTCGTAGGCGCTCATGCCTTCCTCGCGCGTGGGCACCGCCTCGAGATCGAGCGTCACGCCGAGGTCGCCCTTGGCGCCCATCTCGACGGCGGAGCAGGTGAGGCCGGCGGCGCCCATGTCCTGGATCGCGACCACGCAGCCCTCGCGCATGATTTCGAGGCAGGCTTCGAGCAGCAGTTTTTCCGAGAACGGATCGCCGACCTGCACGGTCGGCCGCTTCTCCTCGGCACCGTCGCCGAATTCGGCCGATGCCATGGTGGCGCCGTGGATGCCGTCGCGGCCGGTCTTGGAGCCGAGATAGACCACGGGCAGGCCGACGCCGGTGGCCTTGGCGTAGAAAATCTTGTCCTTCTCGGCGATGCCGACGGCCATGGCGTTGACGAGATTGTTGCCGTCATAGCGCGGATGGAATCCGACCCCGCCGCCGACGGTCGGGACGCCAAAGGAATTCCCGTAGCCGCCGATGCCGGCGACGACGCCGGAAACGAGCGAGCGGGTTTTCGGATGCGAGGGCGAGCCGAAGCGCAGAAAATTCAGGCAGGCGATCGGGCGGGCGCCCATGGTGAAGACGTCGCGCAAAATTCCACCGACACCGGTGGCCGCTCCCTGATAGGGCTCGATGAAGGAGGGATGGTTGTGGCTCTCCATCTTGAACACCACGGCGAGGCCGCCGCCGATGTCGATCACGCCGGCATTCTCGCCCGGGCCCTGGATCACCCAGGGCGCCTGGGTCGGCAGCGTGCGTAGATGCACTTTCGAGGACTTGTACGAGCAGTGCTCGTTCCACATGGCCGAGACGATGCCGAGCTCGGTGTAGCTCGGCTCGCGGCCGATCATCTTGCGGAAGCGCTCGAACTCGTCGGGCTTGAGCCCGTGCTCGGCGACGAGTTGCGGAGTGACGCGAGGTTCGTTCGGGATCATCGGCTCATGCGGCGAGGGCCGCCTTGACGCTCTCGAACAAGCCGCGGCCGTCGGTGGGGCCGATGGCCGCGTCGATGTGGTTCTCCGGATGCGGCATCAGGCCGAGCACGTTGAGTTTTTCCGAAAGAATTCCAGCGATCGCATTGGTAGCACCGTTGAAATTATAGGCTTCATCGAGCTTGCCTTCGGGCGAGGTGTAGCGGAACAACACCCGGCCTTCGCCTTCGAGGCGGGCGATGGTTTCGCTGTCGGCGATGTAGTTGCCTTCGCCGTGGGCCACCGGAACGCGGATCACGTCGCCGGCGTTGTAGCGGCGCGTGAAGGGCGTGTCGGAGCGCTCGACGCGCAGGAACACGTCGTGGCACATGAATTTCAGCTGCGCGTTGCGCATCAGCACGCCGGGCAGCAGCCCGGCCTCGCACAGAATCTGAAAGCCGTTGCAGATGCCGAGCACGAGGCCGCCTCTCGCAGCGTGCGCCCGCACCGCATCCATGATTGGCGCGCGCGCGGCGATGGCGCCGCAGCGCAGATAATCGCCGTAGGCGAAGCCGCCGGGCAGCACCACGAGATCGGTTCCGGCCGGCAACGCCGTGTCGGCGTGCCAGACCATGGCGGGAGCGTAGCCGGTGATGCGGGTGAGCGCGCGTGCGACGTCGGCTTCGCGGTTCGAGCCAGGGAAGACGATGACGGCGGATTTCATCCGATGCAGCTGCTCCACTTTTCCCTCTCCCCGTGGGGAAGAGGGTGCCGAGCCGCCGGAGGCGGCGAGGCGGGTGAGGGGGTCCTGACTTCGCTGCCGGTCCCCCTCACCCGGCTCGCTGCGCTCGCCCCCCTCTCCCCCGAGGGGAGAGGGGAAGTGCGTCCTACCCGATCACCTCGACGCGATAGTTCTCGATCACGGTATTGGCCAGCAACTTCTCGCACGCATTCTTGAGCGCGGATTCGGCCGCTTTCTTATCCTTCGAGGCAAGCTCGATGTCGAACACCTTGCCCTGGCGGACGCTCGAAACGCCCTCGATGCCGAGCGACTTGAGCGCGCCCTCGATGGCCTTGCCTTGCGGGTCGAGTACGCCGGACTTGAGCGTTACCGTCACGCGCGCTTTCATCGCTTCGCTCCGAAACGGCAACGGGGGCAATGAGCCCCCGCCAAAACTTCACGCACGAACGCCACGTTCACTGCACCAGCACCGGCCCGCGGCCCTGCGGCGGCTCGCCTTCGGCCATGATACCGAGGCGCTTGGCGACTTCGGTATAGCCCTCGACCAGCCCGCCGAGGTCGCGGCGGAAGCGGTCCTTGTCGAACTTCTCGGCGGTCTTGATGTCCCACAGCCGGCAAGTGTCGGGGCTGATCTCATCGGCCACGACGATGCGCATCATGTCGTTTTCCCACAGCCGTCCGCACTCGATCTTGAAATCGACGAGGCGGATGCCGACGCCGAGGAACAAGCCGGTGAGGAAATCGTTGACGCGAATGGCGAGCGCGATGACGTCGTCGATCTCCTGCGTCGTGGCCCAGCCGAACGCGGTGATGTGCTCCTCCGACACCATCGGGTCGCCGAGCTTGTCGTTCTTGTAATAGAACTCGATGATCGAGCGCGGGAGCTGGGTGCCTTCCTCGATGCCCAGCCGTGTGGCCATGGAGCCGGCGGCGACGTTGCGCACCACCACCTCGATCGGGATGATCTCGACCTCGCGGATCAATTGCTCGCGCATGTTGAGCCGGCGGATGAAGTGGGTGGGTACGCCGATCTCGTTGAGCCGCTGGAAGATGTATTCGGAAATGCGATTGTTGAGCACGCCCTTGCCTTCCACCACTTCGTGCTTCTTGGCGTTGAAGGCGGTGGCGTCGTCCTTGAAGTGCTGGACGAGCGTGCCGGGCTCGGGCCCTTCGTAGAGGACCTTGGCCTTGCCTTCGTAGATGCGGCGACGACGGCTCATGGGGCTGTACCGTGATTTGGTGAAGTCCATGGCGAACCGGAATCCGATGGAACGCTTCGTGATAGTTCCCTACCGCGAAGCTACACGACGGTGCACGATTCGTATTGCGCTGCACACCGGTTTTTTCGACCCTATCTGATCGGGCCCCCCAGCACAATGCAAAGGCCCGCCAACACTGTTGATCGCAACACGGCGGCCCTATATTCAAAGCTCGCTTCGCCCCCGGCGGAGCGTCAGCGGGAATGAGAGGCGGCGATGACCACCTTCGACAAGCGCGAGGAAGGCTTCGAGAAGAAGTTCGCGCACGACGAGGAGCTGCGCTTCAAGGCCACCGCCCGGCGCAACAAGCTCCTGGGCCTGTGGGCGGCGGAAAAGCTCGGGCTCACGGGCGCCGACGCGCAGGCCTATGCCAAGGAGGTCGTGATCGCCGACTTCGAATCGCCCGGCGACGACGACGTGTTTGCGAAGGTGCGCAAGGATTTCGACGCTAAAGGGGTCAAGGGCGTCTCCGACCAGGAACTGCGCAGCACCATGGATAGCCTGTTGATGAAGGCGGTGGAGGAGTTGCAGGCCGGTAGCTGACGGCCGCTTTTTTTCGTTCGCGCCCCGGCCCTAGCCGTCCTTCGGCGAATCGGTCGCCGATCCGCCTCAATCCTGCCGGATCAAGGTCCGGCGGACCGGGGCACAACCTCTTGGAGAGTTATTGATGCGCTTTCAAGTAAAGTCGGTGCTGGCAGCGGGCTGTCTGCTCGCCGCCTCCGCGTTCAGTGCCGCGGCCTTCGAGGCGACGACGGTCGAGCCGGCGGAGCTGCGCGAGGGTGCAGGCTGGGACTTCGCGCCGATCGTCGAGCTGCCGGAGGGCAGTATCGTCGAGGTGCTGAATTGCAATCGTTCCTGGTGCGAAGTGGGCGTCGAGGATTATGACGGCTTCCTTCCGCGCGGGGTGCTCGATCTCGGCGGAACTTCCGTTCCGCTTTACTCGTTTCCACCGCTATTCGCGGCGCCCAGCCTTTGGCATGGTCGCTATTACTCGCGCGACCACTTCCGCTACGAGTCGCGCTCGCGCTGGCGCGACCGTGAGGGCAAACGTCTTCATGTCGTGCCGATGCGGCCGCAGCCGCGGCCGCTCAGGCTGATCGATCCGAAGGAGCGCCGGGGGCAAAAGCGATTCGACCAGAAGGGGCCGGCGACCGATCAGCGGGGGAAGAAACAGTTCGACCAGAAGGGGCCGGCGATCGATCAGCGACGGATTCAGCGGGGACCGGAAAACGAGAAGCCTCGTATTCAGCGGGGACCTGATCAACCTCGTATTCAGCGGGGACCTGATCAGCCACGGATTCAACGGGCGCCGGATCAGCCACGGATTCAACGGGCGCCGGATCAGCCGCGTCCTCAGATCCAGCGGCAGGCCCCTGTGCAACGGCAGGCACCGCCGCCACCTGCACCGTCGAAGCCTTCGCCGCCGCCGGCCAAGCAGAAGCAGCAGGATCCTCCGAAATGAGGTTGTCCTTAGGCACGAAATTCGGGGCGGCGAGTCTTCGCCGCTCCGAATCTATTTAGGCGTTAGTCAGCGCCCGAATACGCGCTTGAAGATCGTATCCACGTGCTTCAAGTGATACTTTAAGTCGAAGCAGGCTTCGATCTCGGATTTCTGAAGCAGGCGAGTCACTTCCGCGTCGGCCTCAAGAAGCGAGCGGAAGTTGCCGCGGCCCTCGATCGCCTTCATCGCGTTTCGCTGCACCAGCCGGTAAGCATCCTCGCGGGCAGCACCTTTTTCGATCAGCGTGAGCATGACCCGCTGCGAGTGCACCAGGCCGCCCTGGCGGTCGAGATTGCGCTGCATCGCCTCGGGGTAAACCACGAGCTTGTCGATCAGATCGGCCAGCCGGTTGAGCGCGAAATCCAGCGTCACGGTGGCGTCGGGGCCGATCATGCGCTCGACCGAGGAGTGGGAAATGTCGCGCTCGTGCCAGAGCGCCACGTCTTCGAGCGCCGGCTGCACATAGGCGCGCACCATGCGCGCGAGCCCGGTGAGGTTTTCGGAGAGCACTGGATTGCGCTTGTGCGGCATGGCGGAGGAGCCCTTCTGGCCCTCGGAGAAGAACTCCTCGGCTTCGCCGACCTCGGTGCGCTGCAGATGGCGGATCTCGGTGGCCAGCCGCTCGACCGAGGCGGCGACGACGCCGAGCGTGGCGAAGAATATGGCGTGCCGGTCGCGCGGCACGACCTGGGTCGAGATCGGCTCGACCGCGAGGCCGAGCTTTTTGGCGACATGTGCTTCGACCCGCGGGTCGATATTGGCGAAGGTGCCGACGGCGCCGGAGATCTTGCAGGTCGCGATCTCGCGCCTGGCGGCCACGAGCCGGTCGCGGGCGCGCGCGAATTCCGCATAGGCGAATGCGAGCTTGAGCCCGAAGGTCGTGGGCTCGGCGTGGATGCCGTGCGAGCGGCCGACGGAGAGCGTGTTCTTGTGCTCCCGGGCGCGGCGCTCGAGCGCCTGCATCAGGCGATCCACGTCGGCGATCAGCAGATCGGCGCTGCGCGAGAGTTGGACCGCGAGGCAAGTGTCGAGCACGTCGGAGGAAGTGAGGCCGGCGTGGACGTAGCGCGCCTCCGGTCCGACGATCTCGGCCAAGTGGGTGAGGAACGCGATGACGTCGTGCTTGACCTCGCGCTCGATCGCGTCGATGCGCGCGATATCGAATTTTGCGTTCCGCCCCTTGTCCCAGATTTTCTTGGCGGCCTCCTTGGGCACCAGGCCGAGTTCGGCCATGGCGTCGGTGGCGTGCGCTTCGATCTCGAACCAGATGCGGAAGCGGGTTTCCGGCTTCCAGATTTCCGCCGCCTCGGGGCGGCTGTAGCGCGGGATCATCAGGCCGCCGCGCGGTTCGAGGCCGCGCGCAGGGCCGAGATGCGGGACGCATAGGCGTCGCGGTCGCCGGCGCCGAAGATCGCCGAGCCGGCGATCAGCACATTGGCCCCGGCTGCGGTGACGAGCGGCGCGGTTTCCGGCGTGATGCCGCCGTCGACTTCGAGATCGATCGGACGGTTGCCGATCATGCGCTTCAAGGCGCGCACCTTGTCGACCACCGCCGGGATGAAGGACTGGCCGCCGAAGCCGGGGTTCACGGTCATGGCGAGCACGAGATCGACCTTGTCGAGTACGTATTCGATGGCGCTCTCGGGCGTCGACGGATTGAGCGCGACGCCCGCGCGCTTGCCCAAGCTCCGGATGACCGAGAGCGAGCGCTCCAGATGCGGCCCGGCTTCCGGGTGGATGGTGATGAGGTCGGCGCCGGCCTTGGCGAAGGCCTCCAGGTAAGGATCGGCGGGCGCGATCATCAGGTGGACGTCGAGCGGCTTCTTGGTGAGCGGCCGGATCGCCTTCACGACCAACGGGCCGATGGAGATATTGGGCACGAAATGCCCGTCCATCACGTCGACGTGGATCCAGTCTGCGCCGGCGGCGTCGGCTGCGCGCACTTCGTCCCCAAGGCGCGCGAAATCGGCGGCGAGGATCGAAGGCGCAACGAGGAGAGGGCGACTCATGGCTTCTCCAGGAGGTGGCCGTACCACGGCGCTCAGCCGCGGGGCAACCTGCGGCGTAGAATTCGGTGAACGAGCGGCGAAAGGAGTTGCGGGCCGAGATAGATCGGGAACTGCGCCAGCGCGAAATAGAGCCAGACCAGATCGGACACTCCGCCAGCGGCTGCGAGCATCAGGCCCATGTTGCGGTTGCCGCTTTCCCAGCCCAGCGCCAGCGCGCGCTCCAACCCGGCGGGCCGGAAGACGAGTGTGGTCAGCGCCATCAGTCCGAAGGTGATGCCGAAGCTGAGTAGAAGCAGACCGAGCACCAGGCCCGGCTCCGTGAACAGGCGCGCGGTTACGCTCTCCATCAGGGCTACGGCGAACACGAAGAGGCCGATCACGCTCAGGCCGTCGAGATGCTCTCGGCTGGCCAGCACCCGCTCGTGGCCGAGCAGCCAGCGGATCAAACCGGCAACCAGGAAAGCGCCGGCAAGAAAGAAGAAGAGCCGCAGCGCCAGCGCGCTTGCATCGAGCGGAAGCGCGTTGCCCGCGAAGAGGGCGGCGAAGAAGGGGGCGGTCAACGGCGTCACTGTGATGGTGGCGATCAAAGTAGCGAGCGCCAGCGCCGCGTCGAGCCCGAGCAGGGCGACGAACGCGGGGGCGGACATGATCGGCGGGGCGGCGGCCTGCAACATGAGCGCGACCGAAAGCGCCCGCCAGGTTTCGCCGCCTCCGATCAGCGCATAGAGGGTGCCGAGCGCCAGCGGCGTCGCGACCATGATCCAGAGCGTGGCCAGCACCACCGTGCGCGGACGCGCGAACTCGCTCTTGAGCGCCGTGGGGTCGACCCGCAGGAAGGCGAGCACCAAGAGATAGAAGATCGCGGGCGCGACCAGCGGCTTGAACAGGGCCGCAAACGGCGGCAGCGCGAGTCCGACGAGGATGCTCAAGGCGATCGCCCGCGTGCCCTGGCGCCCGAGCCAGGCCAACGCCTCGAAAATTCGCGCGAGCGCGCCCATATTTACCCGCGATTCGGGTGAACCGGCCGTAACGCTGCGGTAAGGCTCCCGTAGCGCGCGGCGGCGCACTATCGGCGAGGCCATCGCCGGAGGAAAGGGCAGAACGTGGCGCGCAAGGACGCATTGGTGCTCGGCGCCGGGATCGTCGGCGTCTCGATCGCGCTGCATCTGCAGAAGCGCGGGCTTTCCGTTGCGCTGGTCGACCGGCGCGGACCGGGCGAAGAGACGAGCTTCGGCAACGCGGGTGTGATCGAAGGCAACACCGTCTTTCCGCCCGCGTTCCCGCGCGGCTTGGGTGCGCTGCTGCGGGTCGCGCTCAAGCGCGCGCCGGAAGCGAACTATCACCTCCTGTTCCTGCCGCGCGTGGCGCCGTGGTTGCTCGCCTATCGCGCCGCCTCGCGGCCGGAACGGCTGATCGAGACCGCGCGCCTGATGCGGCCGCTCTATGCGCGCGCGCTTGCCGAGCACGAGGCGTTGCTGAGCGAATCCGGCGCGCTACGCTATCTACGCAAGGAAGGCTGGCTCAAAATCTACCGGCGCGAGGAGAGCTTCGCGGCGCTCAAGCCCGAGCTCGATCTGGCGCGCGAGTTCGGCTTGCCGTTCTCGACCATGGACGCCGACGGAGCGCGCGCGCTCGAGCCGTCGCTGGCACCCGTCTTTCGCCATGCGGTGCATTGGTCGAATGCCGCGAGCCTGACCAATCCGCTCGCGGTGACGAAAGCTTACGCGGCGCGCTTCGCCGCGCTCGGCGGCGAGTTCGTCGAGGCGATGCGCGCACGCTCTCTCGCGTGGGCACGCGCTGGCAGGTCGATACGAAAAACGGAACGCTCGATGCCGACACGGCGGTGATCGCGCTCGGGCCCTGGGCGCCCGACGTGCTGGAGAAGCTCGGCATCCGGCTGCCGCTCGGCATCAAGCGCGGCTATCACCGCCACTTCCGCCCGACCGGCAACGCGGCGCTGAAGCGGCCGGTCGGCGACATGGACAACGGCTACGCGCTGGCGCCGATGGAGCAGGGCATCCGGCTCACGACCGGCGCCGAGTTCGCCGCGCGCGACGCCCGGCCCACGCCGGTGCAGTTCGACCGTCTGATGCCGGCGGCCAAGGCGCTGTTTCCGCTCGGCGAGCCGGTGGAGCAGACGCCGTGGATGGGATCGCGGCCGTGCTTTTCGAACTCGCGGCCGGTGATCGGCCGCGCGCCGGGCCAGCCGGGCCTGTGGCTCGCGTTCGGCCACGCGCACTGGGGACTGACGCTCGGCCCGGCGACCGGGCGGCTCATCGCCGAGATGATGACGGACGCAGTGCCGTTCTGCGATCCTGTACCTTATCGCGCGGAGCGCTTTCTTTAGGGGGTCAAGGCACACATGGCGACGTTCGTTCTCGTACATGGCGCGTTTCACGGCGCCTGGTGCTGGACCAAGCTCGTGCCCGAATTGGAGCGGCGCGGGCATCGCGCGGTCGCGTTCGATCTGCCCGGCGGTGGCGAGGACAAGACGCCGATCGAGCAGGTGACGCTCGACGGCTATATCGCGCGCGTCAGCGAAGTGATCTTGCGTCAACCGGAGCCGGTCATTCTCGTCGGACACAGCCTCGGCGGAATATCGATCACCGCCGCGGCGGAGCGCGTGCCCGATCGCGATCCGGAAGCTGGTCTATCTCTGCGCCTTCATCCTGCGCGACGGCGAGTCGCTCTATTCGCTGCTCGATCCGACCGCGCCTGCGGATTCGGTGCCGCCGAAGGGAAGTTCGTGGGATATCGTGTTCTCTCCGGTGCCGCCAACTACCGCGCGCAACACCTTCTACAACGGCTGCTCCGACGCGGATGTCGCCTATGCGTTCGAGCGGCTGCGGCCGCAGGCGAACGCGCCGCGCCTGACGCGGGTTGCGCTCACGCCGCAGCGCTTCGGCCGCGTGCCGCGCGCCTATATCGAAACCTCGGACGATCAGGCCGTGCCGCTCACGATGCAGCGGGGAATGGTCGCGAACACGCCGTGCGGGGAGGTGCGATCGCTCGCGACCGGGCACTCGCCATTTTTCTCGGCACCGGCGGCGCTGGCCGACGCGCTCGCGAGCCTCGGCTGAATCTCAGCGCTGGAAGCGATCGCGCCAGCTCGGCAGCGCGCCGGGGAAGGGGAGCGCGGTCGCCTCGTAGACGCCGCGCGCGACCGCGCGGGCGAGCACGTTGGCGGCCAGCGCGCCGAGCTCGGCAAGCTCGATCACCGGGTCCTTGAGCGGCCGCTTGCAGGTCGCGGCGGCGAACACGGTGTCGCCGTCCAAGGTCGTGTGCGCGGGATAGATCGCGCGCGCGAGGCCGTCCTGGGCCATCACGGCGAACTCCTTCGCTTGTGCCTTGGTCAGCGTCGCATCGGTCGCCACCACCGCGATCGTGGTGTTCTCGCCGAGGCCGCCCTTGGCGCGGATTTTCAGCGCATCGCGCGAGAGCTGCTGCGGGAATCCGCGGCCGCCGAATTCGGCGTTCTCCTCGAACGGCGCGGCCCAGAAATGCGGCCCGCCGCCGATGACGGTGCTGCCGCAGGCATTGACCGCGACGAGCGCGCCGACCGTGTGGCCGCCGGTCGAGCGCGCCGAAGCCGAGCCGAGCCCGCCTTTGAGATCGAAGGTCGTGGCGCCGAAGCCGGCACCCGCCGTGCCGAGCTTGAACGAAGTGCCGGCGGCGCCGGCGGCAGCAAAGCCGAGATCGCGATAGGGCGGGAAGCGCGCCCAATTCTTGTCGCCGCCGTTCACCAGATCGAACAGGATCGCGCCGACCACGATGGGCACGCGGATGTCGGCGATGGCGAAGCCGCGGCCCTGCTCGCGCAGCCAGGCTTGCACGCCGCTCGGCGCGTCGAGGCCGAAGACCGAGCCGCCGGAAAGCACGATGGCGTCGATGCGCTCGACGGTGCGGTGCGGCTCCAGGAGATCGGTGTCGCGGGTGCCCGGCGCGCCGCCGCGCACGTCGACCGCGGCCACCGCCGCCTCGTCGAACACGATGGCGGTGGTGCCCGAGGCGAGCTTGGCGTCGTCGGCGTTGCCGACCTTGATGCCGGCGACGTCGGTGATGAGGTTGCGCAAGGCTTCGGCCATGGTGGGTGCAGGCTCGCGCAGGCGGGAGGTGAATTGCAAGGGCTCACGGACGGTCACATCCCGGCGAGCGGCGCATACCGCCCTTGCGCGCGACCGGGTCGCGGCGGCATCTAGGCCCATGGCCGACGTAAATTACCTGACCGCGCTGCTCGCCGGGCTGATCAGCTTCCTGTCGCCCTGCGTGTTGCCGCTGGTGCCGCCCTATCTCTGCTATCTCGCCGGCACCACGTTCGAGCACGTGATGGCGCGCGAGCCGAACGCGCAGGTGGCGCGGCGCGAGATCGTGGCGTCGCTGCTGTTCGTGGCGGGCTTCTCCACCGTGTTCGTAGCGCTCGGCGCCGGAGCCTCGGTGATCGGCGGCCTGCTGCGGGCCTACAGCAACATTCTCTCGATCGTCGCGGGCATCGCGATCCTGGCGATGGGCTTGCATTTCCTCGGCGCGTTTCACATCCCGCTCATGGCGCGCACGGCGCGGCTCGAAGTGGAGAAGCCGGTCGGGCTCTGGGGCGCCTACGTCATGGGGCTCGCCTTCGCCTTTGGCTGGACGCCCTGCATCGGCCCGGTGCTTGCCGCCATTCTCGCGCTCGCCGCCTCGGAGACCACGATCGCCCGCGGCGCCTCGCTGCTCGCGGTCTATTCGCTGGGCCTGGGGATTCCGTTCGTGCTGGCGGCGTTCGCGCTGAAGCCGTTCGTGGCGATGCTCGCGCGCATGCGCCGTCGCCTGGGGCTGGTGGAGAAGGCGATGGGCGCGATGCTGGTGCTCACCGGCATCGCCTTCCTCACCGGCTGGGTCACGCGGGCGAGCTATTGGCTGCTCGAGACGTTTCCGATGCTGGCGAATTTCGGCTGACAAAAAAGAGGAAGCCCGCCGAAGCGGGCTTCCGGAATTGCGATTTTCCTACGATCAGGTCGAGCCGGGCGGAACTTCGGCGTACTTGCCGTCCTTGCCCCAGATGTACCAGACGTAATCGAGGACGGTGATGTCGCCCTTCTTGTCGTAGCCGATCTGGCCGATCACCGTGTTCCACTTTCCGGCGCGGATCGTCTCGGCGACTTTCTTCGCGTCGAAGGTACCGGCCTTGGCCACCGCCTGCGCCCAGATCTGGAACGCGGCGTAGCTGTAGAGCGTGTAGCCTTCCGGATCGATGCCCTTGTCCTTGAACTTCTTCACGACTGCGACCGCCTGCGGCTTGTTCCGCGGATCGGGACCGAAGGTCATCATGGTGCCTTCGCCGGCGGGGCCGGTGATGGACCAGAACTCGTTGGTGACGAGCGCGTCGCCGCCGAACAGGGTGGTCTTCATGCCCTGGTCGCGCATCTGGCGGAGCAACAGGCCGCCCTCGGCGTGATAGCCGCCGAGATAGACGGCGTCGATGCCGGCCGCCTTCATCTTGGAGACCAGCGCGGTGAAGTCCTTGTCGCCCTTGTTGTAGGACTCGTACATCTTCTCGCGCACGCCCGCCTTGTTCAGCGCCTTCTTGGTCTCGTCGGCCAGGCCTTTTCCGTAGGTGGTCTTGTCGTTGAGAATGGCGATGTTCTTGCCCTTGAAACGCTTGGCCAGATAGTTGCCGGCGACCAGGCCCTGCTGGTCGTCGCGGCCGCAGACGCGGAACGTGTTCCAGAGCTTGCGTTCGGTGAACAGCGGATTGGTCGAGGCCGGCGTGATCTGCAGCACGCCGCCTTCGGCATAAGCTTCCGATGCCGGGATCGACGAGCCGGAGCAGAAGTGCCCGGCGACGAACGGCACCTTGGCGGCGGCGAATTTCTCGGCGACGGCGCGGGCCTGTTTCGGATCGCAGGCGTCGTCGCCGACCTGGAGCACGAGCTTGCGGCCGAGCACGCCGCCCGCCGCGTTGATGTCGGCGACGGCGAGCTCGGCGCCGTTCTTCATCTGCGTGCCGAACGCAGCTTCCGGCCCGCTCAAGGGGCCGGCAAGGCCGACGGTAACGTCCTGCGCCGCCGCAGCCCCGGCAAAGCCGAGGCTCGCGCCGAGCGCAAGAACGGTCAGTAGTCTCTTCATCTGGCTTCTCCCCATGGCACTTGAACTGAACGGTGTCCCCCGCTGAGCGGGGCCGCTTGGCGGCTATTCTGGCGGGTTTTCCACGGATGTCATCCGCAAAGCGACATCAAATTTCGTGGATTTTACTCTTTGCCCACGAGGCGCTTGCGCCAGGTGACGGGGCTCGATCGCTCATAGAGCCAGCCGATATTGGGTCACCATGCGTGTCGTGCGCATGACGCGCCAGGAGAGGCAGCCGACCGCCGTCAAATAGAGCGTATCGGCGAGAAACGAGGCGAGCGAAAACAGGTCCGCCTCGAACAGCGCGAAGTGGAAAAAGCGCACGACCGCGCCGAGCAGGATCGAATACGCGATCACCTGAAAGAGTGGCCGCCAGGTATCGGCGCAGGCGCGCCCGGTGAGCCAGGCGGCCCCGCCGCCGAGAATGCCGGTGACGAACAGCACCTGCAGCCAGGATTCGGTTTCGTAGAGCGTCCCCATGCTGATGTCCGTCAGTGCCGCGCGCCGAGATAGGCGGCGCGCACCTCGGGCCGCTCCAGAAGCTCGCGGCCGGTGCCGGAGATCGTGATCTGGCCGTTGACCATCACATAGGCGCGGTCGGCGAGGCGCAGCGCGTGATAGGCGTTCTGCTCCACGAGAAAGACCGTGAGCTTCTCTCGTTTGTTCAAGTCGCGGATGACCGAGAAGATCTGGTGCACCAGCTGCGGCGCCAGCCCGAGCGAAGGTTCGTCGAGCAAGAGCAACCGCGGCCGGCTCATCAACGCGCGCGCGATCGAGAGCATCTGCTGCTCGCCGCCGGAGAGCGTGCCGCCGCGCTGATCGCGGCGCTGTTCGAGGATCGGAAACAGCTGGAACACGCGCGCCACGTCCTCGTCGAAATGGGCGAACTTGTTCACCGCGGCGCCCATCTGCAGGTTTTCGAACACGGTCATGCGCGGGAAGATGCGCCGGCCCTCGGGCGCCTGCGCGATCCGGGCGCGCACGATCTCGTGGGTGGGAAGCTGAGTGATTTCGCGACCGTCGAAAATGATGCTGCCTTCGCGCGCGCGCGGTGTGCCGCAGATCGTCATCATCAAGGTCGATTTCCCGGCGCCGTTGGCGCCGATCAGCGTCACGATCTCGCCCTCGCGCACGTCGAGGTCGACGCCCTTGAGCGCGATGACGCTGCCATAGAAGGCCTTGACGCCCCGAACCGAGAGCAGCGCGTTCACGGCCGCACCTTCACGGCTGCACCTGGGCGCGGGCGTCCTCGACCGCATCCTCGTCAACGCCGAGATAGGCGGCGATCACCCGGTCATCGTTGCGCACTTCCTCCGGCGTGCCGTCGGCGATCTTGCGGCCGTATTCGAGCACGACGATGTGGTCGGAGATTCCCATCACCACGTGCATGTCGTGTTCGATCAGCAGGATCGAGGTGCGGGTCTCCTCGCGGATGCGCAGAAGCAGACCGTTCAGTTCCTCGGACTCGCGCGGGTTCAGGCCGGCGGCCGGCTCGTCGAGGCACAAGAGCTCCGGCTCCATGCACATGGCGCGAGCGATCTCGATGCGGCGCTGGCCGCCATAGGGCAGATCGCCGGCCGGATCGTCGGCGCGCGCGGTCAGGCCCACCCGGTCGAGCCAGTGCTTGGCGCGCTCGATCGCGGCGCGTTCGGCGCGGGCATAGATCGGCAGGCCGAACAGGCCGAGCAATGTGTAGCCCGACGCGCGCATGAGCTCGTTGTGCTGGGAGACCAGGAGATTCTCGAGCACCGTCATGCCGGCGAACAGCCGCACGTTCTGGAACGTGCGGGCGACGCGGCCGAGCTTGGCGATGCGGAAATCGGGCAGCCGTTCCAGCAGGAATTCGGCGCCGTCGGCGTGCAGGAGCCGGATCATGCCTTCGCTCGGGCGGTAAAATCCGGTGACGCAGTTGAACACCGTGGTCTTGCCGGCGCCGTTGGGGCCGATGACCGCCGTAATCTCGCGCCGGCCCGCCCGCATGGAAAGGTCGTCGACCGCGAGCAGCCCGCCGAAACGCATGGTCAGGTGCTGCAGGTCGAGGATCGGATCCTGTTCCCAGGCCTTCATGTTTCACAAGCCTTCATGCGCGGCCCTCGGCGACCTTCTCGGCCGGGATGGTCTTTTTCTCGGCGAGGAAGACCGAGGGATCGCGGGTCGCGACCAGGCCGCGCGGGCGCCAGACCATGATGGCGACCATGGCCATGCCGAAGAGCAACATGCGCGCCTGGGCGAATTCGCGGAACAGCTCGAAACCGCCGATCATCACGAAGGCGGCGAAGGCGACGCCGACCTGGCTGCCCATGCCGCCGAGCACGACGATCGCCAGAATCAGCGCCGATTCCATGAAGGCGAAGGATTCCGGGCTGATGAAGCCCTGGCGCGTGGCGAAGAAGGCGCCGGCGAAGCCGCCGAACATGGCGCCGATGGCGAAGGCCGTGAGCTTGGTGTTGGTCGTGTTGATGCCGAGCGAGCGGCAGGCGATTTCGTCCTCGCGCAACGCTTCCCAGGCGCGGCCGATCGGCAGCCGGCGCAGGCGGAGGGTGACGAAGTTGGTGAGCAGCGCGAGCGCGAGGATCACGTAATAGAGAAAGACGATCCGGTGCAGCGGCGTGAATTCGAGGCCGAAGGTCTCGGCGAAGCCGCCTTCGCCTTCGATGAAAGGGATGCCGAAGAAGCTCGGGCGCGGAATGCCGGTGATGCCGTTCGGCCCGCCGGTAAAGCTCGACCAATTGATGATCACGAGGCGGATGATCTCGCCGAACGCCAGCGTCACGATCGCCAGATAATCACCGCGCAGCCGCAGCACCGGGAAGCCGAGCAGGACGCCCCAGAAGCTGGCGAGGATTCCGGCGACCGGCAGGCAGGCCCAGAACGAGAGCCCGGAATACTGCGCCAGCAGCGCGTAGGAGTATGCTCCGACGGCGTAGAACGCCACGTATCCGAGGTCGAGCAGCCCGGCGAGGCCGACGACGATGTTCAGTCCCCAGCCGAGCATCACGTAGGTCAGCACGAGGATGCCGAGGTCGAGATAGTAGCGGTCGGCGCTGAACGGCATGGCAAGCGCGAACAGAAGCAACACCGGTCCGGCGAAGCGCGACAAGCGTACGATGCGGGTCTTGGTTTCGCTCGAGACGAAGCGGCCGAGATCGAGGCCGAAGGCACCGCTCTGGTAGAGCAAGACGATCAAGAGCCGGCCGGCGAATACGACCGCGACTACTATCGCCAGCAAGAGTGGCCGGGGCAGGAGCTCGAGCTCACTGGTAGAACTCGCCTCGGTGCGCAGGCCTATCAAAAGGCCGAAAAGGCCGAGCGCGATGGCCGCTGCGACCGCCGCATCCTTTAGCGCAGCGGCGAGGTCGATGCGCGACGGAGATGCCACTCAGACCTTCTCGACCTCCGGCCGGCCGAGAATGCCGGACGGAAGGAAAATCAGCACCAGCACGAGGACCGAGAAGGCGGCGACGTCCTTGTACTCGACCGAGAAATAGGCCGACCAGAAGGTCTCGATCAGCCCGATGAGCAGGCCGCCCAGCATGGCGCCGGGCAGCGAGCCGATGCCGCCCAGCACCGCGGCGGTAAACGCCTTAATCCCCGCTTGGAAGCCGATATAGAAATCGATCACGCCGTAATAGAGCAGGAACATGACGCCTGCGACGGCTGCGAGCGCTGCGCCGATGACAAACGTAAAGGCGATAGTGCGGTCGGTATCGACGCCGACCAGGGAGGCCATCTTCAGGTCCTGCTCGCAGGCGCGCATGTCGCGGCCGAGCCGCGTCTTGGCCACCAGCCACGAGAACATCAGCATGAGCACGACGGTCGTCAGCACGATGATGATCTGCACGTAGGAGAGCTGCACCGCGAAGCCCTCGTGCCCGGTCAGCGTGAAGCCGCCGGGCACCAGCGGCGGCAGCGGCTTGACGCGCGCGCCCTGGACGATCTGCACGTAGTTCTGCAGCACGATCGACATGCCGATGGCCGAGATCAGCGGCGCGAGCCGGAACGAGCCGCGCAGCGGCCGGTAGGCGAAGCGCTCCACGGTCCAGCCATAGAGCGCGGTGAGCGCCATCGCGATCAGCAGCACGAGGAACAGCGCCAGCGGCACGGCGGTGAGGCCGATGGCGACCAGCGCCAGAAACGCGATCAAGGCGATGAAGGCGCCCACCATGAAGATGTCGCCATGGGCGAAATTGATCATGCCGATGATGCCGTAGACCATGGTGTAGCCGAGCGCGATCAGCCCATAGATCGAGCCGAGCGCGACCGCGTTGATCAGCTGCTGCAGGAAATATTCCACGCTTTCCCGCTCCCCTCGGGCGGCTTGTTTCGGGCGGCTTGGGCCGCCGCGCCGGCCATCGCAGGCCGTCCACCGGCGTTCTCCCCCGGCCGATGGGCGGCGATTGTTATGGTTTAGCGCGGCGCCCGGCCCGCTACAAATCGGGCGCGCACGCGCCATTACGCGCTGCGGCTGGACGCCAGTCGGGATATTCCGTCAAATCCCGCTAGCATCCCTTCCGGGACCCGTGCGCGGCGCCCAAACAGAAGCTGGAAACGCGCCGCCCAACGCCAAGGACAATCTTTCGGTACGCGGACCGGAAACCGGCCGCGCCAGGGAGCCAAGCATGCAGAAGAAGCCGGAAGACCTGATCGCCGGGAAGAAGCGCCCGTTCACCGGCAAGGAGTATCTGGAGAGCCTGCGCGACGACCGCCAAGTCTATATCAACGGCGAGCGGGTCAAGGACGTCACCACGCACACGTCGTTCCGCAATTCGGCGCGCACGCTGGCGAGTCTCTACGACGCCCTGCACGACCCCAAGACCAAGGACGTGCTGACCTCGCCGACCGACACGGGCTCGGGCGGCTACACGCACAAATATTTCCGGGTCGCGCGCTCGCGCGAGGAGCTCGTGGCGCAGCAGGCGGCGATCGCCGCATGGTCGCGCATGACCTATGGCTGGATGGGCCGCACGCCGGACTACAAGGCGTCGCTGATGAACACGCTCGGCGCCAACGCCGACTATTACGGCAAGTTCTCCGCCAACGCGAAGGCCTGGTACAAGCGCGCGCAAGAGAACGTCCTGTTCATGAACCACGCGATCGTGAACCCGCCGGTCGATCGCGGACGGCCCACGAACGAGATCAAGGACGTCTATGTCACGATCCAGAAAGAGACCGACGCCGGCGTGATCGTGTCCGGCGCCAAGGTGGTGGCGACCTCGGCGGCGTTCACGCATTACAATTTCCTCGGCCAGAACGCGGCGACGGCGACCAGCGACCCCGATCTGGCGATCATGTTCATCATGCCGATGGACGCGCCCGGGGTGAAACTGTTCTGCCGCACGTCGTATGAGCAGATCGCTACAGCACTCGGCACGCCGTTCGACTATCCGCTGTCGTCGCGCTTCGACGAGAACGACGCGATCTTCGTGCTCGACAACGTGCTGATCCCCTGGGAGGACGTGCTGGTCCACCGCGACACCGACAAGATTCTGAGCTTCTATCCGCGCTCGGGGTTCCTCAACGGCTTCTGCTTCCAGGGCTGCACGCGCTTCGCGGTAAAGCTCGACTTCATGGCGGGGCTGCTCAACAAGGCGCTCTACGCCACCGGGGGCGACGAGTTCCGCGGCAACCAGGCCATGCTCGGCGAAGTGATCGCGTGGCGGAATCTGTTCTGGTCGCTCTCCGACTGCATGGTGAATAATCCGCAGCAATGGATCGGCGACGCGCTGTTGCCCAACCTGCAGGCGGCGCTTTCGTACCGCGTGTTCGCGCCCGACGCCTATCCGCGTATCAAGGAGATCGTGGAGAAGATCGTGGCCTCGGCGCTGATCTACCTGCCGTCCTCGGCGCGCGACTTCAAGAATCCGGAGATCGATCCTTACTTGAAGCGTTTCGTGCGCGGCTCGCACGGCGTCGAATACAAGGAGCGCATCAAGATCATGAAGCTCCTGTGGGACGCCATCGGCACCGAGTTCGGCGGCCGCCACGAGCTCTACGAGCGCAACTACGCCGGCAACCACGAGGACATCCGCATCCAGACGCTGACCGGTGCCAAGCGCAACGGTTCGCTCGACGCTATGACCGCACTCGTCGACAAGTGCATGGCCGACTATGACGAGAACGGCTGGACCGGCGACACCTGGATCGATTCCGACGAAGCGAAGGCGGCCAAGGGCAAGATCCGCGCGGCGGAGTGAGATATCGCCTCACCCTGAGGAGCCCGCGCAGCGGACGTCTCGGAGGGTGAGACGAGCAAGTCTCCGCCCCCATCCTTCGAGACGGCCCCTTCGGGGCCTCCTCAGGATGAGGGCTATGGAAGCGAAGCATGGCCATGATCGGCGACGAACAACGGCCCGACGATTCGACCGGCGGCGCCTTTCTCGCCGAGCCGCCGGTTCCGGTGATGACCGTCGAGCCGCATATCTTTCGCGAAGCGATGAGCCGGCTAGGCGCCGCCGTGCACGTGGTGACCACCGCGGGCGTGGGCGGCAAGGCCGGCTTCACCGCCACGGCGGTGAGCTCGGTGTCCGACAAGCCGGCGACGCTGCTGATCTGCCTCAATCGCGCCAGCCGCAATAATTCCGCGCTGTTCACCAACCGGGTGCTGTGCGTGAACACATTGCCCGCCGGTGCGGACGCGACCGCCGATCTGTTCGCCGGCCGGACCAAGGTCTACGGCGAGGCGCGCTTCGCCGGCGGCGAATGGACGACGCTGAAGACCGGCTCGCCCGTGCTGGTCTCGGCGGTAGCGGCATTCGATTGCCGCGTGCTCGAGGTGAAGCCGGTGGCCTCGCACTACGTCTATTTCGTCGCGGTCGAGGCGATCCGCAAAGGCCCGCCCGGCGCGGCGCTGGTCTATCACGAGCGCGAATACAAGAAGGTCTGAACGCGCCCCGTCCGACCAAGCACGGCGTCATTCCGGGGCGCCGCCGATCTCGGGTTTATCCGAGATCGGCAATTCGAATTGCCCAAGTCGGCTATAGCCGACTTGGGTAGCGGCGAGCCCGGAATCCATATTCACAGACGGAGATTATGGATTCCGGGCTCCTCGCTTCGCTCGGCCCCGGAATGACGAGTGGATTTGAGCAGGTCAGTGACCCAGTGCTTTGGCAGGGCGCCCCGGGTCGCCTATGCTCGCGCCATGCCGTCGGCGCAGACGCTCCCGCTGTTCCATCTCTACGGCGATCCGCCGGACGATCAGGCGTTCGACTTCGTGCACGTGGAGACGATCTCTTCGCGCTCGTCGATCCACGCCTGGACCATCAGTCCGCACCGGCATCGCAATCTCTTTCAGATTCTGGTGGTGGAGCAGGGCGGCGGTACGCTCGATCTGGAAGCCGATGCGCTTGCGTTCCGCGCGCCAGCGGTGATTCTGCTGGCGCCCACGGTGGCGCACGGCTTCCGCTTCCGCGCCGAGGTCACCGAGGGATACGTCGTCAGCTTCACCGAGGACGTGGCGAGCGCACTCGGCCAGAGCGAGGTGGCGGCGCTGGCTCGGCTGCATTCGCTGGCCGTGCATCCGCTGTTGTCGTTCACCCGGGCGGAGGAGGTCGCGAAACTCGGCAGGCTGTGCCGCGAGTTGCTCGAAGAACTTTTCCTGGCGCGCGAGGGGTTCGAGATGGCGGCGCGGGCCTATCTCACGCTGATCGGCGTCGAGGTGGTGCGGCTGGCCGCGAGCCGCGCGCGCTCGGGGAGCGTGACGTTGGCGCCGGCCGATCCGGTGGTCGAGGAGCTGCGGCGGCTGATCGAGACGCATTTCCGGGCCGAGCGGCAGATCGGCTATTATGCCGACGCGCTGGCCATGACCTCGGACCGGCTCAACGATCACGTGAAGCGCGCGACCGGAGTCACCGCGGGCCATTTGTTGCGCCAGCGGGTGCTGACCGAGGCCAAACGGCAGCTGGTGTTCACGAATCTCGCGATCGGCGAGATCGCCTATGACCTGGCCTTCGCCGACCCCTCGCATTTCGGCCGCTTCTTCAAGAAGCAGACCGGCAAGACCCCGCAGGAATTCCGCGCCGGCAGGCGGGGCTGAGCGGCTGTCAACTCTTCTTCAGCAGGAACTTCTCGACCGCATCGGTGAACGCCGGGGGCTGCTCGACGTTGGAGATGTGCGCGGCGTCGAGAACCTTGAGCTTGGCGCCCTTGATGCGCGAGACGATCAGCTCGGCGGCCGATACGGGCGTGGCATTGTCCCGCTTGCCGGCGATCACCAGGGTCGGCGCCTTGATGTCGCCGATGCCCCAGCGCTGGTCCATGTCGCGGATCGCGGCGCAGCAGCCGGCATAACCGTGCGGATCGGTGGCGATGAGGGTGGCGCGGATGTGCCCGACGGTTTGCGGGGTGCGTTCGCGGAAGGCCTTGGTGAACCAGACGCCGAGCACGGTATCGGCGATCGCCTCCATGCCCTTGGCGTTCACCGTACGGATACGCGTGTTCCACATGTCGGGCGTCGCGCTCTTGGCCGCGGTGTTGGCGAGCACGAGGCGGTCGATATATTCGGGCGCGTGGCGCGCCAGCCACATGCCGGTCATGCCGCCCATGGAGAGCCCGCACCAGTGCGCGCGCAGAACGCCGAGCTCGCTCAGCACCTTCAACGCGTCGCGGCCGAGCCGCTCCATCGAATAGGGCCCGACCGGCGCGCCGGAGCGGCCATGGCCGCGGGTGTCGTAGCGGATTACCCGGAAGCGGTCCTTGAGGGCGGCCGCCTGCTGGTCCCACATGTGCAGGTCGGTGCCGAGCGAATTGGAAAAGATAACCGGCGGCGCGGCATCCGGGCCTTCGAGCTCCACGTTGATCGGCGTGCCGTCGGCGTCGATCGTAGGCATCGGTGTTTCCTTATCGGCCTCGGCGGCGTGGGCGCGAATTTTCGGGACTTTACGCTGCGGCATCCGCGTCTGAAAGCCCTCGGGCTGCGTTGGGGGCTATGCAGCGTCGCGCGGACGGGTAATGTCGCGGGCCACGGAGGCATTCATGGCCCTGGAAATGTCCGGCGAATACGTGTTGCCGCTCCCGCGCAATGCGGTGTGGGACGCGCTCAACGACCAGGAAATGCTGAAGCGCTGCATTCCCGGCTGCCAGACGCTGGAGAAGAAATCGGACACCGAATTCTCGGCGGTCGTCGTCATCAAGGTCGGGCCGGTCAAGGCGCGCTTCAAGGGCAATGTGCGGCTCGAGGACCTCGATCCGCCGACGAGCTACAAGATCGTGGGCGAGGGCGAGGGCGGGGTGGCGGGCTTCGCCAAGGGCGGCGCCAGTGTGAACCTCTCCGACGCGGAGGGGGGCACGCTGCTCAGCTACAAGGCCGAGGCCAATGTGGGCGGCAAGCTCGCCCAAATGGGCCAGCGGCTCCTGGCGGGCACCGCCAAGAAAACGGCTGACCAATTTTTCGCCAATTTTGCCGAAGCCCTTTCGCCGGGTGCGGGCAAAAAGGGCGGGAAGAAGTAGGGGCCGATCCTTCGCCACGGCGCCGAACGTTCTACGTTCAGCGACCTTGACCGCGACAGCGGATCGGCGCGAGACTGAAACCAATCAAAACTGGGTGCGGCGCCCGGCGTTGTCATCCGGCGCATAGGCCCTCGGGAGGAGTTCCAATGACTACCGTGACCTTGACGGTCAACGGGCGGCCTGCGTCCGCCGACGTTGATGCGCGTACCCTGCTCGTGCAGCTCCTGCGCGAGCATCTGCATCTCACCGGAACCCACGTGGGTTGCGATACCAGCCAGTGCGGCGCCTGCGTCGTGCACGTGAACGGCCGTGCGGTGAAGTCCTGCACCATGCTGGCCGTTCAGGCCGACGGCGCCAAGGTCGTCACCATCGAGGGCTTGGCTACGAACGGCAAGCTGCACCCGATGCAGGAAGCTTTCCGCGAGCATCACGGATTGCAGTGCGGGTTCTGCACGCCCGGCATGATCATGAGCGCGGTCGATATCGTGAACCGCAAGGGCAACAATCTCGACGAGCACACGATCCGCGAGGAGCTGGAAGGCAATCTCTGCCGCTGCACCGGCTACCACAATATCGTGAAGGCGATCGCCGCCGGCGCGAAAGCAATGCGCTGAAGCCGCCAACGCAAACCGGGAGGACACCATGAGCGCGTCCACAATCGGCGCCTCCGAACGCCGCACGGAAGACCGCCGTTTCATCACCGGCCTGGGCCAATATACCGACGACATCCGCCGGCCGTATCAGACCCACGCCTCGTTCCTGCGCTCGCCGCACGCGCACGCCACGATCAAGAGCATCGACGCCAAGAAGGCGGCGAAGATGCCCGGCGTGCTTGCGATCTATACCGGCGCGGATATCGCCAACGACAAGATCGGCGATCTGATCTGCGGCTGGATGGTGCTGTCGAAGGACGGCTCGCCCATGAAGGGCGGCCGGCACCCGGCGCTGGCGCAGGGCAAGGTGCGCTATGTCGGCGACTCGGTCGCCGTGGTGATCGCCGAGACGCTCAACCAGGCCAAGGACGCCGCCAACGCGATCAAGGTCGATTACGGCGTGTTGCCGGCGGTCGCCGATCTGGCCAAGGCGCGTGACGCGGGTGCGGCGCAGATTCACGAAAACGCGCCGCGCAATACGATCTACGAATGGGTGATCGGCGACGAGGCCGCGGTCGATGCCGCGATCAAGCGCGCCAAGCACGTCACCAAGATCGACATCGTCAACAACCGGCTGATCCCGAACGCGATCGAGCCGCGCGCGGCAATCGGCGAATATGACAAGGGCACCGAATCCTTCACGCTGTGGACCACGAGCCAGAACCCGCACGTGGCGCGCCTCGTGCTCTCGGCCTTCATCGGCATCGCGCCGGAGCACAAGTTCCGCGTGATCGCGCCCGACGTGGGTGGCGGCTTCGGCTCCAAGATCTTCATCTATCCGGAAGAAACCGTCTGCATCTGGGCCTCGAAGAAGGTGGGCCGGCCGGTGCGCTGGACCGCCGAGCGCAACGAATCCTTCCAGGCCGACGCGCACGGCCGCGACCACATCACGCACGCGGAGCTCGCGGTCGACGAGCGCGGCAAGATCACCGCGCTCAAGGTCAAGACGCTGGCCAACATCGGCTCCTATATGTCGACGTTCTCCTCGGCGGTGCCGACCTTCCTCTACGCGCCGTTGCTCTCGGGCCAGTACGAGATTCCGTCGATCTACTGCGAGGTGGACGGCGTTTTCACCAACACCGCGCCGGTCGACGCCTATCGCGGCGCCGGGCGGCCGGAAGCCTGCTTCGTGATCGAACGGATCGTCGAGGTCGCCGCGCGCGAGCTCGGCATCGATCCGGCCGAGTTCAGGCGGAAGAATTTCATCAAGAGCTTCCCGTACCAGACGCCGGTCGCCTCGCTCTATGACGCGGGCGATTATCCGGGCGCGCTCGACAAGGCGCTGCTGCAGCACGACTACAAGAACTTCGGCAAGCGCAAAGCGGAGTCCGAGCGCAACGGCAAGCTGCGCGGCATCGGCTTCTCCTCTTATATCGAAGCCTGCGGTGTGGCGCCGTCGGCGGTCGCCGGCTCGCTCGGCTGCGGCGTCGGTCTCTGGGAGTTGGCGGAGATCGCGGTGACGCCCACCGGCATGGTGGAAGTGCTCACCGGCAGCCATAGCCACGGCCAGGGCCACGAGACCACGTTCGCGCAGCTGGTGTCGTCCAAGCTCGGCATTCCGATGGACCACATCACCGTCGTCCATGGCGACACCGACAAAGTGCAATTCGGCATGGGCACCTACGGCTCGCGCTCGGGCGCGGTCGGCATGTCGGCGATCGTGCAGGCGGTCGATAAGGTGATCGCCAAGGGCAAGAAGGTGGCTTCGCACATCCTCGAAGCCTCCGAAGGCGACATCGAATTCAGCGACGGCAAGTTCAAGGTGGCCGGCACCGACAAATCCGCGGCATTCGGCGAGATCGCGCTTGCGGCCTATGTGGCGCATAAGTTTCCGACAGCCCAGATCGAACCCGGCTTGAAGGAACAGGCGTTCTACGATCCGACCAACTTCACCTTCCCGGCCGGCACGCACATCTGCGAGGTCGAGATCGACCCGGAGACGGGCGTCACCGAGATCGCGAAGTGGACCGCGATCGACGACTTCGGCACGGTGATCAACCCGATGATCGTCGAGGGCCAGGTGCACGGCGGCATCGCGCAGGGCGTCGGCCAGGCGCTGCTCGAAAACGCCGTCTACGACAAGAACGGCCAGCTGGTGACCGGCTCTTTCATGGACTACTGCATGCCGCGGGCCGACAACCTGCCGTCGTTCAACGTCGACTACGTCGTCACCAAGTGTCCGTCCAACCCGCTCGGCATGAAGGGCTGCGGCGAGGCGGGCGCGATCGCAGCACCGGTGGCGGTGATCAACGCGATCACCAGCGCGGTCGGCCACGAAGACGTGCCGATGCCGGCGACGCCGAACGCGGTGTGGGCGGCGATCCAGAAGAGCGCGAAGTTGCGCAAAGCGGCCGAGTGAGCGGGAGGAAAGCATGTATTCGTTCGCCTATCATCGTGCGAAGAACGTCAAGGACGCGGCCGCGCTGCTGAAGAAAGCCGACGACGCGAAACTGCTCGCCGGCGGCCAGACGCTGATCCCCACGCTCAAGCAGCGGCTCGCCGGGCCGGGCGCGCTGGTCGATCTCGGCGGCGTGAAGGAGCTCTCGGGCATCGCGCTCAAGGGCAAGGTGCTCGTCATCGGCGCCATGACCCGCCATGCGGAGGTCGCGAACTCCAAGGTCGTGCAGAAGGCGATCCCGGCGTTGGCCGAGCTCGCCGAAACGATCGGCGATCCTGCCGTTCGCAACGTCGGCACTATCGGCGGCTCGGTCGCCAACAACGATCCGGCGGCCGATTACCCGGCGGCGTGCCTCGCGCTCGGCGCCACCATCGTCACCAGCAAGCGGAAGATCCCGGCCGACAAGTATTTCAAGGGCCTGTTCGAGACCGCGCTCGCCGACGACGAGATCATCACCGAGGTGCAGTTCCCGCTGCCGAAGAAGGCGGGCTACGCCAAGTTCCCCAACCAGGCCTCGCGTTACGCGCTGGTCGGCGTGTTCGCCAGCACCGGCCCGGCCGGCACGCGCGTGGCGGTCACCGGTGCCGGCGAAAGCGGCGTATTCCGCGTGGCCGAGATGGAAAAGGCGCTGGCCAAGAACTTTTCGGCCAAATCGCTCGACGGCATCGCGGTTAAGCCGCGCGGCCTGAACTCCGACATCCACGCCAGCGCGGAATATCGCGCGCATCTGATCGGCGTGATGGCGAAACGGGCGGTGGCGGCGGCCTGATACGCTAAGCTTAATGCCCTCACCCTTCGAGACGCCCGCTTTGCGGGCTCCTCAGGATGAGGGCTTATTTTTTGGCCTCATCCTGAGGAGCCGTGCACCGATGTCGGGTTAACCCGACATCGGCATGTTAAGTGCGCAAGTCGGCTATAGCCGACTTGCGAGCGCGGCGTCTCGAAGGATGAGGCCAAGGCGTGCTAGAAAGGCGCGCATTTCCGGGAGCCGTTCGTGAAGACCGACCGCAATGTATCCGCCGTTCCGGCCTCGATCGACGAGACGCTGAAGCTCTTGTCGCGCGGCGGCTATGTGGCCGACCGGTCGCTGGCGACCGTCGTGTACCTCGCGCTCAAGATGGGCCGGCCGCTGTTCCTCGAAGGCGAGGCGGGCGTCGGCAAGACCGAGGTCGCCAAGGTGCTTTCGGCGACGCTGGGGCGGCGGCTGTTGCGACTGCAATGCTACGAGGGGCTCGATATCGCGTCGGCGCTCTACGAATGGAACTACGCGGCACAGATGATCGCGATCCGCATCGCCGAGGCGGAAGGCATCGACCGCGAGCGGCTGACCTCCGATATTTTCTCCGAGCGTTTCCTGGTGCGGCGGCCGCTGCTTGAGGCCCTGTCGCCCGATCCGGCCGGCGCGCCGGTGCTGCTGGTGGACGAGGTCGACCGCGCCGACGAGGCGTTCGAGGCGTTCCTGCTCGAAGTGCTCGCCGATTTCCAGGTGACGATCCCCGAGCTCGGCACGGTCAAGGCTTTGGTTCCGCCGATCGTGATCGTCACCTCCAACCGCACACGCGAGGTGCACGACGCATTGAAGCGCCGCTGCCTCTATCACTGGATCGATTATCCGAGCTTGGCGCGCGAGCTTGCCATCGTGCGCGCCAAGGTGCCGGAATCGGCGGAGAAGCTGTCGCGCGACATCGTCGGCTTCGTGCAGCAGCTGCGGAAGGAAGACTTGTTCAAGGCGCCGGGCACGGCCGAGACGTTGGACTGGGCCTCGGCGCTGGTGGCGCTCGACGCCAAGGCGCTGGAGCCCGCGTTGATCTCCGACACGCTCGGCGTCGTGCTCAAATACCAGGATGACGTCGTGCGCTTCGACCAGCCCAAGATCGAGCAGATGCTCAGAGAACTCGCGGGCGGCGCTGAAGGCGGCGGAATGAGCGCGAAGATGTCGCGTCGAGTCCGAGCGCGGGCATTTTCCGGACCACATCGCCGAGTTCGCGCGCGTGTTGCGCCGCGCCGGCATGCCGGTCGGGCCCGGCGCGGTGGTCGATGCGGTGAAGGCGGTCGAGACCGCGGGCATCGAGCGGCGAACGGATTTCTACTGGGCGCTGCACGCGGTGCTGGTGAAGCGCCACGAGCACGATCCGATCTTCAACGAGGCGTTCCGCCTCTTTTGGCGCCGCCGCCACGGCTTCGAGCACATCATGGACGCGATGCTGCCGGTGGCACCCGAAGCGGCCAAGCAGCGCGCGGCGCAGCGCCGCGTCGAGGAAGCGATGACGCCTTCGGCGCGCGAGCCGCGTGAGATTCGAAAGCAAGAAGTGCAGATCGACATGAGCGGCACCATGTCGGACCTCGAAGTGCTGCAGAAGAAAGACTTCGCGCAGATGAGCGCCGACGAGATCGCCGTCGCGCGCCGCGCGATCGAGACCATCGCGTTCGCGGACGACGAGATGAGACGGCGGCGGCTGGTGGCGAATCCGCGCGGGCACCGCATCGACATGCGCCGCACCTTGCGCGCGAGCCTGCGCACCGGCGGCGCGATCATCGACCTGAAGCGCCGCGCGCCGGGGCATAAGAAGCCGCCGATCGTGGCGCTGCTCGATATTTCAGGCTCGATGAGCGAATATTCGCGCGTGGGCCTGCATTTCCTGCATGCGCTGACCGAGGCGCGCGGCAACGTCTCGACCTTCCTGTTCGGCACGCGGCTCACCAACGTGACGCGCGCGCTCAGGACCCGCGACGCGGACGAGGCGCTCGCCTCCTGCGCCGGCACGGCGCAGGACTGGTCCGGCGGCACGCGGATCGGGATCGCCTTGCACGATTTCAACAAGCACTGGTCGCGCCGGGTGCTCTCACAAGGCGCGATCGTGCTGCTGATCACCGATGGGCTCGAGCGCGACGCGACCGAGCGGCTCGGCTTCGAGCTCGACCGGCTGCACCGCTCCTGCCGCCGGTTGATCTGGCTCAACCCGCTCTTGCGCTACGACGCGTTCGAGGCCCGGGCCAAGGGCGTTCTGGCGATGCTGCCGCATGTCGACGAGGTGCGGCCGGTGCATAATCTCGCCAGTCTCGGGGCGCTTGCCGAGGCGCTTGCGCACGACCGGCCGAGCGCCCACATCGATCCCAAGCGCTGGCTCAGCCGGGCGGCCTGAAGGAGGCGAAGATGGATCAAGCGACCGAACAGGACGTGCTCGCCGCCGCCGAGCGTTGGCGCAAGGAAGGCCGCAAGGTGGCGCTGGCCACCGTGGTCGAAACCTGGGGCTCGGCGCCGCGGCCGGTGGGAAGTCATCTGGTCATCGATGATCGGGAAAATTTCCTGGGTTCGGTTTCGGGCGGCTGCGTCGAAGGCGCCGTGGTCGCGGCCGCGAACGAAGTGATCGCGAGCGGCCAGCCCAAGCTGCTCGAATTCGGCGTCGCCGACGAGACCGCCTGGAAAGTAGGCCTCTCGTGCGGTGGCAATATCCGCGTCTATGTGGAGAAGGTCGACTGAGGCGCGCGATGCCAAACCCACGCTCCATCACCTCCCCCCTAGAGGGGGAGGTCGGCGCCGAAGGCGCCGGGAGGGGGGTAATCGAGTCGTCTATATTACGCGCGCGCCGTCCGGCTGAATCTCTGTTACCCCCCTCCCTAACCCTCCTCCTCAAGGGGGGAGGGAATCTGCTGCGGCTAGGGGCACGCTTTCAGTGAAATTCGATCTTCTCGCCGCCCTCAATGCCGAACGCGCTGCGCGGCGCGCGGCAATTCTTGTGACGGATGTGACGACTGCGGCTCAGCGGCTGGTGAAAGCCGCCGACGTGGCGGCCGATCCGTTGCGCGACGTGCTGGCCGAGCGGTTCTTGAGCGGCAAGAGCGGCACGGTCGAGGTAGGCGGCGCGAAATATTTCCTCACCGTGCAGCTCCCGCCGCCGCGGCTGGTGATCACGGGCGCGGTGCACATCAGCCAGGCGCTGGCACCGATGGCGCGGCTCTTGGGCTATGACGTGGTAATCGTGGATCCGCGCACGGCGTTCGCCACGCCCGAGCGCTTCCGTGACGTGCAGGTGCTGGCCGAATGGCCCGACCAGGCGTTGCCCAAGCTGCATCTAGATCCGGCCACCGCCTTCGTCGCGCTCACGCACGATCCGAAGATCGACGAGCCGGCGCTCAAGGCCGCGCTCGAGGCTGGCTGCTTTTATATCGGCGCGCTCGGCTCGAAGAAGACGCACGCGAAGCGGCTGGAGCGGTTGCGGGCGCTCGGCATCAGGGACGACGCGCTGGCGCGCATCCATGCGCCGATCGGACTCTCGATCGGCGCTTCGAGCCCGCCGGAGATCGCGGTCTCGATCCTGGCCGAGATTACGCTGCGGCTTCGCCGCGGCGCCGAGGCGAAGCCATGAAATTCGGTCCGGTTCCGCCGCGCGAGGCCAAGGGCGTCACCGCCGCGCATTCGGTGCGCGCGAACGATCGCGTAGTGAAGAAGGGCACCGTCATCGGCGACGCCGAGATCGCGGCGCTCGAGCGCGCCGGGATCAAGGAGCTCGTGGCGGCGCGGCTCGAGCCCGGCGACGTTTCCGAGAACGAGGCCGCGGCTTCGCTCGCCAAGGCGGTCGCCGGCGAGGGGGTCGGCATCGAGGACGCTTTCACCGGTCGCGCCAATCTTCATGCGAAATCTTCCGGCGTGCTGCTCGTGGATCGCGCCGGCGTCGATCGGCTCAATCGCATCGACGAGTCCGTCACCTTCGCAACGCTTCCGGAGTTCAAGCCCGTGCGGGCCGGCGAGATGATCGCGACGGTGAAGATTATTCCCTTTGCAATCTCGGGTGACGTGCACAAGGGGGCGCTGGCGGTGGCGCGGCGGCTCGTTTCGGTCGCCGACTACAAATTGCGCAAAGTAGGCGTGATCTCGACCAAGCTACCCAGCCTTGCGGATAAAGTGATCGAGAAAACCGTGCGCGTGACCGCCGAGCGCCTGAAGCCCGCCGGCGCGACGATCCACTCGGAGCTGCGCGTGCCGCACGAGACCGGTGCGCTGGTCGGTGCGATCAAGCAATCGCTCGAGAAGGGTGCCGAGCTCGTGATCGTGTTCGGCGCCTCGGCGATCGCCGACCGGCGCGACGTGATTCCGGCCGCGATCGAGCAGGCCGGCGGCCGCATCGAGCATTTCGGCATGCCGGTCGACCCGGGAAACCTTCTGTTGCTTGGCTCCGTGGGCCAGGTGCCGGTGATCGGCGCGCCGGGCTGCGCCCGCAGCCCCAAGGAAAACGGCTTCGACTGGCTGCTGGCGCGGTTGCTCGCCGGCCTGCCGGTCAAGCGCGCGGACGTGACCGGGCTTGGCGTCGGCGGACTGCTTATGGAAATCGTCACCCGGCCGCAACCACGCGCGGAGCCGCCGAGCGTGCATGCGCCGCGCGCGGCGGTCATCGTGCTCGCGGCCGGACGCGGCACGCGCATGGCGAGCGAGAACAAGCTCGCGGCCGATCTCGGCGGCAAGCCGATCATCCGCCACGCGGTCGAAGCCGCGCTCGCCTCGCACGCGCGGCCGGTGATCGTGGTCACCGGCCATGAGCCCGAGCGGGTGAAGGCCGCGCTCAAGGGCTTGCCGGTAAGCTTCGTGCACAATCCGGATTACGTCGGAGGCTTGTCCACCTCGCTCAAGGCCGGCATTTCCGCGCTCTCGCCCGATATCGATGCGGCCGCGATCCTGCTCGGTGACATGCCGCAAGTGAGCGGTGCGCTGGTCGACAAGCTGATCGCGACGATCGATCCGGTGCGCGGCGCGCTCATCGCGGTGCCGACGCGGGAGGGCAAGCGCGGCAATCCGGTGGCCTGGGCGCGTCGACTGTTCGACGAACTCACGAAGCTCGAGGGCGACGTCGGCGCCCGGCATCTGATCGGCGCCAACAGCGAAGCCGTGGTCGAGGTGCCGGTCGAGGACGAGGCGGCGTTTCTCGATATCGATACGCCCGAAGCGCTGGCGCAGGCGCGGGCAGGGGGAAAACGATGAAGCAGCTCGACGGGCGTGTCGCCATCGTCACCGGCGCGAGCAGCGGTATCGGCAAGGCGATCGCCGAAGCCTTCGCCGCCGAAGGCGCCAGAGTGGTGCTGGTGGCGCGGCGGCCGAAAGTGCTCGACGAAGTCGCTGCCGGAATCAAGGCCAAAGGCGGCAACGCGATTGCGGCTCCGACCGACGTGACCAAGGAAGCCGAAGTGATCGCGCTATTCGCGAGAGTTCTCGAGAACCTCGGCCGCGTCGACATCCTGGTGAACAACGCCGGCGTGGCCAGGGGCGCGCCGATCGAGGAGCTCACGCTCAAGACCTGGCAGGAACTGCTCGATGTGAATCTCACCGCTGCGTTCCTGTGCAGCCGGGAAGCGGTGCGCGCCATGAAGGATCGCGGCGGCGGCCGCATCATCAATATGGCAAGCATCTCGTCGCGCGCGCCGCGGCAGCACTCGGCGGCCTATACCACCAGCAAGTACGCGCTCGAAGGCCTCACGCGCTCGCTGACCTTCGACGGCCGCGCCTATGGCGTGGTCGCCTCGGTGATCCATCCGGGCGCGGTCGCGACTGGGTTTACGCCCGGCGCCAAGCCGGGCCCGGGCAAGACGCCGCAGGATTATCTGATGGCGCCCGCGGACATCGCCCGCGTCGCGCTTCTGATGTGCACGCTGCCGCCGGAAGTGAATCTCTTCGACGCTACGATCCTGCCGAACCTGCAGCCCTCGTTCCTCGGCCGCGGCTGATCAGAACGGCGCGTAGAGCGAGAGCGTCGTATAGGCGCCGCTGCCCTTGTCGGAATTCGACAACATGCCGGCCGCGAGCGTGAGCTCCGCAGGCGCGAGCACGGTTCGCAGCAGAACGCCGGCCCGTAGCTCCGAATAACGCGCGTCACCGAAAGCCGCGGTTTCGATGCCGAGTTGCAGCAGGGGCTGGAACTCGTGGACCAGCGATGCGCGCGCCGAGTACGAGCGGTAGACGGTCGATGCGCTCAAGGACGCGGTGGCGACGAAGTTCTGCAACGCGCGCCAATGGATTTCGAGCAATACCTTCAGCCCGGCGCTGGTGCCGGCGACCGGGTTCGACGGGTCGGGCGCCTGCAGCGCGTGATGCTCCACATGCGCGCCGGCATAGGCCACGAGCGTGACCGCATCGAAGGCGATGCGCCGGCCGATGAGCAGTTCGCCGGAAGTGATTTGGCCCGTGTTGATGCCGCCCGGCACCGCGCCGGTGTCGTAGCGATAGCGGCCATGGCCGCCGAAGATTCGAATCCGCGTCCCGTCTTCATCGAGGTTCGCGAACGGCGCGGTCACGATCCCCGACCAGCCGAAGGTCGTATCGCGTGCGATATCAATGCCGGCGAAGAAGAACAGGCGGCGCGTCAGCCAATCGGCAGGCGGCGCCTGGTCCGCTGCGGTCGCCGCCGCGCCCAGGCACACGACGCCGAGCGCAAGCGCCGCGCCACGAGCGCGCCCCGGCGAACTCCCATGCCCCATCCCCGCCCCTACACGCTGTGATGGATGGCAACAGGGTTGCTCGCGTCGCTCTATCTATCAGGGCTTGCATTGAACAAGCCAAGGTTGCAAAACATTGAAAATACACGGTTTCCTGCGAGCTTTTCTGCATGCAATCCACAGCCAATTCGCATGAGCGCGGTTTTTGACGCGCGGCTATAGTCCCGCGCCGGACCCCGCCGAGGCAGTCATGGACGAGAAGCGCCGCCATCTCCGTTTCATCAATGTGGCGCACTTCGTCGATCACTACGTGCTGCTGATCTTCCCGACCGTGGTGCTCGGCCTCGAGCTCGAGCTCAATCGCTCCTATGGCGAGCTGATCGCGCTTTCCACCGCCTGTTTCGTCGCCTTCGGACTGTTCTCGCTGCCTTCGGGCTGGCTCGGCGACCATTGGAGCCGGCGCAAGATGATCGCGATCTTCTTCTTCGGCTGCGCCGCTTCGCTGGCGGCGGCGGCGATGGCGCCGAACATGTTCTGGCTCGCGGCGGCGTTGCTCATGCTCGGCGTGTTCGCGTCGATCTATCACCCGGTCGGCGTCACGTTGCTGGTCGCCAATGCGCGCGACCGCGGCCGCGACTTCGCCACCAACGGCGTCTGGGGCAACCTGGGCGTCGCCTTCGCGCCCGGCATCACGGCGCTGGTCGCCGTGACTTTCGGCTGGCGGCCGGCTTTCGCGTTGCCGGCGATCGTGTGCGCCGGGATCGGCGTCGCGTATCTGATGATGACCGAGGAGCACAAGGAAAAGCCCGCGGATCGCGCGCGCGTGGCCGAAGTTCCGCTCACCTGGGGCATGGCGGCGGCGATCTTCGGCTTCTTTGCTCTGGTTTCGTTCTCGGGCGGGCTCGTGTTCAATATTCTCACGGTCGCGGTGCCCAAGCTGGTGGACGAACGGCTGGCGCAGGATATTCCGCTCGCGCTCATCGGTTCGGTCGCGACGATGGTGCTGCTGTTCGGCGGCATCGCGCAGCTCACGGTCGGGCGGCTGGTATCGCGCTTTCCGCCGCACATCCTGTTCGCCGGCATCGGCGTCATGCAGCTCGTGGGAATCGCCTGGGCGACGATGGCCTCCGGCCCGACGCTCCTGGCCGCGCTCGCGGTCTCGATCGCGGCGATCTATGCGCAGGTCACGGTCGGCGACGTGGTGATTGCGCGCTATACCGCCGACGCATGGCGCGGACGCGTGTTCGCGGTGCGCTTCTTCCTCGCCTTCATCACCAGCGGACTTGCCGTTTTCGCGATCGCGTTCCTGCACGGGCGCGGCGGCTTCGGCCTCGTGCTGCTACTGACGGCTGTTTGCGCGGGGTTGTTCGCGTTCGCGGTGGCGGGGATCGCGGTGCTCGCCGCGCGGGTCGAATCCGGTCCGCGCGTGCAGCCGGCCGAATGATTTGAGCCGGCGCATCGTCGTGTCGAAGCCTGTTTCATGATCGGCGAGGACAGCCGTTTCGTCCGCAAGGTTGCGATCGGCATTCTTGTGATTGCCGCGTCGCGGCTCGTATTCTCGGCTTCGTTGCCGCTCTTGTACGACGAAGCCTATTACTGGCTGCTCTCGAAGAATCTCGGCTTCGGCTTTTACGACCATCCGCCGATGGTCATGTTCCTGATCCGGATCGGTACGTTCGTTGCCGGCGACACGGAACTTGGCGTGCGGTTCGCGTCGGTGTTCATCGCGCTCGCCGCGACCTGGGCAATCTGGCGGGCGGCGGCGATCCTGTTCGGCGACGCGCGGCTCGCGGCGCTCGCCGCGCTCTATTTCAACTTCACCCTGGCGACGTTGGGCGCGTTCGCGCTGATGACGTCCGACGGCCCGGTGCTGGCGGCCGCGGCCTTCCTGCTGTTTTTTCTCGCCAAGATCATCGAGACCGGGCGCGGCGCGTGGTGGCTCGCGGTCGGCGCGACGGTGGGGCTCGGGCTGCTGTCCAAGTATACGATGCTGTTCCTGGGCGCCGGGATCGGTCTCTGGCTGCTGATCGTGCCGGAGATGCGGCGGTGGTTTTTCTCTCTTTGGCCCTGGCTCGGCGGACTCGTCGCCGCACTCCTGTTCGCCCCGGTCGTCTATTGGAACTGGCAGCACGATTGGGCCTCGTTCCTGCTGCAGTCCGGGCGCGGGCAGTGGCTCGCGCCGCGCTTTCCGAGAGACTTCATCTTCGGGCATATCGGCGGCCAGATCGCGTTCGCGACACCCTTCATTTTCGTGCTCGGCATGATGGGGCTTGCCGCATTCATCGCCGGACGCGGCGCGAGCCGCCCGGCGCGCGCGCTGATCGGCGTGATGTTCTGGCCTGCCACCATATATTTCCTATGGGTGTCGCTGAACCAGCGGGTGCTGTTTCATTGGACCATGCCGGTGTTTGCGGCGTTCGCCATTGCTGCGGCGGCAGCGCACCGCATGGAATGGCAGGGCATTTGGTCGCGTGTCGCGGGCATATCGCGAAGGCTGGCGATCCCGGTCGCGCTCTTGATGATTGGCGTCATGGGGCTCAACGCCGTCCATTTCCTGATTCCGCTCGGTCGCCGGGATTTTGTTGCCGAACAGGTTTCGCCGGGCAGGGGACAGGTCGTGCCGCAGGTAGAGGCGTTGCGGCAAAAAATTGGCGCGGCCACGGTGATCACGACCGATTACCGGACCACGGGCTGGCTCGCGTTCTATCTGCCGTCGCGGCCGCCGGTGATCGAGATCGCCGAGCGGATCCGCTGGGTCAACGCGCCGGAACCCGGCGCCGCGCCGTTCTCAGGACCGCTGCTGTACGTGATGGATACGCGGAGGAACGACGAGCCGATCGTGCGCCGGCTCTATGAAGAGGTGGAAGAGATCGCGCGCCTGTCTCGCCGCGAATATGGCGTCGATCTGGATAGCTATATCGTCTATCGCGTGGCGCGGCCGAAAGGCGATCCGCTGGATCGCGGACCGCCCTTGCCGCGGATGTTCGGGCGCTAAAAAGAAACAGGCCCGGGCTCGCGCCCGGGCCTTATGTTTTCGATTACGCTCTTGAGCGTCGGTTGGCTCAGAAGTCCATTCCGCCCATGCCGCCACCCATGCCGCCGCCGGCGGGCATAGCCGGGCCCTTCCGTTGCGGAATCTCGGCCACCATCGCCTCGGTCGTGATCAGCAGGCCGGCGATTGACGCCGCGTTCTGCAGCGCCACACGCACGACCTTGGTCGGATCGATGATACCCTTGGTGACCATATTGCCGTACTCGCCGGTCTGCGCATCGTAGCCGAAGGCATACTGGTCCTTCTCCACGATCTTGCCGACGACCACCGAGCCGTCCTCGCCCGCATTGAGGGCGATCTGGCGGGCCGGCCAGGAGAGCGCCTTGCGGACGATCTCGATGCCGGTCTTCTGGTCGTCGTTCTCGGGCCGCAGGCGCTTGAGCGCGCTGGCCGCGCGCAACAGCGCAACGCCACCGCCGGGCAGAATGCCTTCCTCGACGGCCGCGCGGGTCGCGTGCATGGCATCATCCACGCGGTCCTTGCGCTCCTTCACCTCGATCTCGGTCGCCCCGCCGACGCGGATCACCGCAACACCGCCCGCCAGCTTGGCGAGCCGTTCCTGCAGCTTCTCCTTGTCGTAGTCGGACGTGGTCTCCTCGATCTGCGCCTTGATCTGGGTGATGCGGGCTTCGATGTCGGCCTTCTTGCCGGCGCCGGAGACGATCGTGCTGTTTTCCTTTTCGATCGTCACCTTCTTGGCGCGGCCGAGCATTGCGAGTGTCACGTTCTCGAGCTTGATGCCGAGATCCTCGGAGATCGCCGTGCCGCCGGTGAGCACCGCGATGTCTTGCAGCATGGCCTTGCGGCGGTCGCCGAAACCCGGGGCCTTCACGGCCGCTACCTTGAGGCCGCCGCGCAGTTTGTTGACCACGAGGGTGGCGAGCGCTTCGCCCTCGACGTCCTCGGCGATGATGAGGAGCGGCTTGCCGGTCTGCACCACCGCTTCCAGCAGCGGGAGCAGCTCCTGCAGGCCCGAGAGCTTCTTCTCGTTGATGAGGATGTATGGATCTTCCATATCGACCCGCATCTTGTCGGCATTGGTGATGAAGTAGGGCGAGATATAGCCGCGGTCGAACTGCATGCCCTCGACTACGTCGAGCTCGGTCTCGAGCGACTTGGCCTCTTCGACCGTGATGACGCCCTCGTTGCCGACTTTCTTCATTGCGTCGGCGAGGAACTTGCCGATCTCGGCGTCGCCGTTGGCGGAAATGGTGCCGACCTGGGCGATCTCTTCGTTAGAGGTGACCTTCTTCGAATTCTTCTTTAGGTCTTCGATTACCGCCTCGACCGCGATATCGACGCCACGCTTCAGGTCCATCGGGTTCATCCCCGCGGCCACGGCCTTGGCGCCTTCCTTGACGATGGCATGGGCGAGCACGGTGGCGGTAGTGGTGCCGTCACCGCTGGTGTCGGAGGTCTTGGAAGCGACCTCGCGCACCATCTGTGCGCCCATGTTCTCGAACTTGTCTTCGAGTTCGATTTCCTTCGCCACCGTCACACCGTCCTTGGTGATGCGCGGGGCGCCGAAGGATTTGTCGAGCACGACGTTGCGGCCCTTGGGACCGAGCGTCACCCTCACCGCATTGGCGAGGATGTCGACACCGCGCAGCATCTTGTCGCGGGCATCGACGGAAAATTTTACTTCCTTGGCAGCCATGGTTGTCTTGCTCCGTTCGTTTTCATTGCAGTCTCGTCACCCTGAGGTGCGAGGGCGCGGAACGCGCCAGAGTCTCAAAGGATGACGGGATGATTACGCGGCCTTTTTCTTGGCCACGGCGACGCCTTCGAGGACGCCCAGAATGTCGGACTCCTTCATGATCAGGAGATCCTTGCCATCGATCTTCACTTCGGTGCCGGACCACTTGCCGAACAGCACGCGGTCGCCGGCCTTCACGTCCGGCTTGACCAGCTTGCCGGCCTCGTCGCGGCCACCGGGGCCGACGGCGATGATCTCGCCCTCGGACGGCTTCTCTTTCACAGTGTCGGGGATGATGATGCCGCCGGCAGTCTTCTCCTCGGCGTCGATGCGGCGCACGACGACACGGTCGTGCAACGGACGAAACTTCATGAGCAACCTCCAAACCTTTGTTATTGCAGCATTTTCTGGCGCCGCGAAGAATTGCGCGGGACGCCTAAGCTAGAGATGGTCGGCCTCCTCCAGCTCTGCAAGAGGATGAATAGCAAATTTTAGCACTCTGGGAAGGGGAGTGATAATGCATTGACTTAAATGGTTAATTCGGCCCGCTGCGGCCGACTGTGGGCCGCTGGCCGGAGCGTTGTCAGCAGTCGGCGGTCCATGCTGCTAACGCCTTGAAACTGCACAAATAATCCAAGAATTCGGCTTGCTCCCGACGAACCGCGGCGGCGAACATGCGGTGCTGGACCGGGAGATTCGCATGCACTCGGAAGACTTCGCCAAGCAAGTGAAGGGCTACGGACTGACCACCGCCTGCATCCTTTACCGGCTGCCGGACCATCCACGGCTGCTGCAGACCTATGTCTGGCAGGACTACGATCTGTTCCCGAGATTCCCGGCGCTGGCACGCTTTCTCGATTTCTGGCGGCGCGAGCTCGAAGGGCCGCTGCACTCGGTGACGGTGGCGCATGCGCGCCTGATCCGGCCCGCGGAAATTCGCGCGATCGGCAGCGAGTTCCGGCTGCACTGAAGAATTCGCACTTGCTTCCCTCTCCCCGTTTACGGGGAGAGGGGAAGATGCTCAGCCTTCGTAGGCGAGCTTCGGAAACCAGTCCTTGCCGCGGCCCTCGGGCGTGTAGTCGAGCAGATTCCACAGCGGCCAGATCATGTCGACATGGCGGTGGTTCTGCCCCGGATCCGAGGGCGGGAACAGAAGCTCCGTGTGATAGAAATGATGGGTCTTGCCGTTGAGGCGGACGAACACGTTGAGCGAGGGCCACTGCGAGCCGTCGGCGCCTTCCCCGTAATAGTCGCGGTTATAGGTATTGTTGGCGGACGACAGCAGTCGAAGTCCCGACCAACCGCGCTCGCGCGCATAGGCGCGGATGCGCTCGATCGGCGATTTGGCGACCACGACGAGGCTCGCGCGCTGCGCGACGTGCCGCGCCTGGCCGCTCAGTCCGTCCAGCATCGAGGTGCACATGGGGCAGGCCTTGGCCATCGCGGGGCCGTACATGAAGCTGTAGGCGACGAGCGTATCCTTGTCGCCGAACAGTTCCGATAACCGCACGCGGCGCACAGTCGTGGTATCGGCGATATCGGCGGCGCCTTCCTCGAAGATGTAGTCTTCGGGCAACGTTCCGCCCAGCGGAAGCTTTCGCCGCGCGGCGGCGACCCGTTCGATCTGGCGGCGCAACTCGATCTCGGAGCGCAGCAAAACATTTCGCGCCTTGCGATACGCAGAACTTTCGCCGGGGAAGTGCTTATCGTGCAGCGCGCCCGGTTTCTTCGGGGCAGGCTTGGATTTCCGTCGCGCGGTGGGGTTACGCTTACTTGCCATGAGAGCGCCTCGTTGCGATGATCATTTAACGGTTATGTTAAATGAATTGCGAGCGAAAATCAATACTAGCGTTGTGCTTGCGCGGCGATGTACTGATCTAAGGTGTGATGGAAGTTCCCGATGCCGCGTATCCGGTTCGATTTCGGCAAGGTCCAGCTCGACGCCGAGCTGCTCGACACCCCGACCGCCAAGGCGATCGCAGCGGCGTTGCCGATCAAAGGCCGCGCGCTCACCTGGGGCGAGGAGGTCTATTTCGATATCCCGGTGAAGGTGGCGCGCGAGGCCGACGCGCGCGCGGTGGTGACGCCGGGCGAGATCGCCTATTGGCCGGACGGCCATGCCATCGCCATCGGCTTCGGCCGGACTCCGATCAGCCGCGGCGACGAGACGCGGCTGGCTTCCCCCTGCAATGTCTGGGCGAAGGCGCTCGGCGATGTGAAGATGCTCGCCGGCGTGCGTGAGGGCGCGCCGATCTCGGTCACGCTGCTCGCCAAGGAATAGAAATGAAGCGCTCCAAGCCGCCGTTCCGCGCCGATCACGTGGGCAGCCTACTCAGGCCGCAGCTCCTGAAGGAATATCGCGCCAAGCGGGAGCGTAGCGATATCGGCGCGCAACAGTTCAAGGCGGTCGAGGACGAGTGCGTTCGCGCGGTGATCAAGAAGCAGGAGGAAGTCGGCCTGCAAAGCATCACTGACGGCGAATTCCGTCGCGCGTTCTGGCACTACGACTTTCTCGGGGCGCTGGATGGGGTCGAAATATTCACGCCGGAAAAGGGACTGGCGTTCAAAGGCGCGACGCTCAAGCCGATCTCGCTCCGGCTCACCGGTAAAGTCGGCGGCTTCTCGGGCCACCCGATGCTTGAGCACTTCAAGTTCGTGCAGGCTAACACCAAGCGCACGCCGAAGATGACGATCCCGGCGCCGTCGGCGTTGCATTTCCGCGGCGGGCGTGAAACGGTCAGCGAGAAAATCTACCCCGACATGGCCGAATTCTATCGCGATCTCGGCCAGGCTTACCGCAAGGCGGTGAAGGCGTTCGCCGACGCCGGCTGCCGCTATCTGCAGCTCGATGAGGTCTATCTCGTTTATCTCTGCGATCCGGAATTGCGCGAGTTCGTGCGCAAGCGCGGCGAGGACCCGGACGAGCTGATGCACATCTATGCCGATCTCATCAACGAGGCGATGGCCGACGCGCCGGCCGACATGACGATCGCCATGCATCTGTGCCGCGGCAACTTCCGCTCCACCTACATGGCCTCGGGCGGCTACGAGCCGGTGGCCGATATTCTGTTCAACAAGATCAACGTGCAAGGCTATTTCATGGAGTACGACACGGCGCGCGCCGGCGGCTTCGAGCCGCTGCGCTTCGTGCCCAAGGGCAAGAGCGTGGTGCTCGGGCTGGTCACCTCGAAGAGCGGCCGGCTCGAGAGCAAGGACGAGATCGAACGGCGCATCGAGGAAGCGGCGAAGTTCGTCGATGTCGATCAACTTTGCCTTTCGCCGCAATGCGGCTTCGCTTCCACCGAGGAGGGCAATCTCCTCACCGAGGACGAGCAATGGGCGAAGATCAGGCGCGTGATCGAGATCGCCGATGAGGTATGGGGATGATCGTCATTCCGGGGCCACCGATCTCGGGTTTACCCGAGATCGGTACTTAATATTGTACCCAAGTCAGCTGCCGCCGACTTGGGTGCGTAGCGAGGGAGCCCGGAATCCATAACCATCGCGGGTGGATATGGATTCCGGGCTCGCCGCTTCGCGGCGCCCCGGAATGACGTAAAAAAAGGTAGGGAGTCGACAATGAAAAGAACCAAGCCGCCGTTTCGCGCCGACCACGTGGGCAGCCTGCTGCGCACCGGGCCGATCAAGCAGGCCCGCGCCAAGCGCGAGAAGGGCGAAATCAGCGCGGCGCAGCTGAAGGAAGTCGAGGATCGGGAAATCCCGAAGATCATCAAGAAACAGGAAGAAGCCGGCCTGCATTCGATCACCGACGGCGAGGAACGCCGCGCCTGGTGGCATCTCGATTTTCTCGAGGGGCTCGATGGCACCGAATCCTTCGAGATGCCCCAGGGCGTGCAGTTCAAGGGCACGCAAACCAAGCCCAAGGGCGTGCGCACCGTCGGCAAGCTCGGCTTCTCGAGCCACCCGATGCTCGAGCATTTCAAGTTTCTGAAAGCGCACACCAAACAGACGCCGAAAATGACGATTCCGAGCCCGAGCGCGCTCTATGGCCGCGCCGCGAGCCGCGTGGCGGTGAGCGAGAAGGCCTATCCGGATCTCGACGAATTCTTCGTCGACCTCGGCAAGACCTACAAAAAGGCGATCCGCGCGTTCTATGACGCCGGTTGCCGCTATCTGCAGCTCGATGAGGTGTTCATGGTGCTGCTGTGCGATCCGGAGCAGCACAAGGCGCTCAAGGCGCGCGGCGACGATCCGGACAAGATGCCGGGCATCTATGCGGACGTTTACAACGCCGCGCTCAAGGACCTGCCGGCGGACATCAGCATCACCATGCATCTGTGCCGCGGCAATTTCCGCTCGACCTTCGTGGGCAGCGGCGGCTACGAGCCGATCGCCGAGACGCTGCTCGGCAAGATCAACGTGCACGGCTATTTCATGGAGTACGACACCGAGCGCGCGGGCGGCTTCGAGCCGCTGCGCTTTTTGCCTAAAGGCAAGAGCGTGGTGCTCGGGCTGATCACCTCGAAATTCCCGCAGCTCGAGCCCAAGGACGAGATCAAGCGCCGCATCGATGCCGCCGCCAAGTTCGCGCCGCTCGATCAGCTCTGCTTGTCGCCGCAATGCGGCTTCGCCTCGACCGAGGAGGGCAATATCCTTACCGAGGACGAGCAATGGCGGAAGCTCAAGCACGTGGTGGAGATCGCGGAAGAAGTGTGGGGATGAGCACGGCGAGTGCGATCCATCCGTTCACCTCTCCCCGCGTGCGGGGAGAGGTCGGGTTTCGAGCGAACGCGAGAAACCCGGGTGAGGGGGCGTCTCAAGCGGCCCCTCACCCGGCTCGCGCCTTCGGCGCTCGCCACCCTCTCCCCGCTGAAGCGGGGAGAGGGATATGACCGGCGTCGTCGTGGGCAAGGTCGCCATCGTCACCGGCGGCGGGCGCGGTATCGGCCGCGCCATTTCGCATTTGATGGCGAAAGAGGGCGCGCGTGTCGTGGTCGCCGATGTGGGCGCGAGCATCGAGGGCGCGGGCGCGGACGCCGGGCCGGCCGAGAGCGTGGTCCGGGAAATCAAGCAAGCGGGCGGCGAGGCAATTGCCTCGACGCTCAGCATTTCCGAGCCGGCGAATGCCGACAAGATCGTGCAGGCGGCGCTCGATGCGTTCGGGCGCGTCGACATTCTCGTCAGCAACGCGGGCATCTTGCGCGACCGCATCTTCCACAAGATGAGCGTCGCCGACTGGGCCGAGGTGATCGCGGTGCACCTGAACGGCAGCGCCTATTTGAGTTCTCGCGTGCGGCCGCCGCTTCCGCGAACAGGGATCGGGCGCGTTCGTGCACATGACCTCGACTTCGGCGCTGGTCGGCTCCTACGGGCAGGCCAACTACATGGCGGCCAAATTCGGGCTCGTCGGCCTTTCGCGCGGGATCGCGCTCGACATGGCGCGTTTCGGCGTGCGCTCGAATTGCGTCGCGCCCTTCGCCTGGAGCCGCATGATCGAATCGATCCCAGTCGAGAACGAAATCGCCAGGCGCGAGGTCGAGCGGGCGAAGCTGTTGAAGCCCGAGCACATCGCGCCGCTCGTCGTGTTCCTCGCCTCGGAACGGGCGAAGGCGATCAGTGGGCAGGTGTTCGGGGTGCGGCGGAACGAAATCTATCTGTTCAGCCAGCCGCGGCCGGTGAAGACACTGCATCGAGCGGAAGGCTGGACGCCGGATACGATCGCCGAAACCTTGCCCGGCGCCTTCAAGGATTCGCTGACGTCGCTCGAAGGCACTGCGGAGTTCTTCAGCTGGGAGCCGGTGTGATGAATCCCTCTCCCCGCAAGCGGGGAGAGGTGAAGGTTACCCCCGCCCGACGAACGGCATTTTCGTCGCCATCACCGTCATGAACAGCACGTTGGCGTCGAGCGGCAGGCTCGCCATATAGGCCACCGACGAGCCGACGTGCTCCACGTCCATCAGAGGCTCGGGCTTGATCGAAAGGTCGGCCTGCGGCACACCCTGGGCCATGCGCGCGGCAAGCTCGGTCAGCGCGTTGCCGATGTCGATCTGGCCGCAGGCGATGTCGTAGACGCGGCCGTCGAGGGAGGTGGCCTTGGTCAGGCCGGTGACCGCGTGCTTGGTCGAGGTATAGGGCGCCGAGCGCGGGCGCGGTGCGTGCGCCGAGATCGAGCCGTTATTGATGATGCGGCCGCCGCGCGGCGTCTGGTCCTTCATGATCTTGAAGGCTTCCTGCGTGCACAGGAACACGCCGGTGAGGTTCACCGCCACCACCTCCATCCATTTCTCGTAGGTCACGTCTTCCAGCGGAACCGGCGGTGCGCCCATGCCGGCATTGTTGAACAGCACATCGAGCCGGCCATAAGTTTCCTTTGTCTTGGCGAACAGCGCCTTCACTTCCTTCGGGTCGCCGACGTTGGTCGGGATCGCGATCGCCTTGCCGCCCGCCGCCTCGATTTCCTTCTTCACCGACTCAAGCGGTTCCTTGCGCCGGCCCGCAAGCACGAGCGCGTAGCCCGCTTTGGCCAGCGCCTTGGCCGAAGACTTGCCGATGCCGGTGCCGGCACCGGTGACGAGGGCGACTTTGGAAGCTGCGGCCATTTCACTCCTCCCTTTTCTATCTCCCTCTCCCCGCAAGCGGGGAGAGGGTCGGGGTGAGGGGGCTTCGACGTAGAGCGCCGACGCCCATGCCCCTCACCCGCCTCGCGGCTGACGCCGCTCGGCACCCTCTCCCCGTTTACACGGGGAGAGGGAACTAGTCGCTAGCGCTTCGCCTGATCGGTTCCATAAGGCGGCCGCGGGATCGCCATGTGCGCGGCGCGCAACGCCGCCGACCAGCGCTCGCGCAGATCGTGGAAATAGGGCTCGCCCGGCTCGATCCGGTAGTTCAACTCGGCCTTGAGCGCGTCGCGGCGCAGGATCATGAGATCGATCGGCAGGCCGACCGCGAGATTCGAACGCATGGTCGAGTCCATCGAGACCAGGCCGATTTTCAGCGCGTCGTAGAGGTCGGTGTCGTATTTCACCGCGCGGTCGAGAATCGGCTTGCCGTATTTGTGCTCGCCGATCTGTAGATACGGCGTGTCGGTGGTGCACTCGATGAAGTTTCCGGCCGCGTAGATCAGGAACAGGCGCAGCCGCCGCCCGGCGATCTGGCCGCCGAACAGGAACGAAACCTCGAAGGGCAGGCTCGATTCCTCGAGCTGGCCGGCGACCGCCTTGTGCACCTGGCGGATGGCGCGGCCGACGCGCTGAGCGCCCTGGAACATGGAAGGCGCGTCGGCGAGCCGCTCGATCTCGCCGGTCTCCGGGTTCTCGACTCCCTCGCTCAACATGCTGATCACGGTCTGCGAGACCGAGAGATTGCCCGCCGACGCCAGCGCCATCACGCGTTTGCCCGGTTCCTCGAACACGTGGAGCTTGCGGAAGGTCGAAATGTTGTCGACGCCGGCGTTGGTGCGCGTATCCGCGATCATCACCAGCCCGTCGCGGACGAGAATCCCGCAGCAATAGGTCATTGCGAATCCCTAACGGGCGAAGCTTATAGCGAGGCGAGGCGAGACCGCGAAGTTCCTTTTCCCCTCCCCCTGAAGGGGAGGGTCGACCGCCGAAGCGAAGCGAAGGCGGGGAGCGGCCAGCGCGAACATCGATAAGTGGCCGCGCTGGGCCCTCGCGCAGCTCCGCTGCGCTCGGCAGCGCGGCCGAAGCGAAGCGAAGGCGGGCGGGGTGGGGGTTTGCTGCGGCGAAGTGACCCCCACCCGGCTCGCTTTGCTCGCCACCCTCCCCCTTTCAGGGGGAGGGAGCACTATTGGTTCTGGCTCTGCCGCCGCGCCTGATCGACATGGACTGTGACCGCGAGCGTTTCGCCGGCGCCGCCGTAGCGCGCGCCGCGGATCGGCGCCGCGCCGAGATAGTCGAGCCCGACCGCGACGCGCACGTGGGCGTCGGTGGCCGAAATGCCGTTGGCGGGATCGAAGGTGACCCAGCCGAGATCGCCGACATAGGCCTCGGCCCAGGCGTGACCCGCCTCCTGCTGCACCGTCCCGTCGACGCGGAGGAAATAGCCGCCGATATAGCGCGCCGGAACGCCGAGATGGCGCGCGCTAGCGATGAAGATGTGCGCATAGTCTTGGCAGACGCCGCGCTTCATCGCGAAGGCCTCGGCGGCCGAAGTGCCGGTATGGGTCGGATCCGGATCGAAGGTGAACTCGCCAAAGATGCGCGCCTGCAGCGCATGCAGCGTGTAGAGCGGCTCGCCGGCCGCGGCATCGCGCGTGCGTTCGGCGAATTCCATGATCGCGGCATCGGCTTTGGTCAGCGGCGTGTCGCGCAAGAACAAGGGCGGCGGGAAGGGCTCGAGCGTGCCGCGCACGACGCCGTGGGTGTCCTGAGTCTCGATCTCGCCTTCGACGCGCACGGTGAGCTCCGACACCGGCCCATCGACGACGAAGAGGTGCGCGAGGTTGCCGAAGGCATCCTCCAGCGGCTCGAGCCGGCAATCGGCGCTGACCTCGATGCGCCAGCGCGCCACATATTGGCCGTCGTGGTTGCGCGGCGTGAGGCGCACGAGCTGTACCGCCGACTTGGCCGGTGTGCCGTAGCGGTAGACGGTCTCGTGGGCGATATGGATGCGCATGGTCAGACCAGATACTGCTCGGCGATGGCGGCGCCGAGGCGGTTGTTGTCGGCGACGAAATTGTTGATGAACTCGTGCAGGCCGGATTGGAAAATCTGCTCCATCTTGGCGTTCGTGAGCTTGGTCAGCGTCGCGTGCGCGATGCGCTGCGAGCTGCCCTGGCGGCCGTAGAAGACGGCGAGCTCGTCGAGATAGCGGCTGATGTTCACGTAACAGCTGGCGAGCGAGCGCGGCATCTGCCGGTTGAGAATCAGAAGATCGGCCACCAGCCAGGGCTTGACGCTCTCGCGATAGACCCAGTGATAGCTGGTGAGCGCCGAGACCGAGCGCAGGATCGAGGCCCACTGGAAATAGTCGAGCGGGCCGCCGACGCGCTCCTTTTCCGGCAGCAGCACGTGATATTTCACGTCGAGGATGCGCGCGGTGGTGTCGGCGCGTTCGACATAGACGCCGAGGCGGGAGAACCAATAGACGTCGTTCCGCAGCATCGTTCGGTAGGCGGAGCCGTCGAAGCGGAGCGAGGCCTCCTTCACGAAGCCGAGGAAGCGCGCGAATTCCTCGCGGCTCATGCCGCGCGGATCGAAGCGGTTGAGCTCGTGCCAGGCGCCGTTGATGGCGTCCCACATCTCGACGGTGAGCGCCGTGCGCACCGAGCGCGCGTTGGTGCGCGCGATTTCGAGGCAATTGCGGATCGAAGACGGATTGTCGGGCGAGAAGGCGAGGAATTCGTTGACGTTCTTTTCGTTTGCTTCGCTATAGGCGGCGGCGAAGGCATCGACGCAGCCCGCGGTCGCCACCGCCGACTCCCATTCGTTGGTCGAGCCGCCATAGGCGGCCGGCAGCGAGGCCAGCCGGCTCGCTACGTCGAGAATGCGCGCGAGGCACTCGGCGCGCTCCACGTAGCGCGAGAGCCAGTAGAGATTATCGGCGGTGCGCGAGAGCATCTTTCCCTTCAGCGCGCCGTCGCCCTTCGAGGCTCGGCCGCTTCGCGGCCTCGCACCTCAGAGTGACGGCGCGTTTCATATGCCGTCATCCTGAGGTGCAAGCGGGCGTAGCCCGCGAGCCTCGAAGGATGACGCCTGCAGAACGTACTCATCGATCCAATACCCAGGTGTCCTTCGTCCCGCCGCCCTGGCTCGAGTTCACCACGAGCGAGCCGTTCTTGAGCGCGACGCGCGTGAGCCCGCCGGGCACGATGCGCACCTTGTCGCGGCCGGTGAGCACGAACGGGCGCAGGTCCACGTGGCGGGGCGCGATACCTTGCTCGACGAAGGTCGGGCAGGTGGAGAGCGCCAGCGTCGGCTGGGCGACGAAATTGCCCGGATCGTGCTTGAGCTTGGCGCGGAACAACTCGAGCGTAGCCTTGTCGGCGGCGGGGCCGATCAGCATGCCGTAGCCGCCGGAGCCGTGGACCTCCTTTACGACCAGCTGCTCCAGCCGTTCGAGCACGTATTTCAGGTGGTCGGGTTCGCGGCAGCGCCAGGTCGGCACGTTCTTCAGCAGCGGTTCCTCGCCGAGATAGAACTTCAGGATCTCGGGCATGTAGGAATAGACCGCCTTGTCGTCGGCGATGCCGGTGCCGACAGCATTCGCAAAAGTGACGTTGCCGCCCTGATAGGCCGACATCAGCCCGGGCACGCCGAGCTCGGAGTCGGGGCGGAACACGAGCGGATCGAGGAAGTCGTCGTCGATGCGGCGATAGATCACGTCGACGCGCTTGGGGCCTTCGGTGGTGCGCATCCAGACGACGCCGTTCTTCACGAACAGATCGCGGCCCTCCACCAGCTCGACGCCGAGCTTGTCGGCGAGGAACGAGTGCTCGAAATAGGCGGAGTTGTGGATGCCGGGCGTGAGCAGCACGACGGTCGGTTCGCCGGGCGCGGTCAAGGGCGCCACCGACTTCAGCGTGGCGAGCAATTCGTCGGGGTAGTTGTCTACCGGTGCCACGGGATGATCGATAAAAAGCTCGGGAAAAAGCCGGAGCATGATCTCGCGATTCTCCAGCATGTAGGAAACGCCGGACGGCGTGCGCGCGTTGTCCTCGAGCACGTAGAAGTCGTTTTCGTCGACGCGGACGACGTCTATTCCGGCGATCATCACGTAGATGTCGTGCGGCACCGGCTTGCCGTTCATCTCCGGCCGGAACACCGGATTGCGATAGATGAGATCTTCCGGGACGATGCCGGCGCGGAGAATCTCGCGCTTGCCGTAGATATCGCCGAGGAAGGTGTTGATGGCCTTCACGCGCTGCTCGAGGCCGCGGGAGAGCCGGTCCCATTCGCGGCGGGTCAAAATGCGCGGGATGATGTCGAACGGGATCAGCCGTTCCTGCGCGGCGGCGTCGCCATAGACCGCGAAGGTGATGCCGATGCGGCGGAAGATGAACTCGGCCTCGCGGCGGCGATAATCGAGCACGTCCTTGGGTACGGTGCCGAGCCAGTTCGCCAGCCGGGAATAGGCCGGCCGCACGGCGCCTTCCGCGGTGCGCATCTCGTCGTACGCGGTCATCCGAAACCAACTCCACTCGCGGGCCCAGGTGAGCTACAAGATCGGCTACAAGGTTTTCTATAAGGTGCAAGTTCAAGGAGCATGCCAGCCCGGCGAAGCTGGCGCAAAAACAGGCGGCCAAAGCCCGGCACGTAGGCTGCTTAGAAACGAGGCAGCATGCCGTGGCAAGAGGCGAGGTGCGGGAAGGGCCGATGAGCGAAAGCGGGATCATCACGGCGGGACTGCTCGTCATCGGCGACGAGATCCTGTCCGGCCGGACCAAGGACAAGAACATCGGCTATATCGCCGAATATCTCACCGCCATCGGCATCGACCTGAAGGAGGTGCGGGTGGTGGCCGACGACGAGGCGGCGATCGTCGAGGCGGTGAACGGCATGCGCGCCCGCTACAGCTATCTCTTCACCACCGGCGGCATCGGCCCGACCCACGACGACATCACGGCCGATTGCGTGGCCAAGGCGTTCGGGGTTCCGCTCGAGCTCGATCCGCGCGCGGTCGCGATCCTGCGCGAGCGCTTCACGCCGCGCGGCGTGGAGCTGAACGAGGCGCGGCTGCGCATGGCGCGCGTGCCCAAGGGCGGCGAGCTGATCGAGAACAAGGTCTCCGGTGCGCCGGCGTTCCGCATCGGCAATGTGATCGTCATGGCCGGGGTGCCCGCCATCATGCAGGCCATGCTGGATGCGGCGGCGCCGACCCTGAAGACCGGCGTGAAAATGCTGTCGGAGTCGGTGCGCGCGGACCTGCGCGAGGGCGATATCGGCGGGCCGCTCGGCGAGATCGCCCGGGCGCATCCGGAAACCAGCATCGGCAGCTATCCGTTCTTCGACGATAAGCTCGGTCCCAATACCAACGTCGTCATCCGCGCGCGCGATCCCGTCAAACTCGCGGCGGCCAGGGGCGCCGTGGAGGCGATGCTGGCCAAGGTGCGGGGCGAGATGAAGACGGCCAACTAGCGCTTCGACAATTCCGATCAGATCGGGGATAGTTCAGCACAAGCCAAGGGAGGAAAGCATGAAACTCGCATACGCACTCGTGGCCGCGGCAGTTCTGGCGCTCGCGTCCGCGCCGGCACAGGCCGCCAGCAAGCAGCAGATGGAAATCAACAAGAAGAACGTGATCGCGTTCTACGATGCCGCCCTCAACAAGAAGGACTTCGAGGCGGCGAAGAAATATTTCGGTGCCGGATACAAGCAACACAATCCGAACGCGGCCGACGGACCGGAGGGGTTGAAAGCCTTCATCGCCTTTATCAAGGACAAGTTCCCGAATAACAAGAGCGAGTTCAAGCGCGTGTTCGCCGACGGCGACTACGTGATCGTGCACGTGCACGCGGTGCGCGAGCCCGGCACGCGCGGCAACGCGATCATCGATATCTTCCGGCTCGACGGGAAGGGCAAGATCGTCGAGCACTGGGACGCGGTGCAGCCGATCCCGGAGAAGTCGGCCAACGAAAACGGAATGTTCTGACGTTGAGAAGGCTGCCCCGTAGCCGCGTGTAGAATTTCCCTCTCCCCTCAGGGGAGAGGGTGGCGAGCGACCGAAGGTCGCGAGCCGGGTGAGGGGGAATGGTGCTGCTGGACCCCCTCACTCGGTCTCGGCTCGCTCCGCTCGCCTCGACCACCCTCTCCCCCGAGGGGAGAGGGAAGAAACGACGGGCGCGGAAAGGCATGAGCAGGACGAGGCAATGACCACAACCAGCGGGCCCACTCGGCGTGACTTGCTGCGCGCCGGCGCGGCCGCGAGCGTGGGGCTTGGTCTCGGCCCGGCGCTCGCGCAGGAGCTCCCGCCGACGCCCGAATGCGTCTCCGGCCAGGCCGAGACCGCGCGCCAAACCGAAGGCCCGTACTTCAAGCGCCGCTCGCCGGAGCGAAGCCAGCTGCGCGAGCCGGGCATGGCGGGCACGCTCGTCGATCTATCGGGCTTCGTGCTCACGCGCACATGCCGGCCGCTGCCGCGTACGATCGTCGATCTGTGGCAGGCGGACGAGAAAGGCGTCTATGACAATGCCGGCTTTCGCCTGCGCGGGCACCAGTTCACCGACGCGGAGGGACGCTATCTCTTCCGCACCATCATGCCCGGCGCTTATGATTTCCGCACCGCCCATTTCCACGTCAAGGTGGCCGCGCGCGAACGGCCGGTGCTGACGACGCAACTCTATTTCCCCGACGAGCCGAAGAACCTGCGCGATCTGCTGTTCCGCCCGGAGCTGCTGATGCGGGTCGCGCGTGCGGGCGACCTGGTGCGCGCGCGCTTCGATTTTGTGCTGGATATGAGCTGATCGGCTCGGCTAATGCTAATCGGGGCAACGTGCTGGCGGGGGCGAATTCAATGACCGAGCAGCAAGTTCCGGAAAAGATATTCCCGGTTTCCTGGGACCAGTTCCATCGCGACGCCCGCGCGCTCGCCTGGCGGCTCGCCGAATCCGGGCCGTTCTCGGCCGTGGTCTGCATTACGCGCGGCGGCCTGGTGCCCGCCGGCATCGTCGCACGCGAGCTCGACATTCGCATCATCGAGACCGTGTGCGTGGCGAGCTATCACGATTACAAGAACCAGGGTTCGCTCAAGGTGCTCAAGGGCATCGCCCAGGAGGTGGCGGCGCTCGGCGGCGGCGGCGGCAAGGGCGTGCTGATCGTCGACGATCTGGTGGACACGGGCAGAACCGCGAAGATCGTGCGCGAGCTCCTGCCCAAGGCGCACTTCGCCACCGTCTACGCCAAGCCCATGGGCCGGCCGCTGGTCGACACCTTCATCACCGAAGTGTCGCAGGACACCTGGATCTATTTTCCGTGGGACACCGGGCTCGCGTTCCAGCCGCCGATCCGCGGCGTGGAATAACGCGGGCTCGCGTCAGCTGAACTCGACGCCGAGCCGGTTGTTGTAGCGCCAGCGCAGATTGCAGACGTGCTTGTTGCCGTCGACGAGAATCAGATCGAACACCGACGGCACGCCGAGCGAACTTCCGACTTCGAGGCAGGCGCCGTGCTTGGTCATGTTGCGCACAACGCAGTCGAATACCGAGAAGTTGTTGTTGAAGGCGATTTTCCCAGCCTTCAACGTGCGCAGGCGCGCTTCGGCGCGGCGCTCGGGAGAGGGCATCTGCTGTGCAGTTGAGCCGGGCATGGCGATTTGGATTCTTCCGCTATTTTACCAGGGGGGAAGGATGCATGATTCAAAGTTTAAGTGTGTTGGTATTCGATCCTAGGCTTAACCGGTAAATAATTATTAACTATCGAAACGAGGCGCGCTCGCTCAAACGCCGAGTGCAGCGCATTTACCGAGAGCGCTAATTCAAGTTTGCATGTACAACTTTACAACTTTCGCAGCCGCAGCGCGTTGGCGATCACGCTCACCGAGGAGGCGGCCATGGCCGCGGCGGCGACGATGGGCGAGAGCAGAATCCCGAGAAACGGATAGAGCACGCCGGCGGCGACCGGCACGCCGGCGGCGTTATAGACAAAGGCGAAGAAAAGATTCTGCCGGATATTTTGCATGGTCGCGGCCGAAAGCCGGCGCGCGCGCACGATGCCGAGCAGATCGCCCTTCAAGAGCGTGATGCCCGCGCTCTCCATCGCCACGTCGGTGCCGGTACCCATGGCGATGCCGACATCGGCGGCGGCCAGCGCCGGCGCGTCGTTCACGCCGTCGCCGGCCATGGCCACGACGCGGCCCTCGCGGCGCAGGCGCTCGACGATCCGGCTCTTGTCCTCGGGCAACACCTCGGCCTCGACCTCGGCGATGCCGAGCCGCCGCGCCACGGCTTCCGCCGTCGCGCGGTTATCGCCGGTGAGCATGACGATGCGGATGTCCTCGAGCGTGAGGGCGGCCAGCGCGGCGGGTGTCGTGGACTTCACCGGGTCGGCGATGGCCAGGAGACCCGCGAGCTTGCCGTCGACCGCGATGAAGATCGCCGTCGCGCCTTCGGCGCGCTGACGGGCGGCTTCGGATTCGAGCATGTCGGTCATGGCGCCGAGACCGGCGAGGTAGCGCGCGTTGCCGAGCGCGACTTTCTTGCCCTCGACGCGGCCGATCGCGCCCTGGCCCGGCGGCGAATCGAAATCGATTGCCTCCGCCAGCGTCAATCCGCGCTCGTTCGCCGCCGCGACGATCGCGTTGGCCAGCGGATGTTCGCTCATGCGCTCCACGCTGGCGGCGAGGCGGAGCAATTCCTCGGCCTCGAAGCCCGGGGCGGGAACGATCGCGGTCACCTTGGGCTTGCCCTCGGTGAGGGTGCCGGTCTTGTCGATCACCAGCGTGTCGACGCTTTCCATGCGCTCGAGCGCGGCGGCATTCTTGATCAGTACGCCCATCTCCGCGCCCTTACCGATGCCGACCATGATCGACATGGGCGTCGCCAGACCGAGCGCGCAGGGGCAGGCGATGATGAGCACAGTAACGGCCGCAATGAGTCCGAAGCCAAAGCGCGGCTCGGGGCCGAAGATGGCCCAGGCGGCGAAGGCGAGAATCGCCACCGCGATCACCAGCGGTACGAACCAGGCGGAGACCTTGTCGGCGAGGCGCTGGATCGGCGCCGCGGTGCGCTGGGCCGCGGCCACCAGCGCCACGATCTGCGCGAGCAGCGTGGCGCTGCCGACCTTCTCGGCGCGCATGACGAAGCTGCCGCTGGCGTTGATCGTGCCGCCGATCAGCTTGGCGCCGGGCTCCTTGGTCAGCGGCATGGATTCGCCGGTGACCAGGGACTCGTCGACCGCCGAACGGCCCTCCACGAGAACGCCGTCCACTGGTACCTTCTCGCCAGGCCGCACGCGCAGCAGATCGCCGACCGCAACGGCGGCCAGCGGAATCTCTTCTTCACTTTTGTCCGGCTTGATCCGGCGCGCGGTTTTCGGCGCGAGGTCGAGCAGCGCGCGGATCGCGCCCGAGGTGTGCTCGCGCGCGGTGAGCTCGAGCACTTGCCCCAAGAGCACCAGCACGGTGATGACGGCGGCGGCCTCGAAATAAACCGCGACCGCGCCGTGATGGTCGCGGAAGGCGGCCGGGAAAATGTCGGGGAAGAACGTGGCCACGACGCTGTAGGCCCAGGCGATGCCGGTGCCGAGCGCGATCAGCGTGAACATATTGAGGTTGCGCGTGAGCAGCGATTGCCAGCCGCGCACGAAGAACGGCCAGCCGGCCCACAGCACCACCGGCGTTGCGATGACGAACTGCACGTAGTTGGAATTCTGCATCGACAGAAATTCGAGCCCGAGAACGTGGTTGCCCATTTCCAGGCCGAACACGGGCAGCGCGAGCATGAGCCCGATCCAGAAGCGCCGGCGCATATCGAGCAGTTCGGGGTTCGGGCCGGTTTCGGCGGTGGCGATCAGCGGCTCCAGCGCCATGCCGCAGATCGGGCAAGCGCCCGGGCCGATCTGGCGGATCTGCGGGTGCATCGGGCAGGTGTAGATCGTGCCCGCGGGCACCGGTGCGGCCGGCGCGGCGTCGCCGAGATAGCGCTTTGGATCGGCGATGAATTTTTCGCGGCAGCCGGCGGAGCAGAAATAATAGGTGCGGCCGGCATGCTCGGCGCGGTGCTTTGCGGTGTGCGGATCGACCTGCATGCCGCACACGGGGTCGACCGCGAGATGCATGGATGCCGGCGTATCATGCGCGTGGTCGTGATCGTGCGAAGCGTGCGCCATCGGGCTTGCCCTATATACCCCTAGGGGGTATATAGACCGCATGCGCAAGGAAGCCAAGTCCTCCACGCTGAAACGCCTCGGCCGGATCGAGGGCCAGGTGCGCGGGCTCACGCGCATGGTCGAGGGCGACCGCTATTGCATCGATATCGTCACGCAGATTTCCGCAGTACGCGCGGCGCTGCGGCGCGTCGAGGAGGAGGTGCTCTCCGACCATGTCGCGCATTGCGTCGACCATGCGATCAAGAGCGGCGACCGGCGCGAGCAGCGCAAGAAGGTCGCCGAGCTGATGGACGTGGTGCGAAGGGCGGAGCGGTGACAATTTTCCCTCTCCCCGCTTGCGGGGAGAGGGTGGCGAGGACCGAAGGTCCGAGCCGGGTGAGGGGCCCGTGGTAGCGAGAGCAGCCTCGGGCTGCCCCTCACCCGCTTCGCTCGCTGACGCTCGCTCAGCACCCTCTCCCTGCAAGCGGGGAGAGGGATAGAGGCGCTCAACCGAGCCGTTTCCTCGCCAGCGTTGCGCCTTTCCCCAGCGCCTCCAACTTCCTCATCGCGATCTCGCGCCGCATCGGTGCCATGCCGCAATTGGTGCAGGCGACGATGTTCTCCTTCGGCACGTATTTCGCGGCCTCGGCGAGCACACCGGCGACTTCCTCGGGCGTCTCGATCGTGTCGCTCGCCACGTCGATCGCGCCGACAAGCACGTCCTTGCCTTTCAAGAGGCGTAGCAGCTCGATCGGCACATGCGAATGGATGCACTCGACCGAGACCTGATCGATCTTGCTTTTCGCTAGCGCCGGAAAAATCTCTTCGTACTGCCGCCATTTATCGCCGAGCGTGGCCTTCCAGTCGATATTGGCCTTGATGCCGTAGCCGTAGCAGATGTGCACGGCACTGGTGCATTTCAGGCCTTGGGCCGCGCGCTCGAGCGCGGCGATGCCCCACTCGTTCACCTCGCTCATGTAGACATTGAAGGCCGGCTCATCGAACTGGATCACGTCGACACCGTCGGCTTCGAGCGCGCGCGCCTCTTCGTTCAGCAGGGCGGCGAATGCCATCGCCATCTTCACGCGGTCGCCGTAGTGGCGGTCGGCGACGGTGTCGACGATGGTCATGGGGCCGGGGAGGGTGAACTTCAATTTGCGTTTGGTGTGTGCGCGCGCGATGCGCGCCTCGGTCGCGTGTACGCGGCCTTTGAGGCGAAGCCGGCTCACCACCTGCGGCACCATGGCTTTGTAGCGGTCGGCGCGGATGCCGATCTCGACCTTGTGCTCGAAATCGATGCCGTCGACGAACTCGACGAAGCCGTGGACGAAATGCTGGCGCGACTGCTCGCCGTCGGAGACGATGTCGATGCCGGCGTCCTCCTGTTCCTTGAGCGCCAGTATTGTCGCGTCGCGTTTGGCCTCGGCCAGCGCCTCACCCGAGAGCCGCCACGGCGCCCACAGGCGATTCGGCTCGGCTAACCAGGCGGGTTTCGGCAGGCTGCCGGCGACACTGGTCGGAAACATCGGCGATCTCTCGGCGGGCAGTCATCATAGATATACCTCTCCCCGTTGGGGAGAGGGGGACCGAAGCGGCGTGCCGCGTTTCAGCCCGCCCGCCCACGCCGGTGGGCCATTTGAGCGGGAGGCACCGCACGCGTATCGTCCGCCCCGCGCCGACGTGGCGGAACTGGTAGACGCATGGGACTTAAAATCCCTCGGGGGGAAACCCCCTTGCAGGTTCGACCCCTGCCGTCGGCACCAATAGTCTAGCGACCGATTCTCGTGGGCCGCCATGGGCCCATCCGTTTCGCCGAAAAGGAGGCCGCATGCTCGGCTGGTTCCACGCGCTGATGCCGAAGGAGAAGCGCTTCTTCGATCTGTTCGCCGCACATTCCAAAGTGGTGGTGGCCGGCGCGGAAGCGATGCGCGCCATGCTGGAGGGCGGCGACGCGGTCGAAAAACACTGCCAGACGGTGATGGATCGCGAGCAAGACGCCGACAACATCACCCGCGAGGTGCGGATCGCAGTACGGCGCACCTTCATCACGCCGTTCGACCGCGGCGACATCACCGATCTCATCACCTCGATGGATAACACCATCGACCAGATGCAGAAGGCGGCCAAGGGGATCATGCTGTTCGAGGTGCGGAGCTTCACGCCGCAGATGCGCGAGATGGGCGACACCATCGTACAGTGCGCGCGGCTGGTGGAGGAAGCGATCCCGCTCTTGCGTTCGATCAGCGGGCAGGCCGGCCGCATCAGCGAGATTTGCGAACGCATCTCGCACCTGGAAGGCCACGCCGACGAGCTGCACGACACCGGCCTCAAGGAACTCTATCACTTGCACTCGAAATCGAACTCGACGGCGTTCTTCATCGGCCACGAAATCTACGATCACCTCGAGAAAGTGGTCGACCGCTTCGACGACGTCGGAAACGAGATCCACGGCATCGTGATCGAGCACGTCTGAAGGCAGGGCCGGGCCGATGGAAGCGACGATGCTGGTATTTCCGCTTCTCGTCGCGCTGGTCGGCGTCGCGCTGGTCGTTCGATTTTCTGAATGGCCTGCACGATGCGGCCAATTCGATCGCAACCATCGTATCCACGCGCGTGCTCAAGCCGCACTACGCCGTGGCCTGGGCCGCGTTCTTCAACTTCATCGCTTTCCTGTTCTTCGGATTGCACGTGGCCGAGACGCTCGGCGTCGGCATCGTCGCCGCGAACGTGATCGATGCGCGCGTCATCTTCGGCGCGCTCACCGGCGCGATCGCCTGGAACCTGATCACCTGGTACTACGGGATTCCTTCAAGTAGCTCGCATGCGCTGGTCGGCGGGCTGTTGGGCGCCGGCATCGCCAAGGCCGGGCTCGGCGCGGTGGTTTGGGCGGGCTTCAGCAAGACGGGCGCGGCGATTTTCCTTTCACCGTTCCTCGGCTTCATACTCGCGCTTTTGCTCGTGTTCTTGGTCTCTTGGTTTTTTGTGCGCTCGACGCCCTATGCGGTCGACAACACGTTCCGCTTGCTGCAATTCGTCTCGGCCTCGTTCTATTCGCTCGGCCACGGCGGCAACGACGCGCAGAAAACCATGGGCATCATCGCCGTGCTGCTCTATTCGCAGGGCATGTTGGGCGACAAGTTCTACGTGCCGTTCTGGGTGGTGCTCACCTGCCAAGCGGCGATGGGGCTCGGCACGCTGATCGGCGGCTGGCGCATCGTGAAGACCATGGGCTCGAAGATCACCCGGCTGACGCCGGTGCAGGGTTTCTGCGCGGAGACCGGCGGGGCGATCACGCTGTTCCTGGCGACCGGGCTCGGGGTTCCGGTTTCCACCACCCATACGATCACCGGCGCGATCGTCGGGGTCGGCGCGGCGCGGCGAGTTCGCGGCCGTGCGCTGGAACATCGCAAGCGGCATCGTGATGGCCTGGATTATCACGATTCCGGCGTCGGCGCTTATCGCCGCGGCGAGCTACGCGGCGGTCGCATGGTTAGGATGAGGCACAAGAGGAGACAGCAATGAACGAAGACGCATTCAACACCAGCATCCGCAAGTTCCTGAAGCAGGTCGGCGTCACCTCGCAGCGCGAGATCGAGATGGCGGTGCGCGCGGCAGTGGCTTCCGGCAAGCTCAAGGGCAACGAGAAGCTCAAGGCCAAGATGGTGCTCACCATCGGGCCGCTCGGTCTCACGCACGAGATCGTGGAAGAGATCGTGCTCGGCTAGCGCAATCCGGACCCGGCGTCGTAATCGTAGATCCATTCGTTGCGCTTGATCAGTCCGTCGCCGCCCATGGCGCGGAGCGCGAGATCGCGGGCGAACGCCAGCGGCCCGCTCAGGCGATAATAAAGCCCGGTCGAGCGCGCGGCGGTTTGCAGGCGCGCGGTGCGGGACGCGCGCTCCACTTCATAAGCGCGCAACGCCGCGGGTGCGTCGCTCGCGCCCTTCAAGTGGCGGCCGAGCACGAGCGCGTCCTCGAGCGCGGCGGCCGCACCTTGCGCCAGGAACGGCAGCATCGGATGCGCGGCATCGCCCAGCAGCGTCAGCGCGCCGCGGCCCCAGCTGGTGAGTGGCGGCAGATCGTGCAGCGCCCAGCGGCGGAACTCGCCGGCCGCCGCAAGCACCGCGCGCGGCGCAGCGGCCCAGCGCTCGAAGGCCGGGGCCAGGGATTTCGCATCGGCCGCCGCGTTCCAGGCTTCGCTGCGCCATGGGTCGGCGAAGATCGCGACCACGTTGATGCGCGCGCCGCCGGCGACCGGGTAGTGCACGAGATGCCCGCCGGGCCCGAGCCACAGGCGCACCGCGGGCTCGCTGAAGGGCGCCGGCACCTGCGACGCCTGCAACACCGTGCGCCAGGCGACCAGATTGTGGAAGACGGGCCTGGCTTCCGGATGCAGCCGCGTGCGGATGCTCGACCACAGCCCGTCGGCGGCAATGAGCGCGATGCCGTTTTGCTCCTTGCCCTTGCCGGGCCGGGACGAGTGCGCGGTGACGCCGCGCGGGTGCTCGGCGAAATCCGTGATCGTGGTGCCGAGCTCGATCTCGATGTCCGGATGATCGACGGCGGCGAGATAGAGTTCCTGCTGCAAGTCGGCGCGCGCGGCGAGCAGCCATGGCGCGCCGTCGGCGGACGCGGCTTTGAGCGGCGCTTCGACGATCACGGCGCCGGTCTTGCCGTCGCCGACCTTGAGGGACTGCGCCTCGACGGCGCGCTCGCGCAGCCGCTCCAGCACGCCGAGCGCCGCCAGCGCCCGCGTCGCGTTGGGGGAGAGCTGGATGCCGGCGCCGATCGTCTCGAGTTTGGCCGCCCGCTCGCACAGGATGACGCGGAAGCCGGCCTTGGCCAGAACGAGCGCGGCGGCGAGCCCGCCGATGCCCGCACCCGCGACGATGACGGTGCGCGAACGCGCCACGGCTCAGGCCGCGGCCCGTTCCAGCGCGCACTCGGACGGCCGCGCCCTATCGGGCGTCAACGCTGGGTCATGGCGATAGAGCGTAGAGCAATAGGGGCAGACGATCTCGTCGGCCTCGCCCATGTCGAGATAGACGTGCGGATGGTCGTGCGGCGGCAGCGCGCCGATGCATTTGAACTCGCGGGCGCCGATGTGGACGACGGGGACGCCGATATCGTTGTGGAAATGGGGAATGACGGGATCGGCCATGGGGCGCTTCCGTTCTGCTTGCTGTTTCGCACGGACCATAGCTTTATCGCTGCCGCCGCGAAAGCGGGACAAAAGAGGGAGAAGCCGCCATGCCGCGCGTGCTCTATGAAAGGGACGGGCGCATCGCCCGCCTCACGCTGAACCGCCCCGAGGTGCTGAACGCCATCGACGACGAGCTGCCCATCGAGCTCGAGGCGGCGGTCGAGAAGGCGAACGCCGATCCCAAGGTGCATGTGATCGTGCTCGCGGGCGCGGGCCGCGCGTTCTGCGCGGGCTATGACCTGAAATATTACGCGCAGGCGGCGGGCACCAATGCGGGCGTACAACCCATGCCCTGGGACCCGATGAAGGACTACGCCTTCATGATGCGCAACACCGAGCGCTTCATGGCGCTGTTCCGCTCGCACCGGCCGGTGATCTGCAAGGTGCAGGGTTTCGCGGTCGCCGGCGGCTCGGACATCGCGCTCTGCTCGGACCTCGTCGTCATGGCCGAGGACGCGCGGATCGGCTACATGCCGGCGCGGGTGTGGGGTTGCCCGACCACGGCGATGTGGGTCTATCGGCTGGGCCCGGAGAAAGCCAAGCGCATGCTGTTCACGGGCGACACGGTCGATGGCCGCGAAGCCGAGCGCATGGGCCTCGTGCTCAAGGCGGTGCCGGGGGCGGCGCTCGATGCGGAAGTCGAGAAGCTCGCCGAGCGCATGGCGTCGGTGCCGGTGAATCAACTGATGATGCAGAAGCTCATGGTCAACCAGGCGCTCGAAAACATGGGGCTGCGCACCACGCAGATGTTCGCCACGATCTTCGACGGCATCACGCGCCATTCGCCGGAAGGCATCGCCTTCAAGCGCCGCGCGGAAACGGTCGGCTGGAAACAGGCGGTGCAGGAGCGCGATCTCGGCACCTATGACTGGACCGCCGACCGGCCGATGAACCGGGCGGAGTGAGCATGCCGAGCTTTCGATACGACGGCGTCGAGATCGCCTATCTCGACGAAGGTGCGGGCGAGCCGATCGTGCTGGTGCACGGTTTCGGCTCGAACAAGGAGACCAACTGGCTCGTGCCCGGCTGGGTGTCGGCGCTCAAGGGCGCGGGGCGGCACGCCATCGCGCTCGACAATCGCGGCCACGGCGCTTCGACCAAATTCTACGATCCAGCCGACTATGCGCTCGCCAAGATGGGCGGCGACGTGGTGGCGCTCATGGATCACCTGAAAATCGCCCGCGCCGACGTGCTCGGCTATTCCATGGGCGCGCGGATCACCGGCCAGGTCGCTTTCGCCCACGGCGCACGCGTGCGTTCGGCGGTTCTCGGCGGCATCGGCATCCGGCTCGTGGAAGGCGGCAGTAACGCCGAGATCATCGCCGCGGGGCTGGAAGCGCCGAGCCGGGCCGAGGTGCGCGATCCGCTGGCGCTCGGGTTTCGGGTGTTCGCCGAGCAGACACAAAGCGATTTGAAGGCGCTCGCTGCCTGTATGCGGGCGCCGACGCGCACGATCGCGCGCGAGGCGGCCGCCTCGATCCGGGTGCCCGTGCTGATCGCGACCGGCACCACCGACGACATCGCCGGTGCGGGCCGGCCGCTGGCGGCGCTGATCCCCGGTGCGGAGGTGCTCGACATCCCCGGCCGCGATCATATGCGCAGCGTGGGCGACTCGGCGTTCAAGCAGGGCGTGATCGATTTTCTGGCGCGGCGGGCGTGAAAAATCGAATCCGTGGAATCGGTTAGGCGCCGACCCTGTAAAAGCGGATTCCGCGGCTTCACGAATTGATTCAACAGCGCCGGCCTGCATTTATCGCGCCGATGGATCGCATCGGCCGAAGTTGAGAAACCACTTCCGCCCGGCTTCTCATGCCTGAATTCATCGAATCCCGGGAGTCACTTGGGCGTTCCGCTCGCTCACTTGTTACCTGAAGGCCATGGGCCTTGGGCCGGCAACGAAACGGCAAGGGTTTTCCCGCCACTATCACCCCCTATATTGGGGTGCTAGAAACCCGCCCCCAGTTCGGCCCAGGGAGCGTCCCATGGCCCAGCGTCAAGCCAAGTTCGCCCAGAGCGTGCGCACGCTCGATCCGGTATGGGCGCGCATCCGCGAGGAAGCGGAGGCGGCCGCCGCACGCGAGCCGCAGCTCGCGAGCTTCATCTTCGGCACCATCCTCAACCACGACTCGCTCGAGCACGCGGTGGCGCACCGCATCGCGGCCCGCCTCGACCATCCGGACGTATCCGGCGAGCTGATCCGGCATGCCTATGACGAGCTGTTCGAGGCCGAGGCTGCGACCGGCGCCGCCATCCGCGCCGATATTTCCGCGGTCTGCGACCGCGATCCGGCCTGCAGCCGCGCGATCGAGCCCTTGCTCTACTTCAAGGGCTTCCATGCGCTACAGACCCATCGCCTCGCGCACTTCCTGTGGAAGCGCGGGCGGCAGGACTTCGCGCTCTATCTGCAGAGCCGGTCCTCGTCGGTGTTCGGCGTCGACATCCATCCGGCCGTGCCCGTCGGGCGCGGCGTATTCATCGACCACGCCACCGGGGTCGTGATCGGGCAAACCGCGGTGATCGACGACGACGTGTCGATTATGCAGGGCGTCACGCTCGGCGGCACGGGCAAGGAGCGCGGCGACCGGCACCCGAAGATCCGGCGCGGCGTCCTGATCAGCGCCGGCGCCAAGATTCTCGGCAATATCGAGGTCGGGTCGTGCGCGCGCGTGGCCGCGGGCTCGGTGGTGCTGAAGCCGGTGGCGCCCAACACCACGGTCGCGGGCATTCCGGCCCGCGTCGTGGGCAGCTCCGCCTGCGACGACGAGGCACCGGCGCGCACCATGGACCAGATGTTCGACCTGACGTTCTCCGGCGAAGGCATCTGACGAAGGACGGCTTGCCCGGCCGCTGGCGGCGTGGCTAGGCTCCGGCTTTCGGGTGTTGCGGGGGATTTGCATGGAAAAGGCCGAACTCGACCGCGTGCAGAACTATCTCCGGCGGCTGTTCGGCAATCCCGAAATCCGCGTTGCGGCGAGGCCGCAGCGCGAGGATCTGGCCGAGGTCCATATCGGCGGCGAATTGATCGGCATGCTCTCGCTCGACGACGAGGACGGCGATCGCTCCTATAATTTCCAGATGGGAATCCAGGAGGCGCAGTTCGATCGCGCGCAAGCCTATCTGCGCAAGCTGTTCGGCAATCCCAATATCCGGGTGCTGGCGCGGCCGAAGAAGAAGGATTCGGCCGAGGTCCTGGTCGGCGACGAATTCATCGCCGTGCTGTTCCTCGAGGACGGCGAGCGTTCGCTCAGCCTCACGATGGCGATCCTCGACACCGATTTGGAATGAATAACACGTCATCCTGAGGTGCGAGCGCGTAGCGCGAGCCTCGAAGGATGACGAGATTTCCCGCCATCCTTCGAGGGCCTCGCTGCGCTCGGCCACCTCAGGATGACGGGAAGGGAAGTGGATAAGCGCATGCCGATCTACGCACTCGACGGGGCACGGCCGAGCTTTCCCGCCTCCGGGCGTTATTTCGTGGCGCCCGACGCGGTGCTGATCGGCCGCGTCGTCATCGAGGAAGACGCCAGCGTCTGGTTCAATGCCGTGCTGCGCGGCGACAACGAGCCGATCGTGGTCGGCCGCCGCTCCAACGTGCAGGACGGCTCGGTGCTGCACACCGATCTCGGTTTCCCGCTCACCATCGGCGCGGGCTGCACCATCGGCCACCGGGTGATCCTGCACGGCTGCACGATCGGCGAGAATACGCTGATCGGCATGGGTGCGACGCTCTTGAACGGCGTGAAGATCGGGGCGAACTGCCTGGTCGGCGCCAACGCGCTGGTCACCGAGGGCAAGGAATTTCCCGACAATTCGCTGATCGTCGGCGCGCCCGCGCGCTCGATCCGCAAGCTCGACGAGGCCGGCGTCACGATGCTCAAGGCCGCGGCCGAGATCTATGTCCAGCGGCTGGAGCAGTATCGGGCGAAGTTGGAGCGGATAGGCTGAAAGGCGCAATTCGCCGCCATCCTTCGAGGGCCTCGCTGCGCTTGGCCACCTCAGGATGATGGCCTTCAAGCAAGCAGCGTCATCCTGAGGTGCCCGCCACCGATCTCGGGTTTACCCGAGATCGGCGATAAGGGAGGGCAAGTCGGCTATAGCCGATTTGCATGGCGGGCCTCGAAGGATGACGCGCGAGTAGTCCAGGAAAAAGGTGAGGCCGGCTCCTGGGGGGAAGAGCCGGCCTCGGCGTACCCGGTCTGGGGACGGGGAGGGGTGGGACGTGACCGGATACGCTAGCTCAGATCCTTTCAGCGCGCGGCGACGAACGGCGTCGGCCGCTGGTCGCCGAGCGAAACCCAGATGTTCGGGTCGTGCTGCGCCTGCCGCTTCACATAGCGGTAGCCGGTGTCGGCCCAGGGCAGAATCTCCTCGACCTGGTTGTCGAGGATGAATTCGCCCTTGTCGGTGCGGACCGTCAGCACCGAATGGCCGTCAGCCTTCTTGTCGCGCACGACGGTGATGAGGAGGGCCTCGCGCGGCCAGCCGAGCTCCATGAGGATTTTGCGCTTCAGCAGCACATAGTCCTCGCAGTCGCCGTAGCCGGAGTCCGGGTAGGTCCACTTCTCGACCACGCCGTATTGCTCAAGATCGGTCATCGGCTTGATCTTTTCGTTGACGTAGCGGTTGACGCGCACGAGCTCCTGCATGACCGCCTTGTTGAGCTGCACGTCGCGCGGTTCGCTCGGTTCGGCGCGGCATTCGGCCGGCCGCTCGGTGCAGAACTGCACCCAGCCGATCGGCGGGCGCGCGGTCTCGCCGACCGCGACATAGAGCAAGTGCTCGCGCGGGCCGGCATTGGCAGGCGCCAGCAAACTCGCCGCGGCAAACGCGACCAGCGCGGCCGCGAACAACCAAACGAACTTCTGCCGGGGTTGCTTTTGCATGTTTTCCCCCACTCCCTGTGGCGGAAAAACTCGCACAAGCGCTTTGATGCGCCGCTAAATGCGGGTGCAAATTGCGAGAGGAATTCGTGGAATTCTCTTAGGAATGTTTCGCGGGGAGTTGAATCGAATTTGCATAAAATTTTATCGATCGCGCGCGCCGCCTGCGTACATCCTTTGTTGCCGGTCCTGCGCCGGCCATCCCAGAGCCGAGATCGGGCCGTGACCCCCTGAAAACGAAATTGCCGGAACAGGTCCGGCGAAAATAATTGATTAACCGTAGTGGAGCGTCGCCTCAGAGCTCGACGTTGAGATCCTGCTCGAGGCTCTCGGGGGTCTGGACCCGGCTGAATTCCATGGCGAAGCCGCCCTCATGGTGGCGCACGACGCGCCCCAAGGTGTGGCCGAGCGTGACCGGCGAGCCGATCGGCAACCGCACGTCGGCCATGACCGAGGCGCCGGAGAGCGATACGTCGGTGACCTTGCAGGGCACGGTGACTCCGGTCGGCAAGGTCAGCGTCGAGCGCGGATCCTTGAGCGAGAAGCGGTCGTGGCGGCGATCCTCGGGCAGGCCGAGGATGTGGCGATTGGCGAACCAGGTCAGCTGATCGGCGAGCTTGTCGCGCCGGCGCGCGGTGCCGGCGATGGTCATCGAGAAACCGTTGTCGAGGTGGCGCACGCAGCGCCCCTCGAGGCGGCCGATATGATCGATATAGGCGACCACGTGCTCGCCGATGCGCGGGAGCATGGTGGTGATCAGCGCGGCCCCGCCCGGCGACATATCGAGGGTCTGGCAAGGATATTCCTTGCGGTCCTCGAGCATGTAGCGGCCGAGAAGGCTGATCTTCACCCGCTGGTGGCGGCGCCGTTCCTGGCTCAGCGGCAATACCACCGCCTGCTCCCGCTCGCTCGTTGCCATAGACCCGATGCTCGCCTGGAATGAACCGTGCGACGGTATCGACCTGTGGTTAACGCCGAGTGACCCGTTGGGAGTATTGGCGGCGAAAAGCTTAAGCCCGGCCGCCGGGCAGGACCTTGAGCCGGCCCGTGGGGCGCGGCCTTTCCTCGTGATCCAAGCCTTCCTGATCCAAGCCTTCCTGCGATAGCGGGACGATGCCGGGATACAGGCGCCGTGCCGAGACGATACGCAGCCGTTCGACCGGCACGGTCCCGACCCAATACGGTACGTCGAGGGCCGCCAGCGAGCCGACCAGCCGGGCCTGGGTGCGGCCGCGGTGCCTGAGCGGCAAGGCCATTAATTCGAGGTCGATGGTCTGTCCGACGGCGGTCTCGCCGCCAATGCCCACCACCATGGGGATGACGCTGCCGGTGACCTCGCTGACCAGATCGGCGATCTCGCCCCGGTCCCCGGGTGCGAACAGTGAATCCAGCGATGCGCCCTTCAATTCCCGGCAAAACAGCGCACACAGGCGCGTTCCTGCGAGCCGGATGGTGAATTGCCGGGGCAGGCCGAGCTCCAGCAGATAGACGTCGCCCAAGAGCGAGCGGATCGCGCCCGGGTCCAGGTCGGCGCGATCGGGCGCGGCCCGGGTGCCGCGCAGGCTGTCCCAATAGGCGTGCAGGGCGCGGGAAGCGGCATGCTTCATTCGGCTTCTCCGGGGCGACATGGCGGTCGCAAGGACTTGACTGTCGCAAGAAGGAACAACGTGACCGGGAATTTGCACTTCGCGTGCCGCTCGGAAGGCGGGAGCGTGGCGAGCCGTATTAGGGTTAAGCCGAGTTTCCTGGGGATTGTATCCGCCCTTGCCGCGGGGGCGGCCGCGCCTTAAGGGACGGGTACCCCATTCCGGACCCGCCATTTGTCATCCGCCCGCGAGCCGATCTTTCGCATGCCTTCCGTCGTAGCCGTGCTCGCGGCCGCGCTGGTGCTCGTGCATGTCGCCCGCTGGCTGATCGACGAGCAGAGCGAGCTTCATGTGCTGCTGTGGTTCGCCTTCGTTCCGGCGCGCTACGGCGGAGCGGTGCCGATCGAACTCGCGTTTCCCGGCGGGTTCGCGGCGGACGTGTGGACCTTCGTCAGCTACGCGTTCCTGCACGGCGACATCACGCATCTCGGCGTCAATCTGGTCTGGTTGCTGGCGTTCGGGAGCCCGGTGGCATGGCGTTTCGGCACCGCGCGCTTCCTCGCTTTCTTCGCGGTCACGGCGGCGGCCGGCGCGCTCGTGCATTTGCTGACGCACCCCGGCGAGCTCGCGCCGCTGGTCGGCGCTTCGGCTGCGATCTCCGGCGCCATGGCGGCGGCGGTGCGTTTTGCATTCGAGAAGGGCGGGCCGCTCGGCTTCATGCGCGGGCAGGGGCCGGAAGCATTCCGCGTGCCGGCGCCGCCGCTGTTGCGCGCGTTGCGCAATCCGCAGGTGATCGTTTTTCTTGGCGTCTGGGTGGTGTTGAACCTGTTGTTCGGCGCCAGCAGCGTTTCCTCGAACTTCGCCGAAGGCACGATCGCGTGGGAAGCGCATTTCGGCGGCTTCTTCGCCGGACTGTTCCTGTTTCCCTGGTTCGATCCGGTGCGGCCGCGGGCTTGATCCTTCGCGCGCGTAAACGCGCGTTTGTATCCTTTCGCACCCGCGAACGCTCGCTTCTCGCCCTCTTGCGTCCAGGCGCGAGCAGGCAGATCATTCATTAGGGACTGGGACGCATCCATGGAGGAAGCCCATGTCCGTCCGTGCGATTCTCGATATGAAGGGCCGTGACGTGGCCACGATTTCGGCCGACGCCACGCTCGCGCAAGCGGCCGCGCAATTGGCCGGGAAGCGGATCGGTGCGCTGGTGGTCACCGGCATCGAGCGCTCGGTGAGCGGAATTCTATCGGAGCGCGACATCGTGCGCGCGCTGGCCCAGCACAAGGAGGCCGCGCTGGCGCGGCCGGTCGCCGAATTCATGACCCGGCGCGTCGTCACCTGCACCGCCGACGACACGGTCGGCGAACTCATGCAGCGGATGACGGCGGGCCGGTTCCGCCACGTGCCGGTGATCGAGCACGGCCGGCTTGCCGGCATCGTCTCGATCGGCGACATCGTGAAGTCGCGGGTCGCGGAGATCGAGCGCGAGAGCGAGGCGCTGCGGGATTACATCAGGACGGCGTGAGAATGCCGCCATCCTGAGGTGGCCGCGCGTAGCGCGGCCCTCGAAGGATGACGGTCGGCAATCCTACGCACGTCATCTTTCGAGGCTCGCCGCCACGCAAGTCGGCTGTTGCCGACTTGTGCAATCTAGAATGCCGATCTCGGGTAAACCCGAGATCGGTGGCAGTTCGCACCTCAGGATGACGTGCGATCTCATCCCAGTGCGGCGATCGTCTCGGTCAGCTCCGGCAGCGCGCGCTCGATCGCCTCGGCGCCGAGACGGATCGCCTCGTCGGCGCGCGCGAACTCGAACATGCCCATATGCCCGAGCTTAGGCGCGATCATCAGGTCCGGCGGGTCGCCGGCGAGCCGCGAGCGGGCGATGCGGTCCTGGGTGATGTTGAAGGCTTCGACCATCACCGCGGATACGCCGCGCGGCTCGTAGACCGCGGCGGCCTCGGCGGCGGGCTGCAGACCATGTTCCTGGATCACGGTGCCGCGGCCGAACATGTCGGCATTGGGATTGACCGCGATCACGACGCGGGCGCCGAGCGCGCGGGCGGCGGAGACCGGGATCGGGTTGATCAGCGCGCCGTCCATCAGCCAGCGGCCGGCGACCTTCACCGGCGGAAAAATGCCGGGCAATGCGTAGCTCGCGCGCATGGCCTCGACCAGGCTCCCCTGGGTCAGCCAGATCTCGTGGCCGGTACCGATCTCGGTGGCGATGGCGGCGTAACGCAGCGGCAATTCGTCGATGGCGACGTCGCCGAAAGTTTCCTTGAGCTGGCCGGCAAGGCGACCGCCGCCGATCAGCCCGGTGCTCCAGAACTTGATGTCGAGAAAGCCGAGCATGCGCCGGCGCGTGACGGAGCGGGCCCAGTCCTCGAGCTCATCGAGACGGCCGGCCGCATAGGCGCCGCCGACGACGGCGCCCATGGAGGTGCCGGCGATCACGTCGGGCTCGATGCCGGCGGATATCAGCGCACGCAGCACGCCGATATGAGCCCAGCCGCGCGCGGCGCCGCCGCCGAGCGCGAGCCCGATCTTGGGCCAGGCGCTCGCGCGCTCCTGCCGGTCGACTGCGGGAGTTTCCGGTGCGCGCGGTGCGCGTCTGAGCCAATGCAGCACTTCAACCTGCCTGCGCCGAACAGGGCGCGGAATCCTCAATTCGTTCCGCTCCTCATATAGGGAGCAACCGTGACGGAAGCACGTCAGCAGAACATTATTAGACAAAGGTTAGCGGGGCGCCGGCCGGGCGTTTCAGCGCAACGCGCCGATAGAAGCAGGAGCGGCGGCCGGTGTGACAGGCCACGCCGGCGCCCGCGACCTTGACCTTGAGGAGGACCGTGTCCTGATCGCAATCGACCAGCATGTCGCTGACGGCGAGCGTATTGCCGCTGCTCTCGCCTTTGCGCCACAGCTCCTGGCGCGAGCGCGACCAGAACCAGGCTTGGCCGCTCTTGATCGTGCGTTCGAGCGCTTCCTCGTTCATATGCGCGAGCATCAGCACATCGCCGGTCGCCGCATCCACGACGATGCATGAAATCAAGCCGCCGTCATTGAACTGCGGCAGGAATTCCGTACCGCTCTCCAGGGCAGACCTGTCGCCTGACGCTGCAAAACCGCTCATGACGTTCTCCTTCGCGCGCTACGGGCGGGCACCGGGTTCACCTTGCGTGCGCTCTGCTTATATCAGATCATTGCGTGTAGCCGGTCAGCCATGCCGTCCACCCCTGCCAAGAACGCCGGTGCTTCCGTGATTGCTGCCCGCTTGCTGGCGCTATGTATTTTCACCGTGCTCGCGCTGCCGCAGGCGGCGTTCGGCCAGTCGGCGGCCGATACGATTCGAACATGGGGTTTGCTCGGTACCTGGGCGACCGATTGTGCCAGGCCGGTGAGCAAGGAAAACTACCGATACACTTACGCGGTGCGGAACGGCCGAGCCTTTCACGACCGCAATTGGGGTGAGGGCCGCGACTCCATGCCAATCAGAGCCGCGACGATCAAGCCCGACGGATCGCTCGTGGTCGTGTTGTATCTCGAGTGGCTTTCCCACAGCCGCGAAGTCGTCGAGGTCAAGTCGGCCGACGGCAACCGCACGCGTACCCTGTCAAACCGGAACTTGAAAACCGGCGAGTATTCAGTCCGCGACGGTAAATTCATGCATAACGGAGAGCCGACGGAGTGGATTGACCGTTGCCGGTGACACGGCGGCGTTCTGCCTTTAGCGCGACGAAAAACAAAAGAGCCCCGGAACATGTCCGGGGCCCGATCGATGTCGTCGTTCGCGGTGCGCTCAGCTCTTGCGGCTGTCGCGCACCAGGTTGAAGAAGCGCACCTGCTCGGCCGGGTCGTCACGGAAGACGCCGGTGAATTGCGTGGTCACGGTCGAGACGCCGTTTTTCTGCACGCCGCGCATGGCCATGCACAAATGCTCGGCCTCGATCATGATCGCGACGCCGCGCGGCTTCAGGTTCTCGTCGATCGCGGTGATGATCTGCGAGGTCAGGTGTTCCTGGGTCTGCAGCCGGCGGGCATAGAGATCGATCACGCGGGCGAACTTGGAGAGCCCGACGACGCGCTCGATCGGAAAATAGGCCACGTGCGCGCGGCCGATGACCGGCACCATATGGTGCTCGCAGTGCGTATAGAACGGGATGTCGCGCACCACGACCATGTCGTCGAAGGTGCCGATCTCGCCGAAGGTGCGGTCGAGCACATCGTCGGCGTCCTCCTTGTAGCCGCGGAAGAACTCTTCGTAGGCCCGGACCATTCGCTTGGGCGTATCCTTGAGGCCCTCGCGGGTCGGGTCTTCGCCGATCCACGCCAGAAGCGTGCGGACCGCGGCTTCGGCTTCCTCGCGCGAAGGCCGGCGTGCATGCGCGGCTTCGGCCGCAGCATCAGCCCGCTTTTGGAACGACGTTACAACAGCGTCCATATTCTTTCTCTCCGTTCGACCGGTCGCGGCTTCCGCCGTGGCCGGAGTGTCACCGGTTATCTGTTTTTAGCGCCCGCTTGAGGGTGGTGGTGTGCCCGCTTCGGGGTGTTATGGCGGCTCACCCATGAACCAGCCATGAACCGTCTAGGTCGATCTTTTGTTCCCCGCGAATCTTCCGTCTATTCTTCGATCTATTCTGCATGCACGAATTGGACCGGATTCAGGCGCAACTGCCTTCCCACGATGGCGGCGCGCAAAAAATTTACGCCGCGGCAGGAGCCGGGCGTTTTCGCGAACCGAAAATCAGGGGAGGTCGACACGCCCCGGTCCTCAAGACGAAACCACAAGCCGGCGGCCGGCGGCCGCAGGAAGGGCTCGGTCAGTATGGCGGCCAACCCCGGCTGCCTTCCAACCTTACTAGACCAACACTATATTTCGTCCGGATCGTGACAAGCAAACGAACGCTACTTGTCCTTACCGGTCGGCCTAAGCTTCTGATAAGAATAGGAAAATCAGCCGATCGGCGGCAAGATTACAATTGGGCAATCCGGCGCCGACACCGCGCCTTAGACTTCCGGCCTAGTAGGCCGGTAATACGGAACCATGCTGGACCAGGTTTATAATCGCCGAATTCTGGAGCTCGCCGCCAACATCCCCCGGATCGGGCGGCTGGCGGCGGCGGACGCGTCGGCGACCGCGCACTCCAAATTGTGCGGCTCGACGGTCACCGTGGACGTTGCCATGGATGGCGACCGGGTCAGCGACTTCGCGCACGAGGTGCGCGCCTGCGCGCTCGGCCAGGCGTCGTCCTCGATCATGGCGCGCAACGTCATCGGTTCCACCGCCGACGAATTGAAGCGCGTGCGCGGCGAGATGTTCGACATGCTGAAGAAGAACGGCAAGCCGCCGTCGGGAAAATGGGCGGACCTCGCGGTGCTCGAGCCGGTGCGCGATTATTCGGCGCGGCACGCCTCGACCATGCTCACCTTCGACGCGGTGGTGGACGCCATCGGCAAGATCGAGGAAAAGCGGAAGGCGGCGCGATGAGCGCGAAGCGTGTCAGCCACCGTCGTCCTGAGGTGCGAGCGGCTAAAGGCCGCGAGCCTCGAAGGATGACGACATCGATGAGATGTTCGACGCCGCGGCGCGCGCGCCGCGGGTCGCCGGGCGCGGGCTGGTGCTGGCCTATCGCTATACGTTCTCGGCGATCGCCGGATTCGAATGCCGGCATCTGCCGACCTGTTCGGAATACGCCGACGAGGCGCTGCAGCGCCACGGTCTATGGGCGGGCGGTTGGATGACGGCCGCGCGGCTCTGCCGCTGCCATCCGTTCGGCACGTCGGGGCTGGATTTCGTGCCGAGGAACTTTGTCGCCGCGCGCGCATTGGTACACGCCGTGGCGTTACGGCGTTTGGCGAGGGACGATGGAACGCGCCGACGGTTGATACAATTACGCCCCCGTCGGCGCGCCCGGCGCTTCAGCGGCTACCGGTTCGCAACAACTCGAGCCGCCGAGGCGCTTCCCTCGACCCGAACTCCTTGGCTTTCTCGTACCAGGTACGCGCCATCGCCTCGTCGGGCGCGGCGCCGTAAACGCCGAGCTCCTTCAGCACGATCGGGTCGTAAGTGGCGGCGAGGATCAACGCGGCGCGCGGATCGCGCGCCTCCGCCGCGCGGCGCAACAGCAAGCGCGCGCTGGAAAGATCGCCGGTCTCGAACAGTTCCTGACCGCGCTTGAGCAGCGTCGCCAGCTCGTCCAGATCGAGGCGGCGCCCCGTGGTCGGCGGCGCGGCATCGGGCGTCGTATTGTTGTCGCGCCATTCGAGCCGCATGGTCTGCGTGTCGGCGAGCGTGCCGTCGGGCAAACGCAGCGCGACCGTGTAGTCCATGGTGCCGACGAAACCCTGCGGCGGGCGCACGTGCGCACCCGCCAGCTGATCGGCCGGCACCACCCAGGCGGTCGAGCCCCAGGGACGTCCGGCGGAGAGCACGGTCCCGACCACGAGGCCGCTCACGACGGCGACCGCGCCGTCGATCGGACCCTCGGCCTTCAAGCCGACCGGGATCATGTCACCGGATTCGATGGTGGCGCCTTCGATCACGAGCCGGACGGCCGGAACCACCGGCAAAGGCTCGGCCGCGCGCGGTGCATAAGCGGCGACGCGCGTGAGCGCGTCGGAGCCCGCGGTCATCAGCGATTCCGGCAACGAAATTTTTCCGGTGGCGGCGTAGACGGCGAGGCCGGCGAGACACGCGACGCCGGCGGCGACCGCGTAGGGCTGTGAGGCTTCGCTTCGCGCGCACCGGCTCGGGCGGCGGCGGCAGCACGACCGGATCGAATTCGCGGCGGATGCGGCGCTGCTCGAGCGCGATCTCGCGCTCCAGCCGGTCCATCTCCTCGGCAGAGAGACGGAGCCGGGCCGGCGGGCGGGGCCGCGCGGGCGCTTCGGGCTTGCCGGGGAGCCGGGCGGGATGGATCTCGAAGGCGGGCTGCAGCGAGGCTTCGCCGGCGCGCACCTGCTCGCTAGCGATCTCGCGCTCCAGGCGGTCGAGGTCGGGGACCAGGCCGGCCTGCTCGCCCGCAGGCGGCGGCGCCTCGGCGCGCGCTTCTGGGAATGCCTCGTAGAGCTCGCGCTCTTCGGGTGACGGCTCGCGTTGCTGCGGCTGATGAATGGGGGAACTCATGACAAACCTCCCATTTTCCCGGTGTCCCGGTTCGGTTGAAGATGATGGATCTGCTCGGGCCGTTCCTCCTTAGCGGCGCTCGCGCGCCGTCTTCCATTTCAGAAACTCCTGAAACAGTTTCTCGCGGTCCTCGGGCGCGAAGGCGCTCGCGGCCTGGCGAGTGGCGACGAAGTCGTTGAACTGCGCGCGCTCGGCGGGATTGGCCGGCTGCGTTTGCACCGTCGGGCGGTTCTTCTGCAGCCATTCCTCGGCCGCCTCGTGGCGGCTCCAGCCGGGCAGTGTGGCGGCGAGGTTCGCTTCCATCCATTTCGGATGGCGCGGCTTCTTCTGGAACTCGGCGAGCTTGGGGAAGAACGCGTTGACGAAGGTCTCGATGCGCCGGTAGCGCTCGGAGCCCTTGGGCCAGTTATAGGCGAACAGCACGGCACCCACGGCGATGGTGTCGATCTGCTGGCCGGGCTCGATCAGGGTCGGATAGTCCTCGTGCGTGAGCACGGCAGGATAGAAATAGTCCTGCAACGGTTTGGCGTAGGCCACCGGCAGGAGACGGAATCCGTCCGCCGACCGGATCGTCCGCGTGGAGCCGGTGGGCTTGCCGGCGATCAGGATGCTCGCGGCGATCTCGCCGCGCTTGAGCGCTTCGAAGGCGTCGGCCTGGCCCATGTTGACTTCCTTGGCCGGGATTTTCAGGCGCTCGAAGATTTCGCGGGTGGAGAGCTGGGTGCCGCTGCCGATGTCGCTGAAGTTTACCGTCTTGCCGGCCAGTTGCTCGATCGAGGTGATGCCGGACTCGGCGCGCACGATGAGATGCATTTCCTCGTTGAACAGCTTGGCGATGTAGACGAACTTGTCGTCGACCGGGCCGATCTCGTTGGTGCGCTTGAAGCGGTTCAAGAGCACCGACTGGGTGATGCCGAGATCGACGCCCTTGAGGAAGCGCACGTCGCGCAGATTCTGCCCGCCGCCCTTGCCGATGACGGCCAGCACGCGGAGCGTGTTTTCCTTCTCGTCGTCGAGCACCGCCGTCATATCGTAAGCGGCCCGCAAATACGTGCCGTTCGGGTTGCCCGAGACGATATAGATGGTGTTCTGGTTGGTGAGCTGCCCGAGACGGTTGACGTTGGGCCTTTCCTGGGCGCCCGCGGGCGCTGCAAAAAGGCTGGCAGCGATGAAGAACGAGGCGAACGCGATACGCGCGATATTATTCTCGGGTACGCGGACGCAACCGGCCGCACGCGGCCGTGACATGCCGTTCATGACCCCTCCGTTTCACGCCCGGCGTCCGGAAGGATTTATTCCGAGCCGCCGCTTCCCTCGCATCGGCCCTCAAGCGGGCTCTTTTTTTCAGGAGGCGAATCAAGTCCCTGAATGTGTCATCCGTTCGCAGGCTTTGTGACTTGATTCGGGTATTCCATCGGCCGCGAAAAAATGTTGAATTGCGTCAGAAAAACTTCAACAAAAACGGCGCGTGCCGCACCGGACTCGGCGCTTGCCGCAATCTGATCTACAAATGTCCGGTCACGCTTACCTGCGTTCGTAGGCAGCGAGTGAGCAGGAGACGAAGAAAATGGTCACGCTGACCTTTCCCGACGGCGCGCGCCGCGACTACCCCGACCACAGCACGGGTCTCGACGTCGCCAAGGCGATTTCGCCGTCGCTCGCCAAGCGCACGGTCGCCATGGCGCTCGACGGGGTGCTCGCCGATCTCACGGACAAGATAGAAAAAGATACAAAAATTGAATTCATCGCGCGTGACGACCCGCGCGCGCTCGAATTGATCCGCCACGACACCGCGCACGTGATGGCCGAAGCGGTGCAAACGCTGTGGCCCGGCACGCAGGTGACGATCGGCCCGGTGATCGAGAACGGGTTCTATTACGACTTTTTCCGCAACGAGCCGTTCCGGCCGGAGGATTTCCCGGCGATCGAAAAGAAAATGCGCGAGATCGTGGCGCGCGACAAACCCTTCACCAGGGAAGTGTGGTCGCGCGAGCAAGCCAAGAAAGTGTTTCGCGACAAAGGCGAGAACTTCAAGATCGAGCTCATCGACGCGATCCCGGCCGGCGAGCCGCTCAAAATCTACAAGCAGGGCGACTGGTTCGACCTGTGCCGCGGCCCGCACATGACCTCGGTCAGCAAAATCGGCAATGCCTTCAAGCTGATGAAGGTGGCCGGAGCCTATTGGCGCGGGGATTCCAAGAATCCGATGCTGACCCGCATCTATGGCACTGCCTGGGCCACGCAGGAGGCGCTCGACCAGTATCTGCACCAGCTCGAAGAGGCCGAGAAGCGCGACCACCGCCGGTTAGGGCGCGAGATGGATCTGTTCCATTTCCAGGAGGAGGCGCCGGGCGCCGTCTTTTGGCACCCCAAAGGCTGGACGCTGTTCCAGACGCTTGAGAACTACATCCGCCGCCGCCAAAGCGCGGCCGGCTATGCGGAGGTGAGCGCGCCGCAGCTGATGGATTCCTCGCTCTGGGTCGCCTCAGGGCACATGGAGAAGTTCCGCGAGGTGATGTTCGTCACCGAGGAGCGCGAGGACGAGGCCCGGCGCTACGTCATCAAGCCGATGAACTGCCCCGGGCACATCCAGATTTTCAAGAACGGGCTGAAGTCGTATCGCGATCTGCCCTACAAGCTCGCCGAGTTCGGCAAGGTGCATCGCTTCGAGCCGTCTGGCTCATTACACGGGCTGTTGCGCGTGCGCGCCTTCACGCAGGACGACGCGCACGTGTTCATCACCGAGGAGCAGGTCACGGCCGAGTGCGTCGCGATCAACGAGCTGATCCTCTCGATCTACCAGGATTTCGGCTTCCAGGACGTGCGCATCAAATATGCCGACCGGCCGGAAAAACGCGTCGGCGACGACGCGGTGTGGGACCGCGCCGAGGCGTCGCTCAAGAAGGCGCTGGAAGCGTGCGGGCGGCCCTGGACGCTGAACCAGGGCGAGGGCGCTTTCTACGGCCCCAAGCTCGAATATGTGCTGCGCGACGCCATCGGCCGCGACTGGCAATGCGGCACGGTGCAGGTCGATCTCAACATGCCGGGCCGGCTCGGCGCCTTCTACATCGCGCCCTCGGGCGAGAAGGTGGTGCCGGTGATGCTGCACCGGGCGCTGTTCGGCTCGCTGGAGCGCTTCATCGGCATCCTGGTCGAGCACTATGCCGGGCACCTGCCGCTCTGGCTGTCGCCGGTGCAGGCCACGGTGTGCACCATCACGTCGGACGCGGACGGCTACGCGCAAGAAGTGATCGAGGCCGTCAAGCGCGCGGGGCTGCGCGTCGAGGGCGATCTGCGGAACGAGAAGATCACTTACAAGGTGCGCGAGCACTCGCTGGCGAAAATTCCGGCGCTCTTGGTTGTCGGTAAAAAGGAAGCATCGGAGCGCTCGGTCTCGATCCGGCGGCTCGGATCGCCGGAGCAATCCTCGATGCCGCTCGACGGGGCGCTCGCGGCGCTCGCGGCGGAAAGCGTGCCGCCCGATCTGAAGCGCGCACACGAAGCGGGCTGATACCCTTCGGCGGCTCTCGGCCACCTTCTTCCCTTGTGGGAGAGGGAAAGGAGCGGTCTCTAGCTGCAGCAAGACCTCGCGTCGCTCGCGGTCGTGCGAGCGCTCGCCTTCGGCGCCTGTTCCAGCCAGCGATCGCGCGGTTTGCAGCTCGCCGGGCGGCGCTTGAGCGAAACGTGCACGGTCTCGCCCTCGATCTCGACGGACTCGACGCCGAACAGCCGCATGGCGCTCGCAGGATCGCTCACCTCGAACGTGAGTTTGGCCTCGCGATCGAACGGCACCGCGTCGGCCACCTTCTGCATGATGGCGAGGAATTTCCACACCGGCATGAATGTGCGGCCGGTCTCGGCCGGCACGTCCCAGAGCTGGATGAAGGTCTCGTGCCAGGATTTGGGATTGGCGCCGCAATCGAGCGCGTCGAAGCGCCCGGACTTGACCTCGGTCACGTGATAGCCGGGCAGCACCGCACGCCCGTCATAGACGAACACCAGCGCCTTGTTGGCGTGATCGGCCAGCGCGTCGAGCAGCCGGCCGGTGGAAACCTCGCCGGACCAGGCGGGAGCGGGGGCGGCGGCAACGGGGGACTTGTCGAGGGTCAGCATCGACGCTATCCTTATTTCAACGATTCTATAATTCAAGGATGATTGAACTATGAAAGAGAGTCAAGCGCTCGCCTCGCTCGCCGCGTTGTCGCAGGAAACGCGGCTGCGCGTCGTCCGCCGCCTGGTGCGCGCCGGCGAGAAGGGCATCCCGGCGGGGTCGCTGGCCGACGGGCTCGGCGTCTCGCCCTCCAACGTGTCGTTTCACCTGAAAGAGCTCGAGCGCGCCGGCCTGATCGCCGCGCGGCGTGAAGCGCGCTCCATCTTCTATACGGCCGACTACAAGACGCTGAACGGCCTGATCCGTTTCCTGATGGAGGATTGCTGCGCCGGCCGGCCGGAAATCTGCACGCCGGCGCTCGCCTCGTGCTGTGCGCCCACACCCGCGAAAAAGGAGCGCGTCCATGCCTGAGCGCGTCTACAATGTTCTCTTCCTCTGCACCGGCAATTCGGCGCGCTCGGTGATGGCCGAAGCGATTCTGAACAAGGTCGGCCGCGGGAAATTCGTCGCCTACAGCGCCGGCAGTCAGCCCAAGGGCCAGATCAATCCGCGCACGATCGAGCTCTTGCAGGGGTTTGGCTACGACACCGCTGCCTTCCGCTCCAAATCCTGGGACGAGTTCGCGCGGCCCGGCGCGCCGGCGTTCGATTTCATCTTCACGGTCTGCGACGACGCCGCCGGCGAAGTCTGCCCGATCTGGCCCGGCAAGCCGATGACGGCGCATTGGGGCATCGCCGATCCCGCCGCCGTCACCGGCGCGCCCACCGAGGTGGCCAAGGCGTTCCGCGAGGCCTATCGCATGCTGTCGCGGCGCATCGAGATTTTCGCGGTGCTGCCGATCAACAAGCTCGACCAGTTGTCCTTGCAGGCGAAACTGCGCGAGATCGGCCGCATGGAAGGCGCCACCGGCACTCAAGCCATTGGTTGCCTTTCTTGATCGCGTAACCGTTGGGCTCACCCCCTAACGAGCGAGTCTGATCATGTCCACTTTCGAACGCTACCTCACCGTTTGGGTCGCTCTTTGCATCATTGTTGGAATCGCATTTGGGCACTTTTTTCCCACGGTCTTCCATGTCATCGGTTCGGCCGAGATCGCCAAGGTCAACATACCGGTGGCGGTCCTGATCTGGTTGATGATCATTCCCATGCTCGTGAAGATCGATTTCGCGGCTTTGACGCGGGTCAAGGAGCATTGGCGAGGCATCGGGGTCACGCTCTTCATCAACTGGGCCGTGAAGCCATTCTCGATGGCGTTCCTGGGCTGGCTGTTCATCGGCTGGCTGTTCAGGCCTTACCTTCCAGCGGACCAGATCAACAGTTACATCGCCGGCCTTATTCTGCTTGCGGCCGCGCCGTGCACCGCGATGGTGTTTGTCTGGAGCAACCTCTCGGATGGCGAGCCGCATTTCACGCTGAGCCAGGTCGCGCTCAACGACCTGATCATGGTATTCGCCTTCGCGCCGATTGTGGGACTTCTCCTCGGCTTATCGGCGATCACTGTCCCATGGGAGACGTTGCTTCTTTCGGTCGTTCTTTACATTGTCGTGCCAATCATTATTGCGCAGATCGTTCGGCGGAGTGTCATTGCGAGCGGCGGAGGCGCATCGTTGTCTCGACTTCTGTCCAGACTGCAGCCGCTTTCGCTTGTGGCGTTACTTGCGACGTTGCTTCTTCTGTTCGGCTTCCAGGGTGAGCAGATTCTCGCGCAACCCCTGATCATCGCAATCCTCGCTGTACCAATCCTGATCCAGGTCTACTTCAACTCGGGACTTGCCTACGTCCTGAATCGCGCGGCCGGCGAGGCGCATTGCGTTGCCGGTCCGTCCGCGCTCATCGGCGCCAGCAACTTCTTTGAATTGGCCGTTGCCGCCGCGATTAGCCTTTTCGGCTTCAACTCGGGCGCGGCGCTGGCGACCGTGGTCGGTGTCCTGATTGAGGTTCCGGTCATGCTTTCGGTGGTGAAGATCGTGAACAGCACTCGTGGCTGGTACGAGACAGGTGCGACGGTGCGGCAGCGCATCGCGAGCGAGAAGGCGGGAGATTGAGTGGTGGGTGTGGTGATCTGTCACAACCCAGAGCGCGGGACGTCTCGCAACGTTCTGGCGATCATTTAAGCTGCGGGCGATAACGAATAATAGGGCTCTTGACAATATTCCTAGAAGGATTATATTCCAAATATCCCACCCCATCCGAGGGGCGTCTCTAGAGCGTTCTTTTGACGTGGGGTGGGTGGCGGTGGCCGCGGGCAGGGCGTAACGCACCCTCTCGCGGCGGTCCAAGCCGCGCGGTTCCGGCGGGCATCACCGCTCGCCACAGGGAACCCCTGGGTCTGGCCCTTGCGTGATCCCAAATCACGGAGGGCTGGTGAGGGTTCCCGCCAGCGGAGGATAGCTTGGTAAGTCCGCCGGGGATCGCGCGGAGCAAGCCTCAAACACCGCGCGCGGGACGCCGGCGGTATGACCGGCCCCTTGCGGCAAGACCTCCTGTGTCTCTCTAACTTTCTCGACACAGGACCGTGGGGACTGGAAGTCCCCGGCGTCCCGCGCGCCCTCGGATTCACGAGGGCGAATAAACCTCGGAGCGGATTCCGCTCGCGAGAACGATCAATGCTGTACGAAAATCAAATGCATGCCGCGAACTCGAAAACCCTCTCCCCTTGTGGGAGAGGGTGGCGAAGTCGAGCGAAGCGAGACTGAGCCGGGTGAGGGGTGATGGAATTACTCGGCGCGCTTCGCGCGCTACCCCTCACCCGCCTCGCCACGCCTTCGCGCTTCGCGCTTCGCGCTACGGCGGGCTCGGCACCCTCTCCCGCAAGGGGAGAGGGAAGGAAGGAGCCAGCCTGCCCTGAGCGCCCTCGGCGCTCGCCACCCTCCCCACAGGGGGGAGGGATGAAGGGGAATTTACCGCGTTCTACGCGCCGGCTCGGGGCTTGGCGACTCGCGCTGAAGCTGCGAGAGCAACACTTCCACGTCGCGATCCTTGCCGGCTTCGACGCGGAAATTCAGGCTGTAGAGCTTGCCGTCGTTCCTGGCGATGGCGACGTACTCGCCCTCGGCCAGGATCACGCTCGGAAACGCGCCGATCGATTCCTTCACCGAGTTCGCCGCCCGGCGTCATCACCGACCAGGCGGTATTGGCGATCGCCTCGCCGCCGGCGGCGCTCACCAGCCGCAGCGTCACCTGCGCCGCGCGATGATGCACGGTGGCGTCGGTGAGCTTGCCCGCGTCGATGCGCACGTCGGCCTGGATCACCGCGTTGCCGTCGCCATAGGTCGATTGCACGTAATAGGCGCCGGCCGGCAGCAGCACGATTTCGCCGGCGCCGGCGCCGCGCAGCACCGGCGGCCGCTCGCCCACGCGCGCGGCGCCGGGCCGCTGCAGGAAACTGCCCTCATAGACGTCGAACTTGAGCCGCGCGCTCGCGATCAAGGTCTCGCCGACCTTGCCCTGCAGCCGCAGGCCGCCGGCGGGCAGCACGATGATCTCGCGCCGGGCCTCGTTACGGAGCGAAACGCGCTGGGTCGCGGTCGCCAATCCATAGGCGACATTCACGACATAATCGCCGGGCGGCAGCGCGAACAGGGGAGCGGGGTCGGTGCCTTCGGCGACGAGCGTCGGCGGGCCGGCGGTCGCACTCTTCTCAGCGAAAACGCGCCATTGCAGCGAGCGCGGGATATAAGCGCCGTCGGCGGCGTAGCGCGCGGCGAGCGCGAGCGCCACGCGCCCGGAGGCGACCGCGGGAATGAACGCGTGCGGCTCGCGCATCTGCGAGGGCGCGCGCGGGGTCTGCGGCACGCTGACGCCGGGGCCCGAGTTCGGAGGCGGCGGCGCCGCGAATGGCGAGGCTCCGGGCCCGGTGAAGGGCACGGCTGGTTGTGCGATGGCGGCGGCCGGCGCAAGCAGCGCCGCGAGCAGCGCCAATGCGCGCAGGCCCTGATTTCCAGGCAAGTCGCAGAACCTCCCAAGCCAGTCGGTGCGAGTCGGCATTTGTCCCTCCCAGATCGGGCGAAAGCAAGTCCGTCCAAGGCTTGTCCGTCCAAGGGCTGGCGCGGGCTGCCGGGCCTTTCGGGTGCACTATTGGCCATGCTAGGCCACGCCCGACCCATGGCCGATCCCCTCGATTTCCTGAACAGCCGCCGCTCGTCGCGGCCGCTCGACCTCGCCGAGCCGGGCCCGGACGAGGCGCAGCTCAGCCAGATCTTGACCGTCGCCGCGCGGGTGCCGGACCACGGCAAGCTGGTGCCCTGGCGCTTCGTGGTGCTGACCGGCGCGGGCAGGATACGCATGGCCGATACGCTGGCGGCGCGGCTGCGCGCCGCCAATCCGCCACTCGCCGAGGAGCAGATCGAGAAGGAGCGCGCCCGCTTCGCGAGCTCGCCCTTGATCGTGGCGGTCGTTTCGCGCGCCGGGCCGCATCCGAAAATCCCCGAATGGGAGCAGGTGCTTTCCGCCGGGGCGGCAACCATGAATCTCCTGCACGCGGCCAACGCGCTCGGCTTCGGCGCGGCGTGGCTCACTGGACCTTTCGCCGTCGATCGCGGCGCGCTGCAGGCGCTGGGTCTTAAGCCGCACGAGAAGATCGCCGGCTTCGTGCATATCGGCACGCCCCTGCAGAAGCAGGACGAGCGCGACCGGCCGGCGCTTTCCGACATCGTCACGCGGGTCTGAGCCATGTTCTTCGAGCCCGAGAAAAGAGACCCGTCGGTGCTGCCGCACGATCCGTTCAAGGCGATCGTGGCGCCGCGGCCGATCGGCTGGATTTCGAGCCTCAGCGCCGCGGGCGAGGTGAATCTGGCGCCCTATTCCTGGTTTAACGGCGTCTCGTCGCGGCCCAATTGCGTGATGTTCTCGAGCGAGGGCTACAAGGACTCGGCGAAGAACATCGAGGAGACCAAGGAGTTCGTCTGCAATTTCGCCACCTGGGAATTGCGCGAGCAGATGAACGCCACCTCGGCGCACGTGCCGCGCAACGTCGACGAGATGAAGCTCGCGGGGCTGGAGCCGGCGCCGTCGCGCATGGTCAAGCCGCCGCGGGTCAAGGCCGCGCCCGCCGCGCTCGAATGCAAGTTGCTGACGATCGTACCGCTCAACGGTCTCGACGGCCGCCCGCTGCCGGCGCGCATCATCGTCGGGCAGGTGGTCGGGATCTATGTCGACGACCGTTTCATCAAGAACGGCATGCTCGATACGGCGGCGATGCAGCCGATCATGCGCGCGGGCTATCTCGATCAATATTTCCGCGCCGGCGAGCGCTTCGCCATGACGCGGCCGGACTGAATGCGCGCGGCGTACGCAAGAAAATCAGCAGATAATTCGTGGATTTCACCATCCACTGTTGCGGAAATGCCATAGGCAGGCGGCTTGCCGGTATGTAGAATGAGGATGCCAGCGAGTTCGCCGTAGCGGGCTCAGCAATGGGGGACTGAATGAAGAAGTTGGTATTGGCGGGCATCACGCTCGTGATGAGCGCGCTCGGTTCAACGGCCTGGGCGCAGGTCCCTTATAGCTGGGAAGGCTACTATCTCGGCGGCAATATCGGCTGGGTCGGCTATGGCGCGAAATGGGTCGACGTCGATGCTGACTGGAGACCTGCCGGTACGGCGGTTTATGACCAAAACATAGGCGGTCTCACGTTCGGCGTTCAGGCTGGCCGCAACTACCAGCGCGGCTCGATGGTTTATGGCTGGGAGGTGGACGTGAACCTTTCCACCGCCTCCCGGAGCGAGATCATCTTCAACGATCCGACCATCACGAACACGCTGCACGGGTTTGGTACGTTGCGCGGTCGCGTCGGCGCCCTGATTCAGCCGATGACGCTTCTGTATGTCACGGGAGGCGTTGCGCTCGGCAGTTTCACCCACACCTGGATCGAGCCGGGCGACGCTCCTGACAGCTGGCAGAATTTCGCGCAATGGCGTTGGGGATGGGTTGTCGGTGGCGGCATCGAGCACGCGTTCTCGCCCAGGTGGACCGCTCGCCTGGAAGCGCTCTGGATGGATTTCGGCAGCCACACGCAATTCAACACAGGCGGATGCTGCCGGATGACGGTCACGGATACGGCCACCGTCGTACGCGGGGCGTTCAACTGGAGATACTGAGCGCCGAGGTTTCCGTTTCGGTGCGCACGCCCCGGGCTTGACCCGGGGCGTTTGCTTTTAGAGCAGCCCCGCCGCCTTGGCGCGCGCGAGCAGGCGCTCGGCGCGGTCGATGTGCGGCTTGTCGATCATCTCACCCTTGTAGTTCAGCACGCCGGCGCCGGGATTGGCCTTGAACGCGGCGAGTACGCCCTGCGCCCATTCGAGCGCGGCCTTGGTCGGCGTAAAAATCTCGTTGATGAGCGGAATCTGCGCCGGGTGAATCGCCATCTTGCCGGTGAAGCCGTCGCGCACGCCTGCGGCGGCGTCGGCGCGCAGTCCATCCAGGTCGTTGAAGTGCACGTAAACCGAATCGATCGGCAGCACGCGCGCGGCGGCGGCGGAATAGAGACAGAGGGTGCGGGCCAGGCGATAGGGATCGGTGAGGCTGTTGTCGGGATTGCGATAGGCCTCGGCGCCCAGATCGGCCGACAAGTCCTCGGCGCCCCAGGTCAGCCCCACGAGCCGTTTGCTCGCCCCGCGATAATCGAGATTGAGGATGGCGGCCGCGGTCTCCGTCACCAGCGCGATGATCTTGGTGGCGCCGTCCTCGACCCCGGCCAGCGCCTCGGCGACGGAGAGCTTGGCATCGAGCAGGATCACGTCGGCGGCGCTCTCGCACTTGGGCAGGAGAATCCCGTCGGGCCGGCCGGCGATCACCGCCTCGAGGTCCGCGTCCACGAGCCCAGTCGGCAGCGAATTGGTGCGCACATAGAGGCGCGGGCGCTTGGGCTTGGCGCGCGCCGATTTCAGGAAATCGAGCGTCATGGTGCGCGCCTTGGGCTTGGATTGCGCGGCGACCGAGTCCTCAAGGTCGAGCAAGAGCGCGTCGGCGCCGGAGTCGAGACTCTTGGCGAGCTTGCGGTCGCTGTCCCCGGGCACGAACAGAAGCGAACGCATCAAGCCGGCCGCTTCTTCATGAAGGCCTGACGGCGGCATTCGGCCACGAGCTTGCCGTCCTGATTGAACGCCCGGTGATGGAAATCGACGATGCCGGCATCGGGCCGGGAGCCCGACGCGCGCTTGGCCAGCACCACGGTCGTGCAGTGCACGGTGTCGCCTTCGAACAGGGGGTGCGGGAACTTCACCTCGGTCATGCCGAGATTGGCGATCGTGGTGCCGACCGTGGTGTCGTTCACGGAAATCCCGATCATCAGCCCGAGGGTGAACAGCGAATTCATCAGCGGCTTGCCCCACTCGGTCTCGCGCGCGCAGAAATCGGCGTCGATATGCAGCGGCTGCGGATTGAGCGTCATGTTGGAGAACAGCATATTGTCCATCTGCGTCACGGTGCGGCGCAGGCGGTGCTGAAACACGTGCCCGGCCTCGAAATCCTCGAAATAGAGGCCGCCTCGCTCGTGGCGGCGGGGCTCGGACATCCGCTCCTCCCTGACCGGCGACGGCCGGCGCGACCGGTCTAGCACGGCGCCGCGCGAGCAGGATCAAGGCTTCGCCCGGTGCTCCGATTCTTAACGGATTCCAAACATTTACGGTAAACGCTTTATTAAGCGCCCGGCGCCGACAATCCCCCGCTGCAAGTTTCGAATCTCTCAGGGGGCGCCATGATCGTCCGCCAATTTCTCCAGTGGATCCAGACCGCGCTGCCCGGCGACCGGGCCGATGCCACGAGCGCACTCGCGCGCGCGTATCTGCACTCGGAGCTGACGCAAGAGGACCGGCTCGCGGCCGAGGCGGCGATGACGGTGCTGTTGGACGATCCGTCGCCGCTGGTGCGCCGCGCGCTCGCCGACGTGCTCGGCTCGTCGGCCGAGGCGCCGCAGACGCTGGTGCTCGCGCTCGCCAATGATCAGCCGGAGATCGCCGAGATCGTGGTCGCGCGCTCGCCCTTGCTCACCGAGGCCGAACTCGTGGACCTGATCGGGGAGGCCAACGAGCGCATCCAGAACGCCATCGCGTCGCGCGTGCCGGTACCGGCATCGCTGGCGGCGGCGGTGGCCGAGGTCGGCTGTGCCGGGGCGTGCCTGATGCTGATCGAGAACCCGGACGCCGATGTCACTCCACCCTCGCTTGCGCGCATCGCCGAGCGCCACGGCATGCTCGCCGCGATCCGCGAGCGGCTGCTGATTCATCCCGAGCTTCCGGTCGAGACGCGCCAGGCGCTGGTCGCGACCCTTTCCAGCACGCTCGCCCGCTTCGTGACCGAACGGGAATGGCTGCCGGAGGAACGCGCGCAAAAAGTTACCCGCGAGGCCTGCGACCGCGCGACGGTCGCGCTGGCGGCCGAAACCGAAGACGACCGCGTCGCGCCCCTGGTGCGGCACCTGCGCTTGAGCGGCCAGCTTACCGGCGGGCTGGTGCTGCGCGCCTTGCTCGCGGGCAACGTGCATTTCCTGGTCGAGGCGCTCGCGGACCTCACGAATCTTTCGCCGCGGCGGGTCGCCGCAATCCTCGACGATCCGGCGCGGCATGCGTTCCGCGCGCTCTACGAGCGCGCCGGCCTGCCGCACGCGGCGTTCGGCGCTTTCAAGGCGGCGCTCGAGGTGATCCAGGAAATGGGCTTCGACGACACGGCGCATGGTTACGCGGTGCTGCGGCGGCGCATCGTCGAGCGGGTGCTGGAGCGCTACCAGCGCGCGGCGCCGGGCGAGCTCGACCAGTTGCTGTCGTTGCTCAGGCGTCTCGCGGCGGAAGCCACGCGCGAAGAGGCGCGCTCGTTCACCGCGGATCTCGTCGCGGCGGCGTGATTCAGTAGCCGAACTGCTCGTTCAGAATTCGCTCGTCGAGGCTGTGGTCTGGGTCGAACAGCAGCACGATGGACGAAGCCATGTCCATGCGCGTCTTCACGGACACCACCGAGCGTACTTCGAAATGATCGGCGACCGCGTTCACCGGCCGCTTGTCGGGTTCGCGCACGACGATCTCGACCTCGGCGCGGTCCGGCAGCAGGGCGCCGCGCCAGCGCCGCGGACGGAACGGACTGATCGGCGTCAGCGCCAGGAGCGGCGTGTTGAGCGGCAGGATCGGGCCGTGGGCGGATAGATTATAGGCAGTGGAGCCGACCGGGGTCGCGACCAGCACGCCGTCGCAGATCAATTCCTCGAGCCGCAATTTCCCGTCGACCGAGATGCGCAGGTTCGCCGCCTGATAGGATTGGCGCAACAGCGACACTTCGTTGAAGGCCGGTGCGCGATGAATCTTTCCGCCGGCGTCTTTGGCTTCCATGCTGAGCGGATGCACGACGCACTGTTCCGCGGCGGCGAGGCGCTCCTTGAGGCCGTCGGGACGGAACTCGTTGGTGAGGAAACCGACCGAGCCGCGGTTCATGCCATAGACCGGGATGCCTTTGTCGCGCAGCTGATGCAGGACCCGCAGCATCAGCCCGTCGCCGCCGAGCGCCACCACTACGTCGGCCTTGTCGGCCGGAGCGTTGCCGTATTTCGCGGCAAGCAGTTTCTGCGCCGCCAACGCCTCGCTGGTCTCGCTCGCGAGGAAGGCGATCCTGTCGTAGCGTGTGGCGGGTTTGGTCATGAGAGGGGCCGGCTTCGGCCGGTGCAGCGGCAATGGAGCAGCCGGTTCTCGTCTATACGACCTATCCTTCGCTTGTCGAGGCGGAGCGGGCGGGGAGGAACCTCGTCGAATCGGGCCTGGCGGCCTGCGTCAACATCCTGCCCGGCATGGTCTCGATCTATCGCTGGCAGGGGAAGCTCGAGCGCGCCGACGAGGTAGTAATGATCGTCAAAACACAACCAGCGCTAACAAGTAAGGTTGCCGAGGCGGTAAAGGCCGGGCACCCCTACGAGGTGCCGGCGATCCTGTTCCTGGAGACCACGGGCGGCGGAAAGTCGTTCGTGGATTGGATTTTCGCGGAGACCGCGGCCGCGGCAGGGCCCAGCCGATGAACGCCGGATGAACGGAAGCTCGGGGTTCCGTTCAGCTACATGAATCCCGGCTAAAAGGTGGCTTCAGAACGAGTTCAGCCCAAAAACCACATACAGGCCGCACGACCGGCGCTGGGGCTGGTCGAAGTCGCGAGTTGATCGCGACCCCAGGAAAAGGAATACGAACATGATGGTCAAGAAACTGATGGCCGCGTTGCTGTCGCTTTCGCTGATCCTCGGCCCGGTGCTCATCGCAGCGTCGGTCGAGCCGGCGGTTGCCGCGACGGCTAACGTCGCCGCGAAGAAGAAAGCGGCGAAGAAGAAAGTGAAGAAGGCCAAGAAGAAGGTCAAGAAGGCCAAAAAGAAAGTGAAGAAAGCCAAAAAGAAAGTGAAGAAGGCCAAGAAGAAGGTCAAGAAGGCTAAGAAGGCCGCGAAGAAGGCGATGAAGGCCCCGGTCAAGAAGAAGGCCGAGAAGGCGCCGGCCAAGAAGAAGGAAGAAGCGAAGAAGAAGTAAGCTTCCGTCAAGGCGATCGAATAGATCGCGGCCTGACGACCTACCGAGTTCTCCTGTTTCGAGGCCGGCCCCCGTGGCCGGCCTCGCTGTTTTCAGAAACTCATTGGCCGAGCTTCACCTTCAATCCCGCGAACGCCATGAAGGGCGGCGCGCGATAGGAGAAGATCTCCTCGTAATGCTGATCGAGCACGTTCTCTGCGCGCACGAACAGGGTCGCCATCGGCGTCACGTCGTAGGCAAGATAGGCGCGCAGGATGGTGGCGCCCGGCAGCGTCACCGGCGTATTGCCGGCCGAGCCGAAAAAGAAATCCTTGCGGGTGCCGTTGAACACGACGCCGAGCACGACCTTGGCGCGGTTGTCGGCAAAGCGCGCGGTCGCCTCGATGGAGCCCGAGTGCGGCGGGCGACGGATTTCGATCTGGCCGGTTGAATCGATCGCATCCGTATAGGTGTAGGTGCCGTTCAGCGAGAGCCAGTCGAGGATCTGCGCCGTGACCGCGACCTCGACGCCCTGCCGCTGCGCGACGCCTGATCCGTTCACATAGATGAGGCCGCCGAGACCGGGGTCGAAAATGAGTTCCTGTTTGCCGGTGAATTCGGTCGAGAAATACGTGACATCGGTCATCCAGCGGCCGCCAAAGAGAGTTCTGCTCGACGCCGACGTCCCAGCCAATCGACTGCTCCGGCTTGAGCGATGGGTTGGGCAGGTTGAAGGACGAGCCGAACAGCATGAAGACATCGGGGTCCGTCACGCCCTTGCCCCAGCTCGCGTGGATGCGTGTCCCGGATGCCGGGAAACGTTGCGAAAGCGCGAGCCGCCAGGTCAAAACATCGGTGAAAGCGGTGTTCCAGTCGTGGCGAAGCGCACCGGTCAAGGTCGTGTTGGTGGGAAGATCAAGGACATATTCGCCGGCGAGTCCGACACGTTCTTTCTTGAACTCCTGCGGATTGCCGGCCTGCGTGTAGTTCTCGCGCCGGTCGTCGAGCAGCATGCTCATGGTGTGGCGTTCGCCGCCGACGAGATTGGTGCTGAACAAGAAGGTCGACTTGTATTCGAGCATGGTGCGCATTCCATCGGCGCCGAAATTTCCGAGGAACGCATCGAAGGCGCGCGTATGCTCGTCGAACCATTTGATCGCCGCGCTCTGAATCCAGTGGCCGTCAAGCAGCTTCAGTGTCGCCCCGAGGCGGCTCGCCATGCTGGTGTAGGCGTATGACCCGGGGCCATCGACCACGAAGCCGTAGGTCGGCCCAGGCGGAAAGTTGAAATCCTGCGGGTCGGTTCGCGTGAAGCGATCGGTATGGCGAACGACGGCTTCGATGTTGAGATGTTCGTTGAAATCTATGCCGGCCTTGGCGCTGAAAGTGAAGGCGCGGCTGCCGTCGGGCTCGAAGCCGAAGCGGGAGGTGTTATAGCCGCGCGTCGAGTAGTCGGTGATGGTGACGGAGCCGTAGAAGGGACCCATGGCGCCGCGCACGTTGATGCTGCCCGAAAGCGTTTCGTGCGTGCCGGTTTCGATCTTGGCGTCGAGGCGCGGCCGTTCCAAGCCTTTGCCGGAACGGGTGATGATGGCGATCACGCCGGCATTGGCGTTAGCGCCGTAAATGCCGGACTGCGGCCCGCGAATCACCTCGATCCGTTCGATGTCTTCCACCGGCAAGTCGGCGAAATCGAAGCCGGGGAAGCCGAGTTGGTTCACCTCGATGCCATCGATCAATATCATGAGGTTTCGAGGATCGGCCCCGCGGACGAAAACGCTCGTCACGGTGCCGCGACCGCCCGACTGCGTGACGGCGACGCCGGGCACCTGTCGCAGTGCGTCGGCCACCGTCTCGATGCCTTTGGCGCGGAGCTGCTCGCCGAGCAGCACGGTCGCGCTGGCGCCGACGCGCGAGGTTTCCATCGGATATTGGTTGGCGGAGATGACGGTTTCCGGCAGCTCGCTGACCTGCGCGAGTGCCGTCGTCGTCAACAGAGCGGATAGAAAAATTACGAGATTGCCGGTTCGGGCCATGGTCTGCCTCCATGTGAGTGAGAGGCGGAGGCATGCGCGCGCGCCGGAGCTGAACTCCGGTCATGAACCCGGCAATGTCTCGGATCAGGCACGGCGCCCTCCGCAACGGTTGACTTCACAAGTCACCGCTGCGGAACGACCGCTCCGTGCGCGCTCCCCGCACGCCGGAAGGGTGACCGACGCAGGTCGGTCTCCTGGCTCGCGGGTCATCGCCTCGATCCGCCTTCCCGAGCTTGCGCCCAGTGGCAATTGGTCGAGGCTCGCCGCTTACAGTTGCGGGAGCAGCCGCGGATTCGGCCCAGTAAAGAGCCCCACCGCGTTCCCATGGTCCGTACCGAGAGACTCGGGCCGGACCACCTGCATCCCCTTCATCAGACGAAGCCGCGGCGCCGGAGTCAAGCAATCCAAAGGACGGTGGGCATAGGTGAAATTACGGTCTTGCTATTGCCAAAATAATTGGGGCAGAATCCCAAGAACGTGGGCAATTGCCCCGTCCGGGATATGGTTCGCTCCCGGCTCTTTGTGCGCCGGGAGGCCGTCTTGGCCAGGGAAAATTCGCTTCGCAACAGCCGCGCCGTCGCCGCCCTCGGCCGCGGAAGAATTCGCGTCTCGTTCGAATTCTTTCCGCCGACGACAGACGAGATGGAACGCACGCTTTGGGAAGCGATTCAACGGCTTGCGCCGCTTTCTCCAAGCTTCGTCTCAGTCACCTATGGCGCCGCCGGCTCGACGCGCGAGCGCACGCACGGAACCGTCAAGCGCATCCTCGCCGAGACCGCTCTCGTCCCGGCGGCGCATCTCACCTGCGTCGGCGCGGCGCGCACGGACGTCGATGCGGTGGCACGGAGTTATTGGAACGCCGGCGTGCGTCATGTCGTGGCGCTGCGCGGCGATCCGCCCGAGGGCGTCGGCGGGCGTTATCGGCCGTTCCCCGGCGGATACGACTACGCCGACGCGCTGGTCGCCGGGCTCAAGCGGATCGGCGATTTCGAGATCTCGGTCGCCGCTTTCCCGGAGAAGCATCCGGAGAGCGCGTCGATCGACGACGATCTCGACGTGCTGGCGCGCAAGCTCGACGCGGGCGCGAGCCGGGCGATCACCCAGTTCTTCTTCGACAACGAGGTCTATTACCGGTTCCTCGAGCGCACCCGCGCGCGCGGCATCTCGGCGCCGATCGTGCCCGGTATCCTGCCGGTGCAGAATTTCCAGCAGACCCGGCGCTTCGCGGAAAAGGCCGGCGCCTCGGTACCGCGCTGGCTGGCCGAGCGCTTCGCCGGCCTCGACGACGACGTGGCGACGCGGAAGCTGGTGGCCGCCACCGTCGCCGCCGAGCAGGTGCTCGATCTGGTCGATCACGGCGTCTCCGATTTCCATTTCTATACGATGAACCGCGCCGATCTCGTATTCGCGATCTGCCATCTCCTGGGCCTGCGGCCGGTGACGCGGCATGATGTTCCAGCGGAGGAAGCGGGCCATGTCCGCCATGCCGCCGGTTTCTGAGCTCGAGCGCGAGCTGCGCGCGCTCGCGGCCGAGCGCATCCTGGTGCTCGACGGTGCCATGGGCACCATGATCCAGTCGTTCGGTCTGGACGAGACCGCGTTCCGCGGCGCGCGCTTCGACGCCTGGAACCGGGAGGTGAGGGGGAACAACGACCTTCTCAACCTGACGCGGCCCGATCCGATCCGCGACATCCATCTGGCCTATTTCCGCGCCGGAGCGGACATCGTTGCCACCAATACTTTCTCCTCGACGCGCATTGCCCAGGCCGACTACGGCATGGAGACGATCGCCTATGAGCTCAATCTCGCGGGCGCCAAGCTCGCGCGCGAGGCGGCAGCGCTCGCCGAGCGGGGGGATGGAAAGCGGCGCTTCGTGGCCGGTGCCATCGGGCCGACGAACCGTACGGCCTCGATCTCGCCCGACGTTTCGAACCCGGGCTTCCGCGTCACCAGCTTCGACGAACTCGCCGCCGCCTATGGCGAGCAGGCGCGCGGGCTGGTGGACGGCGGGGTCGATATCCTGCTGATCGAGACGGTGTTCGACACCTTGAACGCCAAAGCCGCGATCTTCGCGCTCGAGGCGCTGTTTGCGGAGCGGGCGATCCGCCTGCCGGTGATGATCTCCGGCACGATCACGGACCGGTCCGGCCGCACGCTTTCGGGCCAGACGCCCGAGGCGTTCTGGACTTCGATTGCGCACGCGCGGCCGCTCGCGGTCGGCCTCAATTGCGCGCTCGGCGCGCGCGAGATGCGCGCCCATATCGCCGAGATCGGGAGGGTCGCCGATACGCTGGTCTGCGCCTATCCGAACGCGGGATTGCCCAATGCGTTCGGCCGCTACGACGAGAGTCCGGCCTTCATGGCCGAACTGCTCGGCGAGTTCGCGAGCGCGGGCCTGGTCAATATCGTCGGCGGCTGCTGCGGCACGACGCCGGAGCACATCCGCGCCATCGCCGATGCGGTCGCCGGCAAGCCGCCGCGCCGCGTGCCGAAGATTGCAAAGCACCTGCGGCTCGCGGGCCTCGAGCCGTTCGAGCTCTCGCCGGCAGATTCCATTCGTCAATATCGGCGAGCGCACCAACGTCACCGGCTCGGCGCGCTTCTGCAAGCTGATCACCGCCGGCGACTACGACGCGGCGCTCGAAGTCGCGCGCGACCAGGTGGCGAACGGCGCCCAGGTGATCGACGTCAATATGGACGAAGGCCTGCTCAATTCGGAGCGGGCGATGACGACGTTCCTCAATCTCGTCGCCGCCGAGCCCGACATCGCCCGCGTTCCGATCATGATCAACTCCTCCAAGTGGTCGGTGATCGAGGCGGGGCTGAAATGCGTGCAGGGCAAGGGCATCGTCAATTCGATCTCGATGAAGGAAGGCGAGGCGGCGTTCAAGCAGCACGCGCGGCTGGTGCGCAGCTACGGCGCCGCGGTCGTGGTCATGGCCTTCGATGAGAAGGGCCAGGCCGACACGTTGGCGCGCAAGAGCGCGATCACCGAGCGCGCCTATCGCATCCTGACCGAAGAGATCGGTTTCCCGCCCGAAGACATTATCTTCGATCCGAATATCTTCGCGGTGGCGACCGGCATCGAGGAGCACGCCAATTACGGCGTCGATTTCATCGAAGCGGCGCGTTTCATCCGCAAGCAACTCCCGCACGCGCACGTCTCGGGCGGCGTCTCGAACTTCTCCTTCGCCTTCCGCGGCAACGAGCCGGTGCGCGAGGCGATGCACGCGGTGTTCCTGTTTCATGCGATTCGCGCCGGGATGGATCTCGGCATCGTCAATGCCGGCCAGTTGCCTGTTTATGACGACCTAAATCCGGAGCTGCGCGCGGCTTGCGAGGACGTGGTGCTCAATCGCCGCGCCGACGCGGCCGACCGGCTGCTCGCGCTGGCGCAACGCTTCCGCGGCGGCGGCAAGGAGAAGCGGGAGGCCGATCTCGCCTGGCGTTCGTGGGGCGTCGAGAAGCGGCTCGAGCACGCGCTGGTGCACGGCATCACCGAGTTCATCGAAGTAGACGTGGAAGAGGCGCGCAAGCTCGCGGCGCGGCCGCTCGATGTGATCGAAGGTCCGTTGATGGCGGGCATGAACGTCGTCGGCGATCTGTTCGGCGCGGGAAAAATGTTTCTGCCGCAGGTGGTGAAATCCGCGCGCGTGATGAAGCAGGCGGTCGCCTTCCTGAATCCGTTCATGGAGGAAGAGAAGCGCAAAAGCGGCGTCGCGGTGACACGGAGCGCCGGCAAGATCGTGCTCGCCACCGTCAAGGGCGACGTACACGACATCGGCAAGAACATCGTCGGCGTCGTGCTTCAGTGCAACAACTACGAGGTCATCGACCTCGGCGTGATGGTGTCGGCGCAGCGGATTCTGCAGGCGGCGCGCGAGCAAAAGGCGGACATCGTCGGGCTCTCGGGCCTGATCACGCCCTCGCTCGACGAAATGTGCCACGTGGCCGACGAGATGGAGCGCGAGGGGTTCGACCTGCCGCTGCTGATCGGCGGCGCCACCACGAGCAAGGTGCATACGGCGGTGAAAATCTCGCCGCGCTACCGGCGCTCGCAGGCGGTGCATGTGATCGACGCGAGCCGGGCGGTCGGCGTGGTGTCGAGTCTGCTCAATCCGGAAATCCGCGCGCGCACGCTCGAGCAGGTGCGCGCCGAATACGGCCGCATCGCCGAGCAGCATGCGAGCAATCAGGCCGATACGCGGCGCCTGTCGATCGCGGAGGCGCGGGCCAACCGGCTGATCCTCGATTTTTCGAGCTACACGCCGCCGCGGCCGACCTTCCTCGGCACGCGGGTGTTCGATGGCTATGACCTGTCAGATCTTGTGCGACTCATCGACTGGACGCCGTTTTTCGCGTCTTGGGACCTGCAGGGCCGTTATCCGTCGATCTTCGACGATCCGAAGATGGGCGCCGCCGCGCGCGAGCTGCATGCGGACGCGCTCAAGATGCTGGAAAAGATCGTCGCCGAGAAATGGCTCACGGCCCGCGCCGTCATCGGCTTCTGGCCGGCCAACGCGGAAGGCGACGACGTGGTGCTGTTCCGCGACGAGGCGCGGCGCGAGCGCGCCGCCGTGCTGCATACGCTCCGGCAGCAGATGCCGCGCCGCGATGGGCGGACGAACGTCGCGCTCGCCGATTTCGTGGCGCCGATGGGGAGCGGCGTCGCCGACTATGCCGGCGCGTTCGTCGTCACCGCCGGGATCGGCGAGGCGGCGAAATCCGAGGCACTCAAAGGCGCCAACAACGATTATGACGCCATCTTGCTGAAAGCGCTGGCCGACCGGCTGGCGGAAGCCTTGGCCGAGCGCATGCACGAGCGCGTGCGCAAGGAATTCTGGGCCTATGCACCGGATGAGAATCTTGCGAACGAAGATCTGATCGCCGAGAAATATCGCGGCATCCGGCCGGCGCCGGGCTATCCGGCGCAGCCCGATCACACCGAGAAGGCGACGCTATTCGAGTTGCTCGACGCGCAAGCCGCGATCGGCGTGCAGCTCACCGAAAGTTTCGCCATGTGGCCGGGGGCGGCGGTTTCGGAACTCTATTTCTCGCATCCGCAGAGCGCCTATTTCGGCGTCGGGCGCATCGACCGCGATCAGGTCGAGGATTACGCCAAACGCAAAGGCTGGAGCCTGGCGGTCTGCGAGAAATGGCTCGCGCCGGTGCTGGCCTATGATCCCGCGCGCATTCCGCGCGAGGCTGCGGAATAGTCGGTAGCGCCGCCCGCAAAAAAAGAGGCCGCCCTTTCGGACGGCCTTTCCCGCAGGGGGGCGGGGAGTTCGGCATAGTTCAGAGGACGTGATTATAGTCGACGGGGTTCAGCCGGTAGCCGTTGCCGTCCTTGGCGACGTGGCCCAATGCCGGGAACGGCCAGTGATAGGCCGTGACCGGCAACTTGTCGGCGGCGGCGCGGTCGAGGAGCCGCTTGCGGGTTTCGATTCCCATGGCACGATCGGTGTCGAAGAAGAATTGCCAATCCGGGTTTCGCACCCAGACTGCTGGATGGTTGGCGGCATCGACGACCGTAAGCAGCGAGACGCTGCCGGACGTGATGATGGAGGCAGTGTGGCCTGGCGTGTGGCCATAGGCGGGCAACGAGACGATACCCGGCGCTACTTCCTTGCCCGGGTCGAAGCGGGCCACCTTGCTTGCGATCGAGCCGAACACGCGGCGCACATTCATGAAGCCGCCGCGAGCTGCCTCGGGCGCGGCGTTCATCCTGGCGTCATCCATCTACCAGGCCCATTCCGGCGCTGGCACCATGATCTCGGCGTTCGGGAAGGCGAGCTGCTCGTCCTTCGTCCGGATGCCGCCGATGTGGTCTGCATGGAAGTGCGAGATGACGATGGTGTCGACCTGAGCCGGGCTGAATCCAGCGGCGGCGAAGTTGTCGCTCCATGAGCCGGTCGCGCCGCCGAGGCGCCCGCCGGTGCCGGTATCGATGAGGACGAGCTTGGAGCCGGAATTGACGACCAAAGAAGTGACCGGCGTTCGCGTCTTGCCGGCGGGAAGGAAGCCCTCGGCGAGCGCCTTCTGCACTTCGGTGATCGGCGTGCCAGGGACATATTGCTCGTTCAGGTCCCGCACCCATTCGCCGTCGTAGAGCGCGGTGATCTCGTAGGTGCCGACCTTGTAGCGATAGAAGCCGGCTGACTGCTTGCCGGCGAGAGGCGCAGCGGCGCGGGCGGACGTGACTCTTGCGATCGGGCCGGCGGCGGCTGCGGCCGTCGCGATGGTGGCGCCGGCGAGCAAGCCGCGGCGGGTCAGTTGGGTCATGCGTTTCCTCCAATCGGGCTGTTCGCCGAAAATTGTAGTTCTTGGGTTCATTGCCGCTCGTAAGCGTTCAGACGAATGCTAGACGACGATCGGCGCGGGTAGGCTTCACGATTTGGCGAACCCTGAACAAGCTCGGGTTATTCCGCGTCCCGACCGCGGCGCGCGCAATCGTACTGGCCAATAACAAAAACAAGGCCGCTCCGGCGGGCGGCCTTGTTGCCAGCGAGTTGCAGAAATTAGTGCACTTTCTACTTGAGTGCGTCGGCGCCGGCTTGTGCCACCGGGTCGTCGGCGCCGCCCGATACGCCGATCGCGCCGATGATCTTGCCGTTCACCAAGATCGGGACACCACCGTCGGATGCCACCGCACCCCGCAGGGACAAGGGAGAGAGATCGCCCGCGGCGACCCGTTCGCGGAAGGACTTGCTTGAGCGGCGGAATAGTGCGGCGGAGATCGCCTTGTCCTGAGCGGTCTTGATCGAGGCATATTGGGTGCCGTCCATTTTCCGGAAATAGACGAGATCGCCGGTCGGCTCGACGATGGCGATCGCCATACTCATGTTTCTTTTTCTAGCCTCGGCTTCCGCTGCATCGGCGGCTTTCTTTGCCTGTTCGAGCGTGATCGGCGTGCCATAGGGGGTCGTCGGCGGCAGCGGCGGCGTCGGCGGCTGTTGCGCCTTTGCATGACCGCCGAGCAGGAGTGCAGCGCAGATTGCAAGTGTCGTCAGCATGACACGTGGCATGACTTCTCCCTCCCATGATCGTTGTCGTGTTGGCCCTTTGCGTTCGGAACCATTGGTCGGTGCGCGAATGGTAGGCAAGGCGCGGTGCGCGGGCAATCCATCGAAGCGGGCGTGGCCAGTAGACCCCGAACCCGGCTTCTGCGATGATCCACACATCGAATAAACGCCTAGCAACTCAGGGTATTCCGCGTTCGAGGACGGTGCCGACCGTCACGCCCCCACCCCTCCAATAATCCCGACCGAATACCGCCGAAGCCGTTGCACGGAGCAAGACGCATGGCCGAACGTAAGCGAGCATCGAGTTCCAAGAGCGGCGGGATCAGCCCCGGCCTGCTGCTCGGCGTCTTCGGCATCGCGATATTTCTTTCCGCGGCGCTGCTATTCGCGGTGCAGCCAATGTTCACCAAGATGGTGCTGCCGACGCTGGGCGGCTCGCCGCAAGTCTGGTCGGTGGCGATGGTATTCTTCCAGACGGCGCTGCTCGCCGGCTACGCCTACGCGCACCTGATCACGCGCAATCTCTCGGGCCGGCAAACCGTCATTACTCATTTGGTGGTGATGGCGGTCGCGACCCTGTGGCTGCCGCTCTCGATGGCCACCGGCTGGGGCAAGCCGCCGGCGCAAGGCGAGGCGTTCTGGCTGCTCGGGCTGTTCGCGTTTTCGATCGGGTTCCCGTTCTTCGCGCTCTCGGCCAACGCGCCGTTGTTGCAGGCCTGGTTCGCGCGCACCGATCATCCGGCCGCGAAGGACCCGTACTTCCTCTACGCGGCGAGCAATGTCGGAAGCTTCCTCGCGCTCCTGAGCTATCCGTTCGTGGTCGAGCCGTTCAGCAAGCTCGGCGAGCAGACCCGCTTCTGGTCGGTTCTGTTCTATCTGCTGATCATCTTGATCGCGATCTGCGGCGCGCTGCTGTGGCGGACCCGCGGTTCGCTCAAGACCGCAGCACAGGCCCACGGCGGCCGTGCGACGCCGCCGACGTGGCTGGATGCCGTTACCTGGATCGGGCTTGCCGCCATCCCGTCGGCCCTGCTGATCGCGATCACCGCGCATCTGACCACGGACATCGCCGCGGCGCCGTTCTTCTGGGTGATCCCGCTGTCGCTTTATCTTGCGACTTTCGTCATCGTGTTCCAGACCAAGCCGATCATCCCGCACTGGATCGTGCTGGCGGCGCAGCCCTTCTTCGTGGCGGCGCTGGCCGCGACCTATATCTTCGACGCGCTCGACAACATTTTCCTCGTCATCGCCGTCAACCTCGCGGCCTTTTTCGTGATCGCACTCGCCTGCCACGGCGAGCTCGCCAAGCGCCGGCCGCCGGCGCAGTTCCTGACCGGGTTTTTCCTCTGGATGTCCGCGGGCGGCATGATCGGCGGCATTTCCGCCGGACTCATCGCGCCGCAAATCTTCAACTGGGTGCTCGAGTATCCGCTGCTGATCGTGCTGGCGATCCTGTGCCGGCCGTCATGGAAGGCGCCGACCGGCAGCCGCGAGCAATGGATCTGGCTCGGCGCCATCGCGCTCGCGGCCGCGATCCTGATCCCCGGCCTGGCCTATCGCTATAGCCCCGACGAGTGGCTCTACCGCACGGTGCTGATCGGGCTGCTCGTTGCGTCGCTCTTGCTGTGGAACCGGACGCTGCTCTACGCGGCGGCGATCGGTCTCGCGTTCTTCGCGGGCCAGATCTACCAGAGCGACACCAGCAATTTCCAATCGCTGCGCAGCTTCTTCGGCGTGCACAAGATTTTCGAAACCTCCGAAGGCCAATACCGGGTGCTGATGCACGGCACCACGACGCACGGCGCCCAGCACATCCGCGACGCCCAGGGCAAGCCGGTCACCGGCCGTCCCGAGAACATCATGTACTACTACGACGCCTCGGCCATGGGGCAGGCGATGATCGCGGTGCGCGAGCGCAAGCGCGCTGCGATCCGCTACGCGGTGATCGGGCTCGGCGCCGGCAGCCTGGCCTGCCGCTCGCGGCCGGGCGACACGCTGCATTATTACGAGATCGATCCCTTGGTGATCCGCATCGCGCAGGACAGGGCGAAGTTCACGTATCTGTCGAGCTGCGCGCCGAACATGCCGGTCGTGCCGGGCAACGCGCCGCTCGCGCCGGCGGACACGCAGAAGAACCAGATATTCCTCGGCGACGCGCGGCTCACGCTCGCCAACGCGCCCGACGGGCTCTACGACATGATCTATGTCGACGCGTTCTCCTCCGATGCGATCCCGGTGCATCTGATGACGAAAGAGGCGATGGCGATTTATCGGAAGAAGCTCGCGCCCGGCGGCGTCGTGATCATGCACGTCTCCAACCGGCATCTGGAGCTCGCCTCGGTCGTGGCCGGTATCGCCCAGGCCAACGGGATGGTCGCGCGCGTCAACACCGGCGAAAACGACAAGGTCGCCGACGACGACGAGTATAAATATATCGGGACCGTAACGGCCGCCGCGCGCACCGCCGACGACTTCCGCACCTTCAACCAGTTCCAGGACTGGAAGGAGCTGAAGCCCGATCCGAACCAATGGGTGTGGACCGACGACTACTCGAATATCATCGGCTCCATGATGCGGCACTACGGCTACGCGCGCTAGCGCGGGAGGAAATTCGAGATGCTCACGCGCAGGATCGTCTCAACCGCCTTGCTGGCAACCTTCGTCGCATTCTCGCTGCAAGGCTCGGCGCAGGCGCAAGGCTATCCAAACCGGCCGGTACGTCTCGTGCTTCCGTTCGCCGCCGGCGGCGTCGCCGACGTCACCGCGCGCATCGTCGCCGACAAGCTCGGCGAGAAACTCGGCCAGCGCTTCGTGGTCGAGAACCAGCCCGGCCCCGGCGGCATCGCCGCGGCGCGTGCGGTGCTCTCGTCACCCGCCGACGGCCATACGCTCGCGATGCTGACCAACGGCACGGCGGTGAGCGTGCCCTTGTTCAAAAGCTTGGCGTTCGACCCGCTCAAGGACTTCACGCCGGTCTCGACGCTGGGGCTGTTCGATCTCGTCGTCGTCACCAACGCGGAGACGAAATTCGCCACGCTTGCCGATTTCCTGAAAGCCGCGCGCGAGCAGCCGGGCAAGCTCAATATCGGCACCATCAACGTAGGCAGCACGCAGAACCTTTCGGCCGAGTTGCTCAAGGCTACGACCGGCATCGATGTCGCCATCATTCCGTTCCGCGCCACGCCCGACGCGGTGGTGGCGCTGTTGCGCAACGACGTGCAGATCGTCATCGACATCTATGCGGGGCTTCGCGCCGGGGCTCTCCGACAACAAGCTGAAGGCGCTGGCAGTGACCGGCACGGCGCGCACGGAGGCGATCCCGAACGTGCCGACCGTGATCGAGGGCGGCGTGCGTGGATACGACGTTACTTCCTGGAACGCGCTCTATGCACCGGCTGGAACGCCGCCGGAGATCGTTGCACGGCTGAATCAGGTACTGCACGAGATTCTCTCGGCGCCGGACCTGAAGAAGCGCTTCAGCGAGTTCGGCATCGAGGCCAAGCCGAGCACGCCGGCCGAGCTCGACCGGCGCATGCGCGGCGACATCGCCAAATGGGGCACGGTGATCGAGCGCGCCAATATTCCGAAGCAATAAGATGTGTGGAGCCGGTTACAGGACTCGAACCTGCGACCCATCGCGGTTGAGCGCGGAACTTGGCTGACCGCGCCCGTCGAGGACGCGCTTGAGTTTCAGCGGCCGTTGCCGAAGGATAAACTGCGGATCGTCGCGAGCGGAGAGAAAAAGGACTAGATTGCTTCTGCCACCGGGAGGCATTTTGATGCGTCGGCTCGCGGGTGCGGCCCTTATAATTTTTGCGGCGTCTATTGGTCCGCTTCGCGCAGATGAAGCGTGGGCCTGCACTTACGCGGCGCCTATCGGTGAAAGCCCGATGCTCATTCGTTATCGGATCAGCGGGAACGGTTTCATTGAGAGTAATCTCAAGGAACGATTTCGAATTCTCCAAAATAATCAGGACGGCCTAGTCGCAACGTCCTCGATTGCGGAAATTGAACCGAACCAAGATCGGCCAACGGTCGGCGCGACAACTCTCATCATCGATAAAAGGACAGGAGCATTTTTGTTGCGATCAGAAAACGCAGGGTCGACCGGCATCATGACCATGCCTGTGCGCGGCACTTGCCTTAAAGACTAGCGGAGAATTTTCGCCCTGCGGGGAGGAAGAAGGATGGGGTGGCAGCACAAGGCCGCTGAAGCGGAAAACGCCTCAGCGGCCATCGTCGAACGATCGGCTGCGGATTGTTGCGCGGCAGCTCGCTATCTTCCGTACCGATATGTGACGCTCGCCTTGGCCAGCGTGTTGAAGTGCAGCATGAAGCCGACGACTGCGCCCGAGGTGTTGGCGTCAACGTTGAGCTTGTCGGTTTTCACCGCGAAGATCGTGAAGATGTAGCGGTGTGCCTTGTCGCCCTTCGGCGGGCACGGGCCGAAGAAGGCGACGGTGCCGGCATCATTGCGCGCGTGTACCGAGCCGGCCGGCAGTTTGGCGTTGCCTGCGGCGCCCGCGTCTTCCGCCAGGCTGGTGGTCGACACCGGGATGTTGACGACCAGCCAATGCCAGAATCCGCTGCCCGTCGGCGCATCGGGGTCATACATCGTCAACGCCAGGCTCTTGGCGTCCTTCGGAATGTCCTTCCAGGTCAGCGGAATCGAGAGGTTCTGGCCGCTGCAACCGAAGGAGTTCGCCGTGTATTTGTCCGGGATTCTCTTGTCCCGGCCAATGGCGGGACTGGAAATCTCGAATGCCCAAGCCGGACCCGCCAAGGCCATCAATGCCAGGGCTATGCAAACGCGAAACGTCTTCATATGGAATCCTCCCATGCTCGCGATCGGAACTGCGCCGGTTCTGCCGGCGTTCTTCGCGAAATGATGTGACGTTTCAACCTGGGCCGCAACCGAATTGGCGTCGAGCAAGGTTTGTCCAGCTCGCCCGCAGGAAGCGGCAACCTCCACGGAACCCGCGGCCCGTCTGATCTGCGGGCCTGCAGACGAGGGCCTTGTTTCCCTGCTTCGCAGGCGCGGAAATCGGGCGCCTGGCGGAATTGTTCGAGAGGCTGGAGCCGGTTACAGGACTCGAACCTGTGACCCCCTGATTACAAAGAGTATGCTACAGGTAAATTGCAAACCGGCGTGATCCCTCTCGCCCGGACCCGTCGGAATCTGCCGGCCGCGGCGATCAGTGTCTGCTCATAGGGGTGAAGCAGACTCAATGCGGACATGCCGCTACTTCTGAGTTTGACCCAAAAGAGACATCTGGCAGACGGCACTATTCGATCACCTAGTCAGCGCGATGCGCGATCTTGCTTCACCCGGCTCCCGTTCGGTTTCTGGCCGGAGAGTATCCCTGCCGCGATGCCGCCGATGATCGCGATCGGCACTAGCCGCCGCACGCCGATCATGCGGACGATCTGAAGACCGGCCAGCACGAGTGCTGGATCCTGCCACCAATTCGAGCTGGCAGCCGCCTGCCTCGCTCGCGTTCTCGCCCGTTTTCGTCGCATCGCCATGCAGATAACTCCTGTGATCAAGGCAATCAGAAGAAAAATTCCGCCGAGCACCAGGCCGGCCGTAATCGATCCGTATTGCTGCGCGAGCCACGCGAACAAGGCGATGCAAAAAAACAGCACGGCCACCGCACCCGCGAGCGCCGCGACAGCGGCCCACGCGGCCGTTCTGAGCGCTACGTTAAATCGCGCCTTGAAGTCGGCCAGCGGACCGGCAAGCACTCTGTCCTCCCGATCAGCGCTCAGCGACGCCACGCCGCCCCAACGACGAAACCGACTCCGATAGCAATGGCGAGCGCTGCAAGCGGGCGCTTATTCACGGCGTCTCCGAGCAACTCGGTCAGTGTTTCAGATGCCTCGTGAACCGAGTCGGTTGCATCGGACACCATGCCGTCGAATTGCTTCTTGGCGGTTCGCGCACGCTTTTTCGCATCACGCAGCGTTTCGTCGCCGGTGGTGGAAAGCAGGCTTGTCATTTGCTGCACGAGCACTGCCACATCTTCCTTCAAGGAACGCAGCTCGGAGCCGATATCTCCGATGGTTTCCACAACGTCGTCCTTGATTGCAGTCGAGTCTTTCGAAGCCATGGGGCACCTCCGCGGGCAAACTTCATTGATAGAACGCGCCAACACCGAAAAAGTTCCACGCATCGATCGGCGCTAGTCCGGCAAGTTGACTTCCGAGGCCGTCCGGAAAGCGCGTAGCGCCACAAGCGCGACAATTAAGATCGGTGTGGCTAACAGCGCCCCGAAAGGCCCCCATAGCCAGGTCCAGAACGCGACGGATATGAAGACCGCGAACGGATTGATGGTCAGTTCGCGGCCCATGATGGTTGGGGTCGCGAATTGGCCCTCGAGGATCGAAAGCAGAAGAAAGCCTGCCGGCGCGATCAGGGATTGCCCCAACTCCGGATAAGTCCCGAGACCCACCAGAAACAGGATGAACATCATCGAGGCCGGCCCGAGATAGGGCACGTAGTTCAGAATGAAAGCCAGCATACCGAACACGATTGGATTGGGAAAACCGATGGCGAAAAGGAACGTGGCGGTGAGCAGCCCAATAACAACATTCACGCCGGTCAAGAGCGTTAGATACCGCGCGAGATTCCGATCGACGTCCCTGATGGCATGAAGCAACCGAAGCCGCGTCTCGTGCTCGGTCGGGAGCACAGCAATATTCGAACGAAGTTCGGTGCGAACGATCAGAAAGAAGAACAAAGTAACGAAAAAGAGAAACAGTTGGCCCAAAGCCGGTGTCACCACGGCAAGAATTGGCGCTATAATATTCGGATTCAAGTCGACGCGAACCGCACCTTCGCCTGGTAGCCCCGTCGAGAGGGCGTTTCGCAAGTCTGCAAGCGCGGCGAGCGGCCGCTGCAGTACCTGCAATTTTTCGCGGAGCCTTGCACCTATTTCCGGTGATCGCTGAATCCATTCCACCGCCGAATCCGAGATCAGCACGACCACGAACGAAATCACTGCCGTGATCAAGCCGACAAGCAAGGCGGCCGAAAGCCACCGGAGCCACCGCGGAATAGCGCGCCATACTATTGGTGATCTGCGCGAGCATGGTGCCAAGGATGAGCGCAGACACGATCGGCAACAGGATCGTCTGGGCAATGCTCAGGAAGACGCCAAACAGCAGGACGAATATGCCAATCAGCGCCAACCGCGAGGCGACACCAACGCTCGGTGCCTGCCATGCAACTCGGTTCGGCGCACTTTTCAAGCCGTTTCCCAATTTGGCCTTCGGTAGTTGCATCCAGCGCCCCGGCCATATAGCCGGTAGTTAACGCTGCAAGGATCGTTAGGTTGCACACTCTCGGGAACTATTATTTCGGAGAGTAGCGCTTTCGCTGCGGGAGTCCTTTTGCGGTTGTTCCCATGGATTGCGCGACTCAAAAATTACGCCGCAAGCAGGTCCTCAACTGAGTTTTTGAGCTGTTGTGGCGTATACGGCTTACAAAGGAAGTGTGTGCCTTCAACAAGCAGAGCTTTCATATCGCCGGTAATGGACTTTCCTGTCGTGTAGAGCACACGCAATTTCGGCCGAAGCTTGATTGCCTGGTATGCAATTTCATACCCACCAAGGACCTCTGCTTTGAGATCGATATCGGTAAAGAGTGCGTCGATGGGTTGATGAGAACGTAGGAATGAAACCGCCTCCTCTACATTGCTGGCCGAAAATGTTTGGTGACCCCAATTTTGAAAGATCGTCTCCGCTGTTTCGCGGATAAATGCATCATCTTCGACGATCAGTATTACGGCCATCGGAAATCCTCCAGTCGTGAAAAAACAGGGTCGCCTCTAACGGAGCTCTTCCTGCCATAATCACGGCTATCAGAGCCCTTCATACCGATGTCGGGGGCACAGACATAATGCGCACGGGGGGCCGAAGTTCCGTAAAGCTTACAAATATTCTTCACATTCACTTTCAAATTTTCGCGTCTTGTCAGTGACTCCGCTCGCGGGTTGACCCTTTTTGTAAGAGTCCGCAGTGATCAGCCCCCACTTAGTAGTCCGAGTCGAATGTTAGTTTAGCGATGGCTACTGCCAGCGGCATGCGGCGAAGGCCGAATTGGATGAGGCTTTAGGTAGGAGTACGAATGTCCACTGATGGCACTGAATGAATCCGCCGACCACGCGCGCCAGTGTCCGCTCATAGCACCGAACGGACGTGGCGACCGCGCGCGCCAATGTCTGCTTATGGGAGTGAAGCAGACTCAATGCGGACGTCGCGGGATAGCAGTTCCTGACCCACAGGCGACATCCAACGCTCCGTCATTCAATTGCCTACTAAGTCGTGTTCTGGATCGCGGCCTTGCAGTCGGGTAGCGTTTCTCCAGTGCGGGCTGGCTACCTCGATTCGAGGAGAGCGAGATGAAATTAGCAATCACGATTTTGATGGTGATGGCCCTATCCGTGGCCGCCGTGGCTCCCACATCGGCGCAGATTGCACCCAGTCCGGTTGTGGGTCCCTCGCCTTCGGCGGTACCTTGGATCGTAGGCGGGATCGGATTGGGGGTTATTAGCGTGATGGCCCGCTCCAAAGTCGTTGGCGACCGCGAAAAACGGGAGCTGACCTCGGACGAAGCGATTCAAGCCTTCTTATTCCCGTTTGGCTGGGTATTCTCTTTACGCGCGTCCGCCCTTTATGGCGTCGCAAATCTGGCGCAAGGGAACCTCGAAGGAGTCGGAGTTACTGATATACCGCCTACTGCACCGGATGTTTTCCGAGCGCTATTCGGGTTCGCGTTATTCCCCATTGTGCCTAGGCCCGAGTCGTATGGAACCTTCGCTGAATCTGTCCCGGATTCGCCGTCGGGGTGGCAATTCAATCCAAACGATCCTCCGAGGGTAAAATCAACGAACCGACGAGGTCGAAAGGCCGGGATCAAATAGCGGTCGGTAAGGAGGAAGGTGCGCAGGATGTCGCCTGTTGGCACCGAACGGACCTGCCAGCCGTGGCCATCAATGTCTGGTTATCGGGGTGAAGCAGACTCAATGCGGACATGTCGCGACTTCCGAGTTTGACCCATTACAGACATCGACCACTCGATCAGCGCATCGAATTGGCCTAAGCGCTTCGCTTGGGGGCCAGGTCCGCCAGAAAATCCATTACTGCGCGCACGCGCGCCGTGTGGGTAAGGTCTTGATGTACGACGAGCCAAAGCTTCACGGATACTACCTGCTCTGGCGGGAGAAGACGTATCAGGTCAGGATCAGAATCCGCCGCGAGACAGGGGAGTATGGCAACGCCAATACCGGCTTTGCAGGCGGCTTGGTGGATGAGCCTTGAGTTGGCCGCTAACGTCACGCGTGACCCAGGAGCGTGTTCTGCAAACCAGCGCCCTCCGCCTAGGTGCGAGTATTCCTCGCTCCACGTGATGACGCCAACATTCGATAGATCGGTAATTCCAGGCCGTAGACCGTGCGCTTGCGCATAAGTTCTCGTAGCGTACAGGCCTAAGTTCCACCATCCGACCTGACGGATGACAAGATCCCCCTAAGTTCGGCCGCACGGTACGCAGAGCAATGTCTGCCTCTCGCCGCGTCAAATTCGCTAATTCGAGGCGCGCAATGATTTCTAAGGAGATGTCGGGAAATTGGCGCTCGAAATCCGAAAGACGCGGCGCGATCACAATGGCTGCAATATCGTCCCCGGTCGTGATGCGAACCTTTCCCGCCGGGCTTAAGTCGCGTCCGAGCACTTCCCGTTCGACCGCCAATACGGCCTGTTCGATCTCTTCGGCCTTGAGCCGGACCACTTCACCACTTTCGGAAAGCGTGTAACCTCCAAGCTTGCGATCGAACAGTCCGACTTGCAGTTTGCTTTCGAGCGCACCTATGCGCCGACTGACCGTGGCGGGACTGACTTTGAGAGAGCGCCCAGCCTCAGTAATGCTACCGGCCCGCGCTACCGCAAGAAAATACCTGAGATCATCCCATTCCATGTGATTTCAGAAATGAAATCGCTCCTTTTATTTTTGGCTCTACGCCCCAGAAATCTCAAGGGTTAGTTTGGTCCGACAGGCTAAGTCAGTCTCCATGCGCGCCGCGCGAAGGGTGTCCGCCATGACCGACATTAGTCGCCGTGCCGTCATCGGTGGTCTTGCGGCTTTGGTCGCCGCGCCCACCAAGGCGGAGAATACTTGGCCCGTTCGGCCGATCACTCTCATTCATGGATTCGCGTCCGGGTGGCCCAGTAGATACGCTGTCGCGAATTCTTGCCGAAGCGCTTTCGAAGCGGCTCGGTCAGCAAGTGATTGTCGATGCCAAACCCGGCGCGACCGGGACGACGGCGGCCGGACTGGTCGCTCGGGCGATTCCTGATGGTTACACCCTCACGGCCGTCCCAGCGACGTACGTAGCTACGGCGGCGATGTATAGGACGCTGCCGTATCGGCCGATCGAAGACTTTTCACTAATCAGCACGACTGCAGAATATCCGTTTGTACTGGTGACGCATTCCGAGCATCGGATCCAGAGCCTCTCTGATCTTATTGATCTTGCCCGGTCGCGGAGTTCTCCCTTGCAGTACGGCACGCCGGGCGTCGGATCGCTCCAACATTTGTCGATGGAGCTGTTCGCCAGAATGGCGAAAATCCAGTTGCAACAAATACCCTATCGCGGCGGAGCCCCTGCGATCGCAGACCTTCTCGGCAAGCATTTGGATCTTGTCATCGACCCGCCGACCTCGCTCATGGAATTAATCCAAGATGGCAAGCTGCGCGCACTAGCGGTGACAAGTGCAAGCCGCTTTTTCGGCTCTGCCAAACATTCCAGCCATAGCTGAGAGCGGGTTTTCCCGGGTATGACGTCAGTGGATATCAAGGGAATCGCCGGGCCAGCGGGTCTGCCTGCGCCGATAGTGGAAAGGTTAAACAGCGAGATCGCCGCTGTGCTGAGCGGAGCCGCAAGTCGTCGAGAGATTGAAGAAGCTCGGCAATAGTCCGCGCCCATCGAGTCCTGAAGAATTCAAATTGCGCCTCGCTGCCGATATTGCGCAGTGGAAGAAAGTGGTCGCGGAGGCAGAGATAGAACGCATTTAGCGCACACTAGATTTGCAGCAATGTGCCTCGCTTCAGTTCGTGCAACATTACAGCATCGCATTTCGGCATTGCGAGGAGCGCGTCCATGCTCAAGGTCTGGGGACGTCGAAGCGCTTTCAATGTCCAGAAGGTCATGTGGTGCATAGGTGAGCTCAGGCTTAAGCACGAACATATCGACGCCGGCGGCCGTTTCGGGGGACTGGACCGACCCGAATTTCTCAAGATGAATCCGCACAGGCGCATCCCCGTCATCGACGATGATGGTCTAATCATCTGGGAATCGCATGTGATCATCCGCTATCTCGGCGCGCGTTATGGCGGCGCGTTTTGGCCGGGGGAACCCTCCGAACGTTCATTCGTCGATCGCTGGATGGACTGGTCGGCGGTGACGCTGCAACGCGACTTCATGGACCTATTCTGGGGGTACTACAGGACACCTGAAGGCCAGCGAAATTGGCCCCGCATTCATGAGCTAATCGATCGCTGTGCGCAACATTATCGCTTGCTGGATCATCACTTGGCGCAACAGCAGTATTTGGCTGGGGAACGCTTCACAATGGCCGACATTCCTGCAGGAACGACTCTTTACCGGTACTTCACGTTGGACATAGACCGTCCTGCGATTCCGAATGTCGAAGCTTGGTACAAGAACCTCTCGACGAGGTTACCGTACCGGGAGCACGTGATGGTCCCCTTCACGGAGTTGCAGGGGAGGACCAAGCCTTAAGCGCGCAAAGCATCGTCTAACGTTCAAGTCAGATTCTGGCACTTCTCAGACGCGGCGCGAGATCCGACTCGAGTTCACAAAGCGCACTTAAGGCGGACATCGACCAACTGCCAGGAGGCTGCTGGCGCGATGGCTAGGTCGGCGCGGGGAGGGGCGGTTTGGTCCATAGAACGGTCCAAAGCTTTGGACCAGATCATCGTAAGTGCTGGAGCCGGTTACAGGACTTCGAACCTGTGACCCCCTGATTACAAAGAGTATGCTACAGGTAAATTGCAAACCGGCGTGATCCCTCTCGACCGGACCTCCCTAAATCATTGGAACCTGCCAGCCGCGGATATCGATGTCAGGTTATCGAGGTGAAGCAGACTTAATGCGGACATGCCGGTACGTCTGAGTTCTGACCCTAAGCAGAACTAAGCACCTGGTTGGCGAACTAAGTTCCTTGCCGGGTGAGATGATCTTCGCTTGTATTAACTCCCTCCTACAGTAGTCGGCAATCATCAGTACCGTATTTCCCCGCTCCGTTCTTTGGTCTGTGTTCCCGCATGTTCCTTGCCATCGCCCGTGTGCAACGCCTCATCGCGCAAGGCGCAATTGAGGGCAGGAAAGGAACCGACCATGAACCAGACGCTTACACTACAAGCCTCCAAGTCGGTGCGATACGCTATATGGAATTTGGCGCGGGGCGCGCTTCGTATTTCAGGCAGGACGATCAGACGATCGGTTCTGGCATTTGTGGAGTTTTGGAACATCCCTGTTCTCGGGAATGATGAGACACCGGAATCCCGAAATTTCCGGACGATCTATCACATTTGAGGCGAGGGAGGCGTCCGTGAAACAAGCTGCTGCGATATCGCGCGCCGCCGGCTCTGCGTCCCTGCAGGGAGATCTATGGAGTGTCCGTGCGCGCGATTACGCCGACGTCCAGGAACCCACGTTCCTCCCGCTCTACGAAGACGTGCTACGTCGGCCTGAACTCGCGAACGCCACGTCGCTGCTCGATGTGGGATGCGGTCCAGGTCTGGCGGCCCAGACCTTTGCCAAAAAGATAGCCGACGTTTCCGGCGTCGATGCTTCTCCTGCATTCATCGAAATAGCCCGGTCACGCGTGCCGAAGGGTGATTTCCGCGTCGCCGAAATGGAGGCACTGCCGCACGCGGACGAATCCTTCGACGTCGTGACCGGCTTCAATGCGTTCCAATACGCGGCGTCGCCTGTGAACGCGCTCCGCGAGGCCCGCCGCGTCGCTAAGCCAGCCGGAATCATCGTGATCGCGGTCTGGGGGTTGCCTGAGGACTGTGAAGCTGCGGGACATCTCAAGGCACTCGGACCGCTGATGCCGCCTCCGCCTCCCGGCGCGCCGGGCCCATTCGCCTTGTCGGAAGAAACGAAGCTCAAGGCCCTCGCAACGGAAGCCGGATTGACGCCGCTAGCAGTCGTAGACGTGAAATGCCCGTGGCGTTATCCGAACATTGAGACTGCGCTGAAGGGGCTGCTGTCGGCAGGACCGGTCGAACGAGCGATCCGGGCGTCAAGTCATGAACGGGTCCGCGACGCGGTTGCCTATGCCATCGCGCCATATCGCCAGGCGTTGGGTGAATTCCAACTTAACAACAAGTTCCGCTACTTGGTCGCGCGCGCGTGAGTCACACCCGCCGACAGGCGCGCGTTGCATAGAGGCCTACACCTGCATTGCTTGGTCGGCTGGGGATATGATTGCCCCGGCCGGATCGGGTAGAGGTGACGAGTGCCAAAGACCAGCACCAGGAGCCGCAAAGGCGAGGACCAGTTGATCGGTCGCGGCCGAGAGATGGCCGCACTCGCGGCGTTTGTCGATTCCGCCGCCGGCGGGAAGGGCGGTGCCGTACTCATCGCCGGCGAGGCGGGCATCGGAAAGTCCGTATTGATCGATCGCGTTTTGGTGAACGCAGGAATTGCAGGCCTGCGTGCTGCCGCAAGCCCTACTGGAAATAGTCCACTGGCGCCGGTCGCGATGCTGCTGCGCGCCTTGCGTCACGAGGGCATCGGGGCCCATCACAAGAAAGCAGAACAGATAAACAAGCTTCTGCTCGCCGAAAGCGACATGGCGGAGACGACCAACCGTGCCGCGTTGTTCGCTGACATCTGCGACCTTTTTGCTGCAATCACGCGCCCGCGCCCTCTGGTGCTCGTCCTCGACAATCTGCATTGGGCCGATCACGCCACGCTCGACCTGTTGCCTCAGCTCGCCGGCACCGCCCGCAACGCGTCCCTCTTGGTCGTCGCCGCCTACCGCAGTGATGAAATCCCGCGCGGCCATCCGATACGGACGACGCGCGAGGCGCTCCGCAGGGGTCGGTTGCTGGAAGAAATTGCTCTCGAACCGCTGGATCGCGCTGACGGCACGCGCCTAATCGAGCGACTCGTCGGCACCAATCCTTCGCCTGAATTGACCGCGAAGATTTTGGATCGAAGTGGTGGGGTGCCGCTATTCATGGAAGCTTTGGTGGGTGTGCTCAAGCAGCGAGGTGGTTTTGATGGCGACATCTTGCGAGCCGCTTCCTTACCTCTTCCGGAGACTCTGCGCGATGCGATCATCGCACGTGTCGATCTGTTGTCCGAGGCTGGGCGGCGAGCGGCAGAGGCCGCTGCGGTCGGAGGCTCGGAGATTGCGCTCGACCTCTTGGAGAAGGTCAACAATGGGGACGATGGGCTCGACGAGATTCTCGAGTTCGGCTTGTTGATTGAACGTGGCCAGGGCCAGGCGGTTTTTCGGACGCCGCTTGCGCGCGATGCGATCTATACAGCAATCCCCTGGACTCGACGCCGTTTGCTACACCGACGCTTTGCTGAGGCGCTCGTGACAATGGATCACGACGCCGTCCAATTGGCTGAACACTGGCAAAGTGCAGGAGATGCTCAGCGTGCGCGGCAGGCTCTGGTCGAGGGTGCTATCCGCGCGCGACGGTTGCACGCACATGGTGACGCGGTGCAACTCTCGCGCCGCGCGTTGGATGCGTGGTCAGCCGGAGAGCAGGAAGCCGAACGGCTTGCCGTGCTCGATCAGCTCGGCGACTGCGCACAACTTGCCGGCCAATTCGCCGAGGCGCTGCGGGCGTGGCGCGAGCTCGCCGACTCACTCGCCGCGGCCGGAAGCCATATCGCGGCCGCGCGCACCCTGCGTAAGATCGCAAACTTGCATGAGCTCAGCTGCGATTGGACGCGTGCAATCGACGCGCGCCAAGACGCGATGACCGCCTTTGCGATGGCAGGAGATGGTGCCGAAGCGGCGGCCGAAGGGATCACGACTGCCATTCGCTTGCGAATGTCCGCGCGTTACACGGCGGGGCTGGAAGTCCTTACCCGCGCCGAAGCCGGGGCAGCTGGGCGCGAGGACTTGAAGCTCCGCATCGCAGCGTTGCGGGGAAATCTCGAAGCCCGTCTCGGAAAGGTGCCGGATGGCATCGCCAGCATTCGCGCCGCTCTCGATGCGGCACTGGCCCTGGATCTATCCGGCGGTTGCGGGCGAAATCTACCAGCGTCTCGCCGATGCGGAAGAGCGCGCAAGTAAATTTAAGGACGCGGTATCGACAAATCTCCACGGCGTTGCCTTCTGCGAGGAGCGCACGCTGCCCGGCGGAGTCGTTGCGTGCCTACAATGCATGAGCTGGATTCTTGTCCGCGCCGGCGAATGGAAGCAGGCGATCGATGCCTCGCAGCGTATTTTAGACTCGATTCCAAGTAATTCACCGGGGCGTGGAGGTGCACTGCTGTTCATTGGGCTTGTTCATGTGATGCGGGGCGAACTGCGCAAAGGCGAGGACCTCCTGATTGAGGCCGAGGCTATCAACCGGCGTGTTGATCATGCCTTAGGAGAGATCCATTCCCGCTGGGGACTAACCATGCACGCTGCAATGACGGGTGACAACCACTCGGCCGCGCAGCGCTGTCGCGTAATACTCACTAGGCTGCGAACAGTCGAGATGGATCATGCCTTCATCCCGGTGTTGCGTTGGGCCTCGACGTGCTTCGCACAAGCCGGCGATCGGGATGGCTTGCAGGCGTGCGGAGAGGCGCTCGGCGACTATGCAGCAAGATTTAGCAGCAGTGAGCCGCTCTCCGCGCTGGCGCATGCCCTCGGCGAGATTGCCTGTCTGGATGGAAATGCGGCGCAGGCGGCTGAGCAGTTCGAGCGCGCCATCAACGTGATCGAGGACTGGGACCTGCCACGCGAGCGCGTTGAGAGCCAGCTCCGTGCGGCGATGGCCTGCGCGGCAGCAGGCCGCCATGAGGCCGCCGTTGCCTTCGCGCGCGAAGCCGGTCGAGGCGCCGACCGGCTCGGCGCCCGGCCGCTTGCGCAGGCGGCGGCCGCTCAGCTTCGTCAATTGGGCGAGCCGCTCGGCGGCGCCCAAGGACCGCGCGGAGAGCGACGGGCGCAACATGGCGGTCTCACCGCACGTCAGTTGGAGATCCTCAGCGCCATCTCGCGGGGCCTGACGGACAAGCAAGTTGCCCGTGGGCTGCGGCTCAGTCCCCGGACCGTCGAAATGCATGTGGCGCGTGCTCTCGCGACGTTGGACTGCCGGACTCGCGCAGAGGCGGTGAGGAAGGCAACAGAGCTTGGCGTCTTGCCAAGATCTAAATCCTAGCCGTTATCATCCCGCGTATGTTCAGTTGTCGTATGTCCGGTTCTGGCACATCTCGGAAGTGCCACACGCCGCGTAGATGGCCGCTTACGGTTCCAAAGCGGACCCTGGCAAGCCACTGCAGACTGTGTTTGCAGATCCCAAATTTCCATCATAAGGATGCGCCGAAATCCGTTGCGGGAGCGCAAGCGTGTCCTCTAGATTCACCAGATGCGGGTGCAGCACGTACTGGTGACGCGCTACAACATCGGATCCAATGCGGCTCTCGCCGCGGGCATCGACGGCCGCGACACGGATTGGCTCGCGCACCGAGACGGATTGTTTCGGCGGTACTGCGTGCCGTCGGTCGCCCGCCAGACTTCGCGCGATTTCCGCTGGTTCGTGGCTTTCCACCCCGATACGCCGGCCCGTTTCTTCTCCGGGCTCGACGCTATCGCGACGGTCGTGCGTGAGCCAGATGCGGAGCGGGCCGCTGCTGCGATCCAGCGCGAGCTTTCCACTGCCGAGGTCGTAGTCGCATCCAAACTCGACAACGATGACATGCTTGCGCCGGACTACATCGAGCAGATACGGAGCGCCGCAAACGCGCGGCTACAGAGCGGCGCCGTAGATGATTTCATCGTATCGGCAGTGGACGGGCTGTTGTGGAACACGATATCCGACGAGATGGTCGTCTTTGCCTGGGAGGCGGGTCCGTTCCTCTCGCTTGTCGAGTTTCTGCGGCCGGGCAAGGCGTGGGTATCGCCGCTGGCGCTCGCACACCCGACGGCAAATCGACACTATCCTGAGATCCGTGTTCGCAGCGTCCAGCCCTTGTGGACGCAGATCGTGCACGACCGTAACATTGCAAACCACATTCATTGGAAGGCGGTGTTGGCGAGCGCCAACCGTGAGCCTAGGAAAGTGCCGGTGCGCACGTTTAGGAACCTCGTCCGTTTCCTTCGCCGCACGCCAATGCGATGAAACAGGTCACACTGCGGGCTGCACCTGCTGGACCCTAGTGCGAGTCGGAAGGCCTATTTCAGGTGGGCAGTGCCCGCCCCGTCTCAGACCAGATGCCGAGCACTTTCGCCCGGACCCCAGTGGGCACCGACGACGCAGCCGATCGCATGAGCATGGGCGAGCAATTGTACTAAGATCAGCACATGCGGTTCCTCGCCTGCCGCCTGCAACGCCTTCCGCGTCGCTCTCAGATGCGACCGCATCTCCCGGTTCGCGATGCGGAATGGTCCGCCTCTGCCCAGTAGCGTCTTGAACTTGACGCGATACGCACCTGTTACCCGCCCATTGTGGAAATGGACAAGTGGCGTGCGCAAGAATCCGTGGGACTGCACGTGCGTCACTACCAATTCCGAGCACATGACGGTTTTTACCGACTGTGTGCTCGCCGGCAGGAACGAAAGCTCGAACCAGCCCGGTTCTGGAGCCGCAGGCAATACGCACCTTCGTACGGCGACGTTCGAGATGCAGGGCGTCAGCGCATGCAGCGCTCTGGGAGAAAGACGGGCGAAGGTCATGCAGAAATTGGCTCGGTCCATCACGCTGGCTTCTGAGCCGTTGACGACTGCGCCGCCGAGCACTTCAAGCGCCGGGTCAGCGGTGAATTGATCGCGTATCCTGGTGCACCAGTCGTCGGGCAATTGGCAATGGTCCTCGGTCACCGCGATGATAGTGCCCTGCGCCGCGGCGATGCCTGCGGCTCGCAACGCGAACACGTCGGCGCCCGCCAGATGCAGGATCCGTATCCGGTCGAGCCCCGACGGAATGGCCGGCGGTTCGCCGACGCCGCTCGCTAGCACTAGCTCGCCGTCGATCGGGTTTAGCGATGTCAGAAGTTGGCGGACGACCGGTTCGATGGCATCCCATGTAGATGTGGTCGGAACGACCACGGATAGCGCGGGGACCGACCCGTTCTCTGCTATCGTTTCGCGTGATCTACCGGGCATTTCCTTCTCGTCTTTGTATTGTAGGACAGTTTAGGGCTGCGTCGCTTCGATTGGACTTTAATGTGGCTGCGACTAGGACGGCAGCCCTATGTGTAACCTCTACTCGATGACCAAGAGCCAGGCCGCGATCATCGCCTTGGTCAAAGCGATGCGCGACCGCACTGGCAATCTGCCACTGATGCCCGGGATATTTCCCGACACCATGGCTCCAGTCGTGCGTGAGACCGACAAGGGCCACGAGCTGATCAAGATGCGCTGGGGTATACCATCGCCGCCAATATTCGGCGGCCGACCCGTGACGAACGTGCGGAACACGGAGAGCAACTGGTGGAAGCCGTGGCTCAAGCTGGAGTATCGCTGCCTCGTGCCGGCGACCTCGTTCTGCGAGTACGCTGACAAGCCTGATCCGAAAACGAAGCGCAAGACGCCGACCTGGTTTGCGCTCGATCAAAAACGGACGCTGTTCTTTTTCGCCGGCATCTGGCGGCCCTGGACCGGCACGCGCGGAACCAAGAAGGATCCGGTCGAGGGCGATCACCTGCTCTATGCTTTCCTCACCTGCGACCCGAACAAGATCGTGAAGCCCGTGCACGACAAGGCGATGCCGGTGATCCTCACTACGAAGGAAGAGCGCGAGACTTGGCTGAAAGCGCCGGTCGAGGAAGCCCTCGAGCTGCAGCGGCCGCTAGCCGATAAACTCTTGAAGATCGTAGCCACGGGCGAACGCAAGGATGCGGCCTAGTCCCACAGAGAGCTCAGGCTGGCGGGCCATGAACGAGGCCCCGCACAACGGCCGCGCCATCGTTGCTCGTCGCAATCGCGACGGCGTAGCGCTCCTGGTGCGCTGGGCGCGCGAGCAGGTATCCCCGGCCTATGCCGGCTACAATGGCGCCGGCGAGCACGCGCGCTTCGCCGAGGGTTGGCAATCGCGCAATCTTGGAGGCTTGTTCGAGGACCGGGTTTTCAGCGGCTGGGTTGAGCGGGAATGAAAAGGGCCCGCCCGTCGTGAGCCAGGTGCCCGTCTTCCTCGCGGGCGAGACCATTCTCTCGGCTGCCGGTGTATGATGTCGTCGCAAGCCACGCCGAAATCTAACCGAACAATAGCAAATGAGTGACGCTCCCATTTCCGAAGATGACCGAACGTCCGCTCTTGGGCTTTTTAACTATGCTGAGAGCTACCGTCATTCAGCCGATCTGCTACGAGCGCACCATCGAAAAGAACTGCTATTCGAATCGCCGATCTGCTTTCTCTACTATCATTCGATAGAGCTGTATTTGAAGGCGTTCCTGAGAAGCCACGATATTAGGCCGAAGGAAATGCGGCTTCAGCTCGGTCATGACATTCAACAAATCCGCGACGAGTGCATACAGAGAGGGCTATCGTTCGAGGATGAGGATCTCGAGGTGTTGTCAATCATGGACCCGGAAAATCTTTCTCGCTCCCGATACATCAAGACAGGCGCATTCACGATGCCAGAGCTAAGGGCCCTCGCCAGAACTGGCGACTTATTGGCCATGCGAGTTTTTCTGCGATTGCGGTCCGCTGGTATTCCGGCAAGAAAACCGCGACGCTCTCCCGATCGATATAGGACGTGAGCCATTCAGCGAAATTGGTGCAGCGAGACATTGGTCAATTCAAACTGACCCAATACCCGCAAGAGTCCCAAACGTAGGAAGTAGGCTGCAAAATCATGAAATGGCTTTTCCTTTGCACAGGCCTATTGCTCACACCGACGCAGACGGCGGCAGCTCAGGAAAAAGAGACGTGCTTTGTAATTATTCCGAACGCTGGCGGTGGACCACTGGGTACAATTCTACTCAATAAATGTACTGGTGATACCTGGATTTTAGTGCGGACTGACGTAAGCAAAGGTACGGCACTCAGATGGTGGCCGATATTTACAGAAAGTGGTGAGGCGATCAGTCCGAAGTAGAGTTCGGCGGCGAGCGCTAGAGCTTCAGCGCCCCTTGCCGAAGATAAGCTGCGGATCGTTGCGCGGGGCGTCAAGAAGGATGGTGTGGCGACCTGAAATTACATGCGGCTGCCGACGCAGGAGTGAACGACTTATTGGAAACCGTTTGCGACCTTCGTGAAGATCGAAACCAGATCGGTGCCGATGCCCAGGGCCACAGCGACGATCACAATGGAAATGCTTCCGGCGATAAGGGCGTATTCGATTGCGGTCGCGCCGGATTCGTCCCAAAAGAAGCTGTTCACTTTGGACATGGCACACTCCCAGGAGCAGAATTTCAGCGATGTCTCAATTTGAAAATTTGACTTACCAAAAAGAAAGGCCCCGGTCATTTGCCGGAGCCTTAGTGCACAGGTAGAGACGTGGCCCTTACTGGAGCGCCGTCTCGACCTTCGTGAAGGTCGAAACCAGCTTGGTGCCGACGCCTTGAACGATGGCGATAATCGCAACCGAGATGCAGGCGGCAATCAGGCCGTACTCAATGGCCGTCGCGCCGGATTCGTCACGCAGAAAACTATTCAGTTTTGTCATTTCATTCTCCTAGGAGAGGGACGTACTTATGCCTAGAGACTGCCAGCCCCCTATTGGTGGAGGCTTTCCGCAGTTGTTAAAGTTTTAGAGAATAGTCACGATGCTCACTTCAATTGAGCGTCATGGTTGAAAGGATGTGAGGACTGCTAGGGAAAGTCCCAGTCGATCAACTCTGTTTGTCCTCGCCTTTTCGGCGTTTCATTTTGCGGCGGGGCTTTTTGCCTTGGATTGCTGCTTAGTCCGGCGCTTGCACTTAATTCGCTCTGGCTCATGGTGTTGAATATAACGTTGGTGCTGACGTCGGGTTGGCTCAGCGTCGCAACCTCCTCCTTCGACTTGTCGAAGCTCACGCCAAAGCAAGTGACGAGGTTGTGTGTACCGACAACCTAAACCCGGACATAGTGGTGATGAAGACCGCCAAAGATCGCGTGTGACCTAATGGTTCCGGTCCGCTGAATCGGGCGCGAGACTGGCACATCTTTATCCAATGACCGGTGCGTTCTGATGTCGTTGTGATAGCGAGCATAGGCTCGCAGGATGCGGCGCAGATGTGCCTCGCCCAAGACGACGAAATGGTCCACACACTCGCGCCGGATTGATCCAATCAGTCGTTCAGCAAAGCCATTCTGCCAAGGCGAGGCTGGTGCCGTAGGCTTGTCCCGGATTCCCATGGCTCGCAATCGGCGTCTGACAATGGTGCCATAGATCCGATCCCGATCGCGGATGAGGTAAAGCGGAGCCTTATTCCAAGGGAATGCCTCGGTTAGCTGGCGCGCGATCCATTCAGCCGTCGGGTTTGTTGTGACGTTGATCCAGACCAGGTCTCTGCGGTCCAACCGAACGACGACAAAGGCATAGAGCAGGTTGAAGCCAATGGTCGGGACAATGAACAGGTCCATGGCAGCGATGTCCGGCGCGTGATTACGCAGAAAAATGCGCCATCCCTGGCTTGGCGGCCCGCGTCGCTTGACCATGTACTTGGCAACGCTCGACTGCGCGACTTCAAACCCGAGCTTGAGCAGTTCGCCGTGGATGCGAGGCGCTCCCCAAAGCGGGTTCTCGATGCTCATCCGCCGGATCAGCACGCGGAGGTCCGTCCCGATCTGCGATCGCCCTCCCGGTGAGCGCGATTTCCAACGCCAGTAGCAGCGGAAGCCGGCCCGATGCCAACGTACGAGCGTCTCGGGCTGGATGACCGTGAGGACATCCAGGATTGATGGAAACCAGCGATATAGCTGGATGAAGAACCAGCGGTCGTTGTTCGTCAGCCGGACCCGGCCCTGCATCTTTCGGCGCAAAACAATCAACTGATGTCGGAGCGCCGCATTCTCTGCCTCAAGCCGGCTCTTCGACTTGAATGGCGAGGCCAAGACGGCCAGGACGAAGCAGAACAGTGAGACCATTGTCCACTGACGTTAGGTGATTCCGTCAGCTAATCAATGCGGACGAGGTTTTCGGTACACACAGGTCCCTCGATACCAGACTGCACTCACAGTATGTCCGCTCTTGGCACTTAACGGACATCCCGTGAATGCGTTTGAGAGGCTGCTTCTGGAGGCAAAGCGGACATTGAAGAACTGGCGCGGAGCCTTCCGAACTGTGCTCAGTAAATTGTCCCACCACGCGGGCTACCTGTTCGCGCTGGGCCTTGCGGCGAGAACGCGGGGCCAGTGTCTAGGATCCCGCCCGTGGGCGGGACAAGGGGTGCGCCGGGTGCGCCTTCCAGAACTTGTTGGATGCCCGCCGTCGATTTGACATTTTTAGGCTTATCGGGGCTCCCTCCTGGCACCGTCATATATACAAAGCAGTTACCCGTTTTAGGACAGACAACTACCTTACACGCGCCGCCTGATTGACGAACACAATATATGTTCCCTTTATCGCCTCTCTCCATCGTGACACAATTTTTATTTTTTTTGCACAGTGCATCCGCCTGGCCGATTGTGGTGGCAGCAGCATCCGTCGGCGGCGTCGCTATGTACACAATCAGTGCCGCGGCCATGATCGACATGATGGATTTGCGCATTGTCGCCTCCCCTCGAAGATCACTCGAGCGCGAGCCGCGCTCGTCCTTATTGAACTTTATACCTCCGCGTCAGTTGCGTCGCGGCCCGGTCTGCCCAAATGTGATCGCGCTAGTGATCAACCATTACAGTCTTGTTCAGTAAATCGTACCACCACGCGGGCTGCCCGTCCGCGCCGGCCCTTGCGGCGAGAGGCCCGGACGGCTGTCGAGGATTCCGGCTGAGGGCGGTTTGACTGCCCCGGGGGCCGCGGGCGGGAAGTCCAGCGAGCCATTCAAGGTACGCACAAGGTCACTCGCTTTACTGGTTAAGGTCGTGCCGGGCTTTATGCGACTGGGCGTAGTGCCAGTGCAATTCCCATTACTACTGCAATAGACTCCACATGTGCCGCCCTTCCCATTGCAATCCTTCTTTTCGCACGAGTAGCCAGTAGGGTTCGAATTGAAACTGCCGCCCGCGCCGCTGCAGGCGCGCCCGAGTGCGACCGGCGTCACTTTCCCTTTAATTTCCACTATTTCCGCCATAGCAGAGTTCGCAAGGAAACCGACAGAGACGACGGCTACGATCAAAATGAAGTATTTACGCATTGGATTCCTCCTCTAAAAGATCAGCCGATTTCTATTAGCCCGCGCATCCTGTTGATCTCTATATCTCTGCGGCAGCTGGGTCGAAGCCCAGCGTGCGGGTCCCGCTACTTCGGTCTTCCGATAAAGCACTCGCTTGTCTAGCACCGCTGCATAGGCGCGATCGTCAGGGGGTGGGGCCGGTGGTCCGGCTCGGCTTCAGCTGGTCGGGATTGAGCTGATTGGGATAACGAAAGGACGCGTCATCGGACGGCAGCACCGGATACGCGGTGTCGGACAGCTTCGGATGTGAAAATATGATTGCGATCTGGCGCATTGCCGTCGCTAAACCGACGTTGACGCATTCGCCGCTCGCTGTCCTGCCTTCGGGGCACCTGATCTGCGCGTCGGCCACACCGGGCGAAAGCAACAGCCCACAAACCGCCGCCAGCAGTGCCGCATATAAAACATTTCTCATGTTGCCCTCTCAGAATTTGACATTGGCGCCGAGGGCGAATTGCCAGCCGGTGCTCAAAACCACGGGCACATCGTTGCCGGAAACGACGCCGCCGCTCAGCAAGCTCAGTCTCCCGCCGCCCGACGCCGGATCCTCATCTAGGTGGGTCCAGACGTGTTCCGCCCGCGCATTAAGGGTTACTTTCTCGTTCGCAGCATATCGTGCCAACATGCCGGCGCTCCAGCGTTCCTTCGCCGGCACGAACTGCAACGTGCCCGAATCGTATCCGTTATTGTCACGGCGGAGATAACTCCCGATCGGACCGAGCCAAACCTGGCCCAGCGGGAACAAGTGCTCAAGGCCGACCCGGTACACATTGGAATTGGTGTTAAAGGGCTCCGTCGCCAACGACGAGGCTGCCAAGAACAATACCTCGTTCTTCTCTGAGTGGGCCACGGCGGCCGTTAGCGTCGTCACCCCAAATTCGGGCCAAGTGTAGGACCATTTTCCAGAAAGCAGATAGCGCGTCCCGGCCCGGTAGAGCGGCGCGTCGTTCTCTTTGGTCGCCGTTTCCCATGAGATGGAACCCGTGATCATGCCAGTGAACTGGCCAAGTTGATATCCAACGGAGGTTGTGATGGTGAATACATCGCCTGGATCGACGTTTGCCGGCACTTGCACGGTCGGATCCGCCGGCGCGAGCGAATTTTCCCGATCAAACTTGCCGCGCCAAGTGTAACCCGCGCTCGTCGTGAACATTAGATTGCGCGTAATGGGAAGATTGAACCCGATTGTCGGGCCGATGTTCCATCCCTCGCCAAAGCTTGCGATCCCGACCAGGTCGGGGTCCATGCGCGCGTTCGCGGCTGAACCGGACAGGGCGGATCTTCCGGTTGGAATATTGAGATTGAGCGCGACGAATGGCTGAAACCCGTTGAACCCGAAATAGGTGACGGTCGAAGACACTACGGTATCCGTCATGGTCGAGACTTCGCCGGTGAATCCGGCGGTGGACTGGCGTGACTCGACCCAACCGCCGCGGCCGAGGAATTCGATCTTGAAATCGTCGTTCGGCCGGCCGATCACTTGCAATGCAAAAGGTATGTACCATTGGCTGCCACGGCCGGGGGCGTTTGCCGGCGCCTCCCGGGTCGGAAAGCCTCGATCGCTCTGCCAGGAAAAATAGCGCACCTCGCTAGCGAAGGTCGCTGTCCAGTAATTAGGCGCTTCTTGGGCCCGCCCTGGCGATGTCGAGGCAACGACAACAAAAAGCAGCAGGACCAGCCTCTTCAATTCTAACCCCCATAGAACAAATCGGCTCTGTAACTCTTTCATAGCCGTGCCATCACCACAAGTTCTTGAGAACCAACTTCGCTACGGCTCGGGCGACCATGCTAGGCGACTGCCACCGTGGGTGAGTTCCCCCGACCCACACGAAACGGAACCCAGTTAGAACCCCGCAAGTAATTTACGCCTTGACGAGAAAAAATGTTCAATAAAAGTCACTGAAAACGTAGGCGGTCCCAGCAGGAGTCGCATACGCGACCGTTCATTTAGGAAAACCGCTGCTCTATCCGCTAAGCTACGGGACCCTCACGGCCCCTCTAGCACAAGGAATTCCGCCTGCGCATCGAAGGGTTAACGCGATGTCGGGTTATGGCACTTCTCGGACACGGCGCGAGATCCGACTTGAGTCCGCAAAGCGCACTAAGGCGGACATCGACCAACTGCCAGGAGGTTGCTGGCGCGATGGCCCGGTCGGCGCGGGGAGGGGCGGTTTGGTCCAAGGAATGGTCCAATGCTTTGGACCAAATCCCCCTAAGTGCTGGAGCCGGTTACAGGACTCGAACCTGTGACCCCCTGATTACAAATCAGGTGCTCTACCAGCTGAGCTAAACCGGCGCGGGGCCAAGATACTCCATAGAGAGTGAACGTGAGGTAATTTTCCCGCATGCGGGTTTAGCCGCGCGGAAAGCCTCAATTCTTGCCGCCTTGCAACGCGGCCATCGCGATGGCTTGGCCGAAGCCGCGTGGGCCGGCGGCGGTGAGGCCGCCGTCCACCGGCACGATCGCGCCGGTGATATAGGCGGCGAGCGGCGAGGCGAGAAACAGCGCGAGATCGGCGACCTCGTCCTTGGTGCCGTAGCGGCCGAGCGGGACCGAGCGGCGCACGATGTTCTGCATGTCTTCGGTCGGGGCCAGGCGCCGCGCGCCTTCGGTGTCCCAGATCGGACCGGGGATGATGGAATTGACGCGGATGCCGTCGCCGCCCCATTCGATCGCGAGCACGCGCGCGAGCATGTCGACACCGGCCTTGGCGGCACAAACATGGGCCTGCATCGGCTGCGCATGCATGGCCTGCGGCGCGGAGATATTGATGACGCTGGCGCCCGGCTTCTTCAGGAACTGATGCGCGGCGCGCAGCACGTTGAAGGTGCCGAGCAGATCGATGTCGACCACCGCCTTGAACGCGTTGGTGGACATGCCGAGCGCAAGGGCAGGGAAGTTTCCCGCGGCGCCCGATACCAAAATGTCAATCGCGCCGAAGCGGGCGTGCACCCGCTTGATCACGTCGGCGATCGCCGGCGCATCGCGCACGTCGGCGGCATGGCCGGCGACTTCGCCGCCGTGCGCCTGCAGCGTCTTCACCGCGCCATCGACCCGCTCCTGCGAGCGGCTGGCGACCGCGAGCTTGGCGCCGCGTTTGGCGAAGGCTTCGGCGATGGCGAGATTGATGCCGCTGGTGCCGCCGGCGACGAACACATTGCTGCCGGAATAGTCGAAGGGATCCATATTTGCCTCCCGATGCGGTCTTGCTGGTCGAATGGAGTTGGTCAGCGCGCGTTCGCGATTTTTGTCGTTGCGATATGGAGCGCGACCGCGGCGGCGTTGGAGACGTTCAGGCTCTTGATCGTGCCAGGCAGCGTGAGCCGAGCGCCGAGATCGCACGTTTCGCGGGTGAGATGGCGCAGGCCCTTGCCTTCGGCGCCGAGCACGAGCGCGAGCGGCGCGCGCAGCGCGGCTTGCGAAAGTTCTGTCTCGGCTTCCTCCTCGAGCCCGACGAGCTGGAATCCGCGCTCCTTCAGTTCGTTGAGTGCGCGGGCGAGATTTTGCACCAGGATGAGCGGCACATGCTCCAGCCCGCCGCTCGCGCTTTTTGCGAGCACGCCGGTTGCTTCCGGGCTGTGGCGGGCGGTGGTGACAATTGCGGCGACACCGAATGCCGATGCAGTGCGCACGATAGCGCCGACATTATGCGGATCGGTGATCTGATCGAGCACAAGCACGAGCGGCCCCTCGACCTCGGAAAGCTCGGGCGCGGGCAGGGGATCGGCCTCGGCGAGCAAGCCCTGATGTACGGCGTCGGGCGAAAGCCGCGCGGCGATCGTCTCGGGCCGCACGATCTCGGGCGGCTGCTTCAGCACGATGTCAGCCTCGGCGAGGCGGCGGACGGCATTCTCGGTGGCGAAGAGCTTGCGGATACGCCGGTTCGGGTTTGCCAGGGCGGCCTGGACCGAATGCCAGCCATAGAGAAGAATCGGGCCGTCGCCGCCGCGTTGCCGGTCGCGGCCTGGAAAGGGCCTGCGGCCCCGGTTTCCCCGCGGCCGATGTGTACGCTCGCGACGGTCAGGCATGGGGGTTCTTGTCATCACGGCCCGGATTTGGCAATTTTGCGCTCGGTGCTGTTCAAAACCGGCGGGAGGCCCTGCCGGACAAGGGTTCTCGGCCTTGCGCTGCTTGACATAAAGCATCCCCGTCCCCCATAAGAACGGCCTCAACTCCCTGCCCGGCGGCGGGGCGTTTGCGTTTGCCGGAAACAAATTCGAGATCGACGTCCAAACCCGGAGGGGTGCCCGAGCGGTTAAAGGGGACGGACTGTAAATCCGTTGGCTATGCCTACGTTGGTTCGAATCCAACCCCCTCCACCACTGCACTCCGGTGCGGCGCCTTGCGGGTGTAGCTCAATGGTAGAGCAACAGCCTTCCAAGCTGATGACGAGGGTTCGATTCCCTTCACCCGCTCCAGCCCGGAGCACCTGAGCGAAGCAGACGCCGAGAGATTGCCGAACCGAGACACCGAAAGAGAGCGACGCCCATGGCCAAAGTAAAATTCGAGCGAAAGAAGCCGCACTGCAACGTGGGGACGATCGGGCACGTCGATCATGGGAAGACGAGTTTGACGGCGGCGATCACCAAGGTTCTGGCCGAGACCGGGGGCGCGACCTACACGGCCTACGACCAGATCGACAAGGCGCCGGAAGAGAAGGCGCGCGGCATCACGATCTCGACGGCGCACGTGGAGTACGAGACGGCCAAGCGGCATTACGCGCACGTCGATTGCCCGGGGCACGCGGACTACGTGAAGAACATGATCACGGGCGCGGCGCAGATGGACGGGGCGATTCTGGTGGTGAGCGCGGCCGATGGGCCGATGCCGCAGACCCGCGAGCACATTCTGTTGGCCCGCCAGGTGGGCGTGCCGGCGATCGTGGTTTACCTCAACAAAGTGGACATGGTGGACGACCCGGAGCTGCTGGATCTGGTGGAACTCGAGGTTCGGGAACTACTGTCGAAGTACAACTTCCCCGGGGACAAGATCCCGATCATCCGGGGCTCGGCGCTGATGGCGCTGGAAGACAAGAAGCCTGAGCTCGGCAAGCAGTCGATTCTCAAGCTGATGGATGCGGTGGACGCCGCTATCCCGCAGCCGGAGCGGCCGAAGGACAAGCCGTTCCTGATGCCGATCGAGGACGTTTTTTCGATCTCGGGCCGCGGCACGGTGGTGACCGGGCGCATCGAGCGGGGCGTGATCAAGGTCGGCGAGGAGGTCGAGATCATCGGCATCAAGCCGACGACCAAGACCGTCGTTACCGGCGTCGAGATGTTCCGCAAGCTGCTGGACTCGGGCGAGGCCGGCGACAACGTGGGCTGCCTGCTGCGCGGCGTGGAGCGCGAGGGGGTCGAGCGCGGCCAGGTGCTGGCCAAGCCCGGCACCTGTACGCCGCACACCAAGTTCACGGCGGAGGCCTACATCCTGACCAAGGAGGAGGGCGGCAGACATACCCCGTTCTTCACCAATTACCGGCCGCAGTTCTACTTCCGGACCACGGACGTGACGGGGGTGTGCACGCTGCCGACCGGCACGGAGATGGTGATGCCGGGCGACAACGTGTCGATGGAGGTGCACCTGATCGTGCCGATCGCGATGGAGGAGAAGCTGCGCTTCGCCATCCGCGAGGGCGGCAAGACGGTGGGCGCCGGCGTCGTCGCCAAGATCATCGAATAAGTCGAGCGCAAGCCGGCGATGAAGGAGTGTAGCTCAATTGGCTAGAGCACCGGTCTCCAAAACCGGGGGTTGGGGGTTCGAGTTCCCTCCACTCCTGCCAGGCGGCAGGAGACCGAGAGATAGCGAGCGTGACCGGCGGGAATCGAGAAGACTGAAGAGAGCGATGGCAAAGAATCCGTTCGAGTTTCTGCAAGAAGTCCGCACTGAATCGGCCAAGGTGACTTGGCCCTCGCGGCGCGAAACCTTGATCACGACCGCGATGGTGTTCGTGTTTTCGATCATCGCCGCCGTCTTCTTCCTGCTTACCGACCAAGTGATCCGCTTGGCCATGTCCACCCTGCTCAATTTGCTGCGCTGACGGAGATCGGTTTGGACAAGCGCTGGTACATCGTTCACGCCTACTCGAATTTCGAGAAGAAGGTTGCGGAATCGATTCGCGAGCAGGCGCAAGCGCGCGGGCTTGCCGACAAGTTCGACGATATCCTGGTTCCGACCGAGAAGGTCGTGGAGGTGCGCCGCGGAAGGAAGATCGACGCCGAGCGGAAGTTCTTCCCCGGCTATGTGCTGGTGAAGTGCGAGTTGACCGACGACGTCTATCACTTGATCAAAAACACGCCGAAGGTCACCGGTTTTCTCGGCGCCGACAAGAAGCCGATCCCGATCTCGGAGGTCGAAGCCAAGCGGATCCTGCAGCAGGTGCAGGAAGGGATCGAGCGGCCCAAACCCTCGATCACCTTCGAGGTCGGCGAGCAGGTGCGCGTATCGGAAGGGCCGTTTGCCTCGTTCAACGGCACGGTCGAGGAAGTGGACGAGGAACGCTCGCGGATCAAAGTGGCCGTGAGCATTTTCGGCCGGCCCACGCCGGTCGAGCTCGAATTCGCTCAGGTCGAGAAGACCTGAGCACGCAAGCCGTGGGAGGCGAGGGCGCGCGCCAAACGCCCGGACCGGACCACGAACCGACCGCCGGCAGATGCCTGCGGCACACGGGAGATAGAGTATGGCGAAGAAGGTAACGGGGTCTTTGAAGTTGCAGGTGCCGGCGGGTGCCGCCAATCCGGCGCCGCCGATCGGCCCGGCTTTGGGTCAACGCGGCCTGAACATCATGGAGTTCTGCAAGGCGTTCAACGCGCAGACGCAGAAGATGGAGAAGGGGATGCCAATTCCCGTGACCATCACCATATATCAGGATCGCTCCTTCACCTTCGAATTGCGGACGCCGCCGGTGTCCTACTTTTTGAAGAAGGCGGCCAAGATCGAAAAGGGCTCGGGCACCACCGGGCTCGGCTTCGTCGGCCAGGTGTCCAAGGCCCAGATCAAGGAAATCGCGCAGCAGAAAATGAAGGATCTGAACTGCGACACGGTCGAGGCGGCCTCGAGCATGATTGAAGGCTCCGCCCGTTCCATGGGCCTCGAGGTGACGCCATGACCAAACCGGGAAAGCGCATCCGCGCAGCCAAAGAGATCGTAAGCCGCACCAAGCTTTATCCGCTCGACGAAGCGGTGAAGCTGGTGAAGGACCATGCCAAATCCAAGTTCGACGAGACCGTCGAAGTCGCGATGAACCTGGGCGTCGATCCGCGCCAATCCGATCAGATGGTGCGCGGGGTCGTGAGCCTGCCGAACGGCTCCGGCCGTGGCGCCAAGGTGGCGGTGTTCGCCAAGGGCGCCAAGGCCGACGAGGCGAAAGCGGCGGGCGCCGACATCGTCGGCGCCGAGGATCTGGTAGAGAAGGTGAACGCGGGGCAGATCGATTTCGACAAGTGCATCGCAACGCCGGACATGATGCCGCTGGTCGGCCGGCTCGGAAAAGTGCTTGGGCCGCGCGGGCTCATGCCGAACCCGAAGGTCGGCACGGTCACCAACGACCTTCCGGCCGCGATCAAGGCGGCCAAGGGCGGCGCGGTGGAATTCAAGGTGGAAAAAGCCGGCGTCGTGCAGGCGGGAGTGGGCAAGGCGTCGTTCAGCGCCGAGCAACTGTCGCAGAACATCAAGGCATTCGCCGACGCGGTCGCCAAATCCAGGCCGTCCGGCGTCAAGGGTACCTTCGTCCAGAAGATTGCGATCTCCTCGACGATGGGCCCCGGCGTCAAAGTCGAACCGAACAGTGTGCTCGGAAGATGAGGGCCCATCGCATTGTTACAAGACGGCCGCGGACAAGCCGCGGCCTATGGGGCCCCGGCGTCAAAGTGGAGCCGAACAGCGTTTTGGGACGCTGAGACGAATTTTACGAGTCTTTTCCGAATCTTCGGAGCAAACTCGAAACGAGTACCGCAAGCGGTTCAAGTGCCGCGTGCGGAAGTGGCCGGAAGACGATGAGTTTTCCGGCGACCTGTCCGAGACCGCAGGCGCGAAGCGCAAGCTTCGCTTAATCCGCAAGGGCCTGCACAGACGGGGAAGACCGGTTTCGGAGCGAACGCTCCCAAACTCGGTTCGAACCACACCTTGGCCGGCTTGTTCGCAAGCAGGTGCCCGGGGGACAGGGCTTGGAGCGTCGGACCGCTCTTGCGCCCCGAAGCGCACGGCGCGGGCCGGCAAGGTGTAACCCGGCGGCGGAATTTCCGCCGCCAACCGGAGAGAGAAGCGTGGACCGAGCGGAAAAGCAGGGGCTGGTCACGACGCTGAACGGTGTCTTCAAGGACGCCGGGACCGTCGTGGTGGCTCACTATTCCGGCCTCACCGTCGCTCAGCTGACGACCTTGCGTCGTCAGATGAAGGCGAAGGGCGCCGGATTGAAGGTCGCGAAGAACCGCCTGGCCAAGAAAGCTCTCGAAGGCACGGACGTCGCCTCCATCGCGTCCCTTCTCAAGGGACCGACCGTGATCGCTTTTTCCAAGGATCCGGTGGCGGCGGCCAAGGTCGCCGTCGACTTCGCCAAGGGGAACGAAAAACTCGTGATCCTCGGCGGGGCGATGGGAACGACCACCCTGAACCTCGACGGCGTGAAGGCGCTCGCAAGCCTTCCGTCGCTCGACGAACTGCGCGCGAAGCTCGTCGGCCTGATCCAGGCTCCGGCGACCAAGATCGCGCGGCTCGCCAACGCGCCGGCTGCGAAGCTGGCGCGGGTGTTCGGGGCATACGGCCAAAAGAGCGAAGCCGCCTGAGGCGGTCCGGAGTAACTGGTTCGAACCGAGAGGAAGAGGACAATGGCTGATTTGTCGAAGATCGTAGATGAGCTTTCCAAGCTCACCGTGCTGGAAGCGGCGGAGCTCTCGAAGCTCTTGGAAGAAAAGTGGGGTGTGTCAGCGGCGGCCGCGGTTGCGGTGGCGGCTGGGCCCGGTGCCGCCGCTGCCGCGGTAGAGGAGAAGACCGAGTTCACGGTCGTGCTCGCGGCTATCGGCGAGAAGAAGATCGAGGTCATCAAGGAGGTTCGGGCGATCACCGGCCTCGGCCTCAAGGAAGCCAAGGACCTCGTCGAGGGCGCGCCGAAGACCGTGAAGGACGGCGTGAACAAGGACGAGGCCGCGAAGATCAAGGCCACGCTCGAAAAGGTCGGGGCCAAGGTCGAGGTGAAGTGATTCTGTGACGTGCAGACGGGCGGCGCGGATTAGCGGCGCCGCCCGTTGTGCCCGCTTTGGCGGGTGAAGCGATACGAATGGCGAACGCGCGCTTGGGCGCGAGGATGACGAGGAAGAAATGGCGCAAACTTTCACCGGCCGGAAGCGGGTCCGCAAGTTCTTCGGCAAGATCCAGGAAGTCGCGGAGATGCCGAACCTCATCGAGGTGCAGAAGGCGTCCTACGACCAGTTCCTGCAGATCGCCGAACCGCAAGGCGGACGGCGCGACGACGGCTTGCAGACCGTGTTCAAGTCGGTGTTCCCGATTTCCGACTTTTCGGGCGCGTCGATGCTCGAATTCGTCAAGTACGAGTTCGAGGCGCCGAAGTACGACGTCGACGAGTGCCGCCAGCGCGGCATGACGTTCGCAGCACCCCTTAAGGTGACGCTGCGGCTGATCGTATTCGATATCGATCCGGAGACGCAGGCCAAGTCGGTCAAGGACATCAAGGAGCAAGACGTCTACATGGGCGACATTCCGCTCATGACGTCGAACGGCACCTTCATCGTCAACGGCACCGAGCGCGTGATCGTTTCGCAGATGCATCGCTCGCCGGGCGTGTTCTTCGACCACGACAAGGGCAAGACGCACTCTTCGGGCAAGCTGTTGTTCGCCGCGCGGATCATTCCCTACCGCGGGTCGTGGCTCGATATCGAGTTCGACGCCAAGGACATCGTGCACGCGCGTATCGACCGGCGGCGCAAGATCCCGGTGACGTCGCTGCTGTACGCGCTGGGCATGGCCGCCGAGGAAGTTCTCAACACCTTCTATGGCCGCATCGCCTACAAGCGCATCAAGAGCGGCGGCTGGCGCGTGCCGTTCGATCCCAAGCGCATGAAAGGCTTCATGCCGCGCAACGATCTGGTCGACGCCGACTCCGGCGCGGTGGTGATCGAGGCCGGCAAGAAGCTCTCGGTGCGTCAGGCGCGCACGCTCGCGGAGAAGGGGCTGAAGGCGCTCAAGCTCTCCGACGAGGAACTCTACGGCCAGTTCATCGCCGAGGACCTCGTCAACAAGAAAACCGGTGAGATTTTCGCCGAGGCCGGGCAGGAGCTCGACAAGAAGACCGTCGATCTGTTGACCGAGGCCGGCTACAACGAAATTCCGGTGCTCGACATCGACTACATCAACACCGGCGCCTATATCCGCAACACGCTCACGATCGACAAGAATCTGACGCGTGAGGACGCGCTGTTCGACATTTATCGCGTGATGCGTCCGGGCGAGCCGCCGACCGTCGACACCGCGGAATTGATGTTCAATTCGCTGTTCTTCGAACTCGGAGCGCTACGACCTCTCCGCGGTCGGCCGCGTGAAGATGAATATGCGGCTCGATCTGACCGCCGACGATACCGTGCGCATTTTGCGCAAGGAGGACATCGTCGCGGTGATCAAGACGCTGCTGGAACTGCGCGACGGCAAGGGCGAAATCGACGACATCGACCATCTCGGCAACCGGCGCGTTCGCTCGGTCGGCGAGCTGATGGAGAACCAATACCGGATCGGCTTGCTCCGCATGGAGCGGGCGATCAAGGAGCGCATGAGCTCGGTCGATATCGACACCGTGATGCCGCAGGACCTGATCAACGCCAAGCCCGCGGCGGCGGCGGTGCGCGAGTTCTTCGGCTCCTCGCAGCTCTCCCAGTTCATGGACCAGACCAATCCCTTGTCCGAGATCACGCACAAGCGGCGTCTCTCGGCGCTCGGGCCCGGCGGTCTCACGCGGGAGCGCGCGGGCTTCGAGGTGCGCGACGTGCACCCGACGCACTATGGCCGCATCTGCCCGATCGAGACGCCGGAAGGCCCGAATATCGGGCTGATCAATTCGCTCGCGACCTTCGCGCGCATCAACAAGTACGGCTTCATCGAGACGCCCTATCGGAAAGTGAAGGACGGGCGCGTCACCGAGGAAGTGATCTATCTCTCCGCGATGGAGGAGGGGAAGTACTACGTCGCGCAAGCCAACGCTGTGCTCGACGCCCGCGGGCGTTTCACCGAAGACCTGATCGTCTGCCGGCATGCCGGCGACGTGCTCATGGTTTCGCGCGACAAGGTCGATTTCATGGACGTGTCGCCGAAGCAACTCGTGTCGGTGGCCGCGGCGCTCATCCCGTTCCTGGAGAACGACGACGCCAACCGCGCGCTCATGGGCTCCAACATGCAGCGCCAGGCGGTGCCGCTGGTGCGCGCGGAAGCGCCGCTCGTCGGCACCGGCATGGAAGACGTGGTCGCGCGCGATTCCGGCGCGGTCATCGCTGCGCGCCGCACCGGCGTCGTCAACCAGATCGACGGCACGCGCATCGTCGTGCGTGCGACCGAAGAGTTCGACGCCACCAAGCCGGGCGTCGACATCTACCGCCTGATGAAGTTCCAGCGTTCGAACCAGAACACCTGCATCAACCAGCGTCCGCTCGTGCGCGTGGGCGACCTGGTGAAGAAGGGCGACATCATCGCCGACGGTCCCTCGACCGAGCTCGGCGAGCTCGCGCTCGGCCGCAACGTGCTGGTCGCGTTCATGCCGTGGAACGGCTACAACTTCGAGGACTCGATCCTGCTGTCCGAGAAGATCGTGAAGGACGACGTCTTCACCTCGATTCATATCGAGGAATTCGAGGTGATGGCGCGCGACACCAAGCTCGGACCCGAGGAAATCACCCGCGATATCCCGAACGTCTCGGAAGAGGCGCTGAAGAACCTCGACGAGGCGGGTATCGTCTATATCGGCGCCGAAGTGCACGCGAGCGACATCCTGGTCGGCAAGATCACGCCCAAGGGCGAGAGTCCGATGACGCCGGAGGAGAAGTTGCTCCGCGCCATCTTCGGCGAGAAGGCGGCGGACGTCCGCGATACGTCGCTGCGCGTTCCGCCCGGCGTGCAAGGCACCGTCGTCGAGGTGCGGGTGTTCAATCGCCACGGCGTCGACAAGGACGAGCGCGCGCTCGCCATCGAGCGCGAGGAGATCGAGCGGCTCGCCAAGGACCGCGACGACGAGCAGGCGATCCTCGACCGCAACGTCTTCGGCCGTATCGCCGAGATGCTCGAGGGCCGGCAAGGCGTCGCCGGGCCCAAGGGCTTCAAGAAGGATTCGAAGATCACCCGCGCGGTGCTCGACGAATATCCGCGCTCGCAGTGGTGGCAGTTCGTTTCGCCCAACGAAAAGCTGATGGGCGAGATCGAGGCCGTGCGCAAGCAATACGACGAGTCGAAGAAGGGGCTCGAGCAGCGCTTCCTCAACAAGGTCGAAAAACTGCAGCGCGGCGACGAGCTGCCGCCCGGCGTGATGAAGATGGTCAAGGTCTTCGTCGCGGTGAAGCGCAAGATCCAGCCCGGCGACAAGATGGCCGGCCGCCATGGCAACAAGGGCGTGGTGTCGAAAATCGTGTCGTCCGAGGACATGCCGTTCCTCGCCGACGGCACGCCGATCGATATCGTGCTCAATCCGCTCGGCGTGCCGAGCCGCATGAACGTCGGTCAGATCCTGGAGACGCATCTGGGCTGGGCCTGCCACGGCTTGGGCCAACTCGTGGCCAGGGCGTGCGACGCCTATTATTCCAAGCAGGACATGCGGCCGCTCAAGGACACGCTGAAAAAGGTCTATGGCAAGGACGAGACCATCGCCTCGCTTAATGACGAGGCGCTCTTGGAGCTCGGCGACAACCTGAAGCGCGGCATTCCGATCTCGACGCCGGTGTTCGACGGCGCCAAGGAAGCCGACATCGAACACATGCTGGAGCTGGCCGGCCTCGACAAAGCCGGGCAGGTGGCGGTGTTCGACGGGCGAACCGGCGACACGTTCGATCGCAAGGTGACCGTCGGCTACATCTACATGATGAAGCTGCATCACCTGGTGGACGACAAGATCCACGCCCGTTCGATCGGCCCGTACTCGCTGGTCACCCAGCAGCCGCTCGGCGGCAAGGCGCAGTTCGGCGGCCAGCGCTTCGGCGAAATGGAGGTCTGGGCGCTCGAGGCTTACGGCGCCGCTTACACGTTGCAGGAGATGCTCACTGTCAAATCGGACGACGTGGCCGGCCGCACCAAGGTCTACGAGGCCATGGTGCGCGGCGACGACACGTTCGAGGCGGGCATTCCCGAGTTGTTCAACGTGCTGGTCAAGGAAATGCGCTCGCTCGGCCTCAACGTGGAGCTCATCAATACCAAGCCGAAGCCGGCTTCGTCCGGCTCCGACGAGAAGGTCGCGGCCGAGTGAACTTGACACGCGCGTTACAATCGTTGGCGTGAACTACACGTTTTGCAATTTCATCCGGCGAGCGCCGCTCTTGGCGCGGCCGGAGCGAAGGAGAAGGTGATGAACCAGGAAGTGATGAATCTATTCGGCCAGCAGCTGCCTCCGGCGCAGGTCTTCGACCATATCCGGATCGCGATCGCTTCGCCGGAGAAGATTCTCTCGTGGTCCTACGGCGAGATCAAGAAGCCGGAGACCATCAACTACCGCACGTTCAAGCCGGAGCGGGACGGGTTGTTCTGCGCCCGCATCTTCGGGCCGATCAAGGACTACGAGTGCTTGTGCGGCAAGTACAAGCGCATGAAGTACAAGGGCATCATCTGCGAGAAGTGCGGCGTCGAGGTCACGCTGTCGCGCGTGCGGCGCGAGCGCATGGGCCATATCGAGCTGGCGGCGCCGGTCGCGCACATCTGGTTCCTGAAGTCGCTGCCTTCGCGCATCGGGCTGATGCTCGACATGACGCTGAAGGATCTCGAGCGCATTCTGTATTTCGAATACTACGTCGTGATCGAGCCGGGTCTGACGTCGCTCAAGGAGCGCCAGCTCCTGAGCGAAGAGGATTACACTAAGGCGCAAGACGAGTTCGGCGAGGACAGCTTCACCGCCATGATCGGCGCCGAAGCGATCCGCCAGATGCTGCGCGCGCTCGATCTGACCAAGATGGCCGCGGACCTGCGCAAGGAAATCGCGGAAGCGACCACCGAGCTGAAGCCGAAAAAGCTCGCCAAGCGTCTGAAGATCGTCGAGGCATTCCAGGATTCCGGCAACAAGCCGGAATGGATGGTGCTGACCGTGGTTCCGGTGATCCCGCCGGATCTGCGTCCGCTCGTGCCGCTCGACGGCGGCCGGTTCGCCACCTCGGACCTGAACGACCTCTACCGGCGCGTCATCAACCGCAACAACCGTCTGAAGCGGCTGATCGAGCTCAAGGCCCCCGACATCATCATCCGCAACGAGAAGCGGATGCTGCAGGAAGCCGTGGACGCCCTGTTCGACAACGGCCGCCGCGGCCGCGTCATCACCGGCGCCAACAAGCGCCCGTTGAAGTCGCTCGCCGACATGCTCAAGGGCAAGCAGGGCCGCTTCCGTCAGAACCTGCTCGGCAAGCGCGTCGATTATTCCGGCCGCTCGGTGATCGTGGTCGGGCCGGAACTGAAGCTGCACCAGTGCGGGCTGCCGAAGAAGATGGCGCTCGAGCTGTTCAAGCCGTTCATCTATTCGCGGCTCGACGCCAAGGGATTCTCCACGACCGTCAAGCAAGCCAAGAAGATGGTCGAGAAGGAGAAGCCGGAGGTTTGGGACATCCTCGACGAGGTGATCCGCGAGCATCCGATTCTGCTCAACCGCGCGCCGACGCTGCATCGCCTGGGCATCCAGGCGTTCGAGCCGGTGCTGATCGAGGGCAAGGCGATCCAGCTGCATCCGCTGGTGTGCGCCGCGTTCAACGCCGACTTCGACGGCGACCAGATGGCGGTGCACGTGCCGCTCTCGCTGGAAGCGCAGCTCGAAGCGCGCGTCCTGATGATGAGCACGAACAACATCCTGCATCCGGCGAACGGCTCGCCGATCATCGTGCCGTCGCAGGATATCGTGCTCGGGCTCTACTACCTCTCGCTGGTGCGCGAGGGCGAATTGGGCGAGGGCATGGCGTTCGGCAACAGCGGCGAACTGGAGCACGCACTCGCAGCGGGCGTCCTGGGCCTGCATGCCAAGATCAAGGGCCGCTACGTCTCGGTCGATGAGAAGGGCAAGAAAACCTCCAAGATCTACGAGACCACTCCGGGCCGGCTCAAGCTCGGCGAATTGCTGCCGAAGGACCACCGGATACCCTTCGACCTCGTCAATCGTCTGATGACGAAGAAGGATATCTCGTCGGTGATCGATCAGGTCTACCGTCACTGCGGGCAGAAGGAGACCGTGATCTTCTGCGACCGCATCATGACGCTGGGCTTCCACCACGCGTTCAAGGCCGGCATTTCGTTCGGCAAGGACGACATGGTGGTGCCGTCGAAGAAGTGGCAGCTGGTCGACGAGACGCGCACGCTGGCCAAGGAATTCGAGCAGGAATACAACGACGGTCTGACCACCGAAGGCGAGAAGTACAACAAGGTGGTCGACGCCTGGGACAAGTGCACCAAGCGCATCGCCGACGAGATGATGCGCGAGATTTCTGCGGTGCGTAAGGATCCAGTCACCGGCCGCGACCTGCCGATCAACTCGATCTACATGATGGCGCACTCGGGCGCCCGCGGATCGCCGGAGCAGATGAAGCAGCTGGCCGGCATGCGCGGCCCGATGGCCAAGCCTTCGGGCGAGATCATCGAGAGCCCGATCATTTCCAACTTCAAGGAAGGGCTGACCGTGCTCGAGTACTTCAACTCGACGCACGGCGCGCGCAAGGGCCTCGCCGACACCGCGCTGAAGACCGCGAACTCGGGCTACCTCACGCGCCGGCTGGTGGACGTGGCGCAGGACTGCATCATCAACGAAGAGGATTGCGGCACCAAGGCCGGAATCCGCATGCGGGCGATCATCGACGCGGGCCACGTCGTGGCCTCGCTGGCGAACCGCGTCCTGGGCCGCACCACGGCCGAGGACATCTCGGACCCCAAGACGGGCAAGACGCTGGTCAAGCGCGGCGTGCTGCTCGAAGAGCCGCAGGTCGAAGTGATCGCCGCCTCGGGAGTGCAAGAGGTGCGCATCCGTTCGGTGCTCACCTGCGAGACCGTGAACGGCGTGTGCGGCAAGTGCTACGGGCGCGATCTCGCCCGCGGTACGCCGGTGAACATGGGCGAAGCGGTGGGCGTCATCGCCGCGCAGTCGATCGGCGAGCCGGGCACCCAGCTCACCATGCGCACGTTCCACATCGGCGGCGCGGCGCAGATCGCCGGGCAGTCCTTCATCGAGTTCGAACTTCGAAGGCACGGCGAAGATCAGAAATCGGGACATCATGAAGAACTCGGATGGCGATCATATCGCCATGAGCCGGAACCTGGCGATCGCGGTGGTCGATCAGGACGGCACCGAGCGCGCCGTGCACCGCGTGCCGTTCGGCGCGCGGCTCAAGGTCGACGACGACGACAAGATCAAACGCGGCCAGCGCATGGCCGAGTGGGATCCGTATGCCCGGCCGATCATCAGCGAGGTGAGCGGTACGGTCGCGTTCGAGGACCTGATCGAAGGCCAGTCCTTGAGCGAGTCGATCGACGAGGCGACCGGCATCGCCAAGCGTGCGGTGACCGACTGGCGGACCACGACCCGGTCCGGGGAGACGCTCAGGCCGGCAATCGTGATCCGTTCGGGCAATGCGATTGCACGGCTGAGGCGCGGCGGCGAGGCACGCTATGTGATGCCCGTCGACGCGGTCATCTCGGTCGATCCGGGTTCCTCGATTAAGGCGGGCGACATGCTTGCGCGCGTCCCGACCTTGAGCGCGAAGACCCGCGATATCACGGGCGGCTTGCCGCGGGTGGCGGAGCTGTTCGAGGCGCGGCGGCCGAAGGAAGCCGCGATCATCGCCGAGATCGCGGGCACCGTGCAGTTCGGCAAGGACTACAAGAACAAATACCGGATCAACGTCGTGCCGGCCGACCCCAAGCAGGAGCCGGTCGAGTATCTGATCCCGAAGAACCGCCACGTCTATGTGCAGGAAGGCGACGTGGTGGAGAAGGGCGACTTCATCGTCGACGGCAACCCGGCGCCGCACGACATCCTGGCGATCAAGGGCGTCGAGGAGCTCGCGGGCTATCTGGTCAACGAGATCCAGGAGGTCTACCGGCTGCAGGGCGTTCACATCAACGACAAGCACATCGAAGTGATCGTCCGGCAGATGCTGCAGAAGGTGGAAGTCGACGATCCGGGCGAGACCGAACACATCACCGGCGATCAGATGGACAAGATCGAGTTCGACGAGATCAACGCGCGCATGAAGGCCGACGGCAAGAAGCAGGCGAAGGCGCATCCGGTGCTCTTGGGCATCACCAAGGCATCGCTGCAGACCCGCTCCTTCATTTCGGCGGCGTCGTTCCAGGAGACCACGCGCGTGCTCACCGAGGCCGCGGTCAACGGCAAGAGCGATACGCTCGAAGGGCTCAAGGAGAATGTCATTGTCGGCCGGCTGATCCCGGCGGGCACGGGCGCGGCCATGGGCAAGGTGCGCATGATCGCCACCAAGCGCGACGAGTTGATCGTGAAGCAGCGCGCGGCGGAAGCCGCGGAAGCCGCGGCGGAAGCCGCGGCAGCAGCGGCCAGCGAGAAGGCGGCCGAGCTGATCGAGGGCCCGGCGCCGGCGGAATGAGCCCGCTACAAAGCGAAGAAATGAAAGGGCCGCCGAGAAGGCGGCCCTTTCTCATTCGCGGTGCACCGAAGGCCCGCCAAGGCTTGAGAAATCTCGCTTTCCGGGCCCTCCGGGGGTTGACGAAGCGCGACCCGGACGGGTAGAAACCCAGCATTATGCGGCAGGGCGGTCGGCGCCGCCGGTCGGTGCGTCCAGCATCGACCAAGGGCACCGAAACGCTGCCTCTGACAACAGTGTCAGATCAGGGTGACTGACTGCGGCGCGCTCCGCGTCGCGGTTCTCTGCGCAACGGGAAGGCGCCCTTCCGCGCGAGCGGACGGCGCGCCTTCGTTTGCGTGTTGGATACAGGAACGAGACGAGCGCGATGCCGACCATCAACCAGCTGATCCGCAAGCCGCGCGTTGCGCCGCGCTATCGCGACCGGGTTCCGGCGCTGCAGAACTCGCCGCAGAAGCGCGGCGTGTGCACGCGCGTCTACACGACGACTCCGAAGAAGCCGAACTCGGCGCTGCGCAAGGTAGCGAAGGTCCGGCTGCAGAACGGCTACGAGGTGATCGGCTACATCCCGGGCGAGGGTCACAATCTCCAGGAGCACTCGGTCGTCATGATTCGCGGCGGCCGCGTGAAGGATCTGCCCGGCGTGCGCTACCACATCCTGCGTGGCGTGCTCGACACCCAGGGCGTCAAGGACCGCAAGCAACGCCGTTCCAAGTACGGCGCCAAGCGGCCCAAGTGATCGTACGGAGCTGAACGATGTCCCGCCGCCACCGCGCCGAACGCCGCGAAGTTCTGCCCGACCCGAAATTCGGGAACGTGACGCTGAACCGATTCATGAATTCGATCATGCACCACGGCAAGAAGTCGGTCGCCGAATCGATCGTGTACGGCGCGTTCGACCTGATCGAAGGCAAGGCCAAGCAGAGTCCGATCAACGTGTTCCAGGCCGCGCTCGACAACGTGAAGCCGGCGCTCGAGGTTCGTTCGCGCCGCGTCGGCGGCGCCACCTATCAGGTGCCGGTGGAAGTGCGGCCGGAGCGGCGCGAGACGCTGGCAATCCGCTGGATCATCGAAGCCGCGCGCGCGCGCAACGAAAAGACGATGGTGGACCGGCTGTCGGGCGAACTGCTCGACGCGTCCAACAACAAGGGCAACGCCGTCAAGAAGCGCGAAGATACTCACCGCATGGCGGAGGCCAATCGCGCCTTCTCGCACTACCGCTGGTGACGAGAGAGGCCGAGAGAGAAATCCGCAATGTCACGCGTTCATAAAATCGAGGACTACCGCAACTTCGGCATCATGGCGCACATCGATGCCGGGAAGACCACGACTACGGAGCGGGTCCTCTATTACACCGGCAAGAGCCACAAGATCGGCGAAGTGCATGATGGCGCGGCCACCATGGACTGGATGGAGCAGGAGCAGGAGCGCGGCATCACCATCACGTCCGCCGCGACCACCTGTTTTTGGCGCGACAAGCGGCTGAACATCATCGATACGCCCGGCCACGTCGACTTCACGATCGAAGTGGAGCGCTCGCTCCGCGTGCTGGACGGCGCCGTGTGCGTACTCGACGGCAACCAGGGCGTCGAGCCGCAGACCGAGACGGTATGGCGCCAGGCCGACAAATACGACGTGCCGCGCATCGTGTTCGCCAACAAGATGGACAAGATCGGCGCCGATTTCTTCCGCTGCGTCGACGAGCTCGTGGATCGCGTGGGCGCCAAGCCGGTATGCCTGCAGCTTCCGCTCGGCATCGAGTCGACCTTTCGGGGCGTCATCGATCTCATTCGCATGAAGGCGATCGCGTGGGACGACGAGGCGCTCGGCGCCAATTTCGTCGACGAGGAAATCCCGGCCGACATGAAAGAGAAGGCGGCCGAGTACCGCACCAAGCTGATCGAAGCGTGCGCCGATCTCGACGACGAGGTAATGGCCAAGTACCTCGACGGCCACGAGCCCGACGAGGCGACGATCAAGCGACTGATCCGCAAGGCGGTGGTGGGGCGCAAGTTCCACCCGGTGCTGTGCGGCTCCGCGTTCAAGAACAAGGGCGTGCAGCCGCTGCTCGATGCGGTCGTCGATTACCTGCCGAGCCCGGCCGACCGCGAGGCGATCAAGGGCATCGATACGAGGGACGGCAGCCAGATCACCCGCCAGCCGGTCGACAGCGACCCGGTGTCCGCCTTGGCTTTCAAGATCATGGACGATCCGTTCGTCGGCACCATCACCTTCTGCCGCATCTATTCCGGCACGCTTTCGTCGGGGCAGCAGTTGGTGAACTCGACGCGTGAGCGGAAAGAGCGTGTCGGCCGCATGCTCCTGATGCATGCCAACAACCGCGAGGACATCAAGGAGGCCTTCGCCGGCGATATCGTCGCGCTGGCGGGACTGAAGGAAGTCCGCACCGGCGACACGCTGTGCGATCCGCAAAAGCAGATCATCCTGGAAAAGATGGAATTCCCCGATCCGGTCATCGAGATCGCGGTCGAACCGAAGACCAAGGCCGACCAGGAGAAGCTCGGCGTCGCGTTGCACAAGCTGGCGACCGAGGATCCGTCCTTCCGGGTCTCGACCGATCCGGAGTCCGGCCAGACCATCCTCAAGGGCATGGGCGAGCTGCACCTCGACATCAAGATCGATATTTTGAAGCGCACCTACAAGATCGAGGCGAATATCGGCGCGCCGCAGGTCGCCTATCGCGAGACGATCACGCGCAAGGTCGAGGTCGATTATACGCACAAGAAGCAGACCGGCGGTTCGGGTCAGTTCGCGCGCGTCAAGATCGAGGTCGCGCCCAATGGCGCCGGCAAAGGCTACGAGTTCGAGAACGACGTCGTCGGCGGCACGGTGCCGAAGGAATTCGTCCCTGGCGTCGAGAAGGGCCTGGAGTCCGTGCTCGGCGCGGGCGTGCTCGCGGGCTTTCCGGTCGTCGATCTCAAGGTGACGCTGACCGACGGCGCATACCACGACGTCAACTCGTCGGCGCTGGCGTTCGAGATCGCGTCGCGCGCGGCGTTGCGCGAGGCGCTGCAGAAGGCCGGACCGGTTCTTCTGGAGCCGATCATGAAGGTCGAGGCGGTGACGCCCGAGAACTGGATGGGCGACATCATCGGCGATCTCAATTCGCGACGCGGGCAGATCATCGGCACCGACACGCGCGGCAACGCGGCGGTGGTGAACGCGATGGTGCCGCTCGCCAACATGTTCGGCTACGTCAACACCCTGCGCTCGGCGACCCAGGGGCGCGCGACCTTTACCATGCAATTCGATCACTACGAGCAGGTGCCGCAGAACGTGGCGCAGGAGGTTCAGAGCGAAATACGCCTGAGCCTTTTGTCTTTCAGCGAGCATTGAAAAAGAACCGGAACGGAGAGTCCCATGGCCAAAGTAAAATTCGAGCGAAAGAAGCCGCACTGCAACGTGGGGACGATCGGGCACGTCGATCATGGGAAGACGAGTTTGACGGCGGCGATCACCAAGGTTCTCACCGAGACCGGGGGCGCGACCTACACGGCCTACGACCAGATCGA
>CAVYZC010000018.1:0-152529 GCA_963772885.1 uncultured Alphaproteobacteria bacterium | reverse complement strand
GTGGTTCGACGGCGACATGGCCAGCGCCGAGGTCGCGAGCGTGGGAAAGTCGGGCGTCGGCCCAACCCAGGTGGGCGCCACGGCGTCCAGGTCTTCCACACGCCGCCGCCGACGCTGCCGATGAACCGGTGGAGCGGGTGGGATCGTCGGGGTCCACCACGATCCCGCGGGCGCGGCCGGCGACGTTGCCGAGCAGTTCGCCTGAACCACGGCAGCGGCATCCAGCGCGGAAGCCGGCGGGCGCGTGCGCGCAGGAGCTCGGCGCGCTGGTAGCCGGGGGCGTATTCGGGAACGGACCGGTCGGCGGGGATCTTCATCTCCGCCAGGATCCGCGCGAACTCGCCGGGCTCGTCAGGACGCGGCTTGCGCTTGGCGGCCGCGCGATACGCCTCGATCTTCTCCTTCAGCTTGAACGCCTCGGGAGAGCCGGCCTGCGCATCGGCGCCCGCTTCTGAAGGCGCGCGATCTCCTGGGCGAACGGCTTCGCTCGGGCGGCCTGTGTCGCACCGGGGACAAGCAGGAAGGCGAACAGCACGAGCGCCAGGCGAGACAAGACAGATCGAACCGTCATGGTCGGCTCCGAGAGGTTAGACGGTGGGCGCGTCGGCGCGTCGAGAGCAGGATAGCATGCCGTCGTAGGCGCTGAATCCACCAACCTTGCCGGGCTCAGCCCAGTCCCTCCGCCGCGGGCTCCGCCGGTCTACGCCGCTCAAACCATCGAAGGTCCCGAGCGCGTTTGCCCTGCGGCGCGCCTGCGGGCCGGCCACTCTTGCATGAGGCGAACGAGGTCTCGAGCGAGACCAACTCTCGCATCGATGGCCTCGTGCCCACGTCGATTCAGCCGGGGGATCCATCGCGCCGCACGACTCTCGTAAGCGGCGGGGCCCCTGCGCCCACAGGAACAAGAAAACGGGGGCTGGCACCGCACTGGCGCGTCACTTCCTTGAGAGCTGACTCGGTGTCGTGCTCCGCTGCGCGTAGTTCGACGCCCTCGGAGGTCGAGTGGAGCCTGAGGCCGTCGGTCTCGAACCGGGGAGACCAGAGTTGCTCGGCCAACCGTCGGATCAGCTCCGACTCTCCCGTGGGAAGCGGTCGCAGGAGCAGCGAGCAGCGCCTCCGAACGAGCAGGGGACGCCACCCACGGGCCCCGGCGGTGTGAGCCGCCATGTCCAGCCGGTGCTGTGCGCGGCTGGGTAGCTGATGAGCGACCTTGCGGCCTTCAGCGGTGCGCCACTCCCAGCCGTGTTCCCCGATGACGTGAACACGCAGTCCCCTCAGATGCCGGCCAATCTGATCGACCCCGCATCCGGAGACGATCACGACATGGTCCACGTCGGACACGCGGCTCAACGCGCGCCGGAGTGCGGGCGTCAAGCGGGGCCCCGGGCTCGAGGTCACGAACGACGCGAGCGAATCCTCGAAGTGCAGTACGACCGTGCAATCCTGCCACGTCGAGGTCCACGCCCACAGGTCCTTGAGACCTGGAGCCGGACTCGTGTTTCCGCCTTCGCCTGTGCCGTTGACGCCGTGGCTGGCCCACGACCGTTTCGTGCTCATGATGCCCCGCCCGGGAACGACGAATGGCGCCCGCCGATTCTGCCGCCGTCGCGAAGGGCTGGAGGGTGGCTGCACTAGCCGCAAACACGACGTGCCTCGATCGGTGGCTCATGGGGATGTGTTCCATGGGAATGAAATGAGAGGCACGGCGGACCTACGAGCCGCGGACTCGGGTGGACAGATTGGCGAGGCTGGCCTTGACGCTCTCGCCTCGGTTCACGGCTTCACCAAGCGGCCGTCCTCCATGGCCGACTGGGCTTCTTGTTGCCATTGGTCTTCCAGGGCGTTGAGATCCTTCTTCGCCGCATCAAACACCGCCCGGCGTCGACCGACCGGCGGTCGTTTCCTGCTGCGGAGGTCCTGGCCCAGCGACGCGATCCTTCCGGGTAGGGAGGTCCGCAGGCGCTTCCACGTGGACCCCAGCTCCACACGCATCCCCGGCAAGCGGTCGGCGAGTTCCTTCACCCGCGGCAGAAGGTCCCGTGCCATCGCGGACGACTCCCTGAAATCGCCCGCCTCGAGACGTTCTCGTGCCCGTGCAATGGCCAACTCGATGGATATGGCTTGGTCCGGGGCGACAATCGCGGCCTCGACGCGTATCGCGCCGTAGGCTGCTTCCACTCCGGCCACCTCGGCCTCGACCGCAGGACGCTCTGCGCAAGCCGGCAGCAGGAGCAGAAGTCCCAGGAGCAGCACCTCGGCGCGAGTCTTCAAAGTCATCGATCCATCTCCTTCGCAACTGCCCGAGGGCCAGCGGGACGGAGCAGAATTGTCTCGGCCACGCCGAGTCCGCTTCCCAGCTGTGGCCTTAGGCAGGGCAAGCGTCATGCCGGACTCGCAGAGGTGATCCCCGAGACCAACCCTGTGCGATACGGCGGCCGGGGGTGCGCCCGATCCGGAGCAGCGGTCGTAACCCCCCGACCTCGAGTGGGGCGTTGCGCCCCATGGGTCGGAACAGGGGCAGCTAGCTCGAGGGCGACTTCAGGTCGTAGAGCTCGATCTTGCGGTAGAGCGTCTTGCGATCCAGCCCGAGCAGCCGCGCGGCCGCCGCCTTGTTTCCCTGGACGGCCTGCAGGGCCCGAACGACCTGTTCGCGCTCAATCTCGGACAGGGATCGAATCTCCTGATCCGACGGGACCACGGCGGGGATCCGGAGAGCGTCCGGCAGGTTCTCCGGACGGATCACATCGCCCTCGCTGAACACGATGGCGCGTTCGATGACGTTCTCGAGTTCCCGAATGTTCCCGGGCCACCGGTGCGCCCGCAGGAGGTCGGTGGCCTCCCGGCTCAAGGTGAGGTCCGTGCGCCCGAAGCGCGAGCCGTGCTTGGCCAGCAGGTGGGCGATCAACGGCACCAGGTCCTCGGGGCGTTCCCGCAGCGGCGGAATCGATAGGGGGATGACGCTCCAGTCGATAGAACAAGTCCTGTCGGAACTGTCGCGTGGCACACAGCGCCTCGAGATCGCGGTGCGTGGCGGCGACGATCCGGGCATCGACGGGTATGGGGGCGGAGGCGCCCCAGCGGCTGGACCTGCGAGTCCTGAAGCGTCCTGAGCAGCTTGCCCTGAAGGGGCAGCGGCATGTCGCCCACCTCGTCCAGGAACAAGGTGCCGCCGTGGGCCGCCTGGAAGAGACCGGCACGATCCTCGCGGGCGTCCGTGAACGCGCCCCGCCGGTGACCGAAGAGCAGACTCTCGAGGAGCGGCTCGGGGATGGCGGAGCAGTTGACCGGTACGAAGGCTCGTTCCCGGCGAGGGCCCAGTTGATGCAGCGCACGAGCGACCAGCTCCTTTCCGGTGCCCGTCTCGCCGCGAATGAGGACGGAACTGCTCGACCGCTGCCGCTCGGCCGATCAGGGTGATCAAGCGCCTCATGGTCGGGCTTTCCGCGACGATTCCCGCCGTGTCGGCCGTCCCGCTGCCGATCTCCTGGGCGGCCTCCCGCAGTCTCCGCTCATCAAGACCCGCCCGCAGAGTCGCGAGCAGGACGTCGATTCGAAACGGCTTGCTCACATAGTGGTAGGCGCCCGCGCGCATCGCCTCCACGGCGCCCTCGACCCCGCCGAAGGCGGTCATGATGATCACCGGGATGCTGGTATCGAAGGCCCGGATCCGGGCCAGCAACTCATCGCCGTTCATCCCCGGCATGATGACGTCGGTCACGACAGCATCGACTCGAGACCTCGCGAGCAATTCGAGCGCTTCCTGCGCGTTGGCGGCGACGGACACCGAGAAGCCGTCGGACCGCAACTCGTCCTCCAGCATCTGTCTCATCGCCAGATCGTCTTCCACCACCAGGATCCGCTCCTCGCTCACGCGTGCGCTCCTCTTGCGCCGGAGCCGGCCGAATCGGCAGGAAGACCTTGAAGGTCGTCCCGGCGCCGAGAGCCGAGCGCACGTCGAACCATCCGCCGTGCTCCTCGACGATCCCATGAGCGACGGAGAGTCCGAGGCCGGTGCCGCGGCCGGCTTCCTTCGTCGTATAGAACGGGTCGAACACCCGCGGGATGTCTTCGGGAGCGATCCCGACACCGCTGTCGGCGAAGGCGATCGCCACGCAGGACTGATCGGGCTCCCGGCGATCCGGATGCGAGGCGGTCACGGCAGACACATCGATCTTGAGCCGCCCCCCGTGCGGCATCGCGTCCAGAGCGTTGGACGCAAGATTCAGAAACACGTGCTGCAGGTGATCGGGGTCGGCGACCAGGGTGGGCAGATCCCCGTTCATGGACAACTCCACGACCACTCCCTGGCGTTCGCTTCGGTCGTCCAGCGCGAGGGCCGGCTCCAGTGTGGAGCGCACGTCGATCGCCAGTTGCCGGCGGGGCCTCATCCGTCCGAACGCCAGCATGTCGCCGACGATCCTGGCGATCCGCTCGCTCTGCGCGACGATGATGCCGAGGTGCCGATCGCCGGACTCGCTCTGAATCCCTCCACGACGCAGCGACTCCGCACGCCACGATGATGACGTTCAGTGGTGTTCCGATCTCGTGAGCGAGCCCCGCGGCCAGACGGCCCAGCCCGGCGAGTCGCTCCGCGCTCCTCAGCTCGGCCTCCACGTGCCGACGGTGCCCCTGCTCGTGCGCGAGGGTCGTGCATCAGCTTCGAGCCGCTGGCGCATGCGCATTGAACTCTCGCGACAGCCACGCGAACTCGTCATCACCGGCCGCGGGGACCCGCGCGGGCGAGTCTCGCGCCCCTACCTCGCGGACGCTGCGCACCAACCTCGTGATCGGGTCCGAAATATTCGAACGCATAGCAATTGAGCGCGACGATCAGCGTGGCTGCCATCATGGCCAGCGTCAGCTGCAGGATGAAGGCACGCGTCGCGCGCTCGTCCTCGGCGATGTACGACTCGAGCTGCAGGACTTCGACCGCTCCCACGAGCTGCCCCCGCCGATTGGATGTCGGGGGACCAGGAATCCACGAGAACGCGTTCGATCTGCTGCCGCGCATCAAGAAGGCGCGGCCGGAACTTCCGATATTGGTCATGAGCGCGCAGAACACGTTCATGACCGCGATCCGCGCATCAGAGCGCGGGGCTTACGAATATCTGCCGAAGCCGTTCGACCTGAAAGAGCTGATCGCGATCGTCGGCCGCGCACTGTCCGAGCCAAAGAGGGCGGAGCCCGCGGCGCCGCGCGGCGATGAGGCCGAGAACGCGATCCCGCTCGTCGGCCGCTCGCCGGCGATGCAAGAGATCTATCGGCTACTCGCGCGCCTAATCCAGACCGACCTGACGGTGATGATCTCGGGAAAATCCGGCACCGGCAAGGAACTCGTCGCCCGCGCGCTGCACGACTATGGCAAGCGGCGCAGCGGACCCTTCGTGGCCGTCAACATGGCGGCAATTCCGCGCGATCTCATCGAGTCGGAATTATTCGGCCACGAGAAGGGTGCCTTCGCCGGGGCCAACGCGCGCAGCGCCGGCCGCTTCGAGCAGGCGGAAGGCGGCACGCTGTTCCTCGACGAGATCGGCGACATGCCGATGGAAGCGCAGACGCGGCTGCTGCGCGTGCTGCAGCAAGGCGAATACACCACCGTGGGCGGCCGCACGGCGATCAAGACCGACGTGCGCATCATCGCGGCGTCGAACAAAGACTTACGCATCCTGATCCAGCAAGGATTGTTCCGCGAGGATTTGTTCTTCCGCCTCAATGTGGTGCCACTCCGTTTGCCGCCATTGCGCGAGCGTGCCGAAGATATTCCCGATCTGGTCCGGCACTTCTTCACGCTCGCCGAGCGGGAAGGACTGCCGCGCAAGCAGCTCGATGCGGCGGCGCTGGAGCAACTCAGGCGCTACCGCTGGCCTGGAAACATTCGCGAGTTGGAAAATCTCGTGCGGCGACTGTCGGCGCTCTATCCGCAGGAAGTTATCGGTGCCGGCACCATCGATGCGGAAATCTTTCAGCCGGCGGCGGAAGTCGCAGCCGATGAGCGAACCGAGGACTCGCTTGGCGCCGCGGTCGAGCGGCATCTGGCGCGCTATTTCGGGAATTTCGGCGACGGCATACCGCCGCCCGGCCTCTACCACCGTATCCTGCGCGAGGTGGAGACGCCGCTGGTCTCGGCGGCGTTGGCCGCGACGCGGGGCAACCAGATCAAGGCCGCGGAACTCCTGGGCGTGAACCGCAATACGCTGCGCAAGAAGATCCACGATCTCGACATCCAGGTCATCCGCACCGGCCGCTGAAGACCCTACCCACCTGGGAAGCGTTGCAGGGGCGCCTGTTGCCCCTGTCACATTTTTGCACCAGTGTTGTTCCAAGGCATCAGGGCTGACGGCGAGCCTTGAGACCACTGCATTCCGGCGGGGCGTATGAGCGTCAATAAAGACACCGATGAACGCGGCCAGGCTGCCGAATTCCCGCGGCCAAGGCTGGGCATGTCCCGGTTTTTTGCGCCGATCGCGGTCGTGCTGGCGCTGGTCTCGGCGCTCATCACGTTCCTCGTCCTTACCGGCCTGACCCCGATCCCCCCGACCCACAATGTCGTGGTCGGCGTGCTGCTTGGCAACGCCGCCATGGTCGCGTTGCTGGCGCTGATCGTCGCCTGGGAAATCTGGGGTTTGTTCCGCGCTCGCCGGCGCGGCCGGGCCGCGGCGCGACTGCACGTGCGGATCGTCGTTCTGTTCGGGATCATCGCCGTCGTACCGGCGATCCTGGTCGCGGTGATTGCCAGCATCACGCTCGATCGCGGCCTCGACCGGTGGTTCTCTTTGCGCACGCGCACCATCATCGGCGACGCCGTCGTGATCGCCCAGACTTATGTGCGCGAGCATGCGTTCGGAATCCGCGCCGACGTGGTTGCTTTGGCCGATGACCTCTCGCGGATTCAGAATATCTTTCAGGAGAACCGCGAGCGCTTTCGCCAAATTCTGACCGCCCAGGCCCAGGTTCGCGGTCTGCCGGCGGTCATGCTGATCGGGCCCGATCTCAACGTGATCGAGCGCGCGCAGATCCAGTATCCCGCGCGAATTTCTCGTGCCGAGCAATCTGGCAATCCGCGACGCAACGGCCGCGCGACCGGTCGTCTATCTTCCCGAGGAGGCCGACTACGTGAGCGCCGTGATCCCGCTCGCCGGTTATGACAACACGTACCTCTATGTCGCGCGGCCGATCGATCCGCAGGTCGTGCAGTATCTCCGCACCACGCAGGCCAGCGTCGCCGAATTCGCGAGTCTGGAGGAACGGCGTCTAGGCGTGCAGGTCGCGTTCGCGCTCATGTACGCGGTGATCGCGATGATCCTGCTGCTGTCGGCGGTCTGGCTCGGAATCAATTTCGCGAACCGGTTGGTCGCGCCGATCCGGCGCCTGATCACGGCGGCGAATCTCGTGGCCTCGGGGAATCTGTTCGTGCAGGTGCCGGTGCGGCGTGCCGAGGGCGATCTCGCGAATCTGGGCGAGTCGTTCAACACCATGACGCAGGAACTGCGCTCGCAGCACGACGATATCGTCCGCGCCCGCGACCAGATCGATCAGCGCCGCCGTTTCACCGAGGCGGTGCTCGCCGGGGTGGGGGCGGGCGTCATCGGCCTCGACCCCGAAGGCCGGATCACGATCTTGAACCGGTCGGCGAGTCAGATCGTCGGGCGTGGCGAGGTCGATCTCATCGGCGTGCCGGTGATTGAGGCCATGCCCGAGCTCGCGGGGCTGGTCGCCGAAGCGCTGGCCGGTTCTTCGCGTGTCCAGGGCACCACCCAGCTGGTGCGCGGCGGCCGCGAACGGACGATCAATGTGCGCGTGACCACCGAGCAATCGCGCGAATCCGAGCACGGTTACGTGATCACGCTCGACGACATCACCGAGCTCGTCGTCGCGCAGCGCAGTTCGGCCTGGGCCGATATCGCGCGGCGCATCGCGCACGAGATCAAGAACCCGCTCACCCCGATCCAACTATCGGCGGAACGGCTCCGCCGCAAATACGGCAAGGTGCTTCTGGAAGATCGCGAAGTGTTCGAGCAATGCACCGACACCATCATCCGCCAGGTCGGCGACATCGGGCGGATGGTCGACGAGTTCTCGTCCTTCGCGCGGACGCCGAAGCCGGTGGTCGAGCGGCAAGATCTCGCGGAGACGATTCGGCAGGTCGTATTCCTCATGCGCGTCGGCCAACCGGACATCGTCTTCGACGTGGAGCTGCCGAATCGCGCGGTGCCGGCGCAATTCGACCGCCGGCTGATCTCGCAGGCGCTCACCAATATCGTGAAGAACGCGATCGAGGCGATCGCCGCCGTGCCGGCGGCCGAGCGCGGCGAGGGCCGCATTCTGGTTCGCCTCGGGCAAGACGGCCACGACGCAGTGATCGACGTGATCGACAACGGGATCGGGCTTCCCGCTGGACGGCCGCGAGCGGCTCTTGGAGCCCTACGTCACGACGCGAGAGAAGGGCACCGGCCTCGGCCTTGCGATCGTCGGCAAGATTCTCGAGGAGCACGGCGGCCGCGTCGAGCTTTATGACGCGCCTGCGGTCGCCGAAGGCGGGCGCGGGGCCTGGGTCCGGCTGCGGTTCGCGATCGACGGCGCAATAGCGACGCCGGCGCCGATGGCCAGCGAAGTATTGGGTACGGGTTGAAATGACTGCCGACATCCTCATCGTCGATGACGAAGCGGATATCCGCGACCTGGTCGCGGGCATCCTGGCCGACGAAGGCTATGCCGCCCGCGTGGCCAAGGACGCGGACGAGGCGCTGGCGGCAGTCGCCGCGCGCCGTCCGCAGTTGATCCTCCTGGACATCTGGCTCGAAGGCAGCCGGCTCGACGGCCTCGCGCTGCTCGACGTCATCAAGTCGCAGCATCCGGAAGTGCCGGTGGTCATGATCTCCGGCCACGGCACCATCGAGACCGCGGTCGCCGCGATCAAGCGCGGCGCCTACGACTTCATCGAAAAACCGTTCAACGCCGACCGGCTGGTGGTGGTCACGAGCCGGGCGCTCGAGATGTTCCGGCTCAGGCGCGAGGTGCATGCGCTGAAGCAACTAGCGTCGCACGCGCAACATTTGATCGGCTCCTCGCCCGCGATCAGCAATCTGCGCCATACCATCGAGCGGGTATCGCCCACCAACAGTCGCATCCTGATCGTTGGACCGTCGGGTAGCGGTAAGGAACTCGCCGCGCGCATGATCCACGCGAGCTCGGCGCGCGCCGAAGGTCCGTTCGTCGTCATCAACGCGGCCACCATCACCCCCGAGCGCATGGAGGTGGAGCTGTTCGGCACCGAGGGCAACGGGTCGCGCAAGATCGGGGCGCTCGAGGAGGCGCACGGCGGTTCGCTGTTCATCGACGAGATTGCCGACATGCCGCGCGAGACGCAGAACCGCATCCTGCGCGTACTGACCGACCAGCAGTTTCAGCGGGTCGGCGGAACAATGCGGGTGAACGTGGACGTGCGCATCATCTCTTCGACCGCGCGCGATGTGGAAACGGAGATCGAGGAGGGGCGCTTCCGCGAGGACTTGTTCCACCGCCTGAGCGTGGTGCCGATCCGCGTCCCGCCGCTCTCCGAGCGGCGTGAGGATATCCCCGAGCTGGTGGAGTATTTCCTCGAGCAGATTTCGGTCATGACCGGCTTGCCGCGCCGGCAGGTCGGCGCCGACGCGATCGCGGTACTGCAGTCGCACGATTGGCCCGGCAACGTGCGGCAGCTGCGCAACAACGTGGAGCGGCTGCTGATCCTGGCCGGCGGCGATCCGGCGGCGACGGTGACCGCCGCGATGCTGCCGCCGGACGTGGGAGCGCTGGTGCCGTCCATGCCGAACGGGCACGGCGGCGAGGAACTGATGAGTCTCCCGCTGCGCGATGCGCGCGAAGCGTTCGAGCGGCAATATCTCGTCGCCCAGATCAGCCGGTTCGGCGGCAATATCTCGCGTACCGCCGAGTTCGTCGGCATGGAGCGCTCGGCGCTGCACCGCAAGCTCAAGGCGCTCGGCATCGACGAGCGGCCGCGCTGACCGGCTGCACCCGCCATGTTCCGCTTCGCGTATGTCAACGGCCGCTACGTTCGCTACGCGGCGGCGCAGGTGCACGTCGAGGATCGCGGCTATCAGTTCTCCGACGGGGTCTATGAAGTCTGCGAGGTTCGGGACGGCAGGCCTGGTGGACGAGCGGCGGCATCTCGATCGGCTCGACCGTTCGCTGTCTGAGCTCCGCATTGCGCTGCCGATCGCTCGCTCGGCGCTCGGCGTCGTGCTGCGCGAGACAGCGCGGCGTAACCGCGTTCGCGACGGATTGATCTATCTGCAGGTGACGCGCGGCGTGGCCCGCCGCGACCACGGCTTTCCGCCGCCGGGTACGCGGCCGAGCCTGGTGGTGACCGCGCGCCCGCTCGACCGGGCGAAGCAGAACGCGCTCGCGGAGACTGGCATTGCGGTGCTGACCGTGCCCGACGACCGCTGGTCGCGGGTCGATATCAAGAGCGTCTCGCTGCTGCCGAATGTGCTGGCGCGGCAGGCGGCGCGCGATGCGGGAGCGCGCGAGGCTTGGCTCGTCGATGCAGACGGGTTCGTGTCGGAGGGTGCTTCCACCAATGCCTGGATCGTCACCCGATCCGGCCGGGTGGTGACGCGGCCGGCGGAATTCGGCATTTTGCGCGGGATCACGCGCACGGTCGTCCTCGAGGTCGCTGCGAAGCAGGGGCTGGCGATGGAAGAGAGGCCGTTCACCGTGGCCGAGGCGTACGAAGCGCGGGAAGCCTTCGCCACCGCGGCGACCCAAATCGTCATGCCGGTCGTGATGATCGACGGCAAGCCGATCGGGGACGGCAAGCCCGGCCCGGTCGCGCGCGGTCTGCGCACCCGTTTTCACGAGACGGCGGAAATCTCTTGAGTTGCAAGCAATGCCGCGCGGCCGGGCAAATCAGCCGCGCGCTGCACGGAAGTTTGGCTTGCGCGCGATGGGTTTCGTGCCTCTAATAATGAATATGCGGTTTGCACGGGGGACGCCTCGTGCTGGCCCGCCCGGGCGGCAAAGCCCGGCGTCAATCGCTCGCCCGCGAAACAAGAAGGAAAACACACATGGCGGCGGAACGAACACAAAATCTCCAGGACACCTTTCTCAACCACGTCCGCAAGAACAAGGTGCCGCTCACGATTTTCCTCGTGAACGGCGTGAAGCTGCAGGGCGTCGTCACTTGGTTCGATAATTTCTGCGTGCTCCTGCGGCGCGATGGGCATTCGCAGCTCGTCTACAAGCACGCGATCTCGACCGTCATGCCCGGAGCTCCGGTGCAGTTGTTCGAGCCGGCCGAGGAAGCCGCGGCAGGGGACAGGGACTAGTTGAAGCAGAGACGCGCGGCTCGTCCGCCCGCTCGCACGCATGGCTCCGGCTCGCCGACGCGGGCGGTCGTCATCGTGCCCGACCTTTCTCGCCACGCGCGAGCCGGCGAGGGGGCGCGGCTGCGCACTGCCGAGGCGCAGCTCGAGGAAGCGATCGGGCTCGCGGAAGCGATCGATCTCAAGGTGGTGAAGGGCGGCATCGTGCCGCTATCGGCGGTCAGGCCCGCGACCTTTCTCGGCAAGGGCAAGGTCGAGGAGATCGAAGGCATCGTGCGCACGGAGGAAGCCGGCCTCGTGTTCATCGATACCGCGCTCTCGCCGGTGCAGCAGCGAAACCTGGAGAAGGCCTGGAACGCGAAGGTCGTCGACCGGACCGGGCTGATCCTCGAAATCTTCGGTCAGCGCGCGCGCACGAAGGAAGGCACGCTGCAGGTGGAGCTTGCGCATCTCACCTATCAGAAGAGCCGGCTGGTCCGTTCCTGGACGCACTTGGAGCGCCAGCGCGGCGGCTTCGGCTTCCTCGGCGGACCGGGCGAGACCCAGATCGAAGCCGACCGGCGGCAGATCGAGGAGCGGATCGGGCGCATCGAGCGCGAACTCGACAAGGTCAAGCGCACGCGGGCGCTGCATCGGGAGAACAGGCGCCGGGTCCCGCACCCGATCGTGGCGCTGGTCGGCTACACCAATGCCGGCAAGTCGACGCTGTTCAACCAGCTAACCCGGGCCTCGGTGCGGGCCGAGGATCTTCTGTTCGCGACGCTGGATCCGACGCTGCGCGGCATCAAGCTTCCCCATGGCGGGCGCGCGATCCTTTCCGACACGGTCGGGTTCATCTCCGAACTGCCGACGCTGCTGGTCGCCGCATTCCGCGCGACGCTCGAAGAGGTGATCGAAGCCGACGTGATCGCGCACGTGCGCGATATCTCGCACGGCGAGGCCGAGGCGCAGGCCGAGGACGTGAGCCAAGGTGCTTGCGGATCTCGGGATCGATCCTGCGGATTCGCACCGCGTAATCGAAGTCTGGAACAAGATCGACCGGCTCGACGCGGAGAGCCGGCTGCGGATCGAGAACATCGCCGCACGCAAGCCCGCGGACACGCGTCCGATCCTGGTATCCGCATTGACCGGGGAGGGGACGGACGCATTTCTCGCCGCGATCGAAGCGCGTATCAGCGTCGGCAAGCCGACGCTGCTCGCTTGATCATCGACCCCGCGGACGGCGCCGGCCTCGGCTGGCTGCACCGGCAGTGCGAGGTGCTGGAGCGGCGGCTCGACGAGCGCGGCCGCATGGCGGTCACGGTTCGCGTCGATCCGGACAAGGTCGAGCAGGTGCGGCGGAAATTTCCTTCAGCGCGGCCTAGTTAACGGCCGCGCTCCTTCGCCTTCGCGTCGTCCCAGAGCGCGTCGAGTTCCTCGAGCGTTGCGTCGGACGGTTTGCGGCCCTTGGCCGCGAGTGCGGCTTCGATGGCGCCGAAGCGACGCTCGAATTTTCGGTTGGCGGCCCGCAGCGCCTCCTCGGGATCGATTTTCAGCCGGCGTGCGAGATTAACCACCGCGAACAGGAGATCGCCGACTTCCTCGGCCTCGGCGTCGCGTCTGCCGAGCGCGGCTTCGAGCTCGCGCGTCTCTTCCTCGATCTTGCGGACGATGTCGCCGGTGTTTTTCCAGTCGAAGCCGACCTTGGCGGCTTGCTCCTGCAATTTTTCGGCGCGCGTCAGCGCGGGCAGGGCGAGGGGAACATGCAACGTCCCTGCTCCGTCACCCGCCTCGCCTTTAACCTTTCGCTCCTCGTCCTTGATCCGGCTCCACAGCGTCTTGACCTCGTCGGGCTTGAGATTGCCGGCGTCGCCGAAGACGTGCGGATGCCGGCGGATCAGCTTCTCGGTGAGCGTCTGGACGACGTCGCCGAAATCGAAGGCGCCTTCCTCTTCGGCCATGCGGGCGTGGAACACGACCTGGAGCAGGAGGTCGCCGAGCTCGTCCTTGAGGTCGTCGCGGTCGCCGCGCGCGATCGCGTCGGCGACCTCGTAGGCTTCCTCGATGGTGTAGGGCGCGATGGTCGCGAAGGTCTGCTCCAGGTCCCACGGGCAGCCCGTGCCCGGCGTGCGCAGCCGCGCCATGATCTCGATCAGCCGGCCGATGTCGCGCGCGGGCTTCATGCGGCGCTCTTAGCAGAGGCGAATCCGCTGGTCGCGGACCCGCGTGCGTTTGCGCCCGAATTCTGGGGACGAGGGTGAGGCCCGGACAGTGTTAACGGCGGCCGGCTGCGCCAGCCATTAATCCATGATTCGCAGAAGACATATTATGGAACATCTAAGCTAGCCCAGGGCTCCTAGGCCAAACCCACTCTGGCGCAAGGCAATACCCGCAATTCATTCAATTTGAATCGTTCTCCAGCCGGTTTTTTAGGCGGTTGCGTGCATGTTTCCGCCATTGCCCGAGATTTGGGGACGGGTCGCGTTCGATGATGGGATCTCAAGCACCGATCCGCTACGTGCGGCTGCGCTGGCTGCTGGTCCTCACCGTATTGGTGGCGGTCACGCCGGTGTTTGCGCTGCAGCTCTATCGTCTGCAATCCGCCAGCCAAGCCGCCCTCGCCGACGCCAATGCCCGCGCCGCGTCGCTTGCCCGCGACGCCGCCGACGGATCATGCCGAGCTGATCGAGAAGGCCGAGCGATTGCTGGAACTGCTGCGCAGCCTGCCGGCGGTGCGCTACGCGACCTCCGAATGCTCCCAGATCCTGATCGGCATTCAGGGAATCAATCCCTGGATCACGACAATTCTGGTGACGGACAAAAACGGATTGGTTCGTTGTCACGGCCGCCCCGGGCAGTTCCCGACAATCTGAGCATCGGAGACCGCGTGCATTTCCGTGACGCGGTGAGCACGCGCGGATTTGCGACCAGCGACGTCGTCATGGGTCGCTTCGTGGTCAAGCCGCTGGTTCCGGCCGCGCTGCCGGCGTTCGACGCGCGGGGCAACCTCGAAAGCGTCATTTCGCTCGGCATCGATCTGCAATGGGTCAATCAGGTCGCGGCGCAGGCCAGCGCGAAGTTCGGCGGCGTGCTGCTTGCGATCGATCGCCGCGGCGGAATCATCGTCCAGCAGCCGGAGATCTTTCCCGGCAGTCGACCGGCGAGCGACCAGCACAGGCAGCCGCTGGTGCGCGACGATCCTTTCGCCGCGACGTCGCCGACGTTCGAAGCGACCGATCCGAGCGGCGAGCAGCGGATCTTCGGCATTTCCCGCCTGCCCGATTCGGGCGTGACCATCGCGGTGGGACTGCTGCGCAGCGAGGTGCTCGAGGCGATCGACAAGAGGTTCTGGACCGATCTACTGCTGCTGATGCTGGTCGCCACCGGCTCGATCGGCGCGGCCATGCTGTTCGCTGAATTCGGCGTTCTGCGCGGCGTGCGGGTGCTGAAAACGGCGGCGCAGCGTCTTAAAGCCGGCAAGATCGGATTGCGCGTCCATCTGCCCTCGTTCGTAGCCGGCGAACTGCATGACCTTGCCGCCACCTACAACGCGATGACGGCCGAATTCGAGCGCCTGGCCTATCTCGACCGGCTTACCGGTCTGCCCAACCGGCGCTACCTCGAGCGCCAGATCGTCGATCGCACCGCCGGCGGCCGCGATCGGGCGCAGGCGGTGCTCGCCATCGATCTCGACGGCTTCAAGCCGGTGAACGATACGCACGGACACGCGATCGGCGACCGGGTGCTGACCGCGGTCGCGCGCCGGATCGTCTCGGTCGTCGACGGGCGCGGCATGCTGGCGCGCGTCGGCGGCGACGAATTCGTGGCCATCATGCCGCTCAAGGACGGCCAGAAGCGGGCGCAAGCGCGGGCCATCGCCGAAGAGATCCGTAACGCGCTCGATGCCGATCCCGTCGAGCTGGATGGGCTGAGCTTCCTCGTGGGCTGCAGCGTGGGCGTCGCGATCGTGCCCGAGGACGCCAAGAGCCTCGCCGGCGCGATCGTGGTGGCCGATGCGGCCCTCTACGAGGCCAAACGCGCCGGCAGGAACCGTGTGGTCGACAATGCGCCGCCGATCATCGCGGTCGATACGCTCGCCGAAGGCGTGACCCTGCAGCCGCACTGGGCTTGCCCGGAAATGGCCGAACCGCGCTAACCGGATGCTCGGCCCGGCAATTCGACCGGCGCTGAAGAACTTCGGCGTACTGCCTTATCACAAAACGATTTTCAGTCCGTCATAGGCGGGCTCGACGGATTTCGGCAGCGATTTGCGCAGCGTTTCGTAGTCCAGATCGGTATGCAGATTGGTCAGGATCGCCCGGCGCGGCTTGATGCGGGCGATCCAGGCGAGCGCTTCCTCGAGCGAGAAATGGCTCGGATGCGGCCGGTGGCGCAATGCATCGAGAATCCAGACATCGAGCCCGGAGAGCGCGGGCAGGCTTTCCTCCGGTATGCCGCTCACGTCGCAGGAATAGGCCAGGCCGCCGAAGCGGAAGCCCAGCGTCGCGCTCATTGCCGTGCGTCCTGGGTGAAGGGCAGAGCCGCGATCGGACCGCCCTCGCCCGCGATCGTCACCGGTTTGTCCCGGCTGCGATGCGGTGCTCGTTCAGGATCGGCGGATATTCGCTGCCCACGGGCGTCGAGAAGCAATAGCCGAAGCGCGCCTTGCAGGAGTTCGGCAGTCGGCGCGTCGGCATAGATGTCGATGCGGCGGCCCATGTGCAGCATCGAGCGGCCGCAGATCGTCGATGCCGTGGGTGTGGTCGGCGTGGGCGTGGGTGTACAGAACGCCGTCGAGCGATTTCACGTCGGCGTCGAGCAGCTGCGCGCGCAGGTCCGGCGAGGTGTCGACGAGCACCGTGGTGCGGCCGGCCGCCGCCGTCGGCCTGCTCCACCAGGAGCGAGCAGCGGCGGCGGCGATTCTTGGGGTTGTTCGGATCGCACGCGCCCCAACCCTGGCCCACGCGCGGCACGCCCGCCGAGGAGCCGCAGCCCAGGATCGTGAACGTCAGCGCCATGTCAGGCCCGCGGAACCTTGGCGAAACAGCGGAAGAAATTCGCCGTCGTGATCTCGGCGATGCGCTCGGGCGTGATGTCGCGCGTTTCCGCGAGCACGCGGGCGGTCTCGGCCACGTAGGCCGGCTCGTTGCGCTTGCCGCGCCACGGCTCGGGCGCCAGATACGGCGCGTCGGTCTCGACCAGGATCCGATCCTCGGGCAGTTCGGCAGCGATCCGGCGCAAGTCATCGCTTTTCTTGAAGGTCAGGATGCCGGAGAACGAAACGTAGTGGCCGATGGCGACAGCGCGGCGCGCCAGCTCCGCGCCGCCGGTGAAACAGTGCAGGATGGCCGTGAGCGGGCCCTTGGCGGTCTCTTCCTCGAGGATGCGGGCGATATCGGAATCGGCGTCGCGGGCATGGATCACCAGCGGCAATCCGGTCTCGCGCGCGGCCGCGGCGTGGGTGCGGAAGCCCTTTTCCTGCGCTTCGGGCGGGCTGTTCTTGTAGAAATAATCGAGTCCCGCCTCGCCGATCGCCACGACCTTCGGATGGGCCGCGATTGCCACGAGATCGCCGACGCTGACGTCGGGCTCCTCGGCCGCATGGTGCGGATGCGTGCCCACGGAGCAGAACACGTCGTCGAACCGCTCGGCGATGGCGCGGACCTCGGGGAAGCGCTGCACGCGCGTGCCGATCGTGACCATGCGCCCGATCCCGGCGCTGCGGGCACGCTCGACGACCGCGTCGGTTTCCTTGGCAAGTTGCGCATGGTCGAGATGGCAGTGGCTGTCGACGAGCATGGCTCAGCTGGCCGCTTCGGGCTCGACATAGCGCGGAAACACGGGCTCGGGCGCCGGTAGCGCCGTCCCGGCCGCGATGCGCCCAGCCTCGCCCAAAGCCGCGAAACTGCGCGCCGATTGCGGAATCGACAATGAATCGAGGAGCTTGGCGGCGCTCTTTGGCACGAAGGGTTGAGCCAGGATGGCGACCTGGCGCGTGACCTCGGCCGTGGTCCAGAGCACGGTCGCCATGCGCGCGGGATCGGTCTTGCGCAGGTCCCACGGTGCCTGCCCGGCAAAATAGCGGTTGGCGTCCGCCACCACGGCCCAGATCGCAGCCAGCGCGTGGTGGAGCTGCTGCCCCTTCATCGCTTCGCGCGCCTTGGCCAAGCATGCCGTCGGCGGCGTCGAGGATGGCCTTGTCGGCCGGCGACAGCGCGCCGGGCTTCGGCACCCTGCCCTCGCAGTTCTTGGCCACCATCGAGAGCGAGCGTTGGGCAAGGTTGCCCAGATCGTTGGCGAGGTCCGCGTTCATGCGCGCGACGATCGTCTCGTGGCTGTAATTGCCGTCCTGGCCGAACGGCACCTCGCGCAGGAAGAAATAGCGCAGCGCATCGACGCCATAGGCGTCGGCGAGCGCGAACGGATCGACCACGTTGCCCACGGACTTCGACATTTTCTCCCCGCGATTGAAGAGAAAGCCGTGGCTGAAGATGCGTTTGGGCGGCGCCAGGCCCGCCGAAATCAGGAACGCCGGCCAATAGACCGCGTGGAAGCGCACGATGTCCTTGCCGATGACGTGCAAATCGGCCGGCCAAAGCTTGAATTGCGGTGACTTCACATCCGGATAGCCGACGCCGGTCAGGTAATTGGTGAGCGCGTCGACCCACACGTACATCACGTGACCGGGCACATCGGGCACCGGCACGCCCCAGGCGAGCGTGGTGCGCGAGATCGAGAGGTCCTGCAGCCCGGCTTTGACGAAGCTGATGACCTCGTTGAAGCGGGTCTCCGGCAGCACGAAATCCGGGTGGGCCGCGTAGAGCTTGAGCAACCGGTCCTGATAGGCCGAGAGGCGGAAGAAATAGGACTTCTCCTCGGTCCACTCGACCGGCGTGCCCTGCGGGCCGACGCGCACGTTGTCCGGGCCGACCGTGGTCTCGCCTTCGGCGTAGAACGCCTCGTCGCGCACCGAGTACCAGCCCTGATAGGTGCCGATATAGATGTCGCCGGCCTCGACCATGCTTCTTCCAGATCGCCTGGCTCGCCTCGTAATGGGCGGGCTCGGTGGTGCGGATGAAGCGGTCGTAGGAGACGTCGAGCCGGTCGCACATTTCGCGGAAGCGCGCGCTGTTGCGGTCGGCGAGCGCGCGCGGCGTGATGCCCTCCTTGGCCGCGGTCTGCGACATTTTCATGCCGTGCTCGTCGACGCCGGTCATGAAGAAGACGTCGTGGCCGTCGAGCCGCAGGAAGCGCGCGATCGCATCGGTCGCGATCGCCTCGTAGGCGTGGCCGATGTGCGGCACGCCGTTCGGGTAGGAGATCGCCGTGGTCAGGTAGTAGCGCGGCTTGGTTGCCATGGATGCGACTTCTTGCACGCCCCGCTCTAACGGCGGGTCGCATCCGCGAGCATGGCGAAGATCTGGAACACGAACGGCTTGCGGTCGAGCCGGAAAACGTCGGTCTCGATCGCAGCGCGGCGGACCTTCTCCCATGTCTCGGCATAGCGTGCAAGGCGAGCGGGCGGCTGGTTCTCCCGCGTCGCCTGGGAAGCCAGCCAGTCCTCGACCGTTTCGGTGAAGACGGCGAGCCCCTGATCGCCCTTCATGTGGTCGCCGAGCGTGTGCAGCTTCGCCGGATCGACCGACGGCAGGCGCTCGAGCATCTCGGTGCTGAGCGAGCGCACCTCGAGCCCCTCGCCGAGCAGAAGTTCCAGCGCCCGGCGCACGCTGCCGCCGCTCGCGGCCGCGGCGTCGGGAATCTGCGCGCGCGGCAGCTCGGGCATGCGCGCGGCGAGCGCGGTCACCGCCCGCGATACTTCTTCCGTTGAAAGCGGGTTGAGCCGCATGCGCTGGCAGCGCGAGCGGATGGTCGCCATGACCCGGCCGGGCGCGTGCGAAATCAGCAAGAACATGGATTTCGCCGGCGGCTCCTCGACCAGCTTCAGCAGCGCGTTCAGGCCCGACGCGTTCATCTCTTCGATCGAATCGACGATGCAGACGCGATAGCCGCCGAACGCGGGCGTGGAGCCGAAGAAGCTCACGATCCGGCGCACGTCATCCACTCGGATTTCCGAGCGCAGCTTCGTGCCTTCCTCGTTCAGCACCCGGCGCAGCACGAGGAGATCGGGATGCGAGAGCGCCGCCACCTGCCGGCTGACCGGATGATCCTCGGCGATCGAGAGGTCCTTGCGCGGCTTCTGGTCGGGCGCGGGATGCGCCAGCACGAAGCGGGCGATCCGATAGGCGAGCGTCGCCTTGCCGATGCCTTCGGGGCCGCCGATCAGGAAGGCGTGCGGAAGACGCCCCGATTGCCAAGCCCGAAGCACCGATGCTTCGGCTTCGGCGTGGCCGACGAGAATGCCGTGCTCGCGCGGATGCGGGGCGCCCTCCAGGCGGTCGGCTTCCTGGATCGTTTCGTCGTTCACCCGGCTACTCCGGCCGTCTGCGCGGCGCGCAGCGGACGCAACAGGCGTTCGGCCACGATCATCCAGATCTTGACGGCGACCGTATCGGGGTTCGGGCTGGCGTCGATGATGACGCAGCGATCGGGTTCGTTCTCGGCGAGCTTGCGGTACGCGACGCGCAGCCAGTTGTGGTACTCGGGGTCCTCCGCCTCGAAACGGTCCAGTGCCTGGCCGCGCGCCTTGGTGCGCGCGAGGCCGGTCTCGACCGGAACGTCGAGCACGAAGGTGAGGTCCGGTTTCACGTCGCCAACGGTGATGCGCTCGAGCGCATTGATCAGCTTCGGATCGACGTTGCCGAGCACGCCCTGATAGACGCGCGTGGAATCATGGAAGCGGTCGCATACCACCCAGGCGCCGCGCTCGAGCGCCGGGCGGATCAGTATTCTCGACATGGTCGCTGCGCGCGGCGGCGAACAGCATGGCCTCGGTCTCCGGGCCGAGCGCTTTGGCCGCGCCCGACAAGAGAACCTGCCGGATCGCCTCGGCGCCGGGCGAGCCGCCCGGCTCGCGCGTTTCGACGACTTCGAGACCCTGAATGCGCAGGCGATCGACCAGACGCCGCACTTGCGTGGACTTGCCCGAACCCTCCCCGCCTTCGAAGGTGATGAAGCGGCCGCTGTTTCGCGCTCATCGATCCGGACCCTTGCGTTCAGCGCTTGATCTTGTCGAGGCCGGAGCGGACGAGCCCGCCGGCAAGCTCGAAAGCGCCGTCGAGGGCGCGTTGCGTCAGGCTGCCCTCGCCCACGTCGGTCGCCGCATAAAGCGGCACGTCGAGGGCGACGGCGTTTCCGCGCATGACCTTGAGCCGCGCGACCTCCGCGCCTTGCGCGATCGGCGCGCGCAGCGGTCCGGTATAGGCGACGCGGACGAGGAGGCGATCGGCGGTGCCCCGTTGCGTCAAGAGCCGGATCGTGCCGGTGCCCACCAGCGGCACATTGCGGCGGTCGCCGCCGAACACGCGTGCTTCGCCGACGGTCGCGCCCTCGCGGAACAAGAGCCGCGAGTCGAAGGCGCGGAAGCCCCATTCGAGCAGCCGGCGGGCGTCGTCGACGCGGTCCTTCTCGGTGCGCGCGCCGTTGATGGCGACGATCAGGCGCGCGCCGCCCTGCACCGCCGAGCCGACGATGCCGTAGCCGGACTCCTTGATGAAGCCGGTCTTGAGGCCGTCGGCGCCGATGGAAAGCGTCAGCAACGGGTTGCGGCTCTGCTGGCGAATCTTGTTCCAGGTGAATTCGCGCTCGCCGAAGATTTTGTACTGTTCGGGATAGTTGCGGATGATGTGGACCGCGAGCTTGGCGAGATCGCGCACGCTCGCTTTCTGGTCGGGATCGTGCAGGCCGGTCGCGTTGCGGAAGGTCGAGTTGGTCAGGCCAAGCTCGCGCGCCAGCGCGTTCATCTTCTCCGAGAACGCGAGCTCGTTGCCGGCGATCGCCTCGGCAAAGGCGATGGCGGCGTCGTTGCCGGACTGGATGATGGCGCCGCGCAGCAGGTCCGGCACCGGCACGCGGCTGTGGATCGCGGCGAACATGGCGGAGCCGCCGGCCGGCGCGCCGCCGCGGCGCCAGGCATATTCGCTGATCGGAATTTCGTCGGTGAGCTTGAGGTCGCCGTTCTTGAGCTCGCGGAACACGACCGCCATGGTCATGAGCTTCGACATGCTGGCGGGCGGCGTCGGCACGTCGGCGGCCTTCTCGTAGAGCACGGTGCCGCTGTCGAAATCGATCAGGATCGCGTGCGGCGCCGAGACCTGGATTTGCGCTTGGGCGTACGCGCGCGCGTGGCCGCAACGAGCAATGCGCGAGCGCGGCCGCGAGGGCCGCTGCTCGGCGCGCAAATAAATATGCGGGCAAGTCTCGCATTGCCCTCGCCTCTTCCGCCGCCCCGCTCGAGCCTATCCCTTACAAGCGGGAAAGCGGCCGATCAATGGCCGGGGAAGGCGCCGGTTAATAAAGACCGCGCGAGGAGAAGACGATTGAACTTGTGGGGTCGGGCGCCCGCAATTGCGGGCGCGGCGGGGCCGCGGGTGCGGTCGGTTCCGGGCTCGCTGCTGCGGCGGCAGGTCTCGCAGCAGGTGGCAGCGTGGCGCTCACGCGCGTGACCGGAACGGGACGCGCGTCGCGGCTGGCGACCGAGAACGAGGAATAGCCGATTTCGAACGGGCGCTCGGGCGGCGCCGGCACCGTGGCGATGCGCGCGCCGGGCAACGGCGCGGCGGCTTGCGGGACGAACGGCCGGGTCGAAGCGAGCATGACGCTCGAGGGCGCCGGCGCGGGCTGGCCGTCGTGGCGCAGCGTCGCCATCAGCACGCGGTCGTCGGAGCCGGTGGTCGCGGCCGGGCCGACATATTCGACGCGAACGCGCGCGACGCCGAACGGCCGGAAGCCGAGCAGCTCGGCGGTCTTCGACGAGACGTCGATGACGCGGTCCTTGGCGTAGGGCCCGCGGTCGTTGACGCGCACGATGATGGAGCGGCGATTGGCGAGATTGGTCACGCGCACGTACGAGGGCATCGGGAGCGTCGGATGCGCCGCGGAGATCGCATGCTGATCGAAGACTTCGCCATTGGCGGTGCGGCGGCCGTGGAAATCGAGGCCGTACCAGGACGCGAGTCCCTCGGCGCGATAAGCTGGGATCGTGCTCGGGAGTATAGGTGCGGCCGGCGACCACGTAGGGCTTGCCGATGCGGTACACGCCGCCGCCCTTGGGTACCGGATCGCCCAGATCGACGACGCGCGGGCTCGAGGGCACGCCATAGATCGGGTCGACGCGGCGGGCGAATTTGTCGGAAGAGGCGCAGCCGGCGACGGCGAGCACCGCAAGCGCTACGATCGCAGCGCGCGAAAATGCCCGCCCCGTCCCGGCGTGCGTCGCTAAAACCGATGGATTACCGCCCCATCCGTCGACCGTATTCGAACCTGCTCGCCGATTGCAACGGGCCGTGCGCCATTGTGCTGCAATGGCTTGCGAAGGCTCGATCCCCTGATCCGGGCGCCGCGCCCGAATACCCCTGACCGGACGCGAGAAGGCGCGCCGATCCGGGCGAAAATACGGACGATACGCGCGGATGGTTAATCCTCCGCCCGCTGCCTGCCGCGGTGCTTGCAATGAGGGGCCGGTTCTCGCAAATGTGCCGGCGGACGCGTGCGGAAGGGTGGCCGAGTGGTTTAAGGCGCCAGTCTTGAAAACTGGAAATCCCGCAAGGGATTCGTGGGTTCGAATCCCACCCCTTCCGCCATTCTGCTTCGCGCCCGGTAGCGGTCCAAGGAGCCAAGCGTGCAAAACGAGCCGATCCACGACATCGCCCATCTGGCGCATGTCGAAATGCTGACGCCGAAGCCCGACGAGAGCCTCCGGTTCTTCGTGGACGTGGTCGGCATGCAGGAGACCGCGCGCCAAGGCGACTCCGTGTATCTGCGCGCCTATGACGATTATCTACATCACACGCTGAAGCTCACGGCGGCCAAGCAGCCGGGCATGGGGCATTTCGCGCTCCGCACCTGGAGCCCGCAGGCGCTCGAGCGGCGCGCCAACGCGATCGAGGCCGCGGGCCTCGGCATCGGCTGGACCGAGGGCGATCTCGGCCAGGGCAAGACCTTCGTTGCGCGCATGCCGGACGATCACAAGCTCGAGCTTTTCTATGAAGCCGAATGGTACACGCCGCCGCCCGCGCAGAAGCCCGCGCTCAAGAACCAGGCGCAACGCTTCCCGGCCCGCGGCGTCAACGTGCGCCGGCTCGACCACATGAACCTGCTCGCCAGCGAAGTGACGCCGACGCGCAAGTTCTTCGAGCAACAGCTCGGCATGCGACTGACTGAGCAGATCGTGTTCGACAACGGCGTCGAGATGGGCGCCTGGGTCACGGCGACCAACAAGAGCTACGATATCGCCATCGCGCGCGACAGCACCGGCACGCGCGGGCGCTTCCACCATGTGACCTACGCGCTCGACAGCCGCGAGGAGATCCTGCGCGCGGCCGATATTTTCCTTGAGCACGGCGTGTTCATCGAGACCGGGCCGCACAAGCACGCGATCCAGCAGACCATGTTCCTCTACGTCTATGAGCCGGGCGGCAACCGCTTCGAGGTGGCCAATGCCGGCGCGCGCCTCATCCTGGCGCCCGACTGGAAGCCGATCGTGTGGACCGAGGCCGAGCGCAAGAAAGGCCAGGCCTGGGGCTTGCAGACCGTGCACTCGTTCCACACCTACGGCACGCCGCCGGTGGAGCACGTCGAAGAAAAGCCGGCGAAGAAGGCGGGCTCTTGAAAATCGCGAGCACCAATCTGGACGAGGCCTCGGCACCCCGCGTGAGCTTCGTCTCCCTCGGTTGCCCCAAAGCGCTGGTGGATTCCGAGCGCATCATCACCAAGCTGCGCGCCGAGGGCTATGAGCTGTCGCGCGAGCACAAGGGCGCGGACGTGGTGGTGGTCAATACCTGCGGCTTCCTCGACACCGCACGGACGGAAAGCCTTGCCGCCATCGGCGAGGCGCTGAATGAGAACGGCCGCGTGATCGTCACCGGCTGCCTCGGCGCCGAGCCCGACATCATCCGCGCGGCGCATCCGAGCGTGCTCGCGGTCACCGGGCCGCAGCGCTACGAAGAAGTGATGGCGGCCGTGCACGAAGCCGTGCCGCCCCAGCACGATCCGTTCCTCGATCTGGTGCCGGAACAAGGCATCCGGCTCACGCCGCGGCACTACGCGTATCTGAAGATTTCCGAGGGCTGCAACAACCGCTGCAGCTTCTGCATCATCCCCAAGCTGCGCGGCGATCTGGTGAGCCGCCCCGCCGCCGACGTGTTGCGCGAGGCGGAGAAGCTCGTGGCCGCGGGCGTGAAGGAGCTGCTCGTCATCTCGCAGGACACTTCTGCCTATGGCGTCGACATCAAGTACGCCGCGAGCAAATGGAAGGACCGCGAGGTGCGCGCGCGCTTTCTCGATCTCGCGCAGGCGCTCGGCGAGCTCGGCATTTGGGTGCGGCTGCACTACGTCTATCCCTACCCGCACGTCGACGAAGTGATCCCGCTCATGGCCGAGGGGAAAGTGCTGCCCTATCTCGACATTCCGTTCCAGCACGGCAGTCCCGCCGTGCTGAAGCGCATGAAGCGTCCGGCGGCGCAGGAGAAGACGCTGGGCCGGATCGAAAAATGGCGCGCCGCTTGCCCCGAGCTCACCATCCGCTCCACCTTCATCGTCGGCTTCCCGGGCGAGACCGAGGCGGAGTTCGAGGAGCTCCTGGCGTTCCTCGACGAAGCGCAGATCGATCGCGCCGGTTGCTTCCGCTACGAGCCGGTGCGCGGCGCGGCGGCAAACGAGCTGGGCTCGCTCGTGCCCGCCGAGGTCAAGGAGCAACGCTATGTCCGCTTCATGGAGCGGCAGCAGGCGATCAGCGCCAAGCGCCTCAAGAGGAAGATCGGCACACGCCAGCAAGTGATCATCGACAGGGTCGAGGGCGGCGCCGCCATCGGCCGCACGCGGGGCGACGCGCCGGAGATCGACGGCGTGGTGCATGTTTCCGCGCGCCGGCCGCTCCGCGTGGGCGAGATCACAAATGTGAAAGTCGAGCGCGCCGATGCCTACGACCTCTATGGGCAGGCGGTCGGGTTCTGATAGGCTTCCCCGAGGGAGGAAGCCATGAAACCAAGAAACGTCGTTCAATCCCTTGCCGGTATTTTGGTCGCACTGTTTGCGCTCGCGCCCTTTGCGCAGGCGCAGGATGCTGCAGCCAATTATCCGAACCGGCCGATCCGCGTCGTGGTCGCGTTCGCCGCCGGCGGCGGCAACGACATCATCCTTCGCATCATTGCCGCCAAGATGCAGGAGAGCATGGGCCAGCCGATCATCGTCGAGAACAAGCCGGGCGCGAACGCCATCACCGGCACCGACTACGTGAGGACCGCCGCGCCCGACGGCTATACGCTCCTGATGGGTGCGACCGGGGCCATGGCGATCAATCCGGCGGTGTTCACGAAGCTGCCCTACAACTCGCTCAAGGATTTCGTTCCGCTTTCCATGATCGTGCGCTTCCCGCTGTGGATGGTGGCGACACCGTCGCTGCCGGTGAAGAACGTGCAGGAGCTCCTGGCTTACGCGAAGGCCAATCCGGCGAAGGCGAACTACGCCACTTCCTCTACGCCGTTCACGCTCGCCGCCGAGCTCCTGAAGCAGAAGACCGGCACGCCGATGGAGGCGATCGCCTACAAGAGCAGCGGCGAGTCGGTCGCCGCGGTGATGACCGGAGACGTGCTGATGACGATTTCCGATGGAGCGCCGGTCGTGCCGCAGATCCGCGCCGGCCGCGTGCGCGCGCTCGCCGTCACGGGCAAGGAGCGCTCGTCGCAGTTCCCCGATGTGCCTACCTTGGCCGAGGCCGGGGTGCCAGGCGTCGAGGTTTATCTGTGGACCGGGCTGCTCGCGCCGGCGGGCACGCCGCCCGCGATCGTCAAGAAGCTGGAGACCGAGATCATCAAGGCGTCGAAGACGCCGGACGTGGTCGAGAAACTCAAGGCGCTCGCGCTCGACGTGGTCGCCACCAGCGGCGAGGAATTCGGCAAGGTGATCGCCGCCGACATCGAGAAGTGGACCGCGGTGGCCAAGGCCGCGAACATCAAGATGGATCAGTAAAAAGTTCCGTCATCCTTCGAGGCTCGGCGCTTCGCGCCTCGCGCCTCAGGATGACGTGCGAAGTAAATCCCTGAGCGTCGCCGTCACGATCTTGATCGCGGCTTCGAGGTCCTTCAGCCGCACGTGCTCGTCGGCGCCGTGGGCGTTGGCATCCAGGATCGAGCGCGGGCCGGCGCCGTAGAGCACGGTCGGGATGCCGCGCGCCGCGTAGTGGCGGGCGTCGGTATAGAGCGGCACGCCGATTTCCTTGATCGCGACGCGAAGCTCACCTTGGCGTGACGCTGAAGCGGTCTCGATGAGCCGTTCGGTGCCTTTCACCGGCTTCAGCGGCTCGGCGAGCATGATGCGCTTCGACTCCACGCTGATGCCCTTGCGCTTGCCGGCTTTCGCGACGAGCGCGATGAGGTCCTTCTCTACCTTCGCGGTGTTCTCTTCCGGGATGATGCGGCGATCGAGGCGGAAGGTGACACGGTCGGGCACGACGTTGGTGTTGATGCCGCCGGAGATCAGCCCGACATTGAGCTTGGGCGAGCCGATGCCGGGCGACTTGCTCTTGCTGCGCGTGAGCTTTTTGCGCTCGGCGTAAAGCGCGGTGAGGATCGCGTTGGCGGCCTCGAGCGCGTCGGCGCCGGTTTCCGGCATGGCCGCATGCGCCTGACGGCCGTGCATGGTGACCTCCAGATGCAGGCAGCCGTTGTGCGCGGTCACCACCGAATAGGAGAAGCCGGCGCAGATCGCGAGATCGGGCTTGGTGAGATTCTGTTCGAGCAGCCATTTCGGGCCGACTTCGCCGCCGGCTTCCTCGTCATAGGTGAAATGCAGTTCGACATGGCCGTCGAGGCCGTGGCGGTCGTCCTTGAGCGCACGGAGCGCGAAGGCGTAAGTGGCAAAGTCGGATTTCGACACCGCGGCGCCGCGGCCATAGATCGCGCCGTCTTTCTCTATGGCGCCATAGGGATCGACGCTCCAGCCCTCGCCCGGCGGCACCACGTCGCCGTGGGCGTTAAGCGCGATGGTCGGCCCCCTGCCCGCGCCGAATTTCTCACGCACCACGAGGTTCACCACCGAGCGCATGCCCTGGCGCTCGACGTGGGATTTCGGAACCAGATGACGCTCGACGATGAATTCCATGCTCTTCGAGCAGCTTCGCCGTGGCCGCCGCGTGCGCGCGCAGTCGCCGGGCGGATTGTCGCTCGGCACCTGCACCAGCGCCTTCAGGAAATCGACGCGCGCGTAGAAATTCCGCGTCGCTCATGGGCGCGCTCCGAAATTCTCGATGAAGCGCATGAGCGCCGCGATGGCGAGGCCCATGTCGGCCGGTGAGGCGTATTCCGCCGGATTGTGGCTGACGCCGCCCTTGCAGCGCACGAACAGCATGGCGATGGGACAGATTTTCGAGAGCATCAGGCCGTCGTGGCCGGCGCCGGAAGGCAGCTTGATCGCGCGGGCGCCGACCGCCTCCACCGCTTTCGCTAGCCGATCCTGCAATTGCGCGTCGCAGGGCGTGGTGGCGATCTCGTGGATCGGCTCGATCTGCAACGTCAATTTGCGGCGCGCGGCGATGGCGCGGGCCTCTTGCTCGAAGCGCCCAATCGCCGCCTTGCGGGCGGCGTCGGATGGCGAGCGCAGATCGAGCGTGCAGCGCGCCTCGGCCGGGATGATGTTGACCGCGCCCGGGCTGCACCTCCATGCGGCCCACGGTCGCCACCATGTGGTCGCCGGTCTCGCGGGCGATGCGCTCGGCGAGCAACGCGATCTCCGCCGCACCCGCGAGCGCGTCGCGCCGCAGATTCATGGGCACGGTGCCGGCGTGACCGGCTTCGCCGGTGAGCGTGAGTGAGAGCCGCGTCTGGCCGGCGATGGCGGTGACCACGCCGAGCGGCTCGTTCTTGGATTCCAGCACCGGCCCCTGCTCGATATGCACTTCGAGCCAGGCGGCGGCCTCGCCGCGCGGGATGGCGGCGCGGGAGATTTCATCGGGGTTCTTGCCATAGGCGCGCAGCGCCTCGGCATAGGTCACGCCGTTCGAATCCTTCAATTCGAGCTGCTTGCTGTCGAACACGCCCGCCACCGCGGCCGAAGTCGGAGAGCGTCGAGGGAAAGCGCGAGCCTTCCTCGTCGCCGAAGACGAGCAGCTCCAGCGCCGGCAATTTCGCACCCGCGCGCTTCAGCGCATCGAGCGCGAGGATCGGCGCCACCACGCCGAGCGGGCCGTCATAAATTCCGGCATCGATGACGCTATCGATGTGGGAGCCGAGCAAGAGCCGCGGCCCCTGCCCGCTTCGCCCGCGCACATTGCCGAGCGCGTCCTCGGAGACTTCGAGCCCCGCTTCGCCCATCCATTGCGCGACGAGCTTGGCGGCGCGGCGATGCTCGGGCGTCAGGAACAGCCGCACCAGCTTGTCGGGCTCGGCCGAGATCGCCGCCAGTTCTTCGAGCATGGCCTCGGCGCGGCGGCCGAGTGTGTCGGGATCGAGCGCGGTCATCGTTGCGCCGCCAGCCAGGCGCCGAGCTTCTCGCGCTCCTCGGCGCTCATGCGGGTCTCGTTGCCGAGCGGCATGGCGTTGGTTTGCACGGCCTGGGCCTGCACCAGGCGCGCGTATTGGCGCAGGTCCGCCGCGGACTCGAGCCGGATGCTCTTCGGCGCCTCGGCGAAGCCCGGATGGCTGGGCTTGCGGGCATGACAGTTCGCGCAATGGTGCGCGGCTATCTGCACCACTTCGGCGTCGGACACCTGTAACGCGCTCTCGGCGCGCCGCGGCGCGGTGGCGCTCACGGCGCAAATCAGCGCGAAGACCGCGACCGGCGCGGCCCAGCTATAGGCATGGAGGTTGTCGCCGGCATCGTGGCGATTGATCAGGTGCCGCACCAGGCCGCCGGCGATCAGGATCAGCGCCACCACCAGCCACGAAAGCGGGTGGCTATAGAGCATCGGGTAATGGCCCGAGACCATCATCAGCAGCACGGGCAGCGTGAGGTAATTGTTGTGCAGCGAACGCTGCTTGCCGATGGCGCCCAGCCGCGCGTCCGGTGCTTCGCCGGCGATCAGTTGCGCCACCATTTTCTTCTGGTTCGGGATGATCACGAGGAAGACGTTGGCGGCCATGATGGTGCCGACCAGCGAGCCGACGTGAATGAACGCGCCGCGGCCGGAGAAGACATGTTGGAACAGGTAAGCCGCGGCGACGATCAACACGAACGTGGCGATTGCCAGCAGCGTCGTGCGATCGCCCAAGAAGCGGCAAATGAAATCATAGATGAACCAGGCGGCGACCAGGCTCGCGACTGAAATCGCGATGGCGGCGGTGGGAGAAATGTCCAGCACCGCCGGATCGATCAGATAGGCGCGCGCGTTCCAGTAATATTGGACGACCAGGAGTCCGAAGCCGCTGACCCAGGTCAGATACGCTTCCCAGCGGAACCAGACCAGATGCTCGGGCAGTTGCGGCGGCGCGACCGTATATTTTTCGACGTGATAGAAGCCGCCGCCGTGCACCTGCCACTCGGCGCCGAGAATGCCCGGCGCCGCGCCCTTTTCTTTGCGCAGCCCGTAATCGAGCGCGATGAAATAGAACGATGTGCCGATCCAGCCGATGCCCACGACCATGTGGGCCCAGCGCAGCATCAGGTTCAGCCAATCGGCGGCGAAGACGTCCATGGCCCGCTCTTTTCGGGCAAGCAGGCACGTTTGGCAACGCGCCGGCAGGTCACGGGATCAGGACGCTCGAGCCCACGGTCTTGCGCGCTTCGAGGTCGATATGCGCCTTGGCCGCATCCTTCAGCGCATAGGTCTGCTTGATCGGAATCTTCACCGCGCCCTTGGCCACCACGTCCATGAGGTTCTTCGCCATGCTGACCATGTCCTCGCGCTTGGCGCCGTAGTGAACCAGCGTCGGCCGCGTCGCGAACAGCGAGCCCTTGGTCTGCAGCAGAAGAATGTTGAAGGCGTCGATCGGGCCCGAGGCGTTGCCGAAGCTCACGAACATGCCCATGCGGCTTGATGCAGTCGAGCGAGCCCGGGAACGTCGCCTTGCCGACGCCGTCATAGACCACGTGGCACTTGCCGCCGTTGGTGATCTCGCCGACGCGCTTCACGAAATCCTCGTCGCGATAGAGGATGGTGTGATGGCAGCCGTTCTCCTTGGCGAGCTTGGCCTTGTCGGCGGAGCCGACGGTGCCGATGACAGTGGCGCCGAGATAATTCGCCCATTGGCAGAGGATCAGCCCGACGCCGCCGGCCGCGGCGTGCACGAGAATGGTCTGGCCCTTCTGCACCTTGAAGGTGCGATGCAGCAGATATTCCGCGGTCATGCCCTTGAGCATCATGCCGGCGGCGGTCTTGTCGTCGATCTTGGCATCGAGCTTGACGAGGCGCTCGGCGGCGATGTTGCGTTCGGCGGCGTAGCCGCCGACGGCGGCGCCATAGGCGACGCGGTCGCCAACCTTGAGATCGGTGACGCCGGGCCCGACGGCGGTGACGACGCCGGCGCCTTCGTTGCCGGGGATCATCGGCAGGCCGCCGGGAGCGGGATAGAGGCCGGTGCGGAAATAGGTGTCGATGTAATTGAGCCCGATGGCGTTCTGCTTGATGCGCACCTCGCCCTGGCCCGGCTCTTTCAGCTGGATGTCCTCGTAGGTGAGCACTTCCGGCCCGCCGGTCTTGTGGATACGGACTGCCGCGACCATTTTTCTTCCTCCCGTTTCTTGCGGCTGGTGCCGCCCGATCTCCTTCTAGCCCGCCTAAGCTGTGGTTGCGACTCCCGCTCAGCGCCCGCCCGATACGCGCACGATGGTGCCGGTGACGTAGGACGCTTCGTCCGACAAGAGCCAGAGGATCGCCGCCGCGACTTCGGCCGCGCTGCCGGCGCGCGCCATGGGAACCGTCGGCGCCATGCGCTCGATGCGGTCGGGCTGGCCCGCCGTGACGTGAATGTCGGTGTCGATCAGGCCGGGCGCCACCGCGTTCACGCGGATGCCTTCCTTGGCGACCTCGCGTGCGAGGCCGACGGTGAAGCTGTCGATCGCGCCCTTCGATGCGGCATAGCCGACCCATTCGCCGGGCGCGCCGAGCACGGCGGCCATCGAGGAGAGATTGACGATCGCCCCGCCCTGGCCGCCGCGCGCGGTCGACATGCGGCGCACCGCCTCGCGCGCGACCAGGATTGCGCCTGTAACATTGACGGCGATCAGGCGTTCAAGTGCGCGGGCGTCGGTATCGGCCACGCGGCCGGCGCGGCCGGTGATGCCGGCGTTGTTGGCGAGATGGGTCAGCCGCCCGAGCTCGCGGTCCACGGTCTCGAACAGGCGGACGATCTCGTCCTCGCGCGCCACGTCGGCCTTGATCGGGACCGCGGTGCCACCGGACTTTTGAATCTCCTTTGCCAACGCGTCGGCGGCTTTCGCGTCGTTCACATAATTGATCGCGACCTTGTAGCCGGCGCGCGCCGCTGCGCGCACGGTCGCGGCGCCGATGCCGCGGCTTCCGCCGGTGACGAGCAGAATCCGGTCGCTCAATGCGGATGCCCTTTCGGTTTTTCCTTGCGGCGGCGGCCCGCCAGCATGTTGAAGAACTCGACGCCGCCGGCGAAGGCCATGGCGAAATAGACATAGCCGCGCGGAATGTGGAAGCCGGCGCCGTCGGCGACGAGCGCCATGCCGATCAAGAGCAGGAAGGCGAGCGCCAGCATCTTGGTGGTCGGATGGCGCGCGATGAAGCCGCTCACCGCGCCGGAAGCGGCATACATGACGGCGACGGCGATCAGCACCGCGAGCACCATGACCTCGATCTGCTGTGCCATGCCGATCGCGGTGATGATCGAGTCGAGCGAAAACACGATATCGATCACGATCACCTGCCCGACGACCAGATAGAAGGCGCTGCGCGTCGCCATGGCCTTGGGGGCTTCGTGGCCACCCTCGATCTCGGCGTGGACTTCGCGCGTCGCCTTGGTGATCAGGAACAGACCGCCGGCGATCAAGACGATATCGCGCCAGGACAGGTCCCACGCTCCGTATTTGAGCACGGGCGCGGTGAGGCCGATCAGCCAGGTCAGGAAAAAGAGCAGGACGATGCGGAAGATGAGCGCCAGCGCCAAGCCGATCTGGCGCGCGCGCTTGGCGGCCTCGGCAGGAAGCCGCGACACGAGCACCGAGATGAAGACGACGTTGTCGATGCCGAGCACGATCTCCATGGCGGTGAGCGCCGCGAGCGCGGCCCAAGCATGCGGGTCGAGGAGCCAGGCCAGCATCGCGCCCTCAATTTCTCCCGAAGCGCGGCTGGCGCAGTGCACCGGCGATCAGGAAATAGAGCGCAATCGCGATGAGGCCATAGGTGACGCCCGGCGGCGGCGACAGGTCGTAGACGAGCGAGACGAGGCCGAGCACGCCCCAGAGCGCGAGCAAAGCGAGGTTCAGCGGGCGATGATGCTCGACGCGAAGCGGGTGCACGAAACGTACCGGCGCGAAGGTAAGCGCGCAGAGGATGATCACCAGCGCGAGCGCGAGATAGGGATCGGGCCGTACGAGAAATAGATAATAGGCGACGAGATTCCAGGCCGCGGGGAAGCCGCGGAAATAGGCGTCCTGCGTCTTCATGCGCGTATCGGCGAAATAGATCGCGCTGGTGATCAGGATCAGGCCGCTGGCCAGGAGTGCGAAACGTTCGGGCAGGATATTGCCGGAGACCAGCGCGACCACGGGCACGAAGACCCAGGTCAGATAGTCGACGATGAAATCCAAGGTCGCGCCCGACCAGCGCGGCAGGGTTTCGGCGACCTTGAAGCGGCGGGCGAGCGGCCCGTCGATGGCGTCGACCACGACCGCAACCGCGAGCCAAAAGAATACGTCGATCCAGACGCTCTCGATCGCGGCAAGCAAGGCTAGGAGCGCGAACACCGCGCCGAGCGCGGTCAAGGCATGTATGGCGAACGCCCCTGCCCGCTCGATCAGCGGCGCGGGCGGGTCTTGCAGCGGGGGTGGCTCGGTGGCCATGGATTCGTGCGGGTCCTTCGGTTACCTGTTCCTAGCGCATCGAGGCGCGGGCCTCTATCGGAAAGCGAACAGCGCGTGGGACCATGCAACAGGCGATAACCGCGCAAGTTGCCGTCGTGGGCGGCGGGCCTTCCGGGCTGGTCGCGGCGCTGATGCTTTCGGCGGCGGGCGTCGACACGCTCTTGATCGCGCCACCACTCTCCGCACCCGACCGGCGCACCACCGCGCTGCTCGGCGGCTCGGTCGAAATCCTGCAAGCGCTCGGAGTCTGGCCGCGGCTGGCCGAGAAGGCGGCGCCGCTGGCAAAGCTGCGGCTCGTAGACGCTACGCGGCGGCTGTTGCGTGCGCCGGAGGCGATTTTTTCCGCGGCCGAACTTGGGCTTCCGGCGTTCGGCTACAACATCGCGAATGTGCACCTGCATGACGCGTTGCGCGCGGCGGTAAGCGTGGCGCATGACGTTAGGGTGCGCGAGGAATCGGTCGTTGCGGTCGAACCCGATGCGATCGGCGTCACGCTGCGTCTCGCATCGGGCGTCGTGGCGCGCGCGCGGCTAGCAATCGCCGCCGACGGCCGCAATTCGATCTGCCGGCAGGCGGCCGGGATCGAGGTCGAGAAGCGCGAGCTGCCGCAGACCGCGCTCGCGCTGAACCTGCGCCATCGCCGGCCGCACGGGAATGTCTCGACCGAATTTCATACCGAGAGCGGCCCGTTCACGCTGGTGCCGCTGCCCGGCAACCGCTCGAGCCTCGTCTGCGTGGTCGAGCCGGACGAAGCGGATGCCTTGATGGCACTCGACGACGCGGCGCTGTCGCTCGAGATCGAGCGGCGTGCGCACTCGATCCTCGGCCGCATGGAAGTCGAGGAGACCCGCGCCGCCTTCCCGCTCGGTTTTTCCATTGCCGAAAAGTTCGCGGCCCGGCGCGTGGTGCTCGTAGGCGAAGCGGGCCATGTGTTGCCGCCGATCGGCGCGCAGGGGCTCAATCTCGGCATCCGCGACGCGGCGACGATCGCCGGATTGATCGCGGAGGCGCAGCGCAAGGGCGAAGATCCGGGCGGCGATGCGCTGCTTGAATCCTATGACCGAAAGCGCCGCGGCGACGTGCGCGTGCGTGCGCTGGCGGTCGATTGGATGAACCGGTCGCTGTTGTCCGATTTCCTGCCGTTGCAGCTCGCCAAAGGTGTCGGCCTGCATTTGGCGTCGCGCGTGGGCGTGCTCAGGCGTTTCCTCATGCGCGAGGGCATGGGGCCGGATGCGAATCTTCCGCGGGTGGAGCGCTAGCGCTTCGGGCCCGAGCGCTCGGTCGGGAACGGCCGCACCTCATCCTCGACGCGCAGGTCGGGCGCGATCGGCACCGGGAGCGCGCCGATCGGCGGCCCACCGGGCAGCTCGACACGATGGCTGAACAGGCCGCGCCCGATGAAGTGCGGGTCGGCGAGCGCCTCTTCCAGCGTTCGCACCACGGTGACGCAGCAATCGGCGGCGGTGAATTTGGGCTTCCAGTGCGCGGCGGTTTGCGAGGCGACGATCTTGCGCACCGCATCGCGCGTCGCGGCCGGGTCTTTGAAATCATCGACCAGCTCCGCGGGCAAGCCGATGGCGCCGCAGAACGCGAGCCAGAAATGCGGCTCCAGCGCGCCGCAGGCCACGAGCTTGCCGTCCTTGGTGGTGTAAATCTGATAGCGCGGGTTGACGCCGGTGTAGCGCAGCTCATTGGAGTCCGGCAGCCGGCCGGTCGAGTAGAGCGCGGCCAGCGAATACCAGGCGAAAGTGAACATCGCGTCGCTCATGGCGATGTCGATATGCGTGCCCTCCCCGGTCTTCGCGCGGCGCAGAAGTGCCAGTAGAATATTGATCACCGCCGGGAGCGTACCGCCGCCGATGTCGGCGATCAGCGCCGGCGGCACGGTCGGCCGGTCGATCGGCCCCGGCGAAAGCGCGAGCAGCCCGGTCTCGCCGATATAGTTGATGTCGTGGCCGGCTTCGCCGCTCTTCGGGCCGGTCTGGCCGTAGCCGGAGATCGAGCAATAAACCAGGCGCGGGTTCTTCTTGCGCACCGCCTCGTAGCCGAAGCCCAAGCGCTCCATCACGCCGGGGCGGAACTGCTCCACCAGCACGTCGGCGCGCGCGACCAGATCATTGGCGGCCGCGCGGCCCTCTTCGCTCTTGAGATCGGCGATGAGTTGCTTCTTGCCGCGGTTCAGCATGGCGAAGGCCGCCGAATGGCCGCGCAGAAAGGGCGCGATCATGCGCGCGGTCTCGCCGCCGGGCCGCTCGATCTTCACGACCTCGGCGCCGGCTTCGGCCAGCATCAAGGTCGCGAGCGGCCCCGGCAGCAGCGTCGTGAAATCGGCGACCAGGATGCCTTCGAGCGGCTTTGGCTTTGCGGGCGGAGTCATTGGAACAGGTTCGGCGGCAGTAGGCCATTCTTCAAGAGGTAGAGCATAGCAGTGACGGTCACCACCGATGCAATGGTGCCGACCAGAATGCCGCTCGAAGCCTGCTCGATATAGACATGGTACTGCCGCGCCATGATGAAGGCGTTGAGCGCCGGCGGAAGTGCTGCCATGAGCAACGCGGTATAGACCCAGACCGGATCGAAGTTGCCGACCAGCGACAGCATCACCCAGGCGATCATCGGGTGCACCAGGAGCTTGATTGCGACCAGCACCGGCACTTCGGCGGGCATTCTCGCCATCGGTCTGAGCGCCACGGTGACTCCCAGCGTGAACAGCGCGCAGGGCGCGGCGGCGTTCTTCAGATACTCGAGGATTTGGTCAAGCGCGGCCGGCGGCTTGAAGTGCGCCCAGGCGGCGATCACGCCGAGAATCGTCGCCACGATGAAGGGATGCGTGAACACGCGCCGCGCCACCAGGCGCGTCATCCGGCCGGCGCTCATTTGCTCCGCGCCGCCGAGCGCCATCAGGAAAGGAACGGCGGCGAAGAACAGCGTGGAGTCGAACACGAAGATCAGCGCCGTCGGCACCGTGGCCTGCGGACCGAGTGCGGCGAGCGTCAGGCCGGGACCCATATAACCGACATTGGCATAGGCGCCGACGACGGCGGCGATCGTGGCCTCGGGCAGATTGCCCCGGCGCAACAGGAAGCCGACCAAGAGCGAGAGCGCGAAGCACCAGAAGGTAGAAAGCGTGGTCGCCAGCACGAACGACCAATTGGCGATTTCCTCGAACGGCGTGCGCGAGACGAGATAGAAGAACAGGGCCGGCAGCGCGACGTACAGAATAAAGAAGTTGAGCCAGGCCAGGCCATGCTCGTCGATCTTGGCGATCCGCCCGCAGGCGTAGCCGAGGAAGATCAACCCGAAGAAGGGCAGTGCTAGGCCGAGGACGTCCGCCATGAGAGCAGCCTGGTGAGCCCGATTTCGCCTGCAGCGATGAATCTTTGGTCTGCCGTTGCAAGTCTGTTCGTTACAGGTCTGTTCTAGGATATTCTTCGACTGAATGCGAAGCGGAGTCGCCCGATGCGCAGTAGCGCTGCCGATAGGTGCAATTTTCGTGGCCATGTTGGTCGCGCCCGTCGCGCCCGCTCTGGCCCAAGGTCCGACGCGGGCCGTCGTCGTGGCGGAAGAGCAGAACGGGACGACGGTCGTGTTGTCCCGGGGTCAACGGCTGGTCGTGCGGCTCGCCACGCGGGCAGGCACGGGATTTTCCTGGGCGCCGGCGGCGCCGACCAACGGCGTACTGCGCCTGGCAAAGTCGGAGACCCGGCGGGGGCCGAGCATGCCGGGCGCCCCCGCTGCCCAGATATTCACCTTCGTGCCGACGGCGGCCGGCACCGCCGATGTGGAGTTCACCTATCGCCGGCCATGGTTGAAAGACCAGCCACCGGCGCGCATCTACAAGCTCCGCGTCGTCGTGCGCGACATCCCATAAGGCGATTTCCCGGCTAGGCGAAAGGCAGCGCCTCGGCTAAACGAATGAATTGGGCCTGCCGATGAAACTCCCGCGCAACTTCTATCGACCGCTCGCCACCGGCGCGCCCGCGCCCTGGCGCGAATTGCCGGTGCAGCTCGAGCGCATGATTCATTTCGTGCCGCCGCACAACGAGAAGCTGCGCGCCAAGGTGCCGGAGCTGATCAAGGAAGTGGACGTGGTGCTCGGCAATCTGGAGGACGCGATCCCGGCGGAGTCGAAGCTTGCCGCGCGCAAGGGCTTCATCGAGATGGCGCGCGCCAACGCGTTCGGCGCGACCGGCCTGTGGACCCGCATCAACGCGCTGAACTCTCCCTGGGCGCTCGACGACATCGTGGAGATCGTCGGTGCGGTCGGCGCCAAGCTCGACGTGATCATGCTGCCCAAGGTCGAAGGGCCGTGGGATATCCACTATCTCGATCAGTTGCTCGCGCAGCTCGAGGCGAAACATTCGCTGAAAAAGCCGATCCTGATCCACGCGATCCTGGAAACCGCCGAAGGCGTGATGAACGTCGAGGCGATCGCGGCCGCCTCCCCGCGCCTGCACGGCATGAGTCTCGGCCCCGCCGATCTCGCCGCCTCGCGCGGCATGAAGACGACGCGCGTCGGCGGCGGGCATCCGGAATATAAAGTGCTTGCCGATCCCGGCGGCATCCGCGCGCACTACCAGCAGGATCTCTGGCACTACACGCTCGGGCGCATGGTCGACGCCTGCGCCGCGAACGGCATTAAACCGTTCTACGGTCCGTTCGGCGATTTCTCCGATCCGGAAGGCTGCGAGGCGCAGTTCAGGAACGCCTTCATCCAGGGCTGCGTCGGCGCCTGGTCGCTGCATCCCTCGCAGATCGAGATCGCCAAGCAGCGTGTTCAGTCCGGACCCGGCCGAGGTGGCCTTCGCCAAACGCATCCTCGACGCCATGCCCGACGGGACCGGGGCGGTGATGCTGGACGGCAAGATGCAGGACGACGCCACCTGGAAACAGGCCAAGGTGATCGTGGACCTTGCCCGCCTGGTGGCGGCCAAGGATCCGGCCCGCGCCGGCCTTTATAAGCTGTGACCCAATGCCGCCGCGGGCGGCTGGGCTATTTGCGCCGCCACAATTGGAAGTTACGCTGACCGGATGAAGACTCGGCTCGCCCGATTCCGCATCGGCCAGGTCGTCCGCCATCGCCATTTCCCGTTTCGTGGCGTGGTGTTCGACATCGACCCGATTTTCAACAACACCGAGGCATGGTGGCGCTCGATTCCCGAGGCGGTCCGCCCGGTCAAGGACCAGCCATTCTATCATCTGCTCGCCGAAAACGCGGAGACCGAATACATCGCCTATGTCTCCGAGCAGAACCTGCTGCCGGACGATTCCGGCGAGCCGCTGCGCCACCCGGAGATCGGCGAGCGTTTCGATTCCGACGGCGAAGGCGGCTACCGGGCGCGCGGCCGCCAGACGCACTGAGCGCAAAAAAAGAACGGCGCGCGAAAGCCGCGCGCCGTCCGATGCGTTGTTGTCGTTCGGCTAGCGCGCGGCCGGCGGGGCCGGCGTGGCCGGAGCGACCGGCTGCTGGCTCTCCAGACGCTTGCGCTGCTCGTCGGCGCGCTTCTGCAGCTCTTCCTGCAATTTCTTCTGCTGCTCCTCGATCACCTTGGGATCGATCGGCGGGCCGTCATAGGCCTTGGCGAAGTCCTTGAGCATGAGCTGGAAGTTCACCGTGCGGCCGGTCTGGTTGATCGCCTGCACGACGAGCTGGGTGCCCTTCTTCATGCCGGTGACGAATTCGGCGGTGATCGGCGCGTCGCCGTAGCAGGCATTGGGGAAGCAGATCGCGTAGGCCGCGCCGACCGGCGTGGTTTGGTCGACGATCAGGCGCATTCCCGGCTGCAGGAGCATGCCGGGCGGCACCGCGATGATGAACTGCTTCTTCGGATCGTCCTGCACCTCGCGCACGGCGACCGAGGCGAGGAACTGGCCGGTCTCGGCGCGGAGCTCCTGGGTGATCAGGCAGATTTCCTTGTTGGCCTGCGGATCCTTGCTGCAGATCTTGGTCCAGGGAGTGGGAACACCCACAGCCTGCGTCACGTTGGGGTCCTGCGCGGCGGGTGGCTGAGGCGCAGCCGGCGCGCGGCGCAGGCTGTTTCTGCTTTTGCGCCGTCACCGGCGCCTGTTTCGGTGCGGGCTGCTTCGGCGCCGGCGCTTGCGCCGACGCCTCGAAGCCGAAACCGGCCGCAAGAAGCGACGGCGATCCCGGTTGCGGTGGATACCGCGGCCAAACGCGCGGCGGACGAACGAAGTCTCATGAGCTTCCCCTGTAATGATTTTCGCGGAGCGAGAGCACCGGCGATCGGCCCCGGCAAGCGACGCTGTTCAGGCGCGACCAGTCTAGGGCAAATGAGGCAAGACCGTGACCGGGCGGCCTCCAAACCCCGCCCGGCGCCTTATGCTATCGTGAGTTAGCCGAACTTTCGAATCGAATCGCGGAGCCGGAACCGCCGGATGCATGCGATGCAGGCGAAGCCGTGTTCGAGAACGGCCCTTGCCGCGCCTCGCTTTCTGATCGCGGCGCTGTTTCTGGCCGTGCTCCCGGTCGAACCGGGCGCGGCCGGTGAAGCGCGGCACGCGATCGCCATGCACGGCGAGCCGGCCTATGGGCCGGGCTTCACGCACTTCCGCTACGCAAATCCGGACGCGCCGAAGGGCGGACGCCTGGTCCAGGGCGTGCTCGGCACCTTCGACGGCATCAATCCCTTCATCATCAAGGGACTCGCCGCCCAGGGCTTGCGCGGCCCCCTGGTCAGCGGAACCAACATCATCACGCGGCTATGTGGTCGAGAGCCTGATGGCGCGCGGCTACGACGAGCCGTTCACGCTCTATGGGCTGATCGCCGAGTTGGTCGAGACCGACGCTGCGCGATCCTACGTGATCTTCCGGCTCGATCCGCGCGCGCGCTTTTCCGACGGCAAGCCGGTGACGGCCGACGACGTGCTGTTCTCGTGGCAGCTGCTGCGCGACAAGGGCCGGCCCAATCACCGCTTCTATTATTCGAAAGTGAAGCGGGCCGAGGCGATCGGCGAGCGCGCGATACGCTTCGATCTCGCCGGCAGCGACGATCGCGAAATGCCGCTGATCCTCGGGCTGATGCCGGTGCTGCCGAAGCACGCGCTGAATGCCGATAGCTTCGAGGAGACGTCGTTCACGAAACTGATCGGAAGCGGACCCTACATCGTCGCCAAGGTCGATCCGGGCAAGAGTGTCACGCTCGCTGCGCAACCCCGACTATTGGGGCCGCGATTTGCCGGTCAATCGCGGGTTCTGGAATTTCGACGAAGTCCGCTTCGACTATTATCGCGACGCCAGCTCGTATCACGAGGCGTTCAAGCGCGGTCTGTTCGAGCTGCGCGCGGAGACCGATCCCGGACGCTGGCAAACGGTCTACGACTTTCCGGCGATGCGCGACGGCCGCGTCGTCAAAGAGACATTCGTAAGCGGCTTGCCGAAACCAAGCTCTTTCTTCGTCTTCAACACGCGCCGGCCGATCTTTTCCGACATCCGCGTGCGCGAGGCCGTGACGCTGCTGTTCGATTTCGAATGGACCAACAAGAATCTCTTTTTCGGTCTGTATCGCAGGACGAGCAGCTATTTCCAGAGCTCGGAATTGTCGGCGTTCGGCCGCCCGGCCGATGCGCGCGAGCGCGCGCTGCTGGCGCCCTTCCCCGGCGCCGTTCGTCCCGACGTGATGGACGGCACCTGGTCGCTGCCGGTCAGCGACGGCTCCGGGCGCGACCGCGCGATCTTGCGGCGAGCGCTCGCGCTGTTTGCCGCCGCCGGCTACGAGTTGCGCGGAACCGATCTCGTGGAGCGCGCGACCGGCAAGCCCTTTACGTTCGAGATCATGATCGCGATCCGAAACGAGGCCGCCGACGAAGCGCGTCTGGCCCAGATATTCGCGAGCAACCTCAAGCGGGCGGGAATTGCGGCGCAAGTCCGCATCGTCGATGCGGTTCAATTCGAGACGCGGCGGATCAGCTTCGATTTCGACATGATCCAGAACCGCTGGGATCAATCGCTGTCGCCCGGCAACGAGCAGGCTTTCTACTGGAGCTCGGCGGCCGCCGATACGAGCGGCAGCCGCAATTACATGGGCGTCAAGAGTCCGGCGGTGGACGCGATGATCGCCGCGCTGCTCAAAGCGCGCGACCGCGCGGAAGTCGTCGCGGCGGTGCGCGCGCTCGACCGCGTGCTGATCTCCGGCTTCTACGTCATTCCGCTGTTTCATCCGCCCGAGCATTGGATCGCGCGCTGGACCACGATCGAGCATCCATCCGAGATATCCTTGATGGGCTATGTTCCCGAAACATGGTGGCGCGCGCGCACGGGGGCGGTGCGATGAGCCAGTCGCAGGACACCGGCCTCGATCTCAACGTCGCGCTCGACGCGGTGTTTCGGCGCAACGCCCGCGCCCGGCCGCAAGCCATCGCGCTCGCCGATCCGCCGGACCGTTCGACGTTCACCGACGGCCCGCCGCGGCGCTTGAGCTATGCGGGGGCGGACGCCGCGGTGGATCGCCTTGCGCGGCAGCTCGGTTCGCTCGGCCTGCCGCCGCGGGCGGTGGTCGCGGTGCAGCTTCCGAACATCGCCGAGGCCGCGATCGCGCTGTTGGCGATCGAACGCGCCGGCCTGATCGCGGCGCCGGTGCCGCTGCTGTGGCGAAAGTCCGATCTGGTGCGCGCGCTGGCGCCGCTGGAGCCCGCTTGCATCGTCACCGTCGCGCGCGCGGGCGACGCGCGGCCGGCGGCGGTGGCATGCGAGGCGGCCGCGGAACTCATCTCGCTCAGCTTCCCCTGCGCCTTCGGGATCGATCTCCCCGACGGCGTGCTTGCGCTCGACATCGACACGGAGCCGGCCGGAGGCAATGCCGGTTCCCTGCCCGCGGAAACGGCGCGCGCGGCCGACGCGATCTCGCTGGTGACCTTCGATGCGGCGGCCGATGGGCCGTTCGCGGTCGGCCGCACGCAGGCGGAATGGATCGCTGCCGGGCTTTCGACGCTGATCGCCGCGCGCATCGGATCGGGCGCGGCGATCGCCTCGACCTTGCCGCTCTCCTCGCTCGCGGGCATCGGCGCGGCCTTCGTGCCGTGGCTGTTGACCGGCGGCACGCTGCAGCTGGTGCACGGCTTCGCGCCGCAGACGATCGAGCGCATGGGACTGGAGCGGCCGCATCTGGTGGCGCCGGCGGGCGCGCTCGCTGCGCTGCTTGGTTCGAGCGAGCGGGAATTCTCCTCGATCGTCGCCGTGCATCGCGGCCCGGCCGCGCGGTTCGAGCCCGACGCGCGCGCGGGAACGGTCGTGGATTTCCATGTATTCGGCGAGATCGGCGCGATTGCGCTGCATCGCGGACCGGGAGACGATCACCCGGCGCCGATCCCGGTCGGCCGCTCGTCGTTCCCCGGCCAGGCCGAGGCGCCGGTCGGGATCGAGACGCGACTCGAGCCGGACGGAACGGTATCGTTGCGCGGCGCCATGGTTCCGCACCAGGTTTTCGCATCCGCCGGCAAGCCCGTCCTCGGCAAGGACGGTTTCGTCCCGACGCATTGTCACTGCCGGGTCGAGGGCATGAGCGTGGTGATCGATTCCGGACCGGCGGGCGTCGCGGCGGTCGGCGGCCTGCGCTTCGGGCTCGACGATCTCAAGGTGCGCATCGGGGCAGTCGCCGCCGGTGCGACGGTGTCCTATATTCCCGATGCGGTGCTCGGCGGCCGTCTCGTCGTCGAGGCGGACGATGCGGCGGCGGCCGCGGCGGCGCTCGAAGCGGCCGGCTTCGCGCGGGTCGTGGTCGACGCAGTAGCGCCGCGCGCGGAAGCGCGGCGAATGGCAGGATGAACATGAGCACGTTGAATATGAGTACGGAGCCGCTCACGATCGACGTCGTCTCCGACATCGTCTGTCCGTGGTGCTACATCGGCAAGCGCCGGCTGGAGCGCGCGCTCGCGCTGCGGCCGGATGTGCCGGTCGAGGTGCGCTGGCGGCCGTTCTTTCTCAATCCGTGGGTGCCGCGCGAGGGAATTTCGCGCGACGAATATCTCACGACCAAGTTCGGCTCGGTCGAGGCCTATAAGGGCATGGCCCAACGCGTCGCCGCGGCGGCGGCACAGGAAGGGCTGATCTATGCGATCGACAAGGTCGCGCGCCAGCCCAACACCATCGACGCGCACCGGCTGATCCGCTGGGCGCACGAGCGCGGCGACGCGGCGAAGATGAAGCAACGGCTGATGGAGCTCTATTTCCGCGACGGCGCCGATCTCACCGATCGCGAGGTTCTGGTGCAGGCGGCGCGGGAAGCCGGCCTCGACCCGGACGAAGTGCGGAAGGATCTCGCGAGCGAGCGCGACGTGGCCGAAGTCGAAGCCGAGGCGGCGCGCGCCAATCAAGCAGGCATCAACGGCGTGCCGTTCTTCATCTTCGGCAACAAGCTCGGAGTTTCGGGCGCGCAGACGCCCGAAATCCTGGCGAGTGCGATCGACAAGGCGCGGGAAACAGCGCCGGCGTAATTTAAGCGGCCTGCGCGCGCTCGGCGATGCGAACCAGGCGTTCGAGCAATTCCTTGGTGCCGCGCATCCGCTCCTGCACCGTTTCCCATTCGCGGAACATAACGACCTTCTGATCGGGCCGCACGCGCGCGGCCGAGCGCGGGTCGGCGATCCATCCGATCAGTCCCTCGGGGTTCGCGAACACACCGTCGCGGAACGAGACCACCGCGCCCTTGGCGCCGGCTTCGATGCGCTCCACATTGGCGCGGCGGCAGAGCGCCTTGATGGCGACGATCTCCAGCAGCGCGTTCACGTCCTCGGGCAGCGGCCCGAAGCGATCGATGAGTTCGGCGGCCACGGCCTCGATCTCGGAGGGATTTTCGAGATCGGCGAGGCGGCGATAGAGCCCGAGGCGCACGGAAAGATCGGGCACATATTCTTCCGGAATCGTGACCGGCGTGCCGACCGCGATCTGCGGCGACCATTTGTCGGGCGCCGGCGCTTCGAGGCCGGCCTCGAGCTGCGCCACGGCCTCGGCCAGCATCTCCTGATAAAGCTCGTAGCCGACTTCGCGAATGTGGCCGGACTGCTCGTCGCCCAAGAGGTTGCCCGCGCCGCGGATATCGAGATCGTGGGAAGCGAGCTCGAAGCCGGCGCCGAGACTGTCGAGCGCTTGCAGCACCTTGAGCCGCCGCTCGGCCTGCTCGGTCACCGGGCGCTCGGCGGGCAGCGTGAAGATGGCGTAAGCGCGGGTCTTCGAGCGCCCTACCCGTCCGCGCAATTGATAGAGCTGCGCCAGCCCGAAGCGGTCGGCGCGGTGCACGATCAGCGTGTTGGCGGTCGGAATATCGAGGCCGGATTCGACGATCGAGGTCGAAAGCAGCACGTCGAAGCTGCCGTCGTAGAACGCGCTCATGACGTGCTCGAGCTGGGTCGAGGCCATCTGGCCGTGGGCGACCGCAACCTTCACCTCGGGGACCTGTTCGGCGAGGAACTTCATCTCGCCGGCGAGGTCCTCGATGCGCGGGCAGACGTAGAAGGCCTGGCCGCCGCGATATTTCTCGCGCAACAGCGCTTCGCGCACGATCAGCGGGTCGAACGGTGTGACAAATGTGCGGACTGCGAGGCGGTCCACCGGCGGGGTCGCGATGATCGAGAGCTCGCGCACGCCGGCGAGCGCCAATTGCAGCGTGCGCGGAATCGGCGTCGCGGTCAGCGTCAGCACGTGCACTTCGTTGCGGATTTGCTTGAGCCGCTCCTTGTGCACGACGCCGAAATGCTGCTCCTCGTCCACCACCACGAGACCGAGATCCTTGAACGCGATGCCCTTGCCGAGCAGCGCATGAGTGCCGATGACGATGTCGATGGTGCCGTTCGTGAGCCCCTCCTTCACCTTGGCAAGATCGGCGGCCTTCACCAGACGCGAGGCTTGCGCCAGCCGCAGCGGGAAGCCGCGGAAGCGCTCGGAGAAGGTGCGGAAGTGCTGGCGGGCCAAAAGCGTGGTCGGCACCACGACCGCCACCTGCTTGCCGTTCATCGCCGCGACGAAGGCCGCGCGCAGCGCCACCTCGGTCTTGCCGAAGCCCACGTCGCCGCACACCAGCCGGTCCATGGGCCGGCCGGCGGCGAGGTCTTGCAGCACGGCGGCGATGGCCTCGCGCTGGTCGTCGGTCTCCTCGTAGGGAAAGCGCGCGCAGAATTCCTCGAACGGGCCTTCGGGCACGGTGAAGCTCGGCGCCTCGCGCAGCCGCCGCGCGGCGGCGACGCGCAATAGCGCCTCGGCCATTTCCAGGACGCGCTTCTTCATGCGCGCCTTGCGGGTCTGCCAGCCCACGCCGCCGAGGCGGTCGAGCTCGGCGCCTGCGTCCTCGTTGCCATAGCGCGTGAGCAGGTCGAGGTTCTCGACGGGCAAGAAAAGGCGGTCGTTGCCGGCGTAGTGGATTTCCAGGCAATCGTGCGGCGCGCCGAGCGCCTCGATGGTCTTCAAGCCCATGAAGCGGCCGATGCCGTGATCGACGTGCACGACCAGATCGCCGGCCGCAAGGCTGGTGAGCTCGGCGATGAAATCCTGCGCGCGGCGCTGGCGGCGATGCGGCCGCGCGAGCCGGTCGCCGAGTAAATCCTGCTCGCTGATGAAGGCGCTGTCCGTGCTTTCGAAGCCGTGCTCAAGGCCGAGCACCGCGAGGCCTACGGCGCCCGCCGGCAGCTTCAGGGTCTCGGTCCAGTCGGCGACAGTGCGCAGATCAGAAAGGCCGTGGTCAGCCAACACGTGCCCGAGGCGCTCGCGCGAGCCCTCGCTCCAGGCGGTGAACACGACGCGCTTGCCCGCTGCTTGTAGCCCGCGCACGTGCATGACCGTGGCATCGAACACGTTCTTGTTCTCGTCGGTGCGCTCGGGCGCGAAATCGCGGCCGGCCTTGCCGCCGGCCTCGATCACGTTCGGCGCGGCGGGAACCGCGAATGGCGATAGCCGCGCCAGCCCGGCGCTGCGAAGGCGCGCCTGCCAGTCCTTGTCCGGCAGATAAAGCTGCTTAGGCGGCAGCGGCTTATAAAGCGGCTGCTGGTTTTTCTCCCAGGCTTCCTTGCGCGCGGCGTAATAGTCGGCGATCTGATCGAGCCGCGTGCGGGCGGCTTCCTCCAGCAGCGGCTCGAGCACGACCGGGCTGCCGGGCAAGTAGTCGAACAAAGTGTCGAGCCGCTCGAAGAACAGCGGCAGCCAGTGTTCCATGCCGGGATGGCGGCGGCCTTGGCTCACGGATTCGAACAGCGCGTCGTCCTTGGTCTGGCCGCCGAACGCGGCCTGATAGGCTAGACGGAAGCGGCGCACGGAATCTGGATCGAGGCGGGCTTCGCTGGTCGGCACCAGATCGAGGCGCGGAAGCGAGCCGGTGGTGCGCTGGGTCTCCGGGTCGAAGGTACGGATCGATTCCAGCGTGTCGCCGAAGAAATCGAGCCGCACCGGTGCGGCGGTGCCCGGCGCGAAGAGATCGACGATGCCGCCGCGCACCGCGTATTCGCCGGTGTCGCGCACGGTGGAGCTGCGCGCGAAGCCGTTGAGCTCGAGATAGCGCACGACGGCGTTCATGCCCGGTGCGTTGCCGGCGGCGAGCGAGAAACTCGCGTTGGCCACGAACTCGCGCGGCGGCACGCGCTGCAGCGCGGCGTTGATGGTCGCGAGCACGACGCTGCCCTGGCCGTGGGCGAGGCTCGCGAGCGTCGCCATGCGCCGCGCCGACACCGCCGCGTTCGGCGATACGCGGTCATAGGGCAGGCAATCCCAGGCCGGGAACGCGAGCACGTTTTGCTCCGGCGCGAAAAACGCGAGCGCGCGCGCAAGCGCGTCCATGCGTTCGGCGTCGCGGCAAAGCACGAGGAGCCGCGCGGAGCTATCGCGCGCGCGGAGGTTTCGCGCGAGATCGGCCACCACGACGCCGGAGAAGCCGTCAGGTACGCCGCTGATCGTGAGCGGCCGGCCGGGCGCAAATTTTTCGATGGGCGAGACCGGCTTGTTCATCGGCCCTGCCGTTCGAGATGGAAGGCGCATAAGCGTTTGAATAGCGCCGTGTCGTAGTTCGCCGGCACCGCCGCGGCTCCGGTGATCCAGGCGTAGACATCGGGATCGGGCACTTCCATCAGCGCTTCGAACTGCGCGACCTCGTCCTCGGTGAATTCCGCGACCGCCGCGTCGGCGAAGGGACCGAGCACCAGATCCATCTCGCGCATGCCGCGATGCCAGGCGCGGAAGCGCAGCCGCTTCCGGCGCGCGTCCAATTCCTAATTCGCTGGTCCGCTGCCGTTCATGCGAACGCCAAAAGCCCGGACGAGCCGGGCACACGTTCTATAGCGGTCGATTGCGAAGATGTCAGCTGCGTCGGCTATGTGACAGCCGTCATCCTGAGGTGCGAGCGGCCGGAGGCCGCGAGCCTCGAAGGATGACGGTCCGGATCGGCCGCGCCGTCATCCTTCGAGGGCCGCCACGCAAGTCGGCTATAGCCGACTTGCGTTCCTAATCGCCGATCTCGGGTAAACCCGAGATCGGCGGTGGCCACCTCAGGATGACGTCGTCTAGTTGCGCGCTGTCCACCCTTCCGCCACCTTCATGGCCGATGCGCCCCGCGATCCTCAATCCGCTGTTCGGCTCGATCCAGAAGCTGCCCGGCATCGGGCCGAAGCTTTTGAAGCTCTACGAGAGCTTGCTCGACCGCGACGAGCCGCGGGTGATCGACCTGCTCTTTCATCTGCCCTATTCCGCCATCGACCGGCGCGCGCGGCCGAAGCTTTCCGAGGTCGTGCCCGACACGATCGCTACCGTGGGAGTGACGATCGACCGGCACCAGCCCGGCCGCGGGCGCGCGCCGTATCGAATCTTCGCCGAGGACGACAGCGGCACGCTGGAGATCGTCTATTTCAACATTCCCGCGGAGCGGCTCGAAAAAATGCTTCCGGTCGGCGAGAAGCGCTGGGTGTCGGGCAAGATCGCGCTCTATGACGGCCGGCTGCAGATGGTGCACCCGGACCGGGTGCTCGACGAAAAGGGGCTGGCGACGCTTCCCGATCTCGATCCGGTCTACTCGCTTACCGAAGGGTTGCCTGCCGGCAACGTGCGCCGCGCGGCAACGGCGGCACTCAAGTTCGTGCCAGAGCTGCCCGAATGGGACGACCCGGCGTTTCGCGCGCAGCACGGCTTTGCTTCGTTCGCGGAGGCCGTAAAGCGGCTGCACGTTCCCAGCTGAGCTCTCCGACATCGCACCGGAGTCGAAATTCCGCGCGCGGCTCGCCTATGACGAGTTGCTTGCGCACCAGCTCTCGCTTGCGCTGGTGCGCGGCGAGATGCGGCGCGAGCCGGGCCGCGCCAGCAAGAGCGACGGGCGGCTGCGCGCCAAGATCGAAGCGGCGCTCCCCTTCTCGCTCACAAGCTCGCAGCGCAAGGCGATCGAGGAAATCGTCGGCGATCTTGCTTCCGAGACACGCATGCTGCGGCTGCTGCAGGGCGACGTGGGCTCGGGCAAGACCCTCGTGGCGCTGCTTGGCGGCCGCGCACGTGATCGAGGCCGGCCATCAGGCGGCGATCATGGCGCCGACCGAAATCCTCGCGCGGCAGCATTTCGAGCGCATTACCCCGCTCGCCAAGGCGGCCGGCATCACGCTTGCGATACTCACCGGCCGCGAACGCGGCGCCGAGCGCGACGAGCTGCTCGATGCGCTTCACGCCGGAAGAATCGATCTGCTCGTGGGCACCCATGCGTTGTTCCAGGAAGGCGTCGAGTTTCGCGATCTCGCGCTCGCGGTGGTCGACGAGCAGCACCGCTTCGGCGTGCACCAGCGGCTGGCGCTGGCGCGCAAGGGCGGCGCCGTCGACATGCTGGTGATGACCGCGACGCCGATTCCGCGCACCCTGGTCATCACCTATTTCGGCGACATGGAGGTCTCGGAACTGCGCGAGAAGCCGGCGGGCCGCACGCCGATCGACACGCGCACGATATCGCTGGAGCGATCCGGCGAGGTGGTCGAAGCCGTCGGCCGCGCGCTGGCGGCGGGGGCGCGCGCCTACTGGATCTGTCCCTTGATCGAAGAGTCGGAGGAAGTCGATTTCGCCGCCGCCGAGGCGCGCTACGAGACGCTGAAAGCCGAGTTCGGCGAAATCGTCGGCCTGGTGCATGGGCGCATGAAGGGCGCCGAGCGCGACGAGGCCATGGCGCGTTTCGCACGCGGCGAGATCCGGCTGCTGGTCGCCACCACGGTGATCGAAGTCGGCGTCGACGTGCCCGAAGCGACGATCATGGTGGTCGAGCAGGCGGAGCGGTTCGGGCTGGCGCAATTGCACCAGTTGCGCGGCCGGGTCGGCCGCGGGACGCGAGCGCTCGACCTGCCTGTTGCTCTACCGGGCGCCGCTCGGCGAAACGGCGAAGCGGCGGCTCGCGAAATTGCGCGAGACCGACGACGGCTTCGAGATCGCCGAGGAGGATCTCGCGCTGCGCGGCGAAGGCGAGGTGCTCGGCACGCGCCAGAGCGGCCTGCCCGGCTTCCGCATCGCGCGGCCGGAGCTGCATCGCGATCTGATGGAAGCCGCGCGCAAGGACGCGGCGCTCATCCTGCAGCGCGACCCCGCGCTCACGTCCGAGCGCGGCAAAGCGTTGCGGCTGCTCCTGCACCTGTTCGAACGCGAGGAAGCGGCGCGGCTCTTGGAGGCGGGCTAGTCCTCAGGCCGGCGCCAGGCGCGAATCCACCGCGGACTTCAGCGTGTGCGGCGTCAAGGCTGGCGGCACCTTGGCGCGCGTCCGGCGGCGGCGTCCGCTTTCGCGAGCTCGGCCAACTTGGCGAGCGAAGCGGTCCAGGCCGCGTGCGACGATGGCGCCGATCTTCTTCGACTGCAAACGCAAGAACGCTTGCACCAGCTTGTTCGACGCGATCGGCAAGCCGACGCGCACGGTGACGCGGCAGCCTTCCGCCGTAGGCGCGATGAAAATCGTGTACGGCAACGCGCCGCCCAGCGGCAAACGCATGTGATAGGTGATGTGATCGTGCGGCCGCCAATCGACGATGGTGAACACGAGCTTGGTGCCGTCGCCGTGGGCGCAGTGATCGACCGTGCCGACGGTGGCGCGCCCGCGGTCGGCGCCGATGCGAGTGAATGATCGTCACGTTCGGCACCCAGGCGCCGCGCATGTTCGGATCGGTGAGGTAGTACCAAGCCCGGTCCGGCGGGATCGGCGAGATCGACCGATACGTCCTCGCAGACGCGCGCGTCGTGCTCGCCGATCACGATAACGCTTCGTTCCCGGTGCGCTTCCCAGACCGGCCGCATGTCGAGAACGCGGAGCGGAATCTCGCCGAAGGTTTCGTCTTTCTCCTGGTGACGTACGGCATGCCCGAAATATTCGGCAAGACCCGTGGCGTTCGCCGCCGCCTCGGTGAACGCCGCGTAGGCGCGGATGCCGGTCGTGGAACTGATGCTGTTCTTCAGCAGCCGGTGAATCAGGATCACGTCCGGCCCGCCCAGCTCCTGACGGCCGGCGATGGATTGCTCGACATAGCTGCCGTAGTGGACCAAGAGCTTGAGATCGAGCTTGGCGATATTGCTGCAGGCCGCGCAGGTGCAGGTGGTGTTGTGCAGCATCGTCTCGAGCGCGTCGGCGAAGCCGCAATAGAGACTTTCGACCGTGTCGAGCACGTGCCGGCCGTCGGATACGTGGCCGGCGCGCGCATGCGCCAGGATGGCATCGCCCTGGATATTGGAGAGCGCGAACGGCGAGCGCAGCTTGGCCAGCAGCGCGGAAAACAACTGCTCCAGGATGCCGCGCGCGTGCTCGAGCTCGGAATCCTTGAGAAAGCGGGTGTAACCGGTGATGTCCGCGATCAGGAGATAGCCGGTCTCCGGCTTCTGCATGCCGACCTCGTGACGCCATCAGCGCCAGTTGCGGCCGCTCGGCCGAGCGGGTCGTGTCCGAACCGGTTCGATCCGCTGGTGCCCTTCATGCAGGCCCAGACGATCAGCAGGATGACGCCGATGATCGTCAATGCGATCAGCAGCCACCAGCCGGTCCGGTCGATGTCGTGCAAGCGGCGAACCCACATCGCAAGGCCGGGCAGGAACAGGATCAAGGTTGAAATCGCATTGAACGGCGACACCATGCTGTCGGGAAAAATCGCCGCGTCGAGAATTCCGGTGGCCACGCGCCGACGATGAAGGCGAACAGCATCCAGTACCAGAATTCCGAACGCGCTGCGCGGCCGGAGAAATGTGACGTAGTTGCTGAAGCCGGAAGCGATCGCCTGCTGGAAATTCATGGCCGGGCCTCCGTCGAAGTTGATCGCTCAAGGGTAGCAAACGCCCGGAAAATAGGAAGCGCGTCCGGTTATTCGACCGTGACAGACTTCGCCAGATTGCGCGGCTGGTCGATGTCGGTGCCGCGCACGACGGCGACGTGATAGGCGAGCAATTGCACCGGCAGCGCGTAGACCAGCGGTGCCACGGTCGCGGGCATGTCGGGCAGCGTCAGGATGGTCTCGGCCTCGAGGCCGGCGGCTTCCGCGCCCTTCTTGTCGGTGACGAGGATGATCCGCCCGCCCCGCGCCAGCACTTCCTGCATGTTGGAGGCGGTCTTCTCGAACACGCGGTCGAACGGCGCGATCACGACCACCGGCATGGTCTCGTCGATCAGCGCGATCGGCCCGTGCTTCAGCTCGCCGGCGGCATAGCCCTCGGCGTGGATATAGGAAATTTCCTTGAGCTTCAGCGCGCCTTCCATGGCGAGCGGGAAGCTGGTGCCGCGGCCGAGATAGAGCACGTCGTTGGCGTCGGCGATCGACTTGGCGAGCCGCTCGATCTCGGGCTCGAGCGCGAGCGCCTCGACCATGTGGCGCGGCACTTCGATCAGCGCGCTGCACGAGCTTCTTCTCGTCGGCTTCGGACAAGCACGCCGCGCGCGCGGCCGGTGGCGATGGCGAGGCACGCGAGCGCCGCAAGCTGGCAGGTGAAGGCCTTGGTCGAAGCCACGCCGATCTCGGGCCCGGCGAGCGTCGGCATCACCACCTCGCTCTCGCGGGCGATGGTCGAGCTCGGCACGTTCACGACCGAGAGCGTGTGCTGGCCGTGCTCCTTGGCGTAGCGCAGCGAAGCGAGCGTGTCGGCGGTCTCGCCCGACTGCGAGACGAAGATCGCGAGGCCACCCTTTTCCATCGGCGCCTCGCGGTAGCGGAACTCGGAAGCGATATCGAGATCGACCGGCACGCGCGCGAAGCGCTCGAACCAGTATTTGGCGACCATGCCGGCATAGAAGGCGGTGCCGCAGGCGGAGATCGCGATGCGCGGCACGCGCGCCAGATCGAACGGCAGCTTCATCGGCAGCCGCACGCGCTCGTGCGTCATGTCGAGATAGTGCGCGAGCGTGTGGCCGACCACTTCGGGCTGCTCGTAGATTTCCTTGGCCATGAAATGGCGGTGATTGCCCTTGTCGACCAGGAAGGCGCCGGCCGTGCTCTTCTGCACCGGCCGCTCGATGCGCTTGCCCGAGCCGTCGCGAATTTCGACGCTCTTGCGGTGCACGATCGCGAGATCGCCGTCCTCCAGATACGAAATCTCGTCGGTGAAGGGCGCCAGCGCGATGGCGTCGGAGCCGAGATACATTTCGCCGGAGCCGTAGCCGACCGCCAAGGGGCTGCCCTTGCGGGCGCCGACCAGCAGATCCTCTTCGCCGGTGAAGATGAAGGCGAGCGCGAAGGCGCCGCGCAGGCGCGGCAGCGACGCGACCACCGCGTCCACCGGACTCTTGCCCGATTTCATCGCGGCGGTGACGAGATGGGCGATGACTTCGGTGTCGGTCTCGGTCTTGAAGACGGCGCCCTGCTTCTGCAGCTCCTCGCGCAGCTCGCGGAAATTCTCGATGATGCCGTTGTGCACGACGGCGAGCTTGTCGGTGGCGTGCGGGTGGGCGTTGGTTTCGTTCGGCGCGCCGTGGGTGGCCCAGCGGGTGTGGCCGATGCCGATCTTGCCCGCGAGCGGCTCGCGCTTGAGGCGCAGCTTCCAGATTCTTGAGCTTGCCCTCGGCGCGGCGGCGCGCGAGCTTGCCGCCTTCCAGGTGGCGACGCCGGCGGAATCGTAGCCGCGGTATTCGAGCCGCTTCAGCGCCTCGACCATGGCGCCGGCGACCGGCTCAGTGCCCAGAATCCCGACGATGCCGCACATGAATTGGCCTCACCCCTCCGACCGCACACTACCCAGAAGGCCTTTAAGAGCCGTTGCCGTTCCGACGAAATCAATTCGGATTGCGCCCGGTTGCAAGTAGAGGCCGGTGAATCGGTTAATCGGTGTCCTTAACCTTGCGCTTTAACTTGGCCCTGCCGCCTTTCTTCGCCCAGCCGCGCTTGACCACCTGACGGCCGCGGCCGACCGCGAGCGCGCCGGCCGGCACGTCCTCGGTGATCACCGAGCCCGAAGCCACATAGGCGCCCTTGCCCACTTTGACCGGCGCCACCAGGGCGGAGTTCGAGCCGATGAAGGCGCCCGCGCCCACATCGGTGAAGTGCTTTTTCGCGCCGTCGTAATTGCAGAAGATGGTTCCGGCGCCGATATTGGCGTCGGCGCCCACGCGGCCGTCGCCGATATAGGAAAGATGATTGGCCTTGGCGCCGGCCTCGATCGAGGCGGCTTTCACCTCGACGAAATTTCCGACGCGCGCCTGCTTGCCGAGCTTGGTTCCCGGCCGGAGCCGCGCGAACGGGCCGACCGACGCGCCCTTGCCCACGCGCGCGCCTTCCAGATGGGAGAACGCGTGGATTTTCGCGCCGTCCTCGACGACGCAGCCCGGGCCGAACACCACATAGGGCTCCACCACCACGTCGCGGCCGAGCTTGGTGTCGGCCGAAAGAAAGACGGTATCCGGCGCGATCAGCGTGGCGCCGCCCTTGAGCGCGGCGGTGCGCAGGCGCGCTTGCAGCAAGGCCTCGGCCTCGGCGAGCTGGTTCCGGTCGTTCACGCCCATGACCTCCTCCTCCGATGCCTCATGCACGATCGCGGCAAGCCCAAGGCTGCGCGCGACCAGCACCGCGTCGCTCAAATAGAATTCCCGCTTGGCGTTGTCATTGCCGATGCGCGCGAGCACGTCGCGCGTGATCTTGCCCGAGATCGCCATCACGCCGGCGTTGCACAGCGTTATCGTTTGTTCTTCGGGACTTGTGTCGGTTTGCTCGCGGATGGCGACAAGGTGGCCGTCTTCGACGATCAGCCGGCCGTAGCCGGTGGGGATTTTCCGCGCGGAAGCCGAGCACGGCGACCGGCGCCTGTTTCAGCGCGGCGGCGAGCTTGCGCAGGGTTTCCGCGCGCACCAGCGGCGTGTCGCCGAACACCACGACGATGTCCTCGCCCCTGTCGAACGATTTGCGCGCCATGGAGACCGCGTGGGCCGTGCCGCGGCGCGTCTTGCTGCACGAAAATTCCGGCCTTGGGCGCTTTGCTGCGCACCTCGGCGGCGACGTCCGCCCTTCCGGGGCCGATCACGACCGCGATGCGCGCCGGTTTGGCCGCAGCTCGCCGCAGCCAACACGTGGGAAATCAGGCTCGCCCCGCCGATCCGGTGCAGCACTTTTGCGGTCGCGGACTTCATGCGCGTGCCCTCGCCGGCGGCGAGGATCACGATCGTGGTGCGTGCGGGCATCGAATCCCCAAGGCCTTCAGGCCGCTCGCGGTGTAGCGGATGCTTGCCCGCTCCGGAAGCAGCAGCGAGACGCGGGGCCAAGTCTGGTAAATTCGCTTCGATTCGACCGATTCGACAGGCGGTTGACGCAATGGCGAAATTCGGCGCCGGAGGCCCTCCGGCGGAAGATGCGTTCTCGCCCTATCTGCTGTGGGGGACGCTTGCACTTTGCGCGGTGGTGCTGGCGGCCGCCAGCATCGCGATAACCTTCGGCGGCCGCGGCGACGCCCGCAGCGCGGCTGCAAACGAATTGCGATCCAGGCACCGGTGCCGCTGCCCGCGCCGAGCCTTGCGGAGCTCGAATTGGCGCGGCTCTCCGACGCGGTGCGCGCGCTATCCGCCGACCGCGACCGGCTTGCGGGCCGTCTCGAACAGATCGAGCGGTCCATGGGCGACGTCACCGCCTCGGTCACGCGCGAGCGGCCGGCCGCGCCTGGCCATTCCCACCGTCGCAGCCGCGCCGCCCGCCCAAGCGCCGGCGGCGCCCCGTGCCGCGTGATTCGATCGCCACGCGCACGGAATTCGCCGTGGATCTCGGCGGCGACACGTCGGTCGAAGCGTTGCGGGCGCTGTGGGCGACGATGCGCGGCAATCACCCGGCGCTGGCGAACCTGAAGCCGCTCGTCAGCATCCGCGACGGCGGCAAGCCCGGCGTCGTGGAGCTGCGGCTGGTGGCCGGGCCGCTGGCCAACGCGGCGGCGGCGGCGCGCATCTGCGCCCTGCTCGCGCTCAATCATGTCGCCTGCCAGACCGCGGTTTTCGACGGGCAGCGTTTGGCCTTGCGCTGAGTTCCTCGCGCCGCATTGCAGGAACTCGCTCTAACCGCTAGAGCGATCCGCCCGCCGGTCCGAATCCCCATGCAATCCCGCTCGAATCTCGGCGTCTACGCGCTGCTGGCGCTGATGCCGCTGTTCTTCGTCTCGAACCTGGTCATCGGCCGGGCCGCGATAGCCTATGTCGAGCCTTGGACGCTGGCGTTCTGGCGCTGGGCGCTGGCGGCATTGATCCTGCTCCCCTTCGCGTGGAGCGGGATCGCCGCGGCTGCGACCGATGTGCGCGCTGCATGGCGCGAGATCGTGGCGCTCGGCTTCCTCGGCATGATCCTGTGCGGCGGGCTGGTCTATGTGGGCCTCAAGACCACGACCGCGACCCACGGCGCGCTGATCTATGCCTCGTCCTCGATCATGATCGTGCTGCTGGACGCGGCGGCCTATCGCAAGCCCTTGTCGTCGGCGACGCTGTTCGGCGCATTGATCGGCTTCACCGGCGTCGCCGTGATCGTGCTCGAGGGCGAGCTCGGGCGGCTCATCCACCTCGAATTGAACCGCGGCGACCTCGTGATCGCCGTTTCGGCATTCTCGTGGGCGGTCTATTCGGTGCTGTTGAAGCGGGAACGGCTGGCGCGGCTGGGCACGCTGCCGCTCTTCGCGATGATTGCGCTGGCGGGCAGCGCGCTCCTGGTGCCGCCCATGCTCTACGAGGTCGTCGTGCTCGGGGCATTTCCGAGCGGGCTCAAGGCGTGGGCCATGATCGTGGCGCTCGCCATCTTCCCGTCGGTGCTCGCTTTCGGGCTCTACCAGTACGGGGTGAAGCGGGTCGGGCCCTCGGTGACCGGGGTCTATCTCTACCTGCTGCCGCCCTTCGGAGCGGCGCTGGCGTGGCTGACGCTCGGCGAGCGGCTGCACCCCTATCACGCGGTCGGCATGCTGCTGATCCTGGCCGGGGTCGTGCTGGCGACCGGAGGGTTCCGCCGGCCGAAGCCTACCTGAGCCCATCTCAGCGGCACGTCCATCCAGAAAAACCTTTTATTCGAGCGCTGCTAGCTAGTTATCCTCATAATCCACAATACTGGTGCCCGGGTAGTGGGTCAGTTTGGGTCCCATTAACTAGCGAGATGCGAGGGTCGCGTCACTGGACTTTCGTGATGCACTGATAATGCGTTGTCTGCACTCCATCCTTGACCGTCGTCGTCTTGCACGCCTGGGAGGTCCCTCCGCAGTTTGCGGCGGTTAGCACATCACCGCCGAGTCCCCAGCATTCATTCACTGTCAGCGGCAATGCCACATTCGGGCGTCGTACTCCGGGGCGCCTGACGCCGCCGGGTCTTTTCGCGCTGGGTCCTGTCGCACTGGGTCTTTTCACGCTGGGTTCTTTCACTTGCACTTGCGCCAGCGCAAACATTGTCGAACCCGCAGCCATAATGACCGCCAAGCAAACTCCTATTAAAAACTTTGTCGTCCGCATGTATTTCTCTTTTTGGGGGCGGGGCTGCGCCCGTTTCGGCGAGTACTGTAGCACGGATTGTTCCGCCACAATTGAAACTGACCCACTACCGGTGTCCGTTATCTCCTCACGCACCCGGCGCCGAGGCGTTGGGGAAGAACAGCTGCTGGCCGTTGATCTGGTAGTCAGCGATGGCCTTCTGGCCCTCGGCGGAGACCAGCCAGTCGATGAAGGCCTGGCCAAGCTTTTTCTTCACGGCGGGATGCTTCGCCGGGTTCACCAGGATCACGCCGTACTGGTTGAACAAGGGCGGGTCGCCCTGCACGGCGATTTCGAGGTCACCACGGCTCCGAAACGAGATCCAGGTGCCGCGGTCGGCGAGCAGATAGGCATTCGATGCCGAAGCCATGTTGAGCGCGGCGCCCATGCCCTGCCCGATCTCCCGATACCAAGGCCCTTTTGCCTTCGCGATATCGATGTCGGCCGCCTTCCACAGATTGAGCTCGGCGAAATGGGTTCCGCTCTGGTCGGCCCGGGAAATGAACAGCGCTTCCGCCGCCCTGATTTTCCGAAAAGCGGCGAGCACGTCCTGCGTTCCGGCGATGCGGGCCGGGTCGGACTTCGGGCCCACCAGGACGAAATCGTTGTACATGACCGGGAAGCGCTTCACGCCGTCGCCGTCGGCGACGAACTTCTCCTCGAGCGGCTTGGCATGCACGAAGACGACGTCGGCGTCGCCTCTGCGGCCGACATCGAGCGCCTGGCCGGTGCCGAGCGCGACCACTTTCACGTCGATGCCGGTCTTCTGCTTTGAACAGCGGCAGGATGTGGCGGAACAGACCGGAATTGTCGGTCGAGGTGGTCGAGGCGACGACGATCGAGCGCTCCTGCGCGATGGTGGGCGACGGACCGGCGAGCGTGATGGCGATACCGGCGACCAGAGCGACACGACGGGACAACATACGTTCCTCCTTCTACGAATGTTCGATTCAGACGAGCAGCTCGCCGGCCACGAACCGGCGCGCTTCGTTGGTCGTTGGATTCGAGAAAAATTTTTCGGCCGGTGCGCTTTCGATCACGCGGCCGCGATGCAGCAGCACGACTTCGCCGGCCAGACGGCGCGCCTGACCGAGATCGTGGGTGGCGATCACCACTTTGATGCCGCGGGCGGTGATGGCGCGGATCACGTCCTCGACCGCCTTGGTGGCGGCGGGATCGAGGCTCGCGGTCGGCTCGTCGAGAAACAGCACCGCCGGCTCCTTGGCCAGCGCGCGGGCGAGCGCGAGCCGCTGCTGCTCGCCGCCGGATAGCTTGCGCGCGGGCCGCTCGCCGAGGCCCTGGAGGCCGACGAGCGCGAGAAGCTCGTCGCAACGCTTGCCGCGCTCAGCGCGCGAGACACCGGCGGCGGCCAGCGCATAGCGCAGGTTGCCCGCCGTGCTCCGGCGCAGCATCACCGGCCGCTGGAACATGAGCGCGCGGCGCACAGGCGGCGTGTGCTCGACGCCGCCCCGGCTCACGCGGCCGCGCGTGGGCTCGATCAGGCCCATGGCGAGGCGCAGCAGCGTCGTCTTGCCCGAGCCGTTCGGCCCGATCAGCGCGGTCGGCGCACCGGACGCGATCGTCAATGAAATGCGATCGAGAACCGTGACCGCGCCCGCGGTCAGGCTCACGTCTTCGAGGTTGATCGGAAGTTCGCTCACGGGCGCCCGCATGTCCTATCCCGCGAAGCGCTGGCCGAGGCCGCGCGTGCCCCAGGCGAGCGCGTTGACGATCAGCACGATGGTCAAGAGCACCATGCCGAGGCCGATGGCGAGCGGCAGATCGCCCTTGGAAGTTTCGAGTGCGATCGCGGTCGTCATGGTGCGGGTGAAGCCGTCGATATTGCCGCCGACGATGATGACGGCGCCGACTTCCGCCGCGGCGCGGCCGAAGCCGGCGAGCAACGCAGTGATTAGGCTGAAGCGCGCGTCCCAGATCAGGGTGGCGATGCGGCCGAGCGGCCCCACGTCCATGGCCGCGAGCTCGTCGCGGTATTCGAGCCACAGATCCTCGAGCGTCTGGCGCGAGAGTGCGGCGATGATCGGCGTGATCAGGATGGTCTGGGCGATGATCATCGCCTGCGGCGTGAAGAGTATTCCCCAGGAGCCGAGCGGACCGGAGCGCGACAGCAGCAGGAATACCGCGAGCCCGACCACGACCGGCGGCAGGCCCATGAGCGCATTGAGGGTGACGATCACGCCTTCGCGGCCGCGGAAGCGGGTCAGCGCGATCAGCGCGCCGAACGGCACGCCGATCAGCGCCGCGAGGATCGCCGCCGAAAGGCTCACGAACAGCGACAGCCGGACGATCGCGTACAGGGCCGGATCGCCGCTCAGCACGAGCTGCAGCGCCGAGGCGTTTTCGGGCATTTGCCCTCCCTCCGCGAAAGAGGGCATGGATTCCATTATCCGGCAAATCTCGTATAGAATGCAGTTTCACGCAGCTTGAAGCAGGCCATGAACGAGTATCTGACCACGGCGGAAACCGCCCGCTACCTTCGCCTCGGCGAGCGCAAGCTCTACGAACTGGTCGCCCAGGGCCGCATTCCCTGCACCAAGGCCACAGGCAAGTGGCTGTTTCCGAAGTCGGCGCTCGATCGCTGGCTGGCGGCCGGGCTGCTGGTCCCCGACGGCCTGGTCGCGAGCCCTGCTCCGGCGATCGTGGCCGGAAGTCACGACCCGCTGCTGGAATGGGCGCTGCGCGAAAGCGGCTCGGGGCTGGCGTTGCTCGCCGAGGGCAGCGAGGCGGGCCTGCGCCGGCTCGCCGCCGGCGAAGCGATGGTCGCCGGAATTCATCTGCATCGCATCGAGGGCGAAGACGAGGACGCCAACCTGCAGGCGGTCGCGAGCGAAAGTGCGCTCGCCGACGCGGTGCTGATCGCTTTCGCGCGGCGCGAACAGGGCCTGGTGCTGGCGCCGGGAAATCCACTGAAGGTCAAGACGATCGCGGACGTGGCCAAGCGCGGCGCGCGCATGGTGGAGCGGCAGGCTGGCGCCGGCGCGCAGGCGCTGCTGTTGCGGCTGCTGCGCGCGGCCAAGCTCGAACTCACCGACTTGAAGCGCGCCGGCGCCCCTGCCCGCACCGGCGACGATCTGGCGCTCGCGGTGCGCGAGGGCCGCGCCGATTGCGGCATCGCCACGCGCGCGGTGGCGGCCACGCGCGGGCTCGAATTCGTTTCGCTGTTCTGGGAGAAATTCGATCTGGTGCTGCGGCGGCGGGACTATTTCGAGCCGGGGCCGCAGGCGCTGTTCAAGCTCGCCCGCGGCCCCGAATTTGCGTCCCGCGCCGCCGCGCTCGGCGGCTATGAAGTGGCCGACAGTGGCACGGTATTGCTCAACCGCTAGCGCTCACGCCTTGTAGCGGCTGCCGACGTAGTCCCAGTTGATCAGGTTATCGAGCACCGCCTTCACGTGGTCGGTGCGGCGGTTCTCGTAGTCGAGATAATAGGCGTGCTCCCACACGTCGATGCCGATCAGCGCATTCTTGCCGCTGGTCAGCGGCCCGTCGCCGCCGCCCGTCGTCATGAGATCGACCTTGCCGCCGTCCTGCACCAGCCAGACCCAGCCGGAGCCGAACACGGTGCCGGAGGCCGCGACCATGCGCTGCTTCAGGGTGTCGAGGTTGCCGAACGCTTCGTTGATCTTGGCGACGAGCGCGCCGCTCGGCGCCTTGGCGCCGCCCGGCTTCAGCATGCTCCAATAGAGCTCGTGGTTCCAGCACTGGCCGGCATTGTTGAGGAAGCGCCGGTCGGTGTCCTTGGCGCCCTCGACCACGATCTGCTCGATGCTCATGGTCGCGTATTTGGTGTCCTTGGTGATGTTGTTGAGGTTGCCGTAGTAGCTGGCGTGGTGGCGGCCGTAATGCAGTTGCACCGTGCGGGTGCCGATGGTCGGCGCGAGTTGCGCTTCCATGAACGGCAGCGGCGGCTGCTTGAACGGCCCGGCCGGCGGAGCCGCGGGCGCGGCGGGAGCCTGCGCCTGGGCGCGGATGATATAGGGGCTCGCGAACGTCGCGGCGGCGGTAGCCGTCGCCACGAACGCGCGGCGGGTGATCTTGGCGGACATGACTACCTCCCTGAGGCGCTCAGGTTTGTTCGGAAGCCAAAACGCCTCCGGAGCGCCGGTGAAATTAGACAGGAGTCTATCGGAGGCAGGGGTTTCGGCAAGGCGGCGATAGGCTTTAGCTATCGTTTTGCCGCATCACGATTTCGCGCGCGGGCCTCAGGTGGGCAGCGCGGTCTCCACCAGGCGCACCCAATAGGAGCTGCCGAACGGGATCGCCGCGTCGTTGAAGTCATAGGCCGGGTGGTGGATCGACGCGGTGTCGCCGTTGCCCATGAAGATGAACGCGCCGGGCCGCGCCTGCAGCATGAAGGCGAAGTCCTCGCCGCCCATGACCGGAACGGCCGCGGGGTTCACGTGCGCATCGCCAACCACGTCGCGCGCTACGGAAGCCGCGAAATCGGTGGCGCCCGGATCGTTGACCACCACCGGATAGTCGCGGCTGTAGAGCACTTTGGCCTTGGCGCCGTGCAGGCGGGCGACGCCCTCGGCGATCTCGACGATGCGCTTCTGCAAGAGGTCGCGCGTCTCCGGCTTGAGCGATGCGCGCGGTGCCGCGCAGCAGCGCGGTCTGCGGGATCACGTTGTCGGTGAAGCCGGCCTGGAACAGCGTGATCGAAACCACCGCGCTCTCGAGCGGATCGACGTTGCGCGAAACGATCTGCTGCAAGGCGCTCACGATCTCGGACCCGACCAGCACGGTATCGACGGCGATGTGCGGGCGCGCGGCGTGGCCGCCGACGCCCTCGACCTCGATGGTGAGGCGGTCGGCCGCGGCCATGAGCGGGCCCGAACGGATGGCGAAGCTGCCGACCGGCATGCCGGGATAATTGTGCAGGCCGTACACTTCGTCGATCTTGAAGCGGTCGAGCATGCCGTCGTCGATCATCGCCTTGGCGCCGGCGCCGCCCTCCTCCGCCGGCTGGAAGATGACGACCGCGGTGCCGTCGAAATTGCGCGTGTCGCAGAGATGCCGCGCGGCGCCGAGCAACATCGCGGTGTGGCCGTCATGGCCGCAGGCGTGCATCTTGCCCGGGTTCTTCGAGGCGTAAGGCAGGCCGGTGGCCTCCTCGATCGGCAGCGCGTCCATGTCGGCGCGCAGCCCCACGACCTTGCCGCTCTCCTTCTTGCGGCCGCGGATCACGCCGACCACGCCGGTGCGGCCGATGCCGGTGGCGACCTCGTCGCAGCCGAAGGATTTGAGCTTCTCGGCGACCTTGGCGGCGGTGCGGTGCACCTCGTAGAGCAGCTCGGGATCGCTGTGGAAATCGCGCCGCCAGGCGGCGACTTCCTCGGCGCGGTCGGCGACACGGTTGATGACGGGCATGCGAAAACTCCTCGTCGCAACCATGTAGCGGGACGATGGGGCGGGTCAATGGCCGCGCGGAATCAGGCTTTCCGGCGGATGAAGACGGCTGGCGCACGAGCGCGCGGCTATTGACGCGAATCCGGGGTCCCCATACCTGTCGCAGCTCAGGGCCCGTAGCTCAGTGGTAGAGCACGTGACTTTTAATCACGGTGTCGATGGTTCGATCCCATCCGGGCTCACTTCTTTCCAGCGCGCGCGGGTCTCGGCGGCGAAATCGGCGAAGCGCTTCGCGCTGATCGCGTTGCGGATGCCGTCCATCAGCTCCTGGTAATAGGCGACGTTGGCCCAGGTGAGCAGCATGGCGCCGAGCGTCTCGTTGGCCTTGACCAGATGATGCAGATAGGCGCGCGAATAGTCGCGCGCGGCCGGGCACGCGCTTTCCGGGTCGAGCGGGCTGCGGGTCGTCGGCGTGGCGGGCGTTCTTCAAGTTGAGCTTGCCGAAGCGGGTATAGGCGAGCGCATGGCGGCCGGCGCGGGTCGGCAGCACGCAATCGAACATGTCGATGCCGCGCTCGACGGCGCCGAGGATGTCGTCGGGCTCGCCGACGCCCATCAAATAGCGCGGCCGGTCCGCCGGCAGCTCCGGCACCGTGACTTCGAGCGTCCGGTACATGACCTCCTGCGGCTCGCCGACCGCGAGGCCGCCGATGGCGTAGCCGTCGAAGCCGATGCCGACCAGTTCGCGCGCCGAACGCCGGCGCAGGTCCGGCGAAACGCCGCCCTGCACGATGCCGTAGAGCGCGCGACCGGGCTGTGCGCCGAAGGCGCGCTTGCAGCGCTCGGCCCAGCGCAGCGAGAGCGTCATCGCGCGCTCCACTTCCGCCTCGGGCGCGGGCAAGCGGATGCACTCGTCGAGCTGCATGGAAATATCGGCGCCGAGCAGCCGCTGGATCTCGATGGCGCGTTCGGGCGTCAGCTCCACCATGGCGCCGTCGATGTGCGAGCGGAAGGTGACGCCGCTCTCCTCCACCTTGCGCAGCTTCGAGAGCGACATGACCTGGAAGCCGCCGGAGTCGGTCAGGATCGGCTGCGGCCAGCGCATGAACGCGTGCAGGCCGCCGAGCGCGGCGATGCGCTCGGCGCCGGGGCGCAGCATCAGGTGATAGGTATTGGCCAGCACGATGTCGGTGCCGGCGGCGCGCACGTGCTCGGGCAGCATCGCCTTGACGGTGGCGGCGGTGCCGACCGGCATGAAGGCGGGCGTGCGGATTTTCCCGCGCGGGGTTTCGATCTCGCCGCGGCGCGCGGCGCCGTCGGCGGCGAGGACGGAAAAGCGGAACACGCCGGAACTATCCGCCAAGTGTCATCGATCTTGACGATCTTGTAGTCGTATTCGATTTCCTTCGACGTCACCTTGAACGCGGCGCCCATTTCGATCTTCTTCTCGCGCAGATCGGTCTGCCACCAGCGGTCCTCTTCGTTCTCATAGGCGGCGCCGAAATCCATGCTGCCGTCGGCGACGAGCGCGAACGGATAGCACTGGCCGTCATTCTCGGGCCGGCCCGACAGGCCGAGCATGTAGAAGTCGCCCGCGGCCTTGCCCTTGTCGTCGAGCAGGAGATCGAAGCTCAAAGGATAATCGTCCTTGTTCTCGACGGACTCGGCGTAGACGCGGACATATTTCATGACGTTCCCCCTCTTGGCGGCGGTCAGGTGGTCGGCGCGGTCTCGGGAAATAGCAGGCAAGCGTCGCCGTAGGAATAGAAGCGATAGCCCTGGTCGATGGCGTGCGCATAGGCGCGTTGCATGCGCTCCAGGCCTGAAAAGGCCGCAACCAGCATGAACAGCGTCGAGCGCGGCAGGTGGAAATTGGTGAGCAAGCGCGTCAACGGCGCGGAACCGGTAGCCGGGCGTGATGAAAAGCGAGGTCGGGCCGGAGAAGGGCCTGAGCTTGCCGCCCTCGCCGGCCGCCGATTCAAGCAGCCGCAGCGCCGTGCTGCCGACGGCGACGATGCGGCCGCCGCGCTCGCGCACGCCATTCAGAAGGTCGGCCGTGGCCTTGGAGACCTCGCCGTGCTCCGGGTGCATGCGATGGCCCGCTGTATCCTCGCTCTTGACCGGCAGGAAGGTGCCCGCCCCCACGTGCAGCGTCACGCGGGCGATGAGCACGCCATTCGCCTCGATACGCTTCAGCAGTTCCGGCGTGAAATGCAGGCCCGCGGTGGGCGCGGCGACCGAGCCGGGATGGGCGGCATAGACGGTCTGGTAGTCGGTGCGGTCCTGCTCGTCGTCGGCGCGGCGCGACGCGATATAGGGCGGCAGCGGCACGTGGCCGAGCGCTTCGATCGCCTCCTCGAGCACCGGCCCGTGGAAATCGAAGCGCAGCAGCACCTCGCCGCCCTCGCCTTTTTCCTCGACCATGGCGTCGAGATTGCCGAACAGGCACACGCGGCCTTCATGACCGAAGCGGATGCGGTCGCCGGGCTGCAGGCGCTTGGCGGGCTTCACCAGCGCCAGCCAGGAGTCCTCGCCGCGCCGCTCGATGAGCGTGGCTTCGATCTTGGCGGAGCCGCCGTCGCGCGTGCGCACGCCCTCTAACCGCGCCGGGATCACCTTGGTGTCGTTGAGCACGAGCGCGTCGCCGGGGCGCAGGAATTCGGGCAGGTCGCGCAGCGTACGATCGGCGAACTCGGGGCTGACGCCTGGCCGCACAATGAGCAGCCGTGCCGCGTCGCGCGGCGATACGGGCCGCAGCGCGATGCGGTCCGGCGGCAATATGGTAGTCGAATAGGTCGGTGCGCAACCCCGTTACTCCGCCTCTTGGGAGCCATCGTTATTCAGTCGGCGTTCAGAAACCGGCCCCTACCGTGCGCCCGTTCCGACCCGCCGACAAGGCGGTCACTCATACAGGAGAGCGCACAAATGTCGCGCACTAGGTCGTTTCTAGCCGTCGCGGTTGCGGCCGGCTTTCTCGCCGCGGGTCTGGCGTTTACCCAGATACCGAGCACCTTCGCCAAGGACGTGGCGGTGGCGTCTGCTTCCGACAAGGCCGCAGCGAAGAAAAAGGCCGCCGAAGAGCGTGCCATGAAGAAGAAGGCCGCCGCCGAAGCAGCCGCTGCCAAGAAGAAGGCAGCCGCGGACGCAAAGGCCGCGAAGAAGAAGGCGGCCGCCGACGCAGCCGCCGCGAAGAAGAAAGGCAGCCGCCGAAGCAGCCGCCGCGAAGAAGAAAGAAGTAAGCAGCGCCGATCGACCCTCTCCCCTGCCGAAGTCGGATATTTCCGACTTCGGCCATTCCAAAATGCCCAACTCGGGCAAGCCCGAGTTGGGGGGAGAGGGTTTTCTACTTTACGTCGGCGGCGATCTTGGCCGAGACGATCTTGTCCGGATTTTGCACCGGCTCGCCGCGCTTGATCTTGTCCACGTTCTCCATGCCTTCGGTGACCTGGCCCCAGACGGTGTACTGACCGTCGAGGAAGGGTGCGGCGGCGAAGCAGATGAAGAACTGGCTGTCGCCCGAATCCGGGCTCTGCGCGCGCGCCATGGAGGCGGTGCCGCGCACGTGTTTTTCCTTGCTGAACTCCGCCTTCAGCTTCTGGCCCGAGCCGCCGGTGCCGGTGCCTTGCGGGCAGCCGGTCTGCGCCATGAAGCCCTCGATGACGCGGTGGAACACGATGCCGTCGTAGAATTTCTTGCGCACCAGCTCCTTGATGCGCTTGACGTGACCCGGCGCGAGATCGGGCCGCAGCGCGATGGTGACGGAGCCCTTGGTGGTCTCCAGGATCAGGGTGTTCTCGGGGTCGCTCGCCATCTTGTTCTCCTACTGCGCGATCGCGCGGATGATCTTGTCGGGATCGGTGACGGCGCCGCTGCCGGGCGCGCCGCGCTTCAGCTTGTCGACCACGTCCATGCCGGTGACGACCTCGCCGATCACGGTGTATTGCCCGTTCAGGCCCGTGTTCTCGGCGAACATGATGAAGAACTGGCTGTTGGCGGAATGGATGCTGTCGCCGCGCCGCGCCATGCCGACGATGCCGCGCTTGAACGATACGTTGGAAAATTCCGCCGGCAGGTTCGGATATTTCGAGCCGCCGGTGCCGTCGCCGCGCTGGCCGTCGCCGGTTTGCGCCATGAAGCCTTCCATCACGCGGTGGAACGGCACGTTGTTGTAGAAGCCTTCCTTGGCGAGCGTCTTCAGCCGCTCGGCGTGCTTGGGCGCGAGATCGGGGCGCAGCCGGATGACGACGCGGCCCTTGGTGGTCTCGAGCGTCGAGCAAGTTGGGATCGGTCTGCGCCGAAGCAGTGGACGCGAGCGACAAGGCAAGCACGAACGCGAGCGCGAAACGGAACATCTGGTTCTCCGGTGAATGCGCCTCAGCGGCGCGCGAACTTGGCTTTCAGCTGCTTGGCGACCTGCGGCGGCACGAAGGCCGAGACGTCGCCGCCCATGCCGGCGATCTGGCGCACCAGCGTGGCGGTGATGGGGCGGACGGCGGGCGACGCCGGCAGGAACACGGTCTGGATGCCAGGGGCCATGGTTCCGTTCATGCCGGCCATCTGCATCTCGTAATCGAAGTCGGAGGCATCGCGCAGGCCGCGGATCAAGAGCGTCGCGCCGGCGCGCTTGGCGGCTTGCACGACGAGATCGTCGAAGGTGATGCACTCGAGCGCCGTCTTTCTCCGCGGCGGCGAGCGGCGCGCAGGCTTCCTTCAGCATCGCCATGCGCTCTTCCGAGGAGAACAGCGGCTGGCGCGCGGGGTGCACGCCGATGGCGATCACCAGCTTGTCGGCAAGCCGGCAGGCACCCTTGACCACGTCGAGATGGCCGTTGGTGACGGGATCGAAGGAGCCGGCATAGAGGGCGGTACGGGTCATGGCGAAGGGTTAGCGGTCCGGCGCGGGCTCGGCAAGGTTTCACTAACCCTTGTCATCACCGGGCCGCCGCGCAGCGGCGAGACCTGGTGATCCCGCTTGTTTTCGCGCGGCCTTGCCCGACTAAGCGGGATCGCCGGGACACAGCCCGGCGATACGAAGGACGGATTTCACGGTGCTTACGAATTCCAATTCTCCTTCGCATTATTCATCGCTAATTCTTGCCGTGCAGGCCCAAGCCCAGGTGCCGCCCAGCGCCGACGAGATCGCCCGCTATACCGGGTTGCACGAGGCCGCGGCCAAGGGCGACATCATGGGGATCGCGGTTGCCGGCATGGTCAAGGCGAACCTGGAGGCGCGCGACGGAAACGGGCGCACGCCGCTCCATGTCGCCGCCTTCCAGAAGCAATACGCCGTCGCGCGCGCGCTCTTGGCGGCCGGGGCCAATGCCAACGCGCTGGAAAAGCAGAAATACGACATCGTCACCATCGCCGCGGTGGCCAACGACGTGGACATGCTGAAGCTCGCGCTGGCGGCGGGCGCCAGCGCGAAGAACATCACCAGCCCCTATGAGGGAACCGCGCTGATCGCGGCGGCGCATCTCGGTCACGTGGAGGTGGTGAAAACCCTGATCGCGGCCAAGGCGCCGCTCGATCACGTGAACAATCTCGGCTGGACCGCGCTGATCGAGGCGGTGATCCTCGGCGACGGCGGGCGCAATCACGTGGAGTGCGTGCGGGCGCTCGTGGAGGCGGGAGCCAAGCTCGAACTTCCCGACCGGCAGGGCGTGACACCGCTCGGGCATGCGCGCCGGCGCGGCTATACGGAAATCATTTCGATCCTGGAGCGCGCCGGGGCGCGCTGAGGGAACGTCAGGCCGCGTCGACCGCGCGCTTGCGGGCGTGGATTGGCGTGACCGTAGCGCTCGGTACGAGCGTCGCCGCGGAGAAATCCCGCGAGCTTCCCGCCATGTACCAGCGGTCGCGCCCGGCGCGCTTGGCCTCGTAGAGTGCCGCGTCGGCGGCCTGCAGCATCACGTCGATGCTCTCGTCATTGGTGCGGACGGCAAGTCCGATGCTGGCCGTCACGGTCAGCGGAGTCCGGCCGAGCCAATAGACCAGACCGCGGCAGACTTCATGGATGCGCTCTGCGAGCCTTTCCAAATCGGAAGGCGTCCATTCCCACGACGAGAACCACGAACTCCTCGCCACCAACCGAGCGACCATCGTCTCATGACTGCCGGGCGAAGAAATCGCCGTCTTGGCGATCGCTCGTGAAACCATCTGAATCACCGAGTCGCCCGCGGCATGACCGGATTTGTCGTTGATCTTCTTGAAGTAGTCGAGGTCGATCATCATCGCCGCGACCGGCAGCGACTTCTGTTTCGAGCGTGGCGAAAATGTCGCCGGCCCGTTCGAAGAATGCGCGTCGATTCAGCAGGTCGGTAAGCGGGTCGGCGTTGGCGAGCTTTTTCAACTCGCGCTGCAATCGGTGCAAGCGATAATTGGCGCGCACGTATGCGATCGAAAACACCGGCGTGAGGATAGCCGGCAGCACGAGCGCGAGCGCATAGGACTTCCAGCTGGGGTCGACGCCGCCATAGCGCACCGCCGCCGCGACGACCAAGACGGAGATCAATATCGTGCCGACGGTCGACGCGGTCACATGGATCAACATGCGAGCGATCGCCTTGTCGGACATCAAGACTCGTGTGGTCGTCCTGTATTTCATGCGTTCCTCAAGGACGAATTCAATGCTTCGCCGCCTGCCCCAATGCGACGAGAGCGGCATCCTAGGAGGCAACGGAAAAGGGACCGTCTCGGGAATCGATAAAATTGAATCGATTGCGCAGCGTACTCGCGAAATACCAGCAACGGACGAGGCAATCAGCGCGCAGGGCGATGTGACGCAGGGGTCGGGGCCGCGATCAGCCGCCGTTGCGCGACGCCTTCCTCGCCGATGCGCTCGACCGAGACCACCTTCTCGTCCTCGGCGGTGGAGAACACGATCACGCCCTGGGTCGAGCGGCCGGCGATGCGGATGCCGTTGACCGGGCAGCGGATCATCTGTCCGCCGTCGGTGACCAGCATGATCTGGTCGGTTTCCTCGACCGGGAACGAGGCGGCGACGCGGCCGGTCTTCTTCGAGATTTTCATGGCGACGATGCCTTTGCCGCCGCGGCCGGTGATCCGGTACTCGTAGGACGAGGTGCGCTTGCCGTAGCCGCGCTCGGTGAGCGTGAGGATGAACTCTTCGGCCGCGCCCATCTCGGCATAGCGCTTCTGCGAGAGTTCGATCGCCTTCACCTTCTCCTCGTCGTCGGCTTCCTTCTCCGGCTCGTCGCCGCGGCGCACCGCGTTGGCCAGCTTCAGATACGCCGCGCGTTCCTCGCTGGTCGCGTCCATGTGGCGGATGATGGCCATGGAGATCATGGTGTCGTTCTTCTCGAGCCGGATGCCGCGCACGCCGATGGAATTGCGGCCGGTGAACACGCGCACGTCGCCGACCGGAAAGCGGATGCATTGGCCTTCGGCGGTCGAGAGCAGCACGTCGTCGTTCTCGGTGCAGAGATCGACGTCGGCAATGGCATCGCCCTTCTCCAGCTTCATGGCGATGATGCCCGAGGGGCGCACATCGACGAAATCGGTGAGCGCGTTGCGCCGCACGGTGCCGCCGGTGGTGGCGAACATGATGTTGAACTTCTCGCGCTCCTTGGCTTCCTTCGGGCAGCGTGATGATCGAGGTGATGTGCTCCTCGGCCTTGAGCGGCAAGAGGTTCACGATCGCCTTGCCGCGCGCCTGCGGGGCCGCCAGCGGCAGGCGCCAGACCTTCAGGCTGTAGGCCTTGCCCATGGAGGAGAAGAACAGCACCTCGTCGTGGGTCGAGGCCACGAACAGGCGGGTGACGAAGTCTTCCTCGCGGGTCTGCATGCCGGCGCGGCCCTTGCCGCCGCGCTTCTGCGCGCGATAGCTCGAGAGCGGCACGCGCTTGACGTAGCCGGCATGCGAGACGGTGACGACCATCTCCTCGGGCTGGATCAGGTCCTCCTCGTCCACGTCGCCGGCCGCGCCCTCGCTGATCTCGGTGCGGCGCGGGGTGCCGAACTCCTTCTTGATGGCGACGAGCTCGTCCTTGACGATCTTGCGGATGCGATCGCGGCTGCGGAGGATGTCGAGATAGTCGGAGATTTCCTTGCCCAGCCCGTCGAGTTCGCCGCCGATCTCGTCGCGGCCGAGCGCCGTCAGGCGCTGCAGGCGCAGGTCGAGGATGGCCTTGGCCTGCTCGTCGGAGAGCTTGTAGGTGCCCTTCGGCGAAATCTTGTGGCGCGGATCGTCGATCAGCTCGACCAGCGGCTTCATGTCCTTGGCCGGCCAGTCGCGCCCCATCAGGGCGTCGCGCGCGGCGTTGGCGTCCTTGGCGGCGCGGATCAGCTTGATGACCTCGTCGATATTGGCGACCGCGATGGCCAGCCCGACGAGGACGTGGGCGCGCTCGCGCGCCTTCTTCAGGAGATACTTGGTGCGCCGGCCGACCACTTCCTCGCGGAAGGCGACGAAGGCGGAAAGCAGGTCGTGCAACGTCATGGTCGCCGGCCGGCCGCCGGTGAGCGCCACCATGTTGGCCGGGAACGAGGATTGCAGCGGCGTGAAGCGGTAGAGCTGGTTCAGCACGACGTCGGCGATGGCTTCGCGCTTCAGCTCGCAGACCACGCGCATGCCGTCGCGGTCGGACTCGTCGCGCACCGCGGAAATGCCGACGATCCGCTCGTCGCGCACCAGCTCCGCGATCTTCTCGATCATCGTGGTCTTGTTCACCTGGAACGGGATCTCGGTGATGATCAGGGCTTCGCGCTGCTTGGTGGTTTCGATCGCGACGCGGCCGCGGACCAGGATGGAGCCGCGCCCCGCCCGATAGGCCTCGCGGATGCCGGCCTTGCCCAGGATGATGCCGCCGGTGGGGAAATCCGGGCCCGGCACCATGGCGATCAGCTCGTCGAGCGAGAGGTCGGGCTTTTCCAGCAGCGCCACGCAAGCGTCGATCACCTCGCCGAGATTGTGCGGCGGGATGTTGGTGGCCATGCCGACGGCGATGCCGCCGGCGCCGTTGACCAGCAAGTTCGGGAAGCGCGCCGGCAACACCGTCGGCTCGCGCTCGGAATTGTCGTAGTTGTCCTGGAAATCGACGGTATCCTTGTCGATGTCCTCCAGAATCGCGTGCGCGACCTTGGCCAGCCGGCATTCGGTGTAGCGCATGGCCGCGGGCGGATCGCCGTCGACCGAGCCGAAGTTGCCCTGCCCGTCGATCAGCATCAGGCGCATGGAGAAATCCTGCGCCATGCGCACCAGCGCGTCGTAGATCGATTGGTCGCCGTGCGGGTGATATTTGCCGATGACGTCGCCGACCACGCGCGCGGATTTGCGGTACGGCTTGTTCCACTCGTAGCCGTTCTCGTTCATCGAGTGGAGGATGCGGCGATGCACGGGCTTGAGGCCGTCGCGCGCATCCGGGAGCGCGCGCGCCACGATCACGCTCATGGCGTAGTCGAGGTAGGAGCGCGACAGCTCCTCGGTGATCGAGACCGGTTTTACGTCCGACGGCGGGGGTGGCTCAGCGCCCGGCGGAGTTGGGGTCGTGGTGTCCGACACGCGTGAAAATTCCAGTTGGGGAAACGCGAATCCTTATAGCGAAATCGGCTTGCCAAGGCCAGTTTTCACGGGGCGCGAAAACGCTGAATTATCGTGCAATATCAAATAGTTATAGAGCGGCGAAACGGCTAATTCGTGAGCGATTTCAAGGCGATCGGAGGGCCGGAATCGGAGGCGGATTCGTCAGTTGCCGAACGCCACCGCATGCATGATCCGGCCCGGCACGAAGGTGAACAGGCCGGCGATGACCAGCGCGCCGAGAAAGATTCCGATCATGGTCGACCGATGGCCGATCACGTTGTGATGGCGCGCGTACCAGACGCCGACCGGCAGCATCACCAGCGTGAAGATCGCCAGGAGATGGATCGGGCTCCAGGTGCCCCAGAGCTTGAGCTCATGGATCCAGAAGCTGGTCCCGGCGACCACCACCATGATGCAGACCCAGATCCAACCGATGGTCCGGTGCGGCAGCGTGCCCTTGGGCGCGGAGAACTGCACGATGCCGAGCGCGAACGCGGTCATGGCCGCGAAGGCGTGGAGCTGGATGGCGGACGGGGCGTTGAGCAGTGGCGTGAAGCTCATCGATCGTTCCTCCCTAGGGCGCCGGCCTGGCTACCGAATGAGAAGACGACTCGCCTCAGAACGGAATCTCGTCGTCCATGTCGTCGCGCTTGCCGCCGGCCATGGCCGCCGCCGGCTTGCGCTCGCGCATGGGGCCGGGGCCGGGCGAGCCGAACTCGCCGTTGCCGTTCTCGGCCAGCGCCTGGCCGCCACCGCCGCCGCGGGAGTCGAGCATGGTGAGCGAGGAATTGAAGCCCTGCAGCACCACTTCGGTCGAGTATTTGTCGTGGCCGTCCTTGTCCTGCCACTTGCGGGTCTGCAGCGCGCCCTCGAGATAAACCTTCGCGCCCTTCTTCAGGTACTGCTCGGCGATCTTGCACAGGCCCTCGCTGAAAATGACGACCCGGTGCCACTCGGTCTTTTCGCGGCGCTCGCCGGTGGTCTTGTCCTTCCAGGAATCGCTGGTGGCGACGCGCAGGTTGACCACCGGCCGGCCGTCGTTGGTGCGGCGCACTTCGGGGTCGGCGCCCAAATTGCCGATGAGGATTACCTTGTTGACGCTTCCGGCCATCGCAGCCTCCTGTGTGAGTTTTGAGCTTCCGTGTTCATCCGGCTGTCGCAGCCAATTCGCACCCTATGCCCGCGCGGCCCGTTCGGGGTCCGGTGCCGCCGGTTTTCCCCCTCTAAATAAGGGCCATCCGCAGCGAGTTTGCGATTCTTGTTCTTGGTATGTTCTACAGGCTTCCGGCCCGCGCCGCAAGGTCGATTCGGGTGTTTTCCAGTGGCGGTGGATAGCGGCGGGGCAGTCCGGTCCGTAGCTGGCGCGGCACGCCATGGCTCACTACGTTGGGAGTTTCCCCTCGCCCGCACTGCAATAAAGCGCCCACGATGGCTCCGCGCAGCAAGAACAACCGCGACCCCGACGCCCGTGTGATCTCGATCCACGGGGCGCGCGAGCACAATCTGAAGAACGTCGACATCGACATCCCGCGCGACCGGCTGGTGGTGATCACGGGCCTGTCGGGCTCGGGCAAGTCGTCGCTCGCGTTCGACACGATCTACGCGGAAGGCCAGCGGCGCTACGTCGAGTCGCTCTCGGCCTACGCGCGGCAATTCCTCGAGATGATGCAGAAGCCGGACGTCGACCGCATCGACGGGCTGTCGCCGGCGATCTCGATCGAGCAGAAGACCACCTCGCGCAATCCGCGCTCGACGGTCGGCACCGTCACCGAGATCTACGACTACATGCGGCTGTTGTGGGCGCGCATCGGCATTCCCTATTCGCCGGCCACCGGCCTGCCGATTCAAAGCCAGACCGTCTCGCAGATGGTCGACCGGGTGCTCGCGCTCAAAGAAGGCACGCGGTTTTATCTGTTGGCGCCGGTGGTGCGCGGCCGCAAGGGCGAATACCGCAAGGACCTCGCCGAGTTTTTGAAGCGCGGCTTTCAGCGGGTGAAGATCGACGGCAAGTTCTACGAGATTTCCGAAGCGCCGACGCTCGACAAGAAGCTCAAGCACGACCTCGACGTGGTGGTGGACCGGCTGGTGGTGCGGGCGGACATCAAGCAGCGGCTGGCGGAAAGCTTCGAAACCGCGCTCAAGCTTGCGGACGGCATCGCGGTGGTGGAGTTGGCGGATCTTTCCGCCTCCCCCCTTGAGGGGGAGGCCGACCGCGCGAAGCGCGGGCGGGAGGGGGGTAAGCAAAAAACTCGGCGCGACAATTCCACCCCCCTCCCCAACCCTCCCCCTCAAGGGGGGAGGGAGAAAAAAGAAACAAGCGGGGAGAGGGAAGAAGGAATGAAGTTCGGGCACCAGCACGATGCCAATCGCCTGATCTTCTCCTCGAAATTCGCCTGCCCGGTGTCGGGTTTCACGATTTCGGAGATCGAGCCGCGGTTGTTCTCGTTCAACTCGCCGCATGGCGCGTGCCCGGCGTGCTCGGGCCTCGGCGTCGAGAAGAAGATCGACGCTGATCTGGTGATCCCGGACCAGACCAAGACGCTGCGCCAGGGCGCCATCGCGCCGTGGTCGCGCAGCTCGTCGCCCTATTACACCCAGACGCTCGACGCGCTGGCGCGCATCTACAAGTTCAAGACCGATGTCCCGTGGAAGGACCTGCCGAAACGCGCCAAGGAAGTGATCCTGTACGGCACCGGCGAGGACGACGTGCGCTTCGTCTATGACGACGGCATGCGCAGCTTCGAGACCAAGAAGCCGTTCGAGGGCGTGATGAACAATCTCGAGCGGCGCTGGCGCGAGACCGAAAGCAATCTGGCGCGCGAGGACATGGAGCGCTATTTCTCCACCATCCCCTGCTCCACCTGCAACGGCTATCGCCTGAAGCCCGAGGCGCTGGCGGTGCGCGTGCACGACAAGCACATCGGCCAGGCCACCGAGCTTTCGGTGCGCGCGGCGCGGCGCTGGTTCGCGGAGCTGCCCAAGCACCTCTCCAAGCAGCACAACGAGATCGCCAGCCGCGTGTTCAAGGAAATCGGCGAGCGGCTGACGTTCCTGGTCGACGTGGGGCTCGATTACCTGACGCTGGCGCGCGCCTCGGGCTCGCTATCGGGCGGCGAGAGCCAGCGCATAAGGCTCGCCTCGCAGATCGGCTCGGGGCTGACGGGCGTGCTTGTACGTGCTCGACGAGCCTTCGATCGGCCTGCACCAGCGCGACAATGCGCGGCTGCTGGAAACGCTGAAGCGGCTGCGCGATCTCGGCAACACGGTCATCGTCGTCGAGCACGACGAGGAAGCGATCCGCACCGCCGATCACATCGTCGACGTGGGCCCCGGCGCCGGCATCCACGGCGGCAAGATCATCGCCGAGGGCACGCTCGAAGACATTTTCAAGGCCAAGGACTCGCTCACCGCCGACTATCTCACCGGCCGCAAGGAAATCGCGACGCCGGAGCGGCGGCCGGCCAACCCGCGCAGGCAGCTGCAAGGTGCTGAACGCGCGCGGCAACAATCTGAAGAACATCGACGCCGAAATCCCGATCGGCCTGTTCACCTGCATCACCGGCGTCTCGGGCGGCGGCAAGTCCACGCTGCTGATCGACACGCTCTATAACGCCGTGGCGCGGCGGCTGAACAGCGCGTCGGAGCCGCCCTGCCCCGCACGACGCCATCCAGGGCCTCGAATTCCTCGATAAAGTGATCGACATCGACCAGTCGCCGATCGGCCGCACGCCGCGCTCGAACCCGGCGACCTATACCGGCGCGTTCACGCCGATCCGCGAATGGTACACCGGGCTGCCGGAGGCCAAGGCGCGCGGCTACGAGCCCGGCCGCTTCAGCTTCAACGTCAAGGGCGGCCGCTGCGAGGCCTGCCAGGGCGACGGCGTGATCAAGATCGAGATGCACTTTCTGCCCGACGTCTACGTCACCTGCGACGTCTGCAAGGGCAAGCGCTACAACCGCGAGACGCTGGAGGTGACGTTCAAGGGCAAGTCGATCGCCGACGTGCTCGACATGACGGTGGAGGAAGGCATCGAGCTGTTCCGCGCGGTGCCGGCGATCCGCAAGACGCTGGAGACGCTGGCGCAGGTCGGGCTCGACTATATCCACATCGGCCAGCAGGCCACCACGCTCTCCGGCGGCGAGGCGCAGCGGGTCAAGCTCGCCAAGGAGCTGGCCAAGCGCGCCACCGGGCGCACGCTCTACATTCTCGACGAGCCCACCACCGGGCTGCATTTCCACGACGTGGCGAAGCTGCTGGAGGTGCTGCACGAGCTGGTGGACAACGGCAACACCGTCGTCGTCATCGAGCACAATCTCGAAGTGATCAAGACCGCGGACTGGATCATCGACCTCGGCCCCGAAGGCGGCGACGCCGGCGGCGAGATCGTGGCGGCCGGCACGCCGGAGAAGATCGCGGCGACGAAGAAGAGCTACACGGGGCAGTTTCTGGCGCCGGTGTTGAGCCGGGGGAGCAAGGGAAGGAAGAAAGGGCAAGTGGCGGCGGAGTGATTATTGCCATACCAACCGAGGTTGCATGGACAGCATCCACGCGGCGTGAATTTCATGCAGTTCAGGGCCGCAGATTCGAGGAGGCAAACTTGAGCCCGAGGGGATCTGAAGTCGAGGGTAATCCTAAGAGCGTTAATGGTTAGGTGATGACGCCATTCGATCGTTAGACACAGGACATTCGAAGCAAATACGCGATGTTGCAGGAAGCGCTTAGAATTCTCGGGCTCACCACGCCGTTCGTGTATGGGGCTGCCACATATGGGATCTTTCACTATCTTGATAAGAGGGCGTCTGGCCAGGCCAAGCAAGCTATTTCAGCTTGGATTAGTTCAACATACATTGACAAGCACCAAAGTTCCCTCGTTGCCGTAGAGATATTCGACCGAATTTATACGGTCCCACTTTGGGGTTGGCGCGCAATAAGCCGGTCAATCCTATTCACCACAATAGTGACCATTTTGGGCATCTGGCATATATACCCAGCGCTGTCTTGGTTGGTATTTGTCGTTCCATTTAGTTTTCAGATTCAATGGTCGCAACGAGTTCTGTGCAATTTTGCGGCCGACTACACGGCTCTATTCCTGATCCGGCAATGGCTCGTGCTAGGAGGCAGAAGGCCTTTAGCAGCCGCGTTCACCGGCCCGCTCATCGGAGTCGCGGTGCTCTTGGGCTTTTACACCGTCACTGACGTGATGCGGTTTTCCATTGAGACATGGACATTTCATCCGATTTACTTTGTGCAGGGCGCACGTTCCTGGATAGAAAGCTTTGTGAACATTTCTACCAAAGGCATTTCTCCGGGATCAAGATCCGCTCTTTTGGTGCCGGCACTTGTGGTTCATCTGTGGTTGCCGTTATTCGCCATCGGAGTGTTACTTGCGCGATCCGCAAACTATTTTTTCAGAGCAACGATTTGGATGCAATGGTTCATCAAGCAGGGGCAACGTCATCCGCTGGACGCGATTGGATACGTCGCAGGTCTTGTGGTGTTTGTTGTAATGGCTTTGGTTCAATGGGCTTGGCGTTAGGCTGATGCCGTAATAGTGCGCTGGAGATGATCGCGGCTATGAAAAAGAGCTACACAGGGCAGTTTTTGGCGCCGGTGCTGAGCCGGGGGACGAAGTCGAGGAAGGGACGTGTTGCGGCGGAGTAGCGTTATAATTCGGCCTGCGTCGCGAGCGGCCATCGGAAGCTGAAAGGAAGCACTCGATGTCCGTCATCCGTATCCTGCTCCTGTTGTCGTTCGCCCTATTCGCGCTCATGGCCGAGCGCGCAGCGGGTCAGGACAAGGCCGTCGAGTTCCGGATCGTGGAAAGCCATCCGGCCCTTGCGGGCCGTCTCGCGCCGGGCGAGCAGCTTTTCATCCGCCTCGCCTACAAGAGCAGCCGGCCGGCCGCCTTCTGGGTCCAGGGCTTTTCTGCCGGTGAGCGGGCCAAGGTCGAAGTCGCAAACAATATCCTGCCGCACTATCCCGCCGGCGAAGGCGAGGCGCTGGTGTGGATTAGATTCCGCCAGCCAACGAAGATCGACGAACTCAGGATTTTTGCGGCGGTCGAAGGCTGGAAGCCGGCGGCGACCGTCCGCAGGCGTGTCGCGCTCGAATGGAGCGAGGGTGCGGCTCCGCGTCCGCGCCCCGAATGGGCTGAGCGGCTCGCCCGCGAGCAGCAGGAAATAAGCCGGCGGCAAGTGGACAAGACGAGCGAGAGCGAGCAATGGCTCGGCGGCCTGATCATTGCCCTCGGTTGGGCCTCGGTCCTCGGCTATTTGCTGCTGCAACCCTTGCTGATCTCGCAATGGTCGGGCGGCTGGCGCCTCGCCGCGCTTGCGCCGCTCGCCGCGACGGTGCCGCTCATTGCCCACGCGATCTACGCGCTCAACTCCGGCTCCAATCTGTGGCCGATCGGACTTATTTTCTTCATGCCGCCCGCCTGCCTCTATCTTCTGATCCTCACCGGCCTGCGCTGGTACGTGGGCCGGAAGAAGGGGCAAGTGGCGGCGGAGTGAAATTTCACCCCATCCATGCTATATTTATTCCATGACCATCGAAGACATCGAAAAAGCCGTAGCGAAGCTTGCGCCCAAGGAGCTCGCCAGGTTTCGCGCCTGGTTCGAGGAGTTCGAGGCTGCGCGCTTCGACCATAAGATCGAACGGGACGCGGCGAGCGGCAAGCTCGCCCGGCTTGCCGATGAGGCTGTCGCCGATTATCGCAAGGGCCGCGCCCGCGAATTATGAGGCACTTCGCGAGCCCCGCGTTCTGGCAGGCTTACGAAAAGCTTCCCCAACGCGTCCGCGAGCTTGCCGACAAGAACTACGCGCTGCTCAAGGAAAACCCGCAGCACCCTTCCCTGCATTTCAAGAAGGTCGGCCGCTATTGGTCGGTCCGCGTCGGCCTGCGCTACCGCGCGCTCGCGGTGGAGGTCGGCGATGACCTGCTTTGGTTCTGGATCGGCTCGCACGCCGATTATGATACGTTGATCGTATAGGCGGCGACGCCGCTTTCTTCCAATGCCGCCTTAATGAATGCCTGCGGGTCGGCGCAGAACTCTCGCATTAGCCGATAGTGATCGGTCTCCTCGACGCTCACGGGCTCGAGCCCCTGCTTCGACAGCCGCAAGAGCCGCGCGCCGGGATAGGCCATCAATATTGGCGAGTGGGTTGCCATGATGACCTGACAGATGCGGGACTGATCCATCCGGCGCAGAAGCTTGAGGAACTCTATCTGACGCGACGGCGACAACGCGGACTCGGGCTCGTCGAAAATGAAGATGCCCTGCCGCTGACATCGCTCCTCGAAAAAGCGCAGGAAGCCCTCACCGTGCGAATGAGAGAGGAAGTCGGGCGGAGTGCCTCCCCCGCTGAGCGCCGCCTCATCCAGGTAGCGTGCAATCGTGAAGAAGCTCTCGGCTCGGAAGAACCATCCGTTGGTGATCTTCGGCAGCCAGCTCGCGCGCAGCGCTTTCGACAGATGCCTTCCGCTGGCCTCGATCGCGCGCGAATGATCGACGGGCATATAGCCCTTGCCGCCTCCGGCATCGTCGTAACCGGCGAGCCCGGCAATTCCCTCCAGAATCGTGGATTTTCCCGTGCCGTTCTCCCCGACGATGATCGTGACGGCATGATCGAAAGTGAAATCGAAACCGCGTTGAAAAATCGGCAGACAAAATGGATAAGCCGTCTTGTCCTCTAAACGATGCTCGTCGAGCCATACGCGCTTGAGGTACGGCGCCGGTAGTTTGGAAGGACGCTTGTTGCGCATGCTCGATCAAGCAGCGTCGGCGGGCCGCACGCGCCTGGCGATTTCCTTGCCACGCGCGCGCTCGACCGCGGCGATGTCGTACTGGCTCTGCAGATCGAGCCAGAACTGGGCGCTGTTGCCGAAATAGCGGCCGAGCCGCACGGCGGTGTCGGCGCTGATCGAGCGCCGCGAGTTCAGGATATCGGTGATGCGGCCGGAGGGCACGCCGATGTCGAGCGCGAGGCGGTTGGCGCTGAGCGAGCGGGTCTCCAGCTCTCGCCGCAGCAGCCGGCCCGGATGTGCGAAGACAGGCATGGTTCACCCCTTGTGGTAGTCGACGATCTCGACTTCGCAGGCGTCACCCTTGCGGTATTCGAAGCAAATTCGCCAAGGTCCGTTCACGGTCATCGCCCATTGGTCCTTGCGGTCGCCTTTCAGTTTATGCAGCCCCACGCTTTTCAACGGGCTGAGCTCTTGCAACGACTTGGCGACGTTGAGCGCGAGTAGCAGATCCACTGCCTTGTCGAAATCCAGACCGCGAAAGCGTGTCGGGTGTTCGCTTTCCCAGACCTTGCGGCTGCTGGAATTGCGCCACGACCGGATCATGGCAAAAACGTACTACGAGAGACGTTGAATTGCAAGTTCGGAGGATCGGCCGCGGGGCCCGGAATGCCCGCGAGAATGCCAACTCCTGCCCCAACCCTCAAATAGAAGGATTTCCGCCTTGAGCCAGATCAATGCCCCTGCCGCCGCCCTCCCTAGCTTTGAGGCGAGCGCGGATGCCGTGTCCGCGCATCCGGCTCCGGAGGAGGCCCATGCATCGGGGAACCGTCCATTCGACCTTCAGTACGCTGCTCTGGGCGGTGATTCTCACTGCCATCCTGACGGCGATCCTGGTCGTGGCGATGCCGCCGAAGCTGTTCTGAACCCGGCGTCCGCGGGCCACGCGGACGCCGAAGGCCTGCGGCAGGTATGCGACCTGCTCTGCATCTGGCGGCTTGGTGGCCGCGCCGCCTGCAAGAAGGCGCATACCTGCCGAGGCACATCGCGAGTGTTTGCCGCGCTGCGCGCCGCCGGTGCCCAAGGGCGCGCGCCTGTGCCCGTGATCTCGCATCCCGAAAATGATATGAAATCCGCGATGATCGGCCGCCGCGCCCTGCTGCTCTCCGCCGCCGCGAGCTTGCTCGCTACCGGCCAGCCGCTCGCGGCGGAAGGCGATCCGCTCGCCATCGTCAGCGCGATCTATGCGCGCGCGATCAAGGAAGACGGCGGAGGGTTTCTGACGCTCAAGCACGAGGACCGGAAGAAAACCATGTCGAAGTCGCTGGTCGCGCTGTGGGCGAAGGCGGAAGCCAATACGCCGGAGGGCGACGTGCTGATCGACGCCGACCCGGTCAGCAATTCGCAGGATCCCGATATCGCGTCGTTCAAGGTCAAGCAGGAGCGGCGCCAGGCCAAGCGCGCAACCGTCGCCGCGATCTTCACCGATCGCACCGGCGACCGCCCGGAGCCGGACCGGACGGTGCGCTACGATTTCGTGCGCGAAGGCGGCCGCTGGATGATCGACGACATCCGCGGCACGACGAACGGAGCGCTCTGGTCGACCCGGGACCGGCTGCAACATTCGCTGAAATATTGAGCGGCGCGCGGCGCGGATGGGAAGTCGAGCGATACGGTGTGCCGCATGATCTGCAGACGCGTATTTCTGCTATCGGGCGCCACGGCCGTTCTTTGCGCGAATGCGGCGCTGGCGGCGAAGGCACGCGATCCGATGGTCATCATCGCCGAGATCTACAAGAGCGAAAGCGAACGGGCGTTCGGGACCGATCCGGCCGCGCGCAAGAAATATCTCTCGAAATCGCTGGACGAGCTTTGGACGCGGGCCGAGGCCAAGGTCAACCCGCACGGCGACGAGGCCGGGGCGATCGATTGGGACGTCGCCACCAATTCGCAGGGCATGGAGGTGAAGTCGTATCGTGCGAAATACGCGTTCCGCGACGACCAGCGCGCGCTGGTCGTGGTCACGCTGGTGCCCAAGGGCGACTGGGTGCGCAATTCGCCGGACGAGAACGTTATCCGCTACCATTTCATCCGCGAAGGCGGCCGCTGGACGATTAACGACATCGGCGGCGCCACCGACGGCGCGCCCGGGGCGCTGCGCGATCTGTTGACGCAGAGTTTGAAGGACTGAACGACGCATGCCGCAAGGATCATCGCAAGAGGTTCGTGACAATCCGGCGCTCGGCCGCTTCGAGTTGGTGGCCGACGGCAACGTCGCCGCCGCGTATTACGACTTGCGGCCCGGCGTCGTCACTTTCACCCATACCGAAGTTCCGCCGGAGCTTTCCGGCCGCGGGATCGGCTCGCGGCTCGCGCGCGGTGCGCTTGAAGCGGTTCGCGCGCGCGGTCTCAAAGTCGTGGCCGAGTGTCCCTTCATCCGCGGGTACATCGACCGGCATCCGGAATTCGCCGATCTGTTGCGCTAATGGCGCCGGTTTGATCGTGTCGAACTTCATGTATCATCGCCCCGCCGGCGAAAGACCGGGAAACGATCGGGGGAGGATGGCATGCGTATCCACCTGAATCTCGCGGGCCTTTTTCTGGCCGCGGTGTGCCTGATTGCGCCGCAGGCCGGCGCGCAGAGCTATCCCGACCGGCCGCTCAGAATCGTGGTGCCGATCGGCCCGGGCGGCGGCTACGACTTCGTCGGACGGCTGCTCGCGGATCAGTTGACCAAGCGGCTCGGCCAGCCGGTCGTGGTGGAGAACAAGCCGGGCGCCGGCACGATCGTCGGCACGCAATCGGTCGTGACCTCGCCGGCCGACGGCTACACGTTGCTGGTCGGCGGGCTCAGCAACATCGTCTTCAATGTGGGCCTCTACAAGAAACTCGCCTACGACCCGCTCATCGATCTCGTGCCGGTCGCGCTGGTCTACAATCTCTCTTACGTGCTGGTCGGGGCGAGCGACCTGCCCTATTCCACGCCAAAGGAAATCATCGCGGCCGCGAAGAAGAACCCCGAAGCGCTGAAGCTCGCCAATGCCGGCACCGGCACCGGCCAGCATCTGGTCGGCGCCGCCTTCATCAAGTTCACCGGTGCGCGCATGCTCGAGGTGCCCTACAAGTCCTCGCCGGCGGTGTTTGCCGACCTGTTGCCTGGCCGCGTGGATCTCTTCTTCAACTCGATCACCGGCGCACTGCCGCACATCAAGGCCGGGCGGGCCAAGGGCATCGCCATTCTGGCCGCGAAGCGAAGCGCGCTGCTGCCCGATGTGCCGACCATGACGGAGTCCGGGGTGTCCGATCTCGAGATCGATTCCTGGGTCGGCCTGTTCGCGCCGGCCAAGACGCCGCCTGCGATCATTGCACGGCTGCAGCGAGAGATCGCGGCAGCGCTGCCGGAGCTCAAGGAACGCATCGAGGCCTCGGGCGGCACGGTCGTGGATATGACCCCGGACAAACTCGGCGCTTTTATCAAGGTGGAATCCGAGCGTTGGCTGCAGATCATCCGCGAGACGGGCATTCAGCTCGATTGAGCTCGCCGCGTTCGCGCTGCTCGCGCAATCGTGCAGAATGGCGACCGGCCGAGTGTAGTAAATTGAAGCCTGAAGTCCGGCGTCTGCATAGGACCCGCGCTTGACGCAGGCAGGATTTGGCGCGGGTAAGATGGAGGATCGAGCCATGAAGCTGCATCTGCAATCGACCGTGCTTGCCGCTGCTGCCGTGATCGCGCTTGCGGCTCCGGCACTCGCCCAGGAGACGGTGCGGGCCAGCGAGCGCTACTGCCTGCAGGCCTACGACCCATCGCCGGCGCCCCTGCTCTGCCGTTACGAGACCTACCAGCAGTGTTTGGGCTCGCGGACCTCGCAATCGGACTATTGTTTGTTGAATCCAATCCTCGCGTTCCGCGAGCGGCGCTGACGAAGGTTCTCCCAGACGCTTGCCGGGAACCACGCTAGGATGGAGTTGTCGGCGGATCGCGATTCTCCCGCCTGCTAGAGGAGCGCCTCCATGCGCGGCAACGAACCCGCTCTCGTTTTCCTGATCGTTCTTGTCATCGGCATCGTCGTCGGTCTGCTCTATGACCGGTTCCTTGGGCCATCGTGGCTGGTGCGGCAGTTCGCCGGCACGCGCGCCACGGTCACCAGCGCGCTCGTGGGCATCGCCGGAGCGTTCATCGGGTTTAATCTTGGGACCCTGCTCGGACTCGGTGGCGGCGTCATCGTGCTCTATGTCGCCGCCGTCATCGGCGCGGCGGTCGTGCTCTATGTCTGGCGCATGATTCGATAGACGCGCGGCTCGGCTGCGGGGGCGCAGCGAAAAGGAGACGGATCATGAAGTATGCGTTCCTTGCGGTGTTGCTCGCGGGCGGTGTGATAGCGGCGAGTAGCGCCTCCGCGCAGCAGCCGGTGCGGGCGACCGAGCGCTATTGCATCGAGGTGCTCGACGACACCGGTCCGAACCCGTGGGAATGTCGCTTCGAGACCTACGCGCAGTGCCTGGCCTCGAAGACCTCGCCGGGAGACAAGTGCTGGCTCAACCCGTACCTGGCGTTCCAGCAGCGCCGCTGAGCCAATCCCGCTCCGATCGGTTATGAATGACGGATGTTCGACGCCATCGCCTTCGCAGGCGGCGGGAACCGCTGCTACTGGCAGGGCGGGTTCTTTGAAGCCGCGGCCGGTAAGCTCGATCTCAAGCCCAAGCTCATCGTCGGGGTGAGCGCGGGCGCGTTCGCCGCCAGCTATTCGCTGCTGGGCATCGGGCCGCGCGTGCGCGCACTGGTGATCGCGGGCTGCGGGCCGCAAGTGAAAAACTTCGATCCGGCGGGCTGGCGCAAGGGCGGCCCGCTGTTTCCGGTCGGGAAACTCTATCGCGATCTGATCGCCGTGGTGCTCGACGCGCCGGCCCTGGCGCGGCTGCAGGCACTTACAGATATGCAGATCGCGCTGTCGCGCATGCCGCCATTCGTCCCGCCGCTGCTCGGCGCCGCGCTCGGCATTTCCGCCTATCAGATCGAGAAGAAGCTGCTGCATCCGGTGCATCCGCGCTTCGGGCGCGCGCTCGGCTTCAAGCAGGAATACGCCGCGGTGCGCGCGATGCGGACGCCTGCCGAGCTGGTCGATGTGCTGCTGGCGAGCTCCGGCGTGCCGCCGCTGATGCCGGTCACCAAGGTCGGCGGCAGCCCGGCCTTCGACGGCGGGCTGGTGGACAATGTTCCGGTCGCGCCGCTCGAGCCGATCGAGCGCACCGGCGGCCGCACGCTCGTGCTGTTGACGCGGCGCTATCGCGACATTCCACAGGTGCCGGGCCGAGTTTACGTGCAGCCGTCGGAGCCGATCCGCGTCGGTCAATTCGACGTGACGAATCCCGAAGGCATCCGCGCGGCCTATGAACTGGGCCTGCGCGACGGCGCGGCGTTCGCCGCCGCTATTGGCTGACCTGCGCCATTCGCAATGCTGCAATGCAGCGAAGCCGCTGACGCTTCGCGGACCGTTCGATTAAATTGCAATTCGACTCAGAAATCAGAGCGCTGCGGCCCTGCCGGGCGCGGAAAGATAGAAAACGACCATGCTGCTTTGGAGCTATCTCGTTCGCCAATGGCGCCGGTGGCGCACCTATCAGCGCACCTATACGGAACTGATGCGGCTCGACGATCGCGGGCTCGCGGATATCAATCTCACGCGCGCCGACATCGACAACGTGGCGCGTCAGGCTGCACTGCACGGCTGATCCAGCCGCCGAAATCGATAAAGAAATCGACAAAGAAATCGACAAAGCCCCGGTTCGAAGCCGGGGCCTTTTTATTTCATTCGGCCGCGAGCCAGGCATCGAGCGGCATCAGGTCGGGCGGCTCGCCGTTCTTGTGCGGCCACGGATCGATGACCCAGACGGCCCCGTTCTTGGTCTCGCGGATGGAGGCCGCCATGTGCGTGAGCCCGCGCGGTTCCGGGCCCGCGACCGCGTGATGGTGCAGCAGTCCGAGCAGATCGAGAACCAGCAGGAAGCTCGTCGTGTTCGCGGTCTCGTCGATGCAATCGGCTTCGTGCGGATCGCCGGCGGCGCCGGCGCTGCTCGGGGTGCGATTGGCGGTGCCGGCGACCCGCCCGACGCGACGCTCGAACCAGGCTACCGCCGCGCGCAGCGCCTTGCGCTCGGCCTCGGCCGAGGCGCGGCCCGGCGCCATCAGCCGCGCGAACTCGCGCCGGTCGGCGTCGGTGAACGCGACCTCGGTGCGGTAATTGCAGCCGTAGCCGTGGCAGACGACGATCGCGGCCGAGTCCACGACCGGAAGCGAGAATTGCCCGAGGAAAGCCAATACCACCGGATCCGGACTTCCGGCCTGTGCGGGAGCCGAGACCAGCATCAGCAACAACGCCGCGCCCAATCGCGTGCGCAGGCGATGTCCGATCGCCAATCTCCGTGACATCGCCATCTCCGCCATGCGCACAGATTTTCCTCCGGTCGTCAGCAGGTACAAGACGTCAAAACACCACGCAAGTAGCGACCAGCGAAAGCTGCGCTAGATTCCGTGCCGCGCCGCGCGCCACAGTGTCCATTGCCGTCGCCATTGCGGCACTTCGATTCGGGTACGGAACGGGTCGTAGCCGGCGCGCTCCATGCGCGAGAGATAGAGCGGCACCAGCGCGGCCGGGAGGAACGCGGGCACCGTCTCGGGTGGAACGCTTTTCAAGTGCGCGCGGGCGGCGTCGAGATGCCGGCGTGCGAGCGCGCGCAACTCAGCGAGCGCCGCGAGCAGGCCGGGCGTGGCGTTGCCCGAGATCGCCTGGTCGCGCGCGACGCCATGGCGGCCGAGCAGATCGAGCGGCACATAGAGTTGGCCGCGCGACGCGTGCAGCGCGAAGGCGCGCAGCAGCCCGGTGAAGGCATAGGCGCGGCCGGCATGGGTCGCGGCGTCCACCACTCCGCTGCGCCGGCCGGAAAGCACGGAAGCGGCGAGCCGGATCAGCTCGCCCGAAGTCGCGTCCACATAGGCCTCGAGCACGGCGAGCGTGGGCATGGGATCGTCGTACAGATCGAAGCTGCGCCCATCGACCAGCTCAGACAGCAAATGCCGCGCGAGCGAGCGGCGCTCGACGGTGTCGAGCAACGCCGCGGCGACCGGATTGGCCGCGGCCTCGCCTGCCCGCGTGCCTTCGACGGCCTCGCGCCACCACTGCAGGCGAACTTCGCCGGCCAGCGGCTCATGGATGCGCTCGCGCACCTGCGCGACCTCGAGATTGAACGCATAGAGCGCGAACAGATGCGGCCGCGCTTCGGCCGGCGCGAACAGGGTCGCCAGGTAGCGGTCCTTGTCGTGGGCGCGAACCTCGGCTTCGCAGCGCGCGTAATTCTCCCGCATGGATGCGAGCATAGCGCCGCGAGCCGGCTATTCCACGGCGAGCAAGGCGGCGGCGACCCGGCGGTCCTCGGCCAGCAGCACGTTATAGGTGCTGGCGGCCGCCGCCGTGGCGAGCACTTCGGCGGTGAGGCCGGCCGCGCGCAGCAATTTCCGCACGGCTAGGCAAGGGAACGATGTCGCGGCCGGTGCCGATCACGACGAGATCGAGGCTCGCGCGCTCGTCGAGAATCCGCTGCAGGCTCGCGGCGTCGATCTCTTGCGGCGTGCGCGGCGGCCAGGCCCAGATGCCGGCTGGCAACACCAGAATGGAGCCCTTGTGCGACATGCCGGCGAAACGGAAGCCGCCGGAGCCGTACGCCTCGATCGCCGCGCGGCCCGGATAATGGGGCTCGTGCACGGCCACGGCGTCTAGGCGCCCGGCTTGGCCACGGCTTCGGCGGTCTCGGAGCCGTCGGTCGATACCTGACGGCCGATGCCGACGCCGAGATAGATCAACATGGGCGCGGCGATGAATACCGAGGTGTAGGTGCCGACCAGCACCACGCCGAACATCATGGTCGCGGTGAAGCTGTGGATCGCGCGGCCGCCGAACAAGAGCAGCGCCAGCAGCGCGCCGGCGACGGTGACGTGGGTGATGATGGAGCGCGACAGGGTCGAATTCACCGAGATGTTCAGCAGATCGGCGATCGGCATCTTCTTGTAGCGGCGCAGCATCTCGCGAATGCGGTCATAGATGACGACGGTGTCGTTCAGCGAATAGCCCAGGATCGTGAGCAGCGCCGCGATGCTGGTCAGGTCGAAATCGATCTGGAACACGCACATGAAACCGACGGTGAGCACGAGATCGTGCACGTTGGCGATCATGGCGCCGAGCGCGAACTGCCATTCGAAGCGGAACCACAGGTAGATCAGGATGCCCAGGATCGCGAGCATGATGCCGATGATGCCGTAGCCGAACAGCTCCTGCGAAACGCGCGGGCCGACGACCTCGACGCGGCGATAGTCGACGCTATCGCCGAGCGCGGCGCGTACTTTGACGACGACGGCCTGCTGGGCTGCGTCGCCGCCGGGCTGTTGCGCGATCCGGATCAGCACGTCGCGGCCGCCGCCGAACTCCTGCAGCTGCACCTCGCCGAGATTGAGCTCCTCCAGGGTCTTGCGCATCTGCGAGATGTCGACGGCGCCGCTCTTGGCCTGCACCTCGATGAGCGTGCCGCCCTTGAAATCGATGCCGAGATTGAGGCCGAAGTGAAGATAGGCGACGAGCGCGAGGATCGATATCAGCGCGGAAATGGGAAAGCTGATGTGCCGGAAGCGCATGAAGTCGAAGCGCGTATCGTCCGGTACGATGCGTAGGTGGGGAATGCGCACGGCGTTCTCGTCGAGTTGCAGGGAAAATCAGATCGGGAGGTAGCTCGGCCGCCACCAGCGCACCCAGCTCGCCACGATCAGGCGCGTGAGCGTGAAGGCGGTGAACAGCGTCGTAAGAATGCCGATGCCGAGCGTCACGGCGAAGCCGCGCACCGGCCCGGTACCGATGAAGAACAGCACCGCGGCGGCGATGAAGGTGGTGATGTTGAAGTCCAGAATCGTGCGCAGCGCGTTGGTGAAGCCGGCGTCGAGCGCGGAGATCGCGGAGCGGCCCGCCCTCACCTCTTCGCGGACGCGCTCGTAGATCAGCACGTTGGAGTCCACCGCGATGCCGACGGTCAGCACGATTCCGGCGATGCCGGGCAAGGTCAGCGTCGCCTGCAGGAACGAGAGCAGGCCGAGGATCATGCCGACATTGATGGCGACGGCGACATTGGCGAACAGGCCGAACAGGCCGTAGGTCGCGAACATGAAGACGATGACCAGGATCGAGCCCAGGTAGGCCGCGTTGATGCCGGCGGCGATCGAGTCCTGGCCGAGGCCGGGGCCGACGGTGCGCTCCTCGATGATGGTCAAGTGGCGCCGGCAGCGCGCCGGCGCGGAGCAAGATCGACAAGTCGTTGGCCTGCTGGATCGTGAAATTGCCGCTGATCTGGCCGGAGCCGCCGGTGATCGGCTCGCGGATCACCGGCGCCGAGATCACCTTGTCATCGAGCACGATGGCGAAGGGCCGGCCGACGTTCTCCACCGTCACGGTGCCGAACCGGCGGGAGCCGGAATTGTTGAAACGGAAGGTGACGACCGGCTCGCGCGTGCGCGGAGTCGAATCCGGGCTGGGCGTCGACCAGGTCCTCGCCGGAGACGATGGCGCGCTTTTCGACCAGATAGGGCTGACGCTCGTCCTCGGTGGACGGCAGTACTTCGGATTCCGCGGGTGGACGGGTGGCGATTGCCTGCTGTGGCGTCATCGTCATGTCGACGAGGCGGAAGGTGAGCTTGGCGGTCTTGCCGATCAGCTCCTTGAGGCGCGCCGGGTCCTGCAGACCCGGAACCTGCACCAGCACGCGGTCGGCGCCCTGGCGCTGGATCGACGGCTCGACGGTGCCGAGCTGGTCGACGCGGCGGCGCACGATCTCGATCGACTGATCGACCGCCTGGCGGATGCGCTGGGCGATCCCGGCCGGGGTGACGGTGAGCCGGATCGTGCCGCCGCCGGCATCGACGATCTCCACGTCCTGTTGCGTGCTGCTCGAAAGCAGTCCGCTCAGGGGCTGCGAGAGATCGCGCAGCCGTCGCATGGCCTCGCGCACCTCGCCTGGCTCGCGGATACGGACCTGGACGGTCAGCGCTTGGATCGTGAGCCCTTCGTAACCGATCGCCGGCGCGTTGCGCAGGACGCGGCGCACGTCGTCGCGCAACGCCTCGACCTTTTCCTTCTGCACCGCCTTGGAGTCGACCTCCAAGAGAATGTGCGAGCCGCCCTGCAGATCGAGCCCGAGCACGAGCCGGCGCTGCAGGAAATTGGGGAACGAGCGGACCACGTTCTGCGGCAGAAAACTCGGCAGCGACAGAAGGCAAATGACGCCGGCGATCAGCACCGTCGCCCATATCCTCAAGCGCGAGAAATGCAGCATCGAATTCCTCTGGAACGAGGCTCAGACGGACGGCGTCAGTCGTCCTTGGCCGGCTCGCCCTTGGCGCGCACTTCGGCGATCATCGACCGCATCTGGCGGATGCGCGTGTCGTCGGCGATCTGCACTTCGATCTCGTTGTCGTCGACCACCTTGGTGATCTTGCCGATGAGGCCGCCGGTGGTGATGACGGTGTCGCCGCGCCGGAGCGACTTGACCATCTCCTGGTGCTGCTTCACGCGCCGCTGCTGCGGGCGCAGGATCAGGAAGTACATGATGACGAAGATGAGGATGAACGGGAGCAGCGACACCAGCATGTCGTTGCCGCCTCCGAATCCCGGAATCTGCGCATAGGCGGGGGTAGTGAGCATCCAGTCCCTCGTCTTTCCCGTTGCTTGGAGCCTTCCAGCGACGTTTCAGCCGAAGGCGCGGGGACTATAACGGCGGAACGAGGCTTTGCAAACGCTGGCGGGGCAAGGATTCCCGCGTCATCCTGAGGTGCGAGCCCGAAGGGCGAGCCTCGAAGGATGGCGCGGGTGCCGAGTGCGCCGTCATCCTTCGAGGGCCGCCTTCGGCGGCCACCTCAGGATGACGGCAGATACCTTGCCCGGCGAACGCGCGGGGGCTATTCCGCCCTCCCGGAGACTCCCATGAACCGCCCCTCGCCTTCCGACACGGTGCTGGCGCTCCTGGCCCAGGCGCTCGAGCGCATTTCCGCTGCGCTGGAGCGGCTGGCGCCCGCGGCCGGCGAGACGCCGGATTTCTCGGCGGCCGACGCTTTCGTGTGGCACGCGGCGCACCAGCGCCTCGAGCCCGTGCGGCGCGTGAACCGCGTCGAGATGAGCCTGCTCAAAGGCATCGACCGCATGCGCGACACGCTGGTGGAAAATACCGAGCGCTTCGCCAAGGGCCTGCCGGCCAACAACGCGCTGCTGTGGGGCGCGCGCGGCATGGGAAAATCGTCGCTGGTCAAGGCCGTGCACGCCGCCGTGAGCGCCACGCACAAGAAGGACGGCCTGAAGCTGATCGAGATTCACCGCGAGGAAATCGAGTCGCTGCCGGCGTTGATGGCGCAGCTGCGCGGCTCCAAGCACCGCTTCGTCGTGTTCTGCGACGACCTTTCGTTCGAGACCGAGGACACCAGCTACAAGTCGCTGAAGGCGGTGCTGGAGGGCGGCATCGAGGGCCGGCCCGACAACGTGATCCTCTACGCCACCTCGAACCGGCGCCACCTGATGGCGCGCGAGATGATGGAGAACGAGCGCTCGACCGCGATCAATCCCGGCGAAGCAGTCGAGGAGAAGGTCTCGCTTTCCGACCGCTTCGGCCTGTGGCTCGGCTTCCACCGCTGTTCGCAGGACGAATATCTCGAAATGGTCGAGGGCTACGTCGCGCATTACAAGATCCCGATCAAAGGCGAGGTATTGCGCCGCGAGGCGCTGGAATGGGCGACCACGCGCGGCGCGCGCTCGGGCCGCGTGGCGTGGCAGTTCGTGCAGGATGTGGCGGGGCGGTTGGGAGTGGGGTTGAAAGGATAAGGAGCGCGCCATGCATATCCATTCGATCGCTCCCTGGCAGCACGAGCACTTCTTCCTCGGCAAGCAGCACGAACAGCGCGAGCGGCGCATCTGGGCGGTGGTCGCGCTGACGCTCGTGATGATGGTGGCCGAGATCGTCGGCGGCACGATTTTCGGCTCGATCGCCGTGGTGGCCGACGGCTGGCACATGTCGACCCACGCGGCCGCGCTCGGCATCGCGGCGCTGGCTTATCGCTTCGCGCGCAAGCACGCGCGCGACCCGCACTTCTCTTTCGGTACCGGCAAGCTCGGCGAGCTTGCGGCGTTTTCGAGCGCGGTGCTGCTCGCGTTGATCTCGCTGCTGATTGCTTATGAGTCGTCTGATTCGGCTTTACAGCCCGGTCGCCATTCGCTTCGATGAGGCGATCCTGCTCGCGGTCGTGGGGCTCGGCGTGAATCTCCTGAGCGCGTGGCTTCTGTTCGAACGGGATCATCCGCACGAGCATCATCACGACCACGGCGAATATCACCATCACGAGGACACCAATATCCGCGCCGCCTATAGCCACGTTGTGGCCGACGCGCTCACCTCGGTGCTGGCCATCGTGGCGCTCTTGGGCGGCCGCTTCATGGGCTGGGTTTGGCTCGACCCGGTGATCGGCGTCGTGGGCGCGATCATCATCGCACGCTGGTCCTGGGGCCTGATCCGCGACGCGGGCGCGGTGCTGCTCGACACGGTGCCGGACGAGCGGCTCGCGAAGACGATCCGCGAGAAGTTAGAGCAGGACGGCGACCGGGTCGCCGACCTGCATTTGTGGCGGGTCGGGCCGGGGCACAGCGCCCTGATCGCGGCGATCGTCGCCGACCACCCGCAATCGCCGAGAGTTTACAAGGAGCGCCTTGCGTCGCTCGGCAGCCTCTCGCACATCACGATCGAGGTGCATCCCTGCCCCGAGCGCGCGCCGGTCGCGCGGAGTTAAGTGATAGTGTAACGGTGTGCTTGGCGCCTATATGAGCCTAGGAAATGCGAGGCTGAATCATGGGCGCGGATTGTTGCGGGCAAGGCGTTACGTTCGAGGGCTTGTCGGCCGACTATAAGCGGCGTCTTTGGGTGGTCATCGCCATCAATGCCGGGATGTTCTTTGTTGAAATGGCTGCCGGCGCGCTCGCGGGATCGCAAGCCCTGCAAGCCGATGCCTTGGACTTTCTCGGCGACTCCCTGACCTACGGAATCAGTTTGGCGGTCATTGGCGCAGCAGTGCATGTCCGCGCCTGGGCGGCCTTCGCCAAAGGCGTGAGCCTTTCGCTTATGGGCGCCTGGGTGTTTGGCGCGACCGCCTACCATGTGCTGATCCTTGGTGTTCCGCGCGCAGAGATCATGGGCATTGTCGGGTTCTTGGCTCTCGCGGCCAACGTCGTCAGCGTGCTGATCCTCGCCAAATACAAAGACGGCGACGCCAACGTGCGGTCTGTTTGGTTGTGCTCGCGCAACGACGCCATCGGCAACGTGGCCGTCATGATCGCGGCTATAGGTGTATGGGCGACGGCAACCAAGTGGCCCGACCTGATCGTGGCCGCAATTATGGCGGGGCTATTCCTGTATTCATCGGCGCAGATATTGAGGCAGTCGGTTCGGGAGATTCGAACCGGTGAGATAGCCGCCGCCGCGCATTGAAATACTATGGACGCGCTCCCGCTATTCGGATTGTTCGCCGTCGCAGCGATGTTGGTTTTTTACTCGCTCGAGGATCGTAGCCCATTGTTTATTCTGGCTTTTGCGGGGGCCTGCGTTTTGGGGTCGATTTATGGCTTTCTACAAGGCGCGTGGCCGTTCGGGATCATCGAAGCTATATGGGCCTTGGTCGCCGTGCGTCGATGGTCAAGAAAATCAAACTGACCCACTACCGGAAATACGACAGAGTTAATTTAAGCATGTCGATTTACTTCGTTCGCAATCAATCCGCCGCCGCCTGAATCAGGTCGTTTCGTTTCCGTCTATGGTGGGCGCGCTCGGGCCCCCCATCAAAGGAAGCGATTCATGACGCTCGCGGAATTTCCTGCAACCGTATCCGTGAAGCGAAAATTCGCGGCCAGCCCGGTACGCGCCGTCAGATCGCGCGCCGACTGCGAAGTCGCGGTCATCGGCGCCGGGCCTTATGGTCTTGCGGTCGCCGCGCATTTGCGGGGCGCCGGAATCGACACGCGCGTGTTCGGCGAAGCCATGGGCTTCTGGCAGCGGAACATGCCCAAGGGCATGAAATTGCGCTCGCCCTGGAGCGCCTCCTACATCGCCGATCCGAGCGGTGAATTGACGCTCGACGCCTACACTAAGGCGAAAGGCGTCAAGCCCGTCCAGCCGTTTCCGCTGGAAGATTTCGTCCGCTACGGACAATGGTTTCAACAGAAAGTCGCGCCCGATCTCGATACGCGCCGGGTCGAGCTGGTCGACGGCGTCGCCGACGGGTTCGTGCTGAAGCTCGAGGACGGCGAGCGGGTGATCGCGCGCCGCGTCGTCATCGCATTGGGGCTGGCGAACCAGGAGTTCAAGCCCGCCGAATTCGCGGGCATGTCCGCGGATCTCGTGAGCCATTCGAGCGCGCACGACGGCTTCGAACGCTTCCGCAACCGGCGCGTGGCCGTAGTCGGACGCGGACAGAGCGCGTGCGAATCCGCGGTGCTCCTCTCCGAAGCGGGCGCCGAGGTCGAGCTCATCAGCCGCGGCGACGTGCGCTGGATCGGCTCGGAAAATCCAGACACCGACGGCGGCAAGGAACTGGTCTGGTCGATTCACAAGGTGCTGACCTCCACGGGAGCGGTCGGGCCGTTTCCGCTGAATTGGTTGGTCGATATGCCGGCGATCGTCCGCCACTTGCCGGCCAAGGTTCGCGACCGGCTCGCGGAGCGGTGCCTGCGGCCTGCGGCCACCGCGTGGCTCAAGCCGCGCGCCGCAAAAGGTCCGGATCAATGCCGGCGGCACCATCGTGGCGTGCGCACGCCGAAGGAAGCCGGGTCGCGGTCCGGCTCGACAATGGCGAGCAAGGGCTGTTCGACCATGTGCTGCTTGCGACCGGCTACCGGATCGATATCGCGAAGCTCGGAATCCTCTCCCCTGCGCTGCTCGGCAAGATCGACCGCAGCGGCGGATACCCGGTGCTTTCGGCCGGGTTCGAAGCCACGGTGCCAGGACTGCATTTCGCCGGATCGAGCGCGCTCAAGAGCTTCGGGCCGCTGATGCGTTTCGTCTGGGGCGCCGGCTATGCCGCGCGCGCGGTGACCCGCTCCGCGCTGGCCGCTCGCCGGGAACCGCGCTCCATGCGTGCATAGAGTGCGCGCGTAGCCGGACGAGGCGCCTTCAGGCGGCGAGCGCGCGGTTGCGGCCTTCGGTCTTGGCCTGATAGAGCGCGCTGTCGGCGCGGCTGATGATCGCCTCCACCGTATCGTCCGGACGGTAGACGGAAACGCCGACCGAAAGCGTGATCGCCAGCTGCGGCGAAATCTCGCGCCAGTCGCCGGCGGCGATCGCCTTGCACAGGCGGTTGACGATGGCGAGCGCCGCCGCCTCGCTCGCACCCGGCAGGATCAGCATGAATTCCTCGCCGCCGTAGCGCCCGAGCTTGTCGGACGAGCGCATGACGCCGCGGGCGATGTCGGGGAATTTCTTGAGCACCTCGTCGCCGGCCAGATGGCCGAAGCGGTCGTTGACCGACTTGAACCAGTCGAGATCCATGATCGCGATCGAGAGCGGCGCGCCCGAGCGGCCGGCCTTGGCGATTTCGGCGCCCAGTTCCTTCATCAGGCTGCGGCGATTGAGCGTGCCGGTAAGATCGTCGAGCCAGGCCAGCTCCTCGATGCGGCCGAAGGCCTGCTTGAGCTGAATGTTCTTTCCGTGCAGCGTCGCGCGCAACATGCTGCCGTAGAGGCCGAGAAAGACGCAGCGGCCGAGCGAGAGACCGATCAGGAACATCAGCACGATCCGCTCGAACCGGGTCGAGGCCGGAATGATCGGCAGCTTGTCGGTCCACAGCAGGAAGAATGCCAAACCGAGCATCGCAACTGCCCAGGTGATCGCCGCCTGTTGCGTGCTCAGGCGCAACGAGCCGAAACCGAAGATGATGAAAAGCGTGGTGAGAAATACGAAGCCGACTTCCGGCGCGAGCGTCAGGAAGCCGAACTGGATCCCCGCCGCCGCCGCGATCATCCAGATCGTGAGATAATGATCGCTCGAGCGCTCGCTCAGGCCGGTTTCCGACAAGACCAGGAAGAACGCGGACGCGCCTGCTCCACACAGCGCGTAGGCGATCGGCACGGAAAGGGCCGTCGTTCCGGCGAGGTGGTAGGCATAGAGGATCGCCGTATCCAGGAGATAGCTGCCGGTGATCAATCCGATCATCTGCCGGCGATAAGCGCGCCGGCGCTCTGCCCGTTCGGGCAGAGCGGCCCGCGCGATTCCAAGCGGAATATCGTTTGTCACGGAGTTCGACTCCAACGCGTCAGTGTCACGCGTTGGGGTTCCCAGTCCGTAAACGGGGCTGCGGCATTGTGCTCCACCGAACTTTTGGGCGCCTTAGGCGCTTGTTAGCCGTCCGGAGCGTTTTGAAGCGCGGGTCGGGCGGGTGGAGGCGAGTCCGGGAACCGCGCCAGGTGCGAGCATAGAGTGCGCGCGTAGCCGGGCGCGGCCTACAACACCGAGCTCACGATCATCACCAGACACGTCACCAGCCCCAGTACCGGCACAAGGATCGGGACGGTGACGACCCCGCTGCGCGGTTTGCCGCCATCCCAACGCAGCTTGAGCAGTGCGAGATTGACCAAGGCAAACACGATGAGCGTTGCCAGTGAGGTGAATTCGGCAAGCCGCTCGAAAGGCACGAACCAGGCGAGCATGAGCACAGCTGCAACGATGCTCGCGGTTGCCAATAGTGGCGTTGCCGTCGTGCGATTTACGCGGCCGAATATACGGGGCAGGTCGCCCTGCCGGGCCATGCCATAGACGACGCGCGTCGACATGGTCATTTGCGCGATGATCGTATTCAGCGTGGCGACGATCGCGATCGCGCTGATGGTCGCGGAACTCACGCCCGTCAATTCACGATAGACCAGGCTGAGGGGCGCGGCGCTGGCGGCCAGCCGCTCGATTGGCAGCGCAGTGACGGCGATGGCGGCGATCGCAACATACAGCAGCGTCGTGATCAGAAGCGTGAGCGCCATCGCGACCGGCACGTTGCGCTCCGGCGCGTGCGCTTCCTCCACGATATTGGTGAGATCCTCGAAACCGATGAAGGCGAAAAAGGCGAGCAGACTGGCGAACCCGATGCCGAGCCAAAGGCTCAAATCGAGCGGCGGCCACGCCAGCAGTGCGTTCCCGATCGGCAGGCCGGCGTTGGCCGCCGCGACGATGATCGCGACCAGACCGCCGACCTCGATGATGGTGAACAGGCTTGCCAACAAAACGGATTCGAGAATGCCCCAGGCCGAGACAACGCCCAGCCCGACAATCACGATGGCCAGCACCAGCGGCCGCGGCAGATCGACGAACTGGGCAATATAGCCGGTGGCACCGAGTGCGACGGCGGAGGACGCGATGATGCCGGTGCCGATCATGATGAGCCCGACAAAGCTGGAGAGCGAGCGCAAGCGGAAAGCGGCCTTCACATAAGCCACCTCCCCGGCGGCGACGGGAAAGCGGGTGCAAAGCTCGGCGTAGGATCCGACGGTCAGTCCCATCACGATAGCGGCGAGGACGAATGCGAGCGGCGCGTGGAGCTTCGCGTGACCCGCGACGGTGCCGATCAATACATAGATTCCGGCGCCAACGGTGACGCCGGTGCCGTAAAGCACCAGCAACGGCAGACCTAGGCGGCGGCGTAACGCGCCGTCATGCTCGCTCATGTGAAATATTTGCCCGCCGGGGTAACCACAGCTTTGGGGTACATCAATCTCGGAGAATTGGGAATGAGCGGGACCAAGGAAGGCCCGTTCGCGATCTACGAAATCACCGAGGGCTGGAAGCGGGTGTTTGCGACGGAGTAGGCTGCGAGATCAGCGCGGCTCGCTTCGGCCGCAAGCTCCCTTGTCAAATTGAGGCGCCTGATCGCCGCCGGAATGTGAGCATGTCGAAAGGCGCATGGCGCGTCGGGTGGGTTCGCGCGCTCCTCTTCGCCGGAGCTGCGGGCTTCGTGCTCGTGCTCATGCCGTCGGTCCTCGCCGCCTATCCGCTCATCCTGCTGTCCCACATGCTGGTATTTTCCATCGCGTGCCTGGGCTTGAATCTGCTTTACGGAACCGCCGGATCGTTCTCGCTCGGCCACGCCACGTATTTCGGCGTGGCGGCCTATACCGGCGCATTTCTGATCCGGTTTTCTCCCGTCGAATCCTTCGAAACATATCTGGCGTCCGGCGTGCTCGCCTCGACCGTCTTTGCCGCCGTGATCGGATTCTTCAGCGTCCGCACCACGAAGATATTTTTCGCCATTCTTACGCTCTCATTTTCCATGGTGGCGTATTCCCTGGTGATCAACGGGGCGGTGTTCCGGCTGTTCGGCGGGCTGGGATGGGCGCTGTATCTGCTCGGCGAAGGCGCAATGTATGTTCCTCGCCTCACCATTCTTGGCGTCAGTTTTGGCCCCGCCGACTTCGTTGCCGCGTTCTATTATGTGATCGTCGCCGCCTTTATCGCGTCCGTTCTGGTGCTGTGGAGAATCAGCCGGTCGCCGTTCGGCCAGGCGCTCAGGGCGATCAGGGAGAACGAAACGCGGGCCGCCTTCATCGGCATTCCGGTGTGGCAATACCGCTGGTACGCGTTCATTCTTTCCGGTTTTTTTGTCGGTCTGGCCGGAGGCCTGTACGGGCAGTTGGCCCGGCAAATTACGCCTGAACAACTGCATTGGATTTTCTCCATGCAATTGGTTCTTGCCATCGTGCTGGGTGGCTCGCGACACTTCCTGGGGCCGGTGCTGGGAGCGTTTGTATTCGTGGGCCTGGAAGAGGTCGCCTCGCAGTGGACCGTCGGACGCTTCGCGATGTTCGGCCTGCTGCTCATCCTCGCAGTGTTCTTTTTTCCGCGCGGCATTGCCGGTGGATTCGCCAGCTTGATGGACGCGGTGAAAAGATACCGAAGCTGATTGGGGGATGCGGTCGCCATCTGTGATCGTCCTCTGCCTGATCAATCTGGTTTCGGTCGTGCTGCAATGCGGGTTCGGGCAGTGCCATACGTTCGGGTACAAATTGCTGTCATGACCGGAGCTTGGTCTCCGCGATGATCTCGAGCGGCAGGACTTCGACCTCGCCGCCGGCGACGAGCTTGGTCTTCGAAGACCGTTGCGCCCAAAGGCGCTTCGGCCCCCTTCCTCCCATCCTTCGGCCGCGAAAACACGGCGCGAGAATGCCTCGTCATGCGAGGAGCAACGCAACTTGACAGAATTTCACTCTCGCCCTCTATTCCCTCCCCTGGGGATTGCGATCTCCCCACGAGGCGACATGCCGAAGCATCGCGTCCCATGAACCGGAGGACGCATCATGTCGTCGATCAACACGATCTCCATTGAAAAGCTGGCGCGCCTGGTCGGCACGCCGAAATCGCCCGTTCTCGTCGATGTCCGCACCGTCGAGGACTTCGCGCTCGATCCGCGGCTGGTGCCCGGCTCGGTCCGCCGCACGCACGCGAACGTATCGAACTGGGCCGCGGAGCTTTCCGGCCGCTCGGCCATCGTGCTCTGCCAGAAGGGCCAGAAGCTGAGCCAGGGCGTGGCCGCGTGGCTGCGTCACGCGGGCGTGCCCGCCGACGTCGCCGAAGGCGGCTTCGAGGCCTGGAAGGCGGCGGGCCTGCCGCTGGTCGATACGTCGAAGCTGCCGCCGCGCGGACCCGCAGGGCCGCACCATCTGGGTCACGCGCGAGCGGCCGAAAGTCGATCGCATCGCCTGCCCGTGGCTGATCCGCCGCTTCGTCGATCCGAACGCGGTGTTTCTGTTCGTGGCGCCCGCCGAGGTGAAGGCGGTGGCCGAGCGCTTCGCGGGCGCGCCCTACGATATCGAGGGCGTGTTCTGGAGCCATCGCGGCGAGCGCTGCACGTTCGACGTGATGGTCGAGGAGTTCGGCATCGGCAGCGAGCCCTTGCTGCATCTGGCCAAGATCGTGCGCGGCGCCGACACCGCGCGGCTCGATCTGGTGCCGGAAGCGGCGGGGCTGGTGGCCGCCTCGTTCGGGCTGTCGCGCATGTACGCGGACGATCTGGAGCAGCTCGAGGCCGGCATGGGCCTCTACGACGCGTTCTATCGCTGGTGCCGCGACGCCACCGGCGAGACGCACAACTGGCCGACGAGCAAGCCGAAGGGGTAGGAACTGTCATTCCGGGGCGCGGGCGTAGCCCGCGAGCCCGGAATCCATATCCACAAGCGGAGCAAAATTAGCGAGGCAGGCGTTTATCGGATTCCGGCCCTCGCCGCTGCGCGGCTCGACCGGAATGACGGGCCTGCGAAAAAACCGCGGGGCGGCTCAGCGCCCCCTAGAGGTGTCTGGCCGCCCCGCGTGTCGCCTTGGAGGTCTAGTCCCGAGCGACAATCAGCCCGCAGTCTTCAGCAGCCCCGCCGGATCGACCGGCTGCGAGCCCTTGCGGATCTCGAAATGCACTTGCGGCGTCACCACGCCGCCGGTCTGGCCGGCGCGCGCGATCACCTGGCCGCGCTTCACGCTCTCGCCGCGGCGCACGAGAATGGCGCTGGCGTGGGCGTAAGCCGTGACCCAGCCGTCGGCGTGACGGATGAGCACGAGGTTGCCGTAGCCTTTCAGCTCGTTGCCGGCATAGGCCACGATGCCGTCCTCGGCCGCTTTGATCGGCGTGTTCTCGGGCACCGCGATATTGAAGCCGTCATTGTGCTGGCCGTTCGTCTTGGGGCCGAAGGCGGAAATGATGCGGCCCTGCACCGGCCAGCGGAATTGCGGCGGGCCGGTAAGCGCGGGCGCCGGCTCGATGGTCGTCGGCGTGATGTTGGCGACCGTCTCGGTCGCGGGCTTCTGCAGCACGGGCGCTTCGGCGCGCTTGGGCTGCGGCGCGGAAGCGCGCGGGGCGGGTGCGGGTGCGGGCTTGGCTGCGATCGGCTGCGCCGGGAATCGAAAGCGTCTGGCCGACGCGCAGCTTCGCGTTCAGGTCGATGCCGTTGGCGCGCGCGATCTCGGCCGGGCGCTTCTTGTAGCGGCGCGCCAGCGAATAGATCGTGTCGCCGTGCGCGATCTTGTGGGTGAGCGAATGTTTCGGCGCGTGGCTTGGCGGCGATCGGGCTCGCAGGCGGCTGGGTGCCGAGGTGATAGACCGGGATCACGATTTGCTGGCCGGGCTGCAGGCGCGCGCCGGTGGGGAGATTGTTGGCGCCGAGCAGCGCGTACTGCGGAACGCCATAGCGGCGCGAAAGCGTGTCGACGGTGTCGCTCGGCATGACCGTGATGATGGTGCCGCCGTTCCGGTCCCAGCCGGTCTTGGCCGGCGTCGTGCCGGTGGTCGGCGGGATGTACGTGGGTTGCGTGGCGACCGGCGCCGGCGCGGCGGGAACGGTGGCCACCTGCGCGGGCGCGAGCGGCTGGCTCACCACCGTGCCGGTCGGCGCGGTGTCGGGTGCGGCCGATACAATACCTGGGCCGGCCGCGACTGGAACGGGTTGGAAAATGGATCGGAGAAGCGCCCGGTCTCCTGGCTGCAGGCAGCCGCCGCCAGGCCGACAAAGCCAAGCGCGACAAGGCGCGGAAACGCTGTTTTCTCGATACGCATCGCTACTCACTCGGAACGCAACTTGACGCCCGAGTAGACGCTGCAACGGTAAACACCGGCTTAATGGAATGTGGCCACGGATTGATTTTCGTAGGCGGGCCAGCTGGATCGGCGTTTCAGGTGGCCTCGGCCTTGCCGGCCACCAGCGGAACGAAGCGGACGGCCATCAGCTCGTCCCGCTTCCACTCCCCGCCCCGCTTGGTGAGCTTGGTCAGTGTCTGCACGCCGCCGGCCGGTCCGATCGGCACGACCAGGATGCCGCCTTCCTTCAATTGCTCCCGCCAGGCCGGCGGAATTTCGGGCGCCGCGGCGGTGACGATGATGCGGTCGAACGGCGCGAACTCTGGCGCGCCGAGCGCGCCGTCGGCGGCGATCACGGTGACATTGTCGAGGCCGAGCGCCTTCAGCCGCTCGCGCGCGACGTCGGCGAGCGTCTTGTAGCGCTCGATCGAGACGACCTTGCCGGCGAGATGCGCGAGGATGGCAGCTTGATAGCCGGAGCCGGTGCCGATCTCGAGCACGTTGTGGGTGGGTTCGATCGCCAGCGCCTCGGTCATCGCCGCCACCACATAGGGCTGGCTGATGGTCTGGCCGCAGGAAATCGGCAGCGCCTGGTCGGCATAGGCGAGATCGGCCTGGCCGTCCTCGACGAAGCGCTCGCGCGGCACCAGCTCCAGCGCGCGCAGCACGCGGACATCGTGCACGCCGCGGCGGCGCATGCTGAGCAGGAACTCCATGCGCTCCTCGGCGAGCGGATCGGGTTTCCCGGCGTTCATGCGGAATTCGAGAACAGTCCGGCGAGCCGCGTCATGAACGGCTCGTCGGTCATATCGAGCCGGAGCGGCGTCACGGCGATGTATTTCTCTTCGATGGCGGCGATGTCGCTGCCGGGCGCGCCGGAGCGCGGGCGGCGCTCGAAGGCGATCCAGTAATAGGGATTGCCGCGGCCGTCGTGGCGCGGATCGATGCGCAGCATGCCGGGGTCGCGCCTGCCCTGCGCGGTCGCCGCGATGCCGCGCACTTCGCCCGGCGGACAGTCGGGAAAGTTCACGTTGACCAGCACGCCGGACGGAATGCCCTCGGCGAGCAGGCGGCGCACCAGACCGGGCGCGTGGGTCTCGGCGGTGGCGAAGTGCGGCGACTGGCGGGTGTCGAAGCCGTAGCATTGCGAGAGCGCGATCGCGGGAACGTTCAGCACCACGCCTTCGAGCGCGCCGGCCACGGTGCCGGAATAGATCACGTCCTCGGCCAGGTTCTGCCCGCGATTGACGCCGCACAGGATGAGGTCGGGCCGCTTGTCGGCCAGGATGTGGCGCACCGCCATGATGACGCAGTCGGTGGGCGTGCCTTTGATCCCGAAGCGCCGCTCGTCGACCTTGCGCAGCCGCAGCGGATCGTTGAGCGAGAGCGAGTGCGAGACGCCGGACTGGTCGAATTCGGGCGCCACGATCCAGACGTCGTCGGACAGCGCCTGCGCGATGCGCGCGCAGACGTCGAGGCCCTCGGCGTGGATGCCGTCGTCGTTGGTGACGAGAATGCGCATCTACCGTCGCTCCGTCGTCCCGGCCGAGCGAGCGCGTCACGCGAGCGAGAGCCTGGGACCCATAAACATCAGCCGAGCAAATTTTTCGTCAGCGGTGGTTATGGGTCCCCGCTTTCGCGGGGACGACGATGAATGAAAGGCTCGCGGCATTAATTGGTCTTTTCGATGCGGGTGATGCCGCCCATATAGGGCTGCAAGGCGTCGGGAATGGCGATGGCGCCGCCCTCGTCCTGATAGTTTTCGAGCACCGCGATCAGCGCGCGGCCGACGGCGACGCCGGAGCCGTTCAGCGTGTGCACGGGGCGCACGTGCTTGCTCGGCCTTGGGGCGGTAGCGCGCCTGCATGCGGCGGGCCTGGAACTCGCCGCAGTTGGAGCAGGAGGAGATTTCGCGGTAAGCGCCCTCGCCCGGCAGCCAGACCTCGATGTCGTAGGTCTTCTGCGCGGCGAAGCCCATGTCGCCGGCGCAGAGCGTCACGGTGCGGTACGGCAGATCGAGCTTCTTCAGCACGGCCTCGGCGCAAGTCAGCATGCGCTCGTGCTCGGCGGCGGATTGCTCGGGCGTGGTGATCGAGACCAGCTCGACCTTGGTGAACTGGTGCTGGCGGATCATGCCGCGCGTGTCCTTGCCCGCGGCGCCGGCCTCGGCGCGGAAACAGGGCGTGCAGGCGGTGTAAGCGGAGCGGCAGTGCGGATTCTTCGACGATGGACTCGCGGACGAGATTGGTGAGCGGGACTTCGGCGGTGGGGATGAGCCAAAGGCCAGTCTACCAGACCTGTCGAGGCTTCATACATAGCTCGGTACTCAGGCATATCCGTCTTGAACTGCTTCGACAAAGCTTTCGATTGCCTGCTCAGTCGTCATGTTCGTAGTCCGGTCATGCTTTTTGTATGTGGCTTGAATCTGACGAAAATTTCTCCGGGAGCATCTCGATTTCGCTCGTTCAATTATTTCTGCGAAACGCCATCGTTACGTCGAAATTGATCATCTTCGAACTTAGGCAGCTGTGCCGTACCAAACATAGCCTCGTCGCGCACGAGCAGCGGTGGATGCGACTTCGGTATAGCCGATGCTCTTTGCCCGTATGCAGGTCGAGCATGAATTGGCGCGAGCGCCCGTTCCAGTCGCGCGAGTGCGCCCTTCAAGACGACGAAGCGCGCGCCGGAGAGTTTGGCGGCGGTTTCGAAATCCATCAGCCCGAGCGCCTCGCCGAGATCGAAATGCTGCTTGGGCTTGTAATTGTATTGCTTCGGCGTGCCGTGCTTGTGACGCTCCTTGTTGGCGCTCGCGTCCATGCCGTCGGGCACGTCGTCGGCGGGAATGTTCGGAAGCTCGGCGAGCGCGTCGTCGAGTTCCTTCTCGGCCGCGCGCTGCTCCTCTTCGAGCTTCGGCATTTCCTCTTTGATCTTGCCCACCTCGGCGATCAGCGCGTTCGCCCGCGCCTCGTCCTTCTTCGCCTTGGCCTCACCCACTTCCTTGGAAGCGGCGTTTCGGCGCTCCTGCAGCGCCTGCAGCTTGGCGATCACCGCGCGGCGCTTCTCGTCGAGCGCGAGCACGCGCTTGGACGCGGGCTCCTGGCCGCGGCGCTGCAGCCCGCGGTCGAGCAGGTCCGGATGATCGCGCACCCACTTGGGATCGAACATGGAAGGCCCTTCAGAATTGGCCGGCGGCTTATTTTACTCTGCCGGCTTGCTTTCCGCCGACTCCGGCGCGGGGCTCGCCGCGGCCGCATCCGCCGCGGCTTTCTTCTTCTCGACCATGGCCACGAGGTAGATGGACACCTCGTACAAGAGCAGCGTCGGGAAGGCCAGCGCCAGCTGGCTGATCACGTCGGGCGGCGTGAGCACCGCCGCGATGACGAACACGCCCACGATCGCGTAGCGGCGCTTGTCGCGCAGCCATTGGGCGGTGATGAAGCCGATGCGCGCCAATAGCGTGAGGATCACCGGCAGCTGGAAGCAGATGCCGAAGGCGAAGATCAGCGCCATGATGAGCGAGAGATATTCGGATACGCGCGGCAGCAGCGAAATCTCCGCCTGGCCCGCGCCGCCCAGTTGCTGCATGCCGAGGAAGAAGCGCATGGCCAGCGGCATGGCGACGAAATAGACGAACATCGCGCCGAGCAGGAAACAGATCGGCGTCGCGATCAGATAGGGCAGGAAGGCGCCGCGCTCGTGCTTGTAGAGGCCGGGCGCCACGAACATGTAGATCTGCGTCGCCACAACCGGAAACGACAGGAACGCGGCGCCGAACAGCGCGAGCTTGATCTGCGTGATCAAAAATTCCTGCGGCGCGGTGTAGATCAGCTTCACGGTGACGCCGGAACCGGCGGCAAGCTCATAGGGAAACAGCAGGATGTTGTAGATGTACCTCGCGAACACGAAGCACAGGATCATCGTGATGAAGAACGCGATCAGCGCCTTGATCAGCCGCGAGCGCAGCTCGATCAGGTGATCCATCAAGGGCGCCTTGGTGGCGTCGATGTCGGCGTCGCTCATGGCTCCCGGATCGAGCGACCCGATGCCGGCAGGAGGCTGAAGGGGACGCGTGACTCCGGCACATCTTCGCTCCGGCGGCGGGGTCCCCTCGGGAGACGGCGTGGAGCTGACCGCTCATGCGCGGCCTCCGTCCACTTTGCGGGCGGCTCGGGCAGCACGACGGGCGCGGGTTCGGCGGCGGCGGAAGGATCGGCTCGGGCACCGGCTGCTCGAGCTCAGGCGGCACGACCGGCGCGGCGGCGGCGATCGGCGGCATCTGTCCGGCGCCCTCACCCGGCGCAGCGGAGGGCGTGTCGAGCGCCTTCTGCAAATCGTCGCCGATGTTCTCGACTTGCGTGAGCGGGTTCATCGAGGTCGCGCTCTCGACGAGCTTGTCGGCTTCCTTCTTCAGCTCGGCGATCTCGGCCTCGCGCATCGCCTCCTGGAACTGGCCCTGGAACTCGGAGGCCATGCGGCGCAGCTTCGTCATGCCCTGCCCCAGCGTGCGCAGGACAGCAGGCAGCTCCTTCGGTCCGATGACGACGAGCGCCACGATGCCGATGACGAGCAGTTCGCCCCAACCGATGTCGAACATGGATCTAGCGGGCCCGGAGAGCGCGGGCCCTCCCTCGCAGAGTTCAGGCCGGCCTCAGCCGACCTTCTTTTCGGTCTGCGCCGACGGGGCCGCTTGGGGAGATTTATTGTCGATGGCTTTGGGGTCGGCGGGCTTCTCGGCGGTCTCGTCCTCGGACATGCCGCGCTTGAACGCCTTGATGCCCTTGGCCATGTCGCCCATCAGGTCGGAAATCTTGTTCCGGCCGAACAGCAACAACACGACCACAAGCACGACGAGCCAGTGCCAAATACTCAAACCACCCATGAGGTTCCTCCGCTGGCGGCGTGCAGGCGCGTAGGGCCGTTTTCCACGCCGCTAGCTTGTCGGGGGCAACCTAGGACGCCGGGGCGGCAAAAACAAGAACTTCGGACGGGTCGACGGAAAGGCCCACGTCCGCGCCGGGCGCCCATTTCCCGGCGTCCCGCACGCGGGCCTGTACCGGCGCTTCGGCGCCGGAAACCACGATCTCGAAAAGATCGACCACGCCCAGGAAATGGCGGGTGACGATGCGGCCGGGCACGCCCTGGCCGGGAGGTCCGATCCGGATGCCCTGCGGCCGCACGCAGGCGATCGCCGGGCCGTCGATGCCGCCGCTCGAAAAGGTGCCGAGCGGCGTCTCGATGCGGCCGCCGCGCGCGGTGCCGGAAAATTCGTTCATCTCGCAGAAGAAGCGCGCGGCGAACAGGCTTTTGGGCGTGCGATAGAGATCGCGCGGCAGCCCGACCTCGGCGAGTTTGCCTTCGCGCATCAGCGCGATGCGGTTGGCGATCCGCATCGCCTCCTCGGGATCGTGGGTGACGATCAGCGCGGTGGCGCGCGCTTCGCGCAGGATCGCGAGCGTGTCGGCGCGCGTGGCGTCGCGCAGCCGCCGGTCGAGACCGGAGAACGGCTCGTCCATCAGGATCACGGCCGGCCGCGGCGCCATGGCGCGGGCGAGCGCCACGCGCTGCTGCTCGCCGCCGGAGAGCACGTGCGGATATTCGTCGGCGAGCTTCTTGAGGCCGACGCGCTCGAGCGACAGGCGCGCGGTGCGCTCGGCATCGGCGCGCGAGAGGCCGCGCAGCCCGAACATGACATTGGCGAGATTGGAGAGATGCGGGAACAGCGCATAGTCCTGAAACATGAATCCGATGCCGCGCCGCTCCGGCGGCAGGAACGCGTCGGGGCCGGAGATTTCGCGACCGTCGAGGAGAATTCGTCCGCTGCTCGGCTGCTCGAGGCCGGCGGCGATGCGCAAGAGCGTCGTCTTCCCGCAGCCGGAATGGCCGACCAGCGCCACCACTTCGCCGGGCGCGATGTCGAGCGCTGACGCCGCGCACGCTCTCGACCGCACCATAGGAATGGCGCACGTCCTCGAAAGCGAGACTGGCGGCGATCGAAGCGGGAGTGCGGATACGCGACGCAACGCTCAACTCAACCACGCCTCACTCCCTTTTCGCGGGCGGCGCGGACGCGGGGCCTTCCTCCGCTTCGGGTTCCGGCGAAAGCAAGAGATCGAGCGGCTCGTCGCCGAGCGGATCCTCGTCGTCGCGCAGCGTCGGGTCGTCGCTCGGCATCGGCATGGAGAATTCCGGCGGCAGGCGGCCGTCGAAGAATCCGGCGCCGCGCAATTCCTCGAGGCCCGGCAGGTCGTCGATCGAGTCGAGGCCGAAATGAACGAGGAAGGCCTCGGTGGTTCCGTAGGTGACCGGACGGCCGGGAACCTTGCGGCGGCCGCGCAGGCGCACCCAGCCGACCTCGATCAGGATATCGAGCGTGCCCTTGGAGATGGTGACGCCGCGGATTTCTTCGATCTCGGCGCGCGTCACCGGCTGGTGATAGGCGACGATGGCCAGCGTCTCGACGCCGGCGCGCGAAAGCTTCTTCGGATCGGGCGTGGGCAGCGCCAGGAAATGCCGCAGATCCGGCGCGGTGCGCAGCGCCCACTTGCCGGCGACGCGCACGAGCTGCACGCCGCGCTCGGCATAGTGTTCGGCGAGCTTGGCGAGCGCCTGCTTGAGGTCGGTGCCCTCGGGCACGCGGGCGGCGAGCATTTTCTCGTCCAAGGGCTCCGGGGCCGCGAACAGCAGCGCTTCGAGGATGCGCAAGGCTTCGTCGCTCACGGCCGGATTCTCGTCCGAGTTGGCGGCGGCAAGGTGCAGATTTCGAGCGCGTAACGCGGTCACTGCCGGTTTCCTCCATTTTTAGGTGAAGTTTGTGCGCGCTTGCGAACCCAAAGCGGCGCGAAAGCGGATTGCTGCTGCACCTCGACGTGCCCCTCGCGCACCATTTCGAGGGTGGCGGCGAAAGTCGAGGCGAACACGGTGGCGCGCATGGAAGGCTCGACGATGTAGGCGATGAGATAATGGTCGAGCTCGGTCCAGTCGCCGGCGCTGCCGATCAGCCGCTCCAGCGCGGCGCGCGCTTCGACCAGCGACCAGACCACGCGCTGGCCCATGGTGAGGTGGGAGAGCGCCTTCTTCTGCCGCTGGACCGCATAGGCGGAAAGCAAATCGTAGAGCGTTGCGGTAACCGGTGCGCGCGGAGTTTCGCTGCCCATCTCCGGCTCGCCGCGCGCGAAGAAATGCAGGCCGAGACGGTCGCGGGTCATGAGCTGGGCGCCGGCCTGGCGGATCGCTTCCAGATGCTGCAGGCGGCGCGCGAGATTGGCGGCAAGATCGGCGGCGGAGGGCTGATCGGCCTCGGGCGGCTCGGGCAAAAGTAGCCGCGATTTCAGATACGCAAGCCAGGCCGCCATCACGAGATAGTCGGCGGCGAGCTCGATCCGCAGGTCGCGCGCGCGTTCGATGAAGGCGAGATACTGGTCGGCCAGCGCCAGGATCGAGATTTTCGAGAGATCGACCTCCTGGGTGCGCGCGAGCGCGAGCAACAGATCGAGCGGGCCCTCGAATCCGGCCACGTCGACGACCAGCGCCTGCTCGCCGGTGGCAAGCTCGACGGGTTGCAGTTCGAAAGCGGGCGTTTCGGGTTCCATGGCGATTCAGCGATTCAGGCGGCAATCATAGCGGAAAAGCGCGCCCGCGCCTCGGCCACATCGACGTTGTTGGGCCTTGTTTTCAGGCGCGAAAGCGCGGCATTCGCCCGCCTTTCGGCGGCCCCCTGAAGCGGCGGCGAAGCGTCGGCCACCTCCTGCATCTCCGGCAGCTTGCCGTTGCAGTGGAGCGCGATGTCGCAACCGGCTGAGAAGGCAGCGCTTGCGCGCGCGCCGAGGCTGCCCGAAAGCGCGCTCATGGAAAGGTCGTCGGTCAGGAGCAGCCCGTCGAAGCCGATGCGGCCGCGGATCACCTCGTCGATCACGTGTGGGCGAGACGGTCGCCGGCCGCTTGGCGTCGATGGCGGCATAGACCACGTGGGCGGTCATGCCGATGGGCAGGTCGTTCAAGCGCCGGAACGCCTCGAAATCGGTGCGCTCGAGCTCCGTGAGCGGCGTCTCGACCACCGGCAAGTCGTGGTGGCTGTCGGCGCGGGCGCGTCCATGTCCCGGCATGTGTTTGACCACCGGCAGCACGCCGCCCTCGAGCAGTCCCGTCGGCGGCGGCGCGGCCGAGCCGGCTCACGGTTTCCGGGTCCGGCCCATAGGCGCGATCGCCGATCACGCCATGGCCTTCTGCCAGGCGCAGGTCGGCCACCGGCAGGCAATCGACGTTGATCCCGAGGGCGGAAAGCTCGGCTGCGATCAGTCGGCCGCCGAGGCGAGCGGCGGCGATGCCCTTGGCCGGATCGCGCGCGTAAATCTCGCCGAAATGGGCGGCGGGCGGGAACGAGGGCCAATTCGGCGGCCCCAGGCGCTGCACGCGGCCGCCCTCCTGGTCGATCAGCACCGGCGCATCGGCGCGGCCGACGGCGGCGCGGAATGATCGAATCAATTCAATCACCTGTGCCGCGTTCTCGACGTTGCGCTTGAACAAAATCAAACCGAGCGGCTGGGTCTTCTCGAAAAATGCGCGCTCGTCCGGCGCGAGGCGGAGGCCGGCGCAGCCGAGGATGCAGGCGCGGATAGGCATGGTTGCGGCCTAAGTGCGTCGCGCCCGAGCGTCAAGCCCGGTCATGTCGGTGGGGCGGGAATTCAGGCGGTTCAGTTGCGCTGGACCACGCACTCGCCGCCCGCCGCCTTCAGGTTCTGGCAGAGCGTGTTGGCGTCGTCGCGATTGCCGAATGGGCCGATCTGGGCCCGATAGAACGTCCCGCGATCGCCGAGATCGGCGCGGCGGATCGTGGCCTGACGGCCGGCGAGCACCGAGGAATAGCGCGACTGCAGATTTTGCCAGGCGGCCTGGGCCTCTGCCTCGGTTCGCTGCGAGCTGACTTGAACGACGTAGCCGGCCGGCGGCGGCGGAGTCTGGATCGTCGGCGCCTGGGTCTGGACGCGGACTTGCGCCGTCACGGGACCGGTGGTCTGCGTTGCGGTCGGTTGCGCCACGGGCGGCCAAACGGGTCCGGACGTGGGAGCGCGGGCAGCCGGAGCCGGCGTCGCCGCCGGAGCGGGGGTGACGCGTCCGCGCGTCGCTGGCGGCGGAGGCGCAGGTGCCTCGGGCTCGGGATCCTCGGCGGGCGGTGCGTAGGTGTTGACGGCCATGGGCGGCGCGCCGGGACGCGCGGGCGCTGCCGCCGGCGCTGGGGCAACGCGCGCCGGTGCAGGAGCCGCAGGTGTGGGATCGGCGACCACAGTGCCGTCGGCGCGTACGGTCACGGTGCGGACGCGGCGCGGTCCTTCGGTGAAGGTCGCCGGCTGTTGCGGTGCCGGTGCGACCGCCGGGCCGGCAGGAGCCGGGCCCGGAGCAGCGGCCGGTGCCGTGCCTGGAACGGGCGGGCGGCCGGTGCGCGCGGTCACGTCGATCGGCGTCTCGTCACGCGGCACGATTCGTTCGGATGGCCCGCCGACGCGGTCGGTGAATTGCTTGGTGCTTTCCGGCGTGGCGGGACCGGCCGGGGCGACCTTGTTCGGGCCGGCCTGCGGGCCGATCACCGGAGGCTGTCTCCCGGCGGACGGGCCGAATACGGCGCGATAGCCGAACACGCCGGCGGTGCCGACGATGGCGATGCCGACCACCGCGGCCACGATGGCGAGACCGGTGCGGCCACGCCGGGGCTGCGCGTCCTCGAGCACCTCTTCGGCGTGCTCGGGAAGATACGCGTCGTCGGAATATTCCGGATCGTACTTGCTCGCACCCGCGGTGTCGTAGGCGGCGTCGGTTTCCTTGCCACGCGCCGGCAGCGGATCGCGCCCCCCGAGACGGCGCGCATAGGTAGCGTCGGCGGGAGCAGCGCGATCTTCGGGCTCACGCTCGGGCCGCGGCGTCGCGCCATAGCTATAGGCGCCGCGGGTGTCGCGCGTGCTCGGACGGTCATAGCCGTCGCCGTCGCTGCGGGTACGATAGCTTTCGCGGCGGCGCTCGCGATCGCGGTCATCGTGGCGCGGGTCGTAGCGCGGCTCCTGACGCGCGGTGCGATGATCGGGGCTAGGCAAGCTGGCGCGGGCGCGCGGACGCGCGCCGCCGGTGAAATCGGCGAACGGATCTTCCTGCCCGATCAGGCGGGCGAGTTCAGCCAACGGATCCTCGGGTCCGCGCCGGCGCGCGCTTTCGGGCGGCCTGGACGGCGCGTAATCGGGGTCCCGTTGGGACCGGTATCTTGGTTTCGTCGGCCATCAAGTCCGACCTGTCTGTTGCGGACATCCCCCGCCGCTCCGGATGCGCATTAGCGCATTTCCTCCGGTGCCCGCACCCCCAGAATTTGGAGCCCCGAGGCGAGCACCGCGACCACACCCTGGACAAGTGCTAGTCGGACCAAGGTTATTTCCGGATCATCCCCGATAATGAAGCGTAAATGTGGCACGTCCTTACCGCGATTCCATTGGAAATGAAACTCAGTGGCGAGCTCGTAGAGGTAAAAGGCAAGCCGATGCGGCTCATGGGTTAACGCGGCGGATTCGACCAGCCGGGGCCAGCCGCCAAGGCGCTTCATCAGCGCGATTTCGCCCGGGTCCGTGAGTCTGCCCAAGTCGGCGGCGGCGATGGCGGCGGGGTCCATGGCCATGCCGGGAATCGCCTCGGCGGCGTTGCGGAACACCGACCGGCCGCGGGCATGGGCGTACTGGACATAGAAGACCGGGTTCTCCCGGGTCTGCTCGATGGCCTTGGCCAGATCGAAATCGAGCACCGCGTCGTTCTTGCGGAACAGCATGATGAAGCGGACCGGGTCAGGGCCGACCTCGTCCACCACTTCACGGAGCGTAACGAAGTCCCCCGCCCGCTTCGACATTTTCACCGGCTCGCCGGCGCGCAACAGGCGCACGAGCTGGATGAGTTTCACATCGAGGGCCGCCTTGCCGCCGGAGAGCGCCGTGACCGCGGCCTGCATGCGCTTCACATAGCCGCCGTGGTCGGCGCCCCAGACATCGATCAGATTCCTGAAGCCGCGCTCCAGCTTGTTCCGGTGATAGGCGATGTCGGAGGCGAAATAGGTGTAGCCGCCGTCGGATTTCTTGAGCGGACGGTCCACGTCGTCGCCGAAAGCGGTAGAGCGGAATAGCGTCTGCTCGCGGTCTTCCCAATCCTCGGGTACCTGGCCCTTGGGCGGCGGCAGGCGACCCTCGTAGACGTGACCGGCCTTGCGCAGGGTCTCGATGGTGGCCGCGACCTCGTCGGTCTTGCCGGCGCTGAGCGAGCGCTCCGAAAAGAAAACCTCGTGACGGATGGAGAGTGCCGCGAGATCCTCGCGGATCAAATCCAGCATCGCGTCGATCGCCGCGGCGCGCACGATGGGCAGCCAATCGGCTTCGGGCTTCTGCAGGAGTGCGCGGCCGTGCGCCTTGGCGAGCGATTGGCCGACGGGCTTGAGATATTCGCCGGGATAGAACCCGTCCGGGATCGCGCCGATGTCGTCGCCCAGCGCTTCGCGGTAGCGCAGATATGCGGAACGCGCGAGCGCGTCCACCTGGACGCCGGCATCGTTGACATAATACTCGCGCGTCACCGCAAAGCCGGTGAAGGCGAGCAGGCTCGCCAGCGCGTCGCCGAACACGGCGCCGCGCCCGTGGCCGACGTGCATCGGCCCGGTCGGATTGGCCGAGACGTATTCGACATTGATCTTCTCGCCATGGCCGAGATCGCTGCGGCCGAAATTCTCCGCCTCGGTCAGCGCGGCTTTCAGCACGTCGCGCCAGAACGCGGGATCGAGCGAGATATTGATGAAGCCGGGGCCGGCCACTTCGGTCTTGGTCACCAGCGGCACATCGGCGAGCTTGGCCGCGATCATCACCGCGAGCTCGCGCGGCTTCATCGCCGCTTCCTTGGCGAGCACCATGGCCGCGTTGGTGGCGAGATCGCCGTGGCTCGCGTCGCGCGGCGGCTCGACCACGATGCGGCCGGTGTCGAGACCGGGCTTCAGCGCGCCCTCGCGCACGAGCGCGGCGACCGCGTCGCGCACGTGACCATCGAAGATTGCATAAGGATTCATGGAACGGCTCAATCCGCGGCCTGCGCCGCCTAACGCAGATCGGGAGTCGAGTCAAAGAAACGCCGGTGCTGATCGAGCGCGAAGCTGTCGGTCATGCCGGCGATGAAGTCGGCGATGCGGCGCGCACGGGCGCGCTCATCCGCCGTATCCATCCGCCATTCGGGCGGGAGATCGGCGGCATGGCGCACGAAATGGCCGAACAGGGCCGACACCACGCCTTCAGCCTGGCCCATCGTGTCGAGGACTTTCTTGTGGCGATAGAGGTGCGGGGTGAGGAAATCCTTGATGGCGCGGTCGACGGCCGCAGCAGTTTCGGAAAATCCGGCGACCGGCTTGCCCGCTTTGCGGACGTCGTCGGACGAACGGAGCGCGAGTGCCGCAGCGCGCCGGTCGCTCTCAGTGATCACGTCCTCGATCATGCGGGCGATCAGCCGGCGCGTCAGCTCGTTCACCAGCCGCGGCCGCTCGATCTCGCCGTAGCGGGCGCGCACTTGCGCGAGGATATCCTTCACTGCGGGCAGGCTTGCCAACTCGTCGATGCCGAACATGCCGGCGCGCAGACCGTCGTCGAGATCGTGGGCGTCATAGGCGATGTCGTCGGCGATCGCCGCGATCTGCGCCTCGGCGCTGGCGTAGCTCGAGAGTTCGAGGTCCTGACGGCGCGAATAGTCGAGGATCGCTTCGGGCACGCCGCGCGCGGCATAGCGCGCGACCGGCTTTCCGGCCGCATCGATCAGCGGCCCATTGTGCTTGACGATGCCCTCCAGTGTTTCCCAAGTGAGGTTCAGTCCGTCGAAGCCCGCGTAGCGGCGCTCCAGCCGCGTCACGATCACGAGCGACTGGGCGTTGTGATCGAAGCCGCCGAAGGCGCTCATGCACCGGTCGAGCGCGCGCTCGCCGGCATGGCCGAAGGGCGGATGGCCGAGGTCGTGGGCGAGCGCCAATGCCTCGGCGAGGTCCTCATCGAGGCCGAGCCCACGCGCCAGCGCGCGCGCGATCTGGGTCACTTCCAGCGTATGGGTGAGCCGGGTGCGGAAGTGATCGCCTTCGTGGGAAACGAATACTTGCGTCTTGTGCTTGAGTCGGCGAAAGGCGGTCGAATGGATCACCCGGTCGCAATCGCGGCGGAATTCGTTGCGGGTCGGGGACGGCTCCTCGGGATGCAAACGGCCGCGCGAGCGCGCCGGATCGGCCGCCCAGGCGGCGCGCGGTCTTGCGCTCGCTACAGCCATGGCCCCTGCCCTTGAATTGACACGCCCCAGGGAGCACTTAACTATCGGATTGGCTCCGGTACAACCGGGCCTGGAGATTCGCCATGGATACCGCCGTCATCGTCACCGAGCGCGCCGCGCGCAAGATCAACGAGATCCTGGGCCGCGAGCCGGCGCCGTCGGTGCTGCGCGTAAGCGTCGAGGGCGGCGGTTGCTCCGGATTTCAGTACAAATTCGATATCGACCGGGCGGCGGCCGCCGACGACCTGGTGATCGAGCGCGAAGGCGCGATCGTGGTGGTCGATCCGGTTTCGCTGCAATACATGACCGGCTCCAAGCTCGATTTCGTCGACGATCTGCTCGGTGCTTCGTTCAAGGTCGAGAACCCGAAGGCGACCGCCTCCTGCGGCTGCGGCACGAGCTTCACGCTCTGATCGCGCACGCATGCGCATCGCCACCTTCAACGTCAATTCGATCGCACAACGCATAGAGCCGTTGAAGCAATGGCTCAAAGAGCGGGAGCCCGACGTCGTTTGCCTGCAGGAACTGAAGTGCGTGGACCAGGCGTTCCCGCGCGGGGCGTTCCAGGACCTCGGCTACAACGTCGCCGTCCACGGGCAGAAGACCTATAACGGCGTCGCCATCCTCTCGAAGCTTAAGTTCGACGAGGTCGAGGCGCGCCTGCCCGGCGATCATTCCGACGACCACGCGCGCTATATCGAAGCCGTGATCTCCGTGAAAGGTGGCGTCGTGCGCGTCGCCTCGATCTATCTGCCGAACGGCAATCCGCCCGACGGCGACAAGTACCGCTACAAGCTCGCCTGGATGGATCGCTTGACCGCACACGCGCAGAAACTGCTGGCGCTCGAGGAGCCGTTGGTGCTGGCCGGCGACTACAACGCGATTCCGACGCCCGCCGACGTGCACGACCCGAAGCTCTGGGAAAGCGATGCGCTATTTCTCCCGCAGACGCGCGCCAAGTTCCGCGAGCTGACCAGCCTCGGCCTTACCGACGCGCTGCGGGCGACGAGCGACGATCCCGGGCTCTATACGTTCTGGGACTATCAGGCCGGCGCCTGGCAGAAGAACAACGGCATCCGCATCGATCACCTGCTGTTGTCGCCGCAGGCCGCCGACCGGCTCACGGCCGCCGGCATCGACAAGGCCGTGCGCGGCCGGCTCAAGCCCTCCGATCACGTACCGGTGTGGATCGATCTCGACATCGCGATGGCCTGAAACGACTGCGCCAATTCCGCACAGCGGTTGTGCGTGCGGCGGCGGCTTGTGGGCATCCCTGGTCGGCGCAATAGTCCTCAGCAATAATCGTCAGAAGTGCAAGACCGCGACCGGCCATGTACCGGGCGCGCCGATCGAACACACGAGAAGTCGCGCATCTACGCGATCGGGGGAGGAAGTGAACAAGCTGCCGGCGATCGAGCCGATCGCGGGAGTACATCGCCATATCGGCGATGACCGCGCCCGTGCTCATGATCGAGGAAATCGAAGGCCGGAAGCTCGCCGGCGTCGCACGCCTTATTTTGCGCTCGCCGCGATTGTCGCGACGTTCCTCGCGCTCAATCAGCTCCTGAACCTGCAGCTCTTCGTCGGCGTCGTGTTCATCGAGAACCGTTACCTGTTTCTGCTTGCAGCGACGCTTTTTCCGCTGGTATTCCTCGCCTTTCCCGGGCGCAAGGGCGGAACGGGGACGGTGCCGGTCTATGACTGGGTGCTGGCGGCGCTGAGCGCCGGTCTGCTGATCTGGTTCTCCTTCCAGGCGGAGCGGATTCTCTCCGAGGGCTGGGAGTACAGCGCGCCGTTGCGCGCGAAGATTCCGGCAGCAGTGCTCTGGCTCCTCATTCTCGAAGCGCTGCGGCGCACCAGCGGGTGGCCGATGGCGATCATCGTCGGCGTGTTCTCGCTCTATCCCGTGGTGGCCGAGGCGATCCCGAACCCGCTCAAGGGCAAGTCGCAAACGATCGAGGACACCCTCGCCTATCACATCCTTAGCGCCGAATCCGCGTTCGGCATCCCGATGCGGGCCTTCGCCGAGATCGTGGTCGGCTTCATCGTGTTCGGACTGGCGCTCAACTACACGGGCGGCGGACGGTTCTTCAACGATCTCGCGTTCGCACTGGTGGGCCGCGTGCGCGGGGGCGCCGCGCAGGTCGGCATCATCTCGAGCGCGTTGCAGGGCTCGATCAGCGGCAGCGTGATCTCGAACGTCATCAGCTCCGGCGTGGTCACGATCCCGGCGATGAAACGCACCGGGTTCCGCGCCGACTATGCCGGCGCGGTCGAAGCGGTGGCGTCGACCGGCGCGGTGCTGATGCCGCCGGTCATGGGATCGACCGCGTTCGTCATGGCCTCGTTCCTCGGCAAGTCCTATGGCGAGATCGCGCTCGCGGCGACGATACCGGCGCTCCTGTTCTATATCGCGCTCGTCGTGCAGGTCGACGCCTACTCGGCCCGGCTCGGGCTCAAGGGATTGCGCCGGGAGGAATTGCCGCGGCTCGGCGCGGTGATGAAGGAAGGCTGGTTCTATATCCCGGTATTCGCGCTCCTGGTGTTCCTGCTCGTCTCGCTCCAGGAGGAAGCGCTTGCGCCGTTCTATGCGACCGCGCTTTTGATCGCGATCAACCAGGCGCTGCCGCAACATCGGATGAACCGGGACCAGTTGGTCGAGTTCGCGGCCGCGGTCGCGCGCGGGCTGGCGGAGCTGACGGCGATCCTGATGGCGGTCGGCTTCATCATCGGCGCGCTTTCGGTCACCGGGCTCGCCGGCACGCTCGCCAACGATCTGGTCTACGCCGCCGGCGGCGCGCCGCTCGTGCTCCTCGTCATGGGCGCCATTACCAGCTTCATCTTCGGCATGGGGATGACGGTGACGGCCTGCTACATCTTCCTCGCCATCGTGCTGGCGCCGCCTCTGGTCAAGGCCGGGCTCGACCCGCTCGCGGTGCACCTCTTCATCATGTATTGGGGCATGGTCTCGTTCATCACGCCGCCGGTGGCGCTCGCCACCTTCGCCGCGGCGCCGCTCGCGGGCGTGTCGGCGATGCGCATCGGTCTGCAATCGATCCGGCTGGGGACCGCGATCTATCTCGTGCCGTTCTGCTTCGTGCTGAACCCGGCGCTTCTGTTCAAAGGCGATCCCGGAACGGTCGTAGTATCCATCGCGGCCGCATTCGTGGGCATGGTTTTGGCCGCCGCCGCGCTGCAGGGCTACGTGCTCGGTCTCGGCCGTATCCCCAACCATCCGGCCGGCTTGATCGCCCGCATCGCGCTGATCGCGGGTGGATTCCTGCTCGCCGCGCCCGTACCTCGGCTTACCGGCCTGCCGTTCACGGCCAATCTCTCCATCGGGGCCGGGCTTTGCGTATTTGGACTCTTGCTGCTGTTTCTATTCGGCAGCAGACTGAAACCAGGGAGGAACGCTGTATGAAAATAAAGAACATTCTTCTCGCTGCCGCCATCGTGGCGGTTGCTGCCGCTCCCGCGGTGGCGCAATCGATCAAGCTGCCGGAGACGCTGACCTGGACCGCCTATGACGTCGGCTCCGGCGGCTACAATCAGGCGGTCGCAATCGGCAATGCGCTCAAGAACAAGCTCGGCGTCAATCTGCGCGTGCTGCCGGGGAAGAACGACGTTTCGCGCAATATTCCGCTGCGCGACGGCCGGGCGTTGTTCTCGGCCAACGGCATCGGCGGCAGCTATCTCGCGCAGGAGGGCGTCTACGAGTTCGGCGCGCGCGAATGGGGTCCGCAGGCGGTACGCTCGCTGATCCTGAACAATTCCGACGCGCTGCTCACGATCGTGACGGCGAAGGACGCCAATATCGTCACCGCAGCCGATTTCAAGGGCAAGCGCGTGGCCTGGGTGGTCGGTGCGCCCTCGCTCAACCAGAACATCACCGCGCTCTTGGCGTTTGCGGGTCTCACCTGGAACGACGTAAAGAAGGTCGAGTTCGGCGGCTTCGGACAGGCGATGGACGCGATCATCGGCAATCAGGTCGATGCGGCCTTCTCCTCGACCATCTCAGGCCAAGCCTACAAGATCGCGTCCTCGCCGCGCGGCATCCGCTATCCCATTTTCGCCCACGCCGACAAGGAAGCCTGGGCGCGGGTAAACAAGATCGCGCCGTTCTTCGTGCCGGCGTTCGGCACCGAGGGCGCCGACCTCTCGCCCGAGAAGAAGGCCGAGGCCGCCACCTATCCCTATCCGGTGCTGATGACGATGGCGGCGACCGACACCGACCTCGTCTACAACATGACCAAGGCGATGGTGGAACTCTACAACGACTACAAGGACGGCGCGCCGGGCAATCTCGGTTGGGACATCAAGCGCCAGATCTTCGCCTGGGCGATCCCGATGCACGAGGGCGCGGTCCGCTACTACAAGGAGCGCGGCCTGTGGACCGCCGAGCACCAGAAGCACAATGACGCGATGATCAAGCGCCAGGACCTGCTCGCGTCCGCCTGGAAGACGTATTTGCCGACCGCACCGGCCGACGAGAAGGACTTCGCCAAGGGCTGGATGAAGGCGCGCGCCGAGGCGCTGACCAAGGCCGGGATGGAGGTCGTCGTCACCGAGTGGTGATCGGCGTCTCCGGAAAAGGAAAAAGCCCGGCGATTGCCCGCCGGGCTTTTCTATCCGCCGTGCTTTTTGACGCCTCAGCGCTGACCCTTCATCCAACGTTTCAGATAGATCAGCGCGAGCGCGCTTTCGTCGGCAGTCGCCTGCATCGAGGCTTCCTCGTGGGCGTCGACGATCCACTTGTCGTCGGGACCGGCGGCGGCGTCGCGCGCCAGGGTGAGCCACATCAGACCCTGCGCTCCCTGTCGCGGAGTGTCCTCGCCGCGGAACAGCATCTGCCCGAGCAGCGCCTGGGCTTGATATTGCCCCTTGTGCGCGGCGCTCGAGAGCCAGCGCAGCGCCTGGCGCGGATCCTTGTTCACGCCGACGCCTTCGAGATAGAGCCGCGCGAGATTGTACTGCGCGTCGGAATCGCCGAAATAAGACGCGGCGTAGTTGAACATGTCGCGCGCGCGCACGGTGTCGGAGCGGACCGGCGTATTCGGAATGCCGGAGAGGTAATACGAGCCGAGCGCGACGAAGGCGCTGGCCACGAAGCGGGCCTGCGGGGTGAACGGCGATTCCTCGGAATTCTCCGACGCAAGCCGGCTGAAATATTCGAACGCTTTCAGATCGTCGCGCTTGATGCCGTCGCCGTCGGCATACATGCGGCCGATCTTCCACAGCGCCATCGGGTGGCCCTGCTCGGCGGCGAAGCGCAGCTCGGTGAAGGCCTTGACCTTCTCGCCGGCGATATAGTGCTGGGTGCCGGAGCGGAATGCCTGCAGCGGTGTCGGCGTGGACACGGTCGCGGGCGCGCTCTGCGGATCGAGCGCGGGCGCGGTCGCCGGCACCGTGAGAGCGGCCGCGAGAACCAGGCCGAGGCCCAATGCGTCAGATATCCGCATAGGATTGCCTCTCAGCCATGCCGCCCGGATGGGTCACGGCACCGCCGCGTGCCGAACCGACTTGCTGCGTATATTTCCAGAGATAGCCGGAGCCGAATCCGTTATCGCGCGGCTTCCAGTCACGCCGGCGCTTTTCCAGCTCCTCGGCGGACAGCTTCGCATCGAGCGTCCCCCGCTCCGCGTCGAGCACGATCTGATCGCCATCTTTCAGGAGCGCGATCGGTCCGCCGATGGCGGCCTCGGGTCCGACGTGGCCTACGCAGAAGCCCCGCGTCGCGCCGGAGAAGCGGCCATCGGTGATGAGCGCGACCTTGCCGCCCATACCCTGACCATAGAGCGCCGCCGTGGTCGCCAGCATCTCGCGCATGCCGGGGCCGCCCTTGGGGCCCTCGTAGCGGATCACCAACACGTCGCCTTCCTTGTACTTGCGGTTCTTCACCGCCTCGAAGCAGGCTTCCTCGCCGTCGAAGCAGCGCGCGGGACCGGCGAACTTGAGGCCGCTCATTCCCGCCACCTTCACGATCGCGCCCTCGGGCGCGAGATTTCCCTTGAGCCCGATGACGCCGCCGGTCTTGGACAGCGGCTTGTTGGCCGGACGAACCACGTCCTGGTCCGGGTTCCATTTCACGTTTTTCATGTTCTCGGCCATGGTGCGGCCGGTCACCGTCATGCAGTCGCCGTGCATGAAGCCGTGGTCGAGCAGCGTTTTCATGATGAGCGGGATGCCGCCGGCTTCGAACAGGTCCTTGGCGACGTATTTCCCGCTCGGCTTGAGATCGGCGATGTAAGGCGTGCGCTTCATCACCTCGGCGGCGTCGAACAGATCGAACTTGATGCCGCACTCGTGCGCGATGGCCGGCAGGTGCAGCGCGCCGTTGGTCGAGCCGCCGGTGGCCGCCACGACCGCGGCGGCATTCTCCAGCGCCTTCTTGGTGACGATGTCGCGCGGGCGGATATTGCGGCGCAGGAGCTCCATGATCTTCTCGCCCGCGACGTTGCAGAACCGGTCGCGGATTTCGTAAGGCGCCGGAGCGCCCGCCGAATACGGAAGCGCGAGGCCGATGGCCTCGGAAACCGTCGCCATGGTGTTCGCCGTGAACTGTGCGCCGCAGGCGCCCGCCGACGGGCAGGCGATCTGCTCGAGCTCTTCGAGGTCGTCGTCGGTCATCTTGCCGACCGAATGCTGGCCGACCGCCTCGAACACGTCCTGAATGGTCACCGGTTTGCCGCGGAAGCTGCCGGGCAGGATCGAGCCGCCGTAAATGAACACCGAGGGCACATTGAGACGGCACATGGCCATCATCATGCCAGGCAGCGACTTGTCGCAGCCGGCGATGCCGATCAGCGCGTCGTACGAATGGCCGCGGATGGTGAGCTCGACCGAGTCGGCGATCACCTCGCGCGAGGGCAGCGACGACTTCATGCCCTGGTGGCCCATGGCGATGCCGTCGGTGACGGTGATGGTGCAGAACTCGCGCGGCGTGCCCCTGGCGGCGGCGACGCCCTTCTTGGCGGCCTGCGCCTGACGCATGAGCGCGATGTTGCAGGGCGCGGCCTCGTTCCAGCAGGTGGCGACGCCGACGAAGGGCTGGTGGATCTGCTCGCGCGTCAGACCCATGGCGTAATAGTAGGAGCGATGCGGCGCGCGCTCGGGACCCTCCGTCACGTGACGGCTGGGGAGCTTGGATTTATCGAACGTCCGTGCGTCCATGGCCCGCTCTTCGCCGCCCCCGCAGGCCCCCCGGCCCGCACGCAAAACGGAGGCGACAGGGAGCGTAGTCGGTCCCGTTTATGGCGGGATGGCGGCGCCGACTAGCCGCAAACCCTTTATGGTTGCGATCTTCTGAAGGTGTGTCGCGGCGGACACAGGTGTTGCCCTGAAATCCTTGGCTTCGAGGTAATTTTTATTGCGATGCGGGAGGTAATCTGAACTCGGATTTCCAGCCCAACTCGCCAAGCGCCTTGGCGATAGTGACGGAACCGTCCTCGTCGGCAATGTTGTAGATGCCGGGACTGCCATGGCTGACGGCCAGGAAAGCCGCATGTGCGGCGGCATCGACATGGACATGAGTGCGGCCGGATGGCGCTGGGGCCCAGGTTCCCGGGCCATAGAGGCGGCCGTAGCGCAGAACCAGGCCTTCGATGCCGGGCGTTCTGGTCGTCAAGCCTTCGAGGGCTGTCACCCCCTCCATCGTGGTTCGCATGGGGCCTTCGGCAGGCGCGAGCGGGTCGGATTCCCGGTGCGGCTCGGGGCCCGGGGCATAAATGAAGGCGATGCTCTGTGCGACAACCCGCCGGACCCCGGCCGCTTTCGCCGCCCCGATCAGGTTGCGCGTGCCTTCGATGCGGATGCGTGCATTCCGCGCCAGCGCCTCGGCCATGTTGGCCGGATCGAATTGCTGCGGCAGGTCCGTGAGCTGGTGGATCAGAACCTCGGGCCGGGCGTCGAATAGGGCGGCCTGCACTGCATCGGCATCGAACGCATCGAGCACGACCGGTTTGACCCCTGCGGCCCGCAACCCCGCCGCCTTTTCCACCGAGCGCGTGCTGCCGGTGACCTCGTGACCGGCTCCGACCAGAAGCGGCACGAGGCGGCGGCCGATGGCGCCGGTGGCGCCGGCGAGGAAGATGCGCATCGGGCCATGCTATGGCTCGCACCGTTCGCGGTCGAGGCGCTCGATGCCGAAATCCCGATTGCTGCGCCGGAAATTCTTCGATCGCAGCGTGCACGAGGTGGCGCCCGAGTTGATCGGCGCGACGCTCCTGTTCAGGGGCGTGGGCGGGATCATCGTCGAGGTCGAGGCCTATCACCACACCGATCCGGCGGCGCATTCCTATGGCGGTCGCACCGAGCGCAACGCCGTGATGTTCGGCCCGCCGGGCTACGCCTATGTCTACCGCTCCTACGGCATGCACTGGTGCCTGAATTTCGTGTGCGAGCACGCAGGCTCGGCGAGCGCGGTGCTGATTCGCGCGCTGGAGCCGACCGAGGGCTTGGCGGCGATGCGCCGCCGCCGCGGCGTGAAAGAAGAGCGGCTGTTGTGCTCGGGGCCGGGGCGGCTGTGCGAAGCGCTGGGTGTTACGCACGCGCACAACGGGCTCGCGCTCGACGCGCCGCCGTTCGAGTTGCGGGCGCGCAGCGGGAAAATCGAAATCGTGACCGGTCGGCGAATCGGCATCAGCAAGGCGGTGCACAGGCCCTGGCGCTATGGCCTCGCCGGCTCGCGGTTTCTGAGCAAGCCTTTCAAAATCTCGTCATCCTGAGGAGCGAGCGTAGCGAGCCACGCAAGTCGGCTATAGCCGACTTGCGCATCTATTTTTCCGATCTCGGGTTTACCCGAGATCGGTGATGACGGCCGCCACCCTTCGAGGCCGTCGCTGCGCGACGGCACCTCAGGGTGACGGGTTTATTGATAAGAGATGATGAACTCGCAGCCCTTGTCGGTGCCGAATTCGCGCGTGATGCGGCCGCTCGGCGAGCTCGAACTCGAGCACGGTCGCTTCGTCGTGGCAGCAGAGAAAGGCATGCTTGCCGTCGGCGGCGAAGCCGAAGCCCATGGGCGACTTCTTGGTCTTGAACGAGCCGATCTGCTTGAGGCTTTCGGCCTCGAAAATCGCGGCATGCGCCTCGAAGTTCTGCGAAACCACGACGTATTTCCCGTCGGGCGATACCCGCACGCGCTTGAGCTGGTTCTTGCCCGGCGCGCCCTCGATCGTGAGCGTGGCGCCGCAGCGCGAGGTTCTGCGTATCGAACACGTGCAGCGCGTTGCGCTCATGGGCGCACACATAAAGCGCGGTGCCCTCGGGCGAAACGGCGATCCCCTCGGCGCGGCCGGGAATTTCGATCTTGCCGACGGGCATCAGCCGGTCGGGGTCGATCACGGCCACGAAACGGTCGGCCTTGAACGAGGCGAACAGCTTGCGCGCGGTCTGGCTGAACGCGAGCCAATGCGGGCTGCCGTCGAGCTCGACGCGCTTGATGCGATCGGTGTCCGGATCGACGGCGAACAGAAGATTGCCAAGCTCGCCGGTGACCCAGATGGTGGCGCCGCATAGGGTGATGCCGTGCGGCGCCAGGCTGGCGCCCACGTCGATGGTGCGCTCCAGGGTCTTCGACGCCAGATCGATGATCGCGATGCGCCGGTCCGGGTTTCGGGACTCGCCGAAGCGCCCGCCGCCATAGATCGAGCCATAGACCTTGGTGCCGTCGGGCGAGAGCACGAGCTCGTGGGTCGAGGCCGGCATATCGATCTCGCCGGTCTTGGTCAGCGTCGCCGCGTCGAAGAACTGCACCTTGTTCGCGTTCTTCGCGGTGAGGACCAGGTTCGGGCCGCCGGGCCGGTTGTTGGGATCGATCAAACTTCTGCCCCTCTCCCGGGCTTGACCGGCATCCATCTGCCGAGACAACGGGGAGGAGGATGGACGCGCGGGTCCGGCCCCGCGCGAGGGAGAGGGAAGAGGCTACGCCGCGCCCTTCAGCCGCTCCAGCGCCTCGCGCACCTTGGCGGCGCGGCCCTCGGCTTCCTCGCGCTTCTCGCGCTGCTCGTCGACCACTTCCTCGGGCGCGCGGGCCATGAAATCGGCGTTGCCGAGCTTCTTGTCGATATGGACGATATCGACGGCGATCTTGCCGAGTTCCTTCTCCAGCCGCGTCTTTTCCACGGCGAGATCGACGAGGCCAGCGAGCGGCAGCGCGGCCACCTCGCCGCGCACGAGCAATTGGACGGAGCCCTTGGGGGGGCTGTCGGCGAAGGAAATCTCGGAAAGCCGCGCGAGGCGCATCAGGGCGTCGTTCCAGCGCCCTGCCCGCTCGCGCGTCGCCTTCGAGGCGACCAGCACGAGCGATACCTGCGCGCCGGCGGGCACGTTCATTTCGGAACGAATGGAGCGAATGGCTGTAACGAGATCCACGAGCCAGCCAATCTCGGCCTCGGACTCCTTATCTTCCAGCCCTTCGAGCTTCGGCCAGTTCGCCAGCACCAGCATGGTCTCGCGCGTGGGGCCGATCTCGCCGGTCACGCGCCAAAGTTCCTCGGTGAGGAACGGCATGAACGGGTGCAGGAGCTTCAAGATTTCGTCGAGCACAAAGGCGGCGGTGGCCCGCGTCTCGTCCTTGGCCGGGCCGTCGGCGCCGGTGAGCACGGGCTTGGCCAGCTCGATGTACCAGTCGCAATAGATGCTCCAGACGAAGCGATAGGCGGCGCCCGCGGCCTCGTTGAACCGGTAGGCCTCGATCGCGGCCGTCACCTCGCGCGCGGCCTTGGCGGCCTCGCCGAGAATCCAGCGGTTCAACGTCTCGCGCGCCTTCCTGGGGTCGAAGCCGGCGATGCGCTTGCAGCCGTTCACCTCGCCGAAGCGGGCGGCGTTCCACAGCTTGGTCGCGAAATTGCGGTAGCCCTCGACGCGGTTGGCGGAGAGCTTGATGTCGCGGCCCTGGGCGGCCATGGCGGCGAGCGTGAAGCGCAGCGCGTCGGCGCCGTAGTCGTCGATGATCGAGAGCGGATCGATCACGTTGCCCTTCGATTTCGACATTTTGGCGCCGCGCTCGTCGCGCACCAGCGCGTGGATATAGACCGTCGCGGAACGGCACTTCTTTCATGAAGTGCAGTCCCATCATCATCATGCGCGCGACCCAGAAGAAGATGATGTCGAAGCCGGTGACCAGCACCTGCGTCGGGTAATAGCGCTTCAATTCGGGCGTCGCGTCGGGCCAGCCGAGCGTCGAGAACGGCCAGAGCGCCGAGGAGAACCAGGTGTCGAGGACGTCCTCGTCGCGCTTGAGCGCGGTCTTTTTCCCATAGAGCTTTTCCGCCGCCGCACTCAGCTTCCTGCTCGCTCATCTCGACGAAGATTTTTCCATCCGGACCGTACCAGGCTGGAATCTGGTGGCCCCACCAGAGCTGACGCGAGATGCACCACGGCTCGATCTTCTCCAGCCAGTCGAAATAGGTCTTCTCCCAGTTCTTCGGGACGAAGTTGGTCTTGCCGTTCTTGCACCGCCGCGAGCGCATCGCTCGCCAGATTCTTTCGCGTTCACGTACCACTGGTCGGTGAGGAACGGCTCGAGCACGACGCCGGAGCGGTCGCCGTGCGGAACCGTGTGAAGGTTCGGCTCGATCTTCTCGACCAGTTCGCGCACTTCGAGCAGTTCGACAATCGCCTTGCGTGCCTTGAAACGATCATGGCCGTCGAGAGCAAGTACAGCGTCGAGCTCCGCGCTTTTGGCCGCGCCGGAAAGAAAATCGGAATTGTTCTTGAGGACGAGCCGCGCCTCGACATCGAAGATGCTGATGAGTGGCAGCTTGTGCCTTCGTCCCGACCTCGAAGTCGTTGAAGTCGTGCGCGGGCGTGATCTTGACCGCGCCGGAGCCCTTCTCCGGGTCGGCATATTCGTCGGCGATGATCGGGATGCGGCGGCCGACCAGCGGCAGGATCACGGTCTCGCCGATCAGGTGCTTGAGCCGCGCGTTCTCGGGATGGACCGCAACCGCCACGTCGCCGAGCATGGTCTCCGGCCGCGTGGTGGCGACGATGATGAAGGTCGAAGGATCGTCCGGATTGAAGCACCGCTCCTCGATCGGATATCTGATGTGCCACAGGTGGCCCTTGGTCTCGACCTGCTGCACTTCGAGATCGGAAATGGCCGTCAGCAGCTTCGGGTCCCAATTGACCAGCCGCTTGTCCTTGTAGATCAGCCCGTCGTTGTAGAGATCGACGAAGACCTTGAGCACCGCGCGCGAGAGACCCTCGTCCATGGTGAAGCGCTCGCGCCGCCAGTCGCAGGAGGCGCCGAGCTTCTTGAGCTGCCGGATGATGGTGCCGCCGGACTCCTCCTTCCACTTCCAGACGCGCTTGACGAATTCCTCGCGGCCGAGCTGGCGGCGATGCTCCTGCCGCTCCATCAATTGCCGCTCGACCACCATCTGGGTGGCGATGCCGGCGTGGTCGGTGCCGACCTGCCACAGCACGTCCTTGCCGCGCATGCGCTCGAAGCGGCAGAGAATGTCCTGCAGCGTGTTGTTGAGCGCGTGGCCCATGTGCAGCGAGCCGGTCACGTTCGGCGGCGGGATCACGATGCAATAGGGCTCGGCCTTGGCCCGCTCCGGCCGGCCGGAATCGAACGCATGCGCCGCTTCCCAGGCGCGATAGATGCGGTCCTCGACCTCGTTCGGCTGATAGGCTTTTTCGATCATGACGGTTCCGGCGCGGGCGCGCCGGCTATAAAGCGGAGCAATCCGAGGAGTGTCAACGCGTGCCTTCGAACCCTCTCCCCTTGTGGGAGAGGGTGGCGAGCGAAGCGAGCCGGGTGAGGGGTTGCTGTCTCGAAAATTCGCGCGGATCGTACCCCTCACCCGGTTCTCGCCTGCTGTCGCAGGCTCGAACCACCCTCTCCCACAAGGGGAGAGGGAAAGGGATCGGAGCAAGCGCCTAGCGCCCGCCGCGCGATACCCGCTCGATCTCGGAGCGCACCATGCGCTCCACCAGGCCCGGAAGGTTGTCGTCGAGCCAGTGCTTGAGCATGGGCCGCAGCATGTCCCGCACCAGATCTTCGACCGTGCGGGCGTTCTGCGCGAAAAACGTATGGGCGAGCGAGTCGAAGGCGGCCGAAACCGCCGCGCTGGTCTCTTGCGAAATGATCGTATCGACGCTGGCCCGGTCGGGCGCGTGGGGCTGCGCGGATAGAGCGGCAGGCTCCGGCGCGGCGCGCGCGGGCTCGTCGTGGTCGCGGAACACCACGTCGGCGGCGTCGAGGACGCGCGGGCCGCGAAGCGTGGAAACCTCTATCGTCTCGGTCAATTCGAGCACTGCCGGCTCGTGCGCGGCGGGCGGCGCATCCTGATGCGAGAGCAGCGCATCGACCGCATCCTGGCTGATGGGGCCTTCGGCGCTTGCGGGCGGCTCGGCCTTGACCTCGCGCAACGGCACGTGCGTCGGCTTCAGCGCCGCTTCCGCCACCGCGTTCTCGTCGGAGATGATCCGGCGGATGGAGGCCAGAATCTCCTCCATCGACGGGTCCTGAACCTTGGCGCTCGATTGGGCCAATGGCCTCTCCTATTCACAAGCGACGAATCACTCAACGCGTACGCACTAACTATTACATCTGCCCCCGATACCACCAACGCGCCCGGCGGCCGGAGGGCTTACACAAACGCAACGAACTCTACAGAAACTCAGCGACCGTCCGGGGTCCGCACGCCCTGCCAAGCGTCGCGCACCTGATTGTAGTGGGTCGCAGGGTTGTAGACGGCGACCTGCAGCTTCAGCTCCGCGGCGCTCAACTTGCCGACCGCCGCCAGCAGCGAATAGGAAGCGACCACCCGGTCCCGCTCGGCTGAAACGAGTGCCGAGCGCGCGTTCACCAGTTCCGCCTGCGCATTGAGCACGTCGAGCGTCGTGCGCTGGCCGACGCGGGCCTCTTCTCGCACGCCATTCAAGGCGATCTCGGCGGCGCGCACCTGGGCGCGGCCCGCCTCGACCTGGAAGCGCGAGGCCTGCAGCAGGCCGAAGGATTGAATCACGGCGGCGCGCACCTGATCGCGCGCCACGTCCACCTCGATGCGGCGCTGCCCGAGCGTCTCCTTGCTCTCGCGGATGCGCGAGAATTCCGCGCCGCCCTGATAGATCGGCACGGTGAGGCGGCCGACGACGGAAGCCGTGATCTGTGGTTCGACTCCCGAGCCGAGATCGTGGCGTTTCTGCAGCGAGCCTTCGAGCGCCAGTGTCGGGAGCAGGGTGCCCTCGGCGACCTTCACCTGCAGCGATGCGACATCGACGCCGAAGCGGGCGGCGGCGATCGCCGGATGCTGATTGAAGGCGGCAATAAGCGCCGCGTCGATCGTGGTCGGCACCAGATGCTCGACCGGACGGCCCGGTGCCAGTTGGGTCGGTACCTCGCCGATGACGCGCTGGTAGACGGCACGCGACGCGTTGAGGTTCGCTTGCGCCACGCTGAGGGCCGATTCCGCGGCGGCCAGCCGGGACTCGGCCTGGGCCACGTCGGTGCGGGTCACCTCGCCGACATTGAAGCGATCGCGTGTGGCGCGCAGCAGCTCGCGCACCGCCTCGACGTTCTGCTTCTGCAGCTCGACGATCGCGGCGTCGCGGATCAGGTTCATGTAGGCGGTGACGCCGTCCAAGAGCACGTTCTGCTCGGTATTGCGGAGCGTCTCGCGCGCGGCCAGGACCTGGGATTCGGCGGAACGGGTGAGGTTCCCGGTCTGGAAGCCGTTGTACAGCGTCTGCCGCGTGGTGAGGCCATAGCCGCGCGGGTTCAGGTTGGTTTCGGTCGCGGAGCCGCCGGGAGTGAAGCGTCGAGCGGCTCCACACGTCGCCGTAGTCGGCATTGCCGAAGACCTGCGGCCGGTAGCCGGAAAGCGCCTGGGGCACCTTCTCGTCGGTGGCGCGGTTGGCGGCGCGCTGGGCGTTGAGGGTGGGGTTATTATGATAGGCGTGCGCGAGCGCGCCTTCGATCGTCTCGGCGGCCGAGCTCGCGCCGCCCCATAGCAGCGCAAACGCCGCTACCGACGCCGCGCCGAGAACCGGCCGACTGAGAGCCCAACGCCGCATACAGCCTCACTCCACCCGACAGGTTCGTTCCCGCCGTGGATCCCGCCACTTGATTGAGGCAAAGCATAGAGGGCGCGGGTGGCGCGGCAAACCGGGAACCGGAAAGCATCCACGGTTTCTTCTAGGCGCGGCTTCCGTGCCACAGGCCCCGGCAGCGCGTCAGAACACGAAGGTTTTGGGCGCTCGAAACCCGGGAACGGCGGTGCGGCGGCATCGAATACGGGCCTTGCGGTAACGCTGCCCGGCAACGCGCGTATAGATTGTCGCCCGCGCCGCCCCACCCGCCCGCACGACAGCGCCGAGACGGCCGCCCTCAGCCAGCTGGTTCAGCAGCGTCTCGGGCACGATCTCGACCGAGCCATTCACAAGGATCGCGTCATAGGGCTTCTCGGCGAGCCAGCCGGCGGTGAGCGCGCCGGTCACGACCTTGACGTTCGCCGCATCGAGCTCGGCCAGGAGCTTGGCGGCCGCGGCGGCAAGCTCGCTGTCCTCCTCCAGCGCGACCACCCTACCCGCGAGCCGGCCCAGCAGCGCCGCCGAATAGCCCGTGGCGGTGCCCACATCGAGCACCTTGTCTCCGGCGTCGATGTCGAGCGCCTGGACGAGCTTGGCCAGAACCATGGGCTCCATCAGGTAGCGCGCCGGGTTTTCCGGCCGCGGCATCGCGGACCGGGAGATCGTCGTCGATATAGGCAAGACCGCGCCGGTCCTCGGGCGCGAAGCGCTCGCGCGGCAGCTCGAGCATCGCGGCAAGGATGCGCGGATCGGTGACGTCGTTGGCGCGGATCTGGCTGTCGACCATGGACTGGCGCAGCCGTGCGAAATCGATCATCGAGAGCCTCCGCGTCGGCGCCAAATTCACCAATTGGGCACAGAAGGCAAGCGGGCCGGCTGCGGCGTTATTGTTGCTACCCCAATTCCGCGCTATCCCAGCGCCCGGACGGCCACGTGGCGGAGTGGTTACGCAGCGGACTGCAAATCCGCGTACCCCGGTTCAATTCCGGGCGTGGCCTCCACTTTCGAACGGCATCGCACGGGCCCGTTCGCGCCGGATTTCCGCGCCTTGGCAATGGGGAACGCGGGAGGCTATATGGCGCGGCGCTGTCTTGGCCTTATTCCCCGGTAGCTCAATGGTAGAGCACCCGGCTGTTAACCGGGTTGTTGTAGGTTCGAGTCCTACCCGGGGAGCCAGCTGCCCGCCTTCGGCCGCGGAGCGATCAGGCCACCAGCGACTTGCGACTTGACGGCAGCGGGCCGCCCGACCAATTCGAGATATTGCTCGATCGGGTACGGACGGCCGATCAGGTAGCCTTGAACCTGGTTGCAGGCTTCCCGAGTGAGAAATGCGAGTTGCTCTTTGGTCTCGACCCCCTCGGCCAGCACCGGCAATCCCAGTCCCTTGGCCAGGCCGATGACCGCGCGGACGATCGTGGCGGATTGCGCGTTGCGTTCGACGTTCGAAATGAATGACTGGTCGATCTTGATCTTGTCGAAGGGGAACGATTGCAAATAGGACAACGACGAGTAGCCGGTTCCGAAATCGTCCATCGCGATACGCACACCGAGCGATTTGAGGCGCCGGAGGATCGATGTGCCCTTGGAAAAATTGTCGATCAGGACGCTCTCGGTGATTTCGAGCTCCAGGCGATCCGGCTGCAACCCCGTCTCCAGAAGAATCGCATGGATGAGCGCCGGCAGATCGCCATGGCGAAACTGAACCGGCGAGAGATTGATCGCGATCTGCAGCGGTTTGGGCCAAGACGCCGCTTCGCGGCAGGCCTCGCGCAGAACCCATTCGCCGATCGGCAGAATGAGGCCGGTCTCCTCGGCGATCGGAATGAACATTCCCGGCGGAACCAGGCCGCGGCTGGGGTGGTTCCAGCGGATCAGCGCTTCCAGGCCGATGATATCTCCCCCGATCGTCGCCTGCGGCTGGAAATGCAAAACCAAGCTCGCGGCGATCGATCGCCGAACTCAGGTCATGGTGAAGCGCGCGCTGCTCGCGCAGCCGCTTGTCCATGTCCGCCTGAAAGAAGCGCACGGTGCCGCGCCCATCCGCCTTCGCACGATAGAGCGCCGCGTCGGCGTTGTCGAGCAATGTGATTCCGTCGATTCCATCGGTCGGATAGACCGCTACGCCGATGCTCAGGCTGGCGCGAATATGTTGGCCTTCGATCACGAATTCCTCGGCCATTACGTGAAGCAGCTCTTCTGCGAGCGCGGCTGCAGCTTCCGGCCGGAAACTGTTTGCAGCGATCACAGCGAACTCGTCGCCGCCAAGTCGAGCGATAAATGCGCTCTCCCATTGCCGCTTGCAGGCGGCGAGAGACCTCGCACAGCAATGCATCGCCCACGGAGTGCCCGAACAGGTCGTTGATTTCCTTGAACCGGTCCAAATCGATGGACATGAGGGCGAAGCCCTCGTTCGCCGCGGCCGAACGCTTCAGCGTCGACTCGAAGTGTTCGTTGAAGGCGGCCCGGTTCGGCAGATCGGTCAATGCGTCATGACGAGCCAAATGAGCGGCGCGTGCTTCCGCTTGCCTCTGTTCAGTTCGATTTTCGATCACGGTCAGCAGATACTGTGGATTGTCGTTTGCGTCCTTGACGACCACCCTGCGCACCGAGATTTTTTCCCAGCCGTTGACAGTCGAGTGAACGGGATTTTCACCGTAAATTTGATCCTGATCGGGCTGCAATGCCTGCTTATCGCGCGCCATGATCGTATCGGCTGCGTCCCGCGGGAAGATGTCGTGTAAGGTCTTGCCGATAATTTCTTCGCGGGGACGGCCGAAGAATTGCTCGCCGGCACGATTGACTAGAATGTGGCGAAACTCCGCAAGCTCTTTCACGTAGATCGCCGCGGGCACGTTCTCGATGATCGTGCGCAGGAATTCGCGGGTCCTGTGCAGCTCGTTTTCCGCCTGCCGGCGCTCAGTGATGTCTTCTATGACGCTGAGCAGATACTGCGGTTGGCCGTTCGGGCTGCGGACTATGAGCCTCCGGGTCGCGACATAACGATCTCCTTTTCCCGGAGTGTGAATCGGGTGGTCGTCGAAAAACTGCTGCCTTCCGCGTTCGAGCAATTGCCGGTCGCGCCCTGCAATCGCATCAGCCTCGGGCTTCGAGAAAATCTCGTATGCGGTCTTGCCGATGATCTGATCGCGCGAACGGCCGAAGAACTCTTCGCCGCCTCGATTGGCCAGCACGTAGCGAAACTCTTGCAGGTCTTTTACGAAAATCGCCGCCGGGACATTTTCGATGATCGTGTTCAGGAACTCGCGTGCGCGAAGCAGTTCGGTTTCGGCTTGCTTTTGCGCCGTGATGTCGGTCGCGGCAACGAGACGCGCATTGTGTCCCTCGTACTGCAGCTCTTGGGCGTAGATCGCGACGTCGATTTGAGTGCCGTCCGCCTTGATGTGCCGCCGAGTCCGGCCTTGAGGAAGATCGCCGGCCGGCGTTTCGAGGGCTTGCTTGAGCTTCTTCCTTGTCCTGCTGCGGCCTGATGTCGAGCAGCGTCATCGCGAGAAACTGGTCGCGGCTGTAGCCGTAGTGAGCGACAGCGGCGTCGTTGACGGCGAGAAAGCGCAGGCTTCCGTGCTCGAACACCCACATCGGGATCGGGTTGCTGTCGAACAGCAGCCGGAAAGAGGCTTCGCGCCGCTTCAAATCGGTGATGTCGACGCGAACGCCGATGCTGCCGCCTTCCGCCGTGCGGCGCTCCTCGACGCGGAGCCACCGATCGCCCGGCAGACGTTGCTCCTCGGTATTCTGTCGCTTGGCGTGACGCGCGAGACGTTCGGCGATCCACTGCCTCCTCCCTGCCCTTGATATCGGGATATTGGCCCCGCGCCACACTTTCCCGCAGCGCGTCCTCGAAGCGCTTGCCTACGGAAAACAGATCGCAGCTCTCGGGATAGATCTCCTCATAGCGCTTGTTCCAGAGAACGTAGCGGTCCTCGGCGTCGAACAGCGCAAAGCCCTCGGGCACGACGTCGAGCGCTTCGCGCAGACGCTTTTGCGAAGCCCGGACTTCGGCGATCATCAACTCGATCGACCGGTCGGCGCGGCGGCGATCGGCGCCCGCGTAGGCGGCGCTGACGAGCTTGGTCAGCAGCGCGAGATCGATCTCGCCGGATGGCTGCTTCGCCTTGGCGAGTTGCCTGGCGAGTAATTTGTGCACGACGCTGGCCCCGCATCTCATTGGCCGAATAAGGGCGGCCGACTTGGAGAGACGGTAGCGTGGTGCCTATTTCAGAAGCTGTAATGCGTTGGGTTAATTCTTGCTTTCCAAGACGCGTTCGGCGGCATTCCAGGAGCCACAATGGCGCGCTCGCTACAGCAGCGCCAGGCTGATCCACGGGAAAATCATTAACACAATGGTCACCAGCGTCATGACGACGACGAACGGGCCCGAGCCGATGAACACGTCGCCGAGCGTGACATAGTTCGGCGGCAGCGTGCCTTTGACCACGAACACCGAGAGCCCGAACGGCGGCGTCAAGAGTCCGATCTCGATGGCGACGATGGTCACGATGCCGAACCAGATCGGATCGGCGTTCAGCGCGGCCGCGATCGGCAGCACGATCGGCAGCGTAATCAGCATGATCGACACCGAATCGAGAAGCATGCCGAGAAACAACAAGATCACGAAATGCACGGCAAGGAACTCGACCATGCCGATCTGGTGGCTGGTAATCGTCGAAGTGAGCTGCAGCGGCAGGCCAGAGATCGTCAGCATGCGGCCGTAATTGTTCGCGGCGATGAAGAGGAACAGGATCGCCGCCGAGATATAGCCGGTCTCCAGCGCCACATCGCGGACCACCCGAAGTGAGAGCCGCTTTCGGATCCCGGCGACGACGAAGGCCGCGAGTGCGCCGACGGCGCCGGCTTCGGTCGGGGTGAACACGCCGAGATAGATGCCGCCCATCACCACTGCGACGATTGCGATCACCGGCAGTAATTGGACGAAGATCGCTCGCCAGGACATCTCCTCGAAGTCGAACGGCTTGGGCTCGCCGGTAAATTTCGGGAAAAATGTCGCGAGAAAGACGATAAGGATCGAATAGGCGATCGAAAGCAGGATGCCGGGCAGAATTCCGGCGATGAACAACTTGCCGATCGACGCCTCCGCGATCAGCCCATAGATGATCATCAGGATGCTCGGCGGAATCAGCATGCCGAGCACCGAGCTTCCGGCCACGATGCCGACGGCGAAGCGCTTGGTGTAGCCGGTCTCGACCATGGGAAAGACGGAAATGCGGCTGAACACCGCGGCCGAGGCCATGGAGCTGCCGGTGATCGAGGCGAAGATGGCGTTGGCCATCACGGTGGCGATGCCGAGGCCGCCTTTGACCTTGCGCAGTAGCGCGCATGAAACCACGAACGCGTCGCGGCCCACATCGGCCTTGTCGAGCATGAGCCCCATGATGACGAACAAAGGCACCACGCCGAACTCGTAGGAGCGGATGGTTCCGCTCGCGGAAAGGCCGAGCGCGTTCTCCGCGATGGTAAAATTGTCGCGCACGAACCAGATGCCGATCGAGGAAAGCGCCAGCAGTGCGAAGGCGATCGGCATGCCGATGGCGACGCCGACCACGAGCCCGACCAGCGTCATGATCGCGATCTGTACCGGCGTGAGTGCGGCCGAGGCGCTGGTGAAAAAGAACAACGCCACGGCCACGAAGAAGAGAATAATGGGAATGAAATCGCGCTTCACGGAGGGTTGCGCCGCATCTCGCGCGGACGGTTGCCAGCGCAGTTCGCAGGCGGCACGGACAATGAAGATCGCGCACTCGACGATCGCGATGCCGCAGCCGACGACGATGCCGAGCTTGAACGGCCAGAGCTGGATCATGTAGGCGCCGGGCGCGCCGGTGAATTCGTCGGAGCGATAGGCCTGAGCGAAATCGCGCCATAGCCACAGGAACATGAAGAGCAGCACGATGGCGCCGACGAGATAGAAGAAGATTTCGGCCATGCGCGCGAGTGCCGGCCGGCGAACGGCCCAGTAGCCCATGACGAAATCGGCGCGGATCAACCGGCCGTCGCGGATCGTGCTGCCGAACTGCAGGAACACGGCGGTCACGATCAGATTGGCGATGATCTCGGCCACGCCGCCGATCGGCGCGTTGAAGAAAAAGCGCATGAAAATGTCGGCGCAGATCATCAGCATCATGAACAGGATGCTGAAGGAGGCGATGTAGGAGAACGTCGAGGGGATGAGCGAATAAAGCGCGCCCACCCGGCCGAGAGCGATCGTCGCAGTCGATGGTGCGGCTTTCATGAATTCCAGCCGGGGGCGAAGTCTTCAATGCCCCTGCCCGTCACCGTTCCCGCGGGAACAGCGACGGGCAGGAAATCTTGCAGTCGGTCGGGCGCAGCTCAGGCGTAGTTGTCCCAATCGCGCAGCGGTTTGCCGCCGTGGGCGCGCACCGTGTTCATGAACTCGGCAAGGATCGGCTTGGCCTGGATGCCCCGCTTCTCGAGGTTCTCGACCCAGAGCTTGCCGAGCGGCGCGATGCTGTCGGCCCATTTCTTGCGGTTGGCCTCGGACATTTTCGAGACCTTGGCGCCGCCGGCGGCCATGCCTTTCATCGCGGCATCGAGCCGGATGCCGATGAGGCGCGCATTCTCGGTGCTGTATTCGCGGCCGAGCTCGCGCAGAACTTTCTGCACTTCCGGGGGCATACGCTTGAAGGAATCCGCGTTCATCGCCGCGCCGCCGAAGGTGAGCGGGCCGGTATCGACCTCGGTGATGAAGGGCGCGACCTCGTGGATCTTGAGCGGCCAGGCGCCGGTGGCGATCAAAATTACGCCGTCGGCGATGCCGGTCTGCAGCTGCGAATACATCTGCGGCAGGCCGGAGACGACGAGCGTGGCACCGAGCGCCTGAATCCAAGGCGCGCAGACCGGGGCGCCGAGCATCTTTTTGCCCTTCATGTCGTCGAGCGAGTTGACCGGGAACTTGGTGAACAGATGATAGCCGTCGGATACGCAGGCGCCGAAGCAAACCACTTTGTTGTCGGCCCATTCCTTCTGCACCGCCGCGTTCTTGTCGTTCAGCACGTTCATCACGTCGACGGCCTGCTTCACGTTGTTGGTGGCGAACGGCGTCGAGTACATGATGTTCTGCAGCGGCAGTTTGGCCGGCTCCCACAGCGCGCCGATCCAGCCGATGTCGGTGATGCCGTTGGTGACGGCGTTGAGCGTGTCCTGGAAGCCGTAGAGCGAGCCGCCGAAGGCTTCGGTCCAGGCGATGCGAACCTTGCTGCCCGCGGCTTCGAGTTGCTTGTTCGACTTCTCGACCATTATCGTTTTCAGCGGCTCGACCCAGGGGATCGCGACCGGATGGCTCGAGGCGATGGTGAGCTTGATGGTCTCCTGCGCGAAGGCCGGACGGATGTGCGGCGCCGCGACCGTCGCGGCGGCGCCGGCAAGCAGAGTGCGCCTTGAAAGCTTCATTGGTTCCTCCCGAATTCTGTTGTTCTTTGTAATTGCCGCCAGTTCATCACTCCGAGCCGGAGGTGACAAGGCGACGTTCAGCCGGACCAGGCGTAGGGCAGCAGCCCACGCGCGGCTGGGCCGATTCGGCGGTCAGTCGCGAGAGAACCGAACGGCGACGTTGCCCACTGGGGCCAGATCGAAGCGCACGCCGTCGTCGCCGCCCTCGATGAACAGCGGCGGGACCACCGAGCCGGTGATGATGAACTCGCCGGCCCGGAGCCGCTCGCCGAACGCCGCGAGCATGTCGGCTACGTGACGCACGAGCCCGATGGGCTCGCCGGTATTGGCGGTCACGTCTGATGTGCTGGCGGTCTCGGTATTGCCGCGGAAGACGCGGCCGATGAGGCCTTCGACCTTTGCCCCGGCCCGCGACCGATCGGATGGACCCAAAATAACGTGACGCTGGAAAATGTTGCCAGCGAGAACGGCTTCCAGCGTGTCCGCCTCCGTCTGCTGTTCGAGATCGGCCAGCTCGATGGCGGGGCCGATGCCGGCGATGGCAGCTTTCACAACGCTCGTGTCCGCGCCAGCCGGCAAATCCGCGCCCATGTAGACGGCGAGCTCGGGCTCGGCCACCGGCTTGGTCCAGCCGCGTAACGAGATCGCGGCGCCGCTCTGGAGGAGTGCGCGGTCGGTGAGAAAGCCGACCAGCGGTTTGGCGATGCCGAGGCGTGCCATGATCGTCGGCGCGCCAAAGCCGACCTTCCAGCCGATCGGCTTCTCGCCGGCGGCGAGGCGCTCGCGCCGCCAGGCGAGCTGCTTCTGCATCCCGCGGCGAACGCGCGGATCGTCCCAGGCGTTCATTGGTGACTGTTGGGATCGACTTCGTAGCCGGAGGCTTCGATCGATCCGGCGCCCATCCATCCCCATATGAGCACGACGTCTTCGCTCGACGTATTGTTGAAGCCGTGCCAGCAGCCGCGCGGCGAATAGACCACGTCGCCCTCGCCGGAAGGCTTCTCGCCGCTGTCGGTGTAGATCATGCCGTGGCCCTTGAGCACGATGAAGAACTCGTCGCAATTCATGTGGCGGTGGTTCTCGTGGCGCGCGCCGGGCTTGAGCACGGTCCAGCCGACCACGTGATCGGCGCCGGCGGATTTCTTGTCGATCAGGAATTGCACCTGCATGTCGACCCAACCGTCCTTGCGCTTGAGGCCCTCGACCTTCGGCACGTTCTTGATATTGGCGCGATACATTTTCACGGGCGTGTTCACTTCGATTGCCCTCCCAGGCGGCGATAGGCTTCATGGGCGATGACGAAATCGTTCTGGTCGAGGCCAAGCCCGCGGCAGGCGTTCATCATCTCGTTGGCGGCGGCGGCGAGCGGCGTCGGACTGCCGAGCTTGCGGGCGAGTTCGAGCACGAGAAGCATATCCTTCTGCTGCAGCGTCACGTCGGCAAGCGGCACTTTCGGCATCCTGCCTTCCAGGATGAAGGGCCCACGATAGCCGAGCACCGGCGAGGCGGCGACGCTCTTCAGGATCGCGTCGAGCGCGGCTTCGCGCGTGATGCCGCCCTTCTCCGCCAGCGCAACCGCCTCGCCGAACGCGATCACCTCGACCATCAGCAACGAATTGACCGCAAGCTTCATCGTCACGGCGAGCCCGCTTTCGCCGATATACGTAATCTTGGGGCCGATCAGCAGCAGCACGTCGCGCACGCGCTCGAACGCATCCTTGTCGCCGCCGACCATGACTGAGGCATTGCCCTGCAAGAGCGTCACGGGGCTCCCGGAAATCGGCGCGTCGAGCATGAACTTGCCGGCCTTGGCGAATTCGGCGGCGATGAACTTGCTGACGGCGGGCGCGATCGTGCTCATGTCGATGAAGACGCCGCCCTTCTTAAGCCCGGAGAGAACGCCATCTTCGCCGAGCGCCACTTCGCGCACCGCTTCGTCGTCGGTGACGATGCAGAACACGATTTCGGACTGTTCGGCCACCGCGCGCGGGCTGTCGGCCCATTTCATGCCGCCCTTGAGGAGCGGCGCGGCCTTGTCCCGACTCCTATTCCAGCCGGTGACGGCGTGGCCGCCGGCGATCAGCCGCGGGACGATCAAGGCGCCCATCGCGCCTAGCCCGATGAAACCGATCTGCACGCTGGAATCCTCTCCGCCTTCAGGCAATCATGCTTGCGATGCCGCGTAACGATGCGCAATTCCGGCCGGTGCGGCAAGATCGGCTAAAGCGGGGGAGCTGTCCATGGCGAAACGAAGCGGCCGCCGCTGGTCGCAATCCGTGACCGAGCATAGCCATGCGCTCGCGCTCGAGCCGGGCGTCTTCACCTGGAACGACCCCGGGCGGATCGCCGATTCCTTGATGCGCTCGGCCAACGAGAGCACCGCGAGGAAGGCGAGCCCCTATCGTTCGGCGCTCTCCATGCTGACCTTCTATATCAATCGCGCCGGCAGGAATCTTCCGGCTGCGAGGAAGCAGACGCTGCAGCGGGCGAAACGGGAATTGTGCGCGAGATACGGTCCAAACAAATCGGCGCGGCGCCGGGCCGCGACCGCTATTTGACCCGGCGCGCGCGATCTCGGATGATTGGCAAAATCCCGACGAGGTGAACGAATGACCCCATTCGATCCGGTTTCTGCGGCAATCGGCGGCGCGCTGATCGGGCTGGCGGTGACGCTGCTGATGCTGCTGAACGGCCGGCTCGCCGGCATCAGCGGTGTCATGGGCGATCTGCTGGAGCCCGGCACCCTGTTCAAGGGCTGGCGCGTCGCGTTCCTGGCCGGTCTGATCGCCGCGCCGCTCCTGGCCCAGGCGGCGGGCTATGCGTTCACGGCGCCGCGTATGCCGGAGAGTTGGGCCGTTGTCGTCATCGCCGGATTACTGGTCGGCGTCGGCACGCGGCTTTCGAACGGGTGCACCTCGGGTCACGGTATCTGCGGGATCGCGCGCCTTTCGCCGCGTTCGATCGTGGCGACGCTCGTGTTCATGGCGGTGGCGATCGTGGTGGTCGCGATCACGCGGCATGGGATGGGAGGTTGAAATGGCCGCGATCTTCTCGGCGCTGATCTGCGGGCTGGTGTTCGGCTTCGGGCTGCTGATCTCGGGCATGACCGATCCCAACAAGATTTTCGGCTTCCTCGATATTTTCGGCCGCTGGGACCCGAGTCTCGCGATCGTCATGGCGGTGGCGCTGCTGTTCGCGGCGCCCGGGCTGCTGCTCGCGCGGCGCATGGGCCGGCCGGTAGTCGGCGACCAGATGCGCTGGCCGAGCAAGAAGGACATCGACGCGCCGCTCATCGCGGGTGCCGCGATCTTCGGTGCCGGTTGGGGACTCTCGGGCCTCTGCCCGGGCCCGGCGATCGAGAATCTCGCCGTCGCTCTCGCCCAAGGTGTTCGTGTTCGTCGCGGCCATGGCAATCGGAATGATCGCGTACGATCGCTGGAGCCTGGGCGCGACTTTCTGGCGGCCGCACCGGCCGGAGCCGGTCGGCTAGTCAGACTGCGAGATTTTCCTGCGGCGCGGCCTGATATTTCCGCCACAAGCCATAGAGCCGGCCGGCGAACAGGCCGGTGAGCAAGCCGGACACGCCCACGTCGATTGCCATAAAGAGCAACTCGCCGGTGATCGTGGCCGCATGCCGGCCTGCACGCCGAGCGTGTACTTGGTGGCGAAGATGATCAGGATCAGCACCAGGTTGACCGTGGTGCCCGGCAGACGAATGAACCCGCGCTCCTTGTCGGCATGGATCTCGATCGAGCGGGCGACGAGCCAGCCGATCCCCGCCCCGACCACAAGCGCGGCTAGCCATACCGCGATTCCGATAGGCCGAAAGCCGTAACTGGTGGCGAAGCCCGACAGGCCCCAGACCAGAAAGACCGCGGGCAGGATCAATAGGCGGCCAAACGAAGCCACTGTGGGCCTAAGCCCACGGATGCCGATGAACAACAAGAACGCGAGCAGTGCCCAAACCCAGACGGGCGTACGAATAACTGCTTCGATCGCGAATTGCATGGGACGCCCCGTTGTCGGGCCATGTTGCGGCGTGCAAGTGCCTCTACTAGCCTATCGCCTTCCGCACAACGCCACGAACGCTCGGGCTTTCATACGAAGCGTTCCCTGCGGAAGGGAGGACAACATGAAGAAGACGTCTCGCATTCCGGATTCGGTTGCAGTGCTGGATCGCCGCGAGCTGATGAAAGCCGCCGCGGCCGCGGGCAGCTTGTTGCTTCTCCCGACCGGCGTGCTGGCGCAGACGCCGCGCAAGGGCGGCACCTTGCGTCTGGCGATGCCGTACAACCCGGCCACGGTCGATCCGATGACCGGCCGCAACCTCCCCGATTTCAACGTGCTCTACGCCGTCTTCGACGCTCTGATCGATTTCGAGCCGAAGACGCTCGAGCTCAAGCCGGGCCTGGCCAAGGCTTGGCGTTTCGTTGACCCGAAGACGCTGGTTCTCGATCTCATGGAGGGCGTGAAGTTTCACGACGGAACGCCGTTCAACGCCGAGGCGGTAAAGATCAATCTCGAACGCTACAAGTCCGATCCGCGCTCCAACGTGAAGGCGGATCTGGTGACGCTCGCCTCGGTCGAGGTGAACAGCCCGAGCCAGGTGACGCTGCTGCTGAACCAGCCGAACGCCGGCCTGCCGACGATGCTCACGAACCGGATCGGCTGCATGGTTTCGCCCCAGTCGCTCAAGGACAAGGGCCCGAATGTCGATCGCGCTCCAGTGGGGACAGGACCATTCAAATTCGTCGAGTGGAAGGACAACGACAGCTTCAAGCTCGTGCGCAACGAGAACTACTGGAAGACCGGCCTGCCCTATCTCGAAGGTATCGATATCCGCATTATCAACGAGCTCAACACGCTGGTGCGGACCGTCGTCTCCGATGAGACCGATCTCGGCATCAATCTGCAGGTTCCGCAGAAATTGATCGCCGACAGATCTCCGAACGTAATCGCGTTGGCGGCCCCCTCACTGATCTTCTACGGGGCGTTTCTGAACTACGCGAAGCCCCCGCTCAATGACGTTCGCGTGCGGCAGGCGATGAACTACGCCCTCGATCGCGACGAAATCAACAAAGTGCTGCTTGGCGGGCTTGGCCAACCCTCGAGCGCCGTGTTGCCGAAGGAGCACTGGGCCTGCGATCCGGCGACTCAGAATTTCTATACGCACGACATCGATCGTGCGAAAAAGCTCCTTGCCGAAGCCGGCTACCCTAACGGCATCGAGATCGAATCCTGGGGCTGGGCCGACCAGCTAGCAATGCAGCGGCAGGAGCTGATCATCAGCCAGCTCGCGAAGTCGGGAATCCGCATCAAGCTCTCACCCGTCGCGCCACAGCAGGCGATGCAGTTCTTCATGCTGGAGTCCAAAGGATCGATGCATATCAGCCCGGCCGGCGGCTTCCCCGATCCGAGCCAGTTTTACGAGGCGCTGTTCGGCAAGACGGCGCTGCGCAATGCCGGCAAAGTGGAACTGCCGGGATTCCGTGAGTTGATGGACGCAACCATGGCCTCGGCAAATCAAGAGGAACGCAAGGCAGCGTTCGCCAAGCTGCAGAAATTCGTGGTCGAGAACGCACTCCAATTGGTGCAATATATCTCGCCCGGCGTGACTGTACGCAGCCGCAAGGTGCAGAATTTCGTCGACGGCTTGCTCACCACGCCGAAATTCCAGGAGGTTTGGCTCGAGGCCTAAGCCATAGGGCTTAAGGCGGCTGGTCAGTCCTTCCGCGTCAAGCAGCAGGGACAGCCGCTTGCGGCGGAACGAAACTTTGCTAGGAAAACACACGTTGCGAATTCGAGCCTGAGCCCACCATGGACTTCCGCAAGGACATCATCGAGGCGATCGGCCACACGCCTCTGATTCAGCTCTGGCGCGCCTCGCAGGCGACCGGCTGCAACATCCTGGGCAAGGCCGAGTTCATGAACCCGGGCCAATCGGTGAAAGACCGGCCGGCGCGTCAAATGATTCTGGACGCGGAGAAGCGCGGCGAGCTCAAGGCGGGCGGATTGGTGGTCGAGGCCACCGCGGGCAATACCGGCATCGGGCTCGCGCTGGTGGCCAACGCGCGCGGCTACCGCACGCTGATCGTCATTCCCGAGACGCAGAGCCAAGAGAAGAAGGACATGCTGCGGCTGTGCGGCGCCGAGCTCGTGGAAGTGCCGGCGGTGCCCTACGCCAACCCGAACAATTACCAGCACATCGGCCGGCGGCTCGCCGACAAGCTGCGCAAGACCGAGATCGAACGGCGTGCTGTTCGCCGACCAGTGGAACAACCTCGATAACCGCAAGGCGCATTATCTCTCGACCGGCCCGGAAATCTGGCAGCAGACCGACGGAAAGGTGGACGCCTTCATCTGCTCCATCGGCACCGGCGGCACGCTCGCGGGCGTCGCCACTTATTTGCGCGAGAAGAAGAAAGACATCCTCATCGGCTGCGCCGATCCGCACGGCGCGGCCATGTACAATCTGTTCGCCTATGGCGAGGCGAAGGTGTCGCCCGGCAACTCGATCACCGAAGGCATCGGCCTCGGGCGGGTCACGCCGATGATCGCCGATATCAAGGTCGAGAAGCCCTACCTGATCCCCGACGCGGAGGCGGTAACGGCCGTGTTCGATCTGCTGCAGCACGAGGGCCTGTGCATGGGCGGCTCGACCGGCATCAACGTCGCCGGCGCGATCCGGCTCGCCAAGGAGCTGGGGCCGGGCCACACCATCGTCACCATCCTCGCCGACTACGGCTCGCGCTATCAGTCGAAGCTGTTCAATCCGGCCTTCCTGCGCGGAAAGAAGCTGCCGGTGCCGCAATGGCTCGAGCGCAAGGTGGACGTGCCCAGCGTGTTCGAGTGAAGCCATGAAATCCGATACATCAGGCCGCAGCCGCTGGCTGGTCTCGATCCCGTGGCTCGCCGAGAATCTTGGCGACCCGAACCTCGTGATCGTGGACGGCTCCTATTATCTCCCCGCCATGAAGCGCGACGCGCGCGCCGAATATCTCGCCGGGCACATACCAGGCGCGGTGTTCTTCGACATCGACGAGATCGCCGACCGCTCGAATCCCCTGCCCCACATGCTGCCGGACGCGGAGAGCTTTCGCGCGGCACATGGCCCGTCTCGGCATCGGCGACGGCATGAAGATCGTGGTCTATGACGGCGGCGGCCTGTTTTCGGCGCCGCGCGTGTGGTGGACGTTGCGCCTGTTCGGCGCCAAGGACGTGAAGATGCTCGACGGCGGCCTGCCGCAATGGCGCGTGGAGAATCGTCCACTCGAGAGCGGGATGGTGAAGCGGAAGCCCGCGCGTTTCACGCCGCAGCTTCGATCCGTCCTGGGTCGCGGACATGGCGCGGGTCGAGAAAGCGCTGGGCAGCGGCGCGGCGCAGGTGGTCGATGCGCGGTCGGCCGAACGCTTCCGCGGCGAGGCGCCAGAGCCGCGGCCGGGCGTGCGCTCGGGCCACATGCCGGGCAGCAAGAACGTGCCGGTCGCCAACGTCGTCGAGAATGGCCGGCTCGGCGAGCCCGGAGAAGATCAAGGCGGCGTTTGCCGCGGGCGGCGTCGATCCGGACCAGCCGATCATCACGAGCTGCGGCTCGGGCGTCACGGCGGCGACGCTGTGGCTCGCGCTCGACGCCATCGGCAAGTCGCCGCAGGCGCTCTATGACGGGTCCTGGTCCGAGTGGGGTTCGCTGCCCGACAAGCCGATCAAGACCGGCGCCGACTAGCGCGCGCCGGCGACTTCTTTCAGGCGGCCGGCCTTCTCCTTGCTCCAGCTCGCGAGCAGGCCGTGCGCTTCGGCCTTGAAGCGCGCCATCTCCTCCGGGCGTCGAGGACTTCGGCGGTCAATTCCAGGCGGATGCCGTTCGGATCGAAGAAATAGATCGACTGCACGAAGCCGTGGTCGGTGATGCCGAGCACCTCGACGCCGGCCGCCTGCAGCCGGGCGCGGGCGGCCAGCACGTCGTCGACGCTCTGCATCTTGAGCGCGAGGTGATTGACCCAGGGCGGCGTATTCGGCGACGGCAACGGCTTGGTGTTGTCGCCGAGATCGAAGAAGCCGATGCAGGAGCCGTCGGCCATCTCGAAGAAGATGTGCACATAGGGGCAGTGCTCGCCGGTGCTCGGCACCACGTCGAGCTTCATGGTCATCACCAGCGGCAGGCCCAGGAGGTCCTCGTAGAAGCGCCGCGTCTCCTCGGCGTCGCGGCAGCGATAGGCGAAATGATGCAGGCCGTGGATCGTGGCCATGTTGTTCATCGGATTCCTCTCCGCTTCGCCGTCTCGCAGCGGCCGAAACATGCCACAAAATCTGCTTACCTGCATGGGCAGGCGCCAGTGGTATAATCCGGCGCGAGGAACGCGATGATCTTCCGGCAACTCTTCGACGCAGTCTCCGGGACCTACACCTATCTGCTCGCCAGCCGGCATGGCGGCGAGGCGCTGATCATCGACCCGGTGATCGAGAAGGTCGACCGCTACCTGCAGCTGGTGAACGAGCTCGAGCTGCGGCTGGTGAAGGCCGTGGACACCCACCTGCACGCCGACCACGTCACCGGCCTCGGCGCGCTGCGCGACCGCACGCACTGCATCACCGTGATGGGCGAGCAAACCAAGGCCGACGTGGTGTCGATGCGCGTCGCCGAGGGCGACAAGGTGAAGATCGAGGGTGTCGCGCTCGACGTGCTCTACACGCCCGGCCACACCGACGATTCCTACAGCTATCTAATGGGCGACCGCGTGTTCACCGGCGATACCTTGCTCATCCGCGGCACCGGCCGCACCGATTTCCAGAACGGCGACGCGCGCGCGCAATACGATTCGATCTTCAACAAGTTGCTCGAAGCTGCCGGAGGAGACGCTCGTGCTGCCGGCGCACGACTACAAGGGCGAGACCGTCTCCACCATCGGCGAGGAGAAGCGCTTCAATCCGCGCCTGCAGGTGAAATCGATCGACGAATATGTGGAGGTGATGAACAGCCTCAAACTGCCGAATCCGAAGATGATGGACGTGGCGGTGCCCTCGAACATGCGGGTCGGCATGCACCAGGAGGAAATCGCGCGGCGCGGCTGGGCGCTGTCGGCGCGCGACACGATCAAGCTCATGGGGCGGAAAGACGTCGCGCTCGTCGATCTGCGCGAGGACGCTGAGCGGCAGAAGCACGGGATGATCCCGGGCTCCTTGCACCTGCCCTACCCGGACCTTCTGGATCACGTGCGGCCCGGCAGCCTGCTTGCATCAGCTCGCGGCCGATGCCGGCAAGCGCATCGTGTTCTATTGCGCCTTCGGCGAACGCTCGGCCATGGCGGTGCAGGCGGCGCAGGACGCCGGATTGCTTTCCGCCGTCCACATCCAGGGCGGCATGGACGCCTGGAAGAAGGCGGACGGGCCGGTCGCGCGCCTGAGCGCGCCTCAGTGCAGGAATTTGCAGAATTTGCGAGAGAAACAGCTTGGTCCGCTCGTGCTGCGGGTGCTCGAAGAATTCCTTGGGCGAATTCGCCTCGATGATCTGGCCCGCGTCCATGAAAATGACGCGGTTGGCGACCTGGCGCGCGAAGCCCATCTCGTGGCTCACCACCAGCATGGTCATGCCGTCCTCGGCGAGCGCGACCATGGTGTCGAGCACCTCTTTCACCATTTCCGGATCGAGCGCCGAGGTCGGCTCGTCGAACAGCATGAGCTTCGGATTCATGCAGAGCGCGCGCGCGATCGCGACGCGCTGCTGCTGGCCGCCCGATAGCTGACCCGGATATTTGTGCGCCTGCTCGGGGATTTTCACCCGCTTCGAGATACTTCATGGCGATCTCGTCGGCCTCGTGCTTGGGCATCTTGCGCACCCAGATCGGCGCCAGCGTCAGGTTCTCCAGCACGGTCAGATGCGGAAACAGGTTGAAGTGCTGGAACACCATGCCGACCTCGCGGCGGATCTCGTCGATCTTCTTCAGATCCTCGGTGAGCTCGATGCCGTCGACCAGGATGCGCCCCTTCTGATGGCTCTCCAGCCGGTTGATGCAGCGGATCATGGTGGACTTGCCGGAGCCGGACGGGCCGCAGATGACGATGCGCTCGCCGCGCATGACCTTCAGATTGATGTCCTTCAGCACATGGAAATCGCCGTACCACTTGTGCACGTCGATCATTTCCACGGCGGCTGCGGAACCGGCGGGTTTGGCGCTTCTCTACTCATCGGCGCTTCCCTGTCGACGCGCGGCGCTCCAAGAACAGCGAATAGCGCGACATGCCGTAGCAGAACACGAAATAGACCATGCCGGCGAAGGCGAAGCCGGTATAGAGCGTCACCGGCGAGGCCCAGTTCGGATCGGTGAAGGCCGCGCGCAGCTGCCCGAGGAAATCGAAGATCGCCACGATCAGCACCAGCGTCGTGTCCTTGAACAGGCCGATGAAGTTATTGACGATGCCGGGGATCACCAGCGTCAGCGCCTGCGGCAGGATGATCAGCCCCATGGTCTGCCAATAGCCGAGGCCGACCGCCATGGCGCCTTCGTACTGGCCCTTCGGGATCGCCTGCAGCCCGCCGCGCACCACCTCGGCCATATAGGCGGCGGCGAACAGCGTGACGCCGACCAGCACGCGCAGCAGACCGTCGAAACTCAAGCCCGTGGGCAGAAACAGCGGCAGCATGTAGCTCGCGAAATAGAGCACCGTGATCAGCGGCACGCCGCGCCAGAACTCGATGAAGATCACCGAGAAGAACCGCACGATCGGCATGGAGGAGCGGCGGCCGAGCGCGAGCAGGATGCCGAGCGGCAACGAGGCGACGATGCCGGTGATGGCGACCACGAGCGTGACCAGCAACCCGCCCCACAGCCGCGTCTCGACCGGCTGCGAGCCCCACGTCGATATCGGCGGCGAGCAGCACGATGGCCAGCAGCACGAAGCCAGAGAGCATGGCGATCGCGAGCGTGCGGGCCTCGGCGCCGATCGCGCGGGCGATTGCGCAGGCGATAACGATCAGCAGGAGCGCGGAGGCAACGAAATCGGTCCAGAAGCTCAGGCGCAGGCCGAATATCGTGCTGGAACCGACCAGTGGATTCCCAATTCACGATGCGGCCGAGCACGAAGTTCCGCATTTCGAGATTGCCGCCGGTGAGCAGCACGAAGGCTACGACCGGGAAGACAGCGAAGAACAGGATCGCGTTCAGCCGCTTGAACGGCGCCGAGGGGATCAGCAGCGGCGCCAGCAGGATCGCGCACAGGGCATAGACGACATTGGGCCGCCAGCGCTCGGCGATCGGATAGAAGCCGTAGACGAACTGACCGAACTTCGCGCGCACGAACGGCCAGCAGGCGCCGGTGGCGTCGAGGCAGGCGTCGCGGCTCTCGCCTTCCCAGACCGCGTCGATGAGCAGGAAGCGCACGAAGGGCGGCAGCGCCAGCGCAAGCAGCGCCGCGCAGATCACGGTCATGGTGATGTTGAGCGGGCCGGAGAAAAAATGCTCGCGCACGAAGCCGATGAAGCCCCGCGCCGCCAAAGGCGGCGGCAGCGCGGCCACGAGCTCGCGGCGGACGAAGGCGCCGGAAACGGTGTTCATCGCTCCACCAGCGCCTTCCTGCGATTGTACCAGTTCATCAGCGCGGAGGTGATGAGCGAGATCGTCAGATACACGCCCATGGTGATGGCGATGATCTCGATCGCCTGGCCGGTCTGGTTCAGCGTGGTGCCGGCGAAGACGTAGAAGAAGTCGGGATAGCCGATGCCGGCGGCGAGCGAAGAGTTCTTGGTGAGATTCAGATACTGGCTGGTCAGCGGCGGGATGATCACGCGCAGCGCCTGCGGCACGACGACGAGGCGAAGCGTCGGGCCTGGCCGCAAGCCCAGAGAATAAGCGGCCTCGGTCTGGCCGCGCGAAACCGCGAGCACGCCGGCGCGCACGATCTCGGCGATGAAGGCCGCGGTATAGGTCACCAGCGCGACCAGCAGCGCGGCGAACTCCGGAATGATCCTGACACCGCCGACGAAATTGAAGCCGCGCAATTCCGGGAGCGTGAAGGAAACCGGCGCGCCGGTCAGCGCGAAGACGGCAAGCGGAAGTCCGAGGATCAGAAGCAAGCCGGTGCTCGCTACCGGGAACTGCTTGCCGGTGTTCATCTGACGCCGCCGCGCCCAGACGCGGATCACGACGGTCAGCGCGACGCCGAGGAGAACAGCGATGCCGACCGCGCCGGCGCCGTCGGCGAAGATCGGCTCCGGCATGATCACGCCGCGGTTATTCAGGAAAAAGGCATTGAACAGCGAGACGCTCTGGCGCGGACCGGGCAGCGCGCCGAGCACCGCGATGTACCAGAAGAAGATCTGGAACAAGAGCGGCAGATTGCGCATCAGCTCGACATAAGCGCCGGCGAGCCGCGCCAGCAGGAAGTTCGACGACAGCCGCGCGATGCCGATGGCGAAGCCGAGCAGCGTCGCCAGCACAACGCCGATGCCGGCGACCAGCAGCGTGTTCAGCAGCCCGACCAGGAAGGCGCGGCCATAGGTCGAGGTTTCGCTATAGGGGATCAGCGACTGGGTGATGCCGAAGCCGGCGGTCTGGTCGAAGAAGCCGAAGCCGGTGGCGATGCCGCGGGCGGCGAGGTTGGCGCGGGCGTTCTCGACGAACGACCAGCCGACATAGACGATGGCAAGGACGAGGATGATCTGGACGGCGAGCGAGCGTATCCGGGGATTGTTGACCAGCGATACGGACGCTGGCCGCGGTGCGCCTTCGACGCGATCGACCATTCCGGCGCTCCCCCGGCGCGGACGTCACGCACTGCTGCGCGCCGGCGGCTGCCGGCGCGAGTACCACGCCCTTCTGCGCGCCGGCGGACGCCGGCGCGCCTGGTCAGATCGCTGCCGCCCGGCTCAGCGGATCGGCGGCGCGTATTGAATCCCGCCCTTCGACCAGAGCCGGTTCAGCCCGCGTTCGATGCCCAGCCGCGAGCCCTCGCCGACGTTGCGATCGAAGATCTCGCCGTAATTGCCGACGTGCTTGATGATGCGAGCGGCCCAGTCGTTGCTGAGCCCGAGCGATTCGCCGAGCGCGCCTTCGGTGCCGAGCAGGCGCTTGATGTCGGGGTTGGGCGACTTCAGCATCTCGCCGACGTTCTTCGAGGTCACGCCGAGCTCCTCGGCGCCGATCAGGGCATAGACCGTCCACTTCACGAGATCGAACCACTGGTCGTCGTTGTGGCGCACCATCGGGCCGAGCGGCTCCTTCGAGATCACGTCCTTCAGGATCACGTGATCGTCGACCTTGGCGAGCTTCAGACGCATCGCATAAAGCTGGGAGTGGTCGGAGGTGAACACGTCGCAGCGCCCGGCCTCGTAAGCCTTGACGGTCTCGTCGGCGGTGGCGAAAGCGACCACCTCGTACTTCATCTTGTTAGCGCGGAAAAAGTCGGCGACGTTGAGCTCGGTGGTGGTGCCGGTCTGGGTGCAGACGGTGGCGCCGGAAAGCTCGAGCGCTGAATTCACTTTCAGCGACTTTTTCACCATGAAGCCCTGGCCGTCATAATAAGCGACGGCGGCGAAATTGAGCCCCATCTTGGTGTCGCGATCGAGCGTCCAGGTGGTGTTGCGCGAGAGCACGTCGATCTCGCCGGATTGCAGCGCCGTGAAGCGGTCCTTGGCGGAGAGCGGCGTGAATTTCACCTTGCTCGGATCGTCGAAGATCGCGGCGGCCAACGCGCGGCAGACGTCGACGTCGAGGCCGGTCCAGGCGCCCTTGTCGTCGGGGGTCGAGAATCCCGGCAAGCCCTGGCTCACGCCGCACTGGACGAAGCCCTTGGCTTTGATCTGGTCGAGAACGCCGGCTTGCGCGGTGCCGACGGCGCCGAGCGTGGCCGCGAGCGCAAGCGTGAACAGTACGCGTTTCATCGGAGCAACCTTTCTCTGAATTGGACGCCGGCGAGCCGGCTCTGCGCAATTGGCCGCGCGCTTCGATCGGTACGCAAGCACCCTTCCCTTCGGAAGGACCATCACAAGCCAAAGGCCAAGGCAGGTCAAGTGTTTGGGCGTCCGGCCGCCTTGACGCAACGCAATTGCGGGGCCTAATCGGCTCGCGGAGAAACGAAATGGCCAAGGGCGGGGGCAAGAAAGCGCGGGACTGGCGGGTGGCGACCCGCCTCGTGCTCGCGGGGCGCAATCCGTTCGAGTTCGAGGGGTTCGTCAATACGCCGATCTATCGGGGCTCGACGGTGCTGTCGCCGACGGTGGCGCAGTTCGTCGGCCGCACCGGACGCTATCAATACGGGCGGCGTGGTACGCCGACGACCGACGCGCTCTCCGACGCGCTCGCCGAGCTCGAGGGCGGCGCCGGCGTGGTGCTCACGCCTTCCGGTCTTTCGGCGATCACGACCGCGCTCTTGGCCTGCGTGCAGCACGGCGACCATGTGCTGGTGACCGACTCCGCCTACGGCCCGACGCGCCAATTCTGCGACACGGTGCTGAAGCGGCTCGGCGTCGAGACCGGCTATTACGACCCGGTGATCGGCGCGGGGATCGCGAAAGAACTTAAACCGAACACCAAGGCGGTTTTCGTCGAGGCGCCGGGCTCGCTCAGCTTCGAGATGCAGGACGTGCCGGCGATCGTGAAGGCCGCGCACGCGCACGGCGCGGTCGTGCTCATGGACAATACCTGGGCGACCCCGGTGTTGTTCCGGCCGCACGAGCACGGCGTCGATTTCTCGATCCAGGCCGGGACCAAATATCTCGGCGGCCACGCCGACGTGAACATCGGTTCGGTCTCGGCCATGGCCGAGCATTTCCCGAAACTGAAAGAGACCCACGGCAGCCTCGGCCTCTGTGCCGGGCCCGAGGACGTGTTTCTCTCGCTGCGCGGCTTGCGTACGCTCGGCGTGCGGCTGCAGCGGCACATGGAGTCCGGCCTCAAGGTCGCGCGCTGGCTGAAGACGCGGCCCGAAGTCTTGCGCGTCCTGCACCCCGCGCTCGAGGACGATCCGGGCCATGCGATCTGGAAGCGCGATTTCGACGGCGCCTGCGGGCTGTTCGCATTCGTGCTCAAGCCGCGGCCGCAGCCGAAAGTCGCGGCCTTGATCGAGGGGTTAGAGCTGTTCGGGATCGGCGCGTCCTGGGGCGGCTACGAGAGCCTCGCCATTCCGTTCGACTGTCTCGAAGTTCCGCACCGC
>CAVYZC010000017.1:0-16881 GCA_963772885.1 uncultured Alphaproteobacteria bacterium | reverse complement strand
GGATTACGGCCAGCAATATGTGTCGCCCTCCCCGCGCGTCTACAAAAACAAATCCAAGCATGCGCAAGAGGCTCACGAAGCCATCCGCCCGACGGATCTCAACCGCCGGCCGCGCGACGTCGCGCGCTATCTCGATGCCGATCAGGCCAAGCTCTATGAGCTGATCTGGCTGCGCACGCTCGCCTGCCAGATGGAGTTGGCCGAGCTCGAGCGCACCACGGCCGAGATCGAGGCGCGCGCCGGCACACGCACGATCGACTTGCGCGCGACCGGCACGGTCATCAAATTCGACGGCTTCCTTACCCTCTACCAGGAGGGTCACGACGACGACGAGGAGGACGAGGAGAGCAAGCGCCTGCCCGAAATGAACGAAGGGGAGCCCGCCGAGCGCCGCGCCATCCTCTCCAGCCAGCATTTCACCGAGCCGCCGCCGCGCTTCTCCGAGGCCTCTCTGGTCAAACGCATGGAGGAGCTCGGCATCGGCCGGCCCTCGACCTATGCCTCCGTGCTGCAGGTACTGCGCGACCGCGGCTACGTTCGCCTCGACAAGAAGCGCCTGATTCCCGAAGACAAGGGCCGCGTGGTGATCGCCTTCCTCGAAGCGTTCTTCATGCGCTACGTGGAATATGATTTCACCGCCGATCTGGAAGAGAAGCTCGATAAGATCGCCAATGCCGAGATCGATTGGCGCGAGGTGCTGCGCGATTTCTGGCGCGATTTCATCGCCGCCGTCGATCAGATCAAGGACGTGCGCCTCTCCCAGGTGATCGACGCGCTCGACGAGATGCTCGCCGCGCACGTGTTCCCTCCGCGCGCGGATGGTGTCGACCCGCGCGTCTGCCCGCAGTGCGGTACCGGCCGGCTGAATCTGAAGATCGGCAGGTTCGGCGGATTCGTCGGCTGCTCCAACTATCCGGAATGCCGCTACACGCGCCAACTGATGTCGCAGAACGGCGCCGGCGCCACCCGGGTATTGGGCAAGGACCCGGAGACCGGACTGGAAGTGACGCAACGCGACGGCCGCTTCGGTCCCTATGTCCAGCTCGGCGAGGTCGTCGACAAGGGCGAGAAGCCGAAACGCGCCGGCCTGCCCAAGGATACCGAGCCGGCCTCCGTGGATCTCGAGCAAGCGCTCAAACTCCTGGCGCTGCCGCGCGAGGTCGGACTGCATCCGGAGACCCACGAACCGATCATGGCCGGCATCGGCCGCTTCGGCACCTATGTGAAGCACAAGACCAACTACGCCAATCTCGAACCCGGCGACGACGTGCTCAATATCGGCCTCAACCGTGCGGTGACCCTGCTCGCCGAAAAAGCCGCGCGCGGGCCGGGCCGCGGCCGCGGCCGTCCCACCGGCCGGCCGCTCGGCGACCATCCGACGTTCGGCGGCCCCGTCACCCAGCACGAAGGCCGTTTCGGGCCCTATGTCTCACACGGCAAGGTCAATGCCACGATCCCGGTGACCTCCGATCCCGCCAACGTCACGCTGGAGGAAGCCGTCGAGCTGATCGCCGCGCGCGCTGAGCGCATCGGCGCCAAGCCGCCGAAGAAGGCGAAAGCACCGAAAGCGCCGAAGGCGATCGTGAAGACCACGGCGAAGAAGCCCGCCAAGCGCGCGAAGAAAAAGCCGGACGCCAAGGCAGCCGCCTAGAAACGGGCGCCGCCCGCCGGCCGTCGGTGCGAACATCGACGAAACGCCGCGGCTTCGCTAGCGTCGGCTCGCCGCCGGAAATTTTCCTTTGCCCAAGCGCCGCAAGCAACCGAGAGCCCCCGTCAAGCCGCCGACGCGGGACGAGCTCGTCGCCTTCATCGCCCAGCGCGGCGGCGACGTGTCCAAGCGCGAGATCGTGCGCGCCTTCCGCCTCGACGCCGCCGGCAAGGCGGAACTGAAGGAAATGCTTCGCGATCTGCGCGACGGCGGCCAGCTCCAGCGCCGGCGTCGCCGCCTGAACGTGCGCGGGCACCTTCCCTCCGTCGTGGTCGCCGAGATTTCCGGCCGCGACCAGGACGGTGAGCTGATCGCCGAGCCCGTCGAATGGGACGAAGAGCACGGCACGCCGCCGAAAATCCGCCTCGTGTTCGGGCGGAACGCGCACGGCCCCGCACCGGGCATCGGCGATCGCGTGCTCGTGCGCACCGAGCGTAGCGATGCCGAAGATCCCGCTCCCTATTCCGGCCGCGTGATGAAGCTCTTGGAGCGGGCGCGGGCGCAGATGCTCGGCATATTCCGCGCGCTGCCTAATGGCGGCGGCAGGCTCGTGCCGGTCGACAAGAAAAGCCAGGGCCGCGAAGTCACGATCCCGCCCGGCGCCGCTGCGGGCGCCGAGGACGGCGATCTCGTTTCCGTCGATCTGATGAAAAGCCGCGCCTACGGTCTTCCGCAGGCGCGCGTGCGCGAACGGCTCGGTTCGATCAAGTCCGAGCGCGCTGTCAGCCTGATCGCGATCCACGCCCACGGTATCCCGAACCTGTTCAGGAGCGCCGCGGTCGCCGAGGCCGAGGCCGCGCGCCCTGCCCCGCTCGAAGGCCGCGAGGACTGGCGCGCGCTTGCGCTCGTCACCATCGATCCGCCCGACGCCAAGGACCACGACGACGCGGTGCACGCCGAGCCCGACCATGATCCGGCCAATTCCGGCGGACACCTGCTTACGGTCGCCATCGCCGACGTCGCGCATTATGTGCGGCCCGGCTCGGCGCTGGACCGCGAAGCGTCGGAGCGCGGCAACTCGGTCTATTTCCCCGACCGCGTCGTACCCATGCTGCCCGAGCGCATCTCGAACGACCTTTGCTCGCTGCGCCCGAACCAGGACCGCCCCGCGCTCGCCGTGCGCATGACCATCGGCGCCGATGGCAGAAAGCGCCGCCACTCGTTCCATCGCGTGATGATGCGCTCGCACGCGCGCCTCTCCTATGGCGAGGCCCAGGCGGCGATCGAAGGCCATCCGGATGAGAAGGCCGCGCCGCTCCTCGATCGGGCGATCCGGCCTCTTTTTGCCGCCTATCGCGCGCTGGCCAAGGCGCGCGACGCACGCGAGCCGCTGGCGCTCGACATCCCCGAGCGCAAGCTCCTGCTCAATCCCGACGGCACGCTCGACAAGGTCGTCGTCCCCGAGCGGCTCGACGCGCATAGGCTGATCGAGGAATTCATGATCCTCGCCAATGTCGCGGCGGCCGAGACCTGCGAGCAGCTGCGCGTGCCGCTCATCTATCGCGTGCATGACCAGCCGGCGCTCGACAAGGTCTCCGCGTTGCGCGATTTTCTCGCCACCCTCGACATCAAGCTCGCCAAATCCGACCAGCTGCGGCCCTCGCACTTCAATCAAGTGCTTGCACGCGTGAAGGGCTCGGATATCGAGAAGCTCACGCACGAAGTCGTGCTGCGCACCCAGGCGCAGGCGGAATACTCGGCGCAAAACTACGGACACTTCGGCTTGCAGCTCCACCGTTACGCGCATTACACCAGCCCGATCCGCCGCTATGCCGATCTCGTCGTGCACCGTGCGCTGATCCGTGGCGCAAAACTCGGCGCCGGCGCGCTCCCCGACACGACGCCGGAAGCGCTCGCCGAGGTCGCGGCCCGCATTTCCGTCGCCGAGCGCCGCGCCATGGCCGCCGAGCGCGATACGGCGGACCGCCTGGTCGCGCATTTCCTCGCCGACCGGGTCGGCGCCACCTTCCACGGACACATCACCGGAGTCACGCGCGCGGGCCTGTTCGTGCGGCTCGACGAAACCGGCGCCGACGGTCTCATTCCGATGCGCTCGCTCGGGACCGATTTCTTCCGCCACGACGAGACGCATCACGCCCTGATCGGCGAGCGCACCGGCGAGGCGCACCGTCTCGGCGACCGCGTGGAGGTGAAGCTGGTGGAGGCGATCCCGGTCGCCGGCGCCTTGCGCTTCGAGTTGCTCTCCGAAGGCCGCTATGATCTGAAGACCAAGCGCGGACGGGGCGAGCGGCGCCCGGAGCGGCGCGATTTCCGTGGCCGCCACCAGCACCGGGGCAAACGATGAATGAGTACGCTGAGCTGCTGACCAGTATCGAGCGCGTCGAGGACGGAGACGGATATGGCTCCGGCCGCACGGCCCGTCCGCAGGATGCGGCAACGCTGGTGCTGGTAGACCGCTCCGGCGCCAAGCCGCGCGTGCTTTTGGGCCGCCGGCATGAACGCCATGCCTTCCTGCCCAATCGTTTCGTCTTTCCCGGCGGCCGCGTCGATGCCGCCGATGCGCGCATGCCGATCGTGGCACCGCTCGATGCCGCGAGTGAGCGCCGCCTGATGCAGCGCGTGCAGCGCCCCACCCGTTCGCGCGCGCGCGCTTTGGCACTCACCGCGATCCGCGAGACGATGGAAGAGACTGGGTTGCTCCTGGGCAGTAAATTTGGCGGCGCGCTCGCCGCGCCCTCGCCCGCCTGGAGTCCGTTCGCCGATGCGGGCATCGTGCCCGATCTTTCCGCGCTCGAGTTCGTGTTCCGCGCCATCACCCCGCCCAAGCGCCCGCGCCGCTTCGACACCCGCTTCTTCCTCGCCGAGCGCAGCGCCGTCGGCGGCGAATTGACGGGCGCCGTCGGGCCCGAATCCGAATTCGTCGAGCTGAAATGGCTCACCTTCGCCGAGGCCGAGCAGGAGAACCTGCCCTCGATCACCAAGGTAGTGCTCGTCGAGACCGCGGCGCGGGTCGCCCGCGGCACGGCCCGGTCGGCGGTTCCTTTCTATTATTGGAAGGCCGGCCGTTTCCTGCGCGAAGAAATCGACTGACGCGTGCATCCAAACCGGCCCGCCGATTGTAAATGCAGTGCGGGTGCGGCAGATTCCGCGCGGGGGAAACGATGCTCAGCCTGGGCTGGATGGCACTCTATGCCGCCGCGCTCTATGTCGCGGTCGGCCTCGCCTTTGCCCTCGCTTTTCTGACCTTCGGCGTCACCCGGGCGCTGCCCGAGCCGATCCCGGTCTCGCCCGGCGCGCGCATCCTGTTCATCCCCGCATCCATTGTCCTTTGGCCGCTGCTGCTCACCCGCTGGCTGAAGGCGAAGGAACGCAAATGAGACGGCCGCACCGCAAGGCCCACCGCCTCATCTGGCCCGTGCTCGCGCTCGTGGTCGCGCTCGGCTTCGTCATGGCGCTCATACTCCGGGCCCCGGCCGAACCGCTCGCGCCGCCGCCCACGGAGACGCTCCGATGAGCGGCTATGTCGCGGTACAGTGGAGCCGCACCAAATACGTCTACGACGCCTGGCTGATCGCCGGCGTCGTCCTCTACATCGCCGGCTTCATGCTGATCGAAGGCTCGCTGTATCCGCCGAAAAACCAGGCGGAATGGATCGACCTGCGCATTCGCGCCTTCGGCACCTGCGCGTTCCTGATGCTCTCGATCATCCTCAGCATCGGCCCGCTTGCAAGGCTGAACCCGCACCTGCTGCCGCTGCTCTACAACCGGCGCCACTTCGGCGTGCTGATGTTCCTCGTCGCCTGCGTGCACGCCTGGTCCATGGTCGAGTGGTTCATTACGCTCGGCGTGCTGCCGAGTCTCGTCGACGAGCTGACCAACTGGCCGAACTATCTGAAATTCATCGGCTTCCCGTTCAAGACCCTCGGACTGGCCGCGCTCTTCATCTTCCTGCTGATGGCGTCCACCAGCCACGACTATTGGCTCGCGGTGCTGAAGCCGCCGGTGTGGAAGGCGATCCACATGGCGGTCTATGTCGCTTACGGCCTCGTGGTCATCCACGTGGCGCTCGGCGCCATGCAGACCGATCGCGGGCTCGGCATCCCGATCATGCTCGTTGCCTCGCTCATCGTCGTCTCGACGCTGCACTTGCTGGCCGGCCTGCGCGGACGCGCGATCGACCGCGGCATCGTGCCGAACATCGAGGGCTGGATCCCGGTCGGGCCGCCGCTGTCGATCCGCGACAAGTGCGCCAAGATCGTGGCCGCCCCGGGCGGCGAGCGCATCGCCATCTTCCGCGACGGCGACCAGGTCGGCGCGCTGAGCAATGTCTGCGCCCACCAGAACGGGCCGATCGGCGAGGGCAAGATCATCGACGGGCTGATCACCTGCCCCTGGCACGGCTATCAATATCAATTGAAGAACGGCTGCGCGCCGCCGCCGTTCACCGAGCGGGTCGCCACCTACCGGGTGCGGCTGAAGAGCGGTATCGTCGAGGTGGATCCGCGCCCGCTGGCGCCGGGCACTGCCGCCTCGATCAAGGTCCCACTGAACGCCTAGGAGATCGCCATGGCTCGCGAACCGGAATGGATCGACGTCGGCGCCACCGAGGAGCTTTCGAAGCTCCCGCTGCAAGAAGTCAGCGCGAAGAACGCCCATTTCGCGCTCTCGTTCAAGGACGGAAAGTTCGGCGCCATATCGAACGTGTGCAATCACGCCACCGGGCCGCTCGGCAAAGGCCATATCGACGGCGAGTTCGTCGTGTGCCCCTGGCACGCCTACAAATTCAACCGCTGCACCGGCGAAGGCGAGCCGGGCTACGAAGCCGACCGCGTGCCTTCGTTCCCGGTCAAGGCCGAGAAGGGCCGCGTGCTGGTCGACCTCGCCAACCCGACCAAGCGCGGCCGCATCCCGCACGAGCCCGATGCGCTCTTGCGCGACATCAAGCGCGCGCCGGGGCCGTTGCGCGTCGCCGGCATTTCCACCACGGTCCAGAACAACAACATTCCCCGCTTCTCCGGCTCCGATCATCTGCTCGGCCACGCACTGCAGGCGGCCAAGGATCAGGGCGCCGAGGCCAAGCTGATCCGGCTCAATGACCTCAAATTCCGCAACTGCGAGGGCTATTACTCCAAGGCCGCGCGCGCCTGCACCTGGCCCTGCTCGATCACGCAGATGGACGACAAGGACGAGATGCGCGAGGTCTACGAGGCGTTGGTATTCTGGGCCGACGCCGTGATCGTCGCCTCGCCGATCCGCTGGGGCGCGGCTTCCTCGCTCTATTTCAAGATGGCCGAGCGGCTGAACTGCGTGCAGAACGCGATCACCATCCACAACCGCGTGCTGATCCGCAACAAAGTGGCCGGCTTCATCATCGTCGGCGGCCAGGACAACATCCAGGCCGTGGCCGGCCAGATGCTCGGCTTCTTCGCCGAGCTTGGTTTCATCTTCCCGCAGTTCCCCTATATCGCGCACTCGCGCGGCTGGTCGCACGAGGACATGGAGAACAACGTCGAGATCGTGAAGAACTCGAAGGAGCTCGCCGAAGGCGCGCACGAATTGACCAAGCGTTGCCTCGACCTCGCCGGCACGCTGGTCGCCACCGACGCAGCACCGCAGGTCATCGAGCGCGGTGGAAGAAAGGCGAACCCGGTTTAGCCGACAGCGTCATCCTGAGGTGCGAGCGCCAGCTTACTGCTCATTTCTCGTCATTCCGGTTTCGCGCGAAGCGCGAAGACCGGAATCCATAACCCTTATCTTCGCATCTTTTGCTCAAGTGGCTATGGATTCCAGGCTCGCGGACTTCGTCCGCGCCCCGGAATGACGTTCCGAGGCATTCCCGCGACACGCATGCGTCCGAGGCTTGGGTACGCTTCCCCTCCGGCACAAGAAGGGGGATGAAGCGCCGCTCGGCGCTGCATCTGTTGCGCGCCTTGCGAGAGGCGCGCGGTGCCCGGAACCGCCGGGCACTCGCCTTACGGCGCTCCCGCGCAAACAAGTCTACGCAGTTTGCGCCAGCTGAAAGGCGCGGCGGCACTCGCCAAATCCCGAAGGACCTGGTCCAACCCCGGGCCGCGCTTCCTGCGACGCGTGCCTTGCGGGCGGCGAAAACAGTGTTCGACCCGAAGGGCGTGCTGAACCCGGGCGTGCTGATCGATCCCTGAGCGCGCGTAACCTCGTCCCTCGTGGGAACTGCCCTCCCGTCGCGCATCCGTTTTTTTCGTCTAGCTCTCTTGCCGTTTGGTCCAGGCGCAGGACCTCTGCTAGATTTCGGCTGGCTGGAATTTCCTCAGTTGGGGGCAGCCGCGCATGAACGCACCGGCCAACGGAAAAGCCGCGTCGCGGCTCGAAAGCTTCAAGCGCTTGCTCGCCCACCTCCGCGAGCTCCTTTCGCTCGACCTCGGTTTCGTGCTGTGGGACGGCTCCACCGTCCCTGCCGATCTCTCTTCGAACGCACTGGCCATTGTCTTCGCCGACGAGGGCGTCGTCGCGGCGATGCTGCGGCGGCCAAACGCCGACACCTTCCTCAATCTCTGGGTCACCGCGCGGATCGACATCCGCAACGGCGAGATTTTCGATTTCCCGGCGCGCTGGCCCAAGATGCGCAACAGGGAGGTCAGAAGACGCCTGGACAAGAAGCTGGCGCTGATGACTGCGATGAAATTTCTGTTCGTGCCGCGCGGCGGGCCGTGGCCGCTTGATGCCATTCGCGGCCACGAAGCGCGCAGGGACGGGAGCGAAGAAACCAACAAGGAGAACGTCCACTACCACTACGACCTCTCCAACGCGTTCTATGCGCTCTTTCTCGATCCCGAGATGGTCTACAGCTGCGCCTATTTCCGCGACTGGAACAACGATCTGGCGACTGCGCAGCACGACAAGCTCGACATGATCTGCCGCAAGTTGCACCTGAAACCGGGAGAGCGCTTGCTCGACATCGGCTGCGGCTGGGGTGCGCTCGTCTGTCACGCCGCCAAGCACTACGGCGTTCGCGCGCTTGGCGCGACGTTGGCGCAGGAGCAATTCACGTATGCGAAGGAGAAGGTCGCCCGACTTGGGCTCGAGGACAAGGTGACGATCGAGTTGCGCGACTATTCGCTGCTCGAAGGCGAGTTCGACAAGATCGCCTCGATCGGCATGTTCGAGCACGTCGGGATCGCCAATTACCCGGCCTATTTCCAGTCCGTGCAGCGCCTGCTGAAGCCGGGCGGGCTCTACCTGCATCACTCGATCGCGCTCCGCTCGGCGGCTTATGAGCGCCTTCACAAGAAAAAGTCTCAGACTACCAATGCGGTCGCACGCTATATTTTTCCGGGCGGCGAGCTCGATCATCTCGGCATGTCGATTGCCAATCTGGAGCGCTACGGCTTCGAGGTGCACGACGTCGAGGCGTGGCGCGAGCATTATGCGCGCACCACCCGGCTCTGGCACGATCGTCTTTCCGCCAATCGCGCGGCCGCGGAGCGCGAGGTCGGCAGCGTGAAGACCCGGCTATGGACGGCCTATCTCGCCGGCGTCTCGATCGGCTTCACGCGAAGCAGTGTCGGTATTTTTCAGACGCTCGCCTCGAAGCGTATGCGCGGGCCGTCCGGTCTGCCGTCGACCCGCGAGCAGCTCTATCGCTGAAGCCCGTTTCGCGCACCGTCGCCCTCTTCGAGAGAATAGCACCTGGGATTCCTTGACTTTCCCCCCTCAATCCGGTTGCCTCCCGCCGAACAAGGGATTCCGCACATGGCCAAGGCCGTAACACTGAAGATCAAGCTGGTGTCGAGCGCCGGCACCGGCTTCTATTACGTGACCAAGAAGAACTCGCGCACGATGACCGAGAAAATGTCGAAGAACAAATACGACCCGATCGCGCGCAAGCACGTCGTCTTCAAGGAACAGAAGATCAAGTAACGCGGCGCGCACTCGCGACCAGCACCCTCTCCTTCGTCATGCCCGGCCTTGTGCCGGGCATTTGCTTTTCGCGCTCCTTTTCACCTCTCCCCAATGGGGAGAGGTCGGCGCGCGCAGCGCGCCGGGTGGGGGGGGTTCGATTGATCGATACGTTTGATCCCCTCACCCGGCTCGGCGCTTCGCGCCTCGCCACCCTCTCCCCGTTGGGGAGAGGGGAAAAAAGAAGTGCGACGCGCCGGAATGACGGCAGCAAAAAAAGGGCGCCTGCGAAGGCGCCCTTTCTAGTTTCCGTGGTCGCAAGAGAGATAGAGAGAGATTAGGTGGCCGGCGGTGAACGGTTCGGGGAGGCCACCCTTGCCGCCACCGCCGACCGAACCCTACGGACCCAGGAGATGCGGCGGACCTGAGCATTCCGCAGGGTAGCTTGGAGAGCCGGACGCGCGCCGCGCACGTTCGGCCCGATCGCTAAAAATTATCCGAACGCATTAGCGAATGAAATGACTTAGGGCGCCCTGTACCCTGTTTCCTGCTCGGTTATGTGAAAGCTTAACCTTACCGCCGCGCCGTCTACGCGGGCACGGCGCGTCCATAAGCGGGATGCATCGTAACTCGGGCTTGCCCGAGTTACGCACTTTTCGAGGTCGCAAGTCAGGTAAACCCGACTTGCGATGACAAGCCCGCGCATGACAATGGAAAGTAGTCGGAACGCGCCGGTTTTCAGGCCGCGTCGGCCACTACCCGGTTGCGGCCGTCGCGCTTGGCCCGGTAGAGCGCCTCGTCGGCGCGCTTGAGGAACGCGGTCGCGTCTTCGTTCGGGTCGGTGCGGGCTGCGATCCCGATCGAGATCGTGACCTCGATCGAGCGCTGCCCGCGCTGCACCGGGAACGGCTCGCCGGCAATCTTCCGGCGGATGCGCTCGGCCACCATGGTCGCCACCGAAAGATCCGTGTCCGGCATGACCACGACGAATTCCTCGCCGCCATGGCGGCAGGCCAGATCGATGCCGCGCACGCACGTGCGCATGCGGTCGGCGAACTCGCGCAGCACGTCGTCGCCCGCGTCGTGGCCGAAGCGATCGTTGACCGACTTGAAATAGTCGATGTCGAGGATCAGCACCGAGAGCGACTTGCCGCGGCCGGCCGATTTTTCGACCAGCGTACCGAGATGCCGCTCCATGTAGCGCCGGTTGAACAGGCCGGTGAGCGGATCGGTGACCGCCAGCTCCATGGATTGCTGCAGGTTGTCGCGCAGCTGCTCGGTGTAGCGCCGGCGGCGCACTTGAGTGCGCACGCGCGCGAGCAATTCGTTGCGGTCGATCGGGCGCACGATGTAGTCGTTGGCCCCAAGATCGAGACCGCGCAGCAAGCGCGCGCTCTCCTCCGGCTCGGTGATGAGCAGAATCGGCAAATGCCGCGTGCGCTCGACCGTGCGCACCTGGCCCACCAGTCGCAGCGCATCGAAGCCCTTGAGCTCCAGGCTCACCATCAGCAGATCGAAATTTCCTTCCGCGATCCGAAACAGCGCCTGCTGCGGGTCGATCTCGACCTCGACCTTGTGCTCGGCGGCCAGCGCGTTGGCGATGCGCTCGCGCGACGACGCGCGGTCGTCGACCACCAGCACGTTGCCCGAAATGCGCACGTCGGCCGCGGCGTCCGCCAGCGCGGCGATCCCGATGTCGCGCGAAGTCGCCGCGCGCATCCGCAGCTCGTCGGTCACCATCTTGAGGCGCACCAGCGAGCGCACGCGCGTGATCAGCGCGAGATCGTTCACCGGCTTGGTCAGAAAATCATCGGCGCCGGCTTCCAGCCCCTTCACGCGGTCGGAAGGCTGGTCGAGCGCGGTCACCATGACGATCGGGATGTGGTGGGTCGCCGGATTCTTCTTGAGCCGGCGGGCGACCTCGAAGCCGTCCATGCCCGGCATCATCACGTCGAGCAGAACGATGTCGCACAGGCCGCGCTCGCAGATTTCGAGCGCGTCGCGGCCGTTATTGGCGGTCAGCACCGCGAAATATTCGGCATTGAGCCGCGCCTCGAGGAGCTTGAGGTTGGCCGGAACGTCGTCGACCACCAGAATGCGCGCGCTCATTCAATTGTCTTTCGTGAAATGACGGACGGTCTCGATGAATTTCGCGACCGAAATGGGCTTCGAGAGATAGGCTTCGCAGCCGCCGGCGCGGATGCGCTCCTCGTCGCCCTTCATGGCGAAGGCGGTGACCGCGACCACGGGGATCGACTTCAGCTCGTCGTCCTCCTTCAGCCACTTGGTCACTTCCAGGCCGGAAACCTCCGGCAGCTGGATATCCATGAGGATCAGGTCCGGCTTGTGCTTGCGCGCCAGATCCAGCGCCTCGATGCCGTTGCGGGTTTCGATCGTGTTGTAGCCGTGCGCTTCCAACAGGTCGTGGAAGAGCTTCATGTTGAGCTCGTTGTCTTCCACGATCAGCACGGTTTTAGGCATCGGCCGTCCCCGTCCCCGGCGGGGTGCGCGAAAATGCCGTGGCCTTTCGGCCGCGGTCGGGTTCGGGCATGCTGTTACTAACGCTACGTCGCAATCGTTACCGAATTGCAAATGCCGCCGCACAAACCAAGTAAACATGCGCCTTCGCGCGAGATGGCGGAGGCGGTCGCGGCTCAGGCCTTGGGCTTCCTCGCCGCCGAGCCCGACCGAATCGCCCGCTTTCTCTCGCTCACGGGTCTCACGCCGCAAACCTTGCGCCAGGCCGCGCGCGAGCCCGGATTCCTTCCCTCCGTGCTCGACTTCCTCCTCAACGACGAGGCGCTCGCCGTTGCTTTCGCGGCACAATCCGGCCTCGAGCCCGAAACGGTCGCCAAGGCGCGGCGCGTGTTCGCCGACGACCCGCCGGATTGAAGCGTCAGCGCTTGCAGGGCGCCGACGTCAGGAACTCGATGGTCTTCAGCTCGCCGCGCATGGCGAAGGTGCCGTAGTCGAGCCGCAGCGCGCGGCTGACGCCATTCTCGTACAGCTCGAAGCCGAGCACATAGGTGGGCGTGCGCTCGCCGGTGCCGGGCTCGAAATAGCTGATCGTCACCGGATAGCGCTTGAGCGAGCCGAGCTCGGGCCGTCGCGATGCCTCCTCGAGGTCCTTGTCGCCTGCCGCCGCCGCGCCGATCACGCTAAGCGTGTCGTAGATGCGCTTGCCGTCGGGCGAGCCGTCGAAAACCTTGGCCTCGAGCATCCGCTCGCCCGCCGCCGCGGCGACCAGCAGCTTCCGGATATGCTCGGTGGGCAGCAGGATCTTGCCCTGCAAGGTCAGCCGCTCGCTTTTGGGCTTGGTCAGCCGCACCGCGAGGCCGTCGATGCCCGCCCGGTCGAGGGTGCCGTCGACTTCCTCGCGGATTTCCTGGTCGAGATAGTTCTGCGTCTTGAAGCGATAGGATTTCGCGTCCCCGTCCTCCCAGGTGATGCTGCGCAAGTCGCTGACCGTGCGCTTGCCCTCGCCGCTGTCGAGCTCGGTGACCTGCCGCAGATTGACCGCCCAGCCGGTGCAGACGCTGCCGGTGACCTCGTAGACGATGCGCCCGCGCGCACCGTCCACTTTCATGCCCGGCTTGTTGGGATCGAGCACCAGCTCGTAGAACGCGCGGTGGGCCGCGAGCGGCACCGACTGGGCGGCCGCATTGGCCGCGCCGAATACGAGCAACGCCAGCGCGGACAACGCGGCCAGTGGTTTCGCCTTGAAAATGCGCATCGCGATTCCTCCACCGTCACTCTAGATCGCCCGCACCCGCGCGACAATCGCCGCGCCTTGCACGGATTCGTTTGATCGTCCAAGACTTGATCGGGTAAGGACTTGATCGGTTAAGAGTAGGGCTTAAACGTGAAGCCGGAGGGGTGGATGGCCGGATCGGTCGAGAAAAAGCTTCAAGAACTCGGAATTGTCCTCCCGACCCCGCCGGCGCCGCTCGCCAACTACGTGCCGGCGGTGCGCACCGGCAACCTGCTGTTTCTGTCGGGTCAGGTTTCCGCCCTGGCCGGCGGCGAGACCATCAAGGGCAAACTCGGCGCCGAGGTGGACCTCGCGCGCGGCCAGGCCGCGGCGCGCCTCTGCGCCATCAACCTGCTCGCCCAGGCCAAGGCGGCGCTCGGCGATCTCGACAAGATCAAGCGCTGCGTGCGGCTCGGCGGCTTCGTCAATGCGCTGCCCACCTTCGCGCAGCTCCCGCAGGTGGTGAACGGCGCCTCCGACCTGATCGTGGCCGTGCTCGGCGACGCCGGCCGCCATAGCCGCTATGCCGTCGGCGTTGCCGAGTTGCCCAACGATGCGGCGGTCGAGGTCGAAGCCGTGTTCGAGGTCGCCTGAGTGGCCGGACTCGACTGGCTGACCGCGCGGCCCATCGCCCACCGCGCGCTGCATGGCGGCGCGCTGGTCGAGAACACGCTAGGCGCCGCCGCCGCCGCCGTGGCCGCGAACTACGGCATCGAGACCGATCTGCAGCTTTCCGCCGACGGCGAAGTGATCGTTTTCCATGACGACACGCTCGATCGGCTCACGACCGCGAGCGGACCGGTGAACGCGAAGACCTCGACCGAGCTAAAAAAGATCGCTTTCAAGGACTCCGGCGAGCGCATTCCCACGCTGGGTGAGCTGCTCACGCGCGTTGCCGGCCGCACGCCGCTGGTGCTCGAGCTGAAAAGCGCCTGGGACGGCGACGACCGGCTCGTAGCGCGCGTCGCCGCACAGCTTACGAGCTATGCCGGCCCGGTCGCCGCCATGTCGTTCGACCCGCGCGTGGTCGAGGCGCTGCGTACGCACGCGCCGGGCCTCCCGCGCGGCATCGTGGCCGAGCGCTATTACCGTGCCGCGCACTGGGACAAGATGCCGTGGCTGCACAAGTTCGCGCTCGGCAATCTTCTGCATTTCCTTTCCACCCGGCCGCACTTCGTGGCCTACCGCGTGCAGGATCTGCCCGCGATCGCGCCGCTCCTGGCGCGCCACGCGCTCGGCATGCCGCTGCTGACCTGGACGGTGCGGACCGAGGCCGAACGCCGCCGCGCCCGCTTCTGGGCGAACCAGATGATTTTCGAGGGTTTCCGGCCCTGACCCGCCCCGTGCGATAATGCCCGAATGAGCGAGAAACTGAGCGTGCGCGTCGAGTCTTCGATCGCGGCGATCCCGGCCGCGACCTGGGACGCTTGCGCCTACGGCGCGCCGCTCGAAACCGCGTCAGAAAAATCCGCGAAGCGACTCCGCGAACTCACGGATTCCGCGGCAGACTGAATCAACGCGTGAAGTACTTGAATCGAAATCTGAACAAGCCGCGCTAAGTGAACCTGTGCCGGATCGGCACAATCCGTTCGTTTCGCACGCGTTTTTGTCCTCGCTCGAGGAGTCGGGCTGCGTTTCCGCCCGCACCGGGTGGGCGCCGCAGCATCTCCTGGTCGAGGACGCGACCGGCGCCGTGCTGGCCGCCATGCCCTGCTATCTGAAAACTCATTCCCGCGGCGAATACGTGTTCGATCACGGCTGGGCCGAGGCCTTCGAGCAGGCCGGCGGCCGCTACTATCCGAAACTTCAAGTCTCGATCCCCTTCACGCCGGTCACCGGCCCGCGTCTGCTCGTCCGCCCGGGCCCGCAGATGGAATCTGCGCGCGAGGCGCTGGTCGCCGGCGCGCTCCAGTTGTGCAAGCGCCGCGAAGCGTCGTCGCTGCACATCACCTTCGCCACCGAACCCGAGTGGAAATACCTCACCAAGCTCGGCCTCTTGGCCCGCAACGACTGCCAATTCCACTGGTTCAACGACGGCTACACGCAGCTTCGAGGATTTCCTCGCCGCCCTCTCCTCGCGCAAGCGCAAGATTCTGAAGCGCGAGCGCCGCGAGGCGCAGGAAGGCGTCGAAATCGTCCGCCTCACCGGCGCAGGAGCTCACCGAGTCCGCGTGGGACGCGTTCTTCGCCTTCTACATGGACACCGGCTCGCGCAAATGGGGCCAGCCCTATCTCAACCGCGCCTTCTTCTCGATCGTCTCGGGCAAGATGGCCGACCGGATCGTGCTCGTGCTCGCCAAGCGCGACGGGCGTTACGTCGCCGGCGCGCTGAATTTTCTCGGCGCAGAACACCATCTATGGCCGCTACTGGGGCACGACCGAGAGCCGGCCGTTCCTGCATTTCGAGGTCTGCTACTACCAGGCCATCGAATACGCGATCGAGCACAAGCTCGCCCGCGTCGAGGCCGGCGCCCAGGGACCGCACAAGCTCGCCCGCGGCTATCTGCCGGTGACCACCTATTCCGCCCACTGGATCGCCGATCCGGGCCTGCGCCGCGCGGTCGCCGATTATCTCGCGCGCGAGCGCGCGCACGTCGCGGCCGAGAGCGAGGAGCTTGCGGCGCTCGGCCCGTTCCGCAAGGATGTCGCGATCTGACGGGAGGGGGCCATGGCGGTGTACGACAACAACAACTTTTCGCGAAAATTCTGCGCGGCGAGCTGCCCGCCTACAAGGTCTATGAGGACGACAAGGCGCTCGCCTTCCTCGACATCATGCCGCGCGCGCCGGGCCACACGCTGGTGCTGCCGAAAAGCGCCGCGCGCAATCTCATGGACGTCGCGCCCGCCGACCTCGCCCACGTGCACCAGGTGGTGCAGAAGGTGGCCAAGGCCGCGATGCAGGTGTTCGGCGCCGACGGCATCACCGTGCAGCAGTTCAACGAGAAAGCCGGCGGCCAGGTGGTGTTCCACCTCCACGTCCACGTCATCCCGCGCAAGGAAGGCGTCGCGCTGAAGCCGCCCGCGAGCGAGAAGGCCGCGCCCGAGGTGCTGGCCGAGCACGTCGAGAAGATGAAGGCGGCGATCGCGGCCTCCTGATCACTCGAGAAAGCGCCTGCGCGTGACTCCGGCCGCCATCGAGAAATTCCTTCTTTCGCTGCCCGGCGCCAAGCTCTCGATCCAGTGGGGCGGCGAGCGGATCTTCAAGGTCGGCGGCAAGATGTTCGCTTGGATGGCCCCGCGCGGCGAAAAGCCTCAACGCATATCGTTCAAGACGAGCGACGACAGCTTTCACATTCTCACACAAGCCGAGGGCATCAGGCCGTCGCCTTATCTCGCCCGCGCCCATTGGGTGAAGGTCGCACCGCTCGACTCGCTGAAGCCCGCCGAGTTCAAGGCCTATCTTGCCCGCGCCCACGCGCTCATCGTGTCCAAGCTCTCGAAGAAGAATCAGGCCGAGCTCAGTGCGCCGCGTACCACCACGCGCCGCGCGATCAGCACGCCTCGCCGGCGATCACGCTGAGCAGCAGCGAGCGGCGCACGAAGAAGAAGAACCCGAGCCCGACCGCGGCCGCCGAGAGCCGCACGC
>CAVYZC010000016.1:0-18944 GCA_963772885.1 uncultured Alphaproteobacteria bacterium | reverse complement strand
GCTCAGGCCTTCTCGACGCTGAAGAAATACCGGTTGAGGCTGAAGAACGACGCATTGCGTTGTTCCGTCTCCAAAAGGTCGGCCAGCCAAGCGTCTCAGGACGCGGCGCTCGAATCCTCGCGTCATGAGAAAGTCTGCGATCAACTGGCTCAGGCCATGGCTGAAATCGCCCGGACGGTAGGTCGTGTTGACGATCGGATAGCCTTCAACGCCAACGATCTTGAAGCCGACGGCGCGAAGCCGGGGAATCAGCGTTCTTGGCAGCCGGGGATCGGCACAGTGCATTTCCCAGCCCTTCATGATCTGCGCCATGCGTTCGGCATCGGCGGCATGCCAGACCCATGAATTGAAGTCGGTATCGACAATGAATGCACGGCCACCCGGCCGCAGCACACGGGCAATTTCGCGGAGCGCGGCGTCCGCGTCGGCGACGTATTCGATCACCTGGGTGCTTACCGCAACATCGAATTGCGCCGCGTCGACCGGCAGAGCCGTCGCGTTTCCCGCGCGATATTCGATGGGATCGCTACCTTTGTGACTTCGTTGCGAAGTCGATCAGGTCTTCGGAGATGTCGATTCCGACCACACGGCCTGTCGGGCCGACTGCTGCAGCCATGCTCTTGCACAGAAAGCCCGGCCCGCAGCCAATGTCGATCACGCGTTCGCCGGGCTTGAGATGTAATCGCTGCAACGTCGCGTCGCGCTGCCGCACCATGTCTGGCGTCCGGTAGGCTGCGACGAGTGTTTCCGCCGCATCGCTGGAAAATGCCAAGCCCGACATAGATCGCCATCCCATAGCATCGTATCGGCTAACTTGAATACTCTGAGAAGTTCTGTCGCAGAGGGTCAATGTCCGCTCTGGGTCAAACTGAGACGCCCTTTCGAGGAGCCGCTTGAAGCACCCGCGCACGCGCTTCTGCGTATCGATCAGGTGAGCGTCGAGCGTTGTGAAATCCGGCAGACCTGCCGCGCGGGCAAGCAGCGTGAGCAATCCGGGCCCCACCTGCTTCGGATCGAACGGCTGCGACAGGCAAAGCCGCAGAATCTGCCCAAGATCGGTGTAAAGCTGCCAGGCCCCGCGCAAATGCTCGCTATCGGCGGTATCGAGCAAGCCCAGCGATCGAGCCTGGGCGAGCACGCGGCCGGTATTGGTGTCGAGGATTTCCGGCCGGCTGGCCGCGTGCGTGAGCTGCAGATACTGCGCGATGAACTCGATGTCGATAAGGCCGCCGGCGGCATTCTTGAAATCCCAGCGGTCCGTCTCGCCTTTCTCGGCGGCGATGGCGCGGCGCATTTCCGCCGCGTCGCGGCGAACGATCGCGACATCGCGCTTCATGCGCAGCACGCGCTCGATCTCCTTCTCGACGCGCGCCTGAAGCCGGGCTCGGGCCGGACACGACACGGCCGCGCGTCAGCGCCATATGCTCCCAGGTCCAGGCCTCCTCGCGCTGGTAGATGCGAAAGCTCTCGATCGCGGTCGCGATCGGGCCGGAGCGGCCCGAGGGCCGCAGCCGCAGATCGACGTCATAAAGCTTGCCGGCGTTGGTGGGCGTCGTCAGTGCGCTCACCAGCCGCTTGGTCAGGCGCGCGTAGTAATCGGTGGCGTGCAGCGGGCGCGGGCCGTCGAACTCGGGGTGTATGGGATCGAAGTCGTAGAGCAGAAGAAAGTCGAGATCGGAACCGGCCGTCATCTCGCGGCCGCCGAGCTTGCCCATGGCGAGCACGGCGCTCTCGCCGCGCTTGATGCGACCGTGCTGGGCGGCGAAGCGCTCGCTCACCGCGCGGTGCAGCGTGCGGATCACGACCTCGGCGAGTGCGGTATAGGCTTCAGCCGGCGCGGGTCGCCGACAGCGCCCCGGACAACACGCGGACGCCGATCAGCACCAAATGCTCGCGGCCGAAACGGCGCACGCGGTCGAGCAACTCTTCCTCGCCGGGCGCGTCCTTGATCGCAAGGTCGAGACGCTTGGTGAGAACCTCGGCGCCGGGCGGCTCGCCGAAGAAAGCCGGATCGAGCAGACCGTCGAGCACCGACGGCGCCGGTGCCACGATCTCCGCGAGCCGCGGCGCGGTGCCGAAAATCGTCCCGAGCAGCTGCACCAGATCGGGGTGCGTGCGGAGCGCCGCGAGCAGGCGGATGCTGCCGGGCAGCTCGGTGAAGAAGCGATCGGCGGCGACCAGCGCGGCATCGGCGTTGCCGGTGCGGGCGAGCGCGTCGAGCAGCGCCGGCAAGAGCGCCTGCAGATCGGCCCGCGCGGCCTCGGGCCGCAGCGAGCGAGGTTTGGCGGCCAGCCAGCCGCGCACGATGGCGCTCGCCGCACGGGGGTCCTTGAAGCCGAGGCGGGAAAGTGTCTCCAGCGTCTCGCGGTCGTCGGCGTCGGCCGGAAAAGCGAGCTTGCCCTCGATGGTGGCGAGCGGCGGCGCGTCCTCGAACAGTCGGCCGTAATGGCCCTGCACGCGGCGCAAGTGCGCGACGAGCGTCTTGGCGAAGGCTTTGCTGCCGGAAGCGCCGAAGAAGCGCGCGAAGCGCTCCAACGCATCCGGCTCGGCGGGGAGCGTATGGGTCTGCTCGTCGGCGACCATCTGCAGGCGATGCTCGACGCGGCGGAGATACTCGTAGGCCGCGGCCAGCTCGTCGCGCGCCTCCTTGCTCGATCCAGCGCTCGGCCGCGAGCGCGTCGAGCGCCTTGAGCGTTTCGAGCGTGCGCAGCGAAGGCGAGCGGCCGCCGGCGATCAATTGCTGGGTCTGCACGAAAAACTCGATCTCGCGGATGCCGCCGCGGCCGAGCTTGATGTTGTGGCCGGCGACCGCGATCTGCTCGTGGCCGCGGAAGGCGTGGATCTGCCGCTTCATCGCGTGCACGTCGGCGATCGCCGCGTGATCGAGGTAGCGGCGCCAGACGAAGGGCGAAAGCTCGCTGAGGAACGCCTCGCCGGCTTTGATGTCGCCGGCGCAGGGCCGCGCCTTGATGAAGGCCGCGCGCTCCCAGGTCTGGCCCTCGCGCTCGTAGTAAGCGACGGCGAAGTCGGTGGCGACCGCGAGCTGGGTCGAACCCGGGTCGGGTCGCAGGCGCAGATCGACGCGGAACACGTAGCCGTCGGGCGTGCGCTCCTGCAGCATGCGCACCAGATCGCGCGCGAGGCGGATGAAGAAGGGCGCCGGATCGAGGTCATTCAGCTTGGCGTGCGGGTCGTAGAGCAAGATCAGGTCGATATCGCTCGAATAGTTGAGCTCAAAGGCCCCGAACTTGCCCATGGCGAGCGCGAAGAAGCCGGAGCCTTCGCCGGGCCGCTTCGAGTTTTCGAGCTTGAGCTTGCCCCCGCGCTGCGCGGCGAGCAGTAGGAAATCGACCGCGGCGCCGACGGCAGCATCGGCAATAGCGGTCAATGCATGGGTCACTTCGGCAAGCGGCCAAGCACCGCCGATATCGGCGAGCGCAACGAGCAAAGCTGCATCGCGCCGCGACTTGCGCAGCGTGCGCATGATCGCCGCTTCACTCTTGGCGGCGCGGGCGGCGCGGATGCGATGGATGATCCTTGCCAGTTCCTTCTCGGGAGACCCGGCAAGCAAGCGCGCGCAGGCCGACAAAATCGGCGCGCGCGATTTCCCACAGGAACGGCGAACCCTCGGCCACGCCTTCGAGCACGTGCCGGGCGCGGGGATATTTCCCGAACAGCGCTCGCGAACTCGCGGACGAGCTTTTTGCCGGAACCCGCGAGCGCCCCGTCGAGCTTGGCCGCCGCGGCCTTGGGCGCAAGCGGGCGCGGCGCCTCGGTGAAGCGCGCGGCGAGCGGCAAAAGGCTGTTGGATTTCGTCTTGCGTGAGGTCATCCCCTCACCCCTTCCTCGATCGGGGTGCGGGTGTCAAACCGCCGGCTTCGCGCCTGCCGGGATCGAAAGCGTGACGCGCAGGCCGGGCGCGTTGTCTTCGAGCTTCAATTCGCCGCCGTGCAGCCGCGCCACCGCGGCGGCGAGCGACATGCCGAGCCCGGCGCCGGGCTGGGTGCGGCTCGCTTCGAGTCGCACGAAACGCTCGAGCACGCGCACGCGATCCGGCTCCGGAATGCCCGGGCCGTGGTCGGCGACCGCGAAATGGACCGTGCCGCCCTCGCCGCGCGCGCTCACGACGATTTCCGCCGGCTGAACCGGTACCGTGGGCTTGCCGTACTTGATGGCGTTGTCGATCAGATTGGCGAGCGCCTGGCCGATGAGCTCGCGGCTGCCGTGCGCCGGCAACGGTCCCTTGGCCTCCAATTTCAGCGCAAGGCCCTGCTCCTCGGCGAGCGGCTCGTAGAGCTCGACCACGCTCTCGGCGATATCGGCGGCGTCGAAGTCGGTCATGTGCTCGCGCGCCTGGCCGGCCTCGGCGCGGGCGATCATCAGGAGCGCATCGAAGGTGCGGATCAGGCCGTCGGACTCTTCGATCGTCTTCTCGATCGCGGCGCGATAGTCGGCGTCGCTCTTGGCGGAGCGCAGCGCCTCCTCGGCGCGGTTCTTGAGGCGCGTGAGCGGCGTCTTGAGATCGTGGGCGATGTTGTCCGAAACGTGCTTCAGTCCGATCATGAGCGCCTCGATGCGCTCGAGCATGGCGTTCAGGCTGCTCGCCAGCCGGTCGAACTCGTCGCCGGAGCCGGCCACCGGCAAACGGCCGGAGAGGTCGCCGGCCATGATGCGGTCGCTGGTGGCGGTCATGCCGTCGATGCGGCGCAAGACCCGGCGGGCGATGAACACGCCGCCGGTCACGCCCATTATTACGAGCACCAGCACCGCCCAGCGCGCGGGCGCGGCGAGCACCTGGCGGATGAGCTCGCGCTCCTCCAGGTCGCGGCCGACCAGCAGGCGGAACCCGCCGGGCAGCACGAAGACGCGCGCCAGCGCGCGCGAGTCCTTGGCCTCGGCGCCTTCCTCGCTGCGTTTGTAGGTGATCTCGCGCCAGCCGGTGCTCTCGAGCGTTCCGGTCGGGACGTCGGCGACGTTGCCGGCGAGCGTCACGCCGGTGACGGTGGTCACCAGATAGACGCTGGAACCCGGCAGGTTGGCGCGCGCCTCGACCACGGCCACCAGGCGGCGGATACCGCCGATATTGTACTGCTCGTAGAGCCCGCGCACCTCGGCGTCGATCGTCTCGGTGATCTGGTCGAGGACGAGCTGCTGGGTATGTTGCGCGAGATAGGCGATCACGCCGCCGGCGAACAGCGCGAACAGGACCATGTAGACGGCGACGATCTTGAACGCCGTCGTGCGTACGAGCCTACCGAGCGCCGTCACGGATCATGTATCCGGCGCCGCGGATGGTGTGCAGGAGCGCCTTGTCGAAACCCTTGTCGATCTTGGAGCGCAGGCGCGAGACGTGCACGTCGATCACGTTGGTTTGCGGATCGAAGTGATAATCCCAGACGTTTTCGAGCAACATGGTGCGGGTAACGACCTGCCCGGCGTGGCGCATGAGATATTCGAGCAGGCGGAACTCGCGCGGCTGCAGCGGGATCTCCTTGCCGGCGCGGGTCACGCTATGGGCGAGGCGGTCGAGCTCGAGATCGGCCACGCGATAGACGGTATCGGCCGCCTGCGGCGCGCCGCGGCGCGCGAGCGCCTCGATGCGGGCCAGGAGCTCGGAGAACGAATAGGGCTTGGAGAGATAATCGTCGCCGCCGGCGCGCAGCCCGGTGACGCGGTCGTCGACCTGGCCGAGCGCGGAGAGGATCAGCACCGGCGTAGCGCGTCCCTTTTCGCGCAGCTCGGCGACGAGCGAGAGTCCGTCGCGCTTGGGCAGCATGCGGTCCACCACCAGCACGTCGAAATCGCCGTCGAGCGCGAGCGCCAGGCCCGTCTCGCCGTCGCCGGCGATCTCGGCCACGTGGCCGGCTTCGCGCAACGCCTTCTTCAGGTAATCGGCGGCTTCGCGATCGTCCTCGACGACAAGCAGGCGCATGGCGGAATCCGCAACGAGCGACTCGATGGCCGGAGTTTCGCGCATCTCTTGCCTACAGGCGATGCTCTAAAAAGGAGGGCGGGAGGCTTTTGGCCTCCCGCCCCGGGTAGCAGGCGGTCGGAGGGGGCGTGGGGGGAATGCCGCCGCCTGCACCCAACTCAGCCGCGTCCGACCGGGACGGTCACGAAGCGGGTGCCCTGCTCGGTTTTCACGCGCATGAGCACCACGCCCTTGCCTTCGGTTCGGGCTGCGGAAAATGCATCGCGGACATCGGCCGGCGTCGAGACGGTCTTGCCCGCGACCTCGAGGATCACGTCGCCGGACTTGAGCCCGCGCTCGGCGGCGGGGCCGTCCGGCTTCACGTCGGTGATGACGACGCCGATGTCTCCGGAGCCGGCGACCGACTTGGCCGGGGCCATGGAGAGGCCCAGGCGCGGCTCGACCACCCGATCACGCTCGCGATCACGATCGCGGTCGCGGCCGCGCGGCTCGGTACGATCCGCGGTGCGGTCCTCGGGCAGCTTGGCGAGCAAGACGTCGACGATTGCGCTCCTTGCCCTCGCGCATGACCGTGAGCTTCACGGTCGTGCCGGGCGCGATCAGCGAGATGCGCCGCGACAACTCGCGCGCGTCCTTGATGCGCGTGCCGTTCACCGCCATCACCACGTCGCCGGACTTGATACCGGCCTTGGCCGCCGGGCTGTCGGCTTGCACGTCGGCGACGAGCGCGCCCTGCGGCTCCTTGAGGCCGAGGCTTTCGGCGATCTCCGCGGTCACCGGCTGGATGTTGACGCCCATGAAGCCGCGCGTGACGATGCCGCTCTCTTTCAGCGAGGCGACGACGCGGCTGACGGTCTCGGCCGGGATGGCGAACGCGATACCGATATTGCCGCCGGTCGGCGAAACGATCGCCGTGTTGACGCCGATCACTTCGCCCGCGAGGTTGAAGGTCGGGCCGCCGGAATTGCCGCGGTTCACCGCGGCGTCGATCTGCAGGAAGTCGTCATAGGGGCCGGCGCCGATGTCGCGGCCGCGGGCCGAGACGATGCCGGCGGTGACGGTGCCGCCCAAGCCGAACGGATTGCCGACCGCGAGCACCCAATCGCCGACGCGCGGCTGAGCGGTCGCGATCTTGACCCACGGGAAATCGGTGCGGCCGTCGATCTTCAGCAGCGCGAGATCGGTGCGCTGATCGCTGCCGATGACCTTGGCGGTGTAGACCTTGCCGTCGTCCATGATGACTTCGACGGTCGTCGCCTTGTCAATCACATGGTTATTCGTGACGACGTAGCCGTCGGCGGAGATGAAGAAGCCGGAGCCCTGGCCGGTGACGCGCCGATTGCGCGGCGCGGGCGTGTTGGGCTGATCGCCGAAGAAGCGGCGGAAGAAGCGCTCCATGTTCGGCGGCACGTTCTGGCCGGGTCCATCCTCTTCCTCGATAGAGGAAGTGCGCGGACCGTCGATCTTCGTGCGCACGCTGACCACGGCGGGCCGCACGCGCTCGACGACGTCGGCGAAGGAATATTGGCTGGCCGGCCGGTCGGTGGTGATCTGGGCAAGGGCGGGAGAGGAAACGGGGGGGAGAATCACCTGGCCCGCGGCGAAGCCGAGAACGGCGATGCCGAAAACGCCGGCCAAGAGCACGGAGCGGCGGCGCGAGAGCAGGCTGCGGGAGCTGGAATCGGTAGGAAGCGACATCCGGGTTCTCCTTGTGACCCGCATTTCCTGCAGGTTCGAGGGAGAACGTAGGAACAGCCGCGTTACAATCCACTGGCCGGAGAATTACAGTTTCGTAAGGTCGATTACTTGTCCGTGAGCTTGCTAAGCCGTTGTTTTTCTTCGGCTGAAAGCGGCAGCGGATTACCCGTCGCGCCGCGCCGTATCCACAGCGTGATTCCGATCAGGCCCAAAACGAGAACAAGTCCGGGCGCGGCCCAGAGCGCCATCGTGCGCTCAGAGATTCGCGGCTCGAGCAACACGAACTCACCTCGACGAGTGCTGCGGCAATCAAAGGCCAGCGGCAAGCCAAGCAATCGACTGGATCGGTGGTGCGTTGGCTCAGCCGCGCGTAGCCCAGGATCGGCGGCGGCGGCGCCCATGAGCGCTGCTCCGCGTCGGGCAAGGGCCCCCAAGTACCATCCGAATTGCGGCAGGCCACGCCGCGCTCGCTCACGGGCCGGCCGTCGATATAGATCGTATGGGTGTATTCGCGGCAGCGCGGATAGGCACCGTAGACGTAGGTCGGGCCGGGAACGATGGTCCCGTAGCCGGTGGTCCCGCGCCAGGTTATCGGCGCGCCGGGGCCGCCGTTCTCGAGCGCGTCCAACTCGGCCAGATAGGCGCGACGGCGGTCTTCCTCGTCGAGCGAACTGCCGATCGCTCCGCCGACCAGACCGCCGATCACCGCGCCCGCCACGATCGCACCGGGACCACGGCCGACGGCGGCGCCGAAAATTCCCCCGGTGAGCGCGCCGAGCGTGATGCCGGCGCCGGTGTTCGAGCCGGATCGCCGGCGCAGCCCGCAAGCGCGAGCGCGAGGAGACCGGCGGCGATCGGCTTGGCTGGCTGCATGCGCACGTCGTCCCCGAATCCTCGGCGATCGTTCGAATGTACCTGGAGGGATAATGCGGCGAAAGTGCGCGGTCCGGTTCACGCCGCCGGCAGCAAGAGTTCCGCGCGCAGACCGCCGATCGGCGCGGTCGAAAGCTCGAGCTTGCCGCCATAGAGCGTGACCAGCTCGTACACGATGGAAAGACCGAGGCCCGATCCGGGCCGGCTCTCGTCGAGGCGGCGGCCGCGCTCGGGAATTTCGCGCCGCGCCTCCTCGGGCAGACCCGGGGCCGTCGTCGTCGACGATCAGGCGCAAAAAGCGGCGCGCGCCGGGGGCGTCGGCGGGCTCAGGCCGCGTCTCGATCTCGACGCGCGAGGCCGCCCACTTGCATGCGTTGTCCACGAGATTGCCGAGCAGTTCTTCCAGATCCTGCCGCTCGCCGAGGAAGACGACGCCCTCGGCCAGGCGCGCCTCGATCTTGAGGCCGCGGCTGGCATGGATTTTCTCCATGGTGCGGGCCAGCCCGGTAACCACCGGACCGACTTCGGTCGTCGCCCCGACCATGGCGACGCGCGCCACGAGCCGCGCGCGCTCCAGATGCCGCTGGACCTGATCGTGCATCACGCCGGTCTGCTCGTTCACCTTCTCGGCGAGCGGATCATTGCGGCCGGCGGCCTCGTTTCTGAGCACCGAGAGCGGGGTCTTCAGCGCGTGGGCGAGATTGCCGACGTGGGTGCGGGCGCGCTCGACGATCTCGCGATTGGATTCCAGCAGCGCATTCAGCTCGCGGGCCAAGGGCGCGATCTCGCGCGGGAACTCCCCTTCCAGCCGCTCGGCGTTGCCCGAGCGCATGGCGGCGAGCGAGCTCGATATTCGCGCGAGCGGCCGCAGGCCGAAACGCACCTGGAACAGGGTGGCCAGCACGAAAGCGAGGCCGAGCACCGAGAAGGTGATGGCGAGCGCGATATCGAAATCGTAGCTGTCCTCGTCGATCTCGGTCGCATCGCCGGCGACCGAGACGAGGAAGCGGCCGTCCTCGCCCAGATCGACGATGCGCTCGACCACGCGCAGGCGCTGCTTGTCCGGGCCGTCGACGTAGCCCTCGCGGAAGCCGCCGGGCCGCGCGGGAACGCCGAGCGTGGCCAGGATCGGGATGCCGCTTTCCGGCGCCGAGCGAGAATGCTTCGCCTCGGGCGCCACCGCGTCCATGCGCGTGATCTGCCAGTACCAGCCGGAGAGCGGCAGATCGAACAAGGGGTCGCCGAGCGCCGAGGGCTCCGGGATGGTGCCGGCGGTGGCGCTCGCCACGTCGGCGACGATGGTCTTGAGATAAATGTTCAGGCGGCGGTCGAACGAGCGCTCGACCGCGTTCCCGTAGAGCGTGGAGAGCACGAGGCCGATCGCCACCAGCACCACCGCGCTCACCGAGACGGCGGTGAGGAACAGGCGGCGCGCGAGCGAGCTGCCGACGAGCCAGCTCGCGGGGTTCCAGCTAGCGCGCATCCGCGGGGGGTGTCAGCAGGTAGCCGAGGCCGCGAACGGTCTGGATCACGTCGATGCCGAGCTTTTTCCGCAGCCGGCCGACGAAGACTTCGATCGTGTTGGAGTCGCGATCGAAATCCTGGTCGTAGAGATGCTCGACCAGCTCGGTGCGCGAGACCACGCGGCCGGCGTGGTGCATCAGGTACGCGAGCAGCCGGTACTCGTGCGAGGTGAGACGGATCGGATTGCCGTCGACGGAGACGCGGCCCGAGCGGGTATCGAGGCGGACGGGACCGCAGGTGAGTTCGGCCGTGGCGTGGCCGGCGGCACGGCGCAGGAGAGCGCGCACGCGCGCCAGCACTTCTTCGAGATGGAAGGGCTTGGCCACGTAATCGTCGGCGCCGACGTCGAAGCCCTGGACCTTGTCGGACCAGCGGTCGCGCGCGGTGAGGATCAGGACCGGCATCATCTTGCCGGAGCGGCGCCAGGATTCCAGCACCGAGATTCCGTCCATCTTGGGCAGGCCGAGATCGAGCACGACCGCGTCATAGGGCTCGTTTTCGCCGAGATAATGACCCTCCTCGCCGTCGAATGCCTTGTCGACTGCGTAGCCCGCGTCGGTCAACGCGGTGCAGAGCTGGCGGTTGAGATCGGGGTCGTCTTCGACGACGAGAAGGCGCATGAGAGGGCAATGCCGCGTCAATTGCGGCGGGAGTGTGCCATCAGATTAGGCGCAAGTCAGCTGGAAGCGGCATCGGCTTCCGCATACTTGAAGTAATTGAGAAACGAGAAGCACCTTCATGATGTCGCGGCACTGAGATGATTTGGGTATCGCGCATTATTTGGAAATTTGGGTTTGTTTTGCCAAAACCAAGATTATTCACATTTTATATCTGTGAATGAATTATTTCCTACGAGTAATAGTCTTCGTTCTCGCCACCAATCTGACTCCAATTCCATCCGATCCATCAGGATCAAGGAATCGGACGCCGGCGCGTTCGAGCGCCTGCTGAATTCTGGAAACTGTAGAGAAATAACCCTTTGCCGGCCCCGGGAGGCGTTCAATCCGCCGTATCGTAGCAATTCCTACCTTGGCAGCGCCCGCGAGATCATCCTGCCGCCAGTCCAAAAGTGCTCTGGCTGCTCGGATCTGTGCGGCGTGAAGCATGCTGTATCAAACTTCACGATTTGCTCCTTGTTGACAAGGGAGCAAAGTAGATATATAAGCAATCAACTTATATCACTATTGTGTGGAGTTGGCGTAATGAACCATCTCGCCTTCGCGATGATCCACTACCAGGCAATCCGCGACCGCATCCGATCCGAAGAGAAGGACATCGACGAGGAGACGCTCGCCGATACCGTCGAGGGTCTCACCGATCTGCACGAGATCGTCGCGGCCATCATCCGATCCTCGCTCGTCGATGAGGCGCTTGCGGCCGGGCTAAAAGGCCACATCAAAGAAATGCAGGAGCGGTTTCTCCGCTTTGAGGACCGCGCCTCAAAGCGTCGGCAGATCGCCCGCGATGTGATGCTTGAGGCCGAGATCAAGAAGATCACGGCGCCGGATTTCACCGTGTCGCTGCGGTCTGGAATGCCGTCGCTCCTGGTGCTCGACGAGGCTGCGATTCCTGAACCGTTCTGGGAGCCGCAGGCGCCGCGGCTGAACCGACAGGCGCTGCTCGTTGAGCTGAAGCAGGGAGGCGCGATCGCCGGAGCGCAGCTCTCCAACCCCGAACCGGTCCTGAGCGTGAGGACCCGGTGATGGGCTTTTCCGCAAAACAGTCTCAGGCGCTGCGGCGCGAGCTGTCGCCCCGTCATGTTCGCCACCGCGTCAGCAACGGTCGTGAGCTCTCCTATATCGAGGGCTGGCACGCCATTGCCGAAGCCAATCGCATCTTCGGTCTTGACGGATGGGACCGCGAAACCCTCGATTCACGCTGCGCAATCACGCGCGAGACCCGCGGCACGTTCCTCGCCGTCTATACCGCCAAGGTCAGAATTACCGTGCGCGCAGGCGGCAAGATCGTCGTGCGCGAAGGCCATGGCAGCGGGGAGGGCCGTGGCACGTCGCCGGGCGAGACCCATGATATTGCGCTGAAGGCCGCCGAAACCGATGCCACCAAACGCGCGCTTGCGACCTTCGGCAAACCCTTCGGTCTTGGGCTCTATCTGAACCGAAGAGCAGGGCGAGCCCCCGTTGCAGCGGCGCCATTCAACGGTCCCGCCAGCTGACGTACCTCCGCCATCAACTCAGTCCGCGCGGAATGAGATCGGGAGCGCCCAATCTGGACCGCGATCTCGGGGCACAGGACCGGCAACGATCCTATGGCAAGCGGATCTCTCACACTGCTCGGCATCGACAAGAGCGCGCTCACCTTCGGCGAGCCACGTAGGCTGCGCGACAAGGAGCATCTGCAATTCGTGGCCGCACAGCCTTGTCTGTTGTGCGGAAGACTGCCGTCCGATCCGCACCATCTGCGCTTCGCTCAGCCCCGGGCGCTTGGCCTGAAGGTCAGCGATGAATTCACCGTCCCGCTTTGCCGCACGCACCATCGCGAGCTCCACCAATCGGGCAATGAGGCTGCCTGGTGGCATGACATGGGGATCGAACCGCTCGAGATCGCCAAGACGCTTTGGCAAGAGACCCGCTCAAGAGATGCCACGCTCGCCTCAACGAACCAGAAGGGGGAGGGGACGGCCAACCTGCCAGAGGCCAAGCCTTCAAGGCCTCCCGCGATCGTCGAAGATGATGGTGCAATCGGCAACGACCCGCCGACTGATCTCACCGCAAGTCATCGATGACGTCGGAGAGGCAAATCTCGGCGAACCGGCTCAATGCGCGCAGGAGCACGGGGCCAAGGTCCGAGAGCGGCAAACTGCGCTCAAGGCAGAATGCCATCCGTCATGGCCTGACCGCCGAAACCGTCATCGGTGTTCTTGAAGACCCCTGCGACTACGCCGCTTTTGAAGCCGTGATCATCGCCGACTATGCGCCGCGATCCATGGTCGAGCACGAACTCGTTGCCCGGCTCGCTTCGCTCCTGTGGCGGCTGCGGCGTGCCACCTCGATCGAGACGGGTCTGCTCGAGATTCAGGGTGAGATCCAGCGCAGCAGAAAAAATGCGGCTGCAGACTCTGCCTTCGGAACTAGGCGTCGTTCATCGTCTCTTTGGAACAGAAGATCCGATGGAGATCGCGGCGCACAATACGCCTGATCGGGGACGCGATCGATCGATTGGTGACGGCAGGATCACGAATTTCAGCGAGGCCCATTCCGGAAGAAACATCCCAAACACATCGAAGGACATCGCCCGCTGTTTCTTGCGTCTTGCCAATCTCGGCAATGAAATCTTCGAGCGCATTGGCCGCTATGAAACCTCTCTGTGGCGGCAAGTCGCGCAGGTGCTCTTTACGCTCGACACAATGCGGCAGCAGGGACCTTCCCTGCGATGAATGGCTAGCCCGCTGCTGTTCCGGTCGAGAGACCGGCACGAACGCCATAAAAGCAAAAGCCCCGGGGGGATGCCCGGGGCTTTGGAATCTTCAGTGAGTTCGCCTAGGTGACTATCCACCGAACTTAAGATTCAGCCGAGCCGCGATTGCATGAACCTGCGCATTGACGTTCGATCACGTAGAACGCACTGAACGCAACGTTGTCCGCTGACCGTGTGATCCTTGGCGCCGAGATTGATGTAATGTAGTCAGCACCGAAGATCCATTCGGCATCACGGCAAAGTCCCAATCCGATCCCAGCAAATACACTGGTCCACTCGATCCTTGCAGGACAGTGTTGGCGCGAACGCCGCTTCGCCTGCACGAATACCGCCCGCGGTCCAGTATCCGCCGCTTCACGCCGAGAAGCGATCGGTCTATCGGCAGTCCGAGCCGTAGAGCGCCGTGAACCGCTCAGTGATGTTAGTAGTGCAGCGAATCCTAGCCGCAGAGACGTCCGCGCACGTCGAGCCAGTCCGTTGCGTATCCAAGTTCACCACGCCGAGTACGTCAGATTTGCTGCGCCGACCACTGCCGAGGTTCCGAATTCCGTGCGAGGTTGGCACTACTTGGTGCCGCCCTAGATTCCGACCATTGGCGCCTGCCGATTATCGATCCGCCGACCGACAGTGAAGATCCCGTTGGGTATCCGACAAGGTCGACGTCCACTCGAAGGATGCGGGATGCCCCCAGCCGTAGCCGCCCTGCACGCCGACGTAGAAGTCCGCTCCAGTTGAACAGCGCAGCCGCCATCGGCGCCGGGCCTTTGTAGACCGGCGCGTCGGCCGCGAGTGTCGGCTGTGCCGCAGTCAGTGCGAGCACCGTAACCCCCGCCAATAGAATCTTTTTCACGGCATCCCCCATGAGTTTGAGTGACCTCAACTGAGCCGAACACTAGCCTTTTGGGCCCCGCGGACTAGTGCAAAAAAGCAACGGTATACGGATAATCGCTCGGCATCTTCTGGACGAGATTTCGCTCGATAGATCAGTGACTTGAATTGCCGCGAGCGGGCCGCCGCCCTTGCCGTGGGCGTCGAACAATCGTCCACAGGCCATCGAATTCAGGCAAATCCCGGCTCCGCGAATTGACTCGGGAAGCGGAACGCATAGGCCAGTCGCCGCCGCCAGAAGCTCGCGAGAATAGACCTCGGCAACCGCGGCGCCGTCATGGGCGTGCACCATGCGATCGGCGGCGACTAGGATCGCCGCATGCTTGGCCGGCAGGTGCGCGCGCCAGCGAAACAGACAGCACGTCGCCGGGCGCGATCGCATCGAGCCCGAGCGGACCAGATGGCGCGCGGCGGCGGCCGCGAGCGACTCGTTGCCGCCGGCGCTCGGCCCAGTCGGCGGTATAGGCCGGGCGCGGCTTCCGGCTCCTCGCCGATTGAGTGCGCGCTACACGCCGCGCACCAGGCCGAGACAATCGCAGCCGACGCCCTTGAGCGAGGCCTGATGCCGGTACGGGCGTGCCGATCCAGGAGCGCGGCTTCGGCGATGATCGCGGGCCGTCGAAGACGAGTGTCCATCGTCGTGTGTCGATGAGCCGGGCTTGCCCGGCCATCTCGCCAGAGGGCAAAGCGTGCCCCATGAATCGGGACGCCGGGCAAGCGGCGATGAGAACTAATTCCACGATCCCCCGTCGTGCCCCCGCTCCCGGCGACAGGGATAAATCGATGGCCGGGACGCGCGAAGCGCCCCGGCCTGTCGCTAAATCGGGCAGCTCAGTCGCGCGGCCGGCTCACTTGTTGTCGAGCACGTCCTTGATGCGGTCGAGCAGCGGACAGGCGCGGTCGTTCTGCTGGTGATAGGCGGCCATGGCGACGACGTTGCCGTCGATGCAGCGGGTCGAGACCACGTTTTGGCCGAACCAGAAGAAATAGCTCTCGCCGGTCTTCGAGCCGTTGAAACCGGCGTCCTTCGTCTTGCTGCGGACCAGGGTCAGGCAGGCCGCCGAGTTCTCCTCGTCGATGCGGACGAAGGCGGTGCAGGCGCTGGCGGCGAACGCCGCGTTGGCGGACAGGCCGAGCAGAACGGCAGCGATACCTAGAACTCGAAGCTTCATTGCTCTCTCCCTATGCAAACCCGCCGGGAGATTGGCAAGAGCCGCGCGCGGACGCAAGAGAACAGAGCAATACTTTCCCCTAGGGTCTTATTTCGACAATGGGAATCGAGGGAATTTCCCCGGCCGCGAAGGCGGCCAGGTCGACCTCCAGAAAGTCGCTATCGAAGCCCCCTCGCCCGTCCCGCCTTCGCTTTGCTTCGGCGGGCCGACCTCTCCCCGCACGCGGGGAGAGGTGAAAGCTGCGTTGACCTTCGCCGCGCAGACGCCGACAAAGCGCCATGCACCGCGCGGCACTCGCACTTATCTTTGCGCTCACGCCCGTCCCCGCCTTCGCCATCGTCGGCGGCGCGGGGGCGCCGAACGAGATCGCGGCGCAGACCGTGCTGATCGTCTCGACGCGCGGCGCCTCGTGCAGCGGAACCGTGCTGTCGCGCGAGCTGGTGCTCACGGCGGCGCATTGCGTGGCGCCGCCGGCCAATTACGCGATCGCGCTGGTGGAAGGCGCGACGCCGCGGCTGCTGCCGGTGCTGGACGTGGTGCTGCATCCGGGCTTCGACCCGGCGCAGTTCAAGACGCGCCGGCCGACGCCGGATCTGGCGCTGCTGAAACTCTCCGAGCCGCTGCCCGCGCGCTACCGCGCGGCGCGGCTATCGACCGACGCGGCGCTGCCGCGGCCGGGCGATCAATTCATGCTGGCGGGCTTCGGCATCGCCGCCGAGGGCAACGAGCGCTCCGCCGGTACGCTGCGCACGCTCTCACTGCCCGCGGTCGGCACCACCGGCGGCATCATGGTGCGGCTGTCGCTCGGCGCGGCGACGCCGGCCGGGGCCTGCACCGGCGATTTCGGCGGGCCGGTGTTCAAGAACGGCGCGCTCGCCGCGGTGATCGGCTGGACCACGGGGCCCAAGGGCCCGGGCTGCGGGCTGGTCACCGGTGCCACGCTGGTCGCGCTCCAGCGCGACTGGATCGTGAGCACCGCGGGCGCGCTGGGATCAAGGCTCGGGGATTAGCTCTTCTACCCTCCCCCTTGTGGGGAGGGTCGGCGAGCCGCGTCAGCGGCGAGCCGGGGTGGGGGTAATTGCGGCACTGCCACCCCACCCCGCCGCGCTTCGCGCGGCGACCCTCCCCATCGAGGGGAGGGTAAGGAGAGTGCGGCTCGCCACCCTCCCCCTTTCAGGGGGAGGGAGAATACTTTTAAGATCGCCCCGGGCTGGGTGGATTCATGAGCGGACGAACAAACGCGATCGGGTGCGCGGCATGTGCCGCGGCGGCGCTGGTTTTTTCCGCGGGCAACGCGAGCGCCATCATCGACGGTTATCCCTCCGGCCTCTCCGCGCACATGGTGCGCGTTCATTCCGGCGGCAGCCATTGTTCCGGCGTCGCCATCGGCCGCCAGGCGGTGGTGACGGCCGCGCACTGCGCGCGGCGTCCGAGCGTGAACGCGGACGGCCAGCGCATCGCGGTTTCACACGTCACGCGCAGCGCCGTCGTGGACGGGCGGCGCGTTTCGGTTTCGGGCGACGCGGCGATCCTCATTCTGCGCGCGCCGTTGCCGGGCTCGATCGCGCCGCTGCCGGTGGGCGATCCGGGCGGCGGTGAATACACAATCGCCGGCTTCGGCACCGCCAGCGAGGCGCAGCGCATGGCCATCGGCACGCTGCGCGAGGCCCGGCTGGTGCAAGCCACGCACCACCGCTACATGCTGGTCGATCCGAATCGGAGCGGAAAACTTTCGGCCAGCGCCTGTTTCGGCGACTCGGGCGGCGCGGTGATCCAGAACGGCATGCTGGTCGGCGTGATCGCGCGCGCCAATTATCCGCGCGCGCCGATCGCCTGCGGCTGGTACACGCAGTACGCGCCGGTGATGGCGAGCGGGCCGGCGGCGCCGACGATGCTCGCCGAAGCGCCGGCGGCTCCTTCTTATGTCGCGCCTGCCGCACTCACGGACGAAAAGCCGCGCACGCGCCGCGGACGCCATGCACGCGAGCGCATCGCGCATGTGCAGGCCTATCCGCCGCCGGAGTTCGCGTCGCCCTATAGGCTGGTTTCGACTGAGCCCGTGGCGGCGAAGAAGGTGACGATAGGAAAGCGGAAGAAGCTCAAGAAGCGCAAAAGGCGAAACAGGTGACTCGCCCGTTCAACCCGCCCATCGCCCATATTTCGGGAATTGGCAGTGGCACTTACGCTTCGTGGAAAGCCAAGCATACTTCCTCGGCTTTGTGCCGATAGCAGAACTGGATGCGCCCCAGCTCTTCAGACAATAGTTGTGGGTTGTGGCTGAATTGCAACAGCCCCGCCTCCTTGCAGCAGGTATGATCCTACTAAGGGCTGGGGGCTCCACCATGAACAACTATCGTCGCCTCGCGCTGAGCGCTGCGTACATTATTCTCATCGCCATCAGTACGCATGCACGAGCAGAATCCGTCGACTATGTCCGCGTCTGCGACGTTTACGGCGCGGGATTTTACTATATCCCCGGAACGGATACCTGCCTCAGACTTTCCGACACCGCGCGGCTCATGGATCCAAACCCGCTTGCGATGTCGGGCGCGAACGCGCAATTTCTCCTCTACGTGGGAGCAGCCGACGCGCATTCCTTCGGAAGCGACTACGACACCACCATTTTGTTCGGGCGAGCGGCGCTGGGGTTTCGGCTTCCCAATTATTTCCGTTTGCAGGCTGACGTCCAAGGCGAGAAGTCCGGCAGCTATTGTGCCGGTTGCGGCACCGGTTCGCATATCGCCGCCGGTGTTCATCTGAACTGGAACCTGATCAGCAACGTCGACTTCGGTCTGTTCGGGGGCTATGCCGACGTCTCTCCGACATTCTTTGCTCCGAGCAGTACGCTCGGTTTCGTCGGCGTGGAGGGGCGCTATTTCACCAAGAACTGGATGGTGGGCGCTCAGCTTCGGCCGTCTCGATCTGAGCAGCGGCACCGGCGCCGGCACGATGACGGACGCGTGGTTTGCCGAGGCCCGGGCGCAAGTCTCCATCGGCGGCCTGTTCAACGCGCCGCAATGGCAGAACCTGGGAGTAAGGGCGACGTACGGATATGCTTCCGGCAAGGTGGCGAATACGTCGATCGGCGCCGAAAGCACGCAATGGAGCCTTTCACTGAACTATAAGTTGACCCCGACGCTCTCCACCTTCATCGGCTACCACGCCTTCGAGAACCGAACCCAAATCTTCGGCACGGTCTGGAGGGAGAACCTCATCAAGGTTGGCGCGAAGCTGGACTTCGGCGATCCGAAAGCCGCGGTGCCGATCGAGCCGATGGTGCCCGTGCCATCGGCGCTGCGGGTGGCCTACAAGTTCTGATCCTCCGATTTGCGCGTGCATTGTACACACAATACGCGCCGTGACGGCGAGCGCGTGGTTGCGAGCGTCGCGGCGTATCCGCCAACAGAATTCGCCGCTCCCAA
>CAVYZC010000015.1:0-236259 GCA_963772885.1 uncultured Alphaproteobacteria bacterium | reverse complement strand
CGGCAACACCGCCGCCGGCGATGACCACGTCCATGATCGGGACCATAGGGCACCGCCGTCACATGGCGCCAGGCGGGGCCGCCAAGTCGCGCTGGCCTCGCGCGGCTGCACGGTCCTTGCCGCATGCGGATTGCAGGCGCGGCGTCGGCCGATGACGTTCGCGTCATGACGACAAACGTCGCGTCACAGCTTGCCGCCATCGAGGCGCATACCGTCATGTCGCCCGGGGCTCGTGACCTGCCTGCCGGGTGCGGCACTCGTCGAGGTTGCGGCACTCATGGCCGTCCACCAGGTCCACTCGGTGGTAGTGGACCCCGATGCCGCCCGCCTGATCACCACGCGCGACGTCCTTCGCGCGGCGCTGGGCGGCGCGGCGACCGCTGAGGAGGTCCTCGCGCCGGAGGCACCATCGGTGGCCCCTGGCGACACGCTGCTCGCCGCGGCAGTGCGTATGGTCGACGCGGGTGAAGGGCACGTGGTCGTTCGCGATCCCGGCGACGCTCGTGTCCGCGGTGTCCTTTCGAGCTTCGATGTCATCGCCGTGCTGGCCGGACACGAGCCGCGCGTCGCGCGGATCGTCCGTCCGGGGCCGGCGCGCCCGGCCATCAGCGGCGGGCCGCTCAGCGCCCACGTGGTGCGCGACGTCATGCACTCGGGCATCGTCTTCTGTGCGCCTGTGGCGCCGCTTGCCGACGTGGCACGCGTGCTCGTGGAGCGCCGCACCCACAGCGTGATGGTCTGGCGCGACGGGAACATGACGTTCGTCACCGACATGGATGTCGTGGCGGCTGCCGTCGCCGGCGGGCCGCGCCCGACGGCCGGCGAGCTCGCGAGCGCCAGCGGCGGCCTGGCGGTGCCGGTGGACGCCACGCTCGATCGCGCCGCAGCGCTTCTCGTCGAGACCGCGGTCGGCCACGTGGTGGCTGTCGATGGCGATGGCGCCCCGGTGGGAGTCCTGTCGACGCTGGACATCGTCGGGGCCCTGTGACCGGAGTGACACGCGCTTCAAGGCCTGTACTCACATCTGCGGCGACGGTAGCGTAGACATGCGATGACCGCGATCGTCGAGCGAGGCCAACTGGACGCCCTCCTGGACGCTCTGCGGCAGCGCGGCTACACGGTCATCGGCCCGACGGTGCGCTCACAGGCGCTCGTCTACGACGAGCTGCGCAGCGCCGACGAGCTGCCCGCCGGCTGGGTCGACGTCCAGGAGGGCGGCACGTTCCGCCTCGCGGCCCAGCGGCGACGGCGCGCTGTTCGCGCACACCGTCGGCCACGACTCGCTCAAGCGCTTCCTGTTCCCGCCCGCAGCTGCGCGTCTGGCGCGCACGGCGCGGGCAGCGACGGCAGGCTCGAGGTCGATGCGCCCGCAGCCGCCGCCGCGCTACGCGTTCCTCGGCGTGCGCTCGTGCGACCTGCACGCGGTCGCGATCCAGGACCGCGTCTTCATGGGCGACCGCTACGTCGACGCCGACTACGAGGCGCGCCGGCGCGACGCGTTCTTCGTGGCGGTCAACTGCGGTCGCGCGGGCGGGACGTGCTTCTGCGCGTCGATGAACACCGGCCCGCGCGTCACCGCCGGCTTCGACCTGGCGCTGACCGAGCTCCTCGACGACGCGGCCACCGCTTCGTCGTGGAGGTCGGCAGCGAGCGCGGCGCCGAGGTGCTCGCGGCGCTCGAGCCGTCGCGACGGCCGACGCCGACGACCGGGACGCGCCCGACGCCGCCGCCGAGCGGACCGCGCGCGTCGATGGGCCGCACGCTGGACACCGACGGACATCCGCGACCTGCTGCAGGCCAACCCCGAGCACCCGCGCTGGGACGAGGTCGCCGATCGCTGCCTGAGCTGCGGCAACTGCACGATGGTCTGCCCGACGTGCTTCTGCAGCACCGTCGAGGACGTCACGCGACCTCGCCGGCGAGAGGCCGAGCGCACGCGGCTGTGGGACTCGTGCTTCACGCTCGAGCACTCCTACCTCCACGGCGGCAGCGTGCGCGCGACGACCGCGCTCGCGCTACCGCCAGTGGATGACCCACAAGCTCGCGACCTGGATCGACCAGTTCGGCACCTCCGGCTGCGTCGGCTGCGGGCGCTGCATCACCTGGTGCCCGGTCGCGCATCGACATCACCGAGGAGGTCGCCGCGATCCGCGCCACGACCTGCGGGAGGCGCCTGCGATGCCGACGATCTGAGGACACGCTCTGCGCGAGCTGCCCGCGCTTGCAGCCGCTCGCCCGAGCACCGTCGCGACGCTCGCGGGCTGTGCGCGCGACGTGCGTCTTCCACGCCGAGGAGCGGATCATGCGCGAGGGCGAGCGCGGCGAACGCGTTCTACGTCATCCGCCACGGTCGCCGTGGCGCTCGAAACCGCCGTCCCGGGCGCGGGGCGGTGGTCCTCGAGACGCTGCACGACGGCGAGCTGCTCGGCTGGTCATGGCTGGTTCCGCCGTACCGCACCGCCTTCGATGCGCGCGCGCTCGGCACGACCGCATGCCATCGCGCTCGACGGAGCCTGCCTGCGCGGCAAGTGCGAGGCGGACCCGGCCCTCGGCTACGACCTGATGAAGCTGATCTCGACCGTCTTCGTCGAGCGCCTCGCAGGACACGCGGCTGCGGCTGCTCGACCTCTACGGGAAGGTCGGCCGATGACGTGAGCCGCCGGCCGCCGTTCCACGTCGCCGACAAGCGGCGCGAGACGCGCGGACACGTGGACGCTGCGGCTCGACCGGCCGACGCCGCCGCGGACGCGCTGGAGCTTCGCCCCCGGCCAGTTCGCGATGCTCTACGCGTTCGGCGTCGGCGAGGCGCCGATCTCGGTCAGCGCCATCGGCACTGACGGCGCGATCGCCGCACACCGTGCGCGCCGTCGGGGCGGTCACGGCCGCGCTGTGCGCCGCCAAGCCCGGCGACGTGGTCGGGCGTGCGCGGGCCGTTCGGCACCGTCTGGCCGCTGGCCGACGCCGAGGGCCGCGACGTCGTGGTCATCGCCGGCGGGATCGGCCTCGCGCCGCTGCGGCCCGTCGTGCACGACGCTGCTCGCGCATCGCGACCGCTACGGCCGAGCGTGTCGTCCTGTACGGCGGGCGCTCACCGGAGAACCTGCTCTACGCGAGCGAGCTCGAGGCCTGGCGCGGGCGCTTCGACGTCGACGTCGACGTGATCGTCGACGTCGCCGACCGCCGACTGGCGCGGTCGCGTGGGCGTCGGTCACGCGCTGATCCCGCGCAGACGCTTCGACGCCGAGAGCGCCGTCGCGATGGTCTGCGGCCCCGAGGTGATGATGCGCTTCACGGCGCGCCGCGCTCGCAGGAGCGCGGGGTGACGCGACGACCGCATCTGGCTGTCGATGGAGCGCAGCATGAAGTGCGCCACCGGGCACTGCGGCCACTGCCAGCTCGGGCCCGCTGTTCATCTGCAAGGACGGCCCGGTGCTCCGCCACGACCGTCGTCGCGCCGCTCATGCAGGTGGCGGAGCTGTGAGCGCAGCGCAGCCTCGCCGTCTGGAAGTTCGCCTCCTGCGACGGCTGCCAGCTGTCGCTGCTCGACTGCGAGGACGAGCTGCTCGCGCTCGCCGGCGCAGCTCGACATCGCCTACTTCCCGAGGCCGGCCTCGAGCGCGTCTGAGGGCGAGTACGACCTGTCGATCGTCGAGGGCTCGATCACGACCGCCGAGGAGGCCGAGCGGATCCGCGAGATCCGCGCGCGCTCGCGCCGGCTCGTCATCGATCGGCGCGTGCGCGACCGCCGGCGGCATCCAGGCGCTGCGCAACTTCGCCGACGTCGAGGACTTCGTGTCGATCGTCTACGCGAGCCCGGAGTACATCTCGACGCTGCGCGACTCGACGCCCGTCGCCGAGCACGTCGCCGTCGACTTCGAGCTCCGCGGCTGCCCGCCCGACAAGGCGCCAGCTGCTCGAGGTCATCAGCGCCTTCCTCAACGAGCGCAGGCCGCAGATCGCCCGCCCACAGCGTGTGCATCGAGTGCAAGCGCGCGCGGCAACGTCTGCGTGATGGTCGCCCACGGCACGCCGTGCCTCGGTCCGGTGACGCACGCCGGCTGCGGCGCGCTGTGCCCGAGCTACGACCGCGGCTGCTACGGCTGCTTCGGGCCGATGGAGCGCGCCAACACCGGCTCGCTCGCCGGCTGGCTGCGCCCGCGACGGCCTGCTGCCGAGCGCGACGTCGTGCGCGCTGTACCGCGACCTTCAACGCCGGTCGCGCCGGCGTTCCGCAGGCCGAGAGCGAGCCGCATGATGGCTGAACGCGGATCCATCACGCGACCTGCTCGCCCGCGTCGAGGGCGAGGGCGCGATGCACGTCCGCGTCCGCGACGGCCGGCGTCGAGGACGTGCGAGCTGCGCATCTTCGAGCCGCCGCGCTTCTTCGAGGCGTTCCTGCGCGGGCGCGCGCTTCACCGAGGTCGCCGGACATCACGGCGCGCATCTGCGGCATCTGCCCGGTCGCCTACCAGATGAGCGCGATCGACGGCGATCGAGGACGTCTGCGGCGTCGCGGTCCCCGAGCCAGGTCCGCGCGCTGCGGCGGCTGCTCTACTGCGGCGAGTGGATCGAGAGCCACGCGCTGCACGTCTTCTTGCTGCACGCGCCCGACTTCCTCGGCTACGCCGAGCGCGATTCGAGATGGCGCGCGACCACCGGCGAGGTCGTCGAGCGAGGCGCTGCAGCTCAAGAAGGCCGGCAACGCGCTGATGCGCGTCGTCGGCGGGCGCGAGATCCACCCGATCAACGTGCGCGTCGGCGGCTTCTACCGCGCGCCGACGCGCGGCCGAGCTCGCGCCGGCGGTCGCGAGCAGCTCCAGCGCGGCCCGCGAGTTCGCGCTCGAGGCCGTGCGCTGGACGGCGTCGCTGCCCGTGCCCGGACTTCGAGGAGGACTACGACTTCGTCGCGCTGCGCGAGCCGGACGCTGCTACGCGATCGAGTGCGGGCGGCTCGGTCGTCGAGCAGCGGGCTCGACCTCGCGCCGTCGCGAGTACGACGAGCACTTCGTCGAGGAGCAGGTCGCCGCACTCGACCGCGCTGCACTCGCGCCTGCGCGACGGCACGCGCTACCTCGTCGGGCCGCTGGCCCGCTACGCGCTCAACCGCGACCGGCTGTCGCCGCGTCGCCGCGCGAGGCCGCCGACGCCGCGGGCCTCGAGCCGGTGTGCCGCAACCCGTTTCGCAGCATCGTCGTGCGCGCGGTCGAGATCGTCTACGCGCTCGACGAGGCGCTGCGGCTGATCGACGGCTACGAGCCGCCGGACCGCCCCGGCGGTCGAGGTCGCGCCGCGCGCGGCGACGGGCTGCGGCTGGACCGAGGCGCCGCGCGGCCTGCTCTGGCACCGCTACGCGATCGACGACGAGCGGCACGATCGTCGACGACGCGCGGATCGTGCCGCCGACCTCGCAGAACCAGGCCCGCATCGAGCAGAGCCTCGCGGCTTCGTCCAGCGCCACGTCGACCTCGCGCTCGACGCACGAGCTGCACCCGCGCTGCGAGCAGGCCGTGCGCAGCTACGACCCGTGCATCTCCTGCGCGACGCACTTCCTGCGCCTGGAGATCGACCGCGGGTGATCCTGATCGGCGTCGGCAACGCGCTGGCGCGGCGACGACGGCGCCGGGCCTCGCCGTCGCCGGCGCGTGCGCGAGCTGAAGCCCGCGGGCGTCGAGGTGCGCGAGCTGGACGGAGACGCGACGGCGCTCGTGGACGCCTGGGCAGGGCGCCGAGCACGTCGTCGTCGTCGACGCCGCGCAGTCGGGCGCAGCGCCGGGCACCGTCCGGCGCTTCGACGCCGGGGCGGGGGCCCTGCCGGTGCGCAGCGTGCGCTCCTCGACGCATGCCTTCGGCGTCGCGGACGCCGTCGAGCTGGCGCGATCGCTGGACCGCCTGCCGGGCCGGCTCGAGGTCTACGCGATCGAGGGCGCGAGCTTCGGCGCCGGCGACGGGCTGAGCCCGTCCGTCGAGCGCGCCGTCGCCGAGCTCGCCGCTGAGCTCAGCGCTTCGCGGCGCTCGACGCGACGCTGACGGCCCCGGACAGCGAGCGCGATCCATGGGCGCTCGGCAGTGCGGTGAGGCAGATGATCCACACTGGCACCGGCCATCAGCCGGCCGTGATCTCCATCGCCGCCGGGTGCTCGGTGGCGTGGTCCTCGTGGTCGCCGCGCGGAACGATGATCACCGGGCAGGCCGCCGCGTGCACGATCCGGTCGGCGGAGCCGCCCAGGAGGGCGCGGCGGACGGGACCGTACCCGCGTGAGCCGAGGACCAGGAGATCCACGTGCTCGGAGACCCGGACCAGCTCGTCGCGGGCCACGCCGATGACGGCTTCGCCCGTCGCGCCGTTGCCGACCTCGGCGACGGCCTCGGCCACGAGGGTCTCGGCATACTCGCGGCGCTCGGGCGCGAGGGCCACCCAGTTGATGCCGTACGAGATGCTGGGCGAGAAGCCCTGCGGGGGCTCGGCCGCGCAGACGATGTGGACCGTGGCGCCGACGGCGAGGGCGAAGCGTCCCGCCCAGGCCAGCGCGGCACGGCTCTCGGGCGAGCCGTCGTAGCCGACGCCGATGGTCTGGCCGGCGAACGGCGCCGCGGCGCTCTGGCGCGCGACGAGCACCGGGCGCGTGGCGCCCTGGATGACGGCGCGGGCGGTGTCGCCGGCGACGACCCGGCCGAGCGGCCCGCGATGCGGCGAGCCGATGATGATCAGATCGGCCTCCAGCCCGTCGGCGATGCGGTGCAGGCCGCGGCCCGGGGACGTCTCGGCGGTCGCGATCGCGCGAGCCCGCACGCCGGCCTCGGCCAGCTGCCCTTCGAGCAGCGCCTGGGCGTCATCGTGCGCCAAGGCCTCGACGTCCGTTCGCAGGCCGCGGAACGGGAACGGCTCGTAGGGATGCACGTGGACGGCGACGAGCTCTCCACCGGCGAGGTCGGCGAGACGCTGCGCCAGCCTGAGCGCGTCGCGACCTCCGGGGAGCCCGTCGACTCCGACGACGATGGTGGTGAACATGTCTGCGACCTCGGACTCGGAGTACATGCCTTCGAGCCTAGGCATCGTGTGGCCGGCCGCCATCCGGGTCGATTGCGACTCCAGCATGCGGACGAGCCGCAAATCCCATCGTCGTCGGTCTGACAAGGAAGATCGCGGTGTGATCTCTCCGCCGGGGGCCACTTGCCGCCGAGCTCGATCAGCTCCGCTCGCGATGCGTTTCAGCGCCGACGGCATCGACGACGTCCGCCAGCGGGCGCCGCGGCGTCGGCCGGGCCGGATGGACCGCGTGGCCGAGTTCGACGATGGCCTGAGGGAAGCATGGCCTGCCCAGCAGGGCCGCGACGTGCATGCGCAGCTCCGGCACCTGGATGGGTTGGTTGTGGTAGCAGGCCTGCAGCCCCTGCGAGGCGGCGTGCAGGACGGCGTGCTCGAGCGCCATCCCGGCGGCCAGCCAGTCGCGCGGGCGGTCGCCGTGGGTGTCCAGCACGACGATGGCCGCCGCATGCTCGGCGCGCTCGCGGTCGCGGGCCGCGACGCTCATGCCGATGTCGAGCGTCGCGGTCGCGGCCTGTGCCAGCGGCGCGAAGAGGTGGGGGGTCACGAGTCCGTCGCCCCTGCGCCGCGGGTGCAGCCACGCGGACAGCTCGCGTCGCCAGTGGCGGTTGGCCCACTGCATGCGATCGCCCTCGGCGATCAGGTCGGCGAGGCGCTCGCGGGCGTCGTCGCCGAGCACCTCCAGCCACGCGCCCTCGGCGTGTGCGCAGGCGCGCAGCGCGTCGGGCAGGCCGGCAGGCAGCGCCCGATCGGCGAAGGCGCCGCGATGGGTGCGGCGGAGCTCGATCGCGGCGTGCAGTCGATCGATGTCGTCTGGAGGGGCGCCGCCGCCATGGAGCCGCACAGTGGCCAGCAGGTCGCCGTCGGCGGCGTCGGGCAGCAGCGTCACGGCGGGCTCGGCACCGGCCCACCACGCGGCGACGCGCAGGTTGAACAGCGCCGCGCCGCAGCTCATCACGAGCTCGCGGTCGTCGGGGTCGTTGACCGGCAGCGCACGCGTGCGATCTGCCCGCAGGTGGATCACGCCCGGGGCGACGGCGAAGCTCCATGGCTGGGTGTTGTGCGAAGACGGTGCCTGGACGGCGGCGCGCAGAATGGCGTCGACCGTCTCGGGCGCCAGGTGGCTCGCGGGACGATCGGTGAGGGTGCTCATGCTCCGAGCATGGCCGCTGCCGCTGCCCAGCACATCGGCGGCCCCCCGACGACCTCGCCGGGGAACTACGGTGTTCGCGCGTGTCCTGAGCGCGTGGCGTCGTGCAGGCCGCGCGAGCCGCGCACATCCGTGCTGCTGTGCGCATCGCGTCCGTAGTACGCCTCGGGGCCGGGCGTCCGCAGTTCACCGCAGAAACCGGCGGCGGGGAGCGGATGGCGCTCGCCGTCCGGGCGACTAGCGTCGAAGGTGATGCTCGATCCGCTCGATTTCTACGCCGTGCGGCCGGTCCCGGCGCCGGCGGACAAGCGCGTGGCGGTCATCGCCATCGGCGGCGGCGGCGGCGCGTGCGTGTCGCCGATCGGCGTGGCGAGGCCCTTCGAGCGCGAGGAGGCGAGGGCGCCATGAGCGCGAACGATCGTGCCCGCCCGCTCCGCGAGCTGGGGATCTTCGGTGCCGCGTACCTGACCTACTTCGGCGTGCGTGCGCTCACCGAGGGCAGCGTCCCGCAGGCGCTCGTCAACGCCGGCCGGGTCGCGCACGTCGAGCGCCTCGCGGGCGTCGACTGGGAGGGCGCGGCGCAGTCGGCGATCCTCGGCCACGACGCGCTCGTGCGGCTGGCGAACTGGATCTACATCTTCGGCCACTGGCCGCTCCTGCTGCTCGCCGGCGTGCTGCTGTTCCGCTACCGGCCGCGCCAGTACTTCCTCCTGCGCGACGTGTGCCTGATCTCGGGTGCCATCGGGTTGGTCATCTTCGCGCTGTTCCCCGTCGCCCCGCCGCGCCTGGCCGGGGACGGGGTCGTCGACACGGTCACCCACTTCGCCGGCGGCTATCGCACGGTTCTCCCGGCCTCGCTGGTCAACGAATATGCGGCCATGCCGAGCTTCCACGCGGGCTGGAGCGTGCTGCTGGGCGTCGTGGCCTTCCGCGCCAGCCGCGCGTGGCCGCTGCGCGCCTTCGCGGTCATCATGCCTGCGGCGATGGTGGTGTCGGTCGTCGTGACCGCCAACCATTTCGTCCTCGACGTCGTCGCCGGCACGGCCATCGTGCTGACGACCCTGGTCGCGGTCGACCATCGCAATCGCGCGCTCGGGACTCCTACACTGGCCGCGGATGCAGGACGCACCGACCATCACATCGCCGTCGGGTGCAACTCGCCGCGACACGCGCCCGTTCGTCATCGCTCACCGCGCCGGGAACGACCTCGAACGCCTGCAGCAGGCGCAGCGGCTCGGCATCGCGGTCGTCGAGGCTGACCTGCACCTCCACGCCGGCCGGATCGAGGTCCGCCACCTGAAGACGCTCGGGCCCGTGCCGGTGCTCTGGGACCGTTGGACGCTCGTGCCGCCGTGGGCCCCGCGGCTGCGGCTGGAGCGGCTCCTGGACGCGATCGGCCCGCACACGGAGCTGATGCTATGAAGGGTCGCGACCGGCGCCTGCCCGCGCTGGTGGTGGTGGCCTGGGAGAGCACGCGCCGGACGTCCGGCGGTGACGGTCTGCGCGCGCCACTGGCCGCTGCTGGCTCTGCTGCCCGGGGTCCCGGGAGTGCCCTCGGTCGGCGCCCGGCGTCAGCTGGAGCGCCTGCGGCGTCGCTTCGACGGGCGGCCGGCGACTGCACGGGATCTCGATCCATCGCAAGCTGCTCGATGCGCGCACCGTGACGGATCTGCGGCGGCGCGCGGACGTCGTCATGACCTGGCCCGTGCAGACGCGCGAGGACGTGCGCGAGCTCGTCGGCTGGGGCGTGCAGGGCCTTATCACCGAGTCTCCGGAGCTCGTGGCCGCCGAGCTCTCCGACATGGGCGCGGGCGCGTGATCAACCTCTTCGCCGCCGTGGTGCAGCGCTTCGGGCACGTCGACGTCCGGCTGGCCGCGCTGGCGGTGGGCTTTCACCTCGCCAACCACGTGCTGCGCTCGGTGGCCTGGCGCAACGTGCTCGCCTCCGCCTATCCCGACCGCCGCGTGCGGCTGCTCGATATCGGCGCGACGTATCCCCCAACGGCGAGTATTTCGCTGCGTCTTACTGTCGAAAGCATGCCTCACTGAAACCGGTTGCAGTCACCCTCCTCGAGATACCGGAAAGCCGATACTGGCCAGAAGATCACTTGAGCGGCAGGCGTCCGAATGATCCCGAGCAACTCACCTTACACCAGCCAGCTGACAACTCCTTAGGTTACGTTTCGACTGCCAAGAGAACTGATGGTTTTGCTACCTCATCAGAAGAGGGCAACTGCGCCGCTCATTTTTCATCGCGAACACTCCAAGAATCGTCACATGCCTGCACTAAGGAGCGATTTGACACGTTTGATCCGAGAATTTTTTGTCGCGCTCGCCGGGCCTGGTCTCGTAGCTTTGGTTTCAAAGCATGACGACGGATGCCCCTCACATTGCCCGCACGGGCGTCGGCGCAGTGCTCTAGTCCACTCACTCCATGGCGATCCCTTATCCATCTCGAGTTTTGGAGCGACGATGGCTTCATGCCACTGGGGAAGCGTTGCAATACAGCCGAGCCGTGGGCGTCTCGCCTGTTCTTCTACTTCTTCTGTAGCCTGGGCAGGCTGGAGCCTTTCATGCCTTATTCTTGTTCTCCTGCACCAGCCTTCATGGTCGGGTGGCGGACATCGTGGGTGAAATGGATCGATTCTGTCGGCCATATCTCCTGCAACGAGCTCGCAACCCGCAAGCCCGCATATGGGGCCGACAGAGCTATCTGCTGCCTGCTCTCATCTTAGGTTTCTTCTCGCCGGTCGGACGCGCGATGAGCCTGGACCGCGTGCGTGCCGTGCGAGCGGCCAACGCGGCAACCTCGACGCCACCCTGCCGCCCTACGCCAGCCCATGGGCCGGCGCGTGCATCAGGCTCATGCAAATCCAGATGGCGGTGCTGTTCTTCTACAGCGGCATCGAGAAGATGCGCGGGGACGAATGGTGGAACGGCGACGCGATCTGGTTGGTCTTTATCACCAACGAATACTACAATGGCGCCCTTCTTGGACCTGCTCGCGCGGCAATATTGGCTGAGTCAATGTCGCGACCTACGCGACGATCTTTATCGAGATCGCCTATCCATTCCTGATCTGGCAGCGGCGCACGCGGCCCTATTTGCTTGCAGCGGCCATCTTCCTCCACGTCAGTTCGCGTCTTCTTGCGCCTGGATCTACTTCTCCTTCGTCATGATCATGGGGCACATGAGCTTCCTGCGGCACGAGTGGCTTGACGCGCCTCGGAGCTGGTGGAAGCGCAGGATCGGCGACATGGAGATGATCTACGACGGCCGCTGCGGCTTCTGCGTGCGCTCGATGGCGTGGTTTCTGGCCTTCGACGGGCTGCAGGCAGATCCGCGATCCGCGATTTCCGCACCAACCCTTCGCCCGTCGTCAGCGATGCGCAACTCGAAAAGGCGCTCTACCTGGTCCTGCCGGACGGACGGGCGCTGCCGGGCTTCGAGGCGTACCGTCATGTCGTCGCCCGCGTTCCGGGACTGTGGTGGCTGGTCCCGTTCTTCTACATGCCGGTGTTGAGCCGTCTGTTCGGCCACCCGATCTACAACTGGGTCGCGGCGAACCGCAGCCGGCTCTCGTCCATGAGGCTCAGGAGGCTCGAAGCACGCTGGCAATGTCGCTTTTTGTCGGCTGGCACACTTTCGTCATGGTGCTCGGCCCCAACAGCAGTCCGACGGCGCAGTCGTTCCGCGCTGTGCTGCAGCCCTACTTCTCGCTCTTCAGGCTGGAGAGCACTGGGGCTTCTTCGCTCCGAACGTCGGCAAGCATTCTCAATTTCGTTATGTCATCAAGGACGCCGACGGGAAAGAACACACCTTCGTGCCGGGCGAAGAGCTGAACTGGTATCTCCGACCGATATTGGTTCAAGAACTGGTACTACGCGATCATCGAGTCTCCGGAATACCTACGGCGACTTCTTCGCTGCGTTGTTCTGCCGACAGCACGCCGCCCTCGAAGCCGGTTGCAGTCACCCTCCTGGCTGATCCAGGAACAGGAGTTCTCGGCCGGAAGACCATTTGCGCGGCAAGCACCCTCTCGATCCCGAATTTATCACGGTGGATACGTCTGTGCATGTTGAATGCCCGCATGCGAGCCCACAAAGCAGATCACCGGCCCCGCGGCTCACCAAGCCGGATCTGGCAATGCGCACAAGGAACTCCTCGCGGTCGCAAGCCTTCTTGGCCGCACGCACTCTTTAGAGCGTCTGCAGTGACCGTACGTGCGCAGACTAGCAGTCCGTCTGATCGCGTTGGAGCGGGATTGCTTGCGCGCCTTGGCCAGGCTTGGTCGCGGCTTTGGTTTCAAAGCAGCCCGACGACGCCGTTGGAGCTTGCCCGCATCGGCATCGGCGCGGCGCTCCTGTGTCCACTATCGTCATGGCGACGCCCTATCTCTTCGATTTTTGGGGCGACACAGGCTGGATGCCGCGCGAGATCGCTTGCTGGAGTATCTCAACGAATCCTGGATGCCGCTTCGCAATCGGTCTTCTTTCTATTTTACGGCGCCCTGGCAGTGGATCGCTTTTCACATCTTTTTCTTGCTCTGCTGCCTCGCGTTCATGCTGGGCTGGCGGACGTCATGGGTGAAGTGGATCGTCCTGGTCGGCCAAATCTCCTATGACTATCGCAACCTGACGTTTCCTTACGGCGTCGACATCATCCTTTGCCTGCGTACTTTTCATCCTGTGTCTCGCGCCGATCGGACGTGCGCTGAGCCTGGATCGCGTGCGCGCCGTCCGCGCGGCCAAACGCGACAACCTTGAGGCCACGCTGCCGCCCTACAGCGAGCGCCTGGGCCGGCGCCTGCACGCGGCTGATGCAAATCCAGATGGCGGTCCTGTTCTTCTACAGCGGCCGTCAGCAAACGAATGGGACGAATGGTGGAACGGCGACGCCATATGGTATGTTTTCACCACCAATGAGTACTACAACGCTTTCTCACGGGTCTGCTTGCCCGGCACTACTGGCTGGTCAGTGTCGGACCTACGGCACGATCTTCATCGAGATCACCTTTCCTTTCTTGATCTGGCAGCGGCGCACGCGACCCTATCTGCTCGCCGCGGCCATTTTCCTTCACGTCATGTTCGCTTTATTGCTGAGGCTGATCTACTTTCTCGCTTCGTCATGATCATGGGGCACGTGAGCTTCGTGCGCCCGGAGTGGCTGCAGCGCCTTGGCGCATGGTGGAAGCGCAAGATCGGCGACATGGAGATGATCTATGACGGCCGTTGCGGCTTCTGCGTCCGGTCGATGGCGTGGTTTCTGGCCTTCGACGGGCTCAAGCAAATCAGGATCCGCGACTTCCGCAGCAATCCTTCCCCCGTCGTCAGCGACGCGCGACTGGAAAAGGCGCTCTACCTCGTCCTGCCCGACGGCCGGGCGCTGCCGGGCTTCGAGGCGTATCGCTACGTCGTCCTGCGCGTGCCCGGATTGTGGTGGCTAGTTCCGTTCTTCTACGTGCCGGTGTTGAGCCGTCTGTTCGGCCATCCGATCTACGATTGGATCGCGGCGAACCGCAGCCGGCTCTCAGCCATGAGGTTGAGGAGATTGACCTTGTCTTCGCCTCCCCGGCCGTAGTTTGCAGCATGACACTACAGCGTGAATGCGAAGTCCTGCTGCGGCGGTACGGCGTGCCCGCGGTCGGGCTTGCCCGGATCGGTCCGGCCGGCGTCGAGTTGCTGGTGCTGTATGGGCGAGCGCAAGCAGGGGGCGGGCATCGCGGTCAGCGAACACGATCGTTGGCACATCGGCTCGTGCACGAAGTCGATGACCGCGATGCTGATGGCGCGGCTGGTCGAACGCGGCGAGCTGGAGTGGGACGCCCCGGTCGCGCCGATGTTCGTCGCGGGTGGCGTCGAGGTGCATCCCGATTTCGCCGGCCTCACATTGCGGCATCTGTTGAGCCATCGCTCGGGCATGCCGACCGATCCATCCGCTGAGGAAGTCGACGCGAGCTTCTACTCCCCGGAACCGGCGTATGCGATGCGTGCGGCGCTTGCCGCGGAGGCGATGATGCAAGGCCCGATGCATAGGCCAGGCGAGGCCTTCCACTACTCGAACCTCGGCTACGTGGTCGCTGGCGCGATTGCTGAAGGCGTGACAGGCACGGCCTGGGAAGACCTGATGCGACGCGAGGTTTTTTCGCCGCTCGGCCTCGAGTCCGCCGGTTTTGGCGCGCCGGGCAAGGGAACGCGCGGCGTCCTAGCGCGGCTTTTTGGACGCAGCAACATCACACAGCCGTGGGGACATTGGGGACATCAGGTTGGCACGCGGAGGTATACCTTCACTGCACTTTCCCCGGATGACGATCTACTGTCGGACAATCCACCGCTGATCGGTCCGGCCGGCACCGTTCACCTGTCGCTGCCAGATCTGGCGCGCTACGTCGCCTTTCACCTTTCGCGCGGGGCAACGGCGCCCAGCTATCTCAGACCTGAGACGGTCGATGCCCTGCACACCCCGCTCGCGGGGGAGGACTACGCCTTGGGTTGGGTTACGACGACCGCGGAAGCAAGCGGAATCGGCAAGTCTGTCATCTGGCACGAAGGCAGTAACAACGCCTGGTATGCGGCCATGCTCATCGTGCCCGACGTCGGGCATGCATGGACTTTCGTCTGCAATGGCTATCGGGATTCCCTTCAAGATCAGCAAACGGGATTGCTGATTGCGCTCGGAGAACTCGACGGCAATTGGCTCGGCTCGATGGTTTGAGCGCAAGCGGATTCCCCCGAATGATCCCGATTGGTTTTTGTGCCGACCAATGTCAGAATTACAAAACAATACAGCCTTGCTGAAAGAGTTGGCTGTTTCTCGCGACTGTTTGCTGGAGGGAACCATGCGCCGCAAAATCCTTTGCACCGCAATCTTTGCGACGATGATGCTTGTCGTTGGCACTGCTGTATCCGCCGAAGTGAGAAGGGTTGCCTATCCTCAGGTCAAAGTGGAGCTGGCGGCGGCCTACACACCGGATGCTGCTTTCAACAAATTCCGTACGGAATTCATCAACGCCATTACAAAAAAAGATGCACAGGCATTGTTTGCGCTCGTGGCGCCAGGATTTGTGTGGACGCTGAACGATAGTTTATTGACGGGCAATTTCGATCCAGGGCGCGATCCGCAACACAACTTCCGGGTCGTATTTGGGTTTCGCGCCACAGGAAAGGACGCCGACGGCGATGTCGAAAACGGACCGTTCTGGGATGCCCTAGCGGCCTTCGCCAACGACGGCACGTTCTATCAAGCGAACGACAATGTGATCTGTGGCCCGGCTGCGGCTACGATCGTCGACGACGATGTGTTCGAGCAGGCGCGCGCGAAGATTGAAACATCCGATGAAGGTGCCGACTGGTATTTCATCGTTCGCAGTACGCCAGTGATCAAGGCACCGGACGACAAAGACGCGCCGATCGCCACGGCGGGATTGGAAGCGGTTCCCGTCTTGAATACCCATCCGCCGTCCGACAGCAGGCCAACTCACTTCCAGGTATTGTTGCCATCAGGCCGCACCGGCTGGATCTCGGCCAACGCAGCCCGGCCTCTTCAATCCGATCGGCTGTGCTACGCGCTGACAGCGAAAGGCGAGTGGAATATCGCAATCTACGACTCGGCAGAGTAGGATCATCCAATATCGATTAGCGCCGCTCACTGTGCGAGCCGTATCGAGCCGCTGAAGAACGTGTGACGCGCATTCAGCCACCAAAACTGCTAAGCAGCTGCCACGCAAGAAAAAGCGCGGCGCTCCAGCCCAGCGTGCGGCCGATGATCCGGCCCCAGCGCTCGATGCCATCCTCCGGCGGCGCGGAGTCTTCCGAATCGCGGCCGGGTTTCGACTCGCCTGGCATCGCGCTGTCGAAAGCACCGCCTTCGGCCTTGAGCCGATCAAGGGCGGAATTCGCTTCGGCCACGCGCATTTCATCCTTCGTAACCATATGGCCAGCGTAGCGGCCACATGCGGGCTTCGAAAGACCGCTCGAAAAGTCGCCGTATTCCTGAACGGCAGGTGAATGCTCAAATAAGGGTCGGTTCACGTGCTTTTGCAAACACTAGCCTGATCGCCGAAGTCCGGCCGCGACTTGCGCCGGGCGACGATATCGAAGAGGAGACGACAATGCTGAGGAAGTTCGTTCTCACCGCTACCGCAGCCGGCGCAATCGGCTTCGCGGCGTTCACGCCGGCCCAAGCCGGTGCGTTGCATTCGACCACCGGCCTCATCGCCGCACAGCCTGAGGCAACCGTACAGCAGGTCCAGCACTGGCGCTGGGGCAGCCGCCGTTACTGGGGTCCGCGCCGCTGCATCATGGTCCACACCCGTTCGTGGAGCCGTTGGCGCTGCCGCTGACGTCAGGCCACGTCTGACAAAAACGGGCGCGCCAAGTGCGCGCCCGTTGCTTTTTCAGCGTGTGCGCTCGCTCAGTTGCGCGGCCACTCGCGCACATCGACGAAGCGTCCGGCGATCGCCGCCGCCGCCGCCATCGCCGGCGATACCAGGTGAGTTCTTCCCTTGTGGCCCTGGCGGCCTTCGAAATTGCGGTTCGAGGTCGAGGCGCAGCGCTCTTCGGGCATGAGCTTGTCGGCGTTCATGGCAAGGCACATCGAGCAGCCCGCCTCGCGCCACTCGAAGCCCGCGGCCTTGAAGATCTGGTCGAGCCCTTCGGCCTCCGCCTGCGCCTTCACCAGCCCAGAGCCCGGCACGATCATGGCGCTCACGTCCGGATGCACTTTCTTGTCGCCGACCAGCTTGGCCACGAGCCGCAAGTCTTCGATGCGTCCGTTGGTGCAGGAGCCGATGAAGACGCGGTCGAGCTTGATGTCGGCGATCTTGGTGCCGGGCTTGAGCCCCATATAGGCAAGCGCGCGCCGCTTGGTCGCGCGCCGGTCCTCGTCCTCGATCTGATCCGGATCCGGCACCTGGCCGGTGACCGACACCACATCCTCCGGGCTGGTGCCCCAAGTGACGAGCGGCGGCAGCGCCGCGGCATCCAACTTCATTTCGCGGTCGAACACGGCATTGGCGTCCGAGCCGAGCGTCTCCCAATAACGCATTGCCTCGTCCCAAGCCTTGCCTTTGGGAGCGCGCGGACGATCCTTGAGATATGCGAAGGTCTTCTCATCCGGCGCGATCATGCCGGCCCGCGCCCCACCCTCGATCGACATGTTGCAGACGGTCATGCGCCCTTCCATCGAGAGCGAACGAATCGCCTCGCCGGCATATTCGACCGCGTACCCGGTGCCGCCGCCGGCGCCGATCTCGCCGATGATGGCGAGGATGATGTCCTTGGCACCGACGCCGTATGGAAGCTTGCCGTCGACCGTCACGCGCAGATTCTTGGCCTTGCGCTGGATCAGCGTCTGGGTCGCCAGCACATGCTCGACTTCCGAGGTGCCGATGCCGACCGCAAGCGCCCCGAAGGCGCCGTGCGTCGAGGTATGGCTGTCGCCGCAAACGATCGTGGTACCGGGCAGCGTGAAGCCCTGCTCCGGTCCGATGATGTGGACGATGCCCTGCCGGCGATCGGTTTCGCTGAAATAATCGATCCCGTATTCGCGCGCGTTCTCCGCCAGCGTCGCGACCTGCAGCGCGGATTTCGGGATCGTCGATGCCCTTGGAGCGGTCCGTAGTCGGCACGTTGTGGTCGACCACCGCGAGCGTCTTGCCCGGCGCCCGCACCTTGCGGCCGTGGAGGCGCAGTCCCTCGAAGGCCTGCGGGCTCGTCACTTCATGTACCAGGTGCCGGTCGATATAGATCAGGCAAGTGCCGTCGGGCTGCTGATCGACCAGATGGTCGTCCCAGATCTTGTCGTGAAGAGTGCGGAGCTTCATCGCACGCTCACTCACTTCGCCTCCGCGACCTCGATGGCCTCGGCCGGCGCCGTGTCCTCGATTCCGCCGCGCGCGGATTGCTTCTCGGTGATGCGCGCCTTCTTGCCGCGGCGCTGGCGCAGATAATAGAGCTTGGCGCGGCGCACCTTGCCGCGGCGAACGACCTCGATCGAGTTCGATCATCGGCGAATAGAGCGGGAACACGCGCTCCACGCCCTCGCCATAGGAAATCTTCCGCACCGTAAAGCTCTCGTTCATGCCGCTTCCGGAACGGCCGATGCAGACGCCCTCGTAGGCCTGGATGCGGCTGCGCTCGCCCTCGACCACCTTGACGTTGACCTGGACGGTATCGCCCGGCGCGAACTCCGGCATGGCCTTGCCCTTGGTGAGCTTGGCCAGCTCGTCGCGCTCGAATGTCTGAAGGATATTCATGGCAACCTCCGGCCGCCCGTTGGGCGCCGCCGCTATGTCTCGGCTATGGGATCGGCGCGCTAGATACGACAAAGCGGACGGCTTGTCATTCTCTTTCAGACCCTTGGCCCTTCGCTTGACCTTTCCTTGGCCCTTGCGGGGCGCCAAGTCCGGCCGCCGCTCCCGGGTAATGCGCTCGGCTTCCGCCCGGCGCCAGGCCGCGACCTTCCCGTGATCGCCCGAGAGCAACACCTCCGGGATCGACGCGGCCCTCGAACAACTGCGGCTTGGTGAATTGCGGGTATTCGAGCAGCCCGGCCTCGAAGCTCTCCTCGGCCTTCGAGGCATCCTTGCCCATGACGCCCGGCAGCAGCCGCACGCAGGCATCGAGCAGCACCAGCGCCGCGATCTCGCCGCCCGAAAGCACATAGTCGCCGATCGAAATCTCCTCCAGCGCGCGGGCCTCGACGATCCGCTCGTCCACGCCCTCGAACCGGCCGCACACGACGACGACGCCGGGGCCCGCCGCGAATTGACGCACGCGGGCTTGCGTCAACGGACGGCCGCGCGGAGTGAGCAACACCCGCGCGCGCTCGTCGCCGGCCGGTGCGGTCGCGTCGATCGCGCGCGCCAGCACGTCGGCCTTCATCACCATGCCCGGCCCGCCGCCGGCGGGCGTATCGTCGACCGTGCGGTGCTTGTCGGAGGCGTAGTCGCGGATATCGACCGCTTCGCACGACCAGATTCCGGCCCCGAGCGCCTTGCCGGAAAGACTGGCGCCGAGCGAGCCCGGAAAAAGCTCGGGAAAAATCGTCAGCACCGACGCGCGCCAAATCATTTTGCGCCTGCTTCCGCGAACAATCCCCCCGGCGGATCTGCGACGATCTTGCCGCCTTCGATATCCACTTGCCGAACGAACGCGCCGACGAAGGGCAGCATCACGCTCTCGCCAAGGCCAGCCGGCGCGATCTCCAAGAGATCGCCGCCGCCATGGCTGCGGACCGCAAGCACCGTGCCGAGCGCGCGACCATCCGGGGTTTCGACCCGAAGCCCGACCAGATCGGCGTGATAGTAGCTGTCGTCTTCATCGATTTCCGGCAGCCGCTCGCGCGGAATATAGAGTTCCAAATTCGTGAGCTTCGCCGCGGCCTCGCGGTCCTCGACGCCGTCGAACCGCGCGATCAGGTGATCCTTCCCGGGCCGCAGCGACGCGATCTTGAACGTGCGGGCGCCGCGCTCGTCCTCGAGCAAGCCATAGCGGCCGACCGCCAGCGGATCCTCGGTGAAGGCGAATAGCCGCACCTCGCCGCGCACACCGTGGACGGCGCCGATCTTGGCGACGCAGATGCGGCCGGCCATCGCCTTGCCTTAGCTCGCCGGCGGCTCTACGGCGGGCGCCGCCGGAGCGGGAGTCGCCGGAGCGGCCGCCGCAGGCGCGGCGGCGGGGGCCGCGGCCGCCGCTGCCGTTGCGGCTTCGGCTGCCGCCTTCTTCTCCTTGCGCGGGATCGCCTTCTCCGGATTGATGCGCGGCTTGCGCTTCATCAGCCCGGCCGCATCGAGGAAGCGCATCACCCGGTCGGATGGCTGCGCGCCCTTGGAGAGCCAGTACTTCACGCGCTCCAGATCGAGCAGCACGCGCTCCTTGGAGTCCTTCGCCAGCATCGGATTATAGGTGCCGAGCTTCTCGATGAAGCGGCCGTCGCGCGGAAACCGCGAGTTGGCGACGACGACGCGAAACTGCGGGCGCTTCTTGGCGCCCGCGCGGGCCAGACGGATTTTCAGGGACATTGCACTTCCTTTCGTGAGTTGATTGTCATTCCGGACGAGGGTCCCGGACTTGTCCGGGACCCGAGAGCCGGAATCCATAACCACCGGCGCCAAAGATCGAATCTCTGGCGTTCGGGTTTATGGATTCCGGATCGCCGCTTCGCGGCGTCCGAAATGACGGGGTTGGTTTCATTTCTTCTTGAAATCCTTGGAGCCGCCGAGGCCCGGCAGACCCGGAAGCCCCGGCATCTTTCCGCCGAGACCAGGCAGCGCGCCGGGCGCGCCCGGGAAATTCGGCGGCAGGCCGCCGAGCTGACCCGGCATTTTCTCCGCCAATTGCTTGAGCTGCTCCGGGCTCGGCGCGCCGCCGCCGCCCATGCCGAAGAGATTGCCCAGGCCGGCGAGCGCGCCGCGCTTGCCGCTGCCCATGGCCTTCATCATGTCGGCCATCTGCCGGTGCATCTTGAGCAGCCGGTTCACTTCCTCGACCCGGGTGCCGGAGCCCGCGGAAATGCGCTTCTTGCGCGAGGCCTTGAGCAGGTCGGGGTTCCGCCGCTCCTTCGGCGTCATCGAATCGATGATCGCCTTCTGGCGCTTGAGCACGGATTCGTCGAGATTCGCGGCCGCGATCTGGTTCTTCATCTTGGCGACGCCCGGCAGCATCCCGAGCATGCCGCCGATCCCGCCGATCTTTTCCATTTCTTCCAGCTGCGCGCGCAGGTCCGTGAGATCGAACACGCCCTTCTTCATGCGCTCGGCGGTCTGTTTCGCGCGTTCGAAATCGACGGTCTCGACGGCTTTTTCGACCAGCGACACCACGTCGCCCATGCCGAGAATCCGCCCGGCGATGCGGCGCGGGTCGAATTCCTCGAGCGCGTCCATCTTCTCGCCGGTGCCGATGAGCTTGATCGGCTTGCCGGTGACCGCGCGCATGGAGAGCGCAGCGCCGCCGCGGCCGTCGCCGTCGACGCGCGTGAGCACGATGCCGGAGAGATTCAGCCGCGCCGCGAAGGCGCGCGCCGTCGCCACCGCGTCCTGGCCGGTGAGCGCGTCGGCGACGAGCAAGACTTCATGCGGCTTGGTTGCCCGCTCGATCTCGGCGACTTCGGCCATCAGCGCCTCGTCCACCGTGACGCGGCCGGCGGTATCGAGCAGCACCGCGTCAAAGCCGCCTAACCGCGCGGCTTCCAGTGCCCGGCGGGCGATCTGCAACGCGCTCTGGCCCTCGACGATCGGCAAGACATCGACGCCGATCTCGCGCCCGAGCACGGCGAGCTGCTCCATGGCGGCCGGCCGGCGCGTGTCGAGCGAAGCCATCAGCACCTTGCGCTTCAGCTTGTCGGTGAGGCGCTTGGCGATCTTCGCCGTGGTCGTGGTCTTGCCCGAGCCCTGCAGGCCGACCATGAGGATCGGCACCGGCGGCGTCGCGTCGAGCTCGATCGACTTCGCATCGGCGCCGAGCACGTCCACCAGCTCGTCGTGCACGATTTTCACGACCTGCTGGCCCGGCGTCACCGAGCGGATCACGTCGGCGCCGACCGCGCGCGCCCGCACCTTGTCGATGAACGCGCGCACCACTTCGAGCGCGACGTCGGCCTCGAGCAGCGCGCGGCGTACCTCGCGCATGGCCTCGTCCACGTCGCGCTCGGCGAGCGCGCCGCGTTTGGTCAGGCGGTCGAGAATGCCGCCGAGGCGTTCCGCTAGCGTGTCGAACATTGTCTTGTTCAACCTCGTCCTGAGAAGCGCCCGAGGACGCGTCTCGAAGGACGTGGTCACCGATTCCCTTTATGCAGCCTCATCCTTCGAGACGCCCGGCTTCGCCGGGCTCCTCAGGATGAGGCCTATTCCAACGCCGAACGCGCCCGAGGGCGCAACGCGCTGTCGGGCGATAACCTCCGGGCTCTTAAGCAGTGAAGCTTGGCCCGGTCGGCCGCGAGGTTCGCTCGTCGGTCGAAAGTGCGGGAGGCCTACGCCCCTCGTGCGTTTCCGTCAAGAACGGCCGGAAAGCCGCTATTTCTTCAGCGGCACATAGACATTGATCACCAGCGCATCTTGCTTGGCGGTCGATGGATCGGTGACGAATTCCTCGATGAACAGCTCTTCGGCGGTAAGCCCCTTGCCCTCGATATAATTGGCGATCGACTCGTAGGTCGTCTCCATCCCGTCGAACGCCCCGCGGTGCACGAACTTGAGCGCGCGCCCGGTCGGTGCGGGGCCCACCGAAATCTCGCCGCCCGGCGCCTGCGCCGGCGCGGCCTCGATCGGCAGCGCCGCTTCGAACTCGAAGCCGTCGTCGTCGGTCGCGCGATAGATCAGAAGCGGCTGGCCGTTGACCTTGACGCCGGCCTGCTCGGCGGCCGTGCGCACGGCCTGGAAAGCCGCCCGCACCTTCTCCCAGCCCTCGTCCCAATTGGCGCTGCCCTTGCGAAAGATCACGGTGCGCGGCGGCAGCATGAACTCCTCACCGAACGCGTCGCGCGTCACCACCGGTGGCACGGTGGGCGGCGGTTGCTGGGCTTGGGCGGCGGTGGCGAGGAGGAAAAAAGCCAGAGCGAGGCGGGCGATCATCGGAGTCTCTCGAATTGGCGCTCGATTCACTTCCTGTCTAGCATCGTTTGTTCGCGGCTTCCGCAAGCGCGGCGCCGGACTCGCGTTACGGCCACCAATTCCCCTATAAGTCGCGGCGATTGTGTCGGATTCGCGATGAGCGCGCTCCTCAACCGCCCCTTCGTCAAGATGAACGGCATCGGCAACGAGATCGTCGTGCTCGATCTGCGCGCCGACCCGGTGCCGGTGACCGAGGCCGACGCGCGCGCGATTGCGCGGCCCGAGGCGCTGCCGTTCGATCAGTTGCTTGCGCTCTATCCGCCCAAGACTCCCGGTACCGAGGCGTTCGTGAAGATTTACAACAGCGACGGCTCCGAGGCCGGCGCCTGCGGCAACGGCATGCGCTGCATCGCGGCACTCGCCGCCAAGCAATCCGGCAAGGATGCGCTCGCCTTCGAGACCGCGGCCGGGCTCATCCTCTGCTCGGTCAAGGACGGCACGATCACCGCCGACATGGGCAAGCCGCGTTTCGCCTGGAACGAAATACCGCTGGCCGAGGAATTTCGCGACACGCGCATGATCGAGCTGCAGATCGGGCCCATCGACGCGCCGATCCTGCATTCGCCCTCGGCCGTGAACATGGGCAACCCGCACGCGATTTTCTGGGTCGATGACGTGAATGCCTATGATCTCGCGCGTGTTGGCTCGCTCTTGGAGAACCATCCCATTTTCCCCGAGCGCGCAAATATTTCGCTCGCACAGGTGAAGGGGCCGAACCATCTCCAGGTGCGCACCTGGGAGCGCGGCGCGGGGCTGACGCGCGCCTGCGGCTCGGCCGCATGCGCCGCGGCCGTCGCCGCCGTTCGCACCAAGCGCACCGGCCGCAAGGTGAAAGTGTCGCTGCCCGGCGGCGATCTCTTGATCGAATGGCGCGCGTCCGACGATCATGTGCTGATGACCGGCCCGGTCGAGACCGAGTTCGAAGGCCGGCTCGACCAAGCCATGCTTGCGGCGGCGTGAGGGCCACCATGGTCGAGGTCGTCACCTTCGGTTGCCGGCTGAACGCCGCGGAGTCGGAACTCGTGCGCCGCAACGCGGAAGCGGCGGGGCTTAACGAGACGATCGTGATCAATTCCTGCGCCGTGACCGCCGAGGCCGTGTGCCAGGCGCGCCAGACCATCCGCCGCCTGAAGCGCGAGCGCCCGGACGCCAAGATCGTCGTCACCGGCTGCGCGGCCCAGACCGAGCCCGCGACGTTCGCCGCAGATGCCCGAGGTCGATCGCGTGCTCGGAAATCTTTCGAAGAACTCGCCCGCGGCCTGGATCGATGTGAAGCGCGCCTTCGATTTCGGCATTGTCGCGGAGGAGAAAGTCGTCATCGACGATCTCGCGTCTGTGCGCGATACCGCGCTTCATCTCATCGACGGCCTGGAGGGGCATACCCGCGCCTTCGTGCAGGTGCAGAACGGCTGCGATCACCGCTGCACCTTCTGCATTATTCCTTATGGCCGCGGACCGTCGCGCTCGGTTCCGCTCGGCGAGGTGGTGGCGCAGGCCCGCCGCCTCGCCGGGAACGGCTACCGCGAGATCGTGCTCACCGGCGTGGATCTGACCGCCTATGGCCTCGATCTGCCGGGCCGGCCGCGGCTCGGTGCGCTGGTGCGCGCGATCCTGCGCCATGTGCCGGAACTGCCGCGGCTGCGGCTTTCCTCGCTCGATCCGGTCGAAGTCGATGCCGATCTGATGTGCGCTCTTGCGGAAGAAGAGCGGCTGATGCCGCATCTGCACCTTTCCTTGCAGGCCGGCGACGATCTCATCCTGAAGCGCATGAAGCGGCGGCATTTGCGCGCCGACGCGATCCGCTTCTGCGACGAGGCGCGGCGGCTCCGCCCGGACCTGGTGTTCGGCGCCGACCTGATCGCGGGCTTCCCGACCGAAACCGAAGCCCAGTTCCGCAACACGCTCTCGCTCGTCGAAGATTGCGATCTCACTCACCTGCACGTCTTCCCGTTCTCGCCGCGCGCCGGCACCCCGGCCGCGCGCATGCCGCAAGTGAAACGCGAAGTCGCCAAGGAGCGCGCGCGGCGCCTGCGGGAGATCGGCGAGATCGCGCTGCAGCGGCACCTGGCGGGCGAGATCGGCCGCCGCCGCCGTGTGCTCATGGAAAAGGCGGAAGCCAAGACCGAGCACTTCACCCGCGTCCTGCTTCCCCGCCCCGCCGCGCCCGGCACGCTCCTCGACGTAACCATCGCCGGCCATGACGGCCGGCGGCTGCTCGCCGCATGAGCGCCGACACGCCGCGCGCCGGATTCCTCCGGCGGCTCGCGGGCGGCCTCGCCCGCACCGCCTCCAAGCTCGGCGACGGGCTCGCCAATCTTTCGAAGCAGCCGCTCGATACCGCGACCCTGCAGCAGCTCGAGGATCTTCTGATCGAGGCCGATCTCGGCGTCGATACGGCGGGCAAGATCGCAGCTGCCTTGAAGCGGCACCGGAGCGAGCGCGCGCTGGGCAGCGAGGAAATCCGCGCGCTCGTCGCCGGCGAGATCGAGGATGTGCTGCGGCCGGTCGAGCAGCCGTTTGTCGTGGATTTAACGAAGAGGCCCTTCGTGGTGCTGGTTGCCGGCGTGAACGGCTCGGGCAAAACCACGACCATCGGCAAGCTCGCCGCACGGCTCAATCAAGAAGGCAAGTTCGTGATGCTGGCCGCCGCCGACACGTTCCGCGCGGCAGCCATCGAGCAGCTCGTCCTTTGGGGAAAACGCGCGGGCGCCGAAGTAGTTAGCCGCGCTCAGGGCGCAGACCCCGCAGGCGTCGCATTCGAGGCGCTGGAGCGCGCCAAGAACGAAGGCGCCGACGTCCTGCTGGTCGATACCGCCGGGCGGCTGCAGAACAAGCAGGAGCTGATGGCCGAGCTCGAGAAGATCGTGCGCGTCATCAGGAAGCAGGACGCGAGCGCGCCGCACGCGACGCTTCTGGTGCTCGACGCCACCGTCGGCCAGAACGCGCTCTCGCAGGTCGAAACCTTCCGCGAGGTCGCCGGCATCACCGGGCTCGTGATCGCAAAGCTCGACGGCACCGCCAAGGGCGGCATCCTGGTGGCTTTGGCCGACAAGTTCGGCTTGCCGGTGCACTTCGTCGGCGTCGGCGAGGCGATCGAAGATCTGACGCCGTTCGACGCCAAGGCCTTCGCTCACGGGATCGTGGGAATTCGAAAGCGCAAGCCGGACTTGATCCGGCAAGGGTTCGGGAGCATCTCCACGCCATGAGCAAGAAAAAAGCCGCCACCGGCCAGCAGGAGCTGCATCCGGGGCTCAAGATCGCCCTCGATCTGGGGCCGCTGCTGCTGTTTTTCTTCGTCAACGCCAAGTGGGGCATTTTCGCCGCCACCGGCACCTTCATGGCGGCAACGCTGTTCTCGCTCGCCTTCACCTACGCGATGATCCGCAAGATTCCGATGATGCCGCTGGTCTCCGCCGGCGTCGTGCTGGTGTTCGGCGGGCTCACGATCTGGCTGCAGGACGAGACCTTCATCAAGATCAAGCCGACGATTATCTACGCGCTGTTTGCGGCCGTGCTGTTCGGCGGACTCTTCGTCGGCCGCCCGCTGCTCTCCTTCGTGCTCGGCAGCGTGTTCCAGTTGAAGGACGATGGCTGGCGCAAGCTCACCTTCCGCTGGGCAATGTTCTTCATCGTGATGGCGGTGGTGAACGAATTCGTCTGGCGCACGTACTCGACCGATACCTGGGTCGCGTTCAAGACCTTCGGCTTCCTGCCGCTCACGATTGCCTTTGCGCTGGCGCAGACGCCGCTCTTGATGCGCTACGCGATCGAGGAAAAACCCTGACATTCCCCGGCCGAGCCGTGCGAAGCGCGGCGAAACCCGGGGAACGCGAACACTCAGCCGGCGAGCGCTTTCTCGATTTCGGCCTGCAATCGCGGCAACGACTGTTCCATGATCGGTCCCACGTGCTTGTAGACGATCCGGCCATCACGGCCGATCAGGAACGTCTCCGGCACGCCATAGACGCCCCACTCGATCGCCGCGCGTCCCACTTCATCGACCCCGATTGCCGAATAGGGATTTCCGTAGCGCGCAAGAAAGCTCCGCGCGTTGTCCGGCGCGTCCTTGTAATTGATCCCCACGAGGCGAATGCGCGGATCGGATGCGAGCCTCGTCAATTGCGGATGCTCGTCGCGGCAGGGTCCGCACCAGGAGGCCCAGACATTGACCAGCGTGACGCGGCCCTGAAATTCCGCGGGCGCGAAGGCAGGCACATTGGCGCCCACAAGCGGCAGCAGCGCCAAAGCCGGCGCGGGTTTGCCGATCAGCGCCGACGGCAGTCGCTGGGGATCGCCGGCGCCGAGCCGGAAAAACAGCAGCGCCGCGAGCGCCAGAAAAGCCGCCAGCGGAACGAGAACGATGAGCCGCCGCCGGAGCATTTCAGCGCGCGGCCCGGCGCGTAATGCCGCGCGCTTCAAGCTCGGCTAGCGCACGCTTCTGCATCCGGTGATCGACTACGACCCAGACCACCAAGAGCACGACGACGATGGCCGCCGCGCCAAAGGCCGCGATGATGAAGCCGGCGTTCGCCCCCAACTCAGCCTCCCCTGGCGCCGGCGGCGGCGAGCAACGTCAGCGTCTGCACGCGTCGGCGCAGGATTTCGTTGCGCATGGCGGCAAGCATGAGCGCGAGGAAAAGTGCAGCGAAACCGGTTGCCGATACGAATAGCGGCAGCAGGATATCGGGATGGATCGTGGGTCCGCCGAGGCGGAACACCGAAGCCGGCTGGTGCAGCGTATTCCACCAGTCGACCGAGAATTTCACGATCGGCACATTGATGAAGCCGACCAGCGTGAGAATCGCAGCAGCCCGTCCGGCCCGCAGCGGATCGTCCGTCGCCCGCCACAGCGCAAGCACGCCGAGATAAAGGAGAAACAGCACCAGCATCGAGGTCAGCCGCGCATCCCACACCCAATAGGCGCCCCACATGGGCCGGCCCCAGAGCGCCCCGGTGACCAGGCACATCAGGCAGAACGCCGCGCCGATGGGAGCCGCGGCCTTGCCCGCCACATCCGCCAGCGGATGGCGCCACACCAGCGTGCCGAGCGCGGCGATCGCCATCAGCGTGTAGATGCCGAGCGCGAGCCACGCGGAAGGCACGTGGATGTACATGATCCGCACGGTTTCGCCCTGCTGATAGTCGGCCGGCGCCCGGAAGCCGAGATAGAGCCCGAGCGCAAGTAGCACGGCGGCAATCACAGCGAAGGCCGGCACCCCCACGCGCGCGAGCTGCAGGAAGCGGTGCGGATTGGCGAGATCGATCAGCGGCATGGCCGTCTTCTAGTCCCCCTGTTGCTTCGCTTCAATCGCGCGTATGCCGCAGCGCCGCCGCAGCAGCGACCGGCCCGAGCACCAGGAAGAACAGGGAGAGCGCTAGCAGCAGCCGGAACGGCGCGCTGAACAGCTCTCCCCTCGACGCCGCCTCGGTCGCCGCGACGCCGAAAATCAGAACCGGGATGGCCAGCGGCAATACCAGAACCGCCACCAGCATGCCCGCGCGCGGCAGCATCACCGATAGCGAAGCCCCCACCAGTCCCAGGAAAGTCAGTGCCGGCGTGCCGACCAGCAGCGTCAGCGCCGCCGCGCCGAGCGCCGCCGGCTCAAGGCCAAGCAGAAGTCCGAGCAAGGGCGCTGCGACAACCAACGGCAATCCAGTAGCGCACCAATGCGCCGCGCCCTTGGCCGCGGCGACCAGCGTGAGCGGCAACGGCACCATCAGCAATAGATCGAGGCTTCCGTCTTCCTGGTCGACGGCGAAGATACGATCGAGGCCCAGCAGCGAGGCCAGCAGCGCGCCGATCCACAGCTCCGCCGCGCCGACGCGGGCGAGCAGCTTCATGTCGGGACCGATCGCGAACGGCGTGATCACCACGACCGCGAGAAAGAACATGACGCCGATGCCGGCACCGCCCCCCGCCCGCAACGCAAGCTTGAGATCGCGCACGAGAATCGCGTGAAGCGCTTCGCTCATGCGACGCCTCCCAAGGCGGATCTCGCGCGCACCGGGAATCTCCGGTGCACCGTGCGCCGCCACCACCGCGATGCCGCCTGCGGACATATGCTCCGCGATCATGCGTGACAGCGTCTTCTGCCCATCCGCATCGAGGCCGGAGGCGGGCTCGTCGAGCAGCCAAAGCCGCCGCTTGGCCACGAGCAGGCGCGCGAGCGCGAGCCGGCGCCGCTGTCCGGCCGAGAGCACGCGCGCCGGGAATTGCGCGAGCGCGGAAAGCCCAAGCGCCGAAAGCGCCGCCTCGACCGCGGCCAGTCCTACGCCTCCAGTGGCGCCGAGCACCGCGCGCCAGAATTCGAGATTCTCTTCGACGGTAAGCGCGCTCTTGATCGCGTCTTGATGGCCGACAAGGTGCGCAGCCTCCCCGGCCCCACCCTCCGCTCCTTCCAGCGCGACGCGGCCTTGCGCAGGCGCCAACAGCCCGGCGATGAGGCGCAAGAGCGACGTCTTGCCGGCGCCGTTCGGCCCGACGATCCGCAGCGCCTCACCGGCCGAAAGCGCGAAAGCCAGCCCCTGGAACAGGGTGCGGCCGCCGCGCTGGCAGGCCAGATTCTCCACGATCAACCGCATTGCCCCTCCGGCCCGACAAGGCCTTGATCCCGTTTAGGTTTGGACCGCCGTTGTATTTCGCACTATAAGGCAGGACAAATCCTGTCGTTCGCCCGGCTTGGCCGCTTCCGGCCCGGCCGGGATGATCCTAAGTGACTGAGAAAGTTCGAGGAATTGTCGCAGTGCCCGCCCTAGACAGCTTCCGCTGCCGCAAACCGCTCAAAGTCGGCAACAAGACCTACCTCTATTACAGCCTGAAAGCCGCCGAGCAGAACGGACTCGACGGGATTTCGCAGCTTCCCATCTCCCTGCGGGTGCTGCTGGAGAACCTGTTGCGCCACGAGGACGGCCGCTCCGTCACCAAGCAGGACATCCGCGCGGTCGCCGACTGGGCGAAAAAGCGCCGAAGCGACCGCGAAATCGCCTTCCGCCCGGCCCGCGTGCTGATGCAGGACTTCACCGGCGTGCCGGCGGTCGTCGATCTTGCCGCCATGCGCGATGCGATGAAATCGCTCGGCGGTGACCCCAACAAGATCAATCCCCTGGTGCCGGTCGATCTGGTCATCGATCATTCGGTGATCGTCGATTATTTCGGCAACGCCGCGGCGCTGCGTCACAACGTCGACCGCGAATACGAGCGCAACGGCGAGCGCTACCGCTTCCTCAAATGGGGCCAGGAGGCGTTCGATAATTTCCGCGTCGTCCCGCCCGGCACCGGCATCTGCCACCAGGTCAATCTCGAATATCTCTCCCATGTGGTCTGGTCGCGCACCGAGGAGATCGTCGGCAAGGACAAGAAAAAAGAGAAGGTCGAGGTCGCCTATCCCGACACGCTCGTCGGCACCGACAGCCACACCACCATGGTGAACGGGCTTGCCGTGCTCGGCTGGGGCGTGGGCGGCATCGAGGCCGAAGCCGCGATGCTCGGGCAACCGATCTCCATGCTCGTCCCCGAAGTGGTCGGCTTCCAGTTCACCGGCAAGCTTAATGAAGGCGTCACCGCCACCGATCTCGTGCTCACGGTGACCGAGATGCTGCGCCACAAGGGCGTGGTCGGGAAATTCGTCGAGTTCTACGGCCCCGGTCTCGGCACGCTCTCGCTCGAGGACCGCGCCACGATCGGCAATATGGCGCCCGAATATGGCGCCACCTGCGGCTACTTTCCCGTCGACGACGAGACGCTGCGTTATCTCACCGATACCGGCCGGCCCAAGGACCGGGTCGCGCTGGTGGCCGCCTATGCGAAGGCGCAGGGCATCTTCCGCACCAAGACCACACCCGATCCGGTCTTCACCGACACCCTGTCGCTCGATCTCGGCACCGTGGTGCCCTCGCTCGCCGGCCCCAAGCGGCCGCAGGACCGGGTCGCGCTCTCCGACGTGCGGCAGGGCTTCGGCGAGGCGCTCGATCGCGAGTTCAGGAAGGGCGCCGAATTGCTCAAGCGCTTCAAGGTGCCGGGCAAGCGGTTCGAGATCGGCCACGGCGACGTGGTGATCGCCGCCATCACCTCCTGCACCAACACTTCGAACCCGAGCGTAATGATCGGCGCCGGACTCCTGGCCCGCAAGGCCGTGAAGAAGGGCATGAAGGTCGCGCCCTGGATCAAGACTTCGCTGGCGCCCGGCAGCCAAGTGGTCGGCGAGTATCTCGCCAAGTCCGGTCTGCAGAAGGATCTCGACAAGCTCGGCTTCAATCTCGTGGGTTACGGCTGCACCACCTGCATCGGCAACTCGGGTCCACTGTCCGATCCGATCTCCAAATCGATCAACGAGAACGACATCGTCGCCGCCGCCGTACTCTCGGGCAACCGCAACTTCGAAGGCCGGGTCAACGCCGACGTGCGCGCGAACTATCTGGCCTCGCCGCCGCTCGTCGTCGCCTATGCGCTGGCGGGCTCGATGCAGATCGATCTGACGCGCGACCCGATCGGCCGCGGCCGGAACGGGCGGAACGTGTACCTCAAGGACATCTGGCCCAAATCGAAGGAGATCGCCTCCTTCATGCGCCGCTCGATCTCCAAGCGGCTGTTCCAGAAAAAATACGCCGACGTGTTCAAGGGCGACAAGCATTGGCGCGGAATCAAGATCACCAAGAGCGACACCTATGCCTGGGATCCGAAATCGACCTATGTGCAGAACCCGCCCTATTTCACCCGCATGCCGAAGAAGCCGGAGCCGGTGACCGATATCGTCAACGCGCGCATCCTCGGGCTGTTTCTGGATTCCATCACCACCGATCACATCTCGCCCGCCGGCTCGATCAAGGCGGCGTCCCCGGCCGGCAAGTATCTGGTCGACAAGGGCGTCAACGTCATCGACTTCAACCAATACGGCACGCGCCGCGGCAATCACGAGGTGATGATGCGCGGCACCTTCGCCAATATCCGCATCAAGAACCAGATGGTGGCGGGCATCGAAGGCGGCGTCACGGTGCAATATCCTTCGGGCGAGCGCATGTCGATCTACGACGCGGCCATGCGCTACAAGCGCGAAAAGGTGCCGCTCGTCGTGTTCGCCGGCAAGGAATACGGAACCGGCTCCTCGCGCGACTGGGCGGCCAAGGGCACCAACCTCCTTGGCATCCGGGCGGTCATCGCCCAGTCCTTCGAGCGCATCCACCGCTCCAACCTCGTTGGAATGGGCGTCATCCCGCTCACGTTCGAGACCGGCACGTCCTGGCAGACGCTCGGCCTCAAGGGCGACGAGTTGGTCACGATCCGTGGCCTCGCCGTCGGCCTCAAGCCGCGCCAGACGCTTACCGCCGAGATCGCGTTCGCCGACGGCACGGTGAAGAAGGTGCCGCTGCTGTCGCGCATCGATACGCTCGACGAGCTCGACTATTTCAAGAACGGGGGCATCCTGCACTACGTGCTGCGCTACCTCGCCGCCTGACGCCGCACCATCGGTGTCCCTCACGGCGGTTTGACATGAATTGACTGGCGATGCGGCGGCTGCCGGCCTATGCATCGCTCGATGACCCCGCTGCTCGCGCGTCCATTCCTGATCCTGACCGCTTTGGCCGCGATTGTCGGCCCGCTTCCAGTCGCGGCCGGTGAGACCAAGACCGTGGTCGAGCTATTCACCAGCCAGGGCTGCTCGTCCTGCCCGCCGGCCGACAAGGTTCTCGGCGAACTCGCCAAGAACGAGCGCGTGGTCGCGCTGTCGCTCCCGGTGGACTACTGGGATTACCTCGGCTGGCGCGACACGCTCGCACTCCATGCGCATAGCATGCGCCAGAAGGCCTATGCCGACGCCCGCGGCGACCGGCAGGTCTATACGCCGCAAGTCGTCATCAATGGCGTGGCGCAGGCCATCGGCAGCGACCGCCGCGCGATCCTGAGCGCGATCGCCACGGCCGAAGCCAACCGGGTGCCGGCGATCCCGGTCGCGCTGAAACGGAACGGCGACAAGATCGATATCGCGATCGGCGCCGGAACCGGCATGCGGGCGCCCGTGTTCCTGCTCACCGTCACCAGCGAGACCGCCGTCGCCATCGGCCGCGGCGAGAACCGGGGCAGCACCGTCACCTATTACAACGCGGTCCGCACCTGGCGCCGGCTCGGCGAATGGAACGGCGCGGAGATGCTCGCCTCGGTGCCGCTGAGCGAGATGACCGGAGCGGGCGCCGACGGCGTCGTGGTCATCATCCAGGCCGGCAGCGTCGAGGAGCCGGGTCCGATCCGCGGCGCCGCGCACCTCTCGCTGCGCTGATCTCTTCTACGGAAGCGCAAAAGAAAACGGGCCGGCGAGAGCCGGCCCGAAGAGCGTTGGGGGATTGAACCGTACGCGGAACTGTAGGGTCGGCCCGCTGAAGCCCGGGGGGCTGGGGGGCTGGGATTATCCGGCACTCCGGCAAGGCCGACCCATAGGCTACTGCAGCCAATTTCGCCGTCCGCTTTGGCGTGCCCGGGGCCGAAATCGGGCGACATTGTGAATTCGCTAACGAAGCCGTGAAGCGGCCGCCGCATTGGAGATGCGTACCGGAACAAGCACTTGGGAGGGCTTGTCGGCGCGCCCTGGCGGCGCGATCATGCTTCAACTCTGGAGGCGCCATTGAGCGATCTTGAGCCGATAGTTTTCCCGGGGGCCGCCAGGCGCCAATCCTTCCGGCCCCCTGCCCCCCGCGTCACGTTCGATCGCGGCGAACTGCTCCGCATCCTCGATCTCTATGGCCGCAAGGTCGCCGCCGGCGAATGGCGCGACTACGCGATCGCATTCCTGCGCGACCGGGCGGTGTTCTCCGTATTCCACCGCGCCGCCGAGGTGCCGCTCTACCGGATCGAAAAAGTCTTGGGGCTTGCCCGCCGCCAAGGGGCCTACGCCGTCGTATCGGCGTCGGGCCATGTGCTCAAGCGCGGATCCGATCTTGACCGGGTGCTCCGGGTGATCGACCGCCGGCTCACGCTCGTCGATTGATCCCGCACCAAATCGAAAAGGCCCCGGCTTGTGGCCGGGGCCTTGGCTTTTTCCGTCGTGCCGCTCGTCAGTCGCTGCGCTGACCCAGGAGCTGCAGGAGCATCGTGAACAGGTTGATGAAGTCGAGGTAGAGTGCGAGCGCACCCATGATCGCCTTGCGGCCGGCCACGAGCTCGCCGTCACCCGCGAAATACATCTCCTTGATCCGCTGGGTGTCCCAGGCCGTGAGCCCCGCGAACACCAGCACGCCGACCACCGAGATGATGAATTGCAGCATGGTGGAGGCTACGAAGATGTTCACCAGCGAGGCGATGATGATGCCGAACAGGCCCATGATCATGAACGAGCCGAACGCCGAAAGGTCGCGCTGGGTGGTGTAGCCGTAGAGGCTGAGCGCGCCGAACGAGGCGGCCGTGATGAAGAACACCCGCACGATGCTCTGGCCGGTGAAGACGAACAGCAGCACCGAGAACGACACGCCGACCAGCGCGGCGTAGGTCCAGAACGTCGCCTGCGCCGCGCCGACGCTCATCTTGTCGATGCGGAAGGCGAGGAAAAACACGAACGCGAGCGGCGCCAGGATCACGACCCATTTGAAGGGGCTCGCGAACAGGAACTGCCGCACGGCCGGGTTCTGCACCGCCAGCATGTAGGTGCCGAGCGCCGCGGCGCCGGTGATGGCGAGGCCGAGGGTCATGTAATTGTAGACCCTGAGCATGTAGGCGCGCAGGCCCGCATCGACGCCGACGCGCTCGCGCGCGATCGTCGTGGCCCCACGCGCCGTGGGATTGGTGTTGTATTCGGACATTTGGTCCTCTCTCTCCCCTTTGACCGCCGAGCCTTATGTTTCAATCAGTCGGCGGTAATTCGAACCCTAATATGGGGACCGCTGATTGGGGCGGCAAGTGAATAAACCGCGAGGTTTGTGAAGGGTTTATGGCACCTGTCCCGAATCGGCGCGAATCAGAGATTCCTCAGCACCGGCGCCGGTTTCTGGCCGAGCGCCCGCCAGGTGCCGATGAGCCCGAAGGCGACCGTGAGCAGGATCGCCACCCCGGCCGCCATCCCCGCGGTCCAGGGATCGAATGCGAAGCGGAAGCGCATGATCCGCTCGACGATATAGGCCGCCGCGAAGGCTCCGGCCGCGGTGGCGACGAACGCGGTCGCAAGGCCGAGGATCGCGTATTCGAGACCATAGGCGAGCACCAGACGCCCACGCGTAGCACCCAGCATCTTGAGGATCACCGCGTCATAGACCCGCGTGTGGTGGCCGGCGGCGAGCGCGCCGGCGAGCGCCAGCACGCTTGCGATCAACGTCACCGCCGTCGCCCCGCGCACCGCAACCGCGAGATCGGTGACCACCGCATTGATCGCGTCGAGCGCCTCCTTGACCCGCACGGTGGTCACCGCCGGGAAGGCGGCGGCGACTTTCTGCAGCAGCGCGAGCTCGGCCTCCGCCGTTCCGCCGTCGGGATAGGTGAGCGTCGCCAGCACCGAGTGCGGTGCGTCCTGGAAGGTGTTGGGCGAAAACACCATGACGAAATTGATGGAAAGCGTCTCCCATTCGACCACGCGCAGATTCGCGATCTTCGCCTCGACATTGCGGCCGAGCACATTGACCACGATCATGTCGCCGACCTTGAGCCCGAGCCCGTCGGCGGCGCGCTTCTCGAACGAGACCAGCGGCGGGCCGGAATAGCCGCGCGGCCACCAGGCGCCGTCCGTGAGCAGCGAGCCTTCCGGAAGCGCCTCGGTAAAAGTGATGCCGCGGTCGGACTGCAGCACCCAGGCCTGATCGGCATCGGGCTTGATCTCCTCGACCGGCTTACCGGCGAGCTTCACGATTCTTCCGCGGAGGAGTGGGACTTCTGCGAGCATTCCTCCGCGTGCATTTTCCTGGATGAAGGCGTTGAAGCGCGGAACCTCGGCCGAGGTCACGTCGAGGAAGAAGAAACTCGGCGCGCGTTCCGGCAGCGTCGCGGTGAGCTGGCGGCGCAGATTTCCCTCGATCAGCGCGAGCGTGACGAGCAGCGAGAGCCCGAGCCCGAGCGACAGCACCACGGTCGGCGTCAGCGCGCCGGGCCGGTGGATATTGGCGAGCGCGAGCTTGAGCGTAGTCGAGCGCGGCCGCGGCAGACGCCGCGCCAGCGCCATCAGACCCGAGGCGAGCAAGCGCAAGACGATGAACACACCGGCCGCCGCCAGCACGTAGAAGATCGCGATCCGCCGCTCGACCGCGGTCCCGATCACAAGGCCGGCCAGGGACACGACGGCAAGCGCCGTAAGCACCACATAGCGCGGCCGCGGCCAGCGCTTGTCGGGCTCGACCACGTCGCGGAACAGCGCCGACACCGGCACGTCGTGGGCGCGCCCGAGCGGCCATAGCGCGAAGGCGAGCGCGACGAGGAAGCCGAAAGCGAGCGCGGTCATCAGCGCCTCGGGCTGGATCGCAGGCGCGAGCGGCAGCGGGATCAGGCTGCCGAACAGGCCCGTGACCGCGAACGGCAAGGCCGCCCCGACCACGAGCCCGATCGCGATGCCGAGGAACGCGATCAGGGCAATCTCGGTCAAATACACCGAGAACACGGTGCCGCCGGTAGCGCCCACGGCCTTGAAGATGGCGATCGCGTCGCGCTTGCGATCGAGATAGTGCTTGACCGCGTTGGCGACGCCGACGCCGCCGACCAGCAGCGCGGTGAGCCCCACCAGCGTGAGAAAATCCGCGAAGCGCTGCACGTTGCGCTCGAGCTGCGGCGAGGCCCCCTTGCGCGTGCGAACCTCCCAGCCGGCCTCGGGCAGGCGCTCGCGCACATCGGTGAGCAACGCGGCCAACGCCGTCTCGCGCGCATCGGGGAGTTTGACCCGGTAGGACCAGCGCACGAGGCTTCCCGGCTGCAGGAGCCCGGTCGCACGCAGCGCCTCGTCCGACACCAGAAGCCGCGGCCCGAATCCGAGGCCCACCGAGAGCCGGTCGGGCTCCGACGCGATCCTGGCCGTGATCTCCAAGGTCGCATCCCCGACCTGGATCCGCGCGCCGGGCGCGATACCGAGCCGCACGAGCAGCGCTGGCTCCGCGACCGCGCCGAACGCGCCGTCGCGCTTGGCCAGCGCCTGCTGCAGCGAGCCGGGCGGATCGAGCGCGACGCTTCCCGTCAAGGGATAGCGAAGATCGGCGGATTTCAGCTCCACGAGCGCGGTCGCCTCGCTGCCGCGTGCCATGGCGCGCATGGTGGCGACCGCGGAAACCGCGCCGCGCTCTTCGAGGAAGCTCCGCTCCGCGGCGCTTGCTTCCCGGTTGGCGAGCGAAAAGGCCGCGTCGCCGCCCAGGATCGTTCCGCCCTCGCGCGCGAGCCCGTCGGAGAGCGCCGCCGCAAACGAGCCGACGCCCGCGATCGCCGCGACGCCCAGCGCCAAGCAAGCGAGAAAGACGCCGAAGCCGCGCACGCCGCCGCGAATCTCGCGCAGCGCAAACCGCAGCGCGCTACGGAAATCGCCGCCGATGGCGGGACCGGCCGGCGCGAACGCGCTCATGCGCCGCTCCCTGCTTCCGCTTTCGCTTCCGCTTCGATCCGGCCCGAGCGCATGCGCACGATCCGGTCGCAGCGCTGCGCCAAGGCGACATCGTGCGTGACCACGATCAGCGTCGAACCGCGCTCCGCGTGCTTGGCGAACAAGAGATCCATCACCTCGCGGCCGGTCGCTTCGTCGAGGTTCCCGGTGGGCTCGTCGGCGATCAGCAGCGCCGGCGCCGGTGCCAGCGCGCGCGCGAGCGCGACCCGCTGCTGCTCGCCGCCCGAGAGCTGCGCCGGGTAATGATCGAGCCGGTCCTTGAGCCCGACCCCTTCGAGCTCGCGCGTCGCCCGCGCCAGCGCATCCTTGATGCCGGCGAGTTCGAGCGGCACCGCCACGTTCTCGAGCGCGGTCATGGTGGGGATCAAGTGGAACGACTGGAACACGATGCCGACGGCGCGGCCGCGAAAGCGCGCGAGTCCGTCCTCGTCGAGCGGGCCCAGCTCCTGCCCGGCGACCACGATGCGCCCGCGATCCGGCCGCTCGAGGCCGGCCATCACCATCAAGAGCGTCGACTTGCCCGATCCCGAGGGGCCGACCAGGCCCACCGCCTCGCCGCGGCCGATTTGAAGCATGATTTCTTTGAGGATATGTACGCGCGCAGCGCCGCTGCCGAGCGTAAGATCGACGCCTTCGAGCAGGATCGCGGGCGGTTCCTGGCGGCGCGGCGGCGGAGAGACGTTCATGCGTTCGCTTCGTTCGACAGGTGGATTTCTTGCCGGCGCTTCGGCCTTAAATGGGGCATGGCGGATGCCGCGCCAAGCTCTGCTAGCACGGCTCGCGGCATTGTGTGCGCTCGCCTTGCTCGCCTTCCCGGCCGCCGCCGAGCCCCTGCGCATCGTCGTGTTCGGCGACAGCCTGAGCGCCGGCCTCGGCCTCACGGCGCCCCAATCCTTCCCGTCCCAGCTCGAGGCCGCGCTCAAGGCCAAGGGTTACGACGTACGGATCGAGAACGCGGGCGTATCCGGCGACACCGCCTCGGCCGGCCTTGCGCGCCTCGAATGGTCGGTGCGCGAGGGGACGGCCGCGGTGATTCTCGAACTCGGCGCCAATGACGCGTTGCGCGGCATTTCTCCGGCGGTCACGAAGAACGCCCTCGACGCCATCGTTCGCCGCCTGAAGCAGCGCAACATCGAGGTGCTGATCGCCGGCATGCGCGCGCCGCCCAATCTCGGCGCCACCTATGCCGCCGCTTTCGATGCCATATTCCCGGATCTCGCCAAGACCCACGGCGCGGCGCTGTATCCGTTCTTCCTCGACGGCGTCGCCGCCGAGCCCAAGCTCAACCTTCCGGACGGCATGCACCCGACCGCCGACGGCGTCGCCGTCATCGTCGAGCGCATTCTTCCGGCGGTCGAGGCGCTGATCGGACGCGCGAAGACGCGCAAGGGATGATGTCATGCCGCGGCTCTTCACCGGCGTCGAGATCCCCCGCGAGGTGGCCGATAGCCTCGCTTTGCTGCGCGGCGGCCTGCCGGGTGCGCGCTGGGTGGATCCGGAGAACTATCACCTGACGCTGCGCTTCATCGGCGACGTGGACGACGTGATCGCCCACGAAATCGGCGAATTGCTCGGCCGCGTGCGCCGCCGCGGCTTCGAAATCATGCTCGGCGGGCTGGATCAATTCGGCGGAAGAAAACCGCGCGCGGTGTTCGCCGCGACAAACGGAAATCCGGCGCTCCTGGAACTGCAAGCCGAGCACGAGCGGCTCTTGCAGCGCATGGGCCTGCCGCCCGAAGTCGCGCAAATACACGCCGCACGTCACACTGGCGCGGCTGCGCGACGCCTCCACCCGCGCGGTCGCCGAGTATCTCTCGAACCGCGGCCTGTTCAGAAGCCCTGCTTTCCGGGTATCGCGTTTCGTCCTGTTCTCGTCGCGCGCCTCGACCGGCGGCGGCCCCTATGTGGTCGAGGCCGCCTACCCGCTCGAATAGGAGTGAGCCATGAGCCAAGAAAAAGCCTCCCGCGAGAAGCTGACGAGCATCAAGCGCGCGCAGGCGCTCGTGCGCGTTCCCGGCCTGGAAGGAGGTCGCCGGCCGCGATGCGATCGCGAGAAAATTCACCTTCAAGGATTTCAACGAGGCCTTCGGCTTCATGACGCGCGCGGCGCTGGTGGCCGAGCAGATGAACCACCATCCGGAATGGACGCAACGTCTGGCGCACGGTCGAGGTGACGCTCTCGACCCACGATGCCGGCGGCCTCACCGAGCTCGACATTCGTCTGGCCGAGGCTATGGACAAGATCGCAGGGCACTGAGCGATGAATTCACCAACGGCCAAAGCGCGATTTCGCCTGCGCCACGACCGGGCACTGCTGATCGCAGGCACGCTCTACGGCGTGATCGCGGTGCTGACCGCGCTGATCGCCGTCCAGCCCGGCGAGGTGACGACCTGGGACGCGATCGTCGGCGGCCTTGTGCTGGCCGCCATCACCGTCATGAGCAAGTTCTTCATCGAGCTCTCCAAGAAGGAGACCGAGCTCGGCGCGCGCATCGACCCGTCCGCGCGCCGCGAGCTGTGGCGGGAGTCGTTCCCGACCGCGGTCTTTCCGCTCGCCGCCGTCGTCGTGCTCGGCGCCACGCACCCCCTTGGGATCGGCCAGGCCGCGGCCTACAATTTCATCTATTACCTGGGTCTGGCGACCCTGTTCGTCGCGGGCTTCCTGTCGCGCTATACCGCCGACGCCAAGCCCTCCGAGGCTTTTTCACGCGGCGCGGTCTGGCTGTTTCTCGGGCTGCTGATCCTGGCTGGCAAGAAGTTCGTCTGATCCCTATCTGGGATACGAGGAAGCTCCCATGCCGAACACCGCCAATCTCCCGATTGTGATTCGTCCCGGCGACCGCGCCCGCGTCGAGCGCGGCTTCTGGCGCAAGCTCAAGCGAGCAGCCCGCTACATTCCTTTCGCCGAGGATGCGGTCGCGGCCTATTTCTGCGCCTTCGATCCGGCGACGCCCACGCGCGTGCGCGCCGTCCTGTTTGCCGCGCTCGCCTATTTCATCTTGCCGACGGACGTGATCCCCGATTTCCTGCCGGTGCTCGGCTTCACCGACGATGCGGCGGTGCTGGCCGCAGCGCTCCAGCTCGTCGCTTCGCACATGCGGCCGGAACACCGCGCGGCCGCGCGCAAAGCGCTCGCCGGCCTCGATCCCGGCCGGTCCTGATCAGGGCTTGAGCACGACCTTTCCCTTCACCTTGCGGTTGGCAAGCGCATTGAGCGCCTCGACCGCGCGCTCCAGCGGATAGACCGCGTCCACGTGCGCGGAAATCGTGCCCGCGCGCGCCAGCGAAAGAATCTCCTGCATATTGGCCTTCTGCTTCTCCGGCGTGCGGCGGATGAACTCGCCCCAAAAGACGCCGAGCATGTCGCATTCTTTCAGGAGCAGAAGATTGAGCGGGATTTTCGGAATTTCGCCTGCGGCAAAACCGATGACGAGAAACCGTCCTTGCCAGGCAATAGCGCGCAATGCCGCTTCCGCATAAGCGCCGCCGACCGGATCGTAGATAACGTCCACGCCCTTGCCGCCGGTCAGCGCGCGCAGCCGCTCTTTCAGATCCTCCTTCGAATAGTCGACGACTTCCGCCGCGCCATGCGCGCGCGCAAACTCGAGCTTGTCGGCCGACGAGGCGCAGGCGATCACCCGTGCGCCCATCTCTTTGCCGAGCTCGACCGCAGCCAATCCTACGCCCCCGGTCGCACCCAAAACCGCCATCGTCTCGCCGGCCTTCAGCTTCGCGCGGTCCTTGAGCGCATGGATCGTCGTGCCGTAGGTGACGAACAGACCCGCGGCTTTCTCCAGCGCTAGCCCCTCGGGCACATGGATGAGCTGCGCCGCCGATACCGCCACCTTCTCGCGTGCCGCGCCGAAGCCCATGGTGCCGGCGACCTGCTCGCCGGGCCGGAAGCCCTTCACCCCTTCGCCCAGCGCAACGACCGTGCCGGCGAATTCGGCCGCCGGCGAGAATGGGAACTCGGGTTTCACCTGGTATTTGCCGGCGATCACCAGCGTGTCGAAGAAATTGAGCGCCGCCGCGGCCACCTCGACGACGACCTCGCCCGGCCCCGCCTTGGGCTCCGGAATGTCCTTGATCTCGAGCGCCTCGGGCGGCCCGTAGCGCAGGCACAGCAAAGCCTTCAATGCCCCCTCCTTGATTTTGCGCTTGTTGCGCCATTTTTCCGGCGGCGTCCATCGCTAGCGGTCTTGCCGAGGCCTTTGCAAACCGGACCGGCGCCGGGTATTTCTCGCTCGACTGCTTCGCGCCGGAAGGAACGACCATGCATGCCATCCGCACCGCGCTTGCCGCCGCGATCCTCGCCGCGCTCGCGCTGCCGGCACTGGCGCAAGCGCCCGCGGGCCCCGCGCTCGTCGCGCAATACGGCGACTGGGGCGTCTATGTGAGCCAGGCCGCCCGCACCAAGATCTGCTACGCGCTTTCGCAACCGAAGGATCGTCAGCCCGCCACCTTGAAGCGCGATCCCGGTTATTTCTTCGTCAGCACCCGCCCGGGCGAGAACGTCAAGAACGAAGTGAGCGTGATCGCCGGATTTCGGATCAAGGAAGGCAGCGACGCGATCGCCGATATCGGCGGCACCGCGTTCACGCTCTATACGAGGACCGACAGCGCCTGGGTGCGCAACGTCGCCGAGGAGGCCCGCCTTGTGGACACGCTGCGCCGCGGACGCGATCTGACGGTCAAGAGCACGTCGGCGCGCGGCAACGCGACCACCGACAAATATTCGCTCAGCGGCTTTGCCCAGGCGCTCGACCGCGTGGCGCAAGAGTGTCGCTAAAGACGTGCCGTTAGCCGCGCCGTTGACGGCGAGGCGCCCGCAGGCGCACTAAGAGCCTGTCATGAGCGCCACGATCGAAGCTGTGAAACATGAGACGAGGCCCGCGAGCGCCGGCGCGAAGCCTTCGCTCGTCGGCCGCGACCGCGACGGCCTGCGCGCGGCGCTGATCGAGCTCGGCGTGCCGGATCGCGACCTCAAGATGCGCACCTCACAGCTCTGGCACTGGATCTATTTCCGCGGCGCCCGCGACTTCGACGCCATGAGCAATGTCGCCAAGGAAATGCGCGAACGGCTTGCCGCGCGCTTCTCGCTTGAGCGGCCGGAAGTGGCGATCGAGCAGGTCTCCGCCGACGGCACCCGGAAATGGCTGATTCGCCTGCCCGCCGAGCATCCCGGCGAGAAGCCCTATGAGATCGAGACCGTCTATATTCCCGAGGCCGGGCGCGGCACGCTCTGCGTCTCGTCGCAAGTCGGCTGCACGCTCTCCTGCACCTTCTGCCACACCGGCACGCAGCGGCTGGTGCGCAACCTCACCGCCGAGGAGATCGTCGCGCAGCTGATCATCGCTCGCGACCGGCTCGGCGAATGGCCGGAAGCGACGCCGCCACGCAAGTCGGGCCTGCCCGACTTGCGCACTCAAGATCCGAACTCGGGCAGGCCCGAGTTCGGTGATGCGATCGTGCCGAGCGGCGGCCGCTTCGTCACCAATATCGTTTTCATGGGCATGGGCGAGCCGCTCTATAACCTCGACGCGGTGAAGCGCGCGGTCGAGACCATCTCCGACGGCGAAGGGCTCTCGGTCGGCAAGCGCCGGATCACGGTCTCGACCTCCGGCGTGGTGCCGGAAATCGAAAATCTCGGCGAGCTCGGCGCCATGCTGGCGGTCTCGCTGCACGCGGCCAGCGACGAGCTGCGCGACGAGCTGGTGCCGCTCAACAAGAAATACCCGATCAAGGACCTGCTCGAGGCCTGCCGCAAGTACCCCGGCCTTTCCAATGCCCGGCGCATCACCTTCGAATACGTGATGCTGAAGGACGTGAACGACAGCGAGCAGGACGCCCACGCGCTCGTGCAGCTGCTCAAAGGCATCCCGGCCAAGATCAACTTGATTCCGTTCAATCCCTGGCCCGGCACCAAGTACGAATGCTCGGACTGGGAGACGATCGAGCGCTTCTCCGAGATCGTGTTTCGCGCCGGCTACGCCTCGCCGGTGCGCCGGCCGCGCGGCCGCGATATTCTGGCCGCCTGCGGCCAGCTCAAGTCCGAGAGTCAGAAGCTTTCCGCCCGCGAACGCCTGGCGCTGCGCGCCATGGCGATGACGGATTGACGATGAAAATCATCGCTCACTTCTTCATGATCATATTGGCGTTCTGCTTGGCGAGTTTCGCGGCGGCCGCCACGATCACCATCGGCGCCGCCGTTCTGGCCGATGTGCAGCCGCCGTTCGAGCGCGTCGAGGTGAGCTTTTTCTGGCTTTTCACGCTCGCAACCAGCGCCGGGATCGCCTTTCTCGCCTTTGTACCGGCGATGATCGCAATTCTGCTCGCCGAGAGCTTTTCCTGGCGCTCGATCCTCTATTACGCGCTCACCGGCGGAGCGATCGGTCTCTTCTTCGGAACAATTCTGCCGACCGACGAGCCGGGCCGGGTATTCCTGACACGCGGCGCCGAAATCATGGCCGGTGCCGGCGTCGCCGCCGGGCTGGTCTATTGGCTGTTCGCCGGTCGCAATGCCGGCCGCTGGCGCGAGGTCGCGCCCGAAGCGACGAAGCCCTGAAGCTCAGGATTTCTTGCCGCACGCCCAGTCGAGCGCCTGCTCGAGCCGGTCGTTGCCCCAGAACAGCTCGCCATCCTCGGTGATGAAACTCGGCGCGCCGAAGATGCGGCAGCGCACGGCTTCCTCGGTCTCGGCACGCAACTTGTCCTTGATTGCCGGCTCGCCGGTCTTGGCCAGCACGGCCTCCGCGTCGTGCCCGAGTCCGCGGAGGATTTCCGCAATCAGCGCCCGGTCGGCAATGTCGCGGCCCTCGGCGAACTCGGCCCGGTAGACGGCACGCGTGAAATCCGGCCGCGCCTGATCGGGAAGTGCGAGCGCGACGCGCGCGGCGAGCAACGAGTGCGCCGGAAACGGATTGGGCGGCGAGAACTTCGGCAGACCCTGCCGCGCTACGAGCCGCTCCATATCGCGCCACGCGTAGCGGCCCTTGACCGGATAGATGCTGAACGGGGACGAATCCCAGCCTTGCGACTTGAAGATCGGCCCGAGCAGGAACGGCCGCCACGCGAGCGAAACGCCGGCGGCCTCGGCGAGCGGCGAGATGCGCGAGGCGGCCAGATACGAATAGGTCGATGCGAAGTCGTACCAGAAATCGATCCGCGGCTTCATTCCCGTCCCCCATGCGCCGCAGACCGCGGCTCGCCAATCTTTCCCTCGCTTTCGCGGCAGCGCAAGGCGCCGATCGCCTGCCTTCTCATCGCGTTCCGCCTAGGCTAGACCCTGCCCGCATCCGCCGGAGAAGCCAATTTGTCCCGCACCGGTCTCTTGATTGCGCTCGCGATCGCGGCGGTGGTGGGGCTCGTTTTCGGCTTGCGCCCCGATCTCGACCTGGCGATCAGCGCCGCGTTCTACGATCCCGTGCCGAAGCAGTTTCCGCTCGACGCGGCCGCGCCGGTCCAGTGGCTGCGCCACGGCGCCGAATGGGTGACGATCCTGATTATCGCGTTCACCTTGCTCGCGCTCGCGCTCAAGCTCATCGCCCCACAACGGAAAATGCTGATCCCGGGACGGGCCGCGATCTTTTTCCTCGCCGCGCTCGCGCTCGGACCCGGCCTCGTGGTCAACGGGATCCTCAAGGCTGAATGGCCACGACCGCGGCCCAATGAGGTCACGCAATTCGGCGGCGTCGAGCGCTTCGTCGCCTGGTGGGACCCGCGCAGCACCTGCGAGTACAATTGCTCGTTCGTCTCCGGCGAAGCCTCCAGCGCCTTCTGGATGCTCGCGCCCGCCACGCTCGTTCCGCCGCCTTGGCAGGCGCTCGCCTATGCCGGCGCGATTCTCTACGGCCTCGCCGTCGGCGGATTGCGCGTGGTCATGGGCGCGCATTTTTTCACCGATGTGATTTTCGCCGGCGTCTTGATGTTCCTCGTCGTGTGGCTGCTGCATGGACTGATCTACCGCTGGCCGCGGACCCGGCTTTCCGAGGCGGACATCGAGCGCCGACTCGAGGGCATTGCCCGCAATCTCCGCAATCTCGGCTCGCGTTCACCAAAAGCATAAGTTTGCGCGCCTGCGATTGGCCCGACCGCGCCGAGCCGCCGGGCCGTGGCTTGCGCCATGACGGCTTCCGCCTATAAGTGCGCCACTTCGCGGGGCCGGCCCCGCGCTTGCGGGAAAACCCCATGGCCAAGGACATCAAGAAGGTGGTGCTCGCCTATTCCGGCGGGCTCGACACCTCGGTCATCCTGAAATGGCTGCAGACCACCTACGGCGCCGAGGTCGTGACCTTCACGGCCGACCTCGGTCAGGGCGGCGAGATCGAGCCCGCGCGGAAGAAGGCCGCGCTCTTGGGCATCAAGCCCGGGAACATTTTCGTCGAGGATCTGCAGGAGGAATTCGTCCGCGATTACGTCTTCCCCATGTTCCGCGCCAACGCCCTCTATGAAGGGCAGTATCTACTCGGCACATCCATCGCACGGCCCCTGATCGCCAAGAAGCAGATCGAGATCGCGCGCAAGGTCGGCGCCGATGCGGTCGCCCACGGCGCCACCGGCAAGGGCAACGATCAGGTGCGCTTCGAGCTCGCCTATTACGCGCTCGAGCCGAATATCCACGTGATCGCGCCGTGGCGCGAATGGGATTTGACCTCGCGCAAGAAGCTTCTCGAGTTCGCCGAGAAGCACCAGATTCCGATCGCCAAGGACAAGCGCGGCGAGGCGCCGTTCTCCGTGGACGCCAACCTCTTGCACTCGTCGTCCGAGGGAAAGGTGCTGGAGGACCCGAACGCGGAGGCGCCCGACTACGTCTATCAGCGCACCATCGACCCCAAGGACGCGCCCGACAAGGCGACGTCCATCACGATCGATTTCGAGAAGGGCGACCCGGTCGCGCTCGACGGCAAGAAGCTGTCGCCCGCGGCCTTGCTCACCGCGCTCAACGAGCTTGGCCGGGCGAACGGCATCGGCCGGCTCGATCTGGTCGAGAACCGCTTCGTCGGCATGAAATCGCGCGGCGTCTACGAGACGCCGGGCGGCACCATTCTGCTCGCGGCGCATCGCGGCATCGAGTCGATCACGCTCGACCGCGAGGCCGCGCATCTCAAGGATTCGCTGATGCCGCGCTACGCGGAGCTGATCTATTACGGCTTCTGGTTCTCGCCCGAGCGCGAGATGCTGCAGGCGCTGATCGACAAGAGCCAGGAATTGGTCACCGGCCGCGTGCAAGCTCAAGCTCTACAAGGGCAACGTCACGGTCGTCGGCCGCGAGAGCCCCTATTCGCTCTACGACCCCGAGCTCGTCACCTTCGAAGAGGGCGCGGTCGCCTACGACCACCGCGACGCCGCGGGCTTCATCAAGCTCAATGCGCTCCGGCTGCGCACGCTCGGCATGCGCAGCGCAAGACCGAAAAACGCTGATTCTGCCGACTGCTGGCACTCGGCACCGCGAATCACTACTTAAGAGCTGCCGCACGCTACGTGCGCGGGAGATTGTCATGTCCTGGTCGCTCAAGGTCGGCACCGTCGCCGGGACGGCGGTGCGCATTCATTTCACGTTCCTGCTGTTTCTGATCTGGATCGGCGCGGCCTATTACCGCCAGGGCGGCGCAACCGCGGCCTATGAGGGCGTCGCCTTCGTCTCGCTCCTGTTCCTCTGCGTGCTGCTGCACGAGTTCGGCCACATCTTCGCCGCGCGGCGTTATGGCGTGAAGACGCCGGACGTCACGCTTTGGCCGTTCGGCGGCATCGCCAATCTCGAACGCATCCCCGAGAAACCCACGGAAGAGCTCGTGGTCGCGATCGCGGGACCCTTGGTGAACGTGGCGATCGCAGCGGTTCTCATTCTGCTGCTCGGCGCCACCGTCGATCCCGCCCATCTCGCGAACATCGAGGACCCGAAAATCGGGATGGTCGCCAAGCTCGCCGGCGCAAATCTGTTTCTCGCCGTCTTCAATATGATCCCGGCCTTCCCGATGGACGGCGGCCGGGTGCTGCGCGCGCTGCTCGCCATTCGCCTCGGCTTCGCGCGCGCGACGGAGATCGCGGCCTCGATCGGCCAGGGCTTCGCCATCGCGCTCGGCGTGCTCGGGATTTTCACCAACCCCATGCTGGTGATCATCGCCATCTTCGTCTTCCTCGCCGCCTCCGGCGAAGCGGGCCACGTGCAGCTGCGCGAGGTATCGCGCGGCGCACTCGTCGCCGACGCCATGATCACCAAGTTCGAGACGCTGCGAACCGATGCGACCGTGAACGACGCCGTCGAATGCCTGATCCGCACCACGCAGAAAGAGTTTCCGGTGGTCGATGGCGGCGGCCGCCTGCGCGGCGTGCTTGACCCGCGACGCCATGATCAAGGCGCTCAAGGACAAGGGCCCGGCGACCCCGGTGCTCGAGGTCATGCAGCCGGATGTGGCGGTGATTTCGGCCCGCGCCATGCTGGAAAGCGCCTTGAAGCCGCTCGCCGAACAGGCCGCCGGCGTCGTCGGCGTGACCGACGCCGCCGGCAAGCTCGTCGGGCTGCTCACGGCCGAGAACCTCGGCGAGATGATGATGGTGCGCGCCGCCCGCGCGAGCACCGGCGCCGGCCCCTGGGGCCGCGCGGCGCCCGCCTAGAATAAAGAATTCGATACTTGCCACGGCGCGATCCGTCAGTAGATTGCGCCGCTCCTCACTCCGTTTCGGACCAATTCATGCCTTTGCGCAACGTCGCCATCATCGCACACGTCGACCACGGCAAGACCACGCTCGTGGACCGGCTGCTGCAGCAGTCCGGCACTTTCCGCGATAACGAGCGGGTGGCCGAGCGCGCCATGGATTCGAACGAGCTCGAGCGCGAGCGCGGGATCACGATCCTGGCCAAGGTCACCTCCGTCCTGTGGAAGGACACGCGCATCAATATCGTCGATACGCCCGGCCACGCCGATTTCGGCGGCGAGGTCGAGCGCATTCTCAATATGGTCGACGGCGTCGCTCGTGCTGGTGGACGCGGCCGAAGGCCCGCTGCCGCAGACCAAGTTCGTCGTCGGCAAGGCGCTGAAGATCGGGCTGAAGCCGATCGTCGTCATCAATAAAGTGGACCGTTCCGACGCCCGCCCGCAGCAGGTCGCCAACGAAGTGTTCGACCTGTTCGCAGCCCTCGATGCCAGCGAAGCCCAGCTCGACTTCCCGCTGCTCTACGGCTCGGCCAAGCAAGGCTGGATGGCGACCTCGCCCGAGGGCCCCAAGGACCAAGGCATGGCGCCCTTGTTCGATCTGGTGGTGCGCCACGTGGCCGCGCCCACGATCGAGGAGGGGCCGCTCCGCCTGCTCGCCACCATCCTCGAAGCCAACCCCTATCTCGGCCGCGTTCTCACCGGCCGCATCACGTCCGGCTCGATCAAGGCGGGCCAGAACGTGAAAGTGCTCGCCCGCGACGGCACGCTCGTGGAAACCGGACGCACCACCAAGGTGCTTGCCTTCCGTGGCCTGAACCGCGTGGCCGTGGAAGAGGCCCATGCGGGCGACATCGTCGCCGTCGCCGGGCTCGAGCTCGGCAACGTCGCCGACACCATCGTCGATCCCGAGGTCACCGAACCTCTCCCCGCCCAGCCGATCGATCCGCCGACGCTGGCGATGACCTTCCGCGTGAACGACAGCCCGCTCGCCGGCACCGAGGGCGACAAGGTCACCGGCCGCATGATCCGCGACCGGCTGTTTCGCGAGGCCGAGGGCAACATCGCGCTCCGCATTTCCGAAATCGAGCGAGAGCGACGCCTACGAGGTCGCCGGCCGCGGCGAGCTGCAGCTCGCGATCCTGATCGAGACCATGCGCCGCGAGGGCTTCGAGCTGTCGGTGTCGCGGCCCAAGGTGGTGCTTTCGCGCGACCAGAAGACCGGCGAGATTTTGGAGCCGATCGAGGAAGTCGTCATCGACGTGGACGAGATCCATTCCGGCATCGTCGTGCAGAAGCTCTCCGAGCGCCGCGCCGAGATGATGGAGATGCGCCCCTCGGGCGGCGCGCGCGTGCGGCTCGTGTTCCACGTTCCGACGCGCGGCTTGCTCGGCTATCAAAGCGAGTTGCTCACCGACACGCGCGGCACCGCGGTGATGAACCGCCTGTTCCACGCCTATGCGCCCTACAAGGGCGACATTCCCGGCCGGCGTACCGGCGTTCTGATTTCCACCGACGAGGGTGTGGCGGTCGCCTATGCGCTGTGGAATTTGGAAGCGCGCGGGCCGATGATGATCGAGCCCGGTTGGAAGGTCTATCGCGGCATGATCATCGGCGAGCACACCCGCGACAACGATCTCGAAGTGAACGTCTTGAAGGGCAAGAAGCTCACCAACATCCGCACGACTTCAAAGGATGAAGCGGTGCGGCTGACGCCGCCCATTCGGATGACGCTGGAAAAGGCGCTCGCCTATATCAACGACGAAGAGCTGGTGGAGGTAACCCCGAAGTCGATCCGCCTGCGCAAGAAGCTGCTCGACCCCCACGAGCGCAAGAAAGAGGACCGCCGGCGCGAGCTCGAGGGGGTGTGACCGCAATGCCGCAGTGCGTGGCTAAATTCACCTTTCGTTAACGAAGTTCTTGAAGCGCCCGGGCGAGTTTGCTTCGATTAGGACCATGAGTACGGTCGTAATCGACATCCGGCGCGCCCAAACCGACGACGCGCCCCAGCTCGCCGAGGCCCATGACGAGGCTTGGCGCACGGCCTATCGCGGCCTGATCCCGGGCACCGAACTCGAGAAGCTCGTGGCCCGCCGCGGCCCCGCCTGGTGGGATGCCGCCATCCGCCGCGGCTCCAGGATCGCGCTCCTCACCTTCGGCGACGCGATCGCCGGCTACACGAATTTCGGCCGCAACCGCGCGCGCAGCCTTCCTTATGCCGGCGAGATCTACGAGCTCTATCTCAGACCCGAGTATCAGGGGCTCGGCTTCGGCCGCCGCCTGTTCGTCGCCGCCAAGCGCGAGCTCGCGCAAGCCGGCCAGTCGAGCCTCGTGGTGTGGGCGCTCTCCGACAACGAAGCGGCGGTGAACTTCTATCGCGCGCTCGGCGGCCGCGCGATCGCGCGCTCGACCGAGCGCTTCGGCGACAAGGTGCTCGACAAGGTCGCCTTCTGCTGGTCGCGCTAACGTCATTCCGGGGCGCCACCGATCTCGGATTTATCCGAGATCGGCAATTCGTATTACCCAAGTCGGCTATAGCTGACCTGGGTTGCGGCGAGCCCGGAATCCATAGCCACCATCGCCTGAGAAAATCGAACCGTTTGCGTTTATCAATTCCGGCTCTCGCGGCCAAGAGGCCGCTCGGCCGGAATGACGGTTCAAATGTTCGGCGCCGGTAGCCCCGCGCGCATGCAGGCCGCGCGCAGCGTATTGGCTTGCAGGCACGCGATCGTCATCGGCCCGACGCCGCCCGGCGAAGGCGAGATCGCGCCCGCGACTTTCACCGCCTCGGCGAACGCGACGTCGCCCACCAGCCGGCCCTTGCCGTCGGGCGTCGGCACGCGGTTGGTGCCGACGTCGATCACGGTCGCGCCCGGCTTGATCCAGTCGCCGTGCACGAACTCGGGCTTGCCGATCGCCACGAACAGCGCATCCGCGCGCCGGCACACGGCCGGCAGATCGCGCGTCTTCGAATGCGCGATCGTCACCGTGGCGTTCTCCTGCAGCAGAAGCTGCGCCAGCGGCTTGCCCACGATGTTGGAGCGTCCGAGCACCACTGCTTCGAGACCGGCAAGCGACGGATGCACGAGCTTGGCGAGCATCACGCAGCCGACCGGCGTGCAGGGCACCAGCGCCGGCAGGCCCGTGGCCAGTCGCCCGGCATTGACCGGATGGAAGCCGTCCACGTCCTTCATCGGATCGACGGCCGCGAGCACGCGATCGGAATTGATCTGCTTCGGCAACGGAAGCTGCACAAGAATGCCGTCGACCGTCGGGATCGGCGTTGAGCTGGGCTACGAGCGCGAGAAGATCCGTTTCGGAAGTATCCGCCGGCAGCTTGTGTTCGAACGAGGCCATGCCGAGCTCGACCGTCGTGCGCGCCTTGTTGCGCACATAGACGACGCTTGCCGGATTCTCGCCGACCAGCACGACGGCCAGCCCCGGCGGGCGCTTCAAGAGCGCGCCGATACGCTTGGCTTCCGCGGCGACCTTGGTGCGGACTTCGGCCGCCAGCGCCTTGCCGTCGAGAATGCGCGCGCTCATCGTTCCTGCTTCCCTTCGCTCACTGCCGCCTCAAGCGCCGCTGCAATCCTGGCCGGATCGCCATTGAGGCGAAAACTCTTCAATCGTCCGGTTCCCCCGCGCACGAGCGAAACCGCCGAAGGCGGCACCGCGGCCGTGCGCGCGATCAGCCGCCGGAGCGCATCATTGGCCTCGCCATCCGCCGGCGCCGCGCGTACGCGCGCTTTCAACACCGTATTTCCGTCCGCCAGTCGCTCGATGCCTTCGATCGCGTCGCGCGCGGCTTTCGGCGTCGCTCGAACCATGATGACGATCCCGCCCGCTACCGCTTTCCAGGGCCGCGCCGTGTTCGCGATCACCTAGATGAAAATCCAGTACAGCAGCCGCTCCACGAACAGGAGCAGCAGGATCAGGATCACCGGCGAGAGGTCGAGCCCGCCCAGGTTCGGCAGCACGCTGCGGATCGGCCTGAGCGCCGGTTCGGTCAAGGCATAAAGCCCGTTGCCGATGGCGCGCACGATCTGATTGTATGGATTGACCACGTTGAAGGCGACCAGCCACGACAACACCGCGGCGGCGATCAGAATCCAGATATAGAGACTGATCAGGGTTGTTATCAGCCAAAGGAAAGGATTCATGCGAAGCTCCGGCCCGGTGCAGTCGCTAATCGAATAGCGTTTCGCGGCGCGCGGGGGAAGCCCGGCATTTGTCGACGCACCGGCACGCGTCGCCCACGCATATCCCGTCGGCGGCGGTTTGCTTGACACTCTTCAAAGCCGTGGCCTAGATGTCGCCCACCTCGGCCGGGGCAGTAGCTCAGTTGGGAGAGCGCCGCGTTCGCAATGCGGAGGTCAGGGGTTCAACTCCCCTCTGCTCCACCAGGTCCTCTCGATGGGCCGCGGGCCGCAAGCGAGATTTTCCAAATCCGGAAAAGAAAAACGGGAGACGGCCGATGGGGTCGCATGCGGCCGCCTCCCGTCATTCGCACCGGCTACGCACAACCTGATGCCGGCTGGGCTCGCATGAGCAAGGCCGCGGCCAACCGGAATCGTCGCGCGCACCGCGAAGGGTCGTGGCGAAAAAATCGCAAGCCACCAGATGTCGGAAGCGTTTACCGGCGCTTAACCATCGGCGCGTCGCAAATTGCGACAGGTGTCGCAATCTGCGACGGCGCTCAGGCTGCCGGCGTGTGCTCGCGCTTCCGCGCCAGTCCGGTCCAGAAATCGAGGAAATTCGCCAGCCACGAGCGCACCTTCGGATCATGCAGCGGCCGGTCGGCGAAATGCGCTTCGCGCGGCCGCGCGCCGGGAAGATCGAGCCGGTGCGCGGCGCGCACGGTCCAGCGGCACATCATGTGATGCGTCACTTCCGGGTGGAACTGCACGCCGAACGCATTGCCGTAGCGGAACGCTTGGTTCTCGAAAATATCTCCCACCGCCAGAAGCTCGGCGCCGGCGGGAAGCTCGAAACCCTCGCGATGAAAATGATAAACGTGGTCCGGCCAGTTCATCAGCGCCGCGCCTTGCGGCGTCGGCTTCAGCGGATAATAGCCGGCCTCGATCAGTCCTTCGGGATGGAAATCGACGCGCGCCCCGAGTTTTCGCGCCAGGAACTGGGCGCCCAGGCAGATGCCGAAGAACGGCGTCTGTTCCTTGAGCGGCACTTCGAGCCACTCGATCTCGCGGCGGACATACTCTTCGCTGTCGTTCGCGCTCATCGGTCCGCCGAATATGGCGACGCCGGAATGGCCTGCGAGCGTTTCCGGCAGCGGATCGCCGAAACGCGGCTTGCGGATATCGAGCGGGAAGCCGCGCTCGTTCAACAGCCGCCCGACCCGGCCGGGGGTCGAGTGCTCCTGGTGGAGTAGGACGAGGATCGGTTTCATCGGACGCGCATGGCTTCTGATCGTATTCAATCGGGCCGGCCGGGCCCACGCAAGATCGCACTTCGATGCATGGTTAGCTCTGTTTCTCGCCCTTTTCTTCCCGCATCTGCCGGCGCAGCGTGACCCGCTCGCGCGCCGGCACGTTCAGGAGTTCCGACGCGCGCCACACCACGTTGTCCTCGAATTCGCTGAGCATGCCGTCGGCATAGGCGACCTCGAACATCATCTGGACGATGCGCCCGCGGCCTTCCTCGTCGAGGGCGTGATTGAGCACGCTGGTGAAGCGGTAGAGATCGACCGCCTCCTTGTCGGCGCGCAACGCCGCCTGCACGAGCTTCTCCGCCTCCTCGAGCCCGAGATCGAAGCGGTAGGCCAGCACGTCGCGCAGCTTGCTATGCTCGGCCGCGTCGAAATCCTGATCGAGCGTGGCGACGTGCACGAGCAATGCCGCCGCGGCGAGCCGCAGATCGGTCTCGTCGAATGTTTGCGGATGGCGGCTGCCGCTGGTGATATCGCCGATGAATTCCCCGATCGAGCGGAACATGTCTGCCGGCTCCTTGCCCCGCTAGGTATAGCGAAGGAAACGCCGCGCGGCAGCAAGATCGATAGGCCTGTAAGCTGCGGCGGTATCGCCTGATTCGGACCCGTCCATGGCCCGTCTGAGCTACTGGCAGCGCAGCCGTCCCGTCTTGCTCAAGGCAATCGCGCCGCTCGTTGCCGCCCTGATCGGCCTCGGCATCGGCTACGACCAATGGGGTCGCCAGCCGGACTGGTACGCGCACCGCGATCTCGCCGCGCTGCCGCCGGGGCCCGAGAGCGACCTCATCCGCTACGGCTGGCAGCTCGTCGTGGAGACGCCGCGCTTGATAGGCAAGAACGCGACCAACCCGGCCAAGCGCTACGCCGGCAACGATCTCGCCTGCACCAATTGCCACATGAACGCGGGCCTCAAGCCGTTCGCGGCGCCGCTCGTCTCCACCTTCGCGTCGTACCCGGCGATGTTCAACAATATGGTGCTGTCGCTCGCCGAGCGCATCAACGGCTGCATGACGCGCAGCATGAACGGCTCGCCGCTTCCTACCGGTGGACGCGAGATGGAAGCCTTCATCGCCTATATGCAGTACATAGCCCGCGACAGCCCGGTCGGCGTGCGCATCGCGGGCATGGGATTGCTGCCGTTGAAACCGGCGGCGCAAGCGCCCGACGCGCAGCGCGGCGCCGCGATCTTCACGCAATGGTGCGCGCGCTGCCACGGCCCGAACGGCCAAGGCGATCCGCGCACGCCGCCCGGCATCGGCTATGCCATTCCGCCGCTCTGGGGACCGAACTCGTTCAACGCTGCCGCCGGCATGGCAAATGCGACAATGGCCGCGGCCTTCATCCGCGCCAACATGCCCTACGGCGTCGATTACCGCGCGCCGATTCTTACCGAGCAGCAGGCTTGGGATCTTGCCGCCTTCATCACGTCGCGGCCGCGGCCAGGCCCGCGACCCAGCAGCCCGGCGCGCTGATCTATCTCGGATCGGCGTCGAGCCGCGCGATCCAGTTCTCCAAGCCCGGCTTCGCCGCCGGAAAGCGCTCGAGCACCTTGGGATCGTGGCCGGGAATAATGTGCAGAGGCGATGCGGCGAGGCGTTTGATCGTCTTGTAGCCCTCGAGCACGTCCGCTGCATTGTGCACGACCGGAAAGATGCGGCCCTCCTCGATGTGCCGATAAAGGTGCGTCGCGTCCGAGGCGAGCACCACGTAGCCGCGCCGGGTCTTCACCCGCACGCATTGCAGGCCCATGGAATGGCCGCCGATCTTGTGCAGCGTGATGCCGGGCACAAGCTCGTCGTCGCCGTCGTGGAACTCGACCCGGCCGGCGAAGACCTTGCGCACCATCGCCACCACGTCTTCTTCCTCGAAGGCCCAGCGCTGCTGCGCGTGGCACATGCAGCGGCCTGTGGCGTAAAACATCTCGGTGTCCTGCATGTGATAGCGCGCGCGCGGAAACAGCTCGTAGTTGCCGGCGTGATCGAAATGCAGGTGCGTGACGACGGCTTTCGCGATCGTATCCGGCGCGATCCCGAGCGCGCGCAGGCCCTCGGCGATAGGCTTGTCCACCTTGCGTCCGCGCTTCGTCGCCATGGCTTCGTCCATGCCGGTGTCGACCACGAAGGTTCCGTGAGCGCCCTTGATGATCCAGACGAAGTAATTAATCGCCGAGAGCTGATCGTGCGGGTCACCGCCGATGAAGTTTTCCGACGAGCGGCGCTCGTGGTGCCCGTAGCGGACCGCGTAGATTTCATGAATATCTTCGGCCATTTCAGCTCGCGCCCTTCCCGCGCACGACAACGCCAGCCTTCTTCTCGATCGGCTGGATGATGGTGGTGAAGTCTTTCTCTGGCCCAAGTTCGCTCACCGCCAGCCGATACATCGCGCCCACGGCGCTGGCGACCGGAAGCTTCAGGCCGAGCGCCTCGGCTTCCGCCAGACAAAGCTGCAAATCCTTGTCCATCAGGCCGTTGGTGAAGCCGTAGACAAAGGTGCGCGTGAGAATCGCGCGCGGGAATTTGTCCTGGCTGGCGCTGTTGCGGCCCGTGCCCGCGTTGATCACCTCGATCATCACGTCGGGATCGAGCCCGGCCTTGACGCCCATGACAACGGCTTCGGAGGTCGCAACCATAGCCGTAGCGGAGAGAAAATTATTGGCGAGCTTCATGGTCTGCGCCATGCCCGGCCGCTCGCCGATGATAAAGACCTTGCCGAACACCGAAAGCGCCGGCTTCACCCGTTCGATCTCAGCGCGCGGGCCTGAGACCATGACCGCGAGCGTGCCCTTTTCGGCGCCACCCGGACCGCCGCTCACCGGGCTGTCGATCTGCACGATCTCGCGCGCCGCAAGCAGATCGGCGATACGCACGGCCATGTGCGCGCCGGTCGTGGAAAGATCGACGAAGCGGCGCACCCGTGTGCCCTCGATCACGCCGTCCTTGCCGGTCGCGACCGCAAGCGAAGCCTCGGGCGACGGCAGACTCGCCATCACCGTCTCGGTACGGCTCGCCACTTCGCGCGCCGATCTCGCAGCCAGAGCGCCGAGCGCTGTGAGCCGTGCCATCGCTTCCGGGCGAACGTCGAAGACGGTGAGCTTGTGGCCCGCCTCGATCAGCCGCCGGGCCATATGAAAGCCCATGGTGCCGAGCCCGATGAATCCGATTTCCATCTTCATCCTCGCTTGCGCGCCGTGGGCGCGTCAGGATTTCTTCGTCTCTTGCGCGAACACCTCGCGCGCCACGCGGAACGCGTCGACGCCGGCCGGCACCCCGGCATAGATCGCAAGCTGCATGAATACCTCGCGGATCTCGTCCCTGCTGACGCCGTTCCGCAAAGCGCCGGCGACATGCGCCTTCAATTCATGCGGCCGGTTGAGGACGCCGATCATCGCCAGATTCAGCATGCTCCGGGTCTTACGCGACAGGCCGTCGCGGCCCCATACCGCGCCCCAGCAATATTCGGTGACCAGCTCCTGGAACGGCTTGTTGAAGTCGTCGGCGGTCTTGAGCGCGTTCTCGACATAGTCCTTGCCGAGCACGTCGGTCCGGATGCCGAGGCCGGTTTCATAGGTCTTCTTGTCCATCGATTCCTCCGCTGGTGGCGAGTGGTCGCGTGCCAATCTATACTGGCGCGAATCCCATCCGCAGGTAAGCAGGCATGCAGCTCAAGAACATTCTTCACGTCGCGGTCCGGACGATGGACATCGACGCGACCAACAAATTTTATGCCGAAGTCCTGCGCATGCAGGTCGATCCCAATCGCCCCGACAGCATCCCGGCACCGGGGACCTGGCTCAATTTCGGCGACTGCCAGATCCACGTGATTGCCGGCCCCAAGGCCTATGGCGAGTTCGATACCAAGACCTATGGCGGCGGCAATCTCGACCACATGGCGATTCGCGCCGTCGGCTTCGACGCCTGGAAAGAGCACCTGACCAAGCACGGCGTCGACTACCGGCAGAACAACGTCCGCGCGCTCGGTCAGTGGCAATTGTTCATCCGCGACCCGAACGGAATCGTCATCGAGCTGCAATTCATCGTGGCGAACGAGTCCGCCGGCTCCAAGGGCCCCGACGGAACCAAGCCCTACATGTTCGGCCGCTTCTAAAGCCCGTACATGCCCCAGGGCAGGCCGAAGTGCAGCCGCGCCAAGCCCGAGGCGAAATTCAGCGGCTGCGACGACGAATGGCCGCGATACATGGCGACGTCGTTGAAATAGCGCTGCAGCCGGTTGCCCTTGCGCGCAACCGACGAGCCGCCGGTGTGGAACAAGAGCTCCACCGCCTCGCACGCCATGAAGCCTGAGTGCTGGATCATACCCCAGAGCCGCATGTTCTCTTCGGTGGTGATCGGCGTGCCGTCCGCGGCCCAGCGGTTGCAATAGTCGACATACATTTCGCAGCCCTTGAGCATCAGCGCTTCGGCGGCGTCGGTGAGCGTCAGCGCCTGGCCGAACGGCCGCTGGAAATCGAAATGCTCGAAGCGCGGGATCTGCGGCACCGACAGGGTCTTGCGCGTACGGATGATCTCCTCGTACTCGTCGAGCGCCGCGCGCGCCGCGCCGATGACCGGCACCACCAGCGTCGCGTGGAACGGCCCGGCAAGCCGCCCGAGATACATCGGATTGCCATGCAGCCGCGTGCCGGGAGTTCCGTTGGTCATGCTCTCCGGTGTCGAGGCCAGACCCGGCGCGAGATAGCCCACATGATGCTCGGGCACGAATACGTTTTCGACACGCACGCTGTTCGAGCCGCTCGCCCGCATGCCGAGCACCTTGTCGCCGCCCCAGTCGTCGAGCACGGTGACTTTGGCGCGCGGCACCACCGCGTGCGCGTGCACCGGGGGCTCGCCGTCGCGGCGGATGAACGCGCCGCCGATGAAGTGCGTGGCGTAGGGAATCCCCGAGCAATAGTCCCAGGTGCCGCTCAGCATGTAGCCGCCCTCGATCGGCTTCAGCGTGCCGAGCGGCGGCGCCCGGTGCGGCGCGATGAAGTGGCCGTCCTTGCCGAACAGCTCGATCTGCGCCTGCTCCGGCCAATGCGAGGCGATCTCGAACGCGTGCGAGGCGGCGAGCGCCAGGCACCAGCCGACCCCCGGATGGCCGCGGGCGATTTCGAGCATCACCCGGTAGAAGGTTGCCAGATCGAACTCGTAGCCGCCGAACAGGCGCGGCTGGGTCGTCCGATAGAACCCGGCCTTGAGAAAATCGCGGTGCAGCGCCTCCGAATAGGTGCCGCGCTCGTCGTTCTCGTCCTGCTCCGCGCGCAGCCTCGGCCTGAACGCCGCCGCCCGCGCGATCATCTCCTTCGGCGTCAATCCCGGTTCCGGCGCCGGGATGACGACGCGAAGCGACGGCTTGGCCTGCGCGCTCATCGGTCGCCGATCACCCGCGCGCGTCGGCCTTGACCAGGTCGGCGCCCTTCTCGGCGATCGCCATGGTCGGCGCGTTGGTGTTGCCGGTGGTCACCGTCGGCATGATCGAGGCGTCGATCACCCGCAACCCCTTGAGCCCGCGCACCTTGAGCCGGTCGTCCACCACCGCCATGTCGTCCTTGCCCATCTTGCAGGTACCGACCGGGTGGAACACCGTCGAGGAGAATTCGCGCACGAAATCGCGCAGCTCCTCGTCGGTCTGCACGTTCTCGGCCGGCCACACCGCCGCGCCGCGATAATAGTCGAACGCCGGCGCCGTCAGGATGCGCCGCCCGTCCTTAATGCCCTTGATGAGCACTTCCATGTCGGAGCGCGGGCCGGGCGCATCGGAGAAGAACTTGAAATCGATCACCGGCGCGTCGCCGACTTTGGCGCTTGAGAGCCGGATCTCGCCGCGGCTCTTCGGATGCAGCAGGCAGCAAGTAATGCGGAAGCCGTGGCCCCAGGCCAGGAGCTGGCCCGGCTTGCCTTGGTGCGTCGGTACGAAGATGTGCTGGATGTCGGGCCGGTCGAGGCCCGGCTCGGTCTTGATGAAGCCGCCGCTCTCCACGATGTTGTTGCCGAAGAAGCCCTTGCGCGTGGTGATGTAGCGCAGAAAATTCCACGCGATCCTCGGCATCGCCCTGAACGAGACGCCGTAGGATGTTGTGCGCGGGCTCATGAAGTGGATCGGCGCGGAGATGTGTTCCTGCAAATTCTTGCCGACGCCGCGCAGCTCGTGCTTGACCTCGATGCCGTGCTTCTTGAGCTCGGCCGGATCGCCGATCCCCGACAGCATCAGCACTTGCGGCGACTGGAACGCACCGGCCGAAAGGATCACTTCCTTCCGCGCGTTGATGCGCCGCGTTTCCCCGCCCACATGGACCTCGACGCCGGTGGCACGCCCGTTCTCGAGCACGATCTTGGAGACCTGCGCCTCGGTGACGATCTTGAGATTCGGCTTGTTCTCGATCGGATGCAGGAAAGCGGTTGCCGCCGTGGTGCGCCGGCCGTTCGAGATCGTCACCTGAAAAATACTGAAACCTTCGTTGTCGCCCGCGTTGAAGTCGGGGATTTTCTTCTTCTGCAGCGACTGCGCCGCCTCGACGAACACGTGATTGAGCTTGTTCGGCTCCTCCAGATATTTGACGTGCAGTTCGCCCTTCTGGTCGTGCAATTTCCCGTCCTTGTAGTTCTCGTTGAAGACGGACTTGCGCATGTACGGGAGCATGTCATCCCAGCCCCAGCCGGAATTGCCGAAGCTCGCCCATTCGTCGTAGTCGCGCTTGTGCCCGCGCATGTAGATCATGCCGTTGATCGAGGATGATCCGCCGAGCGTCTTGCCGCGCGGCGCGAAGGTCGGCCGGTTCTTCATGTTCGGGTCGGGCGGGCCCATGAACATCCAGTTGTATTTCGGCTCGAACAGCATGCGGACGAAGCCGAGCGGCATGTGGATCAGCGGACTCTTGTCCGGCGGACCCGCCTCGATCAGGCAGACGGTGGTCTTGCCGTCCTCGGTCAGGCGGCGCGTGAGGATGCAGCCTGCGGTGCCGCCGCCGATGATGACGTAGTCGAAACTCTCGTTCTGGCTCATGATGACGTTCATCTCCCTGGCGCCCGGTTCTGCCGCCGGGCGAATGTTCTCGTTGTTCGGCGGGACTAGGCCGCGGCCCTTTGGCCCGCCTTGCGATCCGCGCGGATCATATCGGAAGCCTTCTCCGCGATCATCATGGTGGGCGCATTGGTATTGCCGGAAACTACGTTTGGCATGATCGAGGCGTCCACCACCCGCAGGCCCGTGAGCCCGCGCACCCGCAGCCGCTCGTCCACCACCGCCAGCGGGTCGCTGCCCATCTTGCAGGTGCCCGACTGGTGGAACACCGTGATCACCGTCTGCCGCACATAGGCGAGAATTTCCTCGTCGGTCTGCGCATTTGGCCCCGGCATGTGCTCGACCGGCTCGAACCGGGCGAGCGCCTTGCCGCCGATGATCTTCCGCGTGAGACGAACCGCGTCCACCGCCACGCGCTGCGACTCCGGCGTCTGCAGGAAATTATGCAGGATCGCCGGGTGCGCGCGCGGGTCCGCGCTCTTGATCCGGCAATAGCCGATGCTCTGCGGCCGCACGACGGCAATGCCGCACGCCAGACCCGGCCACGAGTGCAGCGGGCCGCCGAAGCGCTCGGAGGTCGCCGGCGACACGTGATATTGCAGGTTCGGCGTATCCTGCGATGGATCGCTGCGCGTGAACGCGCAAAGCTGCGGCGGCTGCACGCTCATCGGTCCGCGCCGCGTCAGCGTGTAATAGGCGCCCATGGCGTAGCGCCGGAGCGGATTGCCGACCCACTCGTTCATCGTGACGGTGTTCTTGACCTTATAGGCGCAGCGGATCTGCCAATGGTCCTGCATGTTCTCGCCGACGCCGGGCAGATCGACGCGCACGGCGATGCCGTGCTCACGCAAGAGCGCGCCGGGGCCGACGCCCGAAAGCTGCAGGATCTGCGGCGAGCCGATCGCGCCGGCGGCCAGGATTACCTCGCACGCCGCCTCGGCGCGGCTCAACTGGTCGCCCTGCCAGAATTCGACGCCGGTGACGCGCTTGCCCTCGAAGCGCAATTGCTTGACGTGCGCGTTGATGATGACGCGCAGATTCGGCCGGCTCATTACGGGTTTCAGAAACGCCTCCGCCGCCGAAGACCGGCGGCCGTTTTTGATCGTTCCCTGGAAGTAGCCGACGCCCTTCGTTGTCGCCGCTATTGTGATCGTCGGTTTCCGGAATCCCGTAGTCGATCGCCGCCTGCCGCCAGGCTTCGACGATCTCCCAGCGAATGCGATTGTCCTGCACGCCGAGCTCGCCGCCGGTGCCGTGGGCCGCGTTGGCGCCGCGCGGATAATTTTCGATGCGCTTGAAGTACGGCAGCACGTCGTCCCAGGACCATCCGGCGTTTCCGAGCTGACGCCAGATGTCGTAGTCGCGCCCGTGGCCGCGGATGTAACACATGGCGTTGATCGAAGAGCTTCCGCCGAGCACGCGGCCGCGCGGCACCGGAGTGACGCGATTGTCGGCGAACGGCTCCGGCTCGCTCTGGAAGCACCAGTCGACGCGCGGATTGCCCAAGAGAAACGGCAGACCGACCGGAACGTGAATCCAGTAATAGTTGTCCTTGCCGCCGGCTTCGAGCAGCAGCACTTTCACCGAGGGATCGGCGCTCAAGCCGATTGGCAAGCACGCAGCCCGCCGACCCGGCGCCGACGATCACGTAATCGAAGCTGCCGACCGAATTCGACGCCACGCTACTCATTGCCTTCCCTCGCTCCACCGGCACACATGATGATAGCGAATAATGATCGAAGCCCCAAAGCAGGTCCAGCCGCGCGCCGGTGCGGCCCACCCTTCGCCCACGCCAATGGAGGCCGGCGAACAGGCCATTGATCGGGCATGGTACATCGACGAACCTAGGTTGGGCACAAGGGCAGGTGCAGCATGAACACGCCTTCTCTCTCTTCGATGCTTCCGCGTGAAATGACGGAACTTCGTTCGCGGCCTCTGTTCGTCTTCCAGCTCGAGGTCGAAAAAGCGAGCGTCATCGGCGCTACGCCGGGATGCGACCGCCGGGTCGGCGTCATCGCCGGCGGCCGTTTCGAGGGCGAGCGTTTGCGCGGCAGGCTGCTTCCCGGAGGCAGCGATTGGCAGACGGTTCGCACCGACGGCGCCTGGACGCTCGATGTGCGCGTCGTCATGGAGACCGATGACCGAGAGCTGATCGGCATGACCTACCGCGGCATGCGGCACGGCCCGCGCGAGGTCATGGAGCGCATCGCCCGCGGCGAGAGCGTGAGCCCGTCCGAATATTATTTGCGGGCGGCGCCGTTTTTCGAGACCGCTTCGAAAAAATACGGCTGGCTCAACCGCATCGTCACGGTTGCGCTCGGCCATCGATTGTCGAGCGGGCCGATCTACCAGGTGTTCGAGATTCTTTGAGAAATGGTGCCGCAAGAGGGATTCGAACCCCCGACCCCCGCATTACGAATGCGGTGCTCTACCAACTGAGCTATTGCGGCATTGCTTGAGCGCAGGCGCGACTTGGTAGCGGCCCGGTCAGCGATTATCAAGCACTCGGCCGCGCCAGCCAGTCCAAGAGCCGGAAGCGCTTGCGCGGCGCATCAATAGCGGGCTCGGGGCCGGGATCGTCGGGCAACGGCGGCTCGGCTACGATGGGCTCGGCGGCCTCGCGCTCTGTGGGCGTGCGTGGCGGGGCGATCCGCCGTGCCGCCGCTTCCTCGGCAGCACCCGGTGCGGGCGCGAGCGGCACCGAAGCCACCTTCGTGAGCGGCATCGAGCGGGCCGTAGTGGCCGTCTGTTCGAGCACCGGCGTTTTGCCTTGTGACGGCGCGGCCCAGACGAACGCGTCGAGTTTTCCGCTCACCGGTGAGGCCGGCAACCAGCGTTCCGACACGTAACCGTCGGCGACCCAGGCCGCGTCGCGTCGGGCGCGCATCGCGCGCGCGCTCCATTCGCGCGCCTTGCCGTGATCGCCGCGCTCGCTGGCTTCGATCTCGGCCATGAGCAAACACACGCGCTGGGTCGGGTCCGCCAGCGAATGGCGCCAGCGCCATGCGCGCCTGGTCGAAGTCGGTGGCGTCGAGCGCGGCGCGCGCCACCGCAAGCGCGCCTTCGATATGACCCGGCGATTTCTTGGCGAATTTCTTCGCCCGCTTCAGCCGGTCGCGCGCGGAATCGCCCGGGCGCAGATCCATATAGACCTCGGCGAGATCGGGATGCGGGCTCGCCTTCCATGCCGCCTCCACGATACGCCCGCCGCGCCAATGCTTGCCTTCGGCCCCGAGCAAGCGCCCGGCGAGCGCCGCCGCCGGCACCAGATCGGGCGCGAACTTCGCGGCCTCCACCGCATCGGCGCGCGCCTTCGCGGGATCCTTCTCTTCGTTCGCGAGCGCGAGCGCGGTGAGCAACACGGCGCGGCGGCGCTTCAGCGTCGCCTTGTCGATCGCCCGCGCACGGCCCGCGCGCTCGACGGTCTCCAGCGCCCCCGCCCAGTTCCCGGCGAGACATTGGAACTCGATCTGCGCCTCGCTCGCCCAGGACAGCGCCGGATTGTCGCGCTCGGCTTCCTCTGCGACCGCGCGGGCAGTACCCAAATCGTTGCGCCGCCTGGCCTCCACATAGAGGCCGCGCAGGCCCAGAAGCCGGGTCTCCGGCCGGCCGAGCATGACCTTGAACTCGGCCTCGGCGCGCTCGCTTGCGCCCTCGAGCTGCGCCGCCTGGGCGGCCAGGAGCAGCGTCAGCGGCTCGTCGCCTGCGAGCTTTTTCGCGTCCGCGGCCGAGCGGCTCGCCAGCGCCAGGTTCCCGGTTCCGATCGCGATCAGGCCGTTCGAGATCGCCCGCCAGCCGCGGGCACGGCGGCGCTCTCGCAAGAAGAAGGAGATCAGGTCCGGCGAGCGCAGGATGAAGCGGATGAACGTCCAGAACAGGACCGCGAGCACGATGACCGCGACCAGCGCGACCGCCGCGACCGTCACCGACGTCTCCATGCGCCAGCCCTGCCACGTGATGGCGACCTCGCCCGGCCGGTCGGCGACCCAGGCCGCGCCGAACGCCAGGAGCGCGACGAGCAGGAGGAAAACGACGATGCGGATCATGGCCGCCGCTCCGCGCCGAGCGCCGCAAGCGAAGCCGCGATCAGATCCTTGATTGCAAGATCGGCGTCGCGCTTTTGCATGGCCAGAGCGATCCAGTCCGCGGCGGCGGCCTTGGCGGACAAGGGCAAGTGCCCGGCTTGCTCGATCGCCCCCGCCAGATCGTTCTGCTGCAGCCGCGCCTCGATCCGCGCGACCACCGCGCCCGCGCTTTCGCCCCTGATTTCGCCGACCGGCCGCACCTCGACCAGCCGCGTGGCGCTCGTCACCAGCCGCGAGAGATATCCGCCGTCGGCGTCCGGCACGCGCGCGAGCACGGACGCAAGCTCCGCGAAGCGGCGCGAAAGCTGCGCCAAGGTCGGAACGCCCGTGCTCGCCGCGCTTTCCAAGGATTGCAGTCTCGCCGCCCGTTCGCCGAGCAGCGCGCGCACGGCGGCAAGCTCCGTCGAAAACGGCGCGCCGCCATTGATCGCGTCCCGCAGCGTGCCGAGCGCCACGATCTCGGCGGCGAGCGCCGGCGCCACGCTGGCACGCGCATTGGCTGAAACCGCGTTGACCCTCTCTTCCAGCGCACCGATCCGCTTGCCTAATACCTCGTCGAGCCGCTCTAACCGCGCATTGAGCGGCGAAAGATCCGGCATTACCTGCACCGGCTTGCTTTCCAGGCCGGCGACGCGCTTCTCCGCCTCGGCAAGCATTCCCGCGATGCGGTCGATCTTCTCCGAAATTTGTGCGAGCGCCGCGGGGTCCGCACCACCGGCATGACTGATGGCTTCGAAGCGCTGGTTCAGCGCCGCGACCTCGTTCATGAGCGTCGCGACCCGCGGATCGTTGCCGCGGTCGAACAAGAACACGACCAGGATCGCCACCACCGCGCCCACGATGGCCGCGGCCGCGGTCACGGCCGGCGCGAACGACAAGAGCGCGCGCCACTCGAACGTCCGCTCATCGGCGTCAGCATTGGCCGAGGCTGTGCTCCCGGCTGCCGGCTCCGCGCCCGGTCTCGGCTGGGCACCGGCAGTGGGAATCTCCGTGGCCTCCAGCTCGATCACCGGCGGCTTCCGCCGCCGTGGCTTCGGCGCGGGGGGATCGTTCTTCCGGTCGTCGGCCGCCATGGTTCGCTAGCTCCGCTGGCGTGGGGATAGAACGCTCGGCGGATTCCCGCAACCGCCTCAAAGCGCTAGCAGCGCTAGCAGCGCCGTCTCATCGGGGCTTGCGGCCACTTCCGTGTTCGCGCCCGCCGCCTCCAGCGGTGCCGCCACCGCGACCGAGAGGCAATAATGCTGCAGCCGCCGCATCGCCGCGGTCTGACCGGCCCGCTCGGCAAGCGCCACGAAGTTCGCGGCGCTACGCGGCGAATAGTGCAGCACCGCGTCGAGCGATCCCTGCGCGAGCGCAGCAAGCGTCGCCGCCGAAAGCTCGCGCGCCGCGCGCGCGCGATAGACCACGAGCGTTTCCACCGAAATGCGCATCGGCTCGAGCATGGCGGGGAGATCCCTGGCCTGATTCTCGCCAGCCAGATGCAGGACGCGTGCGCCCGGCGCGAGCTTGGTCGCGATCAGCCGCGCCAGCGCGGCGGCGTCGCCTTCGGCGACCGCAACCGTCGCAAATCCCGCCGCGCGCGCGGCGCCGCCGGTATGCGCCCCGACCACGAACAAGGGCAGCGAACGCATGGCGGAAATGCCCGCGTCACGCTGCGTCGCGCGCAGCGAGCTCGCACTGGTCGCGGCGAGTCCATCGAACGGCCCGGCGGGAACGCGGAACGCCACCGGCTCGATCACCAGCACCGGGTCGATCAGCGTCTCGTGGCCCAACGCCTTGAGCTTTGCCGCGGTCTTGGCGGCTTCGAGCTCCGGGCGGGTGACAAGGATGCGCATGGCTCAGACCGCATTCAGCAGCGCGCCTTTCGGTGCGCGCGCGCGGAGCTCCTTGCCCGCATCGGCGCCGAGCCGTGCCGCGTCGTGCACCGGCCCTTCGCGCCGCGTCTCCACCGCCTCGCTTCCGTCGGGCGCAATCACCAGACCATAGAAGCTTACGCGCCCGTTGGCGACAACGGCATGGCCGGCGATCGGCGTGCGGCAGGAGCCGTCAAGCTCGGCCAGGAACGCGCGCTCCATCTTGACCGCGATTGCGACATTGGCGTCGTCGATCGCCGCGACCAGCGCCGCCGTGCGCTGATCGCCCTCGCGGATTTCGATGGCGATCGCGCCCTGCGCCGCGGCCGGCGGAAACTCGCATCGGATCGAGGATTTCGGTGGCTTTTCCGGCGAGCCCGAGCCGCTGCAGCCCCGCGAGCGCGAGCACGGTGGCGTCCACTTCGCCGCGCAGCGTCTTCTCCAGCCGCGTGCCCACGTTGCCGCGCAGCAGCACCGTCTTCAGGTCCGGGCGCAGGCGCCGCACCAGCGCCTCGCGGCGGATCGAGGCGGTGCCGACGACGGCGCCGTTCGGGAGCCCTGCCAGCGATTTCGCCCGCGCGCTCACGAACGCATCGCGCGGATCGGCGCGGAAGGGAAAAGCCGCGAGCGCCAGGCCGCGGGGTAAAAAGGTCGGCACGTCCTTGGCCGAATGGACCGCAAGATCGACGCGGCCCGCGAGCAGCGCCTCCTCGATCTCCTTGGTGAACAGCCCCTTGCCGCCGAGATCGGCGAGCCTGCGGTCCCCCGCCTGATCGCCGCTCGTCTTGATCACGACGATCTCGAACGCCTCGCGCGGCAGGCCGTGCACCGCGCAAAGCCTTGCGCACACGGCCTCGGTCTGCGCCGCCGACAAGGGGCTGCCGCGGCTACCGATGCGAAACTGGACCGAGGATTGCGTCATGCGGCGTTGCGATGCTAGGCGGACGAGCGCGCGTTCGCGCGCATAGGTCGATCATACGCGGCGGCGAGAGCTTCGGAAACGCCGCCTCTCGCGGGGAGTCAAGACCGAAGCCATGCTCGTACTCGGCATCGAGACCACCTGCGACGAAACCGCCGCCGCCGTGGTCTATCGCAGCCACGAGGGCCGCGGCGAGATCCGCTCCAACGTGGTGCTGTCGCAGCTCGAGGAGCACCGTCCGTTCGGCGGCGTGGTCCCGGAAATCGCCGCCCGCGCCCATGTCGAGCATCTCGACCGCATCATCAAGCAGGCGATGGACGAAAGCGGGCTCGCGTTCGCCGACCTCGACGGCATCGCCGCCGCGGCGGGCCCGGGTCTGATCGGGGGCGTGATCGTCGGCCTGACGACGGCCAAGGCGATCGCGCTCGGCGCCGGCAAGCCTTTGATCGCAGTCAATCATCTGGAGGCCCACGCGCTCACCGCGCGGCTCACCGACGGGCTCTCATTCCCTTATCTCCTGCTTCTGGTCTCCGGCGGACATACCCAGCTCGTCGCCGTCGAGGACGTGGGCCGCTACCGGCTGATCGGCGGCACCGTCGACGACGCGGTCGGCGAGGCCTTCGACAAGACCGCGAAAATGCTGGGCCTGCCCTATCCGGGCGGACCCGAGGTCGAGCGGCTCGCCAAGGAAGGCGACCCGCGGCGCTTCGAGCTGCCGCGCCCCATGCTCGGCCGGCCCGAGCCCGACTTCTCGCTCTCGGGCCTGAAGACCGCCGTGCGGCTCGAGGCCGAGCGCGCGGCGCCGCTCTCCGACGAGGACGTCGCCGACCTCTGCGCCGGCTTCCAGGCGGCGGTCGTCGACGTCGTGCTCGACCGCGTGCGCGCCGGCCTTGCCGTCATGCGCGAAGGCCGGCGCGCACCCAATGCATTGGTTGTTGCCGGCGGCGTCGCGGTCAACCGCGCCATCCGCGGCGCGATGCAGGAATTTTCCGACGAGATCGGCATGCCGCTGGTGCTGCCGCCGCCGGAGCTTTGCACCGACAACGGCGCCATGATCGCCTGGGCCGGGGCTGAGCGGCTCGCCCGCGGCATGACCGACGGCTTCGACACCAGCCCGCGCGCCCGCTGGCCGCTCGACAGCGTGGCCGGCCGCGCCAAGGGCGGCGCACGCGGATGAATAAGTACAATCGCATCGGGATTCTCGGCGCCGGCGCCTTCGGCACCGCGCTTGCCAATGCCGCCGTCCGCGCCGGCCGCACCGTCGCGCTCTATGACAGCGACGTTGCGGTTCTCGCCGACATCAAGAAGAACCGCATGAACTCGATCCGCTTGCCCGGGATTCCCGTCGAGGCCGCCGTCGCGGTCACCGAGTCGCTCAGCCAAGCCGCCGCACAGGACGCGCTCCTGCTCATCGTCCCGACGCAGGACTTCCGCGCCCTCGTCACGGCGCTCTCGAAGCACGCCAAGCCGGGCACACCCCTGGTCGCCTGCGCCAAGGGCATCGAGCGCGGCAGCGGCAAATTCGTCACCGAGATCATTGCGGAACTCATCCCGCAAGCGCCTACCGCGATCCTCTCCGGCCCGAGCTTCGCCAGCGACGTGGCCAAGGGCCTGCCGGCGGCGGTGACGCTCGCGTCCGCTGACGAAAAGCTCGCAGCCGAGCTCGCCGAGGCTCTGAGCTCGCCCACGTTCCGCGTCTATCACTCGACCGACGTGCGCGGCGTCGAGATCGGGGGCGCCGCCAAGAACGTGCTCGCCATCGCCGGCGGCATCGTCGCCGGGCGCAACCTCGGCGCCAGCGCCCAGGCCGCATTGATCACCCGCGGCTTCGCCGAGCTTGCTCGCTTCGGCCGCGCCTATGGCGCCAAGCCCGATACGCTGATGGGCCTCTCGGGCCTCGGCGATCTCATCCTCACCGGCTCCACGCCGCAGTCGCGCAATTTCACGCTCGGTTTCGCCATCGGCCGCGGCGAGAAGCCGGCGGTCAGCGAAGGCCCGCTCGCCGAGGGCGCGTTCACCGCGCCGGTGCTGGTCGAGCTCGCGCGCAAAAAAGGCGTCGACATGCCGATCGCGGAGACGGTGGACGCGCTGCTTGCCGGCCGCGTGGGCATCGACGAGGCGATTGCGCTTCTTCTCGCGCGGCCGCTCAAGGCGGAGGCGTGAGATGGCCCATTGGCTGGTCAAGAGCGAACCCGGCACCTGGTCTTGGGACGATCAAGTGAAGGCCGGCGCCAAGGGCACCGCCTGGGAGGGCGTGCGCAATCATCAGGCCAAACAGAATCTCATGAAGATGAAGCGCGGCGACCGCGCCTTCTTCTATCATTCGGGCGAGGAGAAGCGGGTCACGGGCGTGATCGAAGTGATCGGCGAATATCGCCCCGATCCCTCCGACAAGACCGGCACGTTCGGCCTGGTGGATTTCAAGGCCGTCGCCCCTCTGCCGAAGCCGGTCACGCTCGCCGAATGCCGCTCCGAGCCGCTTCTCAAGAAAATGGTGCTGCTCAACAATTCGCGTCTATCGGTGCAGCCGGTGACGGCGGACGAATGGCGTACGATCTGCGTGCGCGGCGGGCTGAAGTCCTAGACGAATGGAGCAGCGAGAGAGAAAGCGATAACGTCACCGGCCTGAATTACCGGCCATTGGCTCGACGTTTTGCTGATTCTGGGCGCTGTGATCGGCGTTGTCGCCGGCTAAACTCGCCCTGACGAACTCTCCGTCAGACGCTAACATCGGGTCTTTCTGGGAATCTTCGGGAGGCGCCTATGTCGGTCAAATATCTCGCCGTACTGGTGGCCGCGATTGTCGGGATCGCGTTCTGCTGGGGCTACTATTGGCTGTTGATGAATCAGTGGCTCGCAGCGGCCGGTCTGAAGCAATCCGACGTCAAGAACGGCCCGCCGCCGCTGGCCTGGATTTTTCTCATCGTCGGCTATCTGCTCGCCGGCCTGGATGCTCGCGGCGGTCATGGGCTATGTCGGCCCGATCACGATCCGGGCCGGCATCGTGTCCGGCGCGCTGGTCTGGCTCGGCTTCGCCCTTCCGGTCACCGCGATCAACTACGTTTTCCAGAAGCGGCCGCTTGAGCTCACCTTGATCGACGCGGGCGGCTGGCTCGGCAGCCTCGTGATCATGGGCGGCGTGATCGGCGCCTTCGGCAAGTAGCCGCCCCGCCGAAAGTCGGAAGCCAGCGCGCTTGTCGCCTTGCGCGCGGCCCGCATAGTCTAGGTGCGAGAAAGCGAAGGCTGGCGCCAAGCCGGCCCACAGGCGCGTGAGGGAGGAAGGTAATGTCGGAGAAGATTTACGAAGTCCCGGCCGAGTGGAAGAAGCGCGCGTATCTCGACGACGCAAAATATAAGGAGATGTACGCGCGCTCGATCAAGGACCCGAACGGATTCTGGGCCGAGCACGCCAAGCGCCTCGACTGGATCAAGGCTCCGAGCAAGATCAAGAACAGCTCCTTTGCCGCCAGCAACGTCTCGATCAAATGGTTCGAGGACGGCGTTCTCAATCTCGCTCACAACTGCATCGACCGGCACCTGGCCAAGCGCGGCAATCAGACCGCGATCCTGTGGGAAGGCGACGATCCCAAGGAAGACAAGAAAATCACCTATCGTGAGCTGCACGCCGAGGTGTGCCGCTTCGCCAACGTGCTGAAGGCGCTGGGCGTCAACAAGGGCGACCGCGTCACCATTTATCTTCCGATGATCCCCGAGGCGGCGATCTCCATGCTCGCCTGCGCGCGCATCGGCGCGATTCATTCCGTGGTGTTCGGCGGCTTCTCGCCCGACTCGCTCGCCGGCCGCATCGAGGATTGCAAGTCCACGATCGTGATCACCGCCGACGAAGGCGTCCGCGGCGGCAAGAAAATCCCGCTCAAGGCCAATTCCGACGCCGCCGCCGACAAGGCCGGCGGGGTCAAGAACATTCTCGTCGTGCGCCGCACCGGCGGCGCGGTCGCCATGAAGCAGGGCCGCGACGTCTATTACGACGAGATCGCCAAGACCGTGCCGGCCGACTGCCCCTGCGAGCCGATGAACGCCGAGGATCCGCTTTTCATCCTCTACACTTCCGGCTCCACCGGAAAGCCCAAGGGCGTGCTGCACACCACCGGCGGCTATGGCGTCTACACTTCGATCACCCATCAATACGTCTTCGACTATCACGACGGCGACATCTTCTGGTGCACCGCCGACGTCGGCTGGGTCACCGGCCACAGCTACATCGTCTATGGCCCGCTTTCGAACGGCGCCATCAGCATGATGTTCGAAGGTGTACCGAATTACCCGACGGTGTCGCGCTTCTGGGAGGTCGTGGACAAGCACAAGGTCAACATCATCTACACCGCGCCGACTGCGATTCGCGCGCTGATGCAAGCCGGCGACGAGCCGGTGAAGAAGACTTCGCGCAAGTCGCTCCGGCTCTTGGGCACCGTCGGCGAACCGATCAATCCGGAGGCCTGGGAATGGTACTATCGAGTGGTCGGCGATAGCCGCTGCCCGATCGTCGATACCTGGTGGCAGACGGAGACCGGCGGAATTCTCATCACGCCGCTGCCGGGCGCGACGCGGCTCAAGCCCGGCTCGGCGACGCTACCCTTCTTCGGCCTGATCCCGCAGATCATGGACGCCAACGGCAAAGTGCAGGAAGGCGCCGCGACCGGCAATCTCTGCATCGCCGACTCGTGGCCCGGCATGATGCGCACGGTCTATGGCGACCATCAGCGCTTCGTCGACACCTACTTCAAGGCCTATCCGGGCAAGTATTTCACTGGCGACGGCTGCCGCCGCGACGCCGACGGCTATTACTGGATCACCGGCCGCGTCGACGACGTGATCAATGTCGCTGGCCACCGGCTCGGAACCGCCGAGGTCGAGTCGGCGCTGGTCGCCCACGCCAAGGTGTCGGAAGCCGCCGTCGTCGGCTACCCGCACGATATCAAGGGCCAGGGCATCTACGCCTATGTGACCCTGATGACCGGCGAGCAGCCCAGCGAGACGCTGCGCAACGAGCTGGTTCAGTGGGTGCGCAAAGAAATCGGCCCGATCGCATCGCCCGATCTCATCCAGTTCGCGCCCGGCCTGCCGAAGACCCGCTCGGGCAAGATCATGCGCCGGATTTTGCGCAAGATCGCCGAGGACGAGCACAAGAACCTCGGCGACACCTCGACGCTGGCCGACCCCGCCGTGGTCGACGACCTCGTGACCAATCGGCAAAACCGTAAAGCAGATTGACCGCCGCGAAATGCGGATCGGCTTTCCGTTTTCTCGAACAAGAACTGGATTCCAATCGCATGCCTCTTTCCATGTACCAGGCCTCGGTTCCGGTGTTCCTGCGGATGTTGTCGAACCTCACAACCGTGCTGGATAAGACCATGGCGCACGTGACCGCGCGCAAGCTCGATCCGGCCGTGCTGTTGGATGCGCGGCTGTATCCCGACATGTTTCCGCTGGTCCGCCAGGTGCAGCTCGCCGCCGACTTCGCGAAGAACACTTCGGCCCGGCTCGCGGGCGTGGAACTCCCGAAATTTCCCGATACGGAAACGAGCTTCGAGGAGCTCAAACAACGGATCGCCAAGACGACGGAATTTCTGAAGAGCCTCAAACCCGCTCAGATCGACGGGACCGAGGAAAAGGAAATCACCTTCCCGGTCGCCGGCCAGCCCACGACGTTCAAAGGCCAGCGCTATCTATTCGTTTCGGCGCTGCCCAATTTCTTTTTCCACGTGACGACGGCCTACGCGATTTTGCGCCACAACGGCGTCGAGATCGGCAAGCGCGATTTTATCGGGCCCTACTAGCTCGTTCCCCGCGCCATCATGGTAAAGGACGCGACAGTTCCCGCGTCCTTTCGTATTCTAGAAATTCACGCTGTTCGTCGATTTCCCTGCACGCACACGCCGCCGGTACTAGAAACGGCTCGCTTCTTTCCTGCGAGCCCGCCCGTGTTGCGCATCTTCACCGCGATCGCCCTCACCGCCCTCGCGCTGCTCGCCACCTATGAGCATGCCGCGGCGCGCGAGGTCGTCGCTTTCAACAATGGCTACTCCGCCGGCACCATCGTGGTGCGCACCGGCGAGCGGAAGCTCTATCTCGTGCTCGGCAACGGCACCGCGCTGCGTTATCCGGTCGGCGTCGGCAAGAACGGCCGGCAATGGAGCGGCAACGCCTTCGTCGATGGGAAATATCTGCGGCCGGATTGGGCCGCACCGGCGGAAATCCGCCGCGACAGGCCCGGCCTGCCCGAGGTGATCCCGGGCGGTAGCCCGCGTAACCCCATGGGCGCGGCGGCGCTGACGCTCTCCGGCGGCGAATACGCGATCCACGGCACCAACGTGCCGGGCTCGATCGGCGGCTTCGTTTCTTACGGTTGCATCCGCATGTTCAACGCCGACGTGCTCGATCTGTTCGCCCGCGTGCGCCTGGGCACGCCGGTCATGGTGCTGCGCTAGACCTTCAGCGATAGAGATCTGCGCGCGTCGGCGGCAGGCCCGACGGGCCGCGGCGGCGCTTCGACACCAGCGTCTGATAGACCAGCGCGCCGCCGCGATCGAACGCGATCGAGCAGCCCGCCATCCAGGTCAGCCACATGCGCGTCGTCACCAGCCCGCCCTCGCGGATCGCCGCTTCCTGATTCTTGTACAGGTCGTCGTACCAGATGCGGCAGGTGCGCGCGTGGTGCTCGCGCCAGTCCTCGACGTCGTGCACCTCGAAGCCGAAGCGCTCGAAGTTGGTCAGCAGCATGCCGATGTGGTCGAACTCGGCGCCAGGGAAAATATATTTCGTCAGCGCGAGCACCTCGGGCCGCTTCTTCAGGAACGTCTTGGCGTCGCGCTTGGCGACGCGTACCGAAGCCTGGTGCAGATAGAAGCCGTTGGGTTTCAACAGCCGGTGCACGGTGGTGAAATATTTCGGATGCGCTTCGAGCCCGATATGCTCGAACATTTCGCACTGCGAGATCTTGTCGAACCTCTCCTTGCCTTCGAGCGACGCATAATCCCGAAGCTCGATGGTGATCTTATCGGAGAGCCCGAGCCGCTTCAGCTTGTCCTGCGCCCAAGCGAACTGGTCTTCCGACAGCGTGACACCGTGGCCGGTGACGCCATAGTTCTGCACTGCGTGCGTAAGCAGCCCGGCCCAGCCGCAGCCGATATCGAGCATCTTCTCGCCGGGCTTGAGCCGGAGCTTGCGGCAGACGTAGTCGAACTTGTTCTTCTGGATCGTGGCCTGGTCCTTGTCTTTCTCCCAGTCGTGGAAATAGCCGCAGGTATAGCCGCGCTCCGGATCGAGGAAGGTGTCGTAGAACTTGTTCGACACGTCATAGTGGAAGCGGATGTTCTCCTTGTTCTCGGCCGCGTCGCCGGTCGCCGGCTTGTGGGCGGGGATGGCCTCGAGCGGCCAGGGCCCGCCGCGCGGCACGAACAGGAAGCGACGCGCGACGTCGAGCGCGAACCGCCAGCTCACTTTCTTCGGGATTTCCCTGGTTCTCACCTTCGGGCGGCGCTCGACCATGTCGAACACCGTGCCGTTCTTGATGTCGATGCGCGCGGAGATCCAGAGATTGAGCAGCGTATCGAGGTTCGGTTTGCGGATCAGACCCGCAATCGCCCCTTCGTCGGCGATCGAAATGGCGAGTGCGTCGCGCGGGTAGTTCGCCGGCACCCGCGAGCCGTCCCACAGTGCGAAGCCGAAGTCGAGCTTCAGGCGCTCGTGCACGTCGGCAAGAAACCGCTTCAGGCTGTCGAGACGTTTTTGCGCGGCGGTCATGCTGCTTCCTTCAGAATCAACGGTAGAGATCGGTTCGCGTGGGCGGCAGGCCCGACGGCCCGCGGTGGCGCTTCGATGCCAGCGTCTGGAAAAGAAACGCCTCGGCGCGCTCCAGCACGATCGAGCAGGCCGCGAACCACATCAGGAACATTCGCACATTGATCGGCCCGACTTCGCGCTCGGCCGCCTCGCGCACCTTCAGGAGCTGGTCGTGCCAGAGCTTGAACGAACGCGCCTGATGCATGCGCCAGTTCTCGACGTCGTGCACCTCGAAGCCGAAGCGCTCCAGATTGGTCAGCGTCATGCCGATATGGTCGAACTCGGCGCCGGGCCACAGATAACGGGTGACCACTTTCAGCTCGGTCCGCTTCTTCTTGAAGCTGTCTTTTCCGACTCGCGTGGTCGCTTGATGGAGGTAGAGCCCATCGGGCTTCAAAAGCCGATGGATCGTCTGGAAGAAGGTCGGATGGTTGGCAATGCCGACGTGCTCGAACATCTCGATCTGCGAGATCTTGTCGAATTGCCCTTTGACGGCGGTGTAGTCGTTGAGCTCGACCGTGACCCGATCGGAAAGCCCCATCCTGGCGGCCTTCTCGCGCACCCAGGCGGCTTGTTCCTCGGCCAGTGTCACCCCGTGGGCGATGACGCCGTAGTTCTGCGCGGCGTGGCACATCAGCCCGCCCCAGCCGCAGCCGATATCGAGCATCCGCTCGCCCGGCTTCAGCCGCAGCTTGCGACAGACATAGTCGAACTTGTTGCGCTGCCCGGTGGCGAGATCGTCGTTCCAGTCGTGATAATAGCCGCAGGTGTAGCCCATCTCCGGATCGAGAAAGAGCGAATAGAACTTGTTCGAAAGATCGTAGTGGAAATGGATATTCTCCTTGTTCTCTTCCGGGTCGCCGCTGCTCGGCTTGTCGGGCTTGATGTTCTCGAGCGGCCACGGTCCGCCGCGCGGCACGAACAGAAAGCGTAGTCCCATCGAAAGCGCCAAGCCGAAATCGAACTTCCTCCAGCTCAGAAACTCCTTGGTCCTGCCCTTGGGCCGGCGGTCCACCATGTCGAAGATGGTGCCGTTCTTGATTTCGAGGCGGCCCGCGGCCATGAGATTGACCAGGGTGTGCAGATTGGGACGCCGCATCAACGCGGCTACGACCCCTTCATCGGCAATCGCGATCGCCAATCCATCGCGCGGATAATTCTCCGGCACGCGCGAGCCGTCCCACAGCGCAAAGCCGAACTCGAGCTTCAAACGCTCGTGCGCGTGCGCCAGCATTTTCTTGAGGCTCGCCAGTCGCTTGGCTGCTGCGTCGCTCGCCATCGTACTCCCCTGAAATCCTCGCCCCGCCGGACCGCGCCTAACGATAGAGATATTCCCGCGTCGGCGGCAAACCGGACGGGCCCCGCTTGCGCTTCGACGCCAGCGTCTGGAACAGGAGCGCGGTGTTGCGCTCGAACGCGACGGTAACCCCGGCGAGATACGCCAGCCACACCCGGTAGGTGACGGCGCCGACCTCGCGCTCGGCGGCGGCGCGGTTCGCCAGCAGCCGGTCGTGCCAGAGCTTGCAGGTGCGCTCGTAGTGCTCGCGCCAAGCCTCCACGTCGTGCACCTCGAAACCATAGCGTTCCAGGTTCGTCGCGGTGCGGCCGATATAGTCGAGCTCGGCGCCCGGAAACACGTATTTGGTGAGCGCGGCGTAATCGCCGCTGCGCCTGCGGAATTGTTTGTCGTCCTTCTTCGCCGGCCGGGCGATCGACTGATTGAGGAACAGGCCGTCGGGCTTCAGCGAGCGGTGCACCGTTTGATAGAACAGCGGGAAATTGTTCTCGCCGACATGCTCGAGAATGCAGATCGCGGAAACCTTGTCGTAGACTCCCGTGGCCGACGCGTAGTCCTTGCATTCGACCTTGACCCGGCCTGCGAGCCCGAGCCGCTTGATCTTTTCCTGCGCATAGCGCGCCTGCTCCTCGGCAAGCGTCACGCCGTAGCCGCTGACGCCGTAATTCTGCGCGGCATAGATCAAGCAGCCCGCCCCAGCCGCAGCCGAGGTCGAGCATGCGTCTCGCCCGGCTTCAGCCGCAGCTTGCGGCAAACCATTTCGAGCTTGTTCCGCTGCGCCTGGTCGATGTCCTCGTTCCAGTCGTGGAAATAGGCGCAGGTGTAGACCATCTCCTTGTCGAGCCAGAGCGCGTAGAATTCGTTGGAGGCATCGTAGTGATAGTGGATGTTGTCCTTGTCCTCGACGGCGTCGCGCTGGCTCGGCCGGTCGGACCGGATATTCTCGAGCGGCCACGGCCCGCCGCGCGGCACGAACAGGAATTGCAGCGCGGTGCCGAGCAGCGTGCCCCATTGCAATTGGCCGCGGATTTCGCGCGTCCGCACTTTCGGCCGCTTGGCTACGAGATCGAGCAGCGTGCCGTTCACGACATCGACGCGCGCCGTGGCCCAGAGATTGGCCAGCGTGCCGATCTTGGGCTTGCGCAACAGCGCGGCGACTACGCCTTCATCGGCAAACAAGATCGCCAGCCCGTCCTGCGGATAGCCCGCGGGCACCCGCGAGCCGTCCCACAGCCGGAAGCCGAATTCGAGCTTGAGCCGCTCGTGCGCGTGTTCGAGCAATCGCCGGAAGCTCTCGAGCCGTTTGGCTGAACTCATGATCACGATCTGGTTCGGTGGATCGGCGCGGATGCGCGGTCAGAAGTCGGAGGCGATCCCCTTCTTCTCCCAGTCGCCGTAGCGCACGGGATCGGGCCCCTTGGGGCCGCCATGCTCCTTCGGGCGGCTCTTCGTCCGCGCGTCGATCTCGCTGCGGCGCGCCTCGGCTTCGGCGATGGCGCGCTCGGCGGCAGGCGACGGCTTGGTCGGTTTGCTACGCACGCGACTGAGTTCCTCGGGTGCTCGGAAATCCAATTGCGGGTTCGGGTCTAGCGTGCCGCGCCCGGCCCGGCAACCGCCTCCTTGCGTGTGCCCGGGCGCCGTTCCATCTTCCAGCGACGGAACGCGGATTTGCGCGCCGCGCCGGAGAAAGCCATGAACTACTTCAAAATGGGCGATACCGGCCGCGTGTCCTCGCGTGCCGCCGAGACGCCGAGAAATCCCTGGCAGCGTGCCCGCGCACGCGGACCCTGGGGTTGAGCGCATTCCCTCTCCCCGCCCGCGGGGAGAGGGTGGCCGACGCCGGACTTGTTCCGGCGGAGGCCGGGTGAGGGGACGAGCATTTGAAATCTGCCGGCGATGGCCCCTCACCCCGTCCCTCTCCCCGCAAGCGGGGAGAGGGAGAAGAGAACGACGTGCCGGGCCTTGCCGCCCGCCGCCTCGCGGCGCAGGCGCTGGTCGAAGTGCTGCACCGCCACCGGCCGCTCGACGGCGCTCTCGACCATTCCACCCTTCCGGGTCTCGACGCGCTCGCCGAGCGCGACCGCGCGCTGGTGCGCATGATCGTGGCGACCACCTTGCGCCGGCTCGGCAGCATCCGCGCGCTGCTCGATCGTTTTCTCGCTCGCGGCCTGCCCGAGAACTCGCCGCGCGTCGAAGCCGCGCTGCTCGTGGGCGCCGCGCAGATTCTTTTTCTCGAAGTGCCCGATCACGCCGCCGTCGATCTTTCCGTGCGTCTCGTGGAAGCCGAACAGGGCGGCCGCTATGCCGGGCTCGTCAACGCGGTATTGCGCCGTCTCACGCGCGAGGGCCGCGCCGCGCTCGAAGCGCTCGATCCCTCGATCGACACGCCGCCGTGGCTGTTCGAGCGCTGGACGCGCACCTATAGCGCCGACACCGCGCGCGCCATCGCCGCCGCTCACCGCGTCGAGCCGTCGCTCGATCTCTCGGTCAAGGACGACGCGCGCGCCTGGGCCGAGCGGCTCGGCGGCAAGCTGCTTGCAACCGGCACCGTTCGCCTGCTCGGCGCACGGGCCGGTTTCGGCGCTGCCGGGCTACACCGACGGCGCCTGGTGGGTGCAGGATGCGGCGGCAAGTCTGCCCGCGCGGCTGCTTGGCGATGTCAAAGGGCTTCGTGTCGCCGATCTATGCGCAGCTCCCGGCGGCAAGACCGCGCAACTCGCAGCGCGCGGTGCGCGCGTCACCGCGGTGGATCGCTCGCCGGCTCGCCTCGCCCGCCTCAAGGAAAATCTCGCCCGCCTCAGGCTCGATGCCGAAGTCGTCGAGGCCGATGCCACCCAATTCCGCGCCGAACCGTTCGACGCCGTGCTGCTCGACGCACCGTGCACGGCCACCGGCACCATCCGCCGCCATCCCGACCTGCCGTGGAACCGGCGCGCCGAAGACCTCATGGCGCTTGCTGCATTGCAGTCGCGTCTGCTCGATCGCGCGGCCGAGCTCGTCCGCCCCGGCGGGCTCCTGGTCTATGCCACCTGTTCGCTCGAGCCCGAGGAAAACGAATCACAGATCGGGGCAATGTTCGCGCGGCGCAAAGATCTTGTGCGCGTGCCGATTCGGGCCGAAGAAATCGGCGGCGTTAACGATTTTGTCGGCGCCGCGGGCGATCTGCGCACGCTGCCCTGCCACCTACCCGACCCGGAGCCTCGATTGGCGGGCTGCGACGGCTTCTATGCCGCGCGGCTTCGTAAACAGTGACAATAGCGCCACAATTGGAGACGCGCGCCGGCTTCGCTATGGTGTCGCACCCCACGTGAGATGGGGAAACCGGGGCTAAGGAGAGATGGCGGCGATGGCCCGTGAGGCTATGGCGGAACGCACGCGGCTTGCACTCTTCATCGCCGGCCAGCGCTGGCGGCGGCTGGTCACGCGCATCACCGCCAATCCGCTCTATCGCTGGCGCCTGGCGCTGAAGGTTCCCGACCGCCTGCTGATCGCACCGCAAGAGCTGCGCACCGGCGACCCGACCTTGGCGAGTGAAATCTATGCCGGTCGCTTCGCTTTCGCCGGCAAGACGGTGGCGACCGAGGGCCGCTCGCCGTTCGAGCTGGAGCCGCCTTCGCGCGAATGGGCGGAAGTGCTGCTCGGCTTCGCCTGGCTTCGGCATCTGCGCGCCGCCGGCACCTCGATCGCGCGGCAGAACGCGCGCGTGCTCGTCAACGACTGGATTTCGTTGCAGGGCGGCTACCATCCGCTCGGCTGGGAGCCGGAGATCGTTGCGCGCCGCGTCGTGTCCTGGATCACCCAGTCGCCCCTGATCCTGCAGGACGCCGATCATGCTTTCTATCGGGCTTTCCTGAAGAGCCTGACCCGCCAGGTGCGCTACCTGCGCCGCGCGATAGGCGAGACCCGCGACGGCTACCCGCGGCTGCTTGCGGCGGTGGCGCTCGCCTTCGCCGGTCTCTGCCTTGCCGATCAGACGCGGCTCCTGCGCACGGCGACCAAGCGGCTCGCCGACGAACTCGACCGGCAGATCCTGCCCGACGGCGGCCACATCGGCCGCAACCCCGGCGTCTTGATCGAGATTCTGCTCGATCTCCTGCCGCTCCGGCAGGCTTTCGAGGCGCGCAACATGCCGCCGCCGCCGGCACTGCAGAACGCCATCGACCGAATGATGCCGATGCTGCGCTTCTTCCGTCACGGCGACGGCGCCTTCGCGCAATTCAACGGCATGGGCGCAACGCCGGCCGATCTCTTGGCCACCGTGCTGGCCTATGACGACGCGCGCGGCGCGCCGGTGTCGAACGCGAGCTACTCGGGATACCAGCGGCTCGACGCGGGAACCAGCCTCGTCATCGCCGACACCGGCGCGCCGCCGCCCTTCCTCGTGAGCTACGAGGCCCACGCGGGCTGCCTTTCCTTCGAATTCTCCGCCGGCCGCCAGCCGCGTGTTCGTCAATTGCGGCATGCCGGTCAATAATCGCGACGCTTGGCGGCAGGCCGCGCGCGCCACCGCGGCGCATTCCACCGCGATCTTCAACGATACTTCGTCCTGCCGGTTTCTCCTGAGCGAGGCATTCGCTCGCCTGCTCGGCGCGCCGATCATTTCCGGACCGACCGAGATCAAACTGGTGCGGACCGAGCGCGATGGCGCCCATCTGTGCCGCGCCAGCCACGACGGCTATGCCGAGCGCTTCGGCATCATGCATCAGCGTTCCTGGCGGCTGGCCAACGACGGCAGCCGGCTCGACGGCGAGGACATATTCTTCGCCGCCAACGGCGAGGAAATCCCCGCCGGCGTGCCCGATCTCTACGCGGTCCGCTTCCATCTGCATCCGAGCGTAAAGGCGAGCCGCCGCGCCGATGGCAAGAGCGTGCTTCTGCTGCTGCCCGGGCACGAAAGCTGGCTGTTCACCAGCTCGGCGCTGCAAGTGGACCTCGAGGAAAGCGTGTTCCTGTCCGCCATCGACGGCCCGCGCCGCACCAGCCAAATCGTGATCCCCGGCCGCGCGCACCGGGTTCCGCGCGTCGTATGGACGCTGATCCGTGCCGAACGCGCCGAGGCGACCGCGGCCACGGAAAAGCGCAGCGTGCCGGAGCCTCAATTGCCGCTCTAAACGGCCGCACCGCCGTTTCTTATTCGCCCGCGCCGTGCTATTGCGGCGCCCCGTTCTCCGAGCAGGCCGATGCCCGAACGCGTCCGCCCCATCGCCCGCGCGCTCCTCTCCGTCTCCGACAAGACCGGCTTAGCCGAATTCGCCCGCGCGCTCTCTAGCCGCGGCGTGGCCCTGGTCTCGACCGGCGGCACCAGAAAAGCGCTCGCTCGATGCGGGCCTCAAGGTGCTGGAAGTCTCCGAGTTCACCGGCTTTCCCGAGATGATGGACGGCCGGGTGAAGACGCTGCATCCGAAAGTGCATGGCGGCATTCTTGCGATCCGCGACGACGCCGGCCATCAGGCCTCGCTGCGCGAGCACGCGATCCAGCCGATCGACCTCGTGGTGGTGAATCTCTATCCGTTCGAGCAGACGCTCCTGAAGGATTCCTCGTTTGCCGACCGCATCGAGAACATCGACATCGGCGGTCCGGCGTTGGTGCGCGCGGCGGCCAAGAACCACAATGACGTGACCGTCGTGGTCGACCCTGCCGACTACGCGGAGGTGCTCAACGAAATCGAAGCGCGCGGCGGCACCACGCTCGCGCTCCGCCGCCGCCTCGCCGCCAAGGCCTATGCGCGCACCGCCGCCTATGACGCGGCGATCTCGAACTGGCTGGCGCATGAGACCGGCGAGAGCGCGCCCACCTGGCGCGCGTTCGGCGGCAAGCTCGTGGAAAAATTGCGCTATGGCGAGAACCCGCACCAGCAAGCGGCGTTCTATTCGGGAATGGATCGGCGCTTCGGCGTCGCCACCGCGCGCCAGCTGCAGGGCAAGGAGCTCTCCTACAACAACATCAATGACACCGACGCGGCCTATGAGTGCGTCGCCGAGTTCGACCCCAAGCGCACGGCGGCCGTCGTCATCGTCAAGCACGCCAATCCCTGCGGCGTCGCCGAAGGCGGCTCGCTGCTCGACGCCTACAAGAAGGCGCTCGCCTGCGACCCGGTTTCGGCCTTCGGCGGGATCGTCGCGCTGAACCGGCCGCTCGATGCCGAAGCCGCGCGCGCCATCGTCGAGATTTTCACCGAGGTCATCGTCGCGCCCGACGCCAGCGAAGAGGCGATCCGCATCGTCGGCAACAAGAAGAACTCTGCGGCTGCTGCTCGCCGGCGGCCTGCCCGATCCGCGCGCCAAGGGACTCGTGTTCAAGTCGGTGGCCGGCGGCATGCTGGTGCAATCGCGCGACGACGCCTCGATCGACGACATCGCGCTCAAGACCGTGACCAAACGCGCGCCGACCGCGCGCGAGCTTTCGGATTTGAAGTTCGCCTTCCGCGTGGCCAAGCACGTGAAGTCGAACACCATCGTCTATGCCAAGGACGGCGCCACGGTCGGCATCGGCGCCGGCCAGATGAGCCGGGTCGACGCCGCGCGCATCGCCGCGCTGAAAGCGCTCGACGCGGCCAAGGCGGCAGGAAAGAAGGAGCCGATGACGCGGGGCTCGGTGGTGGCCTCCGACGCCTTTTTTCCCTTCGCCGACGGGCTGTTGGCGGCGATCGAAGCCGGCGCCACCGCCGTCATTCAGCCCGGCGGCTCCATCCGCGACGAGGAAGTGATCGCCGCCGCCGACAAGGCCGGCATCGCCATGGTGTTCACCGGGGTCAGGCACTTCCGCCATTGATCCGCACGCGCGCGAGCAGCAGCGCGCCGGCGGTGAAAAAAGCCAGCAGAACCGATACCCCCGCTCGCTGGCTCGCGGTCACCGCCGTCACCGTCGCGACCAAGGTCGGCGCCGCGAACGACGTGATCTTTCCCGAAAGCGCAAACAGGCCGAAAAACTCGGCCAGTTTTTCTTGCGGCGCGAGCCGCGCCAGAAGCGTGCGCGAAGCGGCCTGCAGCGGGCCCGCCGCCAGCCCGATCAACAGCCCGAGCGCGAGATAAAGCCTCTCCGCCGCGCTCCCGAACAGGCCGCCGCCGGCGACCGGCGGCGGCGACCGGGATCACGAACAGAATCATGTCGCGCTCGATGGAGAGAATTGCAGCGCTCGAAAAGATCAACAGCATGAGCGAGCCGATGATCACCCGCTTCGGCCCGAAGCGGTCGTCGAGCCACCCGCCGGAGATCGCGCCGATCGTTCCGGTGATCGTGAGCAGAATTCCGAAAATGCCGAGCTCGATCGTGTGCCACCCGAAGGTGCCGACCGCATAGATGCCGCCGAAGGCGAACAGCGCCACCAGCCCGTCGGCATAGATCATGTTGGCCAGAAGAAAGAGCCCGAGATTCCGGTGATGGCGCGCTTCCCGAACCGTTTCGCGGATCGCGGCCCAGCCCGATCCGATCGCCCGCGACAGCGGCAACCCGGGCGCCCCGTCGGGCGTGAACAGGAACAGCGGCAGCACGAAGACGATGAACCAGAGCGCGGTGAGCGGCCCGGTCACCCGGTCGCCCTCGCGCAGCACCGGGTCCAGGCCGAACAGCGGCGTGAGACCGAACAGCGTCTTTCCGGTCTCCGGATTTGCCGCGAGGAAACCGAGCGCGACCACGAGCGAAACCAGCCCGCCCACGTAGCCCATGCCCCAGCCCAGGCCCGAGAGCCGGCCGAGACGCTCCTTCGGCACCAGGCTCGGCATCATCGAGTTGTTGAATACGGTCGCGAACTCGACGCCGATCGCGCCGACGATGAAGGCGATAAGCACGATCGGAATCGTCGATGGATCGCCGGGCTTGCCGAACCAGAGCAACGCCGAGCCGACGACCAGCAGCACCCCGAAGGCCGCGATCCACGGCTTGCGCCGTCCGGTGGCGTCGGCGATGGCGCCGAGCACGGGTGAGAACAGCGCGATGAAAATGCCCGCGGCACCGGTGGCAAAACCCCAAAGCGCCTGGCCGTGCGTCGCATCGCCCACCACTGCCGACGCGAAATAGGGCGCGTAAACGAAGGTGATGATGAGCGTGAAGAACGGCTGGCAGGCCCAGTCGAACAGGACCCAGCCCGCGATCGCCAGACGCGAGGCGGAGCGGGCGGAGCGTAGATCTTTCCGGCCGGAATTCATGCGGGCGGCAGGTTCGGCCGGTTCGCCCGCGCTGTCGAGGCCCGGCATTCTCCGGCGGCATTGCGGCTGCTAGCCTGCTGCCGCCGAGAGAGCGGAGAGAAGGCCATGGCCGAGAACAAGGCGCCGCAAGGGCGAGTAATGGCGCTCGAGCTCGCGCCCGGGCCGCTCGACGAGGCGATGCAGGCTTATTTCGCCAAATGCGAGGAGAAGCTCGGCTTCGTGCCCAACGTGCTGCACGCCTATTCCTTCGATCTCGCCAAGCTCAAGGCGTTCGTCGCGATGGCCGACGACTTGATGCTCGCGCCCTCGGGGCTTTCCAAGCTCGAGCGCGAGATGATCGCGGTCGTCGTGTCGTGCGCCAACCACTGTCACTATTGCCTGGTGGCGCACGGCGCCGTCGTGCGGCGGCTTTCCGGCGATCCGGTGCTTGCCGAAACCCTGGTCGCCAACTATCGCGCGGCCAAACTCGACGCCCGCACGCGCGCCATGCTCGATTTCACGCTGGAAGCTCACGGTGACGCCCTGGCTGATCGAGGAGGACGACCGCGAGGCCTTGCGCAAGGCCGGCTTCTCCGAGCGCGACATCTGGGACATCGCGGCGGTGGCGGGCTTCTTCGCCATGTCGAACCGCATCTCCAGCGCGACCGCAAAAGAACCCAATCGCGAATATTATTCGATGCACCGCTGAAGCGGCGCAGGCGCAACATCGGGAAATTGACGTGAACCTCAGGGTCGGCCGTCTCGCGGCGTTCGCGCTCATAGCGCTTCTGCTATTTCCGAACCTCGCCCGCCCGCAGGCGATGCAGCCGCTGTTTGCGGCCAAGCCCGCGCTTGGCGCGCCACGGCATGGTCGCGGGCCCCGAGCGGCAGCGCCACCATGATCGGCGTCGACATCCTGAAGGCCGGCGGCAACGCGGTCGACGCCGCGGTCGCCGTCGCCTTCGCGCTCGCCGTGACGCAGCCCGACGCCGGCAATATCGGCGGCGGCGGCTTCATGCTGGTGCATCTGGCCGCCCGCAACGAAACCATCGCCATCGATTACCGCGAGACCGCGCCGCCGGCGATCACGCGCGCGAGCTTCCTCGACGCCAGGGGCGAAGCCGACCCGGAGAAGTCGAGGAATTCCGCGCCTTGGCGTCGGCGTGCCCGGCTCGGTCGCCGGGCTTGCCGCTGGCGCTCGAGCGCTATGGCTCGGGCAAGTTCACGCTCGCCGAGCTGCTCGCGCCTGCGATCAAGCTCGCGCGCGACGGGCATCGTGATCGAGGGCGACGTGGCGGTGACGCTGCCGCGCGCGGCGGCGCGCCTGGCGCGCTGGCCCTCGTCGGCCAAGATCTTTCTGAAAGTCCGACAAGAGCGCGCTCGCTCCGGGCGACCGGCTGGTGCAGACCGATCTTGCCGACACGCTTGCGCTGATCGCCGCAGGTGGCCCGCGCGCCTTCTACGAGGGCCCGGTCGCCGAGAAGATCGTGGCCGCGATCCGCAGCGCCGGCGGCGTGATGACGCTCGACGATCTCAGGAATTATCGGCCGACGATTCGCGCGCCGGTGCGCGGCACCTATCGCGGCTTCGAGATCGCCTCCATGTCGCCGCCCTCCTCCGGCGGCGTGCACGTCATCGAGATGCTGAATATTCTCGAAGGCTTTCCCTTGCGCGCGCTGAAAGCCGGAAGCCCCGAGGCGCTGCATCTGATGATCGAGGCGATGAAGCTCGCCTATGCCGATCGTGCGGCCTTTCTCGGCGATCCCGACTTCGTGAAAGTGCCGCTCGAGCGGCTGATCTCCAAAGCCTATGCCGCGACGCGGCGCGCCGGCATCGATCCCCTGCGCGCCAAGACCGCCGCCGAGATCAGCGCCGGCAATCCGGCGCCGCGCGAGGGCGACCAGACCGCGCATTTCTCGATCGTCGATCAATACGGCAATGCCGTCGCCAACACCTACACGCTCAATTTCAACTATGGCCTCGGCCTGGTGGTCGAAGGCGCGGGCTTTCTCTTGAACAACGAGCTCGACGATTTTGCCGCCAAACCCGGCGTCATGAACGCCTTCGGACTGCTTGGGCGGCGACGCCAACGCGCCCGGCCCCGGCAAGCGGCCGCTCTCGTCCATGAGTCCCACGATCGTGTTCAAGGACGGCAAGCCGTTCCTGGTCACCGGCTCCCCGGGCGGCAGCCGCATCATCACCACCGTGCTGCAGGTGCTGCTGAACGTGATCGAGTTCGAAATGCCGCTCGGCGACGCCGTCGCCATGCCGCGCATCCATCATCAATGGCTGCCCGACGAAGCGACGATCGAAGCGGGGTTCGCTCCCGAGGTGATCCGCGCGCTCGAGGCCCGCGGCCACAAGTTTGCCGTGCGGCCGCCGGGCGGTGCGGCGCATTCGATCCTGGCCACGCCCGAAGGCCTCGTCGGCGTGGCCGACGAGCGCCGCCTCGGCGCGCTCGCGGCGGGGCATTGATGGTTTCGTTCCACGCCGCGAAATTTCGGTTGTCGCCGCGCGAGCGCGTTGTTACGCAAGCAGCATGAGCACTCCGGAAAATCAGCCCGCCCCGCGTCTTAAAGCGCCCCCCGGCACCTGGGACGTGCATATGCACGTCTATGAGCCGGGCTATGCGATCGCGCCGACCGCGACCAGCAAGCCGCACGACGCGCCGACTTCCGAATACCTGAAGGTGCGCGAAAAACCTCGGCATCGCGCACACCGTCGTGGTGCAACCCTCCGCCTACGGCAGGGACAATAGCTGCACCATCGCGGCGATGAAGATGATGGGCCCGGACTCGCGCGGCATCGCGGTGGCCGACGAGAACGTCACCGATGCCGAGCTCGATCGGCTGCATGCTGCCGGCATCCGCGGCTTGCGGTTCTTTTTCTTCCTCGGCGGATTCTTGAAATGGGAGATGGTGGCGCCGCTCACCGCGCGCATCCAGCGCCTCGGCTGGCACGCCATCGTCCAATTCGACGGCCGCGAGTTCCCGGCGCGCGAGGAAATGCTGAAGCGGCTGCCCGGCACCATCATCATCGATCATGTCGGCAAATTCATCGAGCCGGTGACAGCCCGACGATCCGGCGTTCAAGGCGTTCCTGCGCGTGGTCGATACCGGCCGCTTCTATGTGAAGCTCTCGGCGCCCTACGAGACCTCGAAGATCGGCCCGCCGAACTACGACGACGTCGGCGCGATGGCCAAAGCGCTGGTCAAGGCCGCGCCCGAGCGCATGCTCTGGGCCTCCAACTGGCCTTACGTGGCGACGCCCAAGGAGCGCATCCCGAAGGACGCCTGGATGCTCGACCTGTTGCTCGATTGGGCGCCCGACGACGCGACCCGCAAGAAAATCCTCGTCGACAACCCGGCGCGGCTCTACGCCAAGTAGAGCTGCGGGGCGATCTCGAATTTTCGAGAGAAACTGGAGCGGGCGAAGGGATTCGAACCCTCGACCCCAACCTTGGCAAGGTTGTGCTCTACCCCTGAGCTACACCCGCATCCATGAGGGCTTGCGCCCCGGAGGGCGGTTCTAGAGCAAAGCGGCCGGACAAGGCAACCACCCGCTTGCGGCCGCTGCAGCCATCCCGCTAGAAGCCGCCATGCCCGCCTCGCCCGCAGACCTGTTCGCGCTGCTCGACCGGCTCGGCATTGCGACGACCACGGTCGAGCATCCGCCGCTTTTCACCGTCGAGCAGTCGCGTGCGCTGCGCGGCGCGATCCCCGGCGGCCACACCAAGAACCTCTTCCTCATCGACCGCAAGGATCGTCTCTTTCTCGTCTCGGCCGAGGAGGACGCGAACATCGACTTGAAGCACCTGCACACCAAGGTCGGCGCTTCCGGCCGCTTTTCGTTCGGCAAACCGGAACTGCTGCGCGCTGCGCTCGGCATCGAGCCGGGCTCGGTTAGCCCCTTCGCCGCGATCAACGACAAGAATCACGTAGTCACCATCGTGCTCGACGAGGCGCTGATGCGCCACGACACCATCAATTTTCATCCGCTGATCAATTCGCGCACCACCCGGATCAGGCGCGAGGATTTTATCCGCTTTCTCGCCGCCACCGGCCACCAACCCCTGATCGTCGCCGCTTCCGCGCCCTCGTGAGCGGCAATTGCAATCGGGCCATAAACCGCCCATCTATTGGCCCTAAGAGCCGACGCGGAGCGGATCATGCAATTGAATCAAGTGAATCAAGCCCCTGGCGCACCGGCGACCGACGACCTCGTCGCCGACACCACGACCCAGGCCTTCATGAAGGACGTGATCGAGGAGTCGAAGAAGCGGCCGGTGCTGGTCGACTTCTGGGCGCCCTGGTGCGGCCCGTGCAAGACGCTCACGCCGATTCTCGAGAAGGCGGTGCGCGCGGCCAAGGGCAAGGTGAAGCTCGTCAAGATGAATATCGACGAGCATCCGCAGATCCCGGGCCAGCTCGGCGTCCAGTCGATCCCGGCCATATTCGCCTTCGCCAACGGCCAGCCGATCGACGGCTTCCTCGGCGCGCTGCCCGAGGGTCAGGTCGCGGCCTTCATCGAACGCGTGCTCGGAAAGGGCGGCGGCGCGGCCGATGCCGGGCCCGACATTGCGGAGATGCTCAAGGCCGCCGAAGGGCTGCTCGCTGACGGCGATGCGGCGGGTGCCGCCGATCTGTTCGCCCAAGTACTCGCCGAGGATTCCGTGAACGTGCGGGCGCTCGGCGGCCTTGCGCGCGCCCACGTCGCCGCGGGCAATTTGGAGCCCGCGCGCCAGACGCTTTCGCTCGTGCCCAAAGGCAAGGAGAACGACCCGGCGGTTTCCGCCGCGCGCGCCGCGCTCGAACTCGCCGACCAGGCCGCCAAGGTCGGCGACGTCGAGTGTGCTCGAAGCCAGGCTCGCGGCCAACGCGGCCGACCACCAGGCGCGCTTCGATCTCGCCGTCGCGCTCAACGCCAAGGGCGAGCGGGCCAAGGCGCTCGATCATCTGATCGAGATCGTGCGGCGCGACCGCAAGTGGAACGACGACGGCGCGCGCAAGCAACTCGTGCAATTCTTCGAAGCCTGGGGGCCGACCGACGCGATGACGCTCGAAGGAAGACGCCGTCTTTCCTCGATCCTGTTCGCGTGAAGCTTCCGTCCCGGAACGGGAGGCAGCAATGCCGATGAACCCGGTCTATCGCGCGCCTGCGGAGCTGCCGGCGAAGATTCCGGTCTTTCCGCTCGCCGGCGCGCTGCTGCTGCCGCGCGGCGAGCTCCCGCTCAATATTTTCGAGCCGCGCTATCTTGCCATGATCGACGACGTGCTGAAGGCGGAGCGCCTCGTCGGCATGATCCAGCCCGACGAGAGCAAGGAATCTTCCGCCGCGCACCCGGCGCTGTTCAAGATCGGCTGCGCCGGGCGCATCACCCAGCTCGCCGAGTCCGGCGACGGGCGCTACCTCATTACGCTGACCGGCATCGCGCGCTTCCGCATCCTCGAGGAGCTGGCGGTGACGACGGCCTACCGCCAATGCCGCGTCGATTTCGCGCCCTTCGCCGGCGACTTCGTCCCGCAACACGGCGAGGAGGCGGTCGATCGCGCGGCGCTCATGCGCACCTTGAAGGCGTATCTGGAGGCCAACCGCATGGAGGCCGACTGGAGCGATATCAAGAACGCGCCGACCGAGGCGCTGGTCAACGGCCTCTCGATGATGTCGCCCTATGGCGCGCGCGAGAAACAGGCGCTCTTGGAAGCGCCCGACCTGAAGACCCGCGCCGAGACGCTGATCGCCGTCACCGAGATGGCGCTCGCCCAGCGCGACGGCTCGGAAACGCCGCTGCAGTAATCTCAACTCGTCATTCCGGGGCGCGGGCCATCGATCTCGGGTTTACCCGAGATCGGCAGTTGTATTACCCAAGTCGGCTAGAGCCGACTGGGTTCCCGCGAGCCCGGAATCCATAACCACTGTCTGGGATTATGGATTCCGGCCTTCGCCGCTACGGCGGCTCAGCCGGAATGACGGAAAATGACATTCTTGCTAGAAACCAGTCCTCAGGAGACGCGCCATGGCCGACCGCCCCACCGGCAGCATCGACCCGAAGCTCTTGGAAATCCTGGTCTGCCCGCTGACCAAGAGCGCGCTCGAATACGACCGGGAGAAGCAGGAGCTGATCTCGCGCGCGGCCAAGCTCGCCTATCCGATCCGCGACGGCATCCCGATCATGCTGCCCGACGAGGCACGCAAGCTCGACGAGAACGAGCTGAAGCGCTGACTTTCATTGCTCTCATCGCCAGGCTTGACCCGGCGATCCATCTGCCGGTTCAACGCACGCGATTGGATGCCCGGGTCGAGCCCGGGCATGAGGAAAGGAATTAGAGCGCCTCGCCGCGCAGGAGCTTCGGCACTTCACCCGTCAGCCCCGCCGCCTCGCCGACGAAGAAATCCTTCAATCCCGGCACCCGGTCCACGATCCCCAGCCCCGCGTCGCGCGCGAAGCGCAACAGGTCGGAGCGGTTGGAGAACAGCCGGTTCAGCCCGTCGGTGGCGATCCCCATGGATAGAGTGTCGAAGCGCCGCCAGCGCTCGTAGCGCAGCAATACCTCCGGCGCGCCCGGATCGAGCCCGAGCCGGGCCGCGTCGGCCACGCACTCGGCCAGCGCCGCCGCGTCGCGCAGCCCGAGATTGAGCCCCTGGCCCGCGATCGGATGGATCACGTGGGCGGCGTCGCCCAAGAGCGCGAACCGATCGGCGATGAAGCGCCGGGCCACCGAGAATTCGAGCTTATGCGCCGCGGGCTTCGACACCACCTCGATCTCGCCGAGCTTGAGCCCGAAGCGCCGCTCGAGCTCCTCGTGGAAGCTCGACGCCGGAAGCCGGATCAGCCGCTCGGCCTCCTCGACCGGCTCGGTCCAAACGATCGACGAGCGCTTGCCCGTGAGCGGCAGGATCGCGAACGGCCCGCCGGGAAGGAAATGCTCCTCGGCGCGGCCGCCGTGCTCGCGCTCGTGCTCGATGGTGGCGACGATTCCAGCCTGGCCGTAAGACCATGAAACCGTTGCGATTCCGGCAAGCCCGCGCAATTTCGAGCGCGCACCGTCGGCGGCGACGAGCAAACGAGCGGAAAGACGCGTTGCATCCGAAAGCGCGACGGCAATCGTCTCGTTCTCGACCGCGAAGCTTTCGACCGAGACCGGCATGAGCTTCACGCCCGCCTCGATCGTCACCTCGCGCAGCGCGCGATTGAGCGCGCCATTCTCGACCATGTGCGCGAACGGCTCGCCGTCGGCGATCTCGCCGTCGAAGCCGAGGAACTCGGGCCGCACCACGTCCTCGAGCCGGCTGTCGGTGATCGACATTTCCCGAATCGGCTGCGCCTCGTTGAGCCGCTGCCAAGCGCCGACCGATTGCAGGAGCCGCCGCGCTCCGGCGGCGATCGCCGACACGCGATCGTCCGCGGGCGGCGGGCTTAAGAGCGCCGGATCGCAAACCGCGATCCCGAAGCCCGGCCCGAGCGCCCGCGCCAGCGCGGCCGCGAGCGCGAGCCCCGCGACCCCGGCACCGGCAATGACGACTTCGACGCGCGTGCTCATCGGCTTTGACCCGATCCTGGAAGCCACCAGATAGCACGCCGGGCCGAGCCCGGTCCGGCCCTTGACGCCCACCGACCGGACCTGCATCCCTGCCAATCCTGCCAGTCCTTCAAGTCCTGCCGGAGTTTCCCATGACGAGCGCCGTGAAATCGCTGCTCGAGATCCTCGATCTCGAGCAACTGGAGGTGAACCTGTTCCGCGGCCGGAGCCCGCAATCCGGCTGGCAGCGCGTGTTCGGCGGCCAGGTGATCGGCCAAGCGCTGGTCGCGGCACTGCGCACCGTCGAGGACCGCCAAGTCCATTCGCTGCATGCGTATTTTCTGCTGCTCGGCGACCCCTCGATCCCGATCGTCTACGAGGTCGACCGCATCCGCGACGGCAAGAGCTTCACCACGCGCTGGGTCAAGGCGATCCAGCACGGCAAGGCGATCTATTCCATGGGCGCGTCGTTCCAGCGCCCGGAGGAGGGCTACGAGCATCAGGCCGAGATGCCGAAAGTTCCCATGCCCGAGGAGCTGCCGACCGAGAAGGACTTCAGGGAGAACCGTGCTGCCGATGATGCCCGACCCGGTGCGCAAATATTACGAGCGCGAGCGCCCGATCGAGCTCCGTCCCGTCGAGTACAAGCGCTATTTCTCGCGCGAGTATCGCGAGCCGCATTTCAATGTCTGGATCCGCGCCACCGAGAAGCTCCCCGACGATCCGACGATCCACCAATGCGTGCTGGCCTATGCCAGCGACATGACGCTGCTGGATTCGGCGCTGATCCCGCACGGACGCTCGGTATTTTCGCGCTCGATCCAGGCCGCCAGCCTCGATCACGCGCTCTGGTTCCACCGCCCGTTCCGCGCCGACGAATGGCTGCTCTATGCCCAGGATTCGCCGAACGCGGTCGGCGCCCGCGGGCTTTCCCGCGGCCTCATCTTCTCGCGCGACGGCAAGCTCGTGGCCTCGGTGGCGCAGGAAGGCCTGATCCGGAAGCGGCGGGATACGCCCGGCACTCCCAGCGAATAGTCGCCCGCATCCCGGGCATTTGCCCACAATTTTGGCCCGATTTTGCGAATCGGCCCGGCTCGGCCGCTTAATTTTCAGCCAGATTGTCGATATCCTAGGCGATGGTCCTCCCGGCACTCGCCGGGGCGGGCCCGGGGCCTTCGTTCCTGAGGTTCGCGTTCCGGAGCCTTAGGGCTCCCTTGCCGGGGATCCGTTCCATGAAGCTCGTCATCGCGATCATCAAACCCTTCAAGCTCGACGAGGTGCGCGACGCGCTCACCGCGATCGGCGTGCACGGCATGACCATCACCGAGGTCAAGGGCTACGGGCGCCAGAAGGGTCACACCGAGATTTATCGCGGCGCCGAATACGCCGTGAACTTCCTGCCGAAGATCCGCGTCGAGGTCGGCGTGCCCGACGACCGGGTGAACAAGGTGATCGATGCCATCGTCGGCGCCGCCAAGACCGGCCAGATCGGCGACGGAAAAATCTTCGTCACCGCCATCGAAAACGCCGTGCGCATCCGTACCGGCGAGACCGACGCAAACGCCCTCTAAGGGCGATTAAAAAATCCAACTCTCAAAAAATCCAATTCTCAAAGAATCCGGGGGAAACACCATGAAGAATCTGGCGTCATCGCGCCTCGTCCGATCCATGCTCGTGGTTCTGGCGGCGCTCATCGCAACACCCGCGCTCGCGCAAACCCAGGCGCCCAAGATCGATCCCGCCGACACCGCCTGGATGATCATGGCAAGCGCACTCGTGCTGATGATGACTCTTCCCGGCCTTGCGCTCTTTTATGCCGGCATGGTGCGGAAGAAAAACATGCTCGGCACCATGGCGCAGAGTTTGGCGGCCGTGCTCATCGTTTCGCTTCTGTGGGCGATCATCGGCTACAGTCTCGCCTTCACCGGCGACGGCCCGTGGATCGGCTCGCTCAATCGCGCGCTCTTGATGGGCATGGGCATGAATTCGGTGAGCGCCTTGGCCAAGACCATTCCCGAATCCCTCTTCATGTTTTACCAGGCGACGTTTGCGATCATCACGGTCGCCCTCGTCGCCGGCGCCGTCGCCGACCGAATGAAATTCTCCGCTTTCCTCTGGTTCTGCATCCTCTGGATTCTCTTCGTCTATGTGCCGATCGCGCACTGGGTCTGGGGCGGCGGCTGGCTCGGCACCATGGGCCTTCTCGACTTCGCTGGCGGCACTGTCGTGCACATCAATGCCGGCATCGCCGGCATCGTCGCGGCCGTCGTGCTCGGCGCGCGGCGCGGCTATCCACACGAGAATCTCTCGCCCCACGATCTCACGTTGGCGGTCGTCGGCACCGCACTTCTGTGGGTCGGTTGGTTCGGATTCAATGGCGGCTCGGCGCTCGGCTCTGGTTCGCGCGCGACCATGGCGATCCTGGTCACGCACCTTGCCGCCTGCACCGGCGCGCTCGCCTGGATGTTCGCCGAATGGACGACGCGCGGGAAGCCCTCGGTGCTCGGGATGATTTCCGGCGTCATCGCCGGCCTCGGCACCATCACTCCGGCCTCGGGCTTCGTGCTGCCCTGGCACGCGGTCGTGATCGGTCTCCTTGCCGGGCTGATCTGCTTCTGGGCTTGCACCAAGCTCAAGCAACGCCTGGGCTACGATGATTTGCTCGACGTCTTCGGCATCCACGGCATCGGCGGCGCGCTCGGCACTTTGCTCACCGGCGTGTTCGCGGTCGGCGCGCTCTCGGCGAGCGCCGAGACGCCCGGCGGCTCGCCCGGCCTGCTCGAGGGCAATGCCGCGCAGGTCTATACCCAGCTCATCGGAATCGGGGCGACCATCGTCTGGTCCGGGATCGTGACCTGGATCCTGCTCAAGGTCATCGGCGCGATCGTTGGACTCCGCGTCAGCGACGAGGCCGAGCGCATCGGCCTCGACATCACCCAGCACGGCGAAGCGGTGCAGTAAGTCGGTGCGGCCGCCGGTCGCTCCCCGAAAACTCGGAAACAGCGCGCGCCCCGAAAGGGGCGCGCGATTGTTTTTTAGCCCGGCCTAATCGCCCATTTTTCAGGCAGCGCTGGCGCGTTGTTATGCGTGCATGCCGCCGCAGCCGCAGCCGCCGGGCGGGGTGAATCCGCCCGAGAACCCAGGCTTTGCAAGGGCCCGCGCGGCCTTGGCACGGAGCTTGAACTTGAAGTCCCGGCGTACCCGCCCAGGGGCTGAGAACACGGGGACAGGAACCACATGAAGATCGTCATGGCCATCATCAAGCCGTTCAAGCTGGAGGAGGTGCGCGATGCCCTCACCGGCGTCGGCGTCCACGGACTGACCGTCACCGAAGTCAAGGGTTACGGCCGCCAGAAAGGGCATACGGAAATCTATCGCGGCGCCGAATACGCCGTGAACTTCCTGCCGAAGATCAAGATCGAGGTCGCCGTCGCCACCAGTCAGGTGAAGAAGGTGATCGACGCGATCACCGGAGCCGCCAAGACCGGCCAGATCGGCGACGGGAAGATTTTCGTCTACCCGATCGAAAACGCAGTGCGCATTCGCACCGGTGAGACCGATGCCGACGCGCTCTGAAACCCAACACGATGTGACGGAGATCTCTCCCATGACGTCGAAGACATGGCTCCGCGCGGGAATTCCCGCGCTCCTCGCGGCGATCTGTGCCGCCGGTCCGGCGCTCGCCGCGCCGACCATCAACAAGGGCGACACCGCCTGGATGATGACCGCAACGGTCCTCGTCCTGGTGATGACGGTTCCCGGGCTGGCGCTGTTCTACGCCGGCATGGTGCGCGCCAAGAACACGCTCTCGGTGCTGATGCACGTGATGTACACCGTATGCATCGTCTTCACGATCTGGATGCTCTACGGCTACAGCCTCACCTTCACCGGCGGCGGCGACTTCATCGGCGGCCTCTCCAAGGCCTTCATGGCCGGGCTCACCCCGGAGACGCCGGCGGCGACCTTCACGGTCGGCGTCGCCATTCCCGAACCCGTCTACGTCGTCTTCCAGATGACGTTCGCGGCGATCACCGCGGCCCTCATCGTCGGCGCCTTCGCCGAACGCATGAAGTTCTCGGCGCTCGCGCTCTTCATCCCGCTCTGGATCACCTTCGTCTATTTTCCGATCGCGCACATGGTCTGGTACTGGAGCGGACCGGACGCGATCGCCGATGCCGCCAAGGCACTCGCCGCGGCCGGCGCTGACGTGGCCCTCAAGGCCAAGGCGCAGGAAGCACTCGACGCGGTGCTCGCCGACGGCGGCTATCTGTTCAAGGCCGGTGCCATCGACTTCGCCGGCGGCACGGTGGTGCATATCAACTCCGGCATCGCCGGACTCGTCGGTGCGATCATGGTCGGCAAGCGCGTCGGGCACGGCAAGGATCTGATGCCGCCGCACTCGCTGCCCTTGACCTTCACCGGTGCCACGCTGCTCTGGTTCGGTTGGTTCGGCTTCAACGCCGGCTCGAATCTCGAAGCCGCAGGCGGCGCAGTCATCGCAATGACCAACACCTTCATCGCAACGGCAACCGCGGCGCTGGGCTGGATGATCATCGAGTGGATCACCAAGGGCAGGCCGAGTCTTCTCGGCATCGCCTCCGGCGCCATTGCCGGCCTCGTGGCGGTCACACCGGCATCTGGTTTCGCTGGAGCAATGGGCGCACTCGTACTCGGCTTCATCGCCGGCATAGTGTGCTATCTTCTTCTGCACCACGGTGAAGAATGCGCTGGGCTACGACGATGCGCTCGACGTCTTCGGCGTCCACTGCATCGGCGGCATCACCGGCGCGCTGTTGACCGGAATCCTGGTCAACCCCGCGCTCGGCGGCACCGGCATCTTCGACTATGCCATCAACAAGGTCGCCGACTACGACCTCAGTGCGCAGATGATCTCCCAGTTCAAGGCGGTGATCATCACGCTGCTGTGGTCGGGCATCGTTTCGGCGATCCTCTACAAGATCGTCGACCTGATCGTCGGTCTGCGCGCCCCGGTCGACAAGGAGCGCGAAGGCCTCGACATCACCGACCACGGCGAACGCGCCTACAGCTGATCGGCGTCTCCTCCCCGCCGATCCGCAAGTGCCAGGGCCCCGGCCAAAACCGGGGCCCTGTTTGTTTCGCGGGCACCGGTTGCCGATGGTTAATCGGCCCTTAACCAGCCCGTTCCTAAGGTCGCCTCCGGACGGGTAGGGCGAGCGGGCGTAGCAGATGCAAAGGGGCGATCGCGCCGAGCGTGCGGTACCGGCGGCGAAACTGGCCGGCCGTTCGCCGTTCGTGCGGCTCAATGAGCTTCTGGAGGGTGTCGCACCCGGGAAGCCGCCGATCAGCATGGCTGTCGGCGAACCGCGCCACCCGATTCCTTCCTTCGTGGGGCCGGTATTGCAGCAGCATCTCGCCGCCTTCGGCCGTTATCCAATGACGCGCGGCACCGAGCGCTTCCGCGCCGCTGCCGCCGCCTGGCTCAATCGCCGCTACAAGCTCGCCAAGCCGGTCGACCCGAACACGGAAATCCTCGTCCTCAACGGCAGCCGCGAAGGCCTGTTTCTCGCGGCCCTTGTCGCGCACCGCTATGTCAGCGCGCGCGCGGGAACGCCCGCGGTCTTGATGCCGAACCCGTTCTATCAAGCCTACGCCGCCGGCGCCGATTTCGCCGATTGCGAGCCGATCGCGCTGCCGGCGACCCGCGAGAACGGATTTCTGCCCGACTACGACGCGCTCCCCGACGCGTTGCTCGCGCGCACGGTCGCGATCTATCTCTGCTCGCCGGGCAATCCGCAGGGCGCGGTGCTGTCGCGCGATACGCTCGCGCGCCTGATCGCGCGCGCCCGCAAGCACGGCGCGCTTATACTCGCCGACGAATGCTATTCGGAAATCTGGCTAGGCCAAACGCCGCCCGCCGGCGCGCTCGAAGCCGCCGGTGCCGGCTTCGATAACGTGATCACGTTCAATTCGCTGTCCAAGCGATCGAGCCTGCCCGGCTTGCGCCTCGGCTTCTGTGCGGGCGACCCGCGCTTCCTGAAAGCATTCCTCGATTTTCGCAATCTCGCCGCGCCCCAAGTGCCCGAGCCCCTGCAAGAGGTCGCCGTCACCGCCTATGGCGATGAATCGCACGTCGAGGAGAACCGCCGGCTCTATTCGGCGAAGTTCGATCTCGCCGACCGCATCCTCGGCGACCGCTACGGCTATCGCCGCCCCGCCGGCGGATTCTTTCTCTGGCTCGACACGACCAAAGCCGGCGGCGACGTAGCGGCCACGCAGAAGCTTTGGCGCGAGGCCGGCCTGCGCGTCGTGCCGGGCAGCTACCTCGCGCTCGATACCGAAAGCGGCAACCCGGGTGCCGGCTATATCCGGCTCGCCCTGGTCGACGATCTCGCCACCACCGAGACGGCGTTGCACCGCCTCCATGAATGCCTCGGCTGAAAAGAGTAAAACGATGCGTACCACCTCGTACCGTTTGATGGACTGGCTGCCCGAGTATCTGATGGGCATCGTGCGCCGGCGCCTGCTCGAACTCTGCGGTCTCGCCATCGTACTCCTGGCGGCGCTTGCGGTGATTGCGCTCGCCACCTGGTCCGCCGCCGATCCGAGCATGAGCCACGCCGCCGACCGGCCGGTGCACAACCTCCTCGGCCGGCCCGGCGCGGCATTCGCCGATTTCATGCTGCAGATGCTGGGCGCGGCGTCCCTCGCCGTCGTACTGCCGCTGGCGATCTGGGGCTGGTGGGTGATGACGCACCGGACGCCGGGGCGCCTGCGCGTGCGCATTCCTGCCCTTGCGCTCGGCATCGTGCTCGCCGCGGGCTTTGCCGCCTGCATCGTGCCGACCGCCTCCTGGCCGCTCTCCAGCGGGCTTGGCGGCGTGGCCGGTGACGCCATCGTGCGGGTCGTCGAGCGGGTGTTCGGCGATCTTGTTGCCGGCTGGGGCCGGATCGTTCTCGGCCTGATTTTCGGATTGTGCGCGCTCGCGGCACTCGGTGTTTCCATCGGCTTCGGGTTCAATCGCGAATACGCGGCCGACGAAGAGCCGGAGGAAGAGGACGGCGAGGCCAGCCAACGCTTGGGCTGGAGCCTTTCGGCCTGGCTCGGCGCCTTCACTCATAGTTTTCTTGCACTGAAGGCGCGCCTGTTCCGCCGCCGCGCGCGTCAGCAGGCAGTGCGCTCGGCGGTTCGCCAGATCCTGGGCCGCGCCGAAGAAACACCCATGCACCGCCACGAGCCCGGCTTCGTCAACGACGAGGACGCGCCCGACGAAGAAGAAGCCGCCCACCCCGGACGGCGCGCAAGCCCGCGCGCCGCCGAGCGTCGCCGCAAGCCGCGGCCGCGCCGCTCCGGCGGCTACGAGTTTCCCTCGCTCGAACTCTTGACCGCGCCCGGCCGCGAACGCGCGCCCACGCTCTCGGTGGCGGCGCTTTCGGAAAACGCCCGCGTCCTGGAAAGCGTGCTCGACGATTTCGGCGTCAAGGGCGAGATCGTCAACGCCCATCCCGGCCCCGTGGTCACCCTCTACGAGCTCGAGCCCGCGCCCGGCATCAAGTCTTCGCGCGTGATCGGACTCTCCGACGACATCGCCCGCTCCATGAGCGCGGTCGCTTGCCGCGTCGCGGTCGTGCCCGGCAGGAACGCCATCGGAATCGAATTGCCCAATCCGAAACGCGAGCGGGTGATGCTGCGCGAGCTGCTCGGCTCCGAGGAGCTCGCTGCCAGCGTGCACAAGCTGCCGCTCTGCCTCGGCAAGACCATCGGCGGCGATCCGGTGATCGTCGATCTGGCGCGCATGCCGCACTTGCTCATCGCCGGCACCACCGGTTCCGGCAAGTCGGTGGCGATCAACACCATGATTCTGTCGCTGCTCTACCGGATGAAGCCGGAAGAGTGCCGCCTCATTCTCGTCGATCCGAAGATGCTCGAGCTTTCGGTCTATGAGGGCATCCCGCATCTGCTCACGCCGGTCGTCACCGACCCGCGCAAGGCCGTGGTGGCGCTCAAGTGGGCGGTGCGCGAAATGGAGGAGCGTTACAAGAGCATGTCGAAGCTCGGCGTCAGGAACATCGAGGGCTTCAATATCCGTGTCGCCGAGGCCGCCGCGCGCGGCGAGCAGATCGTCCGCACCGTGCAGACCGGCTTCGACCGGGAGACCGGCGAGGCGATCTACGAGAAAGAGGAGATGGATCTCTCGCCCCTGCCCTTCATCGTGGTCGTGGTCGACGAGATGGCCGACCTGATGATGGTCGCCGGCAAGGATATCGAGGGCGCGATCCAGCGGCTCGCGCAGATGGCGCGTGCGGCCGGCATCCACCTCGTCATGGCGACGCAGCGTCCGTCCGTCGACGTCATCACCGGCACCATCAAGGCGAATTTCCCGACCCGCATTTCATTCCAGGTCACCTCCAAGATCGACAGCCGCACGATCTTGAACGAACAGGGTGCCGAGCAGCTGCTCGGGCAGGGCGACATGCTCTATATGGTGGGCGGCGGCCGCATCGGCCGCGTGCACGGGCCGTTCGTCTCCGACCAGGAGGTCGAGCGCGTGGTCCGGCACCTCAAGAGCCAAGGCACCCCCGAATATCTCGAGGCGGTCACCGCCGAGCCCGAGGAAGATCCCGATCTCGGCTCCGTCTTCGACAAGGGCGCCTTCGGCGAGGAGGGCGGCGGCGATCTCTATGGCCAGGCGGTGCAGGTCGTGCTGCGCGACCGCAAGGCCTCCACCAGCTACATCCAGCGCCGGCTGCAAATCGGCTACAACCGCGCCGCCTCCATCATCGAGCGCATGGAGCAGGAAGGCATCGTCGGCACCGCCAACCACGCCGGCAAGCGCGAGATTTTGATCGAGGAACGGGCCTAGAAGCCTATTGACGAGACCCCCTCCGGGCCGCGAAATCGCCACAGGCGAGCCCTAGCGGAATGAGTTCGGGGCCAAAGTTCAGGATCAAGCCCCCTCCCGGAGGAGAGCAATGCGCGGCACGGCCTTGCGAACCGCCTCGGCCCTGATCTCGATCCTGATCTTGGGCATTGCTCTTGGCTTGCCGGCCGCGGCGCAGAACCTGCCTTCGACCGCACCGCTCCCCCGCCCGGCGCCGCTGCCGAAGGAGGGCGCTCTACCGCCGCTCGCACCGCCCCAAGCCATCGGCCCGGCCGCGCCGGCGCCGGCCGCCCAACCTGCAACGCCGCCCGCCCAAACGCTAACGCCGCCCGTGCCGCCGGCCGCCGTCACCAGCGCGACACCGGCCGCTCCCGGCCCGCGTAACGCCACCGCATTCGACGCCGCTCAACGCGCCGCCCTCGAGCGCGTGAACGCCTATCTCAACGGCGTGAGCTTCCTGGTCGGCGATTTCGTCCAGGTCGGACCGGACGGCAGCCGCACCGAAGGCAATTTCTATTTGCAGAAGCCCGGCAAGATTCGCTTCGAATATAATCCGCCGAGCCCGGTGGAGCTGATCGCCAACGGCTCCGCCGTCGCCGTGCGCGACCGCAAGCTCGCGACCCAGGACATCTATCCCCTTTCGCAGACGCCGCTTCGCTTCCTGCTCGCGGAAAAGATGGACCTCCTGCGCGACGCCAACGTCGTCGGCGTTTCGCAGGACGATCTCTTCATCTCCGTCGTGATCGAAGAGAAGACCGCGGTCACCGGCACGCACCGGCTCATGATCATGTTCGGCGTGCAGGACAATCAATTGAAGCAGTGGACCATTACCGATCCGCAGGGCTACGACACCACGATCGCGATCTATAATCTCGACGCCAGCCGCAGGCCCGATCCGCGCTTGTTCGTCATCAATTTCGAGCGCAAGCTGCAGTAACGCTCCGCACGATTTCTTCGCGGCCGCGTACGGCCAATTCCGATGTCATTCACCGTCGCCACCTGGAACATCAACTCGGTGCGCCTGCGCTTCCCGCAGGTCGCGCGCTTTCTCGCGCGGCATCAACCGGACGTCTTGTGCTTGCAGGAGACCAAGTGCCCCGACGAGCGCTTCCCGCGCGCGGAGTTCGAGCGGATCGGCTACGGCCACATCGCGCTGCATGGACAGAAAGGCTGGCACGGCGTCGCCATCGTCTCGAACAAGCCCTTCGCCGACATCGCGCGCGACCGCTTCTGCGAAAAGAACGACGCCCGCCACGTGGCGGTCACGCTCGAGCGCACCGCCGGCCTCTCCAAGCCTTTGACGATCCATAATTTTTACGTGCCCGCCGGCGGCGACGAGCCGGATCCCGAGATCAACGTGAAGTTCGCCCACAAGCTCGCGTTCCTCGACGAACTCAGGACCTGCACGGCCTCGCGCGCGGCCAAGGCCGGCGAGCGCACGCTCCTGGTCGGCGACCTGAACGTGGCACCCTTGGAGCACGACGTCTGGAGTCACAAGCAGCTCCTCGACGTGGTGAGCCACACGCCGATCGAGGTCGAGAAGCTCGGCCGCGTGCAACGCGCCGGCGGCTGGCTCGACGTGATGCGCGGCTTCGTGCCGGAATCGGAAAAGCTCTACACTTGGTGGAGCTACCGCGCAGCCGATTGGAAGAAGGCGAACAAGGGCCGCCGCCTCGACCATATCTGGGCGAGTCCGGCGCTCGAAGGATCGGCGAAGAAGATGTCGGTCGCGCGCGAGACCCGCGCCTGGCAGCGGCCCTCCGACCACGTGCCGGTGATCGCCGTGTTCGATCTCTAGGGCTCAGGTCGAGCGCGTATCGCGATCGTCGTATTCGTCGTCCTCGGCCTCGAAGCGCGGCCGGAGCGCGTCGAGTCTCGTCGATCACGTTGGCCAGCCGCTCGGCGATATAGCGGCGCAAGCGCGCGGCGCCCTCCGGTTCGCCTTCGAGCACGCGCAGGAACACGGTCCGCGGGATGCGCAATACTTTCGAGGTCTCGATCGCCGTGGCGCTTCCGCTCCACGCGGTGCCGACGATGAGCGCGGTTTCGCCGAGCAACGCACCGCGGCGCACCACGACCGCGTCGCGCCCGTCGCGCTCGCGCTGCAGCGCGAAGGCGCCGCTGGCCACGACGAAACCGCAATCCGCCGGCTCGCCTTCCTTGTAGAGCGTGTCGCCGCCCTTGATCTCCTGCGTTTGCGCGCTGATCGCCAGAATCCGCAAGGCCTCCGGCCCCAGCAGGCTCAGAGCCGGCACGCGTTGCAGGAGATCGATGTCGGTATCCAGCGCCATCGGCGATCAGGGCACGAGCTTGTAGCCGCCGGCCTCGGTCACCAGCAGCACCGCGTTCGAGGGATCCTTCTCGATTTTCTGGCGCAGCCGGTAGATGTGGGTCTCCAGCGTATGGGTGGTGACGCCGGAATTGTAGCCCCAGACTTCTTGCAGCAGCACCTCGCGCGCCACCGGTTTCTGACCCGTGCGATAGAGATAACGCAGAATCGCGGTCTCCTTCTCGGTCAGCCGGATCTTGGAGCCGCGCTCGTTGACCAGAAGCTTGGCGCCGGGGCGGAAGCTGTAATGCCCGATGGTGAAGACCGCGTCCTCGCTCGCCTCGTGGCTCCTGAGCTGCGCGCGGATGCGGGCCAACAGCACCGCGAAACGAAACGGCTTGACCACGTAGTCGTTGGCGCCGGCCTCCAGCCCCAGCACCGTATCGGAGTCCGTGTCGTGGCCGGTAAGCATGATGACCGGCGCCTTGAAACCGTTTTTGCGCAGCACCCGCACCGCCTCGCGCCCATCCATGTCGGGCAGGCCCACGTCCATCAGCACCAGGTCGATATGACCGCTCTTGGCGTGCTGCAGCGCCGCCTGCGCCGTGTCCACCGTGTCGGTCTCGAACTCCTCCTGCAGCGCGAGTTGCTCCACGAGCGCATTGCGCAGTTCCGCGTCGTCGTCGACCACGAGGATTTTGCGCGCATTGGCCATTTAGGCTCCTTCTCGGCTTGCCCCGCCCGAAGCCGCGGCAGTAGACCACGCCGGTACCCGGAGGCAAGTGCCGATGGTTAAACGGAAGTTTCGCACGCTGCGGGTCACGCGCGCCGCTGCGGGCCCGGCGCTGGGTGTCTTGCGCGCGGGGCCGCATGCGATCCCGGTCGCGCTCGGCCGCGGCGGCATTCGCGCCAACAAATTCGAAGGCGACGGCGCCACCCCGCGCGGCCGCTTTCGGCTCGTGCGCCTGTGGTGGCGAGCGGATCGCGCGCCGCGCCCATCGACTCTACTTCGCACGCGGCCGATCCGCGCCGACGACGGCTGGTGCGAGGATCCTTCCGACCGCAACTACAATCGAGCGGTGACGACGTCGCCCGACGGGAAGGCCGATCGCTTGTGGCGCGCGGATCAGCTTTATGATTTTTTGATCGAGCTCGACCACAACACGCGCCCGCGCGTCGCCCGCCGCGGCAGCGCGGTCTTTATCCATGTGGCGCGCGCGGGCCTGTCGCCGACCGCCGGATGCGTGGCGCTACCCGCGCCGGCGCTGCTTAACGTTTGCTCGCACAACTCTCCAGGAATGCCGTGATCGAAATCGGCTGAGCTCAGGTCCTTGCGCCGAAGATCGCGGTCCCGATCCGCACGTGCGTGGCGCCGAAGGCGATCGCGGAAACAAAATCCGCGCTCATGCCCATGGAGAGCGCGGCGAGCCCGTTGCGCTTCGCGATCTTGGCGAGCAACGCGAAATGCGGCGCCGGCGCCTCGTCGAGCGGCGGGATGCACATCAGACCCTCGATCGCGAGCTGATACGCATTTCGGCACTCGGCGACGAACGCATCGGCGTTCTCCGGCAACACGCCCGCCTTTTGCGGTTCGGCACCGATATTGACCTCGATGAAGAGTTTCAATTTCCGCCCCGCCCGCGCCATCTCCTCCGCGAGCGCGGCCGCGATCTTCGGCCGGTCGACCGTGTGGATCGCGTCGAACAGCGCGACCGCCTCGCGCGCCTTGTTCGACTGCAACGGCCCGACCAGATGCAGCTCGATATCCGGGAAGCGCTCCTTGAGCGCCGGCCATTTGGCCTTGGCCTCCTGCACGCGGTTCTCGCCGAACACGCGCTGCCCCGCCTCGATCACCGGCAGAATATTCTCGACCGCGAAGGTCTTGCTGATGGCCACCAGCGTGACCGAAGCCGGATCGCGCCCGTTGCCGAGCGCGGCCTTGCGGATTTCCGCGCGGACGATCTCGAGCCGCGCGGCGCTGGGGTGCAGATCGGTGGGCAAGATTCTCTCCTCTGCAGCGCCGCATTCTAGGCAACGGCCTCCGGCGCACAACGCGATTTCCTCTAAAGCGTTGACCGGAGAAGGTTTTTCGTGTCCTAGTCGCGCCGGTCCACCGTCTTACACTTCGAAACGATGAAGAGCGAACGCTACAACGTGCGCGAGGCCGAGCCTCGCTGGCAAAAGGTCTGGGACCAGCGCGGCATCTTCAAGACGCTGAACGAGGACCCGCGCCCGAAATACTACGTGCTCGAGATGTTCCCCTATCCGTCGGGGCGCATCCACATGGGCCACGTGCGCAACTACACCATGGGCGACGTGGTCGCGCGCTACATGCGCGCCAAGGGCTTCAACGTGCTGCACCCCATGGGCTGGGACGCCTTCGGCATGCCGGCCGAAAACGCCGCCATGGCCAACAAGGTCCACCCCAAGACCTGGACCTACGACAACATCGCCGCGATGAAGGCCCAGCTCAAGTCCATGGGCCTTTCGCTCGACTGGTGCGCGCGAGATCGCGACCTGCGATCCGGCCTATTACCGCCACCAGCAGAAGCTGTTCCTCGACTTCTGGAAGGCGGGCCTGGTCGAGCGCAAATCGTCGAAAGTGAACTGGGACCCGGTCGATCACACCGTGCTGGCCAACGAGCAGGTGATCGACGGGCGCGGCTGGCGCTCGGGCGCCGAGGTCGAGCAGCGCGAGCTCACGCAATGGTTCTTCAAGATCTCGAACTATTCCGAGGACCTGTTGCAGGCGATCGACACGCTCGATCGCTGGCCGGAAAAAGTCCGGCTGATGCAGAAGAACTGGATCGGCCGCTCCGAAGGGCTGCCTGATCCGTTTCGCGCTCTCGCCCAAGCACGCACTCAAGGGCTTCGAAGAGATCGAAGTCTTCACCACGCGCCATGACACGCTGTTCGGCGCGTCCTTCATCGCGATCGCGCCCGATCATCCGCTCGCCAAATCGCTCGCCGAGCGCGACCCCAAGGTCGCGGCCTTCATCGAGGAATGCCGCCGCCACGGCACCGCGCAGGAAGTCATCGACAAGGCCGAGAAGAAAGGCATCGACACCGGATTGCGCGCGCTGCATCCGTTCGATCCGAAATGGGAGCTTCCGGTCTATGTCGCGAACTTCATTCTGATGGACTACGGCACCGGCGCCGTCTTCGGCTGCCCGGCCCACGACCAGCGCGACCTCGACTTCGCCCGCAAGTACAAGCTTCCGGTGCTTCCCGTCGTCGTGCCCGAGGGCGCCGATCCGAAGACCTTCGAGATCGGCGACGAGGCCTATCGTCGAGGACGGCAAGCTCGCCAATTCACGCTTCCTCGACGGCATGAGCGTCGAGGCCGCCAAGGAAGAAGTCGCCAAGCGGCTCGAGCGCGAGCAGCGCGGCAACCGGCCGGTGGCCAAGCGGCGCGTGCAGTTTCGGCTGCGCGACTGGGGCATTTCGCGCCAGCGCTATTGGGGCTGCCCGATCCCGGTGATCCACTGCGAGACGTGCGGCGCCGTGCCGGTGCCGGAGAAGGATCTGCCGGTGACGCTGCCCGAGGACGTCACCTTCGACCGTCCCGGCAATCCGCTCGACCGTCACCCGACCTGGAAGCACGTCCCCTGCCCGCGCTGCGGCAAGCCTGCGCGGCGCGAGACCGACACCATGGACACGTTCGTGGACTCGTCCTGGTATTTCCTGCGCTTCACCGCGCCGGACGCGAAGACGCCGACCGAAGGCAACGCCGAGCGCTACTGGATGCCGGTCGACCAATATATCGGCGGCGTCGAGCACGCGATCCTGCATCTGCTCTATTCGCGCTTCTTCACCCGCGCCATGAAAGCGACCGGCCACGCCCATCTCGACGAGCCGTTCAACGGGCTGTTCACCCAGGGCATGGTCGTGCACGAGACCTACCGCAAGAAGGACGGCACGTTTGCCGAGCCCGCCGAAGTGCGGATCGAGACTTCGGGCGACACGCGCCGCGCGTTCCTGATCTCGACCGGCGAGGAGGTCGAGATCGGCGACATCGAGAAGATGTCGAAGTCCAAGCGCAACACCGTCGATCCCGACGACATCCTCTCGACCTACGGCGCCGACACCGCGCGCTGGTTCATGCTTTCCGACTCGCCGCCCGAGCGCGACGTGATCTGGACCGAGGATGGCGTGCAGGGCGCCTATCGCTTCATGCAGCGGCTCTGGCGGCTCTCCAACGATCTCGCCGAAATCGCCGCCCCCGTGGGCGCCGCGCGGCCCAAGGAATTCGGCCCCGCAGCCACGGCCGTGCGCAAGGCGGCGCATGCGGCACTTGCGCACGTGGGCGAGGACATCGAGCGGCTGCGCTTCAACCGCTGCGTTGCCCACATCTACGAGGCCGCCAATGCCCTATCCGCGGCCCTTTCCGAGGCCCGCGCGGCCGGCGACGTTCCCGCCGACCTCGCCTGGTCGTTCCGCGAGGCGGCCGAAATCCTGGTCGAGATCGCCGCCCCGATGATGCCGCATCTAGCTGAAGAATGCTGGGAAGCACTGGGTCACAAGACGCTCGTCGCCGAGGCGCCCTGGCCCGAGGCGGAGCGCGGGCTGTTGCTTGAGGAGACGATCACCTTGCCGGTGCAGATCAATGGCAAGAAGCGCGCCGATGTCACCGTGGCGCGCGATGCCGCGATCGAGGACGTCGAGGCGGCGGTGCTGGCGCTGGAGCCGGTCCGGCGCGCCTTGGAAGGGCGCGCGCCCAAGCGTATCATCGTGGTTCCGCAGAGGATCGTGAATGTCGTGGCGTAACCGGATCGACGGCGCCTGCTGCCGCTTTGCCGCGATCGGCGCGCTCTCGATCGCGCTCGCCGGCTGCTTTCAGCCCATGTACGGCGAACTGCCCGTTGGCGGCGGGCCCTCGCTGCGCGACGCGTTGCGCGACGTCGAGATCGCCGAGATCGATGGGCGCGTCGGCCAGGAGATCCGCAACGACATCATTTTCGAGCTCACCGGCGGCGGCGGCAATCCGGCCGGCGCGCCGTTCAAGCTTACCATGACGATCTCGACCCGCACGCAGACTCCGATCGTCGATCCGACGACGGGCATTTCCCTGGTCGATACCGTCGCGCTCACCGTCAGTTATCGGCTCGTCGATGTCGCCACCAACAAGCTGGTGCTCACCGATTCCGCGCTCGCCCGCGTGTCGGTCGACCGCAGCATGCAGCGCTTCGCGCGCCTGCGCGGTGTCCGCGATGCGGAAAATCGCGCGGCCAAGCAGGTCGCGCAGCAAATCCGTTCGCGTCTGGCGACCTATTTCCTCACCCGAACCTGAAGGCGCCCTCGCCGTGGTGGCGCTGAAGAGCGGCGAGATCGAGCCCTTCCTCGGCCGGCCCGATCCGCGCCGGCCCGTCGTCCTCGTTTTCGGACCCGATCTCGGCCTGGTGCGCGAGCGCGCCGATTCCATCGTGAAGGTCGCGACCGGCGGCAAAACGGACGACGCATTCTCGGTGGTCGCCCTGGAGGGCGATGCGATCGCCGCCGATCCGGCGCGCTTGTCCGACGAGGCGCGGACCATCGGCCTGTTCGGCGGCAATCGCGTGGTGCGCGTGCGCGCGGGCAACAGCAGCCTCGCCGATGCGTTGAAGCCTTTGCTTTCCGATCCGCCAACGGGCGCCTTGATCGTGATCGAGGCCGGCGATCTCAGGAAGAACGCGCCGCTGCGCACGCTTGTGCGAATCCTCGCCGGCCGCCGCGGCGATCCCCTGCTATGCCGATACCGAGCGCGATCTGTTGCGCCTGGTGGAGCGCACGCTGAGCGGCGCCGGCATGTCGATCGATGCCGACGCGCGCGAAGCGCTCGTCGGCCTTCTGGGCGCCGATCGCCTGGCGACCCGCGCCGAGCTCGACAAGCTGGTGCTGTTCTCGGCCGGAAGCAAGCGCATCGGGCTCGACGATGTGCAGGCGGTGATCGCCGATGCCTCGGCGCTCGCGCTCGATGACGCGGTCGATGCGGCTGCCGCGGGCGAAGCCGAAGCCGCGCTCACCGCGCTCGCCAAGACCCAGGCTGCGGGAATTCCGGCAAGCGTGGTCCTAGGCGCCGCGATCCGGAACGTGGCGCTGCTGCACCGCTTGAGCCTCGAGCTCGAGCGTACGGCAAGCGTGTCGGAGGTCGTCGATCGCGCTCAGCCCCGCATCCACTTCCGGCGTAAGCCTTTGATCGAACGAGCACTTTCGCGCTTGGGCACGCTTGCATTGGCCGAAGCGCTGGTCGCGCTCGGCGGCGCCTCGCTTGCCGCGCGCCGCCAGGCCCCGCTGGCCGATGCGATCGCCGAGCGCGCGCTCTTGTCCCTTGCGCGCATGGGCAAGCGGCGCGGTCGCGCTTAGACCGACTCTATATATTAAGTGCGGACGCCGAGACGGCGGCAGAGCGCGTCGAGCTGCTCGAGCGTCTTGTAGCGAACGCGCAGCTCCCCGCCGCTGCCACGGTGCGCGATCTGCACCACCAGCCCAAGCGCATCGGAAAGCCGCTTTTCGAGCGCGGCCGTATCGGCGTCCTTGGCCTTGCGCGGCCGGCTCCGCCCCGGCTTGCCGCGCTCCGCCGCCCGCTCCTGCGCGAGCGCCTCGACTTCGCGAACGCTCAGGCCCTTGGCGATGATCTGGCGCGCGAGCTTTTCCGGATCGCCATGCGCCAAGAGCGCGCGCGCATGGCCTGCGGTCAATTTTCCATCGATCAGATAGCGCTGCACGCTTTTCGGCAGCTTCAGCAGCCGCAGCGTGTTGGCGACGTGGCTGCGGCTCTTGCCGACGACGCGGGCGAGATCGGCGGGCCCGTGGCCGAATTGCTCGGTCAGCGCCTCGTAGCCGGCCGCCTCTTCCATCGGATTGAGATCGGAACGCTGGACGTTCTCGACGATGGCGATCTCGAGCGCCTCGCGGTCGCCGATCTCCATCAGCAGGACCGGCACGTCGTGCAGCCCTGCCCGCTGCGCCGCCCGCCAGCGCCGCTCGCCGGCGACGATCTCGTAGGCGTCGGCCTTGCCGCGGATCGTGCGCACCAGAATCGGCTGCAGGATTCCTTTTTCCTTGATCGAGGCCGCAAGCTCCTCGAGCTCTTCCTCGGGATAGGTCTTGCGCGGATTGCGCGGGTTGGCTTTCAGGAACTCGATCGGCACGCGGCGCTGGCCGCGCGCGCGCTCGATCGCGGCGCTCTCGTCGCCGACGTCGCCGATCAGCGCGGCGAGTCCCCTGCCCAGTCGCGAGCGATGTTCCTCGGCCATGTTGGCTTTGCGCCCGGTCACGCGGCGGCGAGCGCGCGTTCGCGCTGCACGATTTCGGAAGCGAGCTTGAGGTACGCCTGCGCGCCGACGCACTTCAGATCATAGAGCAGCACCGGCTTGCCGTAGGACGGCGCCTCGGAGACGCGCACGTTGCGCGGAATGATGGTGTCGTAGACCTTGTCGCCCATGAACTGGCGCACGTCGGCGACCACCTGATCGGAAAGATTGTTCCGCGCGTCGTACATGGTGAGCACGATGCCGTGGATGGTGAGCGACGGATTGAGCGTCGTCTTCACCTGCTCGACCGTCTTCAGGAGCTGCGACAATCCTTCGAGCGCGAAGAACTCGCACTGCAGCGGGACCAGGATCGAATCCGCCGCGGTCATGGCGTTGATGGTCAGAAGATTGAGCGACGGCGGACAATCGACCAGCACGTAGCTGTAGCCGCCTTCGCTCGCCGGCGGCACGGCGTCGATCGCCTTGCGCAGCCGGTGCGCGCGATCGCGCTGCTGCGCGACCTCGAGCTCGAAGCCGGAAAGATCCATGGTCGCCGGCGCGATGTGCAGCTGCGGCACCGCGGTCTCCAGCGCGATCGCCGTGAGCTTCTCGTCATTGGTCAGAAGCATCGTAGGTCGAGTGCGTCCGGCTCTTGCGGTCGATGCCGAGTCCGGTCGAAGCGTTGCCCTGCGGATCGAGATCGACGATCAGCACGCGCTCGCCGATCGCGGCCAGCGCAGTGCCGAGATTGATCGCCGTCGTGGTTTTGCCGACGCCGCCTTTTTGGTTGGCGAGGGCGAGAACCCGGGGTCGCTTGACTGGGATCATCGACCGAACTCCCACCTAGTGCTGGCCTGCGACATTTTGACGCACTGCGCGCTCTACGATTAGGATTCGTCCGCGCGGGTCGGTGCGACTTGGAAATGTCTCCGCACTGATGTTCCAAGATTTAGCGGCTTGGGTCAATTCATTATCAACATCTTGACCCTTGAGAAAAACGCCGCGCGCACCGCCACTTAGCAAGGGTGCCGCGAGTTCGAGGAGCCGCGCAAGCGGCGCCAGCGCCCGCGCGGTGACGATTTCCACATCGCCCGCGAATCGTTCCGCAGCCGACTCGACCCGCTCGTGATGGACCACAGCCGGCGCAGCCGGTCACACGCACGGCCTCGCGCAGGAACGCGGCTTTGCGCGCGTCGCTCTCGACGAGATGCACGATCGCGCCCGGCACCGGTGCGAGCGCGATCGCAACGACGAGCCCGGGAAATCCGCCGCCGGTGCCGAGATCGATCCAGCGCTTTGCTGCCGGCGCGTGTTCGAGGATCTGCAGGCTGTCGGCGATGTGGCGGGTCCAGAGCTTCGGCAAGGTCGACGGCGCCACCAGCTGCACGGCCTTCTGCCAGCGCAGCAAGAGTGCAGCAAATTCGTCGAGCCGCGCCGCCGTTTCACGTGAAACGGGCACCAGCCGCAGTGCAGCTGCACGATCCTTCTGAAGCTCGGTCGGATGTCATCCGGCGCGACGGCGCGCGTGCAGCGCCACCAGCGCAAGCGCCGCCGGCGTCATGCCGTCGATGCGGTTGGCCTGGCCCAGCGTGGACGGCCGCACGATGCGACGAGCTTCTGCCGGAGCTCGTTCGAAAGCCCCGGGATCGCCGCGTAGTCGATGCCGTCGGGCAGGCCCAAGGCTTCCTCGCGCCGGAAGCGCTCGATGTCCGCACTCTGGCGCTCAAGATAAACCGCGTACTTGGCATCGGTCTCCAGCTGCTCGGCGATCTTCGGCTCGATCGCGCCGAACTCCGGCCAGATGCGCGCGATGTCGGCCATGCCGAGATGCGGATAGGAGAGCAACTCATAGGCCGAGCGCCGTTGGCCGTCGCGGTTCAGAACGAGTCCGAATCGAATGGCCTGGTCGGGCGTGAGCGAGCGGGAGCGGGCGAGGGCGGTTGCCTGCTCGAGCTTCGTCATCTTCTCCGAAAACCGCGTTGCCCGGCCTGCGGCAACACAGCCGATTTCGATCCCGCGCGGCGTCAGCCGCTGATCGGCATTGTCGGCGCGCAGCCGCAGCCGGTACTCGGCCCGCGACGTGAACATGCGATAGGGCTCGGTGATCCCGCGCGTGATCAGGTCGTCGATCATGACCCCGAGATACGCGTCAGCCCGGTCGAACACGATGCCATCCTGGCCGCCGGCGCGCCGCGCCGCGTTGAGCCCGGCAACCAGGCCCTGAGCCGCCGCTTCCTCGTAGCCGGTCGTGCCGTTGATCTGCCCGGCCAGGAACAAGCCCGGCAGCCGCTTGGTCTCCAGCGTCGGCAGCAGCTCGCGCGGATCCACATGGTCGTATTCGATGGCATAGCCCGGCCGCAGCATGATCGCGCGCTCGAGGCCCGGGATCGTCGCGATCATCGCGCGCTGCACTTCCTCGGGTAGCGAGGTCGAAATCCCGTTCGGATAGACCGTCGGATCGTCGAGCCCCTCGGGCTCGAGGAAAATCTGATGCCCTTCGCGATCGCCGAAGCGGACGATCTTGTCCTCGATCGAGGGGCAGTAGCGCGGCCCGCGGCTTTCGATCTGGCCCGAATACATCGGCGAGCGGTGGACGTTCTGCGCGGATCAGCGCGTGCGTCGCCGCGGTCGTGCGCGTGATCGCGCAGGGCACCTGGCGGTTCTCGATCCGCTCGGTCAGCGCCGAGAACGGCTCCGGCGGATCGTCGCCGGGCTGCAGCTCCAGGCCGGCCCAGTCGATGGTGCGGCCATCGAGGCGGGGAGGGGTCCCGGTCTTCAGCCGCCCGAGCGTGAACCCGATGCGGGCGAGCGTCGCCGACAGACCCAGCGCCGGCGCCTCGCCGACGCGGCCGGCCGGAATCTGCCGCTCGCCGATATGGATCAGCCCGCGAAGAAATGTCCCCGTCGTCAACACCAAAGCGCCGGCGCTTATCTCGCGGCCATCGGCGAGCCGGACACCCACAGCTTTTCCACCGGCCTCGATCAGATCGTCGACCTCGGCCTCGATCACGCTGAGATTCGCCGTCTCCGAGATCGCCCGCTGCATCGCCGCCGCGTAGAGCGCCCGGTCGGCCTGCGCGCGCGGTCCGCGCACGGCGGGACCCTTGCGCCGGTTGAGCACGCGGAACTGGATTCCCGCCGCGTCCGCGACCCGGCCCATGAGCCCGTCGAGCGCGTCGATCTCGCGCACCAGGTGTCCCTTGCCGAGCCCGCCGATCGCCGGATTGCACGACATGGCGCCGATGGTGGCGAAGCGATGCGTGATCAGCGCCGTGCGCGCGCCGAGCCGCGCCGCGGCCGCGGCCGCTTCGCAGCCCGCGTGCCCGCCGCCGACGACGATGACGTCGAAACGCTGCATCACTTCCTCCAATACGCGCGATCTATCGGAGCCGAATCGGTCCGTCAAAGTTCGAGCCGCGAGCGCTGTTTCACGTGAAACAAAACTGCCTCAGGCCGGGCACCGTTAACCTTTCATTAACCATCTATTTGCCAATGCAGAACGAGCGGAAAATCTCGCCGAGCACCTCCTCGACGCCGATGCGCCCGGTGACGCGCCCTAACGCATTGGCGGCCATGCGCAATTCCTCGGCGACCAACTCCTCCTTGCCGGTCGCCGCGATATCGAGCGCGGTCTCAAGCCGCTTCAGCGCTTCCGCCAGCGCCTTTCGCTGCCGCTCGCGCGTCACCAGTGCCGGCTCGCCGCCGAGCGCCTCCGCTTCGTGCGCAAGGAAGTCGAGCAAGCGCGCCATGCCGACGCCGGTCTTGGCGGAAATCGAAATCGACGCTTTATCCTGTAGGCGTCGTTGCGCTTCCGAATCGACCAAGTCGACCAGGTCCGCCTTGGTCCGCACCATGATCGTCTTTGCGCCAGACGGCGGCGCAGGCGAGGGGCCGCCCGCTTCGGTGAGCCACAACACGAGATCGGCGGACGCGGCGCGAGCGAGCGCCCGTTTCACCCCCTCGGCCTCGATCGGGTCCTTGGTCTCGCGCACGCCTGCCGTATCGACCAGCACGACCGGCACGCCCTTGAGATCGAGCGCGACCTCGATCGCATCCCGCGTCGTTCCCGGGATCGCCGAGACGATCGCCACATCGCGCTCCGCGAGCCGGTTGAGCAGCGTGGACTTCCCCACATTCGGCGGCCCGGCAATCGCCACCACGAAGCCCTCCCGCAGCCGCTCGCCGCGCGGCGCATCGGCCAGCACCGCGCGGATCTCGGCTGGCCAGCTCGCGTGCGATCTCGACCGCCGGCCGCAGCAAATCGTCGGGCACGTCTCCTTCGTCGGAAAAATCGATCCCGGCCTCGAGCCGCGCCATGACTTCCACGAGCCGCGCGCGCCAGGCTTCCACTTTTGCGGAAAGTGCTCCGCGGAACTGCGCCATGGCCTGGCGCCGCTGCGCCTCGGTCTCGGCCGCGACCAGATCGCCCAGACCCTCGACCGCCGCGAGATCGAGCTTGCCGTTCAGCAGCGCGCGCCGCGTGAACTCGCCCGCCTCCGCCGGCCGGAAACCCTCGAGCCCGCCGAGCACTCGAAATACCGCCGCGACTACCGCCCGCCCGCCATGCAGATGCAGTTCCGCCACGTCCTCGCCGGTCTCGCTCGCCGGACCCGCGAACCAGAGCACCAGGCCGTCGTCGATCACCGCCCCGGTCGAAGGATCGCGAAAGATGGCGCGGGCCGCCCGCCGCGGCTCGGGGACTTTTCCGCCGAGCGTTTCGAGTCCGATTCGAGCCTTGCCACCGCTGATGCGAACGATCGCGATCGCCGCCGGCAGCCGGCCGCTGGAGAGCGCGTAGATGGTGTCTTCACTCTCAAGCGGCATCGCAAACCCGTCGGCGGCTATCCCGTGTTAAGGCTCGTTAACAGCCCGGCCACGGAACACCAATGTCGGAAAACCTGCTCGCCCGCGAGACCAGTCCCTACCTGCTGCAGCACAAGGACAACCCGGTGCACTGGCGGCCCTGGGGGCCGGCGGCGCTCGCCGAAGCCGAGCGCGCGGGAAAGCCGATCCTGCTCTCGGTCGGCTACGCCGCCTGCCACTGGTGCCACGTCATGGCGCACGAGAGCTTCGAGAACCCGGCGACCGCCGCGGTGATGAACGAGCTGTTCGTGAACATCAAGGTCGACCGCGAGGAGCGGCCCGACATCGACCAGATCTACATGCATTCGCTGCATGCGCTGGGCGAGCAGGGCGGTTGGCCGCTCACCATGTTCCTGACGCCCAAGGGCGAGCCGATCTGGGGCGGCACCTATTTCCCAAACGAAGCCCGCTTCGGCCGGCCGGCCTTCGTCGACGTGCTGCGCGAGGTCGCGCGCGTGTTCCGCGAGGAGCCGGCCAAGATCGAGCAGAACCGCGCGGCGCTCCTGAACCGGATCGCCGAGCGCGCGCACCCGGCAAGGCAAGGTCGTGCTCGGGCGCGCGGAGCTCGACAAGATCGCCGAGCGTTTTCTTGGAATCTTCGACCCGAATAACGGCGGCATCGGCGGCGCGCCCAAGTTCCCCCAGTGCAGCATCCTGGAGCTCATGTGGCGCGCGGGGCTGCGCACCGGCGACGAGCGCTTCTTCGCGCCGGTCGAAAAGACGCTGGAGCGCATGTCCGAGGGCGGCATCTACGATCACCTGGGCGGCGGCTTCTCCCGCTATTCGGTCGACGAGCGCTGGCTGGTGCCGCATTTCGAGAAAATGCTCTACGACAATGCCCAGCTCCTCGAGCTCCTGGCGCTCGCGCACGCCCGCACCGGGAACGATCTCTTTCGCCGCCGCGCGGTCGAGACCGTGGGCTGGCTCGAGCGCGAGATGATGCTGCCCGGCGGCGGCTTCGCTTCCAGTCTCGATGCGGATTCCGAAGGCGAGGAGGGCAAGTTCTATGTCTGGTCGCTCGCCGAGCTGCAGCAAATTCTGCGGGCCGGACGACGCCGCGTTTTTTGCTGCGCACTACGACGCGACCCTCGAGGGCAACTTCGAAGGACACGTTATTCTCAATCGTTTGAAGCACTTACCGCGCAGCATAGAGGACGAGAAGCGGCTCGCGCCGCTGCGCGAGAAGCTTCTTGAGGTCCGCGCGAAGCGCGTTCGCCCCGGCCTCGACGACAAGGTGCTCGCCGACTGGAACGGCCTGATGATCGCCGCGCTCGCCAATGCGGGCGGGCTCCTCGGCGAAAAGAAATGGATCGAGCTTGCGGCCCGCGCATTCCGTTTCGTCGCCGAATCGATGACCAAGGGCGACCGCCTCGGCCATAGCTGGCGCGAGGGGCGTCTCGCTGTTCCCGGGGCTGTCGTCCGACTACGGCGCCATGATCCGCGCCGCCATCGCGCTGCATCAGGCGACCGGCGAGCGCGCCTATCTCGACCGCGCCGTCGCGTGGTCCGCGGCGCTCGAGCGCCACCATGCCGATCCCGCCGGCGGCTATTTCCTCACCGCCGACGACGCCGAGGGCCTGATCGTGCGCCTGAACGTCACCATCGACGACGCGATCCCGAACCCGAACGCGCTGCAGGCGCAGAACCTCGTCCGCCTCGCGCTGCTCGACCGGCGACGACAGCTATCGCGAGCGCGCCGACCGCCTGTTCGACGGGCTGCTTGCCGCTCGCCGGAGAAAATCTCTTCGGCCACGCCGCGCTGTTGTCGGCGCTCGATCTGCGGCTGCGCCAGGCCGAGATCGTTTGCGTCGGCCCGCGCGCCGAGGAATTCGCCGAGGCCGCGCTGAAGCTTTCGTTCCTCGACCGCACGCTCGTGCGCGCGCCGGATGCGAACGCGCTTCCCGCGCGCCACCCGGCGCGCGCGATGATCGCGTCCGCGCCGAAACAGGGCGCGGCCTTCGTCTGTCAGGGAGAGCGTTGTTCGTTGCCGCTGCTTGAGCCGGGGCGTCTGGCCCCGGCCCTTGCCGAGCTGATGCGCTAGCGCGATTCAGGCGTTCATCGAACTCGAAGAACTCGGCGTTGCTCTTGGTCTGCCGCAGCTTGTCGAGCAGGAACTCGATGGCGTCGACCGTGCCCATCGGGTTCAGGATCCGGCGCAGCACGTACATCTTCTTCAGCACGTCGGCCGGAACCAGCAATTCTTCCTTGCGGGTGCCCGAGCGCGTGATGTCCATGGCCGGGAAGGTGCGCTTGTCGGAAACCTTGCGGTCGAGGATGAGCTCCGAATTGCCGGTGCCCTTGAACTCCTCGAAGATCACTTCGTCCATGCGGCTGCCGGTATCGATCAGCGCGGTCGCGATGATGGTGAGCGAGCCGCCTTCCTCGATGTTGCGCGCCGCGCCGAAGAAGCGCTTGGGCCGCTGCAGCGCGTTGGCGTCGACGCCGCCGGTGAGCACCTTGCCCGAGCTCGGCACCACGGTGTTGTAGGCGCGGCCGAGGCGGGTGATCGAATCGAGCAAGATCACCACGTCGCGCCCGTGTTCGACCAGCCGCTTGGCCTTCTCGATCACCATTTCGGCGACCTGCACGTGGCGCGAAGCCGGCTCGTCGAAGGTCGACGAGATCACCTCGCCCTTCACCGAGCGCTGCATGTCGGTCACTTCCTCCGGCCGCTCGTCGATCAGCAGCACGATCAGAAAGCATTCCGGATGATTGCCGGTGATCGAATGGGCGATGTTCTGCAGCAGCACGGTCTTGCCGGTGCGCGGCGGCGAGACGATGAGCGCGCGCTGGCCTTTGCCCAAGGGCGCCACGATGTCGATGACGCGGGCCGACAGATCCTTCTTGGTCGGATCGTCGAGCTCCATCTTGAGCCGCTCGTCGGGATAGAGCGGCGTCAGGTTGTCGAAGTGCACCTTGTGGCGGACCTTCTCCGGATCCTCGAAATTGATCGTGTTCACCTTGAGCAGCGCGAAATAGCGCTCGCCGTCCTTGGGGCTGCGGATATGGCCCTCGACGGTGTCGCCGGAGCGCAACGAAAAGCGGCGGATCTGCGAAGGCGACACGTAGATGTCGTCGGGTCCGGCCAGGTAGTTCGATTGCGGCGAGCGCAGGAAGCCGAAGCCGTCGGGCAGAACCTCGACGACGCCTTCGCCGACGATGTCGACTTCCTTGGCGGCGAGCTGTTTCAGGATTGCGAACATCAGCTCCTGCTTGCGCATGGTGCTGGCGTTTTCGACCTGATGCTCCTCGGCGACGGCAAGCAGCTCGGTCGGAGTCTTGGACTTCAAGTCCTGTAATTTCATTTCCCGCATGGGGGATAAGACCTTCTGGACGAATGAAAAATCTCGTCCGGTAGAGATGGGGAGGGGTTTCGCAGGTCTGTCGGCCAGGCGATTGGCCTTGGCCGATGCGCCGGCCGGATCGGGCAAGAGCCGATGGGCTTGGGCGCGACGCCTGCGTTCAGGGAGGCGAAATCAACATAGGGAAAGCGGCGGCGGCGCGCAAGTCCTGCTGCTAGCAAAGTAAACCGCCGGTCAACGCGCGCCCGGCGCCTCCCGCCGGATCGGCAGATCGATCATGGCCGAGAGGAAGGCAGTGAAGCCGAGCTGAAAGCCCACCGCGATGCCGGTCAACGACAGCGTGAGAACCCGCAGCACCAGCGGATAGCGCAGCGGCCCGAAATCCACTTGCGCCCAGGTCAACAGCGACCAGACCAGGCCCGCCATGGCCAGCCGCCGCGATAATCCCGCCAAGAACCAGGCCGCGCTCCAGCGTCAGCGCCTCGAGCACTCCCCCATAGCGCTCCGAGCGGGGCAGGAAGCCGTGCGCCGTCGCCAGCCGCCGCGCCATGACGCCGAAGCCGATGCTCTGGATTCCGATCAGGATCGCGACCGCCGCCACAATGAAAGTATGCACATCGAGCTCGACACCCTCGGCAACATGCACCGGGCCCGGGAACAGGAGCACGACGAACACCAACCCGAACGCGATCAGTGCGATGCCCGGATAAACGAACAGCCAGCGCGGGCTGAACATGAGGAGAAAGCGCAGCGTGCGCCAGCCGTCGCGCCAGGTGCGCAGATGCGGCGGCCGCGAGCGGCCGTCCTTCTTCAGCGTCGTCGGCACTTCGGTAATACGATATTTTCGCAGCGCCGCCGCGACCACCATCTCGTTGGCAAATTCCATGCCCTCGGCGCGCAGATTGAGCGCGACGATACGCGCGCGATTGAACCCGCGCAGCCCGCAATAAATGTCGCCGACCTTGGTGCCGAAGAACAACCGGCCGATGAAGCTCAGCACCGGGTTGCCGAGATAGCGGTGCAGGAACGGCATTGCATCCGACGTGATGCCGCCCTGGAAGCGGTTTCCCATCACCAGATCCGCGCCCTTGCGCAGCTCGGCGACGAAGCCTTCGAGTCTGGAGAAATCATAGCTGTCGTCGGCGTCGCCCATGATGACGTAGCGCCCGCGCGCCGCCTCGATGCCGCCGCGCAAGGCCGCACCATAGCCGCGGTCCCGGATGCGCACGACGCGCGCGCCCTTGGTCTCGGCGAGCTTGATCGAACCGTCGGTCGATCCATTGTCGGCGACCAGCACCTCGCCGGCGATCTTGCCGCGCTTCAGGTACGATTTCGCCTTCTCGACGCAGCGGCCGATCGTCTCCGCCTCGTTGAGGCAGGGCATCAGGATCGTGAGCTCGATCTTACCGGCCATCAGAACGGCTTCACCACGACGAGGACGACGATCAGGATCATCAGAATGGTCGGAGCCTCGTTGGCGAAACGATAGAAGCGGGCCGAGTGCCGGTTCCGGTCGGCGGCAAAATCCTTGACCCACTTGGCGTCGAGGCCATGCAACGCCGAGAGCACGAGCACCAGCGCGAGCTTCCCGTGCATCCAGCCCGAGCGCAGCAACCCGGCCTCGAACAGCAGCCACAAGCCCGTCGCCCAGGCTGCGATCATCGCCGGCGTTGCGATGAACTTGAGCAGCCGGCGCTCCATCAGCTTGAAGGTTTCCGATTGTTTCGAGCCCGGCTCCGCCATCGCAGTGATAGACGAACAGCCGCGGCAGATAGAGCATCGCCGCCATCCATGCGATCACCGAAACGATGTGGAACGCCTTGATCCAGAGATAAAGCATCAGCGTCCCCGGATGCGCTTCAGCATGCGCTCGACGTGCTCGACCGGCGTCCAGGACCGGATGCCATGGCCGAGATTGAAAATGTGCCGCGTTCCGCGGAAATCCGCCAGCACCTGGTCCACCGCCCGGTCGAGCGTTTCGCCGCCGGCGACCAACGCCAGCGGATCGAGATTGCCCTGGATCGCCGCGAGCGCGCCTAGACTGTCGCGCGCAAGCTTGCGGTCGGTCTCCGAACCGATGCCCACGCCATTGGCGCCGCTTTCGCGCACCAGCCGCGTCAATCCCGTGATATCCACCCCTTTGGGGAACAAGATGATCCGGGCCTTCGGGAGCACGTCGCGCACCCGTCGCACGATCTCTACCGTCGGCTGCAGGCACCAACGCTCGAAGGCCTCGCCCGTGAGCGCGCCGGCCCAGGTATCGAAAATCTGCACCGCATCTGCGCCGGCTCGCAGCTGTCCGATCAGATGCGCCGCCGAGGCCTCGACCAGCCGTCCGATGATTTCCTGAAACAGCACCGGGTCGCTTGCCGCAAGCTCCAGTGCCTCCCGCTTGTCCTCGGTACCTCTTCCGGCCACCAGATAGGTCGCCACCGTCCAGGGCGCACCGCAGAAGCCGATCAGCGCCTGATCCGGGGAGAGCGCCGCGCGCACTCGTCCGATCGTCTCGTAGACCGGCGTTACGATCTTCGAGTCGAGTGCATTCCGCATTCGCGCAAAACTTGCCCGCTCCGCCACCGGTTCAAGCCGCGGTCCTTCACCTTCCTCGAACCAGAGCTTCACACCTAGCGCATGGGGAACAATCAGAATATCGGAAAACAAGATCGCTGCATCGAAGCTGAAGCGACGCACCGGCTGCAACGTTACTTCCGCGGCAAGTATTGGATTGAGGCAGAGTTCGACGAACCCGCCTGCTTTCGCTCGCACCTCTCGATATTCCGGAAGATACCGGCCAGCCTGACGCATCATCCAGACCGGTGGAGGATCGACGATCCTTCCATCCAGCACGGCGACGAGCAATCCAGTACTCCGTACCTGTGGTGAGTTCTTCAAATCCAATCTCTTAGGAATCTTATTGTTATGTCTGTTAGAGGCCCGGATAACGATAATTCGCCTAATTCACAATGCATGCACAGGTGAGCACCAAATCCCTGCATTCGATTCCTTATATAGATCAATCGCTCCACCCCTGATCGCCCGCTCTTCGCCATACTTCTCTAATTCGCCTGAATTTGCCTCTCGCAGGACATCCTGTGCGTTCCGCTCCGTAACGTCCCCAGAGCGCTCTTGCGCCCTCTATGCGGCCGTGGCCTTCTCCCCGCGGATTCACAGCTTATACCGCAGCCGACATGGCCAAATCGCCGCAAGCCGAGAGCTATTTTCATCTCCATCTGATTTCCGATGCGACCGGTGAGACGCTGATTGCCGTCGGCCGCGCAGCGGCGGCGCAATACGCGACCGTATCGCCGGTCGAACACATTTATTCGCTGGTGCGTTCGCCCAAGCGCCTGGATCAGGTCGTCGCCGAGATCGAAGCCAATCCCGGCGTGGTGCTCTATACGCTCGTCGATCACGAGCTCGCGCAGAGGCTCGAGACCCGCTGCCGCGAGCTGGGCGTGCCGTCGCTCTCCGTGCTCGGGCCGGTATTGGCGCTCTTTCAGAGCTATCTCGGAGCCGAAACGACCCCGCGCGTGGGTGGACAGCATACGCTGAACGCCGAATATTTCCGCCGCATCGACGCGCTCAATTTCACCATGATGCACGACGACGGCCAGCATCCGGAGAACCTGGAGGATGCCGACGTGGTTCTCGTGGGCGTCTCGCGCACCTCCAAGACGCCAACCAGCATCTATCTCGCCAATCGCGGCATCAAGACCGCGAACGTGCCGCTGGTGCCGGGCGTGGCGCTTCCCGCGCAACTCGAGACGCTGGTGCGGCCCTTGGTGGTCGGGCTCTATGCCTCGGCCGAGCGCATCGTTCAGATTCGCCAAAACCGGCTCCTCGGCCTCAATTCGCCGCAGCCGGACTCCGCTTACGTGGATCGCCAGGCGGTGTCGGAAGAAATCGCCGTCTCCAAACAACTTTGCACCCGCCACGGCTGGCCGTTGATCGACGTAACGCGGCGCTCGATCGAGGAGACGGCGGCGGCGGTGGCCTCGCTCCTGCAGGAGCGCCGCCGCGATGCGGCGGCCGGACCGTGAATCTGTGGCGTGGCGTGCCGCTCGTGCTCGCCTCGAAGAGCAAGGTGCGCCGCACGCTGCTGGAAGCGGCCGGCATTCCGGTCGAGATCGATCCCGGCCGATATCGATGAACGCGCGGCGGAGGCGCCGCACGCGGGCGCCTCGCCGGAGAAAATCGCGCTGCTGCTCGCGCGCGAGAAAGCGCTCGCTGTCGCGCGCCGCCGTCCGGGCGCACTCGTGCTCGGCGCCGACCAGACCTTGGCGCTGGGTAACCGTCGCTTCTCCAAGCCCGCGACGATTGCAGCGGCGCGCGAGCAGCTCGCGTCGCTTTCCGGCAAGACGCACGCACTCCATTCGGGAGTGGCGATCGCGCGCGATGGCAAGATCCTGTTCGAGACGGTTGCGACCGCGCATCTCACCATGCGCGCGCTCTCGAACGATGCACTCGACGCATATCTTTCCGCCGCCGGCGAGCGAATACTCTCACAGCGTCGGCGCTTATCAGCTCGAGGGCCTGGGCGTGCATTTGTTCGAGAAAATCGAGGGCGATCATTTCACCATCCTCGGTCTGCCGCTCCTGCCGTTGCTCGCCTTCTTCCGCCGCGAAGGAATGCTGCCGTGAGCCGCCGCGCCTGCGTGATCGGGCATCCCGTCGCCCATTCCCGCTCGCCGCTGATCCACGGCTATTGGCTGCGCGAGCACAAGATCGACGGCGAATACGTCCGCGAAGACGTGCCGCCGGCGGGGATCGGTAGTTTTCTCGACCGGCTCGGCGAAACCTATGTGGGAGCCAATGTCACGATCCCGCACAAGGAAGCGGCGTTCGCCAAGCTGAAGCACCCCGACCCGGTGGCGCGCGCGCTCGGCGCCGCCAACACGCTCTGGTTCGAGAACGGGGCGCTCAGCGGGACCAACACCGACGTGCACGGATTTCTCGCCCATCTCGACGCGAGCCTTCCCGGCTGGGACCGGCGCACCGAGACCGCGCTGGTGCTCGGCGCCGGCGGGGCTGCGCGCAGCATCGTCTATGCGTTGCTCGAGCGCGGCGTCGGCCGCGTCGTCGATCGCGAACCGCACCCGGGCGCGTGCGGAAGCCTTGGCCGAGCGCTTCGGCCCCAGAGTCACGGTCGCCGATTTTGCCAGTATTTCCAAGGCTTTGGCCACGGCCGATCTTCTGGTCAATACCACGTCGCTCGGCATGAAAGGTCAGCCGCCGCTCGAGCTCGATCTGGCGCCGCTCAAGCAGACGGCGGCCGTCTATGACATCGTCTATGTGCCGCTTGAGACGCCGCTCTTGGCCGCGGCCCGCGCCCGCGGCAATCCGGTGGTCGACGGCCTCGGCATGCTGCTGCATCAGGCCGTTCCCGGCTTCGAGCGCTGGTTCGGCGTGCGGCCGCAGGTGACGCCGGCGCTGCGTATGCTCCTGCTCGCCGACCTTGGGGAAAAGCAGCGGCCATGATCGTGCTCGGTCTCACCGGCTCGCTCGGCATGGGCAAGAGCACGACGGCGAAAATGTTCGCCGACGAGGGCGTGCCGGTGTTCGATGCCGACGCCGTGGTGCACCAGCTCTATGATGGCGAGGCGGCGCCGCTCATCGAACAAGCCTATCCGGGAACGACAATGGACGGCCGGGTCGATCGGCAGCGTCTTGCGGCGCGCGTGGTCGGCAATATCGAAGCGCTGAAGAAGCTCGAAGGTATCGTGCACCCGCTGGTGCGGGCGGCCGAGCAGGAATTCATCGCCGACGCGGAGGGCAAGGGTGCAAGCGTCGTGCTGCTCGACATTCCGCTGCTGCTGGAGACCGGCGGCCACCTTCGCGTCGACAAGGTCGTGGTCGTAAGCGCGCCCCCGGAGATGCAGCGCGCTCGGGTGCTCGAGCGGCCGGAGATGACGGACGAGAAATTCGACGCCATGCTGGCGCGCCAGATGCCCGATTCGGAGAAGCTGCGGCGCGCGGACTTCGTCGTCGATACCGGCCGCGGCATCGAGCCGGCCCGCGAACAGGTGCGCGCGATCCTGCAGGCACTTGCGACCGCGACGCCGGCGCGGCAGAAGAAGTAAGAGGAACCATGCGCGAGATCGTGCTCGATACGGAAACGACGGGCCTCGACCCGTCCTCGGGCCACCGGGTGGTCGAGATCGGCTGCATCGAGCTTGCCAACCGCATCCCGACCGGCGCGACCTACCACATCTATCTCAATCCCGAGCGCGATATGCCGAAGGAAGCCGAGGCGGTGCACGGTCTTTCCGTCGAATTCCTCGCCGACAAGCCGCTGCTTCGCCGAAATCGTCGACGATCTCATCGCGTTTCTCGGCGACGCGGCGCTCGTCATCCACAATGCCGGCTTCGATCTCGCGTTTCTCAACGCCGAGTTCGAGCGCGCGGGCCGTCCGGGGATCGCGCGCGAGCGCGCGGTGGATACGCTGACGCTCGCGCGCCGCCGCCATCCTGGCGGGCCGAACCGGCTCGACGACCTGTGCGTGCGCTACGGCATCGACAATTCGCGCCGCACCAAGCACGGCGCACTCATGGACGCGGAGCTTCTGTCCGAGGTCTATGCCGAGCTGGTCGGCGGCCGCCAGGCGAAACTCGGCCTCGGCGAAAAGGCCGCCACCGCGCGCCGCGGCCCCTCTGTCGCCGCGCCGCGGCGCACGCGACGCCGCGTCGTGAACCTCACGCAAGCCGAGCTTGCGGCACACCGCGTCTTCGCGGCGAACCTGGGGCCCGCTGCGATCTGGCGCGACTATCTGTCGGACGAGGACGCCGGCCCGGCCGGCGAAAAGTGACGCGCCGTCAGCTGGTGACGGTCTGCGGCGGCTGGCCCTGCAATTGCCCGGCGCGCTGCCGGTAGAGCGCGGCGAAATCGACCGGGTCGAGCATCATCGGCGGATATCCGCCGTCGCGCACCGCATCGCTGACGATCCCGCGAGCGAACGGAAACAGCAGCCGCGGGCATTCGATCAGCACCATCGGATGGATGCTTTCCTGCGGAACGTTCTGCACGCGGAAAATGCCGGCATAGACCAGCTCGACATTGAACAGCAATGCGCCTTCGTTCTCGGCCTTGCCCTCGATCACCAGCTCGACCTCGAAATCGGTGTTCGACAACGGCTTGGCATTGACGTTGATCTGGACATTGATCGCCGGCGGCTTGGTGAGCTGCATCAGCGACTGCGGCGCGTTCGGGTTCTCGAACGAGAAATCCTTGACGTACTGGCCGAGCACGTTGAGCGAGGGGGCGACCGGGATCTTGGCCTCGCCGGGGCCGCCATTTGTACTGGTCATCACTGTCTCCGTACGCCCCAAAACCGCCGCAGATCGCCGCCGCGGCGGCAGTCGCTACCACGCTTTCCCCCGGCGGCACAAGGAAACGGCACGCTCACGGCTTCGTCGGTTGGCGCGCCGCCGCGGATCGTCTAACGTTGATAATGGGAGCGCTGCACGAGCATTGGAATCGCGGCGCCAAAGCCCCATATGGGGCCTGGGGCCGGCGGGCGCCCGTGACGGGCGGATTGGCAAAGTTCGGCTGGACTAGAAACGGTGTTCGATCTCTATACGATCATCTTCCTCGCGCTCGCCGTATTCATTTTCGTGCGGCTCAGGAGCGTGCTCGGCAGTCGCACCGGCCGCGAGCGGCCGCCCTATGACCCGTTCTCGGCGCCGGATCCGACCGCCAAGCCCGCGAATTCCCGCGACAAAGTGGTCACGCTTCCGGGCCGCACCGCGCCGACGCCGCAGCGCGAGGGCGAAGCCGCTCAAGCCCCCGGCGAGCGCTGGGCCGGTATCGCCGAGCCGGGCTCGGCCTTGGCCGTCGGTCTCGACGCCATCGCCGCGCAGGATCGCGAGTTCGACATCGGTCATTTCCTCTCCGGCGCCAAGGCCGCCTACGAGCTGATCGTCACCGCGTTCGCCGAGGGCGACACCAAGGCGCTGAAGAACTTGCTCGCCAAGGACGTCTATGACGGCTTCGCGGCGGCGATCGCCGAGCGCGAGAGCCGCGGCGAGAAGATGGAGACGCGTTTCGTCGCCATCGAGAAGACCGAAGTTGCCGCCGCCGAGCTCAAGGGCAAGACCGCCCAGATCACCGTGCGCTTCGTCTCCCAGCTGGTCTCCGTCACCAAGAACCGCGCCGGCGAGACGGTCGACGGCAGCCCCGACAAGGTCACCGACGTCACCGACATCTGGACCTTCGCGCGCGAGATCGGCGCCCGCGACCCGAACTGGAAGCTCATCGCCACCGAATCCGCCTGAGACCGCGCCATGAACCGGCACGGCGGTCTCGCGGCTCTTCTCGGCGTCTCACTTCTCTCCATCGATCCGGCGTTTGCGGCGACCGCGCCGCTGCGCATTGCGGAGACCGAGCTCGAGCCCATGGCGTTCGAGCAGCTCGACGGCTGGGCCGCCGAGGATCACCTGGCGGCGCTTTCGGCGTTTCGCTCAAGCTGCGTCGCCGTGCGCCGCCGCGCCGAGCGCCGCGATGCCGGCCGCACGCGCGAGGCCCCGAAACCGATCGAACAGCCCTTGAGCGCGGCTTGCGAGATGGCCGCCGAGCTTGGCGGCAATGTCGGGCGGCTCAGCGCGCGGCGCTTCTTCGAGGGTGCGTTCCGGCCGGTGCGCATTTCGAAACTTGGCGAGCGCGACGGGTTCCTCACCGGCTATTACGAGCCCGAGGTCGAGGGGCGCAGAAAACCGGGCGACGGATTTACGATTCCGATGTACCGCCAGCCCGCCGAGCTGGTGGCGCGCAAGAAGAAGCGCGCGCATGCATGGCTTTCCCAATCGCGGCAAGGTCGGCCGCCGCGTCGGCAAGAAGATCGTCGAGTATCCCGACCGCGCCGCCATCGAGGACGGCGCGCTGAAGGACCGCGGCCTCGAAATTTGCTGGCTCAAGGATCCGATCGACGCCTTCTTCATCCAGATCCAGGGCTCGGCCCGTGTCCGCCTCGAGGACGGAAAGATTCTCCGCCTCAACTACGCCGCCCATAACGGCCATGCCTATCTTCCGGTCGGGCGCGTGCTCGCCGACCGCGGCATCGTCCCGCGCGCCGAAATGACCATGGACAAAATCCGCGCCTATTTCGCCGAAACCCCGGAGGAGGCGCGCGAGATCATGCGGATGAACAAGTCCTTCATCTTTTTTCGCGAGGTTGCGGAACTCGCGCCGGACGCCGAGGCGGTCGGCGCGCAAGGCTTGCCGCTCACGCGCGAGCGCTCCATCGCGGTCGATCGCGCCATTCACGCCTATGGCACGCCGTTCTGGATCGAGGCCGAGTTGCCGCTTGAGAACGAGAGCACGATGACGCCGTTCCGCCGCCTGATGCTGGCGCAGGACACCGGCTCCGCCATCGTCGGCCCGGCGCGCGCCGACGTCTATTTCGGCGCCGGCATCGACGCCGGCACCATCGCCGGGCGGCTCAAGCATGCTGGCCGTTTCTTCATGCTGGTGCCGCGCGCGATCGACCCCGCGCTCGGCGCCGAAGATACGCCGCTGCCGCCGGCGAGACCGAAGTCGTGAGCGGCAAGGGCGGCCGCAAGGAGACGCGCCGCGAAGCCTTGAGCGGCGAGGACCGCGCGCTCTGGGGCGAGGTGACGAAATCGATCGCGCCCTTGCGCGCTCGCGCGGCAGCCTTCGCAACCGCTTGAACCCGTTGAACAAGCGCCGCGCGCGCCGAAGAAGGCGCCGTTGCCCCCGCCCGCTCCGCCGCCGAAGCTGGCACCCAAGGCCCCCGCGCTCGCCACCATCGACCGGCGCACCAAGCAGCGGCTCTCACGCGGCACGACGGAGATCGACGCGCGCCTCGATCTGCATGGCATGACTCAGGCCGCGGCCCGCACGCGGCTGGAATCGTTTCTGAAATCGGCGCAGGCCCGCGGCCACGGTCTGGTGCTCGTCATCACCGGCAAGGGCAGGCCGGCGAGCCGGGATCCGCACAGTGAGGAGGAGCGCGGCGTCTTGCGGCGTCAAGTGCCGCAATGGCTGTCGCTTCCCGACTTGCGGCCGCTCGTGGTCGGCTTCACCGAGGCCGCGATCGGCCACGGCGGCACCGGTGCGCTCTATGTGCGCGTCAGGAAAGCCCGTTGAGCCGTCAGAGAATGTAGCGCGACAGGTCCGCGTTCTTGGCCAGATCCGCCACCTGCGCCCGCACATAGGCGCCGTCGATGACGACCTTCTCGCCCGAGCGGTCGGTCGCCGAGAAGCTGATCTCGTCGAGCACGCGCTCGATCACGGTCTGCAGCCGCCGGGCGCCGATGTTTTCCAGACTCGTATTCACCTCGACCGCGACGTCCGCGAGCGCATCGATCGCGTCGTCGGTGAAGACGAGCTCCACGTTCTCCGTCTGCATCAGCGCGATCGATTGCTTGATCAGGCTCGCCTCGGTCTCGGTGAGAATGCGGCGAAAATCGTCGCGCGTCAGCGGATTGAGCTCGACCCGGATCGGCAAGCGGCCCTGCAGCTCGGGCAGCAGGTCCGAGGGCTTGGCCACATGGAACGCGCCCGAGGCGATGAACAGCACATGGTCGGTCTTCACCGGCCCGTACTTGGTCGAGACGGTGGTGCCTTCCAAGAGCGGCAACAGATCGCGCTGCACGCCTTCGCGGCTCACGTCGGCGCCGCGCAGGCCCTCGCGGCCGGAAATCTTGTCGATCTCGTCGAGGAACACGATGCCGTTGTTCTCGACCGAGCGGATCGCCTCCTGCACCAGCGCGTCCTGATCGAGCAGCTTGTCGGATTCCTCGGCCACCAGCAGCGGATGCGCCTCGCGCGCGGTGACCCGGCGCGGCTTGGTGCGGCCGCCCATGGCCTTGCCGAAAATGTCGCCGAGCGAAATCGCGCCCATCTGCGCGCCGGGCATGCCGGGGATTTCGAACATCGGCATCCCGCTCTGGCCGGCGGCCATCTCGATTTCGATCTCCTTGTCGTCGAGTTCGCCGGCGCGAAGCTTCTTGCGGAACGAATCGCGCGTGGCCAGACTCGCGTTCTGCCCGACCAGCGCGTCGAGCACGCGCTCCTCGGCGTTGAGTTGCGCACGCGCCTGCACGTCGCGCCGCTTGCTCTCGCGCACCAGCGCGATGCCGACCTCGACCAGGTCGCGCACGATCGAATCCACGTCGCGGCCGACATAGCCGACCTCGGTGAACTTGGTAGCCTCCACTTTGAGAAACGGCGCGCCCGCGAGCTTGGCCAGCCGGCGCGAAATCTCCGTCTTGCCGACGCCGGTGGGGCCGATCATCAGAATATTTTTCGGCAGCACTTCCTCGCGCAGCTTGTCGTCGAGCTGCAGCCGCCGCCAGCGGTTCCGGAGCGCGATCGCGACCGCGCGCTTGGCGTCCTTCTGGCCGACGATATAGCGGTCGAGCTCGGACACGATCTCGCGCGGGGTAAGGCTCTGCATGTTCGGGTCCCGCAGGGTTACGTTTACGGTCACTTTCCGATCGTCTCCACGACTAGATTGCGGTTGGTATAGACGCAGATGTCGGACGCGATTTCGAGCGAGCGGCGCACGATCGCCTCGGAGTCGAGGCTGCCGTCGATCAGTGCCCGCGCGGCGGCGAGCGCATAGGGCCCGCCCGAGCCGATGCCGGCGACCCCGGCGTCGGGCTCCAGCACGTCGCCGGTGCCGGCCAGCAACAGCGTCACGTCCTTGTCGGCCACCAGCATCATGGCGTCGAGGCGGCGCAGATAGCGGTCCGTGCGCCAGTCCTTCGCGAGTTCCACGCAGGCGCGCGCGAGCTGGCCCTTGTGCTGCTCCAATTTCTGTTCGAGCCGGTCGAACAGCGTGAGCGCGTCCGCGGTGGCGCCGGCGAAGCCGCCGATCACGTCACCCTGGCCGAGCCGGCGCACCTTCTTGGCGTTGGCCTTGACCACGGTGGCGCCGAAACTGACCTGGCCGTCGCCGCCGATGGCGACCTTGTCGCCCTTGCGGACCGCGAGAATGGTTGTTCCGTGGAACACTTCGGGATTGGACATGATCTACTCCAGCATCCGCTTATCTAGGTGCTCGCGCGCATTCCGCAAACCATAACCCGATCCGGCCGCGGCGGCTTGTGGCGCCGGGCTTATCTTGCTGGTAGAAGGCGGCGCAATTTCAAGGAGTTCGCGATGCGCACGGGCAAGGTCACCCGCGCCACCAAGGAGACCGAGGTCGCCGTCGAGCTGAACCTCGACGGCTCGGGCCGCGCCGAGATTACGACCGGCATCGGCTTCCTCGACCACATGCTCGAGCTCCTGGCGCGCCACTCCCGGATCGACATCAAGTTGCAGGCCAAGGGCGACCTGCACGTCGACCAGCACCACACCACCGAGGACGCCGGCATCGTGCTCGGCCAGGCGGTGAAGAAGGCGCTCGGCGACATGCGCGGCATCGTGCGCTACGCCGACGTGCACATGCCGATGGACGAAGCGCTGACCCGCGTCGCCATCGACCTGTCGGGCCGCGCCGTGCTCGTGTTCAAGGTCGAGTTCCCGCGCGACAAGATCGGCGAGTTCGACGTCGATCTGGTGCGCGAGTTCTTCCAGGCTTTTGCCGCCAACGCCGGCGTCACGCTGCATGTCGCGACCCTCTATGGCGACAATTCGCACCACGTGGCCGAGAGCTGCTTCAAGGGCCTGGCGCGCGCGTTGCGCGCCGCGGTCGCGCTCGATCCCGCGGCCAAGGGCGAAATCCCTTCGACCAAGGGCAGCCTCGGCTGAACGGAGGCAGCGATGATCTTCCTCGTGTTCGAGCCCAAGGACGGGCTCAAGAACGCGCGCGCCGACTGAAGTCGCGGAGCGTGTCGTCTTTCTGCGCGAGAAATTCTCCTGGCCTGCGCTGTTCTTCGGGCCGCTCTGGCTCTTGTGGCACCGGCTGTGGCTCGCGCTTGTGCTTTGGATCGTCGCGTTCTTCGCGCTGGCGAGTTCTTGCCGTCGTCCGGCTCAGGTCCGGGGACGGGATGATGTTGGCGGCCTTTTTCGTGCCCTTCGCTGATCGTCGCCTTCGAGGCGACGACGCTGCGCCGGCGCAAGCTCCTGCGCAAGGGGATGCGCGACGCCGGCGTGGTGATCGCCGAGGATATCGAAATCGCCGAGCGCCGCTTTTTCGCCGACTGGCTGGGCGCGCGGAAAGATCGCCGCCGCGCAATACACGCCTCCCGCGGCTCCGTGCCGCCGCTGGATTGCCGTCGCCGGTGATCGGCCTGTTTCCGGAGGCCGGAGCGACCCGATGACCGTCGCCGTCGTCGATTACGGCTCGGGCAATCTGCACTCGGCCGCCAAGGCGCTGGAGCGGGCCGCGCGCGAGAGCGGCGCGAACGAGCCGATTGTCGTCACGCGCGACCCGGAGCAAGTACGCCGCGCCGATCGCGTGGTGCTGCCCGGCGTCGGCGCGTTCGCCGATTGCAAGCGCGGGCTCGACGCGGTGCCCGGGCATGGTCGCGGCGATGACCGAAGCCGTGCGCGACGAAGGGCAAGCCGTTTCTCGGCATCTGCGTCGGCATGCAGCTCATGGCCGAACGCGGCCGCGAATATGTGGTGACCGAAGGCCTCGGCTGGATCAAAGGCGAGGTCGATCGCATCGCGCCGTCGGATGCCGCGCTCAAGATTCCGCACATGGGCTGGAACACCCTGAATTCGCGCCACGCCCACCCGCTGCTCGACGGCATCCCGACCGGGCCCGAGGGCCTGCACGCCTATTTCGTGCACTCCTATCAGCTCGCGCCCGCGGACCAGGACGACCTCGTGGCCGACTCCGACTATGGCGGGCCGCTCACCGCGATGGTCGCGCGCGACAACATGGCCGGCACCCAGTTCCACCCGGAGAAGAGCCAGAAGCTCGGCCTGGCGTTGCTCGCGAACTTCCTGCGCTGGAAGCCGTGATCCTTTTTCCCGCGATCGACCTGAAGAACGGCGAAGCCGTGCGCCTGCAGCAGGGCGACATGGCGCGCGCCACCGTGTTCAACCGCGATCCGGCGGCGCAAGCCCGCGCGTTCGCCGCACTCGGCTTCGAATGGCTGCATCTCGTCGATCTCGACGGCGCTTTCGCCGGCAAGCCGGTGAACGCGCTCGCGGTCGCGGCGATCCTGAAGGCGGTGAAGATTCCCGTTCAGCTCGGCGGCGGCATCCGCAGCCTCGGCACGGTCGAGGCCTGGCTCTGGCGAGGGCGTCGCGCGCGTGATTCTCGGCACTGCCGCTGTGCGCGACCCGGATTTCGTGAAGGCGGCGGCCAAGAAACATCCGGGCAAGATCGCGGTCGGCATCGACGCGCGCGGCGGCAAGGTGGCGGTGTCCGGCTGGTCCGAGAAGACCAGCTTGAGCGTCGTGGAGCTCGCCACGCCTGTTCGAGGATGACGGCATTGCGCGCGATCATCACACCGATGTCGAGCGCGACGGCATGTTGCAGGGCCTCAACCTGGAGCGACGATTGCGCTGGCGGAGGCCGTGAAGATTCCGGTGATTGCCTCCGGCGGCCTCGCTTCGCTCGACGACGTGCGCAGGCTACTGGAACCGCGTGCGCGCAAGCTCGCTGGCGCCGTCGCCGGCCGCGCGCTCTATGACGGCCGCCTGGATGCGAAGGAAGCGCTCGCGCTCATCGGCTCGGCGAAGGCGGCCTGAAATGTTCAAGATCCGCCTCATCCCCTGCCTCGACGTGAAGGACGGCCGCGTCGTCAAAGGCGTGCGCTTTGTCGATTTGCGCGACGCCGGCGATCCGGTCGAGGCGGCCAAGGCCTATGACGCCGCCGGCGCCGACGAGCTCTGCTTCCTCGACATCACCGCGAGCCACGAGGAGCGCGCGATATTGCTCGACGTCGTCACGCGCACCGCCGAAGCCTGTTTCATGCCGCTCACCGTCGGCGGCGGCGTGCGCACGGTGGAAGATGTCCGCACGTTGCTCGCGTCGGGCGCCGACAAGGTTTCGATCAATACCGCCGCCGTGCAGCGGCGTGCCTTGGTCAAGGAAGCGGCGGAGAAATTCGGCGATCAATGCATCGTGGTCGCCATCGACGCAAAGAAAGTGTCGAAACCCGACGAGAAAGCACGCTGGGAAATCTTCACCCATGGCGGCCGCAACGCCACGGGCCTCGATGCGGTGGCCTACGCCAAGGAAGTGGTGGCGCTGGGTGCGGGCGAGATTCTCCTGACCTCCATGGACCGCGACGGAACCAAATCCGGCTACGACATCGCGCTGACCCGCGCCGTCGCCGACGCCGTGACCGTGCCGGTGATCGCCTCGGGCGGGGCCGGCACGCTCGATCATCTGGTCGAGGGCATCCGCGACGGTGGCGCTACGGCGGTGCTCGCCGCTTCGATCTTCCATTTCGGCGAATTCACCATCGCCGAGGCCAAGCGGCACATGGCCAAGGCCGGCCTCCCCGTGCGCCTCGATCCGTGATAGGGCCGCTCGCAACCATGGCCTTCACCTTGGAACAGCTTGCAAAAATCATCGCCGAGCGCGCGCGCTCCGGCGGGGGCAAGTCCTATACCAAGGAGCTGCTCGACGCCGGCGTCGGGCAATGCGCGAAGAAGCTCGGTGAAGAAGCGGTGGAAACGACGCTCGCCGCGGTCGGCGGCAAGCCCGAAGCGCTCGTCGCCGAGAGCGCCGATCTCCTCTATCATCTGCTCGTGCTGTTGCAGGCGCGCGGCGTTCCGCTTTCCGACGTGCTCGCCGAGCTCGAGCGGCGCACCGCGCGCTCGGGCCTCGAGGAAAAAGCGTCGCGCGGCAAGGGCTGAACGGGACCACGATGGAGCAGCGCACCGAGGACGGGCTCTCGCCCTATCACGTCTTCTCGCGGGCCGAGTGGGCGGCGCGGCGCGGCGACACGCCGATGACGCTGACCGCCGCCGAGGTCGTGCAGCTCAAGGCCTTCAACGACCAGCTTTCGATGAACGAGGTGGAGGAGATTTATCTTCCGCTCTCCCGCGTCCTCTCCATCTATGTCGGCGCGGCGCAGAAGCTGTTCCGCGACATGCGGCGCTTCCTCGATACCGAGGGCGCCAAGGTGCCCTACATCATCGGCATCGGCGGCTCGGTCGCGGTCGGCAAGACGACCACCGCACGCGTGCTGCAGGCCTTGCTCGGACGCTGGCCCAATGTGCCGAAGGTCGATCTCATCACCACCGACGGGTTCCTGCTGCCCAACGCCGTGCTCGAGCGCGAAGGCCTGATGGAGAAGAAGGGCTTTCCGGAATCCTACGATCTGCCGGCGCTCCTGCGCTTCCTCACCGACGTCAAGGCCGGCCGCCGCCCGGCCCGCGCCCCGGTCTATAGCCACCACGTCTATGACGTGGTGCCGGGCGAGAGCGTGGAAATCGACCGGCCGGACATTCTGATCGTCGAAGGGCTGAACGTGCTGCAGGCCGGGCGTCCGCCCAGGGACGGCAAGGCGATCCCGTTCGTCTCCGACTTCTTCGACTACTCGGTCTATCTCGACGCCGACGAGGCCGTGCTGGAGCGCTGGTACGTGGAGCGGTTCCTCAGGCTCTATGAGACCTCGTTCCGCGACCCGAAATCCTACTTCCACCGCTATTCGAAGCTCGACGAGAAAGCGGCGACGGCGACCGCGATCTCGATCTGGACGCGGATCAATCTGGTCAATCTGCGCGAGAATATCCTGCCCACGCGCCAGCGCGCGAGCCTGATCCTGCGCAAGCGCGAAAACCACCTGGTCGACGAAGTGGCGCTCAGGAAGCTCTGAAATTCAGGCCGCGTGGCCGACCAGGGCGCCCGGCCGCGTGCCGCAAGTCTCGGCGATGATCTGATCGAGCCGCTCGCGATCGATCGGCTTGACCAGGAACGCGTCCATCCCGGCTTCGCGGCAGGCTTGGTGATCTTCGACCGCTGCATTGGCGGTCAGCGCCACGATCGGAATCGTGCCGCCCTCGGCGGCGCCGAGCGCGCGGATCTTCCGCGTCGCCTCGAGCCCGTCCATTCCGGGCAGATGCAGGTCCATGAGCACGAGGTCATAGGGCGCGCCCATCGCGTGCGCGGTCGCCACCGCGGTCAGCGCCGATACGCCGTCGGAGACGACGGTGGGCGCATGGCCGAGGCGCGCGAGCATCGCCTGCGCCAGGAGTGCATTGATCTGATTGTCTTCGGCCACAAGTATCGCGAGGCGGCGGCCACCCGGCATTTCCGCGTCCGCCTCGGCGCCGCTTTGCGGCACCAACGGGGGCGCCAGTTCCGGCGCCGTGAGCCGCGCCGCGAGCGTGGCGGCCCGAACCGGCTTCACCAGATAGCCGTCGAAGCCGGCTTCCCTGAGCGTCTCGAGCTCGCCGCGCTCAGCCGGGCCGAGCAGCACGTGGCGATGCTCGGCATGATCCTGGCTCAGGCGCGCGAGTTCCGCGGTCGCCTCCAGGCCGAAGGCGCGGTCGATGATCACCGCGGCCCATTCGCGCTCGGGGATAATCGCTTTCGCGATCGCTACTTCCGGCGCGATCACGACCTTGGCGTGCCAGGCGTTGAGCCGGCGCACCAGCAACGGTCCGACGACCGGCGAGGGGGAGGCGACCAGAATTTCCAGTCCTCTGAGATCCGGCGCCTTTTGCATGGTATTGGCGTCGACCACTTCCGGCAGTTCGATCACGAACGTGAAGTTCGAGCCTTCATCGGTCGAGCTCTCCAGCTGAATCTCGCCGCCCATCTTTTCGACGATGCGGGCCGCAATGGCGAGCCCGAGGCCGGTGCCGCCATGGCGGCGCGCCAGCGTCGAGTCGCCCTGCTCGAATTCCTTGAAAATGCGCGCTTGCGCGTCTGCGCCGATGCCGGGTCCGGAGTCGCTGACCCAGAAGCGGATGCGGTCGTTGTCCTCGCGCTCGACGACGACGGCAACGCCGCCATGGTCGGTGAACTTGACCGCGTTGCCGGCGAGATTGAGCAGCACCTGCCGGAGCCGCGCGGCGTCGCCGGTGACGCGCCGCGGCAGCCGGTCGTCGAAATCGGCGGCGATCTCGATGCCCTTCTCCTGCGCGTGCGGCGCGATCAACTCGACCGCGACGGTGACGAGGCTGACGAGATCGAACGGAACCGATTCGAGATCGAGCCGGCCGGCTTCGATCTTGGAGAAATCGAGGACCTCCTCGATGAGCCCGAGCAGCGCTTGACCCGAGGTCTTCACCGCCTGCGCGTAGGTACGCTGCTCGGGCGAGAGTTGCGTGTCGAGCAGGAGCCCGGTCATTCCCAGGATCCCGTTCAACGGCGTGCGCACCTCGTGGCTCACGACCGCCAGGAAGCGCGACTTGGCGCGGCTCGCGGCTTCCGCCTTGGTGCGCGCCTCGGCGAGCGCGCGCTCGGTGGCGACGCGGGCCGAAACGTCGCGGCCGACGCGTTGCAGCTCCTTGATGCGGCCGAGATCGTCGCGCACCGCCGCTTCCTTCCAAGCGATCCAGCGCGGGCCATCCTTGGTATGGATTTCCTGGTCGTAGCTGATCGAACCGTCGGCGAGCGTCGCTCGCTCGCTTTGCGCGACGACCCGAAACGTCACGGTTTGGCCGACGAGTTCGCTCGGCTTCTTGCCGATGAGCGCCGCGGCCGCAGCGCTCGCGTGGGTGACGCGGCCATCGGCGTCCTGGCGCAGCACGACGTCGCCCTGAGCGTCCACCAGTTCGTTGGCGTTGGCGAGCCGCTCTTCGAGCGCCCAGATCTTGTCGTCGCGCGCCTCGAGCGCGGCTTCGAGCGCGGCCACCCGGTCGCTGGAATTGCCGAGCGAACGGTGATGGTTCCACAGTGCCGCGAGCGCGATCACCAACAGGCTCGCCAGCATGCCGGCGAAGCCGAGATCGCCGACCGCGTCGAATGGGCTTATCGGCGTCGTTTCCTGCGCGCGCGCTTGGCCTGCGAACTGCAAGCAGGCGAACGCGAGCGCCGCAGCCAGCACGAAGAGGCGCGTGAGTAGCGCCGAAAGCCGGTATTCGCCGCGCGCCTGGGCCCGGACGGATTTCGTCCCGATTTTGAGCATGGCCGCCCCCTTGTTGGTTGGCGGCAAGGTGCCATTTACGGGCTTAACAGGGAGATTCTGCAAAGCGGCGCGGACGTTGGATTCGCGCCCCTTGGTTTACGATCCGTTTACGAATTCGCGCGCTTTCGAGCGATCAGGCCGCAATCGCGATCCGGTCGTTGATCGCCCGATAGGCGAGCGCTTCGGCCAGGTGCGGACGGCCGATCCGCTCGGCGCCATCGAGGTCGGCGATGGTGCGGGCCACCTTCAAGACACGATGATAGCCCCGGGCCGAAAGCCGCATGGCCTCGGCCGCGTCGCGCAGCAGCGAGAGCCCGGCGCCCTCCGGCGCCGCCGCGGCCTCCAGGAGCGAGCCTTGTAGTTCCGCGTTGGTTCGCAGCTCCGGCCGGCCCAGCGCGCGCAAGCGCTCGGCCGCGATCGTGCGCGCGGCGGCGACGCGGGCCGCGACCTCGCGGCTGCCCTCCGCGGGCGGCGGCAACACGAGGTCGGAGGCGGTGACCGCCGGCACTTCCACATGCAGGTCGATGCGGTCCAAGAGCGGGCCCGACAGCCGCGTTTGGTATTCGGCGGCGCAGCGAACATTCGGCCCGCGCTTGCAGCTGAAACTTGGATCATAGGCACGGCCGCAGCGGCAGGGGTTCATCGCGGCCACCAGCTGAAAGCGCGCGGGATAGGTGATGCGATGGTTCGCGCGCGCGATCATCACTTCGCCGATTTCGAGCGGCTGGCGCAGCGAATCGAGCACCTGCGGCGCGAATTCGGGGAACTCGTCGAGGAACAGGACGCCCAGATGCGCGAGCGAAACCTCGCCCGGCCGCGCGCGCAGTCCGCCGCCGACCATGGCGGCCATGCTCGCCGAATGATGCGGCGAGCGGAACGGGCGCCGGTTGGTGAGCTCGCCGCCCTCGATCTCGCCGGCGACCGAGGCGATCATGGAGACTTCGAGCAATTCGGAGGGCGAAAGCGGCGGCAGGATCGAGGGCAGTCGCGCCGCCAGCATCGACTTGCCGGCACCCGGCGGACCGATGAACAGGATATTGTGCCCGCCCGCGGCGGCGATTTCGAGCGCGCGCTTGGCGCTCTCCTGGCCTTTGATTTCGGCGAGGTCCAGCGCGTCCTCGACGTGCTCGCGGATCTTGGGCGTGGGCCGCATGAGCACTTGCGTGCCGCGCACGTGGTTCGACGAGTTGCAGCAGCGAGGACGGCGCGAGAATTTCCATCTCCGGGCTCGCCCAGGCCGCTTCCGGTCCGCAGGACGCGGGACAAATGAGGCCGTGGTTGCGCGCATTGGCGGCGACCGCAGCCGGGAGCGCACCGGCGACCGGCGCCAGCGAACCGTCGAGGCCAAGCTCGCCGATCACCGTATAGCCGCTCATGGCGTCCGACGGGATCGCGCCGATCGCGGCCATCAGCCCGAGCGCGATCGGGAGATCGTAGTGGCTGCCCTCCTTGGGCAGATCGGCGGGCGCGAGATTGATGGTGATGCGCTTGGCGGGAAGCGCCAGACCCGAGGCGATGAGCGCCGCGCGCACGCGGTCGCGTGCTTCGGAGACGGCCTTGTCGGCGAGCCCCACGAGATTGAAGGCGGGCAGTCCCGGCGCGATCTGCACCTGCACGTCCACGGGCCGCGCCTCGACGCCTTCGAAGGCCACGGTGGCGACGTGCTGGACCATGCAACCCCTCCGCAATCAGATCTAGCGGCACGGTTGTACCGCCGCAAGAACATTCAGTGAACAAAAATACTATGATCAATCAAGGCTTTAGGCGCTGGATAAGCCGCTCCAGGCTGCCGGCGAAGGCGTCGAGCTCGAAATTCTGCGGGTCGTCGTGCTTGTCGCGGATGCCTTCGTCGATCACCGCGTGAAACGCCGGAATCAGCCACGCGCCCGCCCGCACGCTGGCGATCACATAGACCAGCGCCAGCCGCTCGTATTGCGCCGGCGTGAAGCCGGGCTGCGGCGCCTGGAAATCGTTGTTCCTTCCGCGCCGCGGCTCGTGCCGCCGCGGCTGGATGAGCTCGACGTGCAGGAACAGGCCCTTCAGCGCCGTGCCGAACTGCACCGCCATCTCGAATTTCGTCGCGCGCCAGGGCACCGCGAAGTCGTGCGGATAGAGCATCGCGCCGGTGCGATTGATGAAGACGTGCGCGCGCTCGATCTTGTTCGAGCAGCTATAGCGCGACGAGCTCGTTGATCGAGCGCGCCTCGTCGATGTCCTTGGGCCAGGGCCGGCCGCGCAGGTTCGGCGAGCTGGTGTCGTGGATCACCATGTAGCGCGCCAGGCGGCGCCTCTGGATCGTTGTCGCGCGCGCGCGCCACCGGCAGCAACAGCTCTCCGCCGAAATCGTTATCGAGGTTCTGCTCGCGCAAGAGCGCGAGCAACGCCTCGCGCGCGGGCAGGCCCGCCGCGCGGCCGACGCGATCCTTGAGCGCCGCTGGAAGACTCTCGAGCGGCGGCCCGAGCTTGCCGATCTTGTAAACGGGCGAGAGCAGGCAGCGCGCCTGCTCCTCGGCACTCGCCCGCGAAGCGCAGCTCCACCGGGTCGAAATTGCACGGCCCCATGTTCTTCAAAATAACCGGGGGCTGCTTGGGGTAGCGGCAGATGCCCGCGGCCCAGGCATCGGGCATCGCTGCGCCCGACATTGCGAGGGCAATGGCGCATGAGAAAACGAATCTGGCGGGATTGAATTCGGCTGGCACGCGCGACAGTCTATCGTTTGGCGTCCATGCAATCATAGCCATGCACAAGATAATCGCTATCGCGATCCTTGCGTTGCTTCCGCCGCGGTCGCCCGCCCGCGCCCAAGCGATCGACAGCGCCTACACCAAGCACGACTTCGAGAAGTGCGAGCTCGTGAGCAACGAAGAGCCGGTGACCGAGCGGCGTTGCATCGGCTACGCCGGTATCCCGGTCTTGTGGGCCAACGAGCCCGATTCCACCTCGATCGGCTTCGGCACCGAGGGCGTGACCGACGGCTCCTATGACGAGCGTTTCACCTTCGCCGTGGTCGAGAACACGATCGAATGGCGCGGGCCCCGGAAGGCCGGGCGGATCGAGCCTTTCGCCGCCATCGTGCGCTTCCAGCTCTGCCGCTCGATCGGCGGCCCGTGCCGGCCCGAGCTCGTGCTGTTCCGGCTCGAGGGCAAGCGCCGTTCTTGCATTACCGCGAGCGTCGACGCCACGCGCGCCGACGCGAACGTGCGGGCGCGGGCGCTGGCGGACAGTTTCGTGCGCCGCTTCCGCTGCGGCAAGGATGCCCGCCGGCCGCCGGAATAGCGCTCAACGCTTCGCGCGCTTGTGCTCGATCTTGTCCCAGATCAGTGCGGCGATATCCGGCCCGCCGAATTTCTTGATCGCGCGGATGCCGGTGGGCGAGGTGACGTTGATCTCGGTGAGAAATCCGTCGATCACGTCGATGCCGACGAACGAGAAGCCCTCGTTCCTTGAGCGACGGGCCGATGCGCGCGCAGATTTCCCGCTCGCGCGCCGTCAGCTCCGTGGCCTTGGGCACGCCGCCGCGCACCATGTTGGAGCGCAGATCGTCCGGCGCCGGCACGCGGTTGATCGCGCCGGCATATTCGCCGTCCACCAGAATGATGCGCTTGTCGCCGTCCTTCACCGCGGGGAGGAATTTCTGCACCACCCACGGCTCCTTGAAGGTCGCGGTGAACAGGTCGAAGAGCGAGCCGAAATTGAGGTCCTCGCGCCGCAGCAGAAACACCGCCTCGCCGCCCTTGCCGTACAAGGGCTTCATCACGATGTCGCCGTGCTGTGGCGCGGAAGCGTTTGATCTCGTCGAGGTCGCGCGTGAGCAGCGTCGGCGGCATCAGCTCCGGAAACTCCGTGACGAACATCTTCTCCGGCGCATTGCGCACCTCGGCCGGGTCGTTGACCACGAGCGTCTTGGGGTGAATGCGCTCGAGCAAGTGCGTGGCCGAGATATAGGCGAGGTCGAAGGGCGGGTCCTGGCGCATCAGCACCACGTCGAAGGCCGTGAGTTCCTCGCGCTTCGCCGTCGCCGAGTTTGAAGTGATCGCCCTCCTTGTCCTGCACCTGAAGCGGCCGCGCGGTGGCGAACACGCGGCCGTCCAGCATCGCCATCTTGTCGGGCGTGAAATAGCAGAGCGCGTGCTTGCGCGCCTGCGCTTCCAGCAGCAGCGCAAACGTCGAGTCGCCCCCGATCTTGATCTTCTCGATCGGGTCCATCAGCACGGCGACGCGCAGCGCCATAGCGTTCTCCTAGAATTCCGCCTCGAAGGCCGAGACGATGTGCTGCGGCAGCCGGCCGGGTGCGATCAGCACGGCGTCGAAGCGCATGTCGTATCCCGCATGTTCGGGGTGGGCCGCAAGCCAGGCCCCGGCGGCGGCCACGATCCGCCGCTGCTGGCGCGGCAACACGGCTTCCGCGGCCTCGTCCAGCCGCGCCCGCGCCTTGACCTCGACGAACACGATGAGGCTCCCGCGTTTGACCACGAGATCGAGCTCGCCGGCCGGGCTCTTCCAGCGTTTGGCCAGCGGCCGGAAACCCTTGACCGCGAGATAAAGCGCCGCGCGTGCTTCCGCGGATACGCCGAGCTTGAAGGCCTTGCTGCGGCGCGCGTCGGGGGCGGGGCGGGGTTCGTTCTTCACCGCTTGGCGCCCTTGCCGGCGAGCGCGAGCGCGCGGGCATAGACTTGTTTGCGCTTGAGTCCGGTCTCGGCGGTGACGCTGGCGACCGCGTCCTTGAGCGAGGAGCGCGCGAGCGCGGCCTCGAGCCGCGCGTCGAGATCGTCGGCGTCGGGGGCGCGTTCCTCGGGCGGCCCGATCACGATCACGATCTCGCCCTTGGGTCTGCCGGCCGTCGCGTAATGGGCGGCCAGCTCATCGAGCGTGCCGCGACGGGTCTCCTCGAACAGCTTGGTCAATTCGCGGCAGACCGAAGCCGGCCGCGCACCGAGAATTTCCGAAAGAGCGGCGAGGCTCGCCGCCAGCCGCGGCCCGGTCTCGTAGAGGATCAAGGTCGCCGGAATCGCGGCAAGCTCCTCGATCCGCGTCCGCCGCTGCCCCGCCTTGGCCGGGAGATACCCGTCGAACAGGAACCGGTCGCTCGGCAGCCCGGCGGCGACCAGCGCGGCGAGCACGGCCGACGCGCCCGGCACCGGAAAGACGCGGTGACCGGCTTCGAGCGCCGCGGCCACGAGTTTGTATCCCGGATCGGAGACCAGCGGAGTGCCCGCGTCCGACACCAGTGCGACCGCCGCACCTTCGGCGAGTTTCGCGCAGCACGCGGGGCCGCACCGTGTCCGCGTTGTGATCGTGATAGGCGAGCAGCGATGCTTTGATCGAGTAGCGCTCGAAGAGCTTGCGCGTCACGCGCGTGTCCTCGCAGAGCACGAGGTCGGCGGCTCCAAGCGTATCGAGCGCGCGCAAGGTGATGTCGGACAAATTCCCGATCGGCGTCGCCACCACATAAAGTCCCGGCGCCAGCCGCGCCGGCTCGGCCGGGGCCGGGCGGGGCGCGCTGGCGCCGTGAATCTTGGCTTGTTCGTCTGCAGACATGGACGGGGAGCCGGGCCAAATTTTTCCAATTTTACCCGTCACTAAGCGCTCGGCGACAGCTCTTGTGACGCTTCTTTGACACGGGCATGGCTCTGCCCCAGATTGCGGCCGCCGGGGCCGTTCGCGCGGAGAATCAACAAGCGATGCGCATGCGAATGCGCCAAGATAGCCGCTCAAACGGGGGCGCATTCGCGCGGTGGATTGCCGGCGCGGCAGCCGCGCTCGCGCTCGCCGCTGGGCGGCTGTTCGAGCTCGCTGCCCGACTTCAATCCCTTCAGCAGCGGCTCGCCCTTCGGCGGGCCGGCCGAAGCACCGGCCGCGGGCCCGGCACCCGCCACGATCGGCCTCGGCGGCGTCCGGGTCGGGCTGCTTCTGCCGCTCAGCGCACCGGGCAACGCCGGCATCGTCGCCCAATCCATGCGCAACGCCGCCGAGCTCGCGCTCGCCGAGTTCGCCAATCCGGACATCCAGCTCATCGTCAAGGACGACGGCGGCACCGCCCAGAGCGCGCAGGCCGCGGCCCAGGCGGCGCTCGCCGAGGGCGCCGAGATCATCATCGGGCCGCTGTTCAGCCACGCGGTCGCGGCCGCGGGTCAAGTCACGCGCGGCCGCAGCGTGCCGATGATCGCGTTTTCGACCGACGCGAGCGTCGCCGGGCGGGGCATCTATCTCTTGAGCTTCAGTCCGGAATCGGACGTCGAGCGCGTCATCTCTTTCGCCGCCACGAAGAACAAGCGCTCCTTCGTCGCGCTGCTGCCGGACAATGCCTATGGCAGCGTGGTCGAGGCCCGCTTTCAGGAGACGGTGGCCGAGACCAGCGCGGCCGCGTGGTGGCGCTCGAGCGCTATTCGGCCGAAAAGCCGCAGCTCGCCGAACAGATCAAGCGCGTCGCCGCCGCGTTGCGCGGGGCCGATTCGCTTTTCATCGCCGATTCCGCCGACACCACGCCGCAGATCCTGCAGCTGCTCGCGCAAAACGGGATCAAACCCGGCCGCGTGCAGTTCATCGGCACCGGCCTGTGGGACGACGCCAAGCTGTTCTCCAATCCCAATCTGGCCGGCGCCTGGTTCGCCGCGCCCGAGGCCACCGGCTATCAGGCCTTTTCCCAGCGCTACAAGGCGCGCTTCGGGCGCGATCCGGTGCGCACCGCGAGCCTTGCCTATGACGCGGTTTCGCTCATCGCCGCGCTGGTCAAGACGCAAGGTCCCGGGCGCTTCTCCCCGGAGACGCTGATCGAATCCCTCGGGCTTCGCCGGCATCGACGGGGTCTTCCGCTTCAAGGCCGACGGCACTTCGGAGCGCGGGCTCGCGGTGTTCGAAATTCGCGGCAACGCGGCGCGCGTGATCAGTCCCTCGCCCAAGAGCTTCACCGGCCCCGGGCTCTGACGTTCAGGCCGCGAGATCGGCGACGATCGCGTTCAGCACCGGGAATCCCGCGCCGGAAATTCGCAGCCGCTCGCCCACGATTTCGATGAGGCCTTCGCGCTCGAGCACCTCGACGCGCGCCGGATCGAACGGCCGGCCGGCGAGCCGCGCATAGCGCGCGCGATCGACGCCTTCGCGCAGCCGCAGCCCCATCAGCAGGAATTCGTCGGCTTGTTCCAGCGCGCTCAAGCGCTCGTTCACGATCAATCCGTGTCCCTCCCGCTCGACGCGCTGGAGCCAGGATTCGGGATGGCGCTCGGTCTCGGTGGCGAAGCGCTCGCTTTCCTGGTCGATGCGGCCGTGCGCTCCGGGCCCGACGCCGGCATATTCGCCATAGCGCCAATAGACCAGATTGTGCCGCGACTCCGCCCCTAGCCGGGCGTGGTTCGAGACTTCGTAGGCCGGAAGACCCGCGGCGGCGCAGGTTTCTTGCGTGGCGTCCCACAGCGCCCGCGCGCTGTCCGCGTCGGGGACTTTGAGCTTTCCCGCGCGCTGCAGCGCGGCGAACGGCGTCCCTTCCTCGATGGTGAGCTGGTAGAGCGAAAGATGCTCGACGCCCTGGTCGAGCGCGCGCTTCAGCTCCGCGCGCCAGGCGGCGGGCGTCTGGTCGGGCCGGGCATAGATCAGGTCGAAGGAAACGCGCGGGAACGCGGCCTTGGCGATGGCGACCGCTTTCAGCGCTTCATCGACCGTATGCAGCCGGCCGAGCGCCTTGAGTTGCGCGTCGTCGAGCGCCTGCACGCCGAGCGAAACTCGATTCACGCCGGCCGCGCGATAGCCGCGGAAGTTTTCCGCCTCCACGCTCGTCGGATTGGCCTCCAGCGTGATCTCGCAATCGGCCGCGAGCGGCCAATGGCTCTCGATCGACTGCAAAATCGACGCAACCGTCGCAGGCTTCATCAAGGAAGGCGTCCCGCCGCCGAAGAAGACGCTATGCACCGTGCGCGCGCCGGTGCGTGCGCGCGTGTGCGCGAGCTCGGCCGCGATCGCGCGCGCGAAGCGCGTCTCGTCGGGCTTCTCGTGGCGCACGTGGCTGTTGAAGTCGCAATAGGGGCATTTCGAGAGGCAGAACGGCCAATGCACATAGACGCCGAACACCGGATCGTCGGCCGAGGCGTGCGCCATCGGGCGCGCGAGCGTCGCGGCGTCAGCCAAGGCAGGCCTCCGCGAGTTTCATGAACGCCCGCGCGCGGTGCGAGAGCCCGCGGCCGCGCGGCGGAAGCCCGTGTTTTTCGTCTGCGCTCATCTCGCCGAAAGTCGTTCGTAATCCGTCCGGCAGGAACATCGGATCATAGCCGAAGCCCATCTTGCCGCGCGGCGGCCAGACCAGCGTTCCCTCGACGCGGCCTTCGAAACATTCATCGACGCCGTCGGGCCAGGCGAGGCAAAGTGCTGCGACGAAGGCGGCGCGGCGCTGGTCGGGCAGTCTTTGCGCCTTTGGCGGCGAGCTTTTCCTCGACGAGACGCATGGCGCGCGCGAAGTCCTTGTCCTTTCCGGCCCAGCGCGCCGAATGGATGCCGGGCTCCCCGCCGAGCGCCTCGACCGCGAGCCCGGAATCGTCGGCCAGCGCCGGAAGGTTCGCCGCACTTGCCGCGGCGCGCGCCTTGATGCGGGCGTTCTGCATGAAGCTTTCCCCGGTTTCGTCCGGCTCGGCGAGCTTGAGGTCCGCGGCCGAAATCGCTTCGACGCCATGGGCCGCGAGCAGCGCCCGCATTTCCTTGAGCTTTCCCGGATTATGGGTCGCGATCACGACGCGGCCGGTGAGTCTGCGGCCCATCAGGCGACGGCGAGCTTCTGCAATTCGACCAGGCGCGCGATTCCCTTGCGCGCGAGCGCCATCAGCGTCGCCAGATCCTGTTCCGAAAACGGCGTCTTCTCGGCCGTGCCCTGGATTTCCACGATGCCGCCCGCGCCGGTCAGGACGAAGTTCGCGTCGGTGTCGGCCTCCGAATCCTCGGCATAATCGAGATCGAGAACCGGCGTGCCCTTGTAGATGCCGCAGGAAACCGCGGCCACGTGATCCTTGAGCACGGGTTTGCGTGATCATCGAGCGCGCCTTCATCCATGCGAGACAGTCGTAGAGCGCGATCCACGCGCCGGTGATCGCCGCCGTGCGCGTGCCGCCGTCGGCCTGCAGCACGTCGCAATCGAGCGTGATCTGCCGCTCGCCGAGCGCTTCCAGATCGCTCACCGTGCGCATGCTTCTTCCGATCAGCCGCTGGATCTCCAGCGTGCGGCCCGATTGCTTGCCGGCCGAGGCCTCGCGCCGCGTGCGCTCGTGCGTCGCGCGCGGCAGCATGCCGTACTCGGCGGTGATCCAGCCGCGGCCCTGGCCCTTGAGCCAGGGCGGCAGCCGCTCTTCGAGCGTCGCGCTCACCAGCACATGGGTGTCGCCGAACTTGACCAGGCAGGAGCCCTCGGCGTGGCGCAGCAGCCCGCGCTCGAAATGCACCGCGCGCATGGCGTCGGCGGCGCGGCCGCTCGGTCGAATTGCGTTATCCTTCATGGGCAGCCTTGTACGGGGGTTCCGCCTGCGCCGACAAGGCCGGCCTTGCCGAAACCGGGCCGTGGCTGCAGATAGTCGAGCCTTGGAACGCAGACCCGGTAGATCGGAGCGACCCTTGTCCATCGACGTGCCCATCGGCTCGGCGAAGATCAGCCTCGCGCAGATCGACGAGCGTTCGCGCGAAATCTTCCGCCAGATCGTCGAGTCGTATCTGGCGACCGGCGAGCCCGTGGGCTCGCGCAATATTTCGCGGCTGATCCCGATGTCGCTGTCGCCGGCCTCGGTGCGCAACGTCATGGCTGACCTCGAAGCGCTCGGGCTGGTCTATGCGCCGCACACCAGCGCCGGCCGGCTTCCGACCGAGCTGGGGCTGCGTTTCTTCGTCGATGCGCTGATGGAGATCGGCGATCTTTCCGGCGACGAGCGCAAGAAAATCGAGGCGCAGGTAAGAGCGACGCGCGGCGAGAACCTCGATGTGGTGCTCGCCGAGGCCTCCCAGCTGCTCTCCGGTCTTTCGCGCGGCGCCGGCGTCGTCACCGCGCACAAGACCGATGCGCGGCTGAAGCAGATCGAATATGTGCAGCTCGAGCCCGGCCGGGCGCTGGCGGTGCTGGTGTCCGAGGAGGGGCAGGTCGAGAACCGGCTCCTGGATCTGCCGTTCGACGTTTCCGCGGCGAACCTGGTCGAAGCCACCAATTTCCTGAACGCCCGCATCCGCGGCAAGACGCTCTCGGAAGCCAAGGCCGAGATCGAGCGCTCGGTGGCCGCCGCCCGCGCCGAGCTCGACGAGCTGACCCAGAAGATCGTCGCCGACGGGCTTGCCAGCTGGTCCGGCGGCGACCTGACCGAGCGCAAGCTCATCGTGCGCGGTCACGCCAAGCTGCTCGAAGACCTCAAGGCGATGGAGGATCTGGAGCGGGTGCGGCTCCTGTTCGACGATCTGGATACCAAGCGCGGCGTGGTCGATCTCCTGGGCAAGGCCGAGGAGGCCGAGGGGCTTCGTATCTTCATCGGCTCCGAGAACAAGCTCTTTTCGCTATCGGGCTCCTCCACGATCGTCGCGCCCTATCGCGACAGCGCCGGTCGCGTCGTCGGCGTGCTCGGCGTCATCGGCCCGACCCGGCTCAATTATGCCCGCGTCATCCCGATGGTCGATTATACTGCCCGCATCGTGAGCGAAGTGCTCGGCCGCTGAGACCGCTTGATTTCTCGCCCTCACCCCCCGATATCGCATTAAGAATCCTCGTGTATTGACGAGACCCATGGCCGACGAAGACAAACTCGAGCCGAACCCGGACCTCGCGCCCGCGAACGAAAACGGTCCGGCTGCGGCGAGAAGCCGTCGCTGGAACCGCTGGTCATAGAGCTGCGCGACAAGTACCTGCGCGCGGTCGCCGAAACGGAGAACATCCGCAAGCGCGCCGAGCGCGACGTCGCCGACACGCGCGCCTATGGCATTTCCGCATTCGCGCACGACGTGCTTGCCGTCGCCGACAATCTCGACCCGCGCCATCGAATCGCTCGACCCGGAAGCGCGCGCCGCGGCGGACGGCATGTTCAAGGCGCTGCTCGACGGGGTCGAGCTCACCCGCCGCGAGCTGCAAAAGACCCTCGAAAAGCACGGGGTCCGCCGCCTCGAGCCGCTCGGCGAGAAATTCGACCCCAATTTCCATCAGGCCATGTTCGAGATCCCGACCCCCGAGCTGCCCGCCGGCACGGTCGTGCAGGTGATGCAGCCGGGCTATGCCATTGGCGAGCGGGTGCTGCGGCCGGCGCTGGTTGCGGTCGCCAAGGGAGGCGCCAAGGCTTCTCCGAAGGACCAGGTAGCTGCCGAGGAGGAGCCGACCGGCAAGTAACGCTCCCGGTGGGCCGGCCCGGCAAATAGCCGGCAGACTTGCCTTGCGAGCCGAAAAGCCTCTCCCTATATGAATCGCGACGCTGCCATTGGCGGCGAATCCCCAACGCGGGGGCCGTGTGGGGGCGGTTGCGGGCATCGGTTCGCACCCCTTCCTTTGCCGGGCGCTTTACCCAAGGCTCGGACGGCCCGCCGGAAAGATGAGGTCTGCAATGTCCAAGGTCATCGGTATCGACCTCGGCACCACCAATTCGTGCGTGTCGGTCATGGAGGGGTCGACCCCCAAGGTGATCGAGAACGCCGAGGGCGCGCGCACCACGCCTTCGATCGTCGCCTTCACCGACGATGGCGAGCGGCTCGTCGGCCAGCCGGCCAAGCGCCAGGCGGTCACCAATCCCGAAAAGACGTTCTTCGCGGTCAAGCGCCTGATCGGCCGGCGCTACGACGACCCCATGACGGAAAAGGACAAGAAGCTCGTTCCCTACCAGATCGTGCGCGCCTCCAATGGCGACGCCTGGGTCTCGGACGGCAAGAACCAGTATTCCCCCTCGCAGATTTCCGCCTTCATCCTGCAGAAGATGAAGGAGACGGCCGAAGCCTATCTCGGCGCCAAGGTCGACAAGGCCGTCATCACCGTTCCCGCCTATTTCAACGACGCCCAGCGCCAGGCCACCAAGGACGCCGGCAAGATCGCGGGCCTCGAAGTGCTGCGCATCATCAACGAGCCGACCGCGGGCGCGCTCGCCTATGGCCTCGACAAGCAGAAGACCGGCACCATCGCGGTCTATGACCTGGGCGGCGGCACCTTCGACATTTCCATCCTCGAAATCGGCGACGGCGTGTTCGAAGTGAAATCCACGAACGGCGACACGTTCCTGGGCGGCGAGGACTTCGACATGCGCCTCGTCAACTATCTCGCCGACGAATTCCAGAAGGAACAGGGCATCGACCTGCGCAAGGACAAGCTCGCGCTGCAACGTCTGAAGGAATCGGCGGAAAAGGCCAAGATCGAGCTCTCGTCGGCGATGCAGACCGAGATCAATCTGCCCTTCATCACCGCCGATCAAACCGGTCCGAAGCATCTGACCTTGAAGCTCACCCGCGCCAAGTTCGAGGCGCTCGTCGACGATCTGATCCAGAAGACGGTCGAGCCGTGCCGCCAGGCGCTGAAGGACGCGGGCCTCTCCGCCGCCGAGATCAACGAAGTGGTTCTCGTCGGCGGCATGACCCGCATGCCCAAGGTGCAGGAAGTGGTGAAGCAGTTGTTCGGCAAGGAGCCGCACAAGGGCGTCAATCCCGACGAAGTCGTCGCGATGGGCGCGGCGATCCAGGCCGGCGTGCTGCAGGGCGACGTCAAGGACGTGCTCTTGCTCGACGTGACGCCGCTCTCGCTCGGCATCGAGACGCTCGGCGGCGTGTTCACGCGCCTGATCGACCGCAACACGACCATTCCGACCAAGAAGAGCCAGGTGTTCTCGACCGCCGAGGACAGTCAGGGCGCAGTGACCATCCGCGTGTTCCAGGGCGAGCGCGAGATGGCGGCCGACAACAAGGTGCTGGGCCAGTTCGATCTCGTCGGTATCCCGCCGGCGCCGCGCGGCGTGCCGCAGATCGAGGTCACGTTCGACATCGACGCCAACGGCATCGTCAACGTCTCGGCCAAGGACAAGGGCACCGGCAAGGAGCAGCAGATCCGCATCCAGGCTTCCGGCGGCCTCTCCGAGGCCGATATCCAGAAGATGGTGAAGGACGCCGAGGCCCACGCCGCCGACGACAAGAAGCGCCGCGCGCTCGCCGAGGCCAAGAACCAGGCCGACGCGCTGGTGCACGCGACCGAGAAGTCGCTGAAAGAGTACGGCGAGAAAGTCTCGGCCGGCGACCGCACCGCGATCGAGAACGCGCTCTCCGACCTCAAGGAAGCGGCCAAGGGCGAGGACGTAGCCGCGCTCCAGGCCAAGACCCAGACGCTTGCCCAGGTCTCCATGAAGCTCGGCGAAGCCATGTACGCGCAGAAGCCCGGCGGCGACGACGCTGCGGGCGGCCAGCCCGGCGGCCCGACCGACGGCGCCGGCGCGAAGAAGGAGGACGTCGTCGACGCGGAGTTCACCGAGGTCGACGACGACAAGAAGAACAAGAAGTCGGCCTAAGCTTCGCTGCACGGTTCATGGCAGCAGCACGCACATATCTCCGTCACCCCCGGGCTGTGTCCCGGGGGTTGGCGTTTTGATCATGGCTTGACGGAAGAACGCCATGGCCAAGCGCGACTATTACGAAGTCCTCGAGATCGCCCGCACCGCGAAGGACGAGGAGATCAAGGCCTCGTACCGTAAGCTCGCCATGGTATGGCACCCGGACAAGAATCCGGGCGATACGGCCTGCGAGCACCGCTTCAAGGAGATCAACGAGGCCTATGACGTCCTGAAGGACGATCAGAAGCGCGCGGCCTATGATCGCTTCGGCCACGCCGCCTTCGAGCACGGCGGCGCGGGCCACGGCTTCGGCGGCGATTTTGCCACCGCCTTCCACGACATTTTCGACGACCTGTTCGGCATGGGTGGCCGTCGTGGCCGCGGCCCCGGCCGCGAGCGCGGCGCGGACCTGCGCTACAATCTCGAGATCACGCTCGAGGAAGCCTATGCGGGCAAGACCGCGCAGGTGAAGCTGCCGACCAGCGTCACCTGCGAAGTCTGCTCGGGCTCCGGCGCCAAGGCCGGCACCCAGCCGGTCACCTGCCGCTCGTGCGGCGGTTCCGGCCGCATCCGTCACGCGCAGGGCTTCTTCACGCTCGAGCGCGCCTGCCCCACCTGCCAGGGCCGCGGCTCCGTCATCGAGCAGCCCTGCACCAATTGCGGCGGCGCCGGCCGCATGACCAAGGAACGCACGCTCGAGCTGCATGTGCCGGCCGGCGTCGAGGACGGCACCCGCATCCGGCTCGCCGGCGAAGGCGAGGCCGGCCTGCGCGGCGGCACCGCGGGCGATCTCTACATATTCCTCTCGCTCGCGCCGCATCCGATCTTCCAGCGCGAAGGCGCCGACCTGCACTGCCGGGTGCCGATCTCCATGGTGACGGCTGTCGCTCGGCGGCGAGTTCGAGGTGCCGACCATCGACGGCGGCAAGAGCCGCGTGAAGGTTCCCGAAGGCACGCAAACCGCCAAGCGCTTCCGGCTGCAGAACAAGGGCATGCCGGTGCTGCGCTCCAAGGCGCGCGGCGACATGTATGTACAGGTCGCGGTCGAAACCCCGCAGAAGCTCACCAAGCGCCAGCGCGAGCTCCTGAAGGAATTCGAGAGCCAGAGCTCGAAGGAAACCCAGCCGGAAACCAGCGGGTTCTTCACGCGGGTGCGCGAATTCTTCGACGGTCTCAAGGAATGATTCAGGCTCAACCTTGACTGCGCCTCGTGCGCGTGAGTAACGCCTTGTATCCCGCTCGCATCCGGGTGATGCTTTTCCCATGTTGCAGCCCGTGAGCTCGAAAAAGCCGCGGCTTCGTCTGAACGACGAGGTCCGGTTCCTTTCCTCCTGGCTGCAGGATCCGCTCCGCATGGGGGCGATCTCGCCATCGGGCCCGGAGCTGGCGCGCGCCATGGCCGCCGAGGTGGACCTGAGCATCCCGGGCCCCATCGTCGAGCTCGGCCCGGGCACCGGCGCCTTGACTACGGCGCTGCTGGCCCGCGGCATCGCCCCCGAGCGGCTCGTTCTGCTCGAATACAATCCGCAATTCTGCGATCTTCTGAAGGAGCGCTGGCCGGGCATCAATGTCGTGCGCGGCGACGCCTATCGGCTGCGCCAGACGCTCGCGGGCGTCGTGAACGAACCGCTCGCGGCCGTGGTCTCGGGTCTGCCGCTCTTGACCCGGCCCTTGCTCGCGCGCGTGCGGCTCCTGGAGACCGCGTTTCGCCTGCTTGCCCCCGGCGCTCCTTTCATCCAGTTCAGCTACGGGCCGGTGGCGCCGATCCCGCCGCGCCCCGGCCGCTACGCGATCAGCTCCTCGCCGCGCATTTGGCGGAATTTTCCACCGGCCCGGGTCTGGGTCTATCGCAGTGCGCGCTGAAGCGCGGCGCGCTCGCCGGCCAATGTCAGAGCCACGTATCCTCGTCTTCGCCGGATCGATCCGCACCGGTGCCTTCAGCACGCAGCTCGCGGGCGTCGCGCTCAAGGAGCTGGTGCGCATGGACGTGGAGGCGAGCTTGATTTCGCTTGCCGACTATCCGATGCCGCTGTTCGACGCCGATCTCGAGGCGAAAGCCGGAGTGCCGGCGGCGGCGAAGAAGCTGCACGACATGATGCTTACGCACCGCGGCATTTATATCGCGACGCCCGAATACAACGCCTCGCTGCCGCCCTTGCTCAAGAACACGATCGACTGGGTTTCGCGCATCCGCGACCAGCGCAGCCCGTTCAAGCACTCCGTGTTCGCGCTCGGCTCGACCTCGAACGGCCGGCGCGGCGGCTATCGCGCGCTGATGGCGCTGCGGCAGGTGCTGGAGCTGGGCCTTGGCGCCCTCGTCATTCCCGAACAAGTGGCGGTGCACGATGCCGCCCACGCCTTCGACGACGCCGGTGATCTTAAGGAGGAGCCGCTTGCCAAGATGCTCCGCAATTCCGTGCAACGCCTCGTGACGCTCGCCAACGCAGACCTTTGAGGAGCCCGTGACGATTTCCGCCCGCGACCGCCTGATCGTGGCGCTCGACTTTCCGAGCGTGGCCGAGGCCGAGAAGGCGGTCGCCGATCTCGGCGATACGGTTTCCTTCTATAAGGTCGGCTATGAGCTCGTGCTCGCTGGCGGGCTCGATTTCGCGGCCGGGCTGGTCCGTTCCGGCAAGAAGCTCTTTTCTCGATCTCAAGCTGCACGACATCGCCAACACCGTGACGCGCGCGACCGAGCGCGCCGCTGCGCTCGGCGCGACGTTCCTTACCGTCCACGCCTTCCCGCCGACGATGAAGGCGGCGGTCGAAGGCCGCGGCAAGAGCGGCTTGAAGCTCTTGGCGGTCACGGTGCTGACCTCGTGGAACGACGCCGACCTGAAAGAATCGGGCTACGGCATCGGCGTGCGCGATCTCGTGCTGCGCCGCGCCGAGCAAGCCGCCGTGCTCGGCATCGACGGGCTGATCGCCTCGCCGCTCGAGGCGGCCGAACTTCGCCGCGCGGTCGGCAAGTCCATGCTGATCGTAACGCCGGGCGTCCGGCCCGCGGGCAGTGCGGCCGGCGACCAGAAGCGGGTGATGACGCCCGCCGCCGCGATCAAGGCCGGGGTCGATCACATCGTGGTCGGCAGGCCGATCATCGAGGCGAAGGATCGCAAGGCCGCCGCGCAAGCGATCGTCGCCGAGATCGAATCCGCGCTGAAATAGGGAGAGCGTGATGGCCAAGGGCTACTGGATCGTCCGCGTCGATGTCGCCGATCAGGAGAAGTACAAGGCCTATATCGCGGCCAATGCCGTGCCGCTCAAGCAGTACGGCGCCCGCTTCCTGGTGCGCGGCGGCAAGTACGAAACCGTCGAAGGCGGCAGCCGCACCCGCAACGCGGTGATCGAGTTTCCGAGCTATCAGGCGGCGCTCGATTGCTGGAAGTCGGCCGGCTACCAGGCCGCGATCAAGCTGCGCAAGGACGTCTCCACCATCGATCTGATCGTGATCGAGGGCTACGAAGGTCCTCAACCCGATTGACGCTGTCATTCCGGGCGAGCGTCGCAGTAGCGGCGCGAGGCCCGGAATCCATAACCCCAAACTTGGCTAGTCTCGCACCGCCGGCGGTTATGGATTCCGGCTCTCGGCCCCCGTACTTCGTCCGGGAGCTTCGGCCGGAATGACGGCGAAGGGTACGCCCCGCCTTTCGCCTTTACCGGCCGCGCGTTATACCGGCGCGAGGATGGGCAGAGAGTTATGACAGACATGCGACTAGTCATCGCCGGCGCCGGCGGCCGGATGGGCCGCGCGCTGGCGCGCGCGATTCTGGAGACGCCGGGCTTTGCGCTCGCCGGCGCGGTCGAGCGCGCGAATGCACCCGGCTTCGGCGAGGACGTGGGCACGCTCGCGGGCCTTCGCCCCTGCGGCGTCAAGGTAACCGGCGATCTCACACCGCTCGTGGCCGCCGCCGACGGCATCGTCGATTTTACCGCTCCGGCCGCCAGCGTCGCGCTCGCCGCGATCGCGGCTCAGGCGCGCATCGTGCACGTGCTCGGCACCACCGGGCTTACGCACGTCGACGACAACAAGATCGAAGCCGCCGCTCGCAACGCCGTCATCATCCGCTCGGGCAACATGAGTCTGGGCGTCAATCTCTTGGCCGCGCTCACCAGGCGCGTCGCCAAGACGCTGGGTGCGGATTTCGACATCGAGATCGTCGAAATGCACCACGCCAAGAAGGTCGACGCGCCCTCCGGCACGGCGCTGATGCTGGGCCGCGCCGCGGCGGAGGGCCTCGGCATCGATCTGGCCAAGCATTCGGTGCGCGCCCGCGACGGCGAAGTCGGCGAGCGCAAGCGCGGCGATATCGGCTTCGCGTCGCTGCGCGGCGGCACAATGATCGGCGATCATTCGGTGATCTTCGCCGGGCCCTATGAGCGGATCGAGCTCAAGCACATCGCCGAGGACCGCATGCTGTTCGCGCGCGGCGCGCTGATCGCCGCCCGCTGGGGCCGTGGCAAGAAGCCCGGGATCTATTCGATGGCCGACGTGCTCGGCCTTACCGATTTCTGAGCGGGTTCGCCGATGACCGAACGCCTGCTCGTGCTCGTCCGCCACGGCCAAAGCGAGTGGAATCTCAAGAACTTGTTCACCGGCTGGCGCGACGTGAACCTGACCGCGCAAGGGATCGCCGAAGCGCGCACGGCCGGAAAAAAACTGAAAGCCCAGGGCATCCGTTTCGACGTGGCCTTCACCTCGGCGCTGGTGCGCGCCCAGCGCACGCTCGATCTCGTGCTCGAGGAAATGGGCCAGACGAATATCCCGATCCTCAAGGACCAGGCCTTGAACGAGCGCGACTACGGCGATCTCGTCGGTCTCAACAAGGACGACGCGCGCAAGAAATGGGGCGAGGAACAAGTACACAAGTGGCGCCGCTCCTATGACGTGGCCCCGCCCGGCGGCGAGAGCCTGAAGGACACGGTCGCCCGCGCGTTGCCTTATTACGTGCAGGAGATCCTGCCGCGCGTTCTGCGCGGCGAGCGGGTGCTGGTCTCCGCGCATGGCAATTCGCTGCGCGCGCTGGTCATGGTGCTGGAGAAATTGTCGCCCGCGGCGATCGTCAAGCGCGAGCTGGCGACCGGGGTGCCGATTCTCTATCGGCTCAATGCCGATTCGACCGTGGCCGAAAAGGTCGATCTCGCCGCCTGAACCCGGCCCACCTCCCAGCCGAGCATCGCGCGCTTGCGCGTCAAGCCCCAGTGATAGCCGGTGAGCGCGCCGTTGGCGCCGATCACGCGGTGGCACGGCACCACGAACGAGACCGGATTTTTCCCGACCGCCGCGCCGACCGCGCGTGCCGCCTTGGGCCGGCCGATGGTCTTTGCAACATTCCCATAGGTCGAGGTGCCGCCGAGCGGGATCGTGAGCAGCGTTTCCCAGACGCGCACTTCGAAATCGGTGCCGATCAACACGATGCGCAGCGGTTGATCCTCTCGCCACAGGCCGGGCTCGAATACGCGCCGGGCATAGCCCAGCGTCTGCGCCTTGTTCTCGACCAGGCGTGCGTTCGGCCAGCGGCCGCGCATGTCGTCGAGCGCCGCCCGCTCGCTCTGGTCGGCGAACGCGAGCCCGCACAGGCCGCGCTCGGTCGCCAGCACCAGCGCGGTTCCGAACGGCGAGGGGTGGAAGCCATAGGAAATCGTCATGCCCGCGCCGCCGGTCTTCCATTCGCCCGGCGACATGGCCTCGTGCACCACGAAGAGATCGTGCAGCCGGCCGGGGCCGGAAAGGCCGAGCTCGAAGCTCGCTTCCGAGCAAGCTCGGCGTCTCGCGCAAGACCTTCCGCGCATGGTCGAGCGTCACCGCCTGCAGGAACTCCTTGGGCGTCAGCCCGCACCAGCGGCGGAACAGTTCCGTCAGCGCGCGGGGATTCTTTCCGACCGCGTGCGCGATCGCTTCGGCTTCGGGCTGGTCGCGGAAATGCTCCGAGACATAGGCGATCGCCTGCCGCACGGTCTCGTAATCCTCGGCGGCGGTCTTGAGCGGCGAGAAGCGCGGGGTGTCGGTGGCGAGCATGGTTTGCATGGACCGTAGAAATCAGATCGGCACCGGCGCCGCCACCCGATTCCGCCTCAGCGCCGGGCTGCAGCTAGCGCGCCGGCGAGTGCGTTGGAAAGCTCTTCCTTGTGCAGGGGCGGCAGGAAGGAGCCGATCACCAGCGGCACGCCCTTGGAGACCAGCGCCACCCGCGTCACCCCGGAAAGCTCGTCGCGCGCGGTTTCGAGCCGCACCCAGCGCGGGTTGAAGCGCTCCTCGCGCGTCCGGCCCTTGGCCGAGACCTGGCGCACCAACAACTGATTGGGCGTGACCCGGATTTCCTCGAAGGCGCGCGCGGCCCGGTAATTGGCCCGGAACGCGAGATAGACCAGCAGCACATCGAGCCCCAGGAAGCCGAACACCGGCCAGGCGCCGATCAGCAGGAAGGCGATGCCGGCGGCGAAGCTCGCACCCGCCAGCACGGCCATGAGCACGATGAAGCCGGCGCGCCCGAGCGAGCGATAGGGCGCGAGCGCGCCGAATACAGCGTGGGCTCGTCTTGCTCGTTGCCTTCCTGCATGGCTCCTCACTATAGGGGAAGCATGGCGGGAAAAAAGCGGGCAGCTCCGGGCAAGCAGGAAACAGCCGCCAAGGCCCGCGCCGCGCGTCGAGCGCCCCGGCGTATCGAGTGGAGTGCGGCCGAGGTGGCGGAGGCGTTTTCGCGCTTTTCCCGCGCCGATCCCGAGCCCAAGGGCGAGCTCCAGCACAAGGACCCCTATACGCTCCTGGTCGCCGTAGTGCTCTCGGCGCAGGCCACCGATGCGGGCGTGAACAAGGCGACGCCGGCGTTGTTCGCCGCCGCCAATACGCCCGCGAAGATGGTCGCGCTCGGCGAGGAGCGGGTGCGGGATTACGTAAAGACCATCGGGCTCTTTCGCGGCAAGGCGAAGAACATCATCGCGCTCTCGCAGCGACTGATTGCCGAGCACGGCGGCGAGGTTCCGCGCACGCGCGCGGCGCTCGAGGCGCTGCCTGGCGTCGGCCGCAAGACCGCCAATGTCGTGCTCAACATCGCCTTCGGCGAGCCCACGATCGCCGTCGATACGCATATTTTTCGCGTCTCGAACCGCACCGGCTTGGCGCCCGGAAAAAATCCGTACGAAGTGGAGCAGGGGCTCGAGCGCGCGATCCCCGATCGCTTCAAGCGCCACGCGCATCACTGGCTGATCCTGCACGGGCGCTACGTGTGCAAGGCGCGCAAGCCCGAATGCGCGCGCTGCCTCATCAACGATCTCTGCCGCTGGCCGGAGAAGACGGTCTAGCTCAGGCGGCTCGTTCCGGCGGCAAGATCTCGCGCGTGGGAGAGAGGCGCTTGTGCAGGCGCGTCATGAAAGCGGTCGCGAATACCGGCGTGATCAGGTTCACCACCGGCACCGCGACGAGTCCGGCGATCATGAATCCGGCGATGAAAATCTGCACCGCGTGCCGCCGCCGCAAGGCGCGCGCCTCCGCGACCGGCCGGTGGCGCATGGCGGCGAGCTCGAAATATTCCCGGCTCAGCAGATACGCGTTGGCGAAAAAGAACACCGCGATATTGATGCCGGGCACCAGGAGCAGGAGCAGCGCCAGGAAATTGACCCCGAGCACGATTCCGAAGAATTTCGTTGAGATAACAATGGATTGCGCGAGCGGCAGCGGCCGGCCGGGCGGATCGGCCGGAAAATTCGCCCGCTCCACGTGCTCGGCGATGTCGTCGACGAAGAACGCGGCGACCAGCGAGGTGATCGGCGGCACCAGAAAGATCGCGCCGGCGAAAATCCCGAGCCCCGCGACGATCGCCAGCGCGGTCTCGAACGGTCCGGGAAGCTGGAACAGGTTGGTGAGCAGCCCGTGCAAGATCGTGCCCAGCACCACGAGCAACAAGAGCGCGAGCCCGACTACCTTGAAGAGAATCCGCCGCAGCGGCGGCGAGAAGGTCTCGGCGAAGGCGGCAAAAGCGTCGGCGATCATCGCCGACGCTTACGATCCGCTCGCCGAAATGTCGAGGGCTGTTATCCGGATGCGCGCCGCTAGAGCGACAGCGCGTTCTCGCTCTCAGATCTTGCGCGGGAGCCGGCGGCGGGAATTCCGCGGCCGGCCACCGGTAAAGGGCGGGGCGCGTGGACGCGCTCCTCCTCCGGCGGCAGCGGCAGGTTGGCCCAGCGCAGCTTCTTGTAGTTGAAGCCGGTTTCGATCGTAGGCTTGATGATGGCGAAATAGGGCGAAATGTCGAAGTCGCGCGGCATGTAGAGCGAATAGTGGCGGATGTGCAGGATCTCGCGCCGCGTCTCCATGCTTTCGATCAATTCGATGCGCGGCAGGATCGGATAGCGCACCGATCCGAACGCCTGCGCGAGCAGGGTCGAGCAGATCGCCTTCGTCGGCACGCCGGAACCGAGCGCGATCATGCGGCGCCGCCAGCGTTGCGGCATCGGCAGCGGCACCAGATAGCGGATGAGATCGACGATGTTCTTCACGTCGTATTCGTAGCCGAGCCGGTCGAGCATGTAGCGGCAGACCTTGGTGCGGTCGCGCTCGGTGAGGCCGACCGGCCGGCAGATGCGGGTGTGGAAGATCGCGTACTTGGAGAGCGGCGCCGAAATCGCGCCTTCGCCGAGCAGCACCTCGATCAGCACGTGCGGCTCGCCGGATTCCGTCTTCTTGCCGATCACGTCGCCGACATAGAGCGCCGCATGCGACCAGGTCGACTGCGTCAGGTACTTGATCACGCCGGCGATGCGGCTGTTGCCCTCGACCAAGAGCACATCGCCGGGCATCAGCGTGTGCTCGAGCGCATGGATATCGCTCGGCGTATAGGGCTCGTAGCCCGGCGAGGGCTGTTCGAGGTAGCGGACGATCCGCTGCCCAAGGAAGTCGAAGAACCGCGCACCCATTCCTGGAAACGTCCCCGAGCCGGCGCGGCTCGTCCCTGCATGGTCCCGTGAGCCAGCAGTTTATGCGGATCAAGTTTCCGCAAAGTTCACAGGCTCGCGCCGGGCACGCTATTGTCGCCGCAATTCGTGCTAGGTTGCTGGTCTAGAAGCGTTTTTTCAATGCGGCGGCAAGTCACCAGACGCGAGTTTCTGGCCGGAGCGGCAGCGCTCGCGGCAACGCCTGCGCTTGGCGCCTTGCCGGCCTCGGGCGAAGTCGAGATCGCCATTGTCGGCGCCGGTGCTGCCGGAATTTCGGCCGCCCGCCGCGTCGCCGCCGCCGGCCGCAGCTACGCGCTCCTGGAAGCAGCCGGCCGCATCGGCGGCCGGGTGAGGAGCGGCCCCGGAAAATTCGGCGTCATTCACGATCAGGGCGCGCACCGGCTCTATGGCGGCGGCAGGAATCCGCTGGTCGCGCTCGGGCGCGCCGAGCGGCTCCGGCTGTTCGATCCGCCGGCCGGCCGGCGCCTCTATGTCGGCGGCCGCGAAGCGCGCGACAACGAATACGACGACTTCACCGTGGCCTTGCGCCGCGCCAGCCGCGCCATCGTCGCCACCGGCGAAGCCGGGCGCGACGTGGCGGCCGCGCGCGTGATGCCGGATCTGGCCAACTTGGCAGCAAAGCATTTCCTTCGTGCTCGGCCCGCTCACCTGCGCCAAGGATCTCGAAGACGTATCGACGGTCGATTTCGCCCGCGCCGAGGAGCGCGGCGAGGAAGTCGCTTGCCGCGACGGGCTCGGCGCCGTGCTCGCGGCGGCGGCCAAGCCGCTTTCGGTCGAGCTCGATATGCCGGTGCGCAATATCGATACCGGCGGGCGCGCGATCGTGCTCGAAACCGCGCGCGGCACCTTGCGCGCGCGCGCCGTGATCGTGACCGCGTCCACCAACGTGCTCGCCGCGCGCCGCATCGAGTTCCGGCAAGGCCTGCCCAAGCGCGTCAGCGACGCGATCGAGCGTCTTTCGCTCGGCACCTATGACCGGATCGTGTTCGAGCTCGCTCGGCAATCCCTTCGGCTTCCGCGCCGACGAGCGCATCGTGTTCCGGGCCGGAAACGAGCGCACCGCCGCGCTCGTCGGCCGCGCCGGCGGCAGCGATCTCGCCTATGCCGACATCGCCGGACGTTTCGGGCGCGAGCTTGCCGCGGCCGGCGAGCCCGCCATGCTCGCGTTTCTCTCCGAGCTCATGGCCGCGCAATTCGGCTCCGAAGCGCCCGGGAAAATCGGCCGCACCGAAGTAATCCGCTGGGGCGCGGAGCCTTTCGTGCATGGGCGGCTTTTCGGCGGCGGCGCCGGGCGCGGCCTCGAGCCGCCGCGTGCTGATCGAGCCGGTCGGCGATCGTCTGTTCTTCGCCGGCGAAGCCGCGCACGAGACCCAATGGGGCACGGTCGGCGGCGCCTGGGCCTCGGGCGAGCGGGCGGCAAACGCCGCGTTGCGTACGCTGGTCGCAGCACCGGCGGCGCCGGCGAAGGAAAAGAAGAAAAAGCAGAAGCGCGGGTGACGAATGGCCGCGAAAGCCCTGATCGCCTGGTCGAGCGGCAAGGACAGCGCCTGGGCGCTGTACGAAGTGCGGCAGGCCGGCGGGCTTGAAGTGGTCGGCGCGCTCACGACGGTCACCGAGAATTTCGGCCGGGTCTCCATGCATGGCGTGCGCGAGGAGGTGCTGATGGCCCAGCTCGCGGCCGCCCGCCTGCCGGCGACCATCATCCCGATTCCGTTTCCATGCCCCAACGAGGTCTACGAGGCGCGCATGGCCGCGGCCATGCAGGAGGCGCGCGGGCGCGGCATCACTCATATCGTGTTCGGCGACCTCTTCCTGGAGGATGTGCGCGCCTATCGTGAGGTTAAGCTCATGGGCACCGGCATCGTGCCGGTGTTTCCCTTATGGGGCCGGCCCACGGACCTGCTTGCACGCAGCATGCTTGCGGGCGGCCTCGAAGCGCATCTCGTCACGGTGGATCTCAAGGCCCTGCCGGCAAGCTTCGCCGGGCGGCGCTTCGACGCCGTGTTGCTCGACGAGCTTCCGGCCGGCATCGATTCCTGCGGCGAGCGCGGCGAGTTCCACACCTGCGTGGTGGCCGGGCCGATGTTCGACCGGACGATTCCCGTGGAGCTCGGCGAAACGGTCGAGCGCGAGGGATTCGCCTTCGCCGACCTGAAGATCGCGTCCTAGGCAGCTTCAGCCGCGGAGCGTCGCGCCGGTGCGCTTCTGCACTTCGGCGACGATCTTGACCGCGATGGCGTCGATCTCGGCGTCGGTCAGCGTCTTCTCGCGCGGCTGGATGGTGACCGTGATCGCGATCGACTTCTTGCCCTCGCCGATGCCCTTGCCTTCATAGAGGTCGAACACCTCGACCGCCGAGATCAGCGCCCGGTCGGCGTTTTCCGCCGCGCGTACCACTTCGGCCGCCGAGCACCTTGCGGTCGACGATGAAGGCGAAGTCGCGCGAAACCGGCTGGAACGGCGACAATTCAAGCTTGGGCTTGATCCGCGTCGGCCGCGCCTTGGGCTCGGGCAGCCGGTCGAGGATCACTTCGCAGATCGCGACCGGGCCCTCGATATCGAGCGCCTCGAGCGCGGCCGGATGCAGCTCGCCGAATATGCCGAGCACGCTTTTCGGCCCGAGCTGGATCGTGCCCGAACGGCCGGGATGCAACCAGGCCGGTCCGCCGGGGACGATCTGCAGCTTGTCGACCGGCGCGCCCGCGGCGGCGAGCACGGCGAGCGCATCGCCCTTGGCGTCGAACGCGTCGGCCGGCCCCGACGATCCCGACCAGTGCCGGCCGGAACCTTGTGCCTTGGCGGCGCCGCGGCGCACGACGCTCGCGGCAATCAGCTGATCCTCGGGCCGGTCGCCCATGAAAATCTGCCCGACCTCGAAGAGAGCCACGTCGGGATAGCCGCGGTCCGCGTTCTTCTGCGCCGCGAGCGCCAGGCCCGGGATCAGGCTCGGCCGCATGTCGGAAAGCTCGGCCGCGATCGGATTGGAAAGCGCGAGCTCCGGCTTGCCGCCGCCGAACAGCTCGGCCTGCGGCTTGGAAATGAAGGACCAGGTCACCGCCTCGATCAGCCCGCGCGCGGCGAGCGCGCGCTTGGCGGCCCGCGTGCGCTTCTGAATCACGGTCAGGACCGGCTTGCGCGCATTCGGCCCGCGGTCGAAGGCGACCGCAGGCACGTGATCGACGCCGTGGATGCGCACGATTTCCTCGACCAGATCGGCCTTGCCCTCCACGTCGCCGCGCCAAGACGGGACGGTCACCTTCAAGATTTCGCCCGTGCCGGCGACGGAAAATCCGAGCGCGGACAGAATCCGCTTGCTCTCCGCGGCCGGCACGTCGAGGCCGGTGAGGCGCTTCGTTTCCGCAAGCGGGAAATCGATCGTGCGTTTCTGCTCCGGGATTTTTCCGGCCAGCACGATCTCCGACGGCTCGCCGCCGCACATCTCCAGGATGAGCTTGGTCGCCATCTCCAAGCCCGGCACCGTGAAGGCCGGATCGACGCCGCGCTCGAAGCGCGCGCGCGCGTCCGAGTTGATGCCGAGCTTGCGGCCGGTCTGCGCGATATTGATCGGCACCCAGAGCGCGGATTCCACCAGCACGTCGGTGGTGGTGTCCGAGCAGCCGGTCGCCTCGCCGCCCATGATGCCGGAAAGCGACTCGACGCCCTTCTCGTCGGCGATCACGCAAATCGTCTCGTCGAGCTCGTAGGCTGCGCCCGTCGAGTGCGGTGAGCTTCTCGCCCTTCTTGGCGCGCCGCACCGTGAGATGGCCCTTGACCTTCGCGGCGTCGAACACGTGCAGCGGCCGCGCGCGGTCGTAGGTGAGCAGGTTCGTCACATCGACGAGCGCGTTGATCGGCCGCAGCCCGATGGCGCGCAGCTTGTGCTGCGCCCAGTCGGGCGAGGGCCGGTTCTTCACGCCGCGAATGAGCCGCAGCGCGAAAGCGGGACAGAGCGAAGGCGTCGCGCCGAAATCGAGCTTCACCTGCACCGGGCAGGGGAATTTTCCGGCCACCGGAGCCGGCGCCTTGCTCTTGAAGGTGCCGAGACCCGCGGCGGCCAGATCCCGCGCGATGCCGTCGACGCCATGGCAATCGGGCCGGCTGGTTGGGATCGCCACATCGAGCACCGGATCGTCGAGGCCCATGAGCGCGGCGAACGGCTTGCCCAGCGGCGCGTCGGCCGGCAGCTCGATAATGCCTTGATGATCCTCGGAAATTCCCATCTCGCGGCCCGAAACCAGCATGCCGCGGCTCTCGACCCCGCGCACCGCGGCGATCTTCAGCTCCATGCCGCTGCCCGGGATGTGCGCGCCCGGCCGCGCGAACACCGCCATCATGCCCGCGCGCGCGTTCGGCGCGCCGCACACGACCTGCACCGGCGCGCCTTCGCCGGTCTCGACCATGCAGACCTTGAGCTTGTCGGCGTTGGGATGCTTTTCGGCCGAGAGCACGCGGGCGACCGTGAACGGCGCGAGCAGCTTCGCGCGGTCCTCGATCTTCTCGACCTCGAGCCCGATCATGGTGAGCTTCTCGGCGACCGCTTCCAGCGAAGCGTTCGTGTCGAGATGCATCTTGAGCCAGGAGAGGGTGAATTTCATCGCGCGTGCTCGGGGCCCGGACCGGTTGGCGGTCCGTTATCCCACCGGCCTCCACACCAACATCACGGGCAGGCTCACGACGACGCCGAAGGTGAAGACGATCGAGGCGCGATGACAGAGGCGGAACAATTCCTGCCGGATGATCAGCTCGCGATCGGCGCTCTTCCGCACCGCCACGGAATCGGAAGAACTGTTCCAGCGTACCGAATACCGAAAGGCAGCGCAGGCAGCCGATGGAGATCAGCAGAAAGATCGAAATCTGCACGATGACGACGGCTTCCTCGATCGGATGCTGCGCGACGATCGGCGCGCAGATGCCCAGCCCCGCGATCATCATCGCGCAATAGGTCAGCAGCGCCGTCGCCTTGGCGTCGATCCGATGGAACAGCTCGTTGATGTGCGGCGGCGTCGCCGACACGCGCATCTGCAGCGTCTTCGAATAGCCGTCGACCGCCTTCTTCTCCCATTTGCGGGTGAGGGCGGCGTACAGCGCCTGGTCGATCCTTTGCCTCATGGCGTCCTCATCGGCGGCTTCACGCGCTCAACCCGCCGGCCAGCGTCGGGAAATCGAGCGGACGGAAGCCATAGTGCTTGAGCCAGCGCACATCGGCCTCGAAGCAGGCGCGCAGATCCGGCATGCCGTATTTCAGCATCGCGATGCGGTCGATTCCCATGCCCCAGGCGAAGCCCTGATAGACGTCGGGATCGAGCCCGCAGTTCTTCAAGACGTTCGGGTGCACCATCCCGCAGCCGAGAATCTCGAGCCAGTCGTTGCCTTCGCCGAAACGGATCTCGCCGCGGCTGCGGTCGCACTGGATATCGACCTCGAGCGAGGGCTCGGTGAACGGGAAGAACGAGGGCCGGAAGCGCATTTTCACGCTCGGCACCTCGAAGAACGCCTTGCAGAACTCCTCGAGAATCCACTTCAGGTGCCCCATGTGCGAGCCCTGGTCGATCACCAGCCCCTCGACCTGATGGAACATGGGCGTATGGGTCTGGTCGGAGTCGCACCGGTAGGTGCGGCCGGGAATGATGACTTTGATCGGCGGCTTCTCGCGCTGCATGGTGCGGATCTGCACCGGCGAGGTGTGCGTGCGCAGCAGCATGCGCTCGCCGTTCGCCTTGGGCGCGAAGAAGAAGGTGTCGTGCATTTCGCGCGCCGGGTGCTCGGGCGGGAAATTGAGCGCGGTGAAATTATAGAAATCCGTCTCGATGTCCGGACCTTCCGCGATCGAAAAGCCCATGTCGGCGAAGATCGCGGTCAGTTCCTCGATCACCTGGCTGATCGGGTGGATGCGGCCGGCGAGCGCCGGGGCCTCGCGCACCGGCAGCGTCACATCGACGGTGTCGCGATTCGAGCTGCTTGGAGATGTCCGCCAGCTTGAACGCCGCGCGTCGCTTGGCGATCGCGTCGCTCACCCGGTCGCGCAAGCCATTGATGAGCGGGCCCTGAATCTTGCGCTCCTCGGGCGTAATCGTGCCGAGCGACTTCAGCAGCTCCGAGATCGAGCCCTTCTTGCCGAGCGCCGCGACGCGCACGGCCTCGAGCGCGGCGTCGTCCGTGGCGGCGGCGACAGCAGCGAGCAGTTCGGCTTCGAGCTTGGCGATATCGGCCATGCGATTCTCTTGATTCGCTACCTATACCCGAACGGAAGCGGCGCGGCGCTGGTCCAGCGCCTCGCGGATTTCCGGCCTCGGCAGGGGTTGCTTCAGGCGAGCGCGGCGCGGGCCTTGTCCACCAGCGCCTTGAAGGTGTCCGGCTCCCGCACGGCGAGATCGGCCAGCACCTTGCGATCGACCCCGACCCCGGCTTTGCCGAGGCCGTCGATAAATCGGCCGTAGGTCAGACCCTGTTCGCGCGTCGCCGCATTGATGCGCTGGATCCACAGCGCGCGGAAGGTGCGCTTGCGGTTTTTGCGGTCGCGATAGGCATATTGCTTGGCCTTCTCCACCGCCTGTTTGGCGATGCGGATCGTGTTCTTGCGGCGGCCGTAGAAGCCCTTGGCGGCCTTGAAGACTTTCTTGTGCTTGGCGTGGGACGTCACGCCGCGTTTGACGCGGGCCATGGCTCAATCTCCTCGATCTCTGATGAGCCCCGGCTAGACGCCGTAGGGCAGAAAACGCTTCACGATCCGCGCGTCTTGCGACGAGAGGATCGTGGTGCCGCGTTGCTGGCGGATCTGCTTCTTGGTGCGCTTGATCATGCCGTGGCGCTTGTTGGCCTGGCCGGATCGCACCTTGCCGCGCGCGGTGAGCCTGAAACGCTTCTTCGCGCCGGATTTGGTCTTCATCTTGGGCATTTGGCTCCGTCTCCTGGAAGGCCAAGCAGGCAAGCCCGCAGCCTTCCCATGTGCTCGAATGAGCATGTGCTCGAATGAGCGTGGTTGAGCGTTCGAAGCCGCCACGGCAGCCCTTATGGCCGGGCGGCTCGAAGGTCGCTTCGATACAAGACGTGATCCGGCTTGGCAAGCGAAGGACGCGGTCGCTTTAGCCGCGCGCCTCGCGGTGGCGGTCCGCCCACCAGGCCCAGAGCGGCATCAGCCAGGTCAGCAACCCCATCCAGGAGATCATCTGCACGCTGGGCGGCGGCGGTCCGAGGATCACCGAGCCATAGATGACGAGCAGGAACACGATGAGCGCCCAGAACGCCCAGCTTCCGATACGGTCCTTGGCCCGCGTGGCGCGGAGATAAAGAACGAGACCGGCGATGAACATCAGAACCTCGAGCGCGATCGTGCCGAGCACGAAATTCCACAAACCAAGTCCCACTTTGAAACGGTCGGGGATGAGCGGCAGGTCCGGCCGGTGCACGATGAAATCGAGCACCCAGTGCGAGAGCACAACGAGACCGACGATGATCGCAGCAACCCGGTCGCGCTTGAGCGCGAAATAGACCACGCCGAAGCCGATCGCCCACAACACGACGAACAACAGGCTATGCGTGTAGGGGTAATAGACGAAGCTCAAGGGCGTAAACAGCGTGTCGCCGGGCGCGATGCGCACGATCTCGACCCGCAGCAAGAGCAAGATCGGCCACACGAGGTCGATCCACATGGTGGCGAGGAAGAGCGTTCCCAGACTCGTGCGCGGCGCCGTCGCCTTGGCGGCGAAGGCCACTGCGTGATGCCCGATGAACATGCCGCGCGCTTTTCGCCGCTCAGCGCGGCGCCAGGATCATCACGATCTGCCGGCCTTCGGACATCGGCGACAGCTCGACCTTGGCGATGGTCGCGGTGTCTTCCTTCACGCGGTCGAGCAGCTTGTAGCCGAGGTCCTGATGCGCCATCTCGCGGCCGCGGAAGCGGAGCGTCACCTTCACCTTGTCGCCTTCCTCGAAGAAGCGGCGCATCGAGCGCATCTTCACGTCGTAGTCGTGCGTATCGATGCCGGGCCGCAGCTTGATCTCCTTGACCTCGACCGTCTTCTGCTTCTTGCGCGCCTCGGCGGCTTTCTTCTGCGCCTGATATTTGTATTTGCCGTAGTCGAGGATCTTGCAGATCGGCGGGGTGGTGTTGGGGGAGATTTCGACGAGGTCCAGCCCGGCCGCTTGGGCAATCGCGATGGCCTCGTGGGTGGGGGTGACGCCGCGGTTGGCTCCGGTGTCATCGATGAGCTGAACGTCGCGGCTGCGGATTTCCTGGTTGATGCGCGGCCCGTCCTTCTGGGCCGGCATAGGGGCTCTCATGGGGCGGCGAATGGCGATCGTCTCCTGTGCAGTTGCCGTATCGCTTCCCGCTGGCTCGGCGCGAAGCAGGAGCAGGATTGAGACAAACCGGGGCGAAGTCAACGGGCGGCTTGCCCGCCCGTGCCCGGCGTAATACGGGGTCGCGGCAACAACATGATCAACGAAACATTGCACCGGTTGAGCGTAGGCACCGGCGGCGCGTCGCGGCCGGTCGCCGTGCGCGTGCGCGAAGGCGCCGCGCCCGGCCTGTTTTGGCTCGGCGGCTTCAAGTCCGACATGGGCGGCACCAAGGCCGCGGCGCTTGCGGCGCACGCGGAGAAGACCGGCCGCGCCATCGTGCGCTTCGACTATTCCGGCCACGGCGAATCCGGCGGCCGCTTCGAGGACGGCACCGTGTCGCGCTGGCTCGAGGAAGCGCGCGCCGTGTTCGAGACCTTCACCGCCGGGCCGCAAATTCTGATCGGCTCCTCCATGGGCGGCTGGATCGCGTTGCTGCTCGCGCGCGAGTTCGCGCAACGCTCCGGCGCGCGCGGCCGCATCGCGGGACTCGTTCTGATCGCGCCGGCGGCGGATTTCACCGAAGTCTTGATGTGGCCGTCGTTGCCGGAAGAAGTGAAACGCGAGATCGAGGACAAGGGCGTCTGGATGCGGCCCTCGGCCTATGGCGACGGCCCTTATCCGATCACGCGCGCGCTGATCGAGGACGGCCGAAAGCATCTGCTCTTGCAGGCGCCGTTCGAGACCGGCTGTCCCGTGCGCATTCTGCAGGGCTCGCTCGATCCCGACGTGCCCTGGCAGCACGCCATGAAGCTCGTCGCTTGTCTGCCGAAAGACGACGTGGCGATGACGCTGGTCAAGGACGGCGACCATAGACTGTCGCAGACCCGAGGACATCGAGCGGCTGTCTGCGGATCGTGGACGAGCTTGGCGGCCGTCTAGGCCAAGTTCCATTCCTCGATCACGCTGGCGTCGCTCTCGATGGGCCTGCGGGCGGCAGCGGCCTTTGCGAAGGCCTCGCGCGCCAGAAGCCGCGACAGCGCCCAGACCGCCGCACCCCGCACCAGCGGCGAGGGATCGTCCAAGCAGCCGCTCGGCTTCGCGGGCGAGCGCCGCGTCGCCGCGAATTGCCGATCGCGATCAAGACATTGCGCACGAAACGCTCGCGGCCGGTGCGCTTGATCGGGCTTTTCGTGAAGCGCTTGCGGAATGCCGCGTCGTCGAGGCGCGCAGAGCTCGGCAAGCGTCGGCGCGCGGTTCTCCGTCGCGCGCCGCGAGCTTCGCCTCGCGTCCAGCTTGCGCGAACTTGTTCCACGGGCAGACCGCAAGGCAATCGTCGCAGCCATAGATGCGGTTGCCGATTTTCTCCCGGAACTCGCGCGGGATCGGGCCCTTGTGCTCGATGGTGAGATACGAAATGCAGCGCCGCGCATCGAGCTGGTAGGGCGCCGGGAACGCCTCGGTCGGGCAGATATCGAGACACGCGCGGCACGTGCCGCAATGATCGGGCTCCGGCGCATCGAGCGGCAGCTCCAGCGTCGTGAACAGCGCGCCGAGAAAGAGCCACGAGCCGAACTCGCGCGAGACCACGTTGGTGTGCTTGCCCTGCCAGCCGAGCCCGGCGGCTTCGGCGAGCGGCTTCTCCATCACCGGCGCCGTATCGACGAAGACTTTGAACTCGCCGCCGGCCTCTGCCGCGAGCCATTGCGCGATGCGCTTGAGCTTGCCCTTGATCAGGTCGTGATAATCGTCGGCCTGCGCATAGACCGAGATCGCGCCGCGCTCGCGCCGCTCGAGAATCGCGAGCGGATTTTCGTCCGGGCGCATAATTGAGCCCGAACACCGCGACGCTCTTCACCTCCGGCCACAGCGCCGACGGACTCGCGCGCCGCTCGCGCGTGGATTCCATCCAGTCCATGTCGCCGTGCGCGCCGGCATCCAGCCAGTCATGCAGCCGCGGCGCGGCCTTGGCGATGGCGTCGGGCCTGGTCACGCCGAAGGCATCGAAGCCCTCGGCGCGCGCCCGCTCGGCGAGTGCCTTCTTGATCGCGTGCGGATCTAGAAGTCGAGGTCGGCGTAGCTTGCCGAGGGCGCCAGCCCCGGCAGCGTTTCGGCCAGCAGCGGACGGAACGACGGGCGCGACTTGATCCGCGCGTACCATCTCTTTGCGGTCTCGTCCTCGTCCCACGGCACGTCACCCAGATAATCGGCGGTCGAAAGATGCGCGGCGGCGGCAAGATCCGCGTAAGAGAGCCGCTCGCCGGCGAGCGCTTTTCGGGTCCGCAGCAGCCAGCCGATATAGCGCAGATGATAGCCCGAATTGGCGCGCGCGGCGCGGATCGCCGTCGAATCCGGCGGGCCGCCGCCTTCGGCGAGCGTCATGTGCCGCTTGAAGATTTTCTCGCGCACCAGATGGTCGGTGACCTCGGCGAAGAACTTGTCGTGAAACCAGGAGACCAGCCGGCGCACCTCGACGCGCTCTTCGAAGCCGAGCGGCATCAGCCGGCGCTCGCCGAAGTCGGGTCCCTGGGTCTCGTCGAGGAATTCCGCGATCACCGTGGCGCCGGGAATTGCGGTGCCGTTCGCCAGCAGCACCGGCGTCGTGCCGGCCGGATTGATGGCGAGAAACTCGGGCCGCCGCTTCCAGACCGGCTCATCGATCGCCTCGAATGGGATGCCGTATTCGCCGAGCACGAGCCGGACGAAGCGCGAATGCGGGCAGAGCGGGAAGTGGTAGAGCTGCATCGGCGCCCTTCCTAGCATGAAGGGGAGCCGCGCTGCTGGTCGGGACGCGGACCCGGCAAAATCCGGGCGGCGCAATTGCCGCATTTGCCGCGGCTCGTGGTCCGGGCGAGGATCGAGCGCTGATTCGCCGCCATCCGCGCGTCCTGCCCCGGAGCCGCCATGCTGTTCGATCTCTTCAAGGCCTGCGTTCTCGGCATCGTCGAGGGCCTGACCGAGTTCATCCCGGTCTCCTCGACCGGCCATCTTCTGCTGCTGGAGCGCTTCTTCGGGTTCGACGACGACGCCTTCGGCAAGACGTTCGTCGTGTTGATCCAACTCGGCGCGATTCTGGCGATTCTCTCGATTTATTTCACCCGGCTCTGGTCGATTGTCGTTTCGCTGCCGACCGATCCGGCCTCGCGGCGCTTCGTGGCCGGCGTGTTGATCGCCTTCCTGCCCGCCGCGCTGATCGGGGCGCTGGCGCACAACATCATCAAGGGCGTTCTGTTCAACGTCACCATCGTCTGCAGCGCGCTCGTCGTCGGCGGGTTCGTTCTGTTGTGGGTCGATCGCCTGGCGCTCGCGCCGCGGCATCACGATGCCACGCGCTTTCCGCTTCTCATGTATCTCGGCATCGGCGTCGCCCAATGCCTCGCCATGATCCCCGGCGTATCGCGCTCGGGCGCCACCATCGTTGCGGCGATGTTGTTCGGCGCCGACAAGCGCGCCGCCGCCGAATTCTCCTTCTATCTCGCGATGCCCACCATGGCCGGGGCCTTCGCCTACGATCTGTTCAAGAATTGGGGGCAGATGACCGGCGGCAATACGCTGATCGTCGCCGCCGGCTTCGTCACCTCGTTTGTCGCCGCCTGGTTCGTGGTGAAGCTGTTGCTCGATTACGTTTCCAACCACGGCTTCGCGCTGTTCGCCTGGTACCGGATCGCGATCGGCGCGCTCGGGCTCGCCGCGCTCATGCTCGTGCGCTGAGCGTCAGCTCGCCGCGCGCGTGAACTGGCCGGCCTTGCGGAAGCGGCCGAGATAGCTCGGCAGCACGGCGGCGAGCGCGGTCGGCGAAATGCCGAGTCCCTTGCAGCGTGCGGCCTTCGCGCTCGGCTTCGGCCGAGACGACATTGTCGCGCTCGAGCAAGATCACCTGGTCGCGGGTCAGCGAGCGGATTCGGCAGGAGCTCGAGGAAGAAGGCCTGCAGCCGCGCGATCGCGAACGGGATCGGGACCAGGAGACGCCGGCGCCCGATCTCGGCGAGCATCAGTTCCATCAGCTCGCGGAACGACTTCACCTCGGGGCCGCCGAGCTCGTAGGTCGTGCCGGGCTTCGCCTTATCTTCGAGCGCCGTGACGATGGCCGCGGCGACGTCGCCCACGAACACCGGCTGGAAGCGCGTCTCGCCGCCGCCGATCAGCGGCAACGCCGGCGCGATGCGCGCCATGGCGGCGAATCGATTGAAGAAGCCGTCCTCCGGACCGAACAGGATCGACGGCCGGAAAATCACCGCCTGCGGCACCGCGGATTGCACCGCCGCTTCGCCCGCGGCCTTGGTGCGCGCATAGGCCGATTGCGAGTTCGCATCAGCGCCGATCGCCGACACATGCACGAGCTTGGCGTTGCGCTTGGCGGCGGCCTCGGCCACGGCGCGGGCGCCCTGCGCCTGCACGCCCTCGAAAGTCTGCCGGCCGCTCTCGAACAGGATCCCCGTGAGATTGACCAGTGCATCGGCGTCCTCGGCCGCGCTCGCGACCGACTCGGGGAACCGCACGTTCGCCTGCACCGCGTGGATCTGCCCGACCGTGCCGAGCGGCTGCAGGAAATTCGCCAGCTCCGGCCGGCGCACCGCGACGCGGATGCGCCAGCCGCGTTTGGCGAGCGCGCGCACCAGATGCCGGCCGAGGAATCCCGAGCCGCCATAGATCGTCACCAGCCGATCGATTGCCTGCGCCATCGCCGAAAACCTCGCGTCCTCTCCGTTGCGCGGGCCGAGCGTTACTCGATCGTTTCTCGTCCGTCAAAGCGCTCAAGCGCACGGCCGCTTCGATTGACAAGGCTCGGAGCCAAGTCCTACCTATCGCGCCGAGCCCAGGTGGCGGAATTGGTAGACGCACTAGTTTCAGGTACTAGCGCCGCAAGGCGTGGAGGTTCGAGTCCTCTCCTGGGCACCAGCTAAACGATTTCTTGACCGTGGCGTGCGATGCATCGGGCCCGCTCGACGCCCAAACAGACGCCCAAGACCGGATGAACTTCAGATGACGATCCGCCTGCACCGCGGCGACCTGCCCGATCTTTCCGGCTACGGCGCCGTGGTGGCGATCGACACGGAGACGCTCGGCCTCAATCCGTTGCGCGACCGGCTTTGCGTGGTGCAGCTCTCCGCCGGCGACGGATCGGCCGACGTCGTGCAAATGCCGGTCGGCGACACCTCGGCGCCCAATCTGGTGCGGCTGTTGTCCGATCCGCAACGGCTCAAGCTCTTCCATTACGCGCGCTTCGATCTCGCCGTCCTGTTCAAGACCTTCGGCGTAATGCCGCAGCCGGCTTATTGCACCAAGATCGCGTCCCGCCTCGCGCGCACCTATACCGACCGGCACGGCCTCAAGGATATCGTCAAGGAATTGCTCGGCGTCGATCTCTCCAAGCAGCAGCAGAGCTCCGACTGGGGCGCCGAGACGCTCACCGAAGCCCAGGTCGCCTATGCCGCGTCCGACGTGCTGCACCTGCATGCGCTGCGCGAGCGGCTCGACGAGATGCTCGCCCGCGAAGGCCGCGAAGAACTCGCCGAGGCCTGTTTCCATTTTCTGCCCACGCGCGTTCGCCTCGATCTCGGCGGCTGGGCGGAAGAGGACATTTTCGCGCATGGCTGACGCGCGGCAACGCTTGCGCGCCAAGTCCTTGCGCACCAAGCCCTTGCTGCTATCTCTAGCGCCGGCCCATCCGCCACGGATGCGCCATGTCGCCGGTGAGACACGTCTCGGTGAGACATTGGGCAAGGCAGGGGACCAAACGTGCCTTCCACTGAAACGACTTTCGCCGCCGGAGGCGAGCGGCGCGACCCGGTCGCGGCCTACAAGGCGGCGATGCGCCACACCAGGCGTGTCCGCTTCCTCCGCCGCGCGTTGCCGGCGGCGATCCTGTTGTGCGTCACAGTCATCGTGATCGGCTCCTGGCTCGATCCGCTGCGGCTGCTGGGCGAGCTTCCGATCGAATTCGCCCGCCTCGCTATTTCCGGCAGCAAGCTCAAGATCGAGGCGCCGAAACTCTCCGGCTACACCAGCGACGGGCGAGCCTATAGCGTGACCGCCGAATCCGCCGCGCAGGATCTCGCTCATCCCGGCGTGATCGAGATGACCGGGATCGAGGCGCGCTTCGAACTTGTCGGCGGCGGAACGACCAGGCTCAGAGCCGCCAAGGGGACGTTCGACTCCAAGGCCGAGCAGTTGCGCCTGGTCGATGGAATCGACATCACCTCCACCAACGGCTTCGGCGGCAAGCTCAGCGAGGCGATCGTCGATATGCGCAAGGGCCACGTGCTGTCCTCCGCGCCGGTCGATCTCAAGTATCAGGACGGCTGGCTCAAGGCCGACCGCCTCGAAATCTTCGACAATGGCGATCGCGCGCTCTTCGAAGGCCGCGTCACGGCGGAGTTCCGCCTGAACCCGCCGGCTGCAGCGACGGCGGAGCCGAAGCCATGAGCGCGACGCGTCCGGCGAAATGGCCGTGGCTGTTGTTCGCCGCGCTCCTTGTTGCGGCCGGCAACGGCCCGGCTGCGGCGCAAGGCGCGCCCAAGGCGAAGAGCACGCAAACCACGACCGGGTTTCCGAACGCTTTGCAGGGTTTTCAGCGAAATCGCAACGATCCGGTGAAGATCGAAGCCAATGCGCTCGAAGTGCGCGACAAGGACAAGACCGCCGTGTTCACCGGCAACGTGATCGTGCAGCAGGGCGATACGCAGATGCGCTGCAAGGAGCTCACGGTTCACTACGAGGGTGGCGCGATGCCCACGCAGCCAGCCAATGCCCAGCCCGTCGCGCCGCAACAGATTCGCCGCCTCGTGGCGAGCGGCGGGGTGATCATCACCACCAAGGATCAGCGCGCCACCGGCAACACCGGCATCTATGACGCGCGCGCGAACACCATGACGCTGAGCGGCAACGTGGTGCTGCTCCAGGGGCCGAACTTGATGCGCGGCGACCGGCTGGTCGTGGATCTCACGTCCGGCCTTTCGCGCCTCGACGCCGAAGGCAAATCGACGACCCCGGGTCGCGTGCACGGCCTGTTCGTCCCGGGTTCGGTCAAAGAGCGGCCGCGCGAGGAGCAACCGGTGCCGCCCGGCAGCCCGCCCAAGCCCTTGCCGATCCCGCAGCGGCAATGATCGTGGCAGCAGCGTTCGCGTTGCCTCCGCGCTGCGAAGGGCCTATCACGCCCCGATTGCAGTGCCGCACTGCAGCGGAGAGCCCGTGCTGAAGGTTCTTTCCTGGTTCCGCTCCAAGCCCGCGCCCGAATCCTCCGGGCGCGAACTGCTTCCCGATGCCTGGCAGCTCGACGAGGACGCGCCGCGCCGCGCCGATCGCCGTCCCCGGCCGGAGCGCGCGCCGCCTGAATCGAGAAGGCCTTCGCGGCCGCCCGACCGGCGTCCGATCCCGCTTCCCGAAATCGTTGCCATGCCCGAGCCCCGCGCGATGCCGCGCCGCAAGCCCGTGCCGGTGCCGCTCAGCGGCGAGGGGGTGCTTGCGGCGTTCGGCCTTGTGAAAAGCTACGGCGGCCGCCGCGTCGTGAACGACGTGAGCATCGATCTGGAGCGCGGCGAGGCGGTCGGTCTGCTCGGGCCCAACGGCGCCGGCAAGACCACGGTGTTCTACATGATCACCGGGCTGATCCGCGTCGACTCCGGCCGCATCGAGCTCGACGGCCACGACGTGACCAAGCTTCCCATGTATCGGCGCGCGCGGCTCGGCATCGGCTACCTGCCGCAGGAGGCCTCGATCTTCCGCGGCATGAATGTCGAGGACAATGTTCGCGCCGTGCTCGAGGTGATCGAGCCCGACGCGAAGAAGCGCGAGCACGATCTCGACGCGCTGCTCGACGAGTTCAACATCGATCGCGTGCGCCGTTCGCCCGCCATCGCGCTCTCCGGCGGCGAGCGGCGGCGCGTCGAAATCGCGCGTGCCATCGCCACGCGCCCGGCCTTCATGCTGTTGGACGAGCCCTTCGCCGGCATCGACCCGATCGCCGTCGGCGACATCCAGAAACTGGTGCGCCACCTCACCGCGCGGGGTATCGGCGTCCTGATCACCGACCACAATGTGCGCGAGACGCTCGGCCTGGTGGACCGCGCCTATATCGTGCACTCCGGCGAGATCCTGATGGAGGGCGAACCGGACGAGATCGTGTCGAATCCGGACGTGCGCACGGCTCTATCTCGGCGAGGAATTCCGGCTTTAACGCCGTTCCGGGATCGCCGCCCGACCCCGGCGATTACCGGCTATAGTGAACTTGATCGGGTTTGGAGCCGCCTGCGGGGCGGCGTGCGTAATGGCGCTTTCGCAAAAACTCCAGCTTCGCCAGAGCCAAGCGTTGGTGATGACGCCGCAGCTGATGCAGGCGATCAAGCTCTTGCAGCTGTCGAACCTGGATCTGGTGGCCTATGTCGAAGCGGAGCTCGAGCGCAATCCGTTGCTCGAGCGCGTCGAGGATCCCGAAGGCACGCGCTCGTCCGACGAGACGTCGGGAGTCCAGGCCGCGCCCGAATCGGAGGGCGAGGGCGCGCCGGCTGAAGGCGATAGCACGCGCGCCGACGAATGGCTCGGGGGCGAGCTGGAGACCAGCCGCGGCGCCATCGAGAACCAGATGGACGCCAATCTCGAAAACGTTTTTCCCGAGGACTCGGGCGAGCCGGCGCAACGCGCTTCGCCGCCCGAGACGCCGGGCTATTCCGAATGGGCCGGCGTCGGCGCCGGCGGCCGCGACGACGCGGACTATAATCTGGAGGCCTTCGTCAGCGCCGAGATCACGCTCGCCGAACACCTGTCACGCCAGCTCAATCTGGCGATCACCGATCCGGTGCGCCGCATGATCGGGCAGCATCTGATCGATCTGGTCGACGAGGCCGGCTATGTGCGCGGCGATCTCAGCGCCGTCGCCGAGAAGCTCGGCGCGCCCATGGCCGAGATCGAGGCGGTGCTGTCGACGCTGCAAGAGTTCGACCCCTCGGGCGTTTGCGCGCGCGATCTGGCCGAATGTCTCACCATCCAGCTCAAGGATCGCGACCGCTACGACCCGGCCATGGCGTCGCTGATCGCCAATCTCGATCTGCTTGCCAAGCGCGACCTCGCCGCACTGAAGCGGGTGTGCGATGTCGACGAGGAGGATCTTGCCGAGATGGTCGGCGAGATCCGCATGCTCAATCCCAAGCCCGGTCTCGTCTTCGGCCAGGGCGTGGTGCAGCCGATCGTGCCCGACGTGTTCGTGCGCGCGGCGCCGGACGGCTCCTGGACCGTCGAGCTCAACGCCGACACCTTGCCGCGCGTGCTCGTCAGCCAGACCTATTACGCGACGGTTTCCAAGACCGCGAAGAGCGAGAAGGAGCGCGCCTTTCTCACCGAATGCCTGCAGACCGCGAACTGGCTGACCCGCTCGCTCGACCAGCGCGCCAAGACGATCATGAAGGTCTCGACCGAGATCGTGCGCCAGCAAGACGCCTTCCTCGCCTATGGCGTTCAGCACCTGCGGCCCTTGAACCTGCGCATGGTCGCCGATGCGATCAGCATGCACGAATCCACGGTCTCGCGCGTGACCTCGAACAAATACATGGCCACGCCGCGCGGCATTTTCGAGCTGAAATATTTCTTCTCCTCGTCCATCGCCGCGACCGGCACCGGCGAAGCGCATTCGGCCGAAGCCGTGCGTCACCGCATCAAGGAGCTGATCGAGGCCGAGACTCCGCAAACGGTGCTCTCCGACGACACCATCGTGCAGCGTTTGAAAGAGGCCGGCGTCGACATCGCTCGCCGCACGGTCGCGAAATATCGCGAGGCCATGCGCATCCCTTCCTCGGTGCAGCGCCGGCGCGAGAAACAGGTAAGCCACATCCTCTGAATACCGCGCGCGCAATGGCCCATTGACCCGGTGGGGAACGGCTCTTATGGTCCGCGCCCTCTCGATTCCCCCGAACGCAGTTCGGCTGGATCACGAAAAAATCATGCCGCTCGATGACCTTCTCGCCGCCGACGCGATCTTTCCTGCGCTGAAGGCGAGCAACAAGAAACAGGCCCTGCAGGAACTCGCGGCCAAGGCCGCGGTTTCCACCGGCCGTGCGGAGCGTGAGATTTTCGAGATCCTGATGCAACGCGAGCGCCTGGGCTCGACCGGAATCGGCAACGGGGTCGCGATTCCGCACGGCAAGCTGCCCAAGCTCAACCGGCTCGTCGGCCTGTTCGCGCGGCTGGAGAAGCCGATCGATTTCGAGGCCCTCGACGGCCACCCGGTCGATCTGATTTTTCTGCTATTGGCCCCGGAAGCGGCCGGCGCCGATCACCTGAAGGCGCTGGCGCGCATCGCGCGCCTGCTGCGCGACCCGGTGGTCGCCGCGAAGTTGCGCGCTACGACCGACGCGCAGACCCTCAATGAGCTGCTCACTACGCAGCCGCCCTCGGCGATCCACGCCGCCTGATCGAACTCCGGTTTCCGTTTAGTGAACGCTGAGGGTGACGAGCTCGTGCTCGCGCGCATTGGCAAGCGCCGCCTCGCGCGTGTCGGTGAGCAGGATCGGCGTGCCGTCGGCCGCGTGCAGCGAAAACAGCTTCAGGCCGGGCTCGATGGTCGGTGCCTGCGGGAAAATCGTGCTCACGTCCTCGGAACGGAGCATCCGCACATAGGCGATGCGTCCGCCGCCGAGCGCCGCGAGCGCCTCGGGCGAGAGGTCAGGGGTCTTGGGATCTTGGTGTTGCGTGTTCATGGTCTTACTCCTTTACGTCCTTCGCCCCGATTTCGATCCGGCGCACGGGCCGGGCCGCTTCAGGCCGCTCCAAATCGACCAACAGGAGCCCGTCTTTCAGATCGGCGCCTGTGATCGCGATGCCGTCGGCCAGCACGAAGGTTCGCCGAAACTGCCGCGCGGCGATGCCGCGATGCAGGAATACGCGCCCGACGCTGTCGTCGGTCTGGCGGCCGGCGATCACCAGTTCGTTCTCTTCGACGGTGATCTCGAGTTCGTCGCGCGAGAATCCGGCGACGGCGAGCGTGATCCTGATCCGCTCAGGCCGGTCACCGGCCGCGGGCAGCCGCTCGACATTGTAGGGCGGATAGCCGTCGGCCGCTTTGACGACCCGGTCGAGCGCCCGCTCGATCTCCTCGAAGCCGAGCAGAAACGGGCTCGAAAGCGTAGGTACACGCGACATTGCAAAGTCCTCGTAAGCGACTTTGTGGGGCCCCAGATGGGCGCCCCGGACCGGGCTCAGTCGAACCCAACGCATAACGGATATGGGATCGCGCGTGGGCCTTCGCAAGGCGGCATCGGCACGAGCGGAGTGCTGGTTCGAGAGGAGAGTGGTGGAGCCAGGGGGAGTTCGAACCCCCGACCTCTTGAATGCCATTCAAGCGCTCTCCCAACTGAGCTATGGCCCCACACGGCCGCCGGTTGGCAAGCCGGAATTCAGGCTAAGCGGCAAGCTCGGGTGCTGGGTATCCCGAGCGGTTCGGACTAAGCATGGGGCTCTCCGCCCCTCAAGGCTCCTCGTCGCCCTCGACCTTCTCGCCGATGATGTCGGAGACCGTGCCGGGTTCCTCTTCCTCTTGCTCGAGGAACGTATCGTCCTCGGTCGCGGCGGGAACCTCCGCCTCGTCTTCATCGGTATCCGGTATCGCGGCGGTTTTCTTCTTGCCGGTTGCCTCCGCATCCGCATCCTCGAGCGAGATGACGTTCGCCGGACGCTTGACCTCCGGCTCCTCGACCGGGACCGGCTTGGGTGCGACCGGCTCGGGCCGCGCCCGCGTGACGGCCGCGACCTGATACACGGTTCCGCACTTCGGGCAGACGATCGGACTCTTTGCGAGGTCGTAGAACTTCGACCCGCAACTGCCGCACACGCGCTTGACGCCGAGTTCGGGCTTGGCCACCAAAACTCCTCCGCTTGCAGAAAATGCCGGAAAAAGGGCGCCTCAATTGGACCGCTGCCCCCTGCCTGTCAAGGCCGAAAAGCCGCCGGCCTGCATCGGTGACGGGCTCTCGGCTGCGTGCTAGAGCCTCGCGCTGAAACGAGAAAATGATGTCCGCCGCTCCGGCGCACCCAAAGGCCCACACCAGGCCCGCCGTCGCCCGCCGCGCGGGCGCGCTCAAGGGCCGCGTTCGCGTGCCCGGCGACAAGTCGATCTCCCATCGCGCGCTCATGCTCGGCCTGCTCACGGTGGGCGAGACCCGGATCGAGGGCCTTCTGGAAGGCGCCGATGTGCTCGCCACCGCCGCGGCCTGTGCTGCGCTCGGGGCCAAGCTTCAGCACAGCGGAGCCGGTGCCTGGAGCGTGCACGGCGTGGGCCTCGGTTCGCTCTTGCCGCCCCGTGCGCCGCTCGATTTTGGCAATGCCGGCACCGGCACGCGGCTGATGCTGGGCGTAGTGGCCGGTCACCCGATCGAGGCCGCTTTTGACGGCGACGACAGCCTGCGCCAGCGGCCGATGCGGCGCGTACTCGATCCGCTCGCGCGCATGGGCGCGGAGGTCATGGAGCAGGCCGAGGGCGGCCGGCTGCCGCTCAAGCTCAAGGGCGCGCGCGATCCGATTCCGATCGAGTACAAGAGTCCGGTCGCGTCGGCGCAAGTGAAATCGGCGGTCCTGCTGTGCGGGCTCGCGGCGCCGGGCGAGACCACGTTGATCGAGGAAGCGGCGACCCGCGACCATACCGAGCGCATGCTCGCCCATTTCGGTGCCGAGCTGAAAGTCACGCCGCATAGTGCGTGCGGGAGGCGAATCGTGCTCAAGGGCCGGCCGGAACTCTTGCCGCAACGCGTGCGCGTGCCGGCCGATCCTTCGTCGGCCGCGTTTCCGCTCGTGGCGGCGCTTCTGGTTCCGGGCTCCGATGTGATCTTGGAGGGCGTGTTGATGAATCCGTTGCGCTCGGGCCTGATCGTGACGCTCAAGGAAATGGGTGCGCGCATCGAGGAGCTGGAGCGGCGCGAGGAGGGCGGCGAGACCGTGGCGGATCTGCGCGTGCGAGCCTCGGCGCTCAAGGGCGTCGAAGTTCCCGCCGCCCGCGCGCCTTCGATGATCGACGAATATCCGGTGCTCGCGATCGCCGCGGCCTTCGCCGAAGGCACCACGGCGATGCGTGGGCTTGCCGAATTGCGCGTCAAGGAATCCGACCGGCTGGGCGCGGTCGCCGCCGGCCTCAAGGCGAACGGTGTCGTTCACGAGATTTCCGGCGACGATCTGATCGTGCACGGCAAGCGCAACGTGGTTGGCGGCGGCACCGTCGCCACCCACATGGATCATCGGATCGCGATGAGTTTTCTCGTGATGGGACTTGCCAGCGACAAACCGGTCGGCGCCGATGACATTTCCTTCGTCGCCACCAGCTTTCCGGGCTTCTCCGAGCTGATGCAAAAGCTCGGCGCCGATATCGGATAAGGGATGATCGTCACCATCGATGGGCCGGCGGCGTCGGGCAAGGGCACGCTCGCGCGCCGGATCGCTGAGCATCTTGGCCTCCCGCATCTCGACACCGGGCTGCTCTACCGCGCGGTTGCTGCCGAGCTCCTTGATGCCAAGAAACGCCTCGATGACTCGGCCGCGGCGGCGGCCGTCGCCCGCGGGCTTTCCCTCGATGGGCTCGATGCGAAACGGCTCTCGGGCGCGGCACTCGGCGAAGCCGCATCGCGCGTCGCGACAATCCCCGAGGTGCGCGCGGCACTTCTAGCCTTGCAGCAGGATTTCGCCCGCCGGCCCGGAGGCGCCGTGCTCGATGGCCGCGACACCGGTACCGTCATCGCCCCCCAGGCCGAGGCGAAGATTTTCGTCACCGCAAGGCCTGAAGTCCGTGCTTGGCGGCGCCACAAGGAGCTCACCGAGCGCGGCGAAACGCTGGCCTATGACGCGGTGCTGGCCGAGATCAGGAAGCGCGACGCCCGCGACTCCGGGCGCGCCATCGCGCCCCTGAAAGCCGCGCCGGATGCGGCCTTGCTCGATACCACCGATCTCGATATAGAGGCCGCGTTCCGGGCGGTTCTTTCCATCGTGGAGGCTGTCCGGGCGGGCCGAGGGCGGGGTTGACCCGCGCCCTCGTAGCGTAGGAGGCAGGCCCGCTCCGCCTCGCGTTTTCGCGCCGGAACACCCAATCGTCTCGTGCCGCGCGGCAGTTTTGCCGCAACCAAGTCATGGCTCCGGGCCGCTAGCCCGGGTTGGCCGCGCCGCACGCGACGTTATTATTTCACCGACACCCGAACCCGATCCAGGAGAACCGATGCCCGCCGCCGCCAAACAGACCGCTCAGCCCTCCCGCGAAGACTTCGCCGCCATGCTCGAAGAAGTCCTTCGGCCGTCTCGACCTGCACGAAGGCTCGGTCGTCAAGGGCCGCATCGTCGGCATCGAGAAGGACATCGCCGTCATCGATATCGGCCTGAAGACCGAAGGTCGCGTGCCGATGAAGGAATTCGCCGGCCCCGGCCGCGAGACCGCGCTCAAGATCGGCGACGAGGTCGAGGTCTATCTCGAGCGGGTGGAGAACGCGCTGGGCGAGGCGGTGCTGTCGCGCGACAAGGCGCGGCGCGAGGAGAGCTGGGGTCGTCTGGAAAAGGCGTTCCAGGCCAACGAGAAGGTCACCGGCGTCATCTTCAACCAGGTCAAGGGCGGCTACACCGTCGATCTCGACGGCGCCGTTTCCTTCCTGCCGCGCAGCCAGGTGGATATTCGCCCGATCCGCGACATCGGCCCGCTCATGCACACGCCGCAACAGTTCCAGATTCTCAAGATGGATCGCCGGCGCGGCAATATCGTCGTCTCGCGCCGCACCGTTCTGGAGGAGACCCGCGCCGGTCAGCGCCACGAGCTGGTGTCGAGCCTCGAGGAAGGCCAGACCATCGACGGCGTCGTGAAGAACATCACCGATTACGGCGCCTTCGTCGATCTCGGCGGCATCGACGGCCTGCTGCACGTGACCGACATCGCTTGGCGGCGCGTCAATCACCCGAACGACGTCTTGACCATCGGCCAGCAGGTCAAGGTGCGTATCATCAAGATCAACCACGAAACCCACCGCATCTCGCTCGGCATGAAGCAGCTTCAGGGCGATCCCTGGGAGGGCATCGAGACGCGCTATCCAATCGGCACCAAAGTGAAGGGCCGCGTCACCAACATCACCGACTATGGCGCCTTCGTCGAGCTCGAGCCCGGCATCGAGGGACTCGTGCACGTTTCCGAAATGTCCTGGACCAAGAAGAACGTGCACCCCGGCAAGATCGTATCGACGTCGCAGGAGGTCGAGGTTCAGGTGCTCGAGGTCGATCCGGTCAAGCGCCGCATTTCGCTGGGCCTGAAGCAGACGCTGGCCAATCCGTGGGAGGTCTTCGCCGAGAAGCATCCGGTCGGCACGACGGTGGAGGGCGAGGTCAAGAACAAGACCGAGTTCGGCCTGTTCCTCGGCCTCGATGGCGAAGTGGACGGCATGGTGCACTTGAGCGATTTCGACTGGAACCGGCCCGGCGAGCAGGTGATCGAAGAGTTCAAGAAAAGCGACATGGTCAAGGCCGTGGTGCTCGACGTGGACGTCGAGAAAGAGCGCATTTCGCTCGGCATCAAGCAGCTCTCGGGCGATCCGTTCGCTCAGGCCGAGGACCTCAAGAAGGGTGCGGTGGTCACCTGCGAGATCACCGAGGTGAAGGAAAGCGGGCTCGAGGCCAAGATCGTCGGCACCGATCTCACCACTTTCATCAAGCGCTCGGATCTCGCGCGCGACCGTTCCGACCAGCGCGCCGAGCGTTTCGTCGTCGGCGAAAAGGTCGACGCGCGCGTGACGCTGTTCGACAAGCGCGCGCGCAAGGTCATGGTTTCGATCAAGGCGCTGGAGATCGCCGAGGAGAAGGAGGCGGTCGCCCAGTACGGCTCGTCCAACTCGGGCGCGACGCTCGGCGATATTCTCGGGCCGTCGCTCAATAAGCGCACCGACAAGAAAGAATAACCCTTTCCATAAGCGGCTAAGATGCGGCGGCCGGCAGATTGCCGGCCGTTTGCGTTTCGATTACCCCTTTTCCGACAATGCCTTGAAGCCGCCGTAGGGCCGGGGCTAGAGTCGCGCGAATCCGGGGGCGCGTTTTGCGCCGCCCAGGGAGGTCCCAAATGTCCTTCGATGTCGACGCCGTCGTCGATCGCCGCCGCCTGCGGCGCAAGCTCACTTTTTGGCGCGTGCTCGCGCTCCTCGCCATCGTCGCCGGCATCGGCTGGGCCGCCGCCGCCTCCGGCGACTATCGCTACTTCGGCAACAGCAGCCCGCATGTGGCGCGCGTCACCATCGGCGGCCTGATCCGCAGCGACCGCGCGCGGCTCGAGCTGCTGGAGGAGATCGGCAAATCCGGCGCCGAGGCGGTGATCATTACGATCAACAGCCCGGGCGGCACGGTCGCCGGCTCCGAGGCGCTTTACGAAGGAATCCGCCGCCTCGCCGAGAAAAAGCCGACCGTCGCCGTGATCGAAGGCATCGCCGCATCGGGCGCCTATATCGCGGCACTCGGCACCGACCGCATTTTCGCGCCGCGCACCGCCATCGTCGGCTCGGTCGGCGTCATTTTCCAATATCCGAACTTCTATGAATTGCTCAAGCACGTCGGCGTCGCGGTCGAGGAGATCAAGTCGTCGCCGCTCAAGGCCTCGCCCAACGGCTACGAGCCGACGAGCCCCGAGGCCAAGGCTGCGATCAAGAGCCTGGTCGACGACACCTATGGCTGGTTCAAGAATCTCGTCCGCGAGCGCCGCGGTCTCGACGACGCCAAGCTCGCGCTCGCCTCCGACGGACGGGTGTTCAGCGCGGCCCAGGCCATGCCGATCAATCTGGTCGACCAGATCGGCGACGAGCGTGCGGCTCGCGCCTGGCTCAAGGCCAACAAGGGCGTGAGCGAGGATCTCTTGGTGCGCGACTGGCGGATCCGCAGTTTCGGTTCCGAGTTCCGCTGGCTTGGCGCGCTCGCCGCCGTGGCCGACGCGCTCGGCCTGCCCGCGCTCGGCGCGCTGGTCGGCAGCGAAGCCATCATCAGCGCCGCCGCCCGCGCGCAGCTTGACGGCCTTCTGGCCATCTGGCAGCCTCCATTGACGGACTAAAGGTCTGCCAAGTCTTTCGGATCGTTTACATATTCCGCTCGGGGGGGCTGGGCGAAATGATCAAGTCCGAGCTCGTTCAGAAGATCGCGGAAACCAATCCGCATCTCTATCAGCGCGATGTCGAGAACATCGTGGACGCGATCCTCGATGAGATCACGACCGCGCTCTCGCGCGGCGACCGCGTCGAGTTGCGCGGCTTCGGCGCGTTTTCGACCAAGGCGCGCCCGGCCCGCCTCGGGCGCAATCCGCGCACCGGCGCGCAGGTGAAGGTGGCCGAGAAGGTCGTGCCCTATTTCAAGACCGGCAAGGAAATGCGCGAGCGGTTGAACCGCCCGCGCCGCTGACCCGCGCCGAAGCGCCGCAGCGGAGTCTCCGATGCGCAGACTCCTCGCCTGGATACTTCTGCTGCCCTTGTCGGTCGCGATCATCCTGTTCGCGGTCGCCAATCGCGCCGATGTCGTCGTCTCCCTCGATCCGTTCTCGCGCGAGAGCCCGGCATTCGCGCTCACCGTACCGTTATTCGCGGTGATTTTCGGCGCGCTGATCGTCGGCGTGCTGGTCGGCGGCATCGTGGTCTCGTTGGGCAAGCTGCGCTGGCGGCTCGCCGCGCGCCGCGCTGAGCGGGAGAACGCGCGGCTCAAAGCTGAAGTCGAGCAACGCAACCAGGCCGACTTTCAGGCCGCGGCGCGCACGCCGGCCTTGCCCGCGCGGTCGGGGGTGCTCGGTCCGGACCGCGACTAAGTGTTTGATCCGGCGAAGTTTCCGCCCCTTTCCGCGGCGGTGGACATCGGTACGGCCCCATGTCATCGAACGATATGCTTGAGGTGAAAATCTGCGGCATCAACGAGCCGCGCGCCATGGACGCGGCGCTCGATGCCGGCGCCGATCTGGTCGGGCTCGTGTTCTTTGCCGCGAGCCCGCGCGCCGTTTCGCTCGCCGACGCGGCCAAGCTCGCCGCGCGCGCGCGCGGCCGCGCGCTCGTGGTCGCGCTCACAGTCGACGCCGATGATACGCTGCTGTCGCGCATCGTCACCGGGGTTTCGCCGGACATTTTGCAGCTGCACGGCACCGAGACCCCGGCGCGCGTCGCCGAGATCCGCAAGCGCTTCACGCGTCCCCTGATGAAGGCGATCGCGGTCGCCGAGGCCGCCGACCTCTCAGTGGTCGCTTCCTATAAGGCGGTCGCCGACCGCTTGCTGTTCGACGCCCGCCCGCCCAAGGACGCCACCCGGCCCGGCGGCCACGGCCGCGCCTTCGACTGGACGCTGTTGTCCCGGCTTGAGCGCAAGAAGCCGGTCATGCTTTCGGGCGGGCTCACGCCGGAGAACGTGGCGGACGCGATCCGCATCGTGCGCCCGGATGCCGTCGATGTATCCTCCGGCGTCGAGAGCGCGCCCGGGGTCAAGGACGCGGGCAAGATCAAGGCCTTCGTGGCCGCCGCGCGCAAAGCCGCGAGTGCGCTCGAAGGGCTGCGGGAGAAGGCGTCGTGAACGTGAAGCCCAACAGTCTCCGCATCGGGCCCGACGAGCGCGGGCATTTCGGCATCTATGGCGGCCGCTTCGTCGCCGAGACGCTGATGCCGCTCGTGCTCGATCTCGAGCGCGCCTACACGGAGGCGAAGAACGATCCCGCCTTCAAGGCGGAGATGGAATATTTCCTGAAACACTATGTCGGCCGGCCGAGCCCCTTGTATTTCGCCGAGCGGCTGACCGAGCATCTGCGCGGCGCAAAAATCTATTTAAAGCGCGACGAGCTCAATCACACCGGCGCGCACAAGATCAACAATGTGATGGGGCAAATTCTGCTCGCGCGCCGCATGGGCAAGAAGCGCATCATCGCCGAGACCGGCGCCGGCCAGCACGGCGTCGCCACCGCCACCGCCTGCGCGCGCTTCGGGCTTCAGTGCGTCGTCTATATGGGCGTCACCGATATCGAGCGGCAGAAGCCGAACGTCTTCCGCATGAAGTTGCTCGGCGCCGAAGTGCGGCCGGTCACCTCCGGCTCGAAGACGCTGAAGGACGCCATGAACGAGGCGCTGCGCGACTGGGTGACCAACGTCGAGAACACCTTCTACTGCATCGGTACGGTCGCCGGCCCGCATCCCTATCCGGCGATGGTGCGGGATTTTCAAAGCGTGATCGGCAACGAAGTGCGCGAGCAGATCATGGAAGCCGAGGGCCGGCTGCCGGATTCGCTCGTCGCCTGCATCGGCGGCGGCTCCAACGCCATGGGCCTGTTCCACCCGTTCCTCGACGACGCCGGAATCGAAATGTACGGCGTCGAGGCGGCGGGGGAGGGAATCCCTACCGGCCATCACGCCGCTTCGATCGGCGGCGGCAGGCCCGGCGTGCTGCACGGCAACCGCACCTATCTCTTGATGGACGGCGACGGCCAGATCACCGAGACCCACTCGATCTCCGCCGGGCTCGATTATCCCGGCATCGGCCCCGAGCATTCCTGGCTGCACGACCAGGGCCGCGTGACCTATCTCTCGGCCACCGACGACGAGGCGCTGAAGGCCTTCCAGCTGCTCGCTACGCTCGAAGGCATCATCCCGGCGCTAGAGCCCGCCCACGCGCTGGCCAAGGTCGCTGAGCTCGCGCCGAAGAAATCGAAGGACCATCTGATGGTGGTCAATCTGTGCGGCCGCGGCGACAAGGATATTTTCACCGTGGCGGAGCATCTCGGGGGCAAGCTGTGAGCGCCCGCATCGACGCGCGCTTCACTGCGCTGGCGCGCGAGGGTCGCGCTGGGCTCGTGACCTTCGTCACCGCCGGCGATCCGGATTATGCGACTTCGCTCGCGATCCTGAACGCGCTGCCCAAGGCCGGCGCCGATATGGTCGAGATCGGCATGCCGTTCACCGATCCCATGGCCGACGGCCCGGCGGTCCAGGCCTCGTCGCTGCGCGCGCTCAAGGCCGGCCAGAACATGAAGAAGACGCTCGAGCTGGTGCGCGCCTTCCGCATGCAGGACGCCGCCACGCCGATCGTGCTCATGGGCTATTACAATCCGATCTATGTCTATGGCGTCGATCGCTTTCTCAAGGATGCGAAAGAGGCCGGCGTCGACGGGCTGATCGTCGTTGATCTGCCGCCCGAGGAGGACGAGGAGCTGTGTCTCCCGGCGCTGAAGGCGGGCGTCGCCTTCATCCGGCTCGCCACCCCCACCACCGACGACAAGCGTCTGCCCACGGTGCTGACGAACACCTCGGGCTTCGTCTATTACGTTTCAATCACCGGCATCACCGGCGCCGCGGCGCCCGATTCAGGCAAGGTCAATGCCGCGGTCGCCCGCATCAAGCGCCATACCAAGCTGCCCATCGCGGTCGGCTTCGGCGTGCGCACCGCCGAGGATGCGCAGCGCATCGCCCAGGGCGCCGACGCGGTCGTGGTAGGATCGGCGCTCGTCGAGGCGGTGCGCCAAAGCTTGGACACGGGCGGCAAGGCCACCGCGCGCACGGTGAAATCGGTGACCGATCTCGTCGCCGAGCTAGCCCGTGGCGTACGCTCGGCGCGCCGGGTCGCGGCGGAGTGAACATGAACTGGATTTCGAAAGTCGCGCCGAAGCTGCGAAACTTCCTGCAGCGCCGGGATGTGCCGGAGAACCTCTGGATCAAATGTCCGGAGACCGGACAGCTCGTCTTCCACAAGGACGTGGAGGCGAACCAGTGGGTGATTCCCGGCTCGAACTATCACATGCGCATGGGCGCGGCGGCCCGCCTCAAGTCCATGTTCGACGGTGAGACTTGGTTCGACGTGCAACTGCCGCAGGTTCCGGTTGATCCGCTCAAGTTCCGCGACGAACGCCGCTATGTCGATCGCCTGAAGGACGCTCGCGCCAAGACCGGCATGAACGACGCGGTGAAAGTCGGCTTCGGCAAGCTCGACGGCCTGCCGGTCGTCATCGCCGTGCAGGATTTCGATTTCATGGGCGGCTCGCTCGGCATGGCGGCGGCCGAGGCGATCATCAAGGCGCTCGACACCGCGGCCGAGAAGAGCACGCCGTGCATCCTGTTCGCCGCCTCCGGTGGCGCGCGTATGCAGGAAGGAATTCTCTCGCTGATGCAGCTCCCGCGCACCACCGTCGCGGTGCTCAATCTGCGCGAGGCGCGGAAGCCCTACATCGTCGTGCTCACCAACCCGACGACCGGCGGCGTCACCGCCTCCTACGCCATGCTCGGCGACGTGCACATCGCCGAGCCCGGCGCGCTCATCGGCTTCGCCGGCCCGCGCGTGATCGAGCAGACCATCCGCGAGAAGCTGCCGGAAGGCTTCCAGCGCGCCGAATATCTGCGCGACCACGGCATGGTGGACATGGTGGTGCATCGGCGTGAGCTGCGCCCGACGATTTCGCGCCTGTGCCGGCTCATGACCAAGGCGCCCTCGGCCGCCCGCTCGCTGCCGGTGCCCGCAGGGGCGTCTGCAGGGGTGCCAGCGGAGGCGTCATGAACGCCGGCACGGCGCGCGCCCGGGAGGCTACCGAGGCCCTCATCGCGCGGCTCGGGCGGCTGCACCCGAAGAAGATCGACCTTTCGCTCGGCCGGCTCGAGCGTTTATTGGCCCGCCTCGGTCATCCCGAGCGCAAGTTGCCGCCGGTGATCCACGTCGCCGGCACCAACGGCAAGGGCTCGGCCATCGCCTTCCTGCGCGCGATGCTGGAGGCGGCCGGCCACGGCGTTCACGTCTATACCTCGCCCAATCTCGTGCGCTTCAACGAGCGGTTTCGCCTCGCGCACCGGGGCACCGGCCGGCTGGTCGGCGACGAGGCGCTCGCCGACGCGCTCATGGAATGCGAGCGGGCCAACGCCGAGGATTCGATCACGTTTTTCGAGATCACGACCGCGGCGGCGTTTCTGCTCTTTTCGCGCCATCCAGCCGACGTGCTGCTCCTGGAAGTCGGCCTCGGCGGCCGGCTCGATGCCACCAACGTGATCGAGCGTCCGCTCGCCAGCCTCATCATGCCGGTCTCGATCGACCATACGGAATTCCTGGGTCCGACGCTGAACGAGATCGCCGCCGAGAAGGCGGGCATCCTGAAGCCGGGCGTTCCGGCGATCCTCGCCCGGCAGCAGCCGGAAGCCCGCTCTACCATCGAGCGCGAAGCCGAGCGCATCGGTGCCAAGCTGTTCGTGTCGGGCGAGCACTGGCAGGCCTATGAGGAGCGCGGGCGGCTGGTCTATTCGGACGAAGCGGGTCTGCTCGACTCTGCCGCGCCCGCGCCTGGTGGGCGCGCATCAGATCGAGAACGCGGGGGCGGCGATCGCCGCACTGCGCGCAGCAAACGCCTTTGCAGTTCCAGCAGCGGCTATCGAAGCCGGTATGATTCGGGTCGATTGGCCGGCGCGCATGCAGCGCCTGGGTCATGGCCGCCTTGCTGCACGGCTTCCCGAAGGCTCGGAACTGTGGCTCGACGGCGGCCACAATGTCGCCGGCGGCGCCGCGGTCGCCGTTGCGCTCGCGGAGCTCGAGGAAAAAGTCCCGCGCCCGCTTGTGCTGGTCGCGGGTCTCTTGTCCACGAAGGACGCCGACGGCTTCCTCGCCTGTTTTTCCGATCTCGCGCGCCACGTCTTCGCGGTGCCGGTTCCGGCCGAGACCGCGCGCACGCCGGAGCAGGTGGCGGCCTCGGCAGTCCGTGCAGGCCTGACGGCGGAAACTGCGCCAAGCGTGGAAGCCGCGCTCGACCGTATTCACGCCCTCGCGCTCGAGACGCCGCCGCGGGTGCTGATCACCGGCTCGCTCTATCTCGCGGGACAGGTGCTGGCGCTCAACGGCACGCCGCCGGTCTAGAAACGACAAAGGCCGGGCAAAAGGCGCCCTCGGGTCGCGCCTTTGGCGCGCCCAAGGGTAAACTCCGCGCCGTCTTCGCGCCTGACGTCCCGGCCATGACCGACGATTATTTTCTTGAAAACCGGCGCGTTCAGATCGCGACTTAGATCGCGCCCTGGATCCAACTTACGATCTTGGGCTTGGGCACCGCGCCGATCTGGCGCGAGGCCATCTGGCCGTTCTTGAAGATCATCAGCGTCGGGATCGACATGATCCCGTACTTGGACGCGGTCTGCGGGTTCTCGTCGACATTGAGCTTTACGATCTTGAGCTTGCCCTGCAGTTCGGTCGCGACCTCTTCGAGCATGGGCGCGATCACGCGGCAGGGCCCGCACCATTCGGCCCAGAAATCCACGAGCACTGGATCGGCGGACTTGAGCACGTCCGTGTCGAAAGACGAGTCGGAAACCTTGGCGACGGCCATGGCGTACCTCGGTGATGGCGTGGGGAATCGGGGCCCTTGGGCGCGGTGATACCTAGGGATGCGGGCCCCCAGGGTCAAGATGTGCCTAAGTCGCGGATCGCCCGCTGAAAAGCGGCATCCAGCGCGCCCGCGGGGATTTCCTCGATTGTGGGCTTAACCGTCCACACAAGATATGCGCGCACGGCCTTGCCGGGGTAGATGCGCCTCAGCGCTTCGCGATAGAGCGCGAGTTGCCCCACATAGGCGTTGAACCGCTCGTCGCCCGCCAAGGGCGGCGGCCGGTCGGTCTTGAAATCGGCGATATGCACGGCGTCTTCCGTCTCGGCGAGACGGTCGATACGGCCGGCTATTTCGATCGGGCCGCGCTCTAACTCCCGGCGAGCGAAAATCGGGACCTCGCCCCGGCTGTTTTCGGAAAACAGCATTGCGCAATCCGGATAGTCGAGCACCGCGCTCGCCTCGGCGGCGAGCTTGTCGCGTTCTGCCTCGGTCACGTCGGCGGCGTCGGCGAGAAAGCGCTTCGCTCGCTCGATTCGCTCGGACGGAGGAATTGGAACCAGCGCGTGTAACAACGCATGCACGAGCTTTCCCCGGCGCAATGGGTCGATGCCGCCAGCCGGCGCTGAACGCGTCCGCTGCAGGCCGGCATCGGCCATCGCACGCGACGGCGCGATGACGCGCGTGAGCGGCATGGACGGCGGTGCCGGGAGCTTGAGCCATGCAGGCGCTTCGAGCCTTGCTATGGCCGGCGCGGGCTGCTTCTCGGCCTCTGCGTGTCGGCGTGGGCTTTAGGCGCCACACCTTGCCTTCGAATCCGGGCGCGTCCTGCTCCTCCATATCCTGCTTGAGCGCGTCATGGACCAGCCGGTACCAAGAGCCGTCCGGCAGTTCGGCCTCGTCGCGGCGCTTTGAATCGTACCCGCACACGACGAGCGCATCGGCCGCGCGCGTGATGGCGACATAGAGCAGTCGCCGATATTCTTCCTCGCGCTTGCCGCGCGCGGTCCGGCGGGCATCGCCGAGATTTTTCGAATCGAACTTGCTTCCGAGCGCCCAGACCGGCGCTTCGGGCGCGACCGGCGGCGCGTCTGGAACCGGGAGTGTCAGCAGCCTGGGGTCGTGGCGACCATCGGCCGGAATTCCGGTCGTATCGGCGAGCACCACGATCGGCGCCTCGAGCCCCTTGACCCCGTGCACGGTCATCACCCGCACCGCCTGACTCTCGATTTCGAGATCGCGCTTCACCTCGGCGCCGGCGCGGCGCAGGAAAGCGGCGAAGCCGGCCAGCGTCGGCGCCTCGGTCTGCTCATAGGCGAGCGCGCGGGCGAGCAATTCGTCGATCGCGTCGGCGGCCTCGTCGCCGAGCCGGCCGAGGATCAACTCGCGCCCGCGGTCGCGCCCGAGCACGCGCGAGAGGAAATCGAACGGCCGCAGCTTGCGCGCCTCCTCGCGCCAGCGTGCGAGCTTTTCGGCGGCCGGCTTGAACCGCGCGTCGGTCTTGGATTTCTCATCGAGCGCGGCGGCGAGCGTGCCGGTGCGGCCGGGCGCGAGCGCCATGAGGTCGTCGTCGGTCAAGCCGAACAGCGGACTCTTCAAGGCGCAGGCGAGCGAAAGATCGTCGTGCTCCAGCAACAGCGCGTCGGCCAACGCAAGCAGATCCATGACCGCGATATGCTCGACCAGATCGAGCCGGTCGGCCCCGGCGACCGCAACGCCTCTGTCCTTGAGCGCGCGCAGGATCGCCTCGAACAAGACGCCGCGCCGCCGCACCAGCACGATGACGTCGCCGGCCCGCGCCGCGCGCGTCTTCCGCGTCTGCCGGTCGGTGACCGCGAGCCCGCCGCTCGTCCAGTGCGCGACCGCGGCCGCGATTTGCCGCGCAAGCTTGACCGCCGGATTGGTCTCGGCCTCGGCGTCGAGCGGGGCGTCCCAGGCCAGCCCGTCCTCGTCGTCCTTGGCATCGGGCTTCACCGTCGGCCACAGTTCCACCAGCGCGGGCGCTTCCGTGCGAATTGCCTCGTGAATGGTCTTGCCCGGATCGCTGCTCGAGAGGCCACGGTGTGCTTCGGGACGCTCGAACACCTTGTCGATCGCTACGAGCACCCCGCGCATGGAGCGGAACGAGAGCGTCAGTTTCTCGTCGGCAAACGGCAGATCTGCGCTCAAAGAGCGCTTGGTGAATTCGCGCCGCATGGCGTCGAAGCGCGCCGGATCGGCGCCCTGGAAGCCGAAAATCGACTGTTTCTCGTCGCCGACGGCAAAGATTGTGCGGGGCCGGTCCGCGCGGGCGCCGAGTCCTGCGAAAAACTCCTCGGCGAGCTTCTCGATCACGGTCCACTGCTCGGGGCTGGTGTCCTGCGCCTCGTCGATCAAGATGTGATCGATGCCGCCGTCGAGCTTGTAGTGCACCCAGGCCGCGGCCGTGTCGGACAACAGATCGGCGGTCTTTCCGACAAGGTCGCCGAAATCGAGGCGTCCGCGTTCGGCCTTCATCGCTTCGTAGCGGTGGATGGTAGCTCCAGCGAGCGTGAGCAACGCCATACTGCGCTCGCGTGCACTGGCGGCGGTGCGTTTCTCGAAGAGCGGCACGAGCCGGTCGCGCTCCTCGAAGAGACGCGCGAATAGATCGGGCTCTTGCGCGCGCGCCCCCTGATTTCCGAACCCACCATCCGCGCGCGGATCGCCGTCGCCGGTGAAGAAGACCGAGAAATACTCGTCGATCGCCGCGGCGGGATCGGAATCGGCCGCCGCCGCGGCAAGCGCCATTCCACGCTTCCTCGCGTTTCCATCGAGGGCATGCATCCTTGCCGCGATCCTCGGCCACTCGGCGCGCGGCAGATGGGGCCCTTCGACGATCCGCTTCTCCACATTGGCCAGCGTGTCCTTGGCTTCGAGCCCAAGCGCGGCCGCCATGGCCGCATCCACGCCTGCGCCATGGTGCTCGAAGAAGCGCTGCAGCTTGCGCCGCTCCCGCACGGCCTCGTCGAGGGCGGCGGCGAGCCCCTGATCCGAAGCGACCGCCACGGCGCGCGCGAGCGCTCGTCCAAGTTCGCCATCGCGCTCGGACGCCGCCTGCAAGAGTACCGAGAGCCGTGCGCGGGCCAAGAGATCCCGCTCGCCCAGTTCTTCCAGCACCTCGAATCCCGCCGGCACCCGTGCCTCGAACGGAAACTGGTGCAGCACCCGGTCGCAAAAGGCGTGGATCGTTTGTACCTTGAGTCCGCCCGGCGTCTCCAGCGCCGCGGCGAACAGGCGCCGGGCCCGCGCGCGGCGCGCGTCGGAGATCGGCGCCGGATCGACCTCGGCGAGCTTCGCATCGAGCGCGGCGTCATCGAGCCGCACCCATTGTGAAAGTACGCGCAGCACTTCGTTGGCCATGTGCGCGGCGGCGGCCTTGGTATAGGTGAGGCACAGGATGCGCGCCGGCGGCGTGCCCGCCATCATCAAGCGGATCGTACGGCGCACCAGCACCGTGGTCTTGCCCGAGCCCGCATTGGCGGAAACCCAGGCCGAGACCGCGGGATCGGAGGCGTTTTCTTGCGCCTGCCGGGTTTTTTCCGGAAGCGCGGTCATGTGTCCTCGCCTCCGCCGCTCTCGGACCATTCCTTGATGCGCGCCAGGTGATCGTACTCGCCGAAGCGGAGCTTCCATTTCGGCCGCGGCACCGGAAGATAGGCCGTCTTGGCATCGGCGAATTTTGCCAGCCGCGCTTTCAGCTTTTTCAGGCTGAAGTCGGCAAGCGCGTCGAGGTCGGCAAGCTTCAATTCGTCGAATAGCTTTTTGGTTGGGCCGCCCACTTGGTCGGGATGGAACGAGCTTGTCTCGCCCGGCGGCTCGCCGCCCGAGAGCTTCATGATCTGGATATCGGCGACGTGCGTGCCCGCAGGGATTTCCTTGAACCCGCCGGCGCGCACGATCGCGGCTTCGAGCGGCAATTGCGGCGCCAGCCCGACGATCGCCTCCTTGGCGCTCGGCGGGGTACCGGTCTTGTAGTCGAGGATCACGGCCGAGCCGTCCTTGTGCAGGTCGATGCGGTCGGCGCGGGCGGAGAGCGTGAAGTCGCGCCCGCCGACGGCAAATGCGATGCGGCCATCGGTCTCGGCGAGAATGCGCGCGATATTCTTTCTGCGCTCCGGCTCCTGGCCAATGAACCAGCGCGCCACCCGCTCGAAGCGGGGCCACCAGACGGCGACCACTTCCGGAAAATCCTCATATTCCGCAAAGGCTTGCTTGCCGAAGGCAAGCAGCCTGTCCAGCGCGCCGGCCGGCAACTCTTTGGGAAAGGCTTCGGTGAAATCACCGATCGCATCGTGCAGCAGCGTGCCGCGCGCGGCCGCGTCGGGTTCGGCATCGAGCGGCTCGAGCGCGAGCAGTTTCAGCACGTGGCGCGCATAGATCGTGTAGGGATCGCGGATCAACGCCTCGATCTCGGTGACGCTCAGCCGCGCCGGCCTCAGGGCTGCCGGCGGGCGCGGCTCCGGCCGCTTGGATGCGGCCGCGTTGCGCCGGCATCTCCAGCACGCGCGCGAGCTCGAGGTAGCGCTCTCCGCGCTTGAGCGCCGCGTTCCACGCCTGCTCCGGAGCGACCGCCTTGATCCGCTGCAGAAAGCGCGAGGCCACGGTCTCGACCCCGTTCTGCTTGCGCGCGCGTGTGATGACGACTTCGCCTGCGCACACGGCCTGTACGAAATCGTGCGCGCTCAAGCCCACGCGACGTTCGGGCAGATCGAGCCCGAGGCGCTTGCGCATCGGGCGGTTCAGCCAGGAATCGTTCTGCGCCTCCGGCGGCCAGACGCCCTCGTTGACGCCGCCGATCACCATGCGGTCGAAGTCGAGCAGGCGCGCTTCCAGCGCGCCCAGGATGCAAATGCGCGATGCCGGATCGATCGGCGGGCGGAACTTCTGATCGGACAACAGCGCAGGCAGCGCTTCGGAATAGTCGGCAAGAGAAAGCTCCGGCGCAGCCGCGGCCTTGGCCAGACTTACGAAGGCTTCGTCGAGCTTGCACGCGTCTTCGCGGCTCGATTGAGCCAGATCGAGCCCGATCGCGGCGAGCGCCACCCGGTGCGCCGCGACCAGCCGCTCGACCGGTTGCGGACCGGAATGGGCGAGATCGAGCAGCGGCTGCAATTTTCCGACGATGTTCTGCGCGAGCTTAAGTGCGCTGTCCCAATCCCCGGCGCTCAAGCGGCTGCGCGGATCGCGCGGATGAAATTTCCGCTTGCGCGCATCCTCGACCGCGCGCACCAAGCCCGCGCCGGGCGCCGGCCGCGGCCCGCGCAGAACCGCGATCTCGAGCAGATCGATGTCGCCGCTCATAGCGTCGAGTTTGGCAAGTGCATGGCGCAAGAGCGCGATCAAGGGCACCGGCGCCAGCCGCTCCGCCGCGGCCGCGGCCACGAGGCGGGCGAGCAATCCGGCTTCCGTGTCGCCGAGCGAAACACCCGCCGAATCCTCGACCTCGATTTGCCAGCGCGCGAGCTCGGCGGCGACCCGGCGCGCGAGCGTACGGTCGGGCGTGACGAGCGCCGCGCGCTTCTTGGAATCAACCAGCGTCTCACGCAGAGCAATCGCGATCGAGAGCGCCTCGGCGCGCGGATCGGCCGCCTCGATAACCGTAACCCCAGAGAAAACCTCGATTATCTGAGTTTCCGCGGGCGCCTGCTGGCCGGTTCGCCAACGTTCCGTGGTCGCCGCTGGCCGGAAGGCATGGGAGAGAAACCGCTCACGGGCAGGGCTGCCGGGGGCTTCGATCCGTTTCACCTCGGCGCGCGCAATGCCGATCCGGTGCAAGAGCCGCTTCAGGCCGAACTGCGGATGGCCGGGCGAGCTATCGATCTCCACCTCGCCGATCTTGCCCCCCTCGATCAGCGCGAAGGATTCGTCGTCCAGTTCCTGATCGAGCCCCGGCAGCACCACCGCGCCATCGGACCGGCGTGCGATCGCGGCGAGCAATTCGGCGACCGCTGGGATCGTGCCGGTGGAGCCGGCGGCGATGAATGGGCCCTCAACGTCGCCCTTGAGCCGCTCGGCTTCGCGCCGCGAGCAGCTGGTCGCGCCGCGCGGCGCCGTCGAACAGCTTCTGTTCGATCAGGTGATCGTGCCAGGCTTTGCGCGCGAACTTCAGAAACTCGAGCGAAACTTCCCAATGATTGTCGAGTTCGGGCGGAACGATCCCCGCGAGATCCTCGGGCGTGAGCTTCGCGATGGTGAAATCGTCGAACAGGCGCGCGAGTTGGTCGGCGAGCGCAATCGCTGCCGACGGCGTCGTCGCGATGCGCTCGCTCACTTTTGCATATTTCAGCACGAGCTTGGCGAGCGCGAGCCGCCGCTGCGCCGGTTCGATCGGCGGCAGCAGGCGTCCTTCGCCCGCCGACTCCGACGAAAGCGAATTCGTCCTCGTCCACGTCGCCGAGCGGGACGATCTTCGGAAGCAGCGCGGCATCGGTTCGAGCGCATCGAGAATCGCGTGCGAAAGCGCGCGCGCCGCACGCCGCGTCGGCAGGAAAATCGTGGCCGACGCGAGCGCCAGCCGGTCTTTGCGCGGCCCGAAGCCCGGCACGAGTTTGCCGTCGAGCAAGGCGTCCACCAGCGTCGGCAGGAACGGCGCCGAGGCCGGGATAGTGAAAACGCGAGGCCCTGTCATGGCTCAGATCGAGCCGCGGCGCATAGTCTCTTCGGCGGCTGCGATCGCCTCGGGCGAGCCCACATGCATCCATTTGCCTTCCAGCGCGAGCCCATGAAGCCGGCCCGCAGCCTCCGCGCGGTCGAACAGCCGCGTGAGCGAAAATGCGCCTGCCGGCGCGCCCGCGAACAGGCGCGGGGAGAGCACGGCCGCCCCCGCATAGACCAAGGGCGCGCGTTCCTGCTCGCCGCGCCGGTGGAGTTTTCCTTGCGCGTCCATTCCATAATCGCCGCGGCCACGATAGCCGATCGCGCCGGCGCTCGGCGCCAGAAGAAGCAGCGCGTCCATGCGCGCATCGAATGCGCGGCCGAGGCGCTTTAGATTCGACGCGGCGCCTTCCAACCACAGGCTGTCGGAGTTCATCAGCAGGAAAGATTCCGGCCCTAGCCTTTGTAAAACCTTGACAATTCCGCCTCCGGTGTCGAGCAGCCCGTTCCGCTCGTCGGAGATCACGATCTTGGGCTGCTTCCGCGCCTTTAGATGCCGCTCAAGCGCGTCGGCGAAGTGATGCACGTTGACGACGGCGGTCTCGACGCCGGCCGCGGCCAGCCGGTCGAGCGCATGATCGATCAGCGCCTTGCCGGCAACTTCGATGAGCGGCTTCGGCTTCGTATCGGTAAGCGGCTTCATCCGCACGCCAAGGCCCGCCGCCAGCACCATGGCGGTCTTCGGCAGCCCTTGGCGGTCGGTGGCGGTCACGGCTGGCCGATCAGGCTTCGGCGGGCGGCGGAACGTGCGTGTCGTACCACGCCTTCAGACCCTCGAGCGAGGGATGCGCGAGCGCGCGCATCAGGTAGTTCCGCACCCGCGGCAGATGCTTCAGATATTGCGGCTTGCCGTCGCGCCGCTCTAAGCGGGCGAAAATGCCCATGATCTTGGTCGCGCGCTGGGCGCCGAGCGTCACGTACTGGCGCGCGAACACGGAGGGATCGAACGACGGATCTTTCGCGCCGCGGCCGACGGCGTAGCGCGACATCAAGGCGAGCTCCAAGGTCTCCGAGACGTCGGCCCGCGCGTCCATCAGCAGCGAGGCGACGTCATAGGCGTGCGGGCCAATCAACGTATCTTGGAAATCGAGGATGCCAATGCGCGCAATCCCGCGCCGTTCCGGCAGCCATAGAAGATTGGGCGAATGGAAGTCGCGCAGCACCCAGGTCTTGGGCGCGGCGATCGGCTCCTCGAGCGCGGCGCGCCACAGCGTCTCGAATTGCACGCGCGCATCGGCGGCAAGCACCGCGCCGCGATGCGGCAGATACCATTCGAGCAGCAGTTCGAGCTCGATGAGATAAGCGTCGAGATCGTAGGGCGGAATTTCGTATTCGATGCGCGGCGCCACCGGCAGTTTCACGGGAAGCTCGAGGTTATGCAGCGCGATCAGGAGGTCGATCGCCGCCACATAGCGCTCCTCGACCGGCGTCGGCGGATCACCGGCGACGATGCCCTTGTTGCCGAAGTCCTCGATCAGCAGGAGTCCGCTTTCGATGTCGGCGGCGATGATCTCCGGCGTGCTGAAGCCCTTCTCGCGCAGATAGCGCGCGATCGCCACGTACGGGCGCATGTTTTCGGCCAAGTGCGCGATGGCGCTATAGGGCAGGCCGTTCTTCACCGGCGGGCCATCGGGCCGCGGCGGTGCATTCATCAGGATCACGCTGGTGCCCGATAGCGCGAGCCGCTCATAGCTTCGGGTCGAGGCATCGCCCTGGATGCGACGCCGCCGCGCCGGGCCGAAGCCGGCCGCATCGATCAGCGCGCGCGCCGCGCGCAGCCGCTCGAGCCGCGGGATCCATGTCCCAAATCCCGTAAGTCGTACGTGCCGGTGCGTGGGGCCGAGATCGGCCGCGATCGAGAGCGCAATATCGAGCCGATCGGTCTGGATCAAAGTGCCGGCGCGCTCGGGCCATTCCACGAACAGCACCGCGCCGTCGGCCGCCTCGTCCCAGCCGAGCTCGGCAAGCTCGGCCAAGGTCTCGACCCGGAACAGATCCGCGTGCACGATGGAAAATTGAGGCAGATCATAGGCTTGCAGGAGGGTGAAAGTCGGGCTCGGAACTTCCAAACGCGCGTTGCCCGCCAGATAGCGGATCACCGCGCGCGCCAGCGTGGTCTTCCCTGCGCCGAGGTCGCCCGAGAGCGTGATCACGTCGCCCGCGTCGAGCGCGACGGCCAAGTCCATGGCGAGCCGCTCGGTGGCGCCCTCGTCGGGCAATTCCACGTCCCAGGTCGTGCGCGGGGCGTTGACGGTGAGCATGGTCTACTCGGCGGCCTTGTGATCGGCCACGGCCGCGGGCGGGAAGATGCAAGTCACGATCGCGCCGCCGCCGGGCGCGTTGTCGATCGCGACGCTGCCGCCGTGCAACGCCACGAACGAGCGCACGATGGAGAGTCCGAGCCCCGGTCCGCGGTGCTTGGAGCCTCGCGCATAGGTCTCGAAGCGGCCGAACACGCGCTCCTTGAGCTCCGGCGGCACGCCCGGCCCCTTGTCGGCGACGCGGAAGATGACCGCGCCGTCGCGCCGCTCGGCGGCAAGCGTAATCGTCTCGCCGCGCGGCGAAAAACCGACGGCGTTGGAAAGCAGATTGAACAGGATCTGCCGCACGCGCTTGGCGTCGGCGCGCAGGGCGCCGATATCGGGCCGCACCCGGATATCGAGCTTCAAGTTCTGTTCGGCCAGACGGTCGCGGATGCCTTCGGCCGCGGCCTGCACCGTTTCGCGCACGTCGACGTCGGAGATTTCGAGCTGCATCGCGCCGGCGTCGATGGTGGCAAGATCCAGAATATCGTTGATGATGGCCAAGAGCGCCGCGCTCGATTCGGTGATATGGCCCACATATTCGCGCTGCTTCGTATTCAAGGGACCGATCACCGGATCGTCCAGCAGCTGCGCGAAGCCGATGATCGTGGTCAGCGGCGAGCGCAGCTCGTAGGACACGTGATGCACGAACGTGCTCTTCAGCGCATCGGCTGCGATCAGCGCCTCGTTGCGCTCGACCAGCGCCCGCTCCACGTTCACGCTGTCGGAGACGTCGCGGAAGGTGACGAGCGTGTCGCCGTCGGGTAGCGGCAAAGCCGCGCAATCGAGCACGCTGCCGTCGACCCGTTCGATCCGCCGCTCGACCGGCGTACGATGTTCGAGCGCCGTCACCGCCATCTTGATGGCGCCGAGCGCTTCCTCGCCGCCCAACCTGCGGCCCATGAGCGTGCGGGCCCAGCCGGCAACGGTATCGATATGCGGCCGCGTTGCGAGCGTTTGCGGCGAAAGCTTCCACATCCGGGCAAAGACCGGATTGTGCAGCTTGAGCCGGCCGTCGGCGCCGAACACAGCGACGGCTTCGGTCAGCGCCTCGAGCGTTTCGCTTTGCGTTCGGTTCAGCGCGTTGAAGCGGCTCTCCAGCTCGATGCGCTCGCTGATGTCGTCGAACAGATAAGTGACCCCATGCTCCGGGTTGGGGTTGGTGACCACGCGCAAGGCACGGCCGCCGGGCAGATACCAGCGGTGCTCCTTGGGCTCGACGGCCCGATAGGCATCTAACAACTGCGCCTTCCAGGCGCGGAAGTCGGCTTGTTCCGGGAGCCGGCGCTCGGTCCGCAGCCGGTCGAGAATTGCCGAATCCGTCGGCCGCTCGTCGAGAAAAGTGGGATCGAGCTGAAACAGCGCGCGGTAGGCGGCGTTATAGAACACCAGCCGCTCGTCAGCGCCGAAGATTGCGACCGCGGTCGCCAGCTGGTCGAGCGTGCGCCGGTGCGCGGCGACGACGCGTGTGAGCTCGGCACGGATCGTCTCGGCCTCGGTCGCGTCGATGCCGACGCCGGCGGCGCCGCGCGTGCCCGAGACCTCGACGACATCGAGCATGCGCCGCTGTCCCGCGACGACCGCAGGCAGGCGTTTGGCGAAAGTTCGTCCCTCGGCGCGCGCCCGCAGCGCTTCCTCGCGCGCGCCGCGATCCAAGAGCTCGAGCCCGCGCGCGATCGCGTCATCGGCGTCGCGCGCCTCGACGGCCAGCGCATAAGCGCGGTTGGCGAAAACCAGGCGGCCCGCGGCGTCGCGGATCCAGATCGGTGCCGGCACCGCCGAGAGCAGCGCGCGCATTTCCTGGACCTCGGCCTCGAGCCGGCTGAATGACTCCGCAAGCGCCGCCTGATCGAGGCGCGCGCCGGTAAGCTCCCGCAGCCGCAACACCGCCGCACCCGCGATCGGCCGGCCCTCGATCTCGACATGGCGGGAGTCGCGGGTGCGCAAGACGCGGCCGAAGGCTTCGCCGCGGCGCCTGAGTAAGTCGAGCGCCGCTTCCATTTCGCGCGCGGCCTCGGGCTCTAACCAGGTGCCGAACGCCAGGAGTCGCCGTATGGCCGGCTGACCCGTCAGCCCGGCCGCGTCGCCGAGGATGAGCGGCTCGGCCGATGTTTCGCGCCAGGCCACGATCACCTGCGGTTCGCTCAAGAGGATCGCATTGGCCCGGTCGAGCTCGTCTTTCAGGCGCGCGATCTCGCTCTCCGCCTGATCGAGCGCACCGCTCGCGCGCATGCGGGTTCTGAGATACGCGATCGAAACGACCACGGCGAAGACGAGGATGCCGAGCGTGAGGGCAAGCGAGGCGACCTCGTGGCGCTCAAGGCTGGCGAGCGCATGAAGGTAAGAACTGCCCGGCATCAGCGATGCCTGGGCGAGGGCTTGGCAGGAAAGGGGGATGGCGGCGAAAGCTGCGAGCAGGAACGCGGCACCGATGCGGCGCCGCGCGCCGCGTAGAGCGCGATTTTCTGCCTGTTCTGACATTCCCCGGACCCGCTCGCTGCCGCTCGCGACAGCGAATCGGGCCACTCTAGGGCGTGCGGAGTCGCGGCAGAAGAGGGGGTTGGCGCCTCAGAGACCCTCGAACAGGGCCGTCGACAGGTAGCGTTCGGCGAAGGAGGGCACGATCACGACCACGTTCTTGCCCGCATATTCGGCCCGGCTGCCGACCTCGAAGGCGGCGGCGATCGCGGCACCCGATGAAATGCCGACCGGGATGCCCTCGTAACGGGCGACCGCGCGGGCCGTATCAAAGGCGGTCTGATTGCCGACGGTCACCACCTCGTCCACGACCGAGCGATCGAGCACCTCGGGCACGAAACCGGCGCCGATGCCCTGGATCTTGTGCGGGCCCGCTTGGCCGCCGGACAGCACCGGGCTGTCCTCGGGTTCGACCGCGACGATCCGGATCGAGGGCTTTCGCGGCTTCAGCACTTGGCCGACGCCGGTGATAGTGCCGCCGGTGCCGACGCCGGCGACGAACACGTCGATCGCGCCGCCGGTGTCGTTCCAGATTTCCTCGGCGGTGGTGCGGCGGTGGATGTCGGGATTGGCTTTGTTCTTGAACTGCTGGGGCATCGCGGAGTTGGGAATTTCGCGCAGCAACTCCTCGGCCTTGGCGACCGCGCCCTTCATGCCCTTGGGGCCTTCGGTGAGCACGAGCTCGGCGCCGAGCAGCGCCAGCATCTTGCGCCGCTCGATCGACATGGTCTCGGGCATCACCAGGATCAGCCGATAGCCGCGCGCGGCGGCGACGAAGGCCAGCGCAATCCCGGTATTGCCCGAGGTCGGCTCGACCAGCACGGTGTCGGCGTTGATCGCGCCCGCGGCCTCCATGGCGTCGATCATCGAGACGCCGATGCGGTCCTTGACGCTGCCGATCGGATTGAAGAACTCGAGCTTGGCCAGGATATTGGCCTTGACCCCGCGCATCTGCGGCAGCCGATTGAGCCGCACGAGCGGCGTGTCGCCGATGGTCTCGGTGATCGAATTGAAGATGCCGCCGCGGCCCGGCTCGCGGGCGGGGGCTTCTTTCCTCGGCTTGCGCAGCGGTTCGGCCATCGGAATACCTTGAGGTTTGCGGGTCGGAGAAGAATTCGGCACGAGGCCCTAGCATATCCACGGGCCGAATGTCGACTTTATAAAAAACAACCGATTCTAGATGTTGAAATCGGCGGAAGCCTCCGCATCGGCAAGCCCAAGCTTCTCGGCCTCTTGGCAAAGACTTTCGATGCTGACGCCGGAGAGGGCGTTCTCGAACGCTTTCTCCGCATGGGCGATGGCCGGGCCTACGACACGGCCGACCAGTACCGGTGCGGGGCTGGCTTCGGCGGCGGCCGTCGCCTCGGCGACGCGGACGATCTCGGCCACCGAAATGCGGCGCCGCTCGCGCGCCAGTTCATAACCGCCGCGCGGGCCGCGCACTCCTTTGAGCACGCCGGCGTGTACCAGCGCCTGCAAGACGGGTTCGAGATGGCGCGGCGGCAACTTGTGCCGCTCGGCGAGCGCCTTGGCCGCCACCGGCTGGCCGCGCGCGTGGATCGCGACATCGATGACGGCGGCGACCGCAAGCAGACTTTTTTCCGACAGCCGCGCCATGGCTCACCCGGTTCCGGTCTTGCCGAGGCCGGTCGAGCCGAAGCCACCCTCGCCACGCGCGGTCGCGGGCAGCTCGGCGCGCTCGCTGAGCGTCGCGCGGATCAGCGGCGCAAACACGATCTGTGCGATGCGCAGGCCGCGCGTGACGACGAAGGGCTCCTTGCTGTGATTGATCAACAGCACGCGCACCTCGCCGCGATAGTCGCTGTCGATGGTGCCGGGCGCATTCAACACCGTCACCGCCTTGCCGAGCGCGAGCCCCGAGCGCGGCCGTATCTGGCCCTCGTAGCCGGAAGGAATCGCCAGCACGATCCCGGTCGGGATCGCGGCCCAGGCGCCGGGCTCAAGCGTCATCGGGTGATGCTCGGGGACGGCGGCGGTGAGATCGAGCCCGGCCGCGCCTTCGCTCGCATAAGCCGGCGCCGGCAGATCGGCTCCGTGCGGGAGTCTCTTAAACGGAACCAGGATCATGCATTGGCCCCGCGCCGCAGCGCATCGGCGATCCGCTTCACCAGCGCGCCGGCGACCGCTTCCTTGGTCTGCAACGGCCAGGATTCGACGCCCTTTTCGGTCACCAGATGAATCTGGTTGGCCCCGCCGCCGAGCACCCCGGATTGGTCGGAGACGTCGTTGGCGACGATCCAGTCGCAGCCCTTCCTCTTGAGCTTCGCCCGCGCATGCTCGATGAGCTTCTCGGTCTCGGCGGCGAAGCCGACCACGAGCTTGGGCCGCAGCGCGTGATGGGAAATGCGCGCCAGCACGTCCGGGTTCTCGATGAGCGAAAGCGCCGGCGGCGTGTCGCCGGTCTTCTTCAGCTTCTCTCTCGCCCGGACCTCGACCCGCCAGTCGGCGACCGCGGCGACGCACACGGCGGCATCGGCCGGCAGCGCGGCTTCCGCGGCTTCCAGCATCTCGCGCGCGGTCTCGACGTGCACGGTCTTCACACCCTCCGGATCGGGAATTTCGACCGGGCCCGAGACCAGCAGGACGTCCGCACCCGCGCGGGCCGCAGCAAACGCGATCGCATGGCCCTGGCGGCCCGAGGAGCGGTTCGAGAGGAAGCGCACCGGATCGATCGGCTCCCGCGTGGGGCCGGAAGTGACCAGCATCCGGCGTCCCGCGAGCGCGATCCGCTCCGGCTCCATCGAGAAAATGTCCTCGATCGCGGCGACGATCTCCAAGGGCTCCGCCATGCGGCCGATGCCGGCCTCGCCGGATTCCGCCATCTCGCCCTTGTTCGGGCCGACGAACAGGCGGCCGTCGGAGATCAGCCGCGCATGATTGCGCCGCGTCGCCGGATGCGCCCACATTTGCGGGTTCATGGCGGGCGCCAGCAGAATCTTCTTGTCGGTCGCGAGCAGCACCGCGGCGGCGAGATCGTCGGCGATGCCTTGCGCCATCTTGGCCATGCGGTCGGCGGTCGCCGGCGCCACCACCACGAGATCGGTCTCACGCGCCAGACGAATGTGTCCGACATCGAACTCACGCGCCTGATCGAACAGATCGGTGAACGGTCGCTCGCCCGCGATGGCGCCGACCGAGAGCGGCGTGATGAATTCCTGCGCCGCGCGGGTCATGACGACGCGGACGAACGCGCCGCGCTCTTTCAGCCGCCGGATGAGGTCGAGGCTCTTATAGGCGGCGATGCCGCCGCCGATCACGAGCAGGATACGCTTGCTCTGGAGAGACATGGTGGGAGCCGGATCTAGGCCTCGCGGGCGGGGCCCGCTAAAACTCATAACTTCCCTGTACAATTATCGCATTTACGGGCTCGTGCGCAAATAGCCGGACGCCGACCAGCAGCCGAAACGCTTTTCTTGCTTAACGGAACAGCCAGATCGCGATCAGGCCCGCGATCACCCATAGCGCGAGCGTGGTCCAGCGCCAGTGCCTGGCCTCGGAGCGGCCCATGGCCGCGACGGTTTCGGGCGCCAGCACCAGGCCCTCGCGCGTCTGCTCGTCGAACCGCTCGAGCGTCGCCGCCGCGCGCGACAGCAGCGCCGGCGCCGTGCCGATCATCCGGCCGATGCCGCCGAGCTCGGCCGCCGCCTCCTCGATCCGCCCGACCGGCCCCAGATGGCGCTCGACCCACTCGCGCACCACGGGCTCGGAGGTCGTCCAGATATCGAGCTTGGGATCGAGGCCGCGGGCGACGCCCTCGACCACCACCATGGTCTTCTGCAGCAGCAACAATTCCGGCCGCGTGCGCATGTCGAACAGCCCGGTCACCTCGAACAGCAGCGTGAGCAACTTCGCCATGGAAATCTCGTCGGCGGGCCGGTCGTGAATCGGCTCGCCGATGGCGCGGATCGCCTGCGCGAAGTCCTCGATCGAATGGTGCGCCGGCACGTAGCCGGCCTCGAAATGCACTTCCGCCGTACGGTGCCAGTCGCGCGTGATGAAGCCGAACAGAATCTCGGCCAGGAACTTGCGCTCCTTCGGCCCGAGCCGCCCCATGATCCCGCAATCGACCGCCACCAGCCGGCCTTCCGCGATCGACGAACAGGTTTCCCGGATGCAGGTCGGCGTGGAAGAAGCCGTCGCGCAGCGCCTGGCGCAGGAACGACTGGATCAGCACGCGCCCGAGCCGCACCGGGTCGTGGCCGGCGCGCAGCAGCGCCGCGCGATCCGCGAGCGGAATGCCGTCGATCCATTCGGTCGTGAGCACGCGCCGCGCGGTGCGCTCCCAGTTCACCGTCGGCACGCGGAAGTCGGGGTCGCTGCTCATGTTCTCGGCGAGTTCCACCAGCGCCGCGGCTTCGAGCCGCAGATCCATTTCGATGGCGACCGTGCGCGCCATGGTTTCCACGACCGCCAAGAGCCGCAGCCGCCGCGCCTCGACCGAGCGCCGCTCGCCGAGCCGGGCGGCGAAGAAGAAGGTGTCGAGATCGCGCTGGAAGCGCTGCTCGATCTGCGGCCGCAGCACCTTGACCGCGACCGGATGCGCGCCCTCCGGGCCGCTCGCTTCGGCGCGGTGCACCTGCGCGATGGATGCTGCGGCCACCGGCGGCCCGAACTTGACGAAGAGCTCCGTGACGGGCTTGCCGAGCGCCTCGGCGATCGCGGCCTCGGCTTGCGCTTGCGGGAAGGGCGCCATCTTGTCTTGCAGCGTCTCCAGGTCGCGGGCGATGGTTTTGCCGACGACATCGGGCCGTGTCGCCAGGAACTGGCCGAGCTTCACGTAAGAAGGTCCGAGTTTGGTGAGCGCGGCCGCCAGCCGTGCCGAGCCGGGGCCGGCGTCGCGCCGCTCGAGCATGCGCGCGAGCTTGAGGCCGAGCCGCGCGCCCGCGGGCAGCGGCGTCGGGTCCACCAGGGCGAATACGCCTTCCCGCGCGAGCACGAGGCCGGCGCGGGCGAGGCGCGTAAGATGCACGATCGCGGCGATCACGGGGCCCTCAGAGCCGCCAGCCGGAATGGAGCGCGACGATGCCGCCGCTCATCGGCGTGGCAGTCACGCGCCCGAAGCCGGCCTTGCGCATCATCGCGGCGAAGGTCTCGCGGTCGGGGAACCGGCGGATCGATTCCACCAGATAGCGATAGGCCTCGGCGTCGCCGGCCACCACGCGGCCGATTTCGGGGATCACCCGGAAGGAATAAGCCTCGTAGAGCGCGTCGAGCCCCGGCACGTCGACCTTGGAGAATTCGAGGCAGAGGAACCGCCCGCCCGGCTTGAGCACCCGAAACATCTCGGCGAGCGCCGCCTCGATCCGCGGCACGTTCCGGATCCCGAAGGCGATCGTCACCGCGTCGAAGCGCCGCTCGGTGAACGGCAGCGCCTCCGCATTGGCCTCGACGAACTCGACCCGGCCGGAAAGCTTGCGCTCCCTGGCGCGCGCGCGGCCGACCGCGAGCATGTCGCCATTGATGTCGGCGACGATCGCCCGCGCGTTCGGCCCGCCGGCGGCGACCGCGCGGAAGGCGATGTCGCCGGTGCCGCCCGCGACATCGAGCAGCTCATAGGCGCGCGCGCTTTTCGGGGGCCCGAGCGCGGTGACCAGCGCGTCCTTCCAGGCCCGGTGCAGGCCGCCGGACATCAGGTCGTTCATCAGGTCGTAGCGCCGCGCGACCTTGTGAAAGACCTCGTCCACGCGCCGCTGCTTGTCGGCAAGCGGCACGTCGCGGAAGCCGAAATGGGTGGTGTCGGACATCTTTGCCTCGAACGCGGCCGGACCATAGCGCGGGGTCTTGCGAGAGGCTATCACCGTCGCCGCCGTCTCCCTTGAAGGTAAACGTGCCCGAGCTTCCCGAAGTCGAAACCGTGCGCCGCGGCCTCGCCCCCGTCATGGAGGGCGCGAAATTCTTGAGCGTAGAGGCGCGGCGCCAGGACCTGCGCTGGCCGCTGCCCAAGGACTTCGCGCGGCGTCTCACCGGCCGGCGCGTGGAGCACCTCGGCCGCCGCGCCAAGTATCTCCTGGCGGAGCTCGACGACGGCGAGGTTCTGGTCATGCATCTCGGCATGTCAGGCTCGTTCCGAGTCGCGCACGACGCGAAGGAGAAGACGCCCGGAGAATTTCATCACGAGCGCGGCACGGCCGGCGCCCACGACCACGTGGTGTTCCATATGTCCTCGGGCGCCACCGTCACCTTCAACGATCCGCGCCGCTTCGGCGCGATGCTGCTGGTTCGGAGCGACAAGCTTGCGCAGGACAAGCTCTTCCGCGCGCTCGGGCCTGAGCCGCTCGATGCGGCCTTCACCGCCGCCGTGCTGGCCGAGGCCTGCGATGGCAAGAAGACGAGCCTCAAGGCCGCGCTCTCCGACCAGCGCGTGGTGGCCGGGCTCGGAAATATCTATGTGTGCGAGGCGCTGCATCGCGCGCATCTGTCGCCCAAACGCATGGCCGCGATTCTCTCAAACCGCGGTAAGCCGACGGAAGCGGCGAGGAGCCTCGTCAAGGCGATCCAGCAGGTTCTGGGCGACGCCATCAAGGCGGGCGGCTCGAGCCTGCGCAACTACGTCAAGGCCGACGGTGAGCTGGGCGACTTCCAGCACAAGTTCCGTGTCTATGACCGCGAGGGTGCGCCGTGCCCGACGCCGCGCTGCAAAGGGAAAATCCGCCGCATCGTGCAGACCGGCCGCTCCACCTTCTATTGTCCGGTCTGCCAGCATTGAGCGCGCGGCCAAAGCGTATTCTACTGGTCCGCAGGAGGTTCCCATGGCCTACGAGACTATCCTCGTCGAAACCCGCGGCCGGGTCGGCCTGGTCACGCTCAATCGCCCGAAGGCGCTGAATGCGCTGAACCAGGCGCTGCTGTCCGAGCTGATCGCGGCGCTCGAGGCCTTCGACGCCGATCCCGGCATCGGCTGCATGGTGCTCACCGGCTCGGACAAGGCGTTTGCCGCCGGCGCCGACATCAAGGAGATGCAGAATCTCGGCTATCCCGAGACCTATCTCGGCGACATCTTCACGCCGGCCGACCGCATTGCGCGGATCCGCAAGCCACTCGTCGCAGCCGTCGCAGGCTTCGCGCTCGGCGGCGGCTGCGAGCTCTCCATGATGTGCGACATCGTGATCGCCGCCGACAACGCGCAGTTCGGCCAGCCCGAGATCAAACTCGGTGTCATGCCCGGCATCGGCGGCACCCAGCGGCTGCCGCGCGCGGTCGGCAAGGCCAAGGCCATGGATCTCGTACTCACCGGGCGCATGATGGGCGTCGAAGAAGCGGAGCGCGCGGGTCTGGTGGCCCGCATCGTGCCGGCGGCCAAGCTCATGGAGGAGGCACTGAAGGTGGCCGAGACCATCGCCGCCATGTCGCTGCCGATCGTGATGATGGCCAAGGAGAGCGTGAACCGGGCGTTTGAGTCGCCGCTCGCCGAGGGCATCCGCTTCGAGCGGCGCCTGTTCCACTCCATGTTCGCGGTGGCCGACCAGCGGGAGGGAATGAGCGCCTTCGTCGAGAAGCGGAAGCCCGATTTCAAGCACCGCTGAGGCCATTTGGCGCCGTTGACGGGCTCCGGGCGCGCCACTATGGTCCGCCCCAATCGCGACGGCCGTGCGGTCGCCGCGTTCTCTCAAGAGCAAGCGGGTTGTTGCGGCGGAGTGTAAGCGTCCCGCCGCGCGGATACAGGACAGGGAATGGCGAATACTTCTTCAGCGAGGAAAGCGGTGCGCAAGATCACGCACCGCACCCAGATCAACATGGCGCGCCGCGCCCACATGCGCTCCCATGTTCGCAAGGTGGAAGAAGCGATCACAGCCGGCGACGGAAAGAAAGCGCGTGAGGCGTTGACTGTCGCCGAGCCCGAAATCATGCGCGCGGCGCAGAGCGGTATCATTCATCGCAACGCCGCCTCGCGCAAGGTCTCCCGCCTCAGCCAGCGCGTGCGCAAGCTCGGCGGCTAACCACCTAATTTCGCTGCGTTCCTTGGTAAAAATCCGGCCCTCGGCCGGATTTTCGTCTTTGCGCTCCGTCCGTCCCGGGTCGTCGGGACGGCTCGGATGTCCGATCGCAGCCTGCTTCGTAGCGCGCTTCGCGCGGAAGGGCGTTCGCCGGCGGAAAAAATCCGTTGCCGCGCAAGAAATTTCAAGAGTCAACAGAAGCTTGAGCGTAAAGCGCCGTGCGTGATGGTGCATTTACGAAGGCGGCGCGCATTTGGCGGCGCGCTGAAAAAGATTTTATTCGACTGCGCGTTTTTTGCATCGCTTGCTCGGCGCGCTTGGATTCTCCAAATGCGCTCAGAGCCTTGATCGATAGGGCGGCCGGTGCTCGCCGTCTCGAATGGTCGCGCAAGCGCTCTGCCGCAAGGGTTCTCGCCGAGATTCCCATTGCGCCCTTCCGGTGACTATGCCTATCGTTTTGACGATCTCGGGCGCTTGCCCGGGGGCGATGTGGCTTAGCTCCGTGTAGGTAACTCGTCTTCGATGAGTTGGAGCGGACAAAAGTACGTTCTCGTGTGGATCGTCGGCGCGTCTGTTTCGAGTGTCGCGGCCGGCATCGTAGCGTTCGTTGCGTACGACCGGGGGTAGCGTCGTTCGCCGATCGGTCGAGGCGTTTTTCTGACCGGGGTATCGGCACGGCAAGAACGAGAACAGCCGCTCGAAGGCGAGCGGCGGAATGGGGCGGCAATGGATTATGGACGGGATATGAATTCCGCGCGCGCGTTGCGTGCTGCGGATTGGCATTCGCGACCGCTGCGGGGTGACGCCTGCAGGGCTGCGAATGCGACGACACTCTTCGCTACTCATTTCCGATGCGGCTTGGCCGCGGGACCGCCGTCGAAGCGTACCCGCGTGCTGGTTCTCTGACCTCCACGCCTTTGTAACCGCCGGTTTCGGGTAACGCCGACGCGTATCGCGGCGCAACCCCGGCCGCACGTCGCTGTTTCGTTCGTATCCGGACCCAACACGAGCCGCTTGTCGAAGCAGGACTTCTTTGCAATGACGTCACGCGAACCGAGAGAGCCCGGTAGCGAAAACGACGCAGGTCGCTGGGACCGCGTACGCCGCCGCCTGCGCGCCGAGGTCGGCGAGGACGTCTATTCGAGTTGGTTCACCCGTATGGAACTCGACTCGGTTGCGTCCGACATCGTGCGCCTGTCGGTGCCGACGCGTTTCCTCAGGAACTGGATCCAGTCGCATTATGCCGAGCGCCTGCTCGTGCTGTGGCGCGACGAGATCGCCGAGATCAAGAAGATCGACCTCGTCATGCGCTCAGCCATCACCGGCAGCGCGAACCACGAGGCCAAGCCCGTAAGCGCGGTGCCGCCTGCGCTCGCTGCGGCCCGCCAGGCCGCCGCACGTGCGGCGCAAGCGAGCGCTCAGCGCGGCGATGGCCAGCCCGGCTCGCCGCTCGATCCGAGGCTCACATTCGTGAGCTTCCTCGTCGGCCGCTCCAACGCGCTCGCCCACGCCGCGGCCCGCCAGGTCGCCGAGGCCGTGGTGACGGCGCAGCCGCGCTTCAACCCGCTCTATGTTCACGCCGCGGTCGGGCTCGGCAAGACGCACCTCCTGCAGGCCATGGCCTGGATCGCCGAGAGCCGTGGCCGCCGCGCGCAATACCTGACTGCGGAAAAGTTCATGTACAGCTTCGTGTCCGCACTCAAGAACCAATCGGCTATTGCCTACAAGGAAGCGATACGCGGGATCGAGATTCTGATCATCGACGACCTGCAGTTTCTGCAGGGGCGCACTGTGCAACAGGAATTCTGCCATACGCTGAACGCGCTCATGGACGCCGGCCGGCAGGTGGTCGTCGCCGCCGACCGGGCGCCGGCCGAGCTCGAAAGCCTCGAGGAGCGCGTACGCTCGCGGCTCGCCGGCGGGCTGGTGGTCGAAATCGGGCCCCTGGAAGAGGAGTTGCGGCTGCGCATTCTGCAGGCTCGTCTTGCGGCCCTCAAAGCCGAGCACCCCGGCTTTGACGTGCCGGCCGCGGTGATCGGCCATGTGGCCCGCCAGGTCACCCAGAACGGCCGCGATCTCGACGGCGCCGTGAACCGGCTCTTGGCCCACAACCAGCTGAGCGGCCGGCCGGTGACGATCGAAATGGCCGACGACGTGATCCGCGACCTCGTCCGGCCCGCCGACCCCCGCCGCATCCGGGTCGAGGACATCCTGCGCATTGTTTCCAAGCACTATGGCGTCTCGCGCGCCGATCTTCTCTCCGCCCGCCGCACCGCCAACGTCGTTCGGCCCCGCCAGATCGCCATGTATCTGGCCAAGACCCTCACGTTGCGCTCGCTGCCGGAAATCGGCCGACGCTTCGGCGGCCGCGACCACACCACGGTCTTGCATGCCGTGCGCAAGATCGAGGGACTGGTGCAGGGCGACAAGGTGCTGGCCGACGAGATCGAGGTCCTGAAACGCCTCCTGCAGGAGTGAGTCTTGCCTAAAACGGGCCGAGAGGCCAAAGTCGGTGGTCCGGTGCGCGCGCAAGGCGCGGATCGCAAGATCAAGGTTTCCAACCGGATCGTCCCGTCATGAAGGTCACCCTGGAGCGCTCCGAGCTCGTCAAGGCGCTTGCCCATGTCCACCGGGTGGTGGAGCGCAGGAACACGATTCCGATTCTGGCCAACGTGCTGATCCGCGCCGGCAAGGGCGGGCTCGAGCTGAAAGCGACCGACCTCGATCTCGAAATCATCGAGAGCGTGCCCGCCGAAGTGAAGCAGGCCGGCGCCACCACCGTTCCCGCGCACATGCTCTACGATATCGTGCGCAAGCTCGCCGAGGGTGCCCAGGTGCAGCTCGAGGCCGCCGGCGACCGCGCCACCTTGCTCGTCCGCGCCGGCCGTTCGCGCTTCACGCTGCAGACCTTGCCCGAGAGCGATTTTCCCGATCTCGCCGCCGGTGAGCTGCCGCACCGCTTCAAGCTCGCGGCCAAGGACTTCAAGCGCCTGGTCGAGAAGACTCAGTTCGCGATCTCGACCGAGGAGACGCGCTATTATCTGAACGGCATCTATCTGCACGCGGTCGACGAGAAGGGCGCCAAGCTTCGGGCGGTGGCGACCGACGGTCATCGCCTGGCCCAGGTCGAGATCCCGGCGCCCAAGGGTGCAACCGGCATGCCCGGTGTGATCGTGCCGCGCAAGACGGTCGCCGAAGTGCAGCGGCTCCTGGAAGACGCCGGCGACGAGATCGAGATCGAGCTCTCACCCACCAAGATTCGCTTCACGCTCGGCAAGACGGTGCTGACCTCCAAGCTGATCGACGGCACCTTCCCGGATTACGCGCGCGTCATCCCGGTCGGCAACGACAAGACGCTGGTGGTCGAGAAAAACGAATTCGCCAACGCCGTGGACCGGGTCTCGACCGTGTCGAGCGAGCGCGGGCGCGCCGTGAAGCTTTCGCTCAGCGACGGCAAGCTGACGCTCTCGGTCACCAACCCGGATTCGGGCAGCGCCACCGAGGAGCTCGAGGTCGAATACAGCTCCGAGGCCCTCGATATCGGCTTCAACAGCCGCTATCTGCTCGACATCACGCAGCAGCTCGAGGGCGAGAAGGCCGAGCTCAAGCTCGCCGATCCGGGCTCGCCCACGCTCCTGCGCGACAAGGAGTCGGCCGGCGCGCTCTATGTGCTGATGCCGATGCGGGTGTGAGCCGCGCTTCGCCGAAGCCCGCCGCTGATCTTCGCACCGCGCATCGCGCGCGGATCATGCGGCTGCGGCTCGAGAATTTCCGTTCCTATCGCCGCGCCGAGCTGAATGTCGCTGACGGACCCGTCGTGCTCTTGGGCGCCAACGGCGCCGGCAAGACCAATCTTCTGGAGGCGATCTCGTTTCTCGCGCCCGGCCGCGGTCTGCGCCGCGCCACGCTCGAGGAAGTGGCATCGAGCGAAGGCGACGGTGCCTGGGCGGTCGCGGCCGAAGTCGAAGGCGCGCTCGGCGCCGCCTCGCTCGGCACCGGCATCGAGCCGCCGGCCGAGGGTGCGCAGCCCATCCGCCGCTGCAAGATCGACCGCGAGCCGGTCGGCTCGGCCGCGGCCTTCGCCGATCATCTACGCATCGTCTGGCTGGTGCCTGAGATGGACGGGATCTTTCTCGGTCCCGCTTCCGAGCGCCGGCGCTTTCTCGACCGGCTGGTACTGGCGATCGACGCCGAACACGGCAGCCGCGTCGCCGCGCTCGAGCGCGCGCTGCGTTCCAGGAATCGTCTTTTGGAGGAAGCGTCCCCCGATCCGCGTTGGCTCGACGCGATCGAGCACGAGGTCGCCGAGCTGGCCGTGGCGGTCGCCGCCGCGCGCGCCGAGTGCGTGCGCCGGCTGCGCGCCGAGATCGCGGCCTCGCGCGATCCGACCTCGCTGTTTCCCTCGGCCGAAATCGGACTCGATGGCTGGATCGAGGCGGCGCTCGGCGATGCGCCGGCGATCGAGATCGAGGACCGCTATCGTGAAAATCTGCGCGAAGCGCGGCCGCGCGACCGCGCCGCCGGCCGCACGCTCGAAGGCCCGCATCTTTCCGATCTCCTGGTGCTGCATGCGGGCAAGGGAATCGAAGCCGCCCGCGCATCCACCGGCGAGCGCAAGGCCTTGCTCGTCGGGCTCGTGCTCTCGCACGCGCGGCTGGTGGCGGCCATGCACGGATGGGCGCCCGTGGTGCTGCTCGACGATGTCGCCGCCTTCCTCGACGTGGAGCGGCGCGCGGCGCTGTTCGAGGCGCTCGGCTTCCTCGGCGCGCAGGTGTTCATGACCGGCGTCGATGCGGAGGCATTTTCGTCGCTCGGCGCGCGCGCCGAGCGCTTTTTGGTGACGCCGGGAAGCATCGGTCCGGCCGCCTGAAGGGGCCCGCCTGGGGAGGGCGAAAAAGCCCTTTCCGGATCATGCCTTGCAGCGGTTTCGTATCCGAAACGAAGCGCGTGAAATAAGGCCGGATGCGGTAGAATAACCATTCAAATCAGCCCCCAAAACATTGCTCTTCCGGGCTAAGAATCGGCCCCGATCAGCCAAGCGATTCGAGACCATCCGATGGCCAAGCCGGTCCGCAAGGACACCGCAAAAGAGACGCCGAAAGCGGCACCGAAGAAGCCCGTTGAGGCCTACGGCGCGGAGTCGATTCAGGTCCTCAAGGGCCTCGACGCCGTGCGCAAGCGGCCCGGCATGTATATCGGCGACACCGACGACGGCTCGGGCCTGCACCACATGGTCTACGAGGTCGTCGATAACGCCATCGACGAAGCGCTCGCTGAGTACGCCACCCTTGTTGACGTCGCGCTCAATGCCGACAGCTCCGTCACCGTGATCGACGACGGCCGCGGCATTCCCACCGACCTCCACAAGGAGGAGAAGGTCTCCGCCGCCGAAGTGATCATGACGCGGCTGCACGCCGGCGGAAAATTCGACCAGAATTCCTACAAGGTCTCCGGCGGTCTGCACGGCGTCGGCGTCTCCGTCGTTAACGCGCTCTCGAGCAAACTCGAGCTCACGATCTGGCGTGGCGACAAAGAATATTTCATGCGTTTTCACGACGGCGATGCGGAAAAGCCGCTGAAGATGGTGGGCGACAGCAAGGGCAAGCGTGGCACCCGCGTCACCTTCTGGCCGAGCCACAAGGTCTTCACCAAGACCGAATTCGATTTTGCGACGCTCGAGCACCGGCTGCGCGAGCTCGCATTCCTGAATTCCGGCGTCAGGGTGACGCTCAAGGACCTGCGCGGACCCGAGCCGCGCGTCGAGGAAATGCTCTACGACGGGGGCATCGAGGCTTTCGTGCGCTATCTCGATCGCAACAAGAAGCCGCTCATCCCCAATCCGCTACTGATCAAGGGCGAACGCGAGAAGATCATCGTCGAGGCGGCGTTGTCGTGGAACGACAGCTACCACGAGACCGTGCTCTGCTTCACCAACAACATCCCGCAGCGCGACCGCGGCACGCATTACACCGGCTTCGCCGCGGCCCTCACGCGCCAGGTGATCGGCTATGCCGAGAAGGCCGGCCTGTCCAAGAAGGAAAAAGTGGACCTTTCCGGCGAGGACTGCCGCGAGGGCCTGACTGCGGTCCTTTCGATCAAGGTGCCCGATCCGAAATTCTCCAGCCAAACCAAGGACAAGCTCGTTTCCTCGGAAGTACGGCCGGTGGTCGAGGCGGTGGTCAATGATGCGCTTGCCGCCTGGTTCGAGGAGCATCCGGCGGCGGCCAAGTCCGTCGTCTCCAAGGTCGTGGAGGCCGCCGCCGCCCGCGAGGCCGCGCGCAAGGCGCGCGATCTGACGCGCCGCAAGGGTGCGCTCGATTTCGCTTCGCTGCCTGGCAAGCTCGCTGATTGTCAGGAGCGCGATCCTGCCAAGTCCGAGCTGTTCATCGTCGAGGGCGATTCGGCCGGCGGCTCGGCCAAGCAGGCGCGCGATCGTGCATTCCAGGCGGTGTTGCCGCTGCGCGGGAAGATCCTGAACGTCGAGCGCGTGCGGGTGGACAAGATGCTCGGCTCGCAGGAGATCGGCACGCTGATCACCGCGCTCGGCACCGGCATCCGCGAGGATTTCGATCTTTCAAAATTGCGCTACCACAAGATCATCATCATGACCGACGCCGACGTGGACGGCTCGCACATCCGCACCCTGCTGCTCACCTTCTTCTACCGGCAGATGATGAGCTTGATCGAAGGCGGGCATCTCTTCATCGCCCAGCCGCCGCTCTACAAGGTCACGCGCGGGAAATCCGAGCAGTATCTCAAGGACGAGCGCGCGCTCGACGATTATCTCATGACCGCCGGTCTCGAGGAGGCGGTGCTGAAGCTCGCCAATGGCTCCGAGCGCGCCGGCCGCGATCTCGCTTCGATCCTGGAGGAGGCGCGCAACGCCCGCGCCGTGCTCAAGGGCCTGCATCCGCGCTATGACCGTGCGGTGGTCGAGCAAATCGCGATTGCCGGCGCACTGTCGCCCGACATCCTCCCGGACCCGAAAAAGGCCGAGGCCGCAGCCGCTTACGTGGCCAGGCGGCTCGATGCGCTCTCCGACGAGACCGAGCGCGGCTGGAGCGGCGAGAGCGACGCGGAGGGCTTCAAGTTCGTACGCACCGTGCGCGGCGTGCGCGAGGTCGCCGTGGTCGACCAGGCCTTCCTCAGCTCGGCCGACGCGCGCAAGCTCGACGGCATGGCGGTGCATCTGCAGGAAATCTACGCCAAGCCCGCGAAGCTTATGCGCAAGGGCGAGGAGACGGCGGTCTATGGCCCGGTCGGCCTGTTCGAGGGGGTCACCGGCACCGGCCGCAAGGGCATCGCGCTGCAGCGCTACAAGGGCTTGGGCGAGATGAACCCGGAGCAGCTGTGGGAGACCACGCTCGACGTCAACGCGCGCTCGCTGATGAAGGTGACGATCAAGGAAGTCGACGAGGCCAATAACCTGTTCGGCGACCTGATGGGCGACGACGTCGAGCCGCGGCGCAATTTCATCGAGAAGAACGCGCTCTCGGCGAGCGTCGACGTCTGAACGAGCGAGTGCTTCTTCTTGCCCGTCACGGCCGGGCGAAAGGCGCGCCGCGCCGTCTTCGCACCTGAAGTCCCGGGCATGACGAAGTCGGGCCTCAGGGCAATAACAGCAGCGAGCCGGTCGATTTCCGCGCCTCAAGGTCACGATGCGCGGCGGCCGCGTCCTTCAATGCGTAAGTATTACCGATCTCGACCTTGAGCACGCCCCGCATCACGAGCTCGAAGAGCTCCGCCGCCGCCGTGCGCATCGTCTCGGTGTCGCGGATATAGGTGCTCAAGCCCGGCCGGCTCACCGACAGCGAACGCTTGGCAAGCAAAAGAAGATCGAGCGGCGGCACGTGACCGGAAGCATTGCCGTAATTCACCGCCATCCCGAACGGCCGGATACATTCGAGCGAGGCCTGGAACGTATCCTTGCCGACGCCGTCGAACACCGCCGAGACGCCTTGCGGCACGAGCTTCTTCACCGCGGCGACGAAATCCGTCTCGCGATACAAGAATCGTTTGGTCGCAGCCGTGCGCTTGCGCCACCCGCGCCTTTTCCGCCGAGCCCACCGTGCCGATCACCGTGGCGCCGAGATGCTTGGCCCATTGGCACAGGATCGAGCCCGACGCCGCTCGCGGCCGCATGGATCAGGATGATGTCGCCCGGCTTGGGCCGGAAGATACGGTTGACGATGAGGGATGCCGTAAATCCCTTGACCATCAGCGCCGCCGCCTGCCGGTCGGAGACGCCGTCGGGCAGCTTGATCAGGCGCTCGGCGGGAACATTGCGCGCCTCTGCGTAAGCGCCGGTCGCCTGAAAAAACTCGCCCTTCATCCCCGCATAGACGACCCGGTCGCCCGGCTTGAACCCGCTGACGCCCGTTCCGACGCTCTCGATGACGCCGGCCGCTTCGTTACCGAGGATGATCGGGAATTCCTGCGGCTTCGCCAGATAAAAACCGCCGCGGCGCACGTTGACGTCCGAGTAGTTGATCCCGATCGCGCTGTGGCGGATGCGCGCTTCACCGGCGCCGGGCGACGCAAGCTCGATCTCTTCCCAGCGCATCACCTCGGGCCCGCCATTGGCGTGGATGCGGATCGCTTTCGTCATCGGTTCGTCCGTCAGCCCTGCAGGAACGGATTGCTCTGCCGCTCCCGGCCGATGCGTGGAGGCCCGCCCGTGGCCGGGCAGGATCGCGAACTCGTCGCCGAGCGGCAGCAACTTCGTCTTGATCCCGGAGATCAGCTCCGCGTGATCGCCATAGGGCATATCCGTCCGCCCCACCGCGCCCGCGAACAGCGTATCGCCGACGATGGCGAGCTTCGACGGCGCATGCACGAACACCACGTGCCCCGGCGTGTGGCCGGGCACCTGCAGCACGTCGAGCGTGAGCCCGCCGAACTCGATCGTGTCGCCTTGCTTGAGCCAGCGGCCGGGCGTGACGGGGCGCGCGTCGGCCATGCCGAATCTCGCGCCGCTCTCGGCCAAACGATCGAGCAGGAAGCGATCCGCCTCATGCGGGCCCTCGGTCGGGATCGAGAGCGCTTCGGCCAGCTCCGCCGCACCGCCCGCGTGGTCGATATGGCCGTGGGTGAGGAGGATCTTCTCCGGCGTCACCTTGAGCTCGTCGATGGCGGCGCGGATGCGCGCGACCTCGCCGCCCGGGTCCACGATGGCCGCGCGCCCGGTCGCCTCGGCGACCAGGATCGAGCAATTCTGCGCGAACGGGGTGACGGGCAGGATGGCGACCTTGAGTGCGGGCATGGTCCTCTCGCGGCTCGGGCCATCCTGCTAGCGGTCCGCCGCTCAAGGCGCAATCGTCTACCCGCCTTTCTCCCACCCCGCGGAACTTGGTCTAAGGCTTTCGTCGAACGTCGCGTGTGATCGCTAGCAGCTACCTCAAGCCTCCACCTGCAGTTGCTGATAAGATTCTTCAGGGTTGGAGGGCGGTCCGATTCCAAACTAGGGATCGCACCACTAAGTACGTCGTCCATGATTTCGAATCCAAGTGCACGGTAGCTTTCGAACTGCGATTCGCTGAACCATTGGTCTCCCGTACCTTCGTGCGGAAACGCCGGATACGCGGTTGCATAGCTTCGTATGCCGGCGTTTTTTTCGGTGCCGTGATAAGCAGGCTTCACGTAGAGGATAAGGCCCTGCTCTGCCACTCCATCCGCAGCGGGATAATCGATTTTGCCGATCGCATAATACGGCGATCCCTTGAGGGGCGCCTTGCTGTCCTTCTTCAGCGTCTGCAGCTCGTCCAAGCCGTAAAATCTCACCGTCACGCCGAGATCGATACCGATCTTGCGCACCGCATTGCCGAGGTCTTCGAAGGCGAATTCGGGGTCGCAGCCGGCATCGCTCACCACAATGAAGCGGCAGCGTCGCCGGACCATTTCGTAGAGGCCGAGGTTTTCGAAATGGCCGCCGTCCGACAAGTAGATGTATTTCCGATCGTCCGTCGTCAGGCCGAAGGCCTCGTAGAAGAGCGGGACGAGCGCGGTGCCCGGCCCGTCTTTCTCGTAGGTACGGTCGCCTTCAGGCCCCGGATTCCCAAGCCACCAACCCAGCCGCACATTGAAGAGCGCGAGCAAGAGCGTCACGGTCGGCGACGAGTTGTACCCCATGTTCGGACTGGCGGCGGCGCCGGAAATGGTCATTGCCGTACCCAGCGAGATGCCTCGACCCTTGTGCCCGTATTCGGAACTCGGACGAAAGGCCTTGTAGGCGCTGCCCGAGTGTAGCGGGCTTACGGTGAACGGCTCCGCCTTGCGCTCCTGCCATGCCAAGTTCCTGGTCGCCACGACGTTGAGCGCCATGTTGATGACGTGGAAGGGCTGCCACGCCGCGCGCCCGGTCTTGGGCAAGCGTCCTTTTTCCTCCTTCGACCACAGTTCCTTGACCGTAGGATTGTCGGTCTCATCGAAGTCGGAGAAGAGGCCTTGATGTCTACCCATATTGCTCGCTCCGAGGAACGCGCGGACCGAGCGGTTGCGGTACATTGCATGCAGGGAGAACCGATTGACGTTCACGAACAGCGACGCGAGATATCCGAAGGCGCCGAACGCGATGAAGGCCCAGAAGAGGGGGAAAAACTCTTGCGGCAAATGCGGGATGTCCTTGGCGACCTGACCGCCAGTTGGACGTAGCGGGTATCCTAGTAGGAGTTGGTCAAGCAGCGCAGACACCACGATCAGAAGTACGAGGGCAAAAACCGGCCCGGCGATCTTGAGAATCAAATTGGCTGAAATCTGCTTCTTGTTTTTCGCTTCGCCGGTTGCCGTCGAAAGGTGGCTCTTGCCGATGATCCAGGTGATGAGTCCCGATATCCCGCCGATCGCAGCGACCCAGTACTTGAATTGCTCGAACAGCAGCGACGCCAACTGCAGGCCGAAGGTGGCCAGGCCCATGACGAGAAACCAGACGAGCGCAACGACCAGGTAGTACCCGGCCGCGCGACCGAACCATTCTCGATCGGCGTCGGACCCCTCTTCCCTGCTGCTTAGGCCGACGAAGATCATCTCCGCGAGCAATTGGGCCGCATGACGGCCCAGGGCACTCCCAAGATCAGCGCCGAGTTCAGCACGACGGCTTGAGAAAGCTCGGGAGAACTCGAACCCCGCACGTAGAGATAGACTGGCAATCGCGATCAACGTGCCATAGATCGCACCGGCAATCGCCCAAGCGAATAAGTCACGGCTATAGTCGACCCGGCGGCGAAATGCGGGACGCGCCACGAGCCACGTCACGACATACAAGACAATCCCGGCCGCGGCGCCCCCCTCAGTCAGGGACATCAAACACGCGGTTGATTTCAGCTGATCCGTGCTTACGCATCCGGGCACCTTGTGCACCCATGTTTCTGTGAATGTCGAAACCAGGATTAGCGAGAAAAGAATTGCGAATAGCGAGCCCGGCAACAGATCGAAGCGCTTGAAGGTCGCGTCCGTTGCTCGATTGGTCCCGCACGTTGGTCGATTGCGCGTGGCGAAGAAAAGAGCAGCGGCAAGGCACAACAGTGCGACGACGACGACGTAGACGAACTGCTCCTCGAACAGCGGCGGGAACCGGGAAAACCAATCAAATCCGATCCCGATGATCTTGAGGAGCAGCAGCACAGCACAGATCGTGGGTATGATGATGAGCCAGTTGAGCAGAAGGTTGCGCACATAAATCGCGGCGGCGGCCCAGGTGTCCGGCGACATCAAGCCGATCTTTGGGGTCAGGAAATTGCTATACTGGCGAAGCCAAGTCAGGACCGGTGACTCCTCGCCGGAGGCACCGTCTCCCACCAGGCTCCGCCAAACTGCCGGGAATCCCGCGCGCATGATCCACGCCGACAGCCAGCTGCCGATATAGCCGCCGCCCGAGACGGTCGACAGATAGTGAAACTGCGCCAGCAGCGATTCTTCCGCTTTGCCGACCGGTTTCTCCTTGTGCGGACGCGGATGCACCGCGAGCGCCTGGATCACGCCGAGCGCGAATGCCGCGCTGCGGATGCCGCCGCCCGACAGGCACAGCGCCGCCGAGTTCAATTCATTGAGCGCGCGATAGAGTTCCTTGCCGCTCTTGCCGGAGAGATCTTCGTCATGAATCGCCTTCGCCTCGTCGCGAAGCACTTCCTCGGTCGTCAATGCCGCCATCGCCCCCTCCCACGATTGCGCGCGCAACTGCAAGTAGTTTCTACCGAAAGCCTCCCGCATTCAAGATGAACGCCGTGCCGATCGGTGTGGGCGAGCGTTGTCCGCGATCGCGACAGCGGAAAGGTGAGCCCCTGCAGCGGTCGCGGCGAACTGGTCTATGGTACGGCGACCGGAGGTCAGAGCCGCCTATGACCCTCTCCGCCGAAGAGCTCGAGCGCTATGCCCGCCACATCGTGCTGCGCGAGGTGGGCGGGCCGGGTCAACAACGCTTGAAGTCCGCGCGCGTGCTCGTGGTGGGCGCGGGCGGCATCGGCTCGCCGGCGCTCCTTTATCTTGCGGCCGCCGGTGTCGGCACTCTCGGCGTCGTCGATGACGACAAGGTTTCGCTCTCCAATTTGCAGCGCCAGGTGATCCACGCGACCGCCGATCTCGGCCGGCCCAAGACCGAGAGCGCCGGCGTGGCGATCCGCCGGCTCAATCCAAACGTGGTCGTCGAGCCGCACGCGGTGCGGCTCGACGCGAGCAACGCAATCGCACTGATCTCGGCCTATGACGTGGTGCTCGACGGCTCGGACAATTTCGCGACCCGCTATCTTGTTTCCGACGCGTGCTTTTTCGCCAAGCGCCCGCTGGTGACGGCGGCGCTCGGCACCTTTGACGCGACGCTCACCACGCTCCGCGCCCACGAGATGGGCGCCGACGGCAAACCGAATCCTACCTATCGCTGCCTATTCCCCGAGCCACCGCCGCCGGGCACGGTGCCGGCCTGCGCCGAAGCCGGGATCCTGGGCGCGCTCGCCGGCGTCGCCGGCAGCCTCGCGGCGCTTGAAGTGATCCGCCTGATCGTCGGTTTCGGCGAGGGTCTCGTCGGCAAACTATTGATGATCGACGCGCGCTCCATGCGCTTCGAGACGCTCAGCTATGGCTGGGTCGAGAACAATCCGCTTTCCGGCAAGCAGCCGACGATAAAGCCGTCATCCTGAGGTGCGAGGCGCCGCCTGAAGGAGAACGTGCTCAATCAAAGCGTCGCCGGTAGCACGCGATCCGGCGGCCATAGCCCCGCGCTTGCGCGGGGCGTTTTCATGGATAGAGAAGGCCGCCGGCCCGGTCAAAGCGTCGCCGGCAGAACTCTATCGGGCGGCCGGTGCCCGTCCATGAAGGTCTTGATGTTGACGATGACCTTCTCGCCCATGTCGACGCGTCCTTCGATCGTCGAAGAGGCCATGTGCGGCAAGAGCACGACCTTATTTTGGCGCGCGAGCTTGACCAGCTTGGGGCTCACCGCCGGTTCGTGCTCGAAGACGTCGAGCCCGGCGCCGCCGAGCTCGCCGGCCTCGATCATGCGCACGAGCGCGTTCTCGTCGATCACCTCGCCGCGCGCGGTGTTGACCACGTAGGCCTCGGGCTTCAACAGCTTCAGCCGACGCGCCGACAAGAGGTGATAGGTTGCCGGCGTATGCGGGCAGTTGATCGAGACGATGTCCACCCGCGCGAGCATCTGGTCGAGGCTTTCCCAATAGGTCGCCTCGAGCGCCTCCTCGATCTCAGGCGCCACGCGCCGGCGGTTGTGATAGTGGATCTGCAATCCGAACGCCTTGGCGCGCTTGGCGACCGCGGCGCCGATGCGGCCCATGCCGATGATGCCGAGACGCATTCCGGCCATGCGGCGCCCGAGCATCCAGGTCGGCGTCCAGCCGCCCCACTCTTTGTCGCTGGTGAGCACGCTGGCGCCCTCGGCGAGCCGGCGCGGCACGGCGAGAATCAGCGCCATGGTCATATCGGCGACATCCTCGGTGAGCACGCGCGGCGTATTGGTCACGGTGATGCCGCGTGTGAGCGCGGTGGCGACGTCGATATGATCGACGCCATTGCCGAAATTTGCGATCAGCCGCAGATTCTCGCCGGCCTGCGAGAGCACGGCCGCGTCGATGCGGTCGGTGATCGTGGGCACCAGCACGTCGGCGGATTTCGCCGCGGCAACGAGTTCGGCCTGGCTCATCGGGTGGTCGTCGACGTTGAGGCGCGCATCGAACAGCTCGCGCATCCGCGTCTCGACGCGCTCGGGCAGGCGCCGCGTGACCACGACGAGCGGCTTTTTCTTCGACGTCGGCATCGTCCTTCGGTGACCTTCCGTTAACCGGGCACTGGCTTTCTCTCTAGCAGACGGGGTTGTCCGGACAAGACCAGGCCCCCCGATCGCGCACTTGACACGGGCAGGGGCCGGCGGCCTTCCTGCCGGTGTGAGAATCGATCGACGAGGGGACGGCGGATCGATGGTAAATCGCACGCAGCTTGAATGGCCAAGTCTTGAATGGTCAAGAATCACGTTGGCGCTCTGGCTGCTTGCGCTGTCGGCGGCGCCGATCAGTGCGCTCGCCCAGACCGCAGGGCCCGCGAGCGGCTTGCCGGTTCCGCGCTATGTCAGCCTCAAGGTCGACAAGGTCAATGTGCGCAAGGGGCCCTCGCGCGAGCACGAAGTGAACTGGGTCTTCACCCGCGCCGGACTGCCGGTCGAGATCACCGCCGAGTTCGAGAATTGGCGGCGCATCCGCGATGCCGAGGGCTCCGAAGGATGGGTCTTTCACTCCATGCTCTCGGGCCGCCGCACGGCGCTGATCTCGCCATGGTCGAAGAGCCAGACCTTCGCCTTGCACGAGCGGCCGGACCTTGCGGCGCCGGTCTCGGCGCAGTTGCAGCCGGGAGTCTTGGGCACGGTCCGGGGCTGCAACGGCCGTTGGTGCCGCATCTTCGGCGACGGTTTCGACGGCTTCATCGAGCAGGAACGGCTTTGGGGCGTCTATCCCAACGAACCGGTGCAGTGACCCGAGCCGCCGAAAAAGCGCGCTGGCCGGGACGAACCCGGCGACGATAAATCCGTTCCGTGTTTTTGCTATTAGCCCTTGCGGCGCAGGCGCACGACCACGTCGACGCGCGCGACTTCGAAGCCCGCGGGCGGCTTCGGCAGCCGGTCGACCAGAAGCTCGGCGCCCGGAATGTCGAAGAGATCGTTGTCGCCTTCGACGAAGTAGTGGTGGTGATCCGAATTGTTGGTGTCGAAATAAGTCTTCGACCCGTCGACCGCGAGCTCGCGCAACAGACGTACCTCGGTGAACTGGTTCAGCGTATTGTAGACGGTCGCCAGCGATACCGGGAAGCGCGCGCGCAGCGCCTCTTCGTGCAGGATTTCCGCGGTCACGTGCCGGTCGCCCTTGGCGAACAAGAGCCAGCCGAGCGCAAGCCGTTGGCGCGTGGGCCTCAAGCCCACCTCGCGCAGCATCTGTCGCACGTCGTGGAACGGACAGCCTGTGCGCCGTCCCGCCGCCGGCAGCGTCTGCAGACGCTCAACCGGGAGCTCCGCGTCGTCGTCCTCGAAAATGGGTCGACGCGGCATGTCGTTGGTAATTCGGTCTGCCATGTTGCCTGGGATAATAGGGAGGCAGTGCCTAGGGCGCAACACCCGGCGCTACAAGGCTTTTTGCGAGGCATCGAGGACGATTCTACGGGCCTCTGCGCCTTTCGGGTATCAGGTTGCTGTGTTAGGAAATTTACGGTCGGGAACGGGGCCGATATCCCAGAGCGGCAATGAACGAGCGGCGCGCGAACTACGATTACGAGGACCTGCTGGCCTGCGGGCGCGGCGAGCTATTCGGCGCTGGCAATGCCCAGCTGCCATTGCCGCCGATGCTGATGTTCGACCGCATTTCGGAGATCGCCGAGACCGGCGGTCAGTACGGCAAGGGCCTGATGCGGGCCGAGCTGAAGGTGCGGCCGGATCTGTGGTTCTTTTCCTGTCATTTCAAGGGCGATCCGGTCATGCCCGGCTGCCTCGGCATCGATGCGATGTGGCAGATGGTCGGCTTTTTCCTCGGCTGGCTGGGGGCGCCGGGCCGGGGCCGGGCGCTCGGCGTCGGCGAGATCAAACTTTCCGGCCAGGTACTGCCGACGGTGAAGAACGTCGTCTATGGCATCGACATCAAGCGCGTGATGCGTTCCAAGCTCGTGCTCGGTATCGCCGACGGGTGGCTCTCCGCCGACGGCGAGACCATCTACCGCGCTTTCGACCTCAAGGTCGGCCTGTTCCGCGCCGTCCCGGAGCCGGAAGCGGCGAAAGCCTGAAGGCGCGCGGCCGACGCTCGGCCGGCCGCCCGGATCGACGAGGCAGACATGCGAAGAGTGGTCGTCACCGGGATGGGCATCGTCTCGTCCATTGGCAACAACACCCAGGAAGTCCTGGCCAGTCTGCACGACGGCCGTTCCGGCGTGGTGCGGGCAGAGGACTATGTGAAGCTCGGCTTCCGCAGCCAGGTGCACGGCGCGCCGACGCTCGATCCTGCAGGCGTGGTGGACCGGCGCGCGATGCGCTTCCTCGGCGGCGGCGCGGCCTGGAACCATGTCGCCATGGAACAGGCGATCCGCGACTCGGGGCTTGAGCCCGGCGAAATCTCCAACGCGAAAACCGGCATCATCATGGGCTCGGGCGGCACGTCGACCAAGACCATCGTCGAGGCCGCCGACATCGCCCGCACCAAGGGGCCGAAGCGCGTCGGCCCGTTCGCCGTGCCGAAGGCGATGTCGTCGACCGCCTCGGCGACGCTTGCCACTTGGTTCAAGATCAAGGGCGTCAGCTATTCGATCTCCGCCGCCTGCGCGACCACCAATATCTGCATCGGCAACGCCTATGAGCTGATCCAGTGGGGCAAGCAGGACATCATCTTCGCCGGCGGCTGCGAAGAGCTCGACTGGACGCTCTCGGTGCTGTTCGACGGCATGGGCGCCATGTCGTCGAGCTACAACGACCGGCCTGCAGTGGCCTCGCGGCCCTATGACAAGGACCGCGACGGCTTCGTCATCGCCGGCGGCGCCGGCGTCGTGGTGCTGGAAGAACTGGGGCATGCCAAGGCGCGTGGCGCGCGCATCTATGGCGAAATCGCCGGCTACGGCGCCACCTCCGACGGCTACGACATGGTGCAGCCTTCCGGCGAAGGCGCGGCGCGCTGCATGCGGATGGCGCTCGCAGGCGTGAAGGCGCCGATGGACTACATCAATCCGCACGCGACCTCCACCCCGATCGGCGATCTCAAGGAGATCGAGGCGATCCGCGAAGTGTTCGGTTCCGGCGACAAGTGTCCGCCGATTTCGGCGACGAAATCGCTGACCGGCCATTCCCAGGGCGCCACCGGGGTGCACGAGGCGATCTATTCGCTCCTGATGATGCAGAACGGATTCATCTGCGCCAGCGCCAATATCGAAACGCTCGACCCGGCCTTTGCCGACATGCCCATCGTCCGCGAGCGCGTCGACGGTGCGAAGCTCGAACACGTTTTGTCGAACGGTTTCGGCTTCGGCGGCACCAACGCCTCGATCGTTCTGAAGCGTGCCGGCGCATGACCAAGTCCGTGCAAGCGTTGCTGTCGGGCAAGCGTGGCCTCATCATGGGGGTCGCCAACGACCATTCCATCGCCTGGGGCATCGCCCAGGCTGTGCATGCGCAGGGCGCGGAACTCGCCTTCACCTACCAGGGCGAGGCGCTCGGCAAGCGCGTGCGTCCGCTCGCGAAGTCGCTCGGCGCCAAACTCATAGTGCCCTGCGATGTCGAAGATCTGGCTTCGGTCGATCACGTTTTCGCCGAGATCAAGCACGCTTGGGGTGGGCTCGATTTCGTCGTGCACGCCATCGCCTTCTCCGACAAGAACGAGCTCAAGGGCCGCTACGCCGATACATCGCGCGAGAACTTCGTCCGCACCATGCTGGTTTCCTGCTTCTCCTTCACCGAGATCGCCAAGCGTGCCGGCAACCTGATGAAGCCGGGCGGCTCGATCCTGACGCTCACCTTCGGCGGCTCGGTCCGCGTCATGCCGAACTACAACGTGATGGGCGTGGCCAAGGCCGCGCTCGAGGCGAGCGTGCGGTATCTGGCCGCCGACTTCGGCCCCAAGGGCGTTCGCGTCAACGCCATCTCCGCCGGCCCCGTGCGCACGCTGGCGGGTGCCGGCATCGCCAACGCGCGCTTCATGTTCAATTTCCAGAAGCGCCATTCGCCGCTGCGCCGCCCGGTCACCATCGAGGACGTTGGGGGCGCCGCGCTCTTCCTGCTATCAGGGCTCTCCTCTGCGGTGACCGGCGAGATCGTCTATGTCGACGCTGGATATAACGTCATCTCCATGCCGAACCCCGAAGACTTGAAGAACGGCGAAGACGAGGCCGAGGGCAGGAATGGCGCCGCCCCGAAGGCCGCGGAGTAGAAGGGCGGCGACGAGCGCCGAGAGCACCGATCATGACCCGCTTGCGTGATCTGGTCCGCTATGAGCGACAGCGCGGCTTCGAGCTGCCACGCTGGCTCGAGCGGATCGTTTCGGCCGGCATCGTGTCGACTGATCCGCAAATTATCCGGCGCCAGCGGATCACCAATGTCACGGCGCTCGCCGGCTCGCTCAACGCCTTCACGCGAATTGCCGCCAATTTTTTCTACGACGCCGAAAACTTGCTGCTCATGCAGGTCACCTACGCCGGAATTGCGATCCTGCCCCTCCTGGTTCACCGCCTGCATCGATTTGGCGATATCGCGGGCGCGGCGGTCCTCACGATCTGGTTCCTGGCGTCCGTGACGGCGTCGTCGATCTTCTACGGATTGCAAGCCCAGACCCAGGTCTATTTCTTGCTCGCCGCCATCGTTTGGTTCGTGTTCGGCCTGGAGCACTGGCGCCTCGCCATCGGCGCGCTGCTCTTGGCGTGCGCGGTAATGCTGGCGGTGGTCAACTTCGCGCCGCTGCAAGGCATCGCGGTCGTTGCAGACGAGCGCGCGATCAAATTTCTGGCGATTCAATCCATCTTCAATGCCATCGTCATTAACGCCGGGGTGTTGTTCTACGCGCTGTTCCTGTTGCGGCGGGCCGAAGACGAGCTGGAGCGGCAACGCGCCCGCTCCGAGGCCCTGGTATCGGTCGTGCTTCCCGAGGCGGTGGCGCGGCGCCTGCGCTCCGGCAACGAGACGCGGATCGCCGACCGCATCGAGAACATGAGCGTGCTGTTCGCCGATCTCGTCGGCTTCACGCCCGCCGCGCACGAGGAGCCACCGGAAACGGTCGTCGAATATCTCGACCAGTTCGTGCGCACGTTCGATTTAATGTGCGAGACCTATGGCGTCGATAAGATCAAGACCATCGGCGATTCTTATATGGCGGTCGGCGGTCTGAACGGGGGAAGCGTCGGCGGCGTGATCGGGATCGGACGTCTCGCGCTCGAAATGCTGAAGGTCCAGCATCGCAGCGCGCCGCTCGGCGTGCGCAAGCTCGAACTGCGCGTGGGCATCCACTACGGGACGGCGATCGCCGGCGTGATCGGCGATACGCGCATCTCCTATGACCTGTGGGGCGACGCGGTGAACATGGCCTCGCGCATGCAGTCGCACGGCGTTCCCGGCCGCATCCAGGTGAGCGAGGAATATCGCGCCGCGGCCGGCGAGCGCTTCTTGTTCGAGGAGCGCGGCGACACCGAGATCAAGGGCATCGGCGTCGCACGCACGTTCTTTCTGCTCGGGCCGCGCGTAAAGGATTGAAGCGGAAGCAGAAAAGCAAAAGGGCGGCTCGTGGCCGCCCTTCGCTGTTTGGCTCGGAAGCCGACGTCAGCTCGCCGCGCCTGCCGCTCCCGGCTCGGCGGCCTGCTCGGCCTTCTGCTTGGCCTCCAGGTCCTCGCCGGTCTGCTGGTCGACGACCTTCATCGAGAGGCGCACCTTGCCGCGCTCGTCGACGCCGAGCAATTTCACCTTCACCTTGTCGCCTTCCTTGACCACGTCGGTGACTTTATTCACCCGCCGCGGCGCCAGCTGCGAGATGTGCACCAGCCCGTCCTTGGCGCCGAAGAAGTTCACGAAGGCGCCGAAGTCCATGACCTTGACGACGGTGCCGTCGTAGATCACGCCGGCTTCCGGCTCCGACACGATCGACTTGATCCACTTGATCGCCGCGTTGATCAACTCGGCGTTGGCCGAGGCCACCTTGATCGTGCCGTCGTCCTCGACGTTGATCTTGGCGCCGGTCTTCTCCACGATTTCGCGGATCACCTTGCCGCCGGTGCCGATCACTTCCCGGATCTTGTCGGTCGGGATCTTCAGCGTCTCGATGCGCGGGGCGTATTCGCCGAGCTCGGCACGCGCCGCGGTGAGGGCCTTGGCCATTTCACCCAGGATGTGCAGGCGTCCGCCCTTCGCCTGGCTGAGCGCCACCTTCATGATCTCTTCGGTGATGCCGGCGATCTTGATGTCCATCTGCAGCGCGGTGATGCCCTGGTCGGTACCGGCGACCTTGAAGTCCATGTCGCCGAGATGGTCCTCGTCGCCGAGAATGTCGGACAGCACCGCGAAGCGCTTGTCTTCCAGGATCAGGCCCATGGCGATACCGGCTGTCGCCCGCTTGAGCGGCACGCCGGCATCCATCAGCGCCAGCGAAGTGCCGCATACGGTCGCCATCGACGACGAGCCGTTCGACTCTGTGATCTCCGACACCACACGGATGGTGTAGGGGAAATCCTCCTTCGAAGGCAGGATCGGCCGGATCGCGCGCCAGGCGAGCTTGCCATGGCCGATCTCGCGCCGGCCGGGAGCACCCATGCGGCCGGTCTCACCCACCGAGAACGGCGGGAAGTTGTAATGCAGCATGAAGGTTTCTTTGTAGGTCCCCTGCAGCGCGTCGATCCACTGCTCGTCCTCGCCGGTGCCGAGCGTGGCGACCACGATCGCTTGTGTCTCGCCGCGGGTGAACAGCGCCGAGCCGTGGGTGCGCGGCAGGAAGCCGGCCTCCGCGATGATCGGACGAACGGTAGACAGATCGCGGCCGTCGATGCGCTTGCTGGTGTCGAGGATGTTCCAGCGCACGATCTTGCCTTCGAGCTCCTTGAACACGCCGGCGACCAGCTGCATCGGACGTTCCGGGTTGTCCTTGCCGTCCGGGAAGAAGTGCTCGATCGCCTTTTTCTTGATGGCGGCGACGGCATCCTGGCGTTCTGCCTTGCGCGGGATGGCGTAGGCCTTGCGCAGATCCTTCTCGACGAGGCCGAGCATCTCCTTTTCGATCGTGGAGGTGTCGGGAACCACGAAATCCCGCGGCTCCTTGGCCGCCTTCTCGGCAAGACGGATGATCATGTCGATGACCGGCTGCAAATGCCGGTGGCCGAACATGACGGCGCCGAGCATGATCTCCTCAGGCAGCTCCTTGGCCTCGGATTCCACCATCAGCACCGCGTCCTTGGTGCCGGCGACCACGAGATCGAGGCTCAATTCCGTCATCTCGTCGAGCTGCGGGTTGAGCACATACTCGTTGTTGATAAAGCCGACCCGCGAAGCGCCGATCGGGCCCATGAAAGGCGCGCCGGAAAGCGTGAGTGCGGCCGAGGCCGCCACCATGGCGAGGATGTCGGGATCGTTCTCCAGATCGTGCGACAGTACGGTGATGATCACCTGCGTGTCGCAGCGCCAGCCCTCGGCGAACAGCGGACGGATCGGTCGGTCGATCAGGCGCGAGGTCAACGTGTCCTTTTCGGTCGGACCACGTTCGCGCTTGAAATAGCCGCCGGGGATGCGGCCCGCCGCGTAGTACTTCTCGGTGTAGTTGACGGTGAGCGGCAGGAAGTCGATGCCGGGCTTCGGCTGCTTGGCAGCCACTGCGGTGGCGATCACGGTGGTCTCGCCGTAGCTTGCCAGCACCGCGCCGTCGGCTTGGCGCGCCAGTCTTCCGGTCTCTAGGACGAGGCGGCGGCCTCCCCAGTCGATTTCTTCGCGATGAATGTCGAACATATTGTCTTTCTCTTTCCATGGCTTGCGGAGAGGGAGAGCCATGGGCAAGACGGCGAGACGCTCGCGCCGGCGCGCATGCGCGCTGGGCTTGGAGCGTCCGGCGATCCTGCCATGGCTTTACTCTTCCGGGTTGATCGGCCGCGCGGAAGCTTCCGCGCGGAGCGGTTCAGCGGCGGATGCCGAGCTTGTCGATCAGCTTGCTGTAGCGCGCCTCGTCCTTCGACTTCAGATAATCGAGGAGGCTGCGCCGCTGCGAGACGAGCTTCAACAGTCCGCGCCGGGAGTGGTTGTCTTTGACGTGGATCTTGAAGTGTTCGGTCAGGTCCGTGATCCGCTCAGAGAGGATCGCCACCTGCACCTCCGGCGAGCCGGTATCGCCCGCCTTCGTTGCATACTCTTTCACGAGCGCCAGCTTGCGCTCGACCGTCACCGACATCGGGGTGTCCTTTCGTTGGAGTTTTGGGAACGGCACGGCCGGGATGTCGTCCAGCCGGGTCGCCAACGCGCGCCTGTGGCCCGCGTGATGCGGCGCAATATACATAGAATTGCGCCCGCTTCCAGCACAATCTCGCCGCGCGCTATTCGCCTTTCGGCTCAGCGCGGAAGGTTAAAGATGCGCTTCGGCTTGAGGGCGCCTTCGTGTAGCTCGGCGATCGCTACCAAAGTGCCGGCGGTCGAGACCGAAACGACCCCCTGCATGAGGGGTGCGTCGCGGCCGCGCAGCAGCACCGACTGGCCGAGCGCGAGGCGTTGCGCATCGGCGCGGCTGACGTTCAGAGAGGAGAGCGCCTCGAGCCCCGTCTCGACGCTGGCGAGCACGGCGAATAGCTCCGTCTCGCCTGCTTGTGCGAGCTTCGATAATTGCGCGAGCGTCACCGCCTTGCGCTCGCTGAACGGGCCGACGCAGGTGCGCCGCAGGCCCTCTACATGGCCGAGGCAGCCGAGCGCGCGCCCGAGATCGCGCGCGATCGCGCGCACATAGGTTCCCTTGCCGCACTCGGCCTCGAGCACCGCATGATCCGCGTCCGGCGTCTCGATCAGCGAAAGCCGGTGAATTTCCACCGGCCGTGCCGCGAGCAAAACCTGCTCGCCCTCGCGCGCCAGATCGTAGGCGCGTTCGCCCTCGATCTTGAGCGCGGAGTAGCTCGGCGGCACCTGCGCGATCGTGCCGGTGAAAGCCGGCAGCGCCGCGCGGATCGCGTCCGCATCAGGCCGTGTCTCGCTCGTCTTCAGCGCACGGCCCTCGGCATCGTCGGTATCGGTCTCCGTTCCCCAGCGCACCGTGAAGCGATAGGTCTTGCGCCCGTCCATGACGAAGGGAACCGTCTTGGTTGCTTCTCCGAGCGCCACCGGAAGCACGCCGGACGCCAGCGGATCGAGCGTTCCGGCATGACCCGCTTTTTTCGCGCGGAACAAACGCTTGACCGCGGCCACGGCCTCGGTCGAGGTCCGGCCGACGTCCTTGTCGAGGGCGATCCAGCCGTGCACGTCGCGCTTGTCCGCTCGCGGCGCGTTCATCGCGGCTTCGGGCCTTTCTTTGGCTCCAGATCGCGCGCGACCTCGGGCGAGCGCAGCAGCCGCTCGATGCGCGCCGCCTCGTCGAAACGCTCATCGATCATGAACCGGATATCGGGGGCGAACTTGAGATTGATCCGCCGCGAGATCTCGCCGCGCAGGTACTTCTTGTTTCGCTCGAGCGCCGCGATGATCTCGGCCTGGTCGCGCCCGCCGAGCGGCATCACGTAGATCGTGGCGAGCCGCAGATCCGGGCTCATGTGCACTTCCGGGACGGTGATCGTGTGCGCCGCGATCACCGGATCGTGCACGTCCGCGCGGATCAGCATTTCGGATAGCGCATGGCGCACCAGCTCGCCGACGCGAAGCTGGCGTTGGCCGGGGCCCGGCTGCTGCGGATCGCGATGACGCACCATATACGTCTCCCCGGATTCGGACCGAGCCGAAGACGTCAAGCTGAAGACGTCGAGCTTACGAAAGAATCAAAGCGAGCGCTGCACGGCTTCGACGCGATAACACTCGATCACGTCGCCCTTGCGCATGTCCTCGTAGTTCTCGAACGACATGCCGCACTCCTGGCCCGCGGCCACTTCGCGCGCCTCGTCCTTGAAGCGCTTGAGCGTCGCGAGCTTGCCTTCGTGGATCACCACGTTGTCGCGGATCAACCGCACATGCTGTCCGCGCTCGACCTTGCCATTGGTGACCCGGCAGCCGGCGACCTTGCCGACCTTGGAAACCTCGAACACCTCGAGCACCTCGGCGTTGCCCAGCATGGTCTCGCGCATTGTCGGCGGGAGCAAGCCGGACATGGCTTTTTTCACGTCGTCCACGAGGTCGTAGATGATGTTGTAGTAGCGGATCTCGACCCCGGCGCGCGCGGCGGCCTCGCGCGCTTCCTTATGGGCGCGCACGTTGAAGCCGATGATCGCGGCGTGCGCGGCTTCTGCGAGCGTCACGTCCGACTCGGAGATGCCGCCGGCGCCGGCGTGGATGATCCGCGCGGCGACCTCCTCGGTGCCGAGTTTTTCGATCGCGCCGACGATCGCCTCGATCGAACCCTGCACGTCGCCCTTGATCACCAGCGGGAATTCCTTGCGGCCTGCGCTTTTCAGCTGGCTCATCATCTGCTCGAGCGAGCCGCGCATGGCGCTGCGCGCCGGCGATTCGCGCCGCTGGCGCTGGCGGTAGTCGGTGATTTCGCGGGCCTGCGCCTCGCTGTCGACGACCGCGAGCCGGTCGCCGGCATCGGGCGTTCCGGCGAAGCCGAGCACTTCCACCGGCGTCGAGGGCTTCGCGGTGTCCACCTGCTCGCCCTGATCGGTGATGAGCGCGCGCACGCGGCCCCATTCGGCCCCGGCCACCACGATATCGGACACTTTCAGCGTGCCGCGTTGCACCAGAACGGTCGCGATCGGTCCGCGCCCGCGGTCGAGCTTGGCTTCGATCACCGTGCCCTCGGCGGCGCGATCGGGGTTGGCTTTGAGGTCGAGCAGCTCGGCCTGCAGCGCGATCACGTCGAGGAGCTTGTCGAGATTGATCTTCTTGGTGGCCGAAACCTCGACTTCGAGGGTCTCGCCGCCCAGCGTCTCGACCTGAATTTCATGCTGCAGGAGCTCGGAACGCACCCGCTCGGGCTTGGCGTCCGACTTATCGATCTTGTTGATGGCGACGATGATCGGGACCTTGGCGGCGCGCGCGTGATTGATCGCCTCGACCGTCTGCGGCTTCACCCCGTCGTCGGCCGCAACCACGAGCACCACGATGTCGGTCACCTTGGCGCCGCGCGCGCGCATGGCGGTGAAGGCGGCGTGGCCGGGCGTGTCGATGAAGGTGATCTTGGC
>CAVYZC010000014.1:0-146424 GCA_963772885.1 uncultured Alphaproteobacteria bacterium | reverse complement strand
GGGTCGTAGCCCTTCTCGGCGAGATAGGTCCGCGCTTCCTTGGAAAGCTCGAGCACGATCTTGCGGTCGTCCAAGAGCTTCTGCACGCGGGCGACCTGGATATCGACGATCGCGCCCATCTGCTCGCGCTTCAAGCGGTGGAACAGGATGATCTCGTCGACCCGATTGAGGAACTCGGGCCGGAAATTGGCGCGCACCAGCGCCATCACCTGCTCGCGCACCTTGTCCACGTCCTCGTTCTCGCCGAGGTTCACCAGGAACTCGGCGCCGATATTCGAGGTCATGACGATCAGGGTGTTGCGGAAATCGACGGTGCGGCCCTGGCCGTCGGTGAGGCGGCCGTCGTCCAGCACCTGCAGCAGCACGTTGAAGACGTCCGGGTGCGCCTTTTCGATCTCGTCGAACAGGATCACCTGATAGGGCCGGCGCCGCACGGCCTCGGTGAGCGCGCCGCCTTCTTCATAGCCGACATAGCCCGGCGGCGCGCCGATCAGGCGCGCGACCGAGTGCTTCTCCATGTACTCGGACATATCGATGCGGAGCAGCGCGTTCTCGTCGTCGAACAGAAAGCCCGCCAGCGCCTTGGTCAACTCGGTCTTGCCGACGCCGGTTGGCCCGAGGAACATGAACGAGCCGATCGGCCGGTTCGGGTCCTGCAGGCCGGCGCGGGCGCGGCGCACGGCGGTGGAGACGGCCTTGACGGCCTCCGCCTGTCCGACGACGCGCTTGGCGAGCGCCTCCTCCATGCGCAGAAGCTTGTCCTTCTCGCCTTCCAGCATCCGGTCCACCGGCACGCCGGTCCAGCGCGAGACGATCTGCGCGATGTGGTCGGGGGTCACGGCCTCCTCGACCATGGCGTCGCTGCCCTTCGACTCGATCGTCTTCAGCTTCTTCTCGAGCTCGGGGATTTTCCCGTAAGCGAGTTCGCCGGCGCGCTGGTACTCGCCCTTGCGCTGCGCGTTCGCAAGCTCCACGCGCGCCTGATCGAGCTCGGCCTTGATCTTCTGCGCGCTCCCCAGCTTTTCCTTCTCCGCCTGCCAGCGGGCGGTGAGCGCCTTCGACTTCTCCTCTAGATCGGCCAGTTCCTTGGCGAGCTTCTTCAGCCGCTCCTTGGAGCCGGGGTCCTTCTCCTTCTTCAGCGCCTGTTCCTCGATTTTTAGCTGGATGATGCGCCGGTCGAGCTCGTCCAGATCCTCGGGCTTGGAATCGACCTGCATCCTGAGCCGCGCTGCGGCCTCGTCCACCAGGTCGATGGCCTTGTCGGGCAGGAAGCGGTCGGTGATGTAGCGGTTGGAAAGCGTGGCAGCGGCCACCAGCGCCGCGTCGGTGATGCGCACGCCGTGGTGCAGCTCGTACTTCTCCTTGAGCCCGCGCAGAATCGAAACCGTATCCTCGACCGTCGGCTCGCCCACATAGACGGACTGGAAGCGCCGCGCGAGGGCCGCGTCCTTCTCGACGTGCTTGCGATATTCGTCGAGCGTGGTGGCGCCGATGCAGTGCAGCTCGCCGCGGGCAAGCGCCGGCTTCAACAGATTCGACGCGTCCATGGCCCCTTCGGTCTTTCCGGCGCCGACCAGCTGGTGCATCTCGTCGATGAACAGGATGATCTGGCCGTCGGAGCCGGTGACCTCTTGCAGCACGGCCTTCAGCCGCTCCTCGAACTCGCCGCGATATTTCGCACCGGCGACCAGTGCGCCGAGATCGAGCGCGAGCAACCGCTTGTCCTTGAGACCCTCCGGCACGTCGCCGTTGACGATGCGCTGGGCCAAACCTTCGACGATCGCGGTCTTGCCGACGCCGGGCTCACCGATCAGGACCGGGTTGTTCTTGGTGCGGCGGGAGAGCACCTGGATGGTGCGGCGGATCTCCTCGTCGCGGCCGATCACCGGATCGATCTTGCCCTCGCGCGCCGCCTGGGTCAGATCGCGCGCATATTTCTTGAGCGCGTCGTACTGACTTTCGGCCGAGGCGGAATCGGCGGTGCGGCCTTTGCGCAACGCTTCGATGGCGGCGTTCAGCTTCTGCGCCGTGACCCCCGCGCGGCTCAGGATTTTTCCGGCCTCGCTGTCCTTCTCGATTGCGAGCGCCAACAAAAGGCGTTCAACGGTAACGTAGGAATCGCCGGCCTTTTCCGCCGCCTTTTCGGCGGTCTCGAACACGCGCGCGAGCGCAGGCTCCAAATAGACTTGTCCGGCGCCGGCACCTTCGACCTTCGGGCGCTTTTTCAGCGCCGCTTCGACCTCGGAGAGCGCCTCGCGCGACTTGCCGCCGGCGCGGTCGATCAGGCCCGCCGCGAGCCCCTCGGGATCGTCGAGCAGGACCTTCAGAAGATGCTCGGTGGAGAATTGCTGATGGCCTTCGCGAAGCGCGAGAGCCTGGGCCGATTGCACGAAGCCCTGCGCGCGCTCGGTATATTTGTCGAACTTCATATGCCGCTCCTAGGCATGCCGCGGCCGTCCCTGAGGCCCAACCGTAGCATCCGGATTTAACGAGCGGTTACCCGCCCACGCCGGTTTTTAAATGGGGTTTGAGGCGCCCCTGCGGAAGGGGCCGGCCGGCAGAATTTCGACCTGGAACCCCTTGGGACTGGACGCTTCGCGTCGGATCGCGGAAAAGCGGTTAATGCCGCCCGCCCCCAACTCCGCCCGCGTCGCCGCCCTCTACCGCTATCCGGTGAAGGGGCTATCGGCCGAGCGATTGCCTGCGGTCGCGCTCGGCATCGGCGAAACCTTCCCGGCCGACCGGGCGTTCGCTCTCGAGAACGGCCCTTCGGGCTTCGATCCGGCCGCGCCCGCATGGCAGCCCAAGATCAAGTTTCTTTGCCTCATGAAGAACGCGAAGATCGCCGCACTCTCGACGCGCTACGACGATGCGAGCGCAAAGCTGATCGTCGCAAAAGACGGGCGCACGCTCATGGAAGCAAATCTTGCACGAAGCCGCGGGCCGGGCCGCCATCGAGCGCTTCTTCCAGGATTATATGGGAAGCGAAGCGCGCGGGCCGGTGCGCGTACTGGAGGCGCCCGGCCACAGTTTCTCGGACGTGGCGCGCAAGGTAGTTTCAATCATCAATCTGGAGAGTGTGCGCGCGCTCGAAGCGTCAATCGGGCGCAAGGTCCATCCGCTCCGCTTCCGCGGCAATCTCTATGTGGAAGGCTGGCCGGCCTGGGCGGAGGTGGGGCTCGTGGGGCGCGATCTGGAGATCGGGAGCGTGCGGCTCCGGGTCGTGAAAATGATCCAGCGCTGTGCCGCGACCCAGGTCGATCCGGAAACCGCCGCACGCGACATCGACGTGCCCGACGCGCTCTATCGCCTCACGGGCGAAGATGATTGCGGAATCTATGCGGAAGTGACCGCCGCCGGACGGATCGCCGAAGGCGACCCGATCAAAATCATCGCGCTGAAGCTTACTCGGTCGGACCCTCTGGCTTCGGCGGGTTGAACTCGCCCGACGGCTGCTCGGCTGCCGGCGCGCCTGACCGGCGCGTTTTGGCCGGTGCGCCTTGGGCCGGCGCTTCGTTGGGGCGGTCGTCGCGGTGCTCGAATTCGCCGGGTCCATTCGGACGAAAACGGCGCCGATGCCGCCGACCGAAGCGTCCGCCATCGCGGTCGCCCTGCTCCGGGTTAAAGCCGTTTCCCGGCGCCTGGTTCGGCGGCTGGTTCGGCGCCTGACCGCCACCGGTGATGAAAGACGGAAGACCGGGATCGCGCGGCTCGTCCGGACGGCGCTGCTGCGGCGGCTGGAAATTCGGCTGCGGCTGGTGCTGAGGTTGCGGTTGGTGCTGCTGCGGTTGCCGGTACTGCTGCTGTGGCTGCTGTTGATGCGGCGGCTGAAAATGCGGCTGCGGCGCGCCCGGTGCGCCGGGGTGCTGCGGCAGATCGGGCGATCCGTCGTCGCCCTCGTCGTCGTCGTACTCCTCGCCCAACTGGTCGGGGCGCGGGGGCGCCTGCTGAGGCTGAGTACTATGCGGATTCTGCTGCGCGAAGGCAGCCTGCGCGGCGACGATCAAGCGGAAATAATGCTCGGCGTGCTGCAGGTAGCCTTCGGCCGCGACCGGATCGCCGGAGGTCTGCGCATCGCGCGCAAGCTGCATGTACTTGTCGGCGATGTGATGGGCGGTTCCGCGGACCTTCACGTCCGGGCCGTTGGATTCGTATACCCGCGTCATCGGGTTGTGGCCGCGGCGATTGCGGCCGCGCATGCGTTGCTTCTGACCATTCCTCATGAAACCTGTCTCTCCTTCACATCACCGCCGGCACAGCCGGCCGCACACTTCTCCGGGCAGGACCAGCGTTCAGCAGGTCCTACGATCCGTTCGGATCAAATCGAGAGCTTCGCGCGCAGTGCGCGCGACGACTTTTTTCGCATTGGCTGTTGGACCAAGAGTTCCAATCCGCGATCACACGCGGCATTTGCCCCTAGCTTTCGCGCGAACGCCGCATCATCGCGACCGGATCGCGCGAACTTCTGTGAAGCATCGGAGACCCGGCGAGCCGCTTCCCGGCTACCGCGCGCCTTCGGCCAAGTTGCCCAGACGCGCCACGGGTCGAATCCCGGGCAGAAGCTAGTCCGGATCGAGAGCGCTTCCAAGCGTTATTTTCGGTCCTGTGAGCGGAGCACGAGCGCGCGCGGAATGCCCAGGAGGTCGCGCCGGGCGGGTTCGTTAACAATGAGATTGGCCGCCGGCGCGAGCGCGCTTACCGCCGCCTCCTGTCCGCGGCCCAATTCGAGAACGGCGATGCCGCCCGGCGCCATCAGACGCTGCAGGTCGGGCAGGATCGCGCGATAGGCCTCCAGGCCATCGCCGCCGCCGTCGAGCGCGAGCCGCGGATCGAAGTCGCGCACTTCGCGCGGCAGGGTCTCGAGCTCCGCGTGCGCGATATAGGGAGGATTGGCGACGATGAGATCGAAGCGCGTACCGATCGCGGCGCTCCAGTCGCAGCAGGCGAAGGCGGCGCGATCGGCGAGGCCGAGACTTTGCAGATTGTCGCGTGCGACAAGCAGCGCATGCTCGCTGCGGTCGATGCCGACGCCGAAGGCGCGGGGCCGCTCGAGCAGGAGCGCGGCGAGCAGCGCCCCGGTGCCGGTGCCGAGATCGAGCACGCGGAGCGGCGCATTGCGATCCGGCATGGCCGCAAGCGCCGCCTCGACCACGGTCTCGCTCTCCGGGCGGGGAACCAGCGTTTCGGGCGCCAGCGCGAATGCGCTGCTCCAGAATTCCTTGCGCCCCAAAATCCGCGCGAGCGGCTCGCCGTCTGCACGGCGGGCGACCAGGGCATCGATCCGCGCGCGCGCGGCTGTATCGACCTCCGCATCCGACGTGGCGAAGATCGCCGATTCCTCGATTCCGAGCGCACGGGCGATGAGCACGCGCGCTTCGAGCGCAGCGCTGCCGATGCCGGCCTTGGCAAGCCGCTCGGCGACCTCGCGGCGCAGCGCGCCTACGGTCGTCGCCTTGCCCTTCTTGGCTTTCACCGGGGAGATCATTCGGTCTCGTCTGCCGCGAGCAGCGCCGCCTGATGGTCGGCAACGAGGGCGTCGATCAGCTCGTTGAGCGCCGTGCCCTCCAGAACCTGCGGAAGCTTGTGCAGGGTGAGCCCGATACGATGATCGGTGACGCGGCCCTGCGGAAAATTATAGGTGCGGATGCGTTCGGAACGATCCCCGCTCCCCACCAGCCCGCGCCGCTCCGCCGCGCGCGCGGCATCCAGCTTCTTGCGCTCCATGTCGAACAGGCGGGCGCGCAGCATCTCCATCGCGCGGGCGCGATTTCGGTGCTGCGAGCGCTCGTCCTGAACGAAAACCACGATGCCGCTCGGAAGGTGGGTGATGCGCACGGCGGACTCGGTCTTGTTCACGTGCTGGCCGCCGGCGCCGCCGGCACGCATGGTGTCGATCTCAAGATCGTCGTCGTTGATCTTGACGTCGACCTCACCGGCCTCGGGAAGCACCGCGACGGTCGCTGCCGAAGTGTGAATGCGGCCCGAGCCCTCGGTCGTGGGTACGCGCTGGACGCGGTGCACGCCGGATTCGAACTTGAGCTTGGCGTAGGCGCCCTGGCCGCGAACGGCAGCGATGATCTCCTTGAACCCGCCCTTGGCGCCCTCGCTCGAGGACAGCACCTCGACGGTCCAGCCCTTCAGCGCGGCATAGCGCTGGTACATGCGGAACAGATCGCCGGCGAACAGGGCGGCCTCGTCGCCGCCGGTGCCGGCACGCACTTCGAGGACCGCACCGTGCTCGTCGGCGGAATCCTTGGGCAGCAGCGCCACGCGAACCTTTTCCTCGAGCGCGGTCAGGCGCTTGAGCACCGCCGCCTTTTCCTCGGCGGCGAGCCGCTCCACGTCGGCCTCGGTGGTGGGATCGACCAGCAAGGCTTCGAGCGAGGCAAGATCGGCCCGCGCGTTGCGCAGTGCATGCACGGTCTCCACCACCGGCGTGAGCTCGGAAAACTCGCGCGACAAGCGCACGCGCGATTCGCGGTCGAGCGGCGCCGACAGCTCCCCTTGCAGAGCCGCGTGGCGTGAAATCAGCGTATCGAGGCGGGCTTCGGGCAGCATGGTTTCAGACCGGAACGCCGGATTTCTCGGCGAAGGCGCGCAGCTTGTCGCGGATCGAGGCCTTGCCGGCCTTGCCGACCGAGCATCGGGTTCAACATTTTCGCCGCCGCGCCGATATCGAGCGCGAGCACCATCGCCTTCACCGGCCCGAGTGCCGCGGGCGAGAGCGACAGCCGGCGATAGCCGATGGCCAACAGCGCCAGCGCCTCCAACGGACGCGAGGCAAGCTCGCCGCAGAGCGCGATCGGCTTGTTGTGCCTGATGCCGGCGTCGATCACCGCCTTGAAGGCGCGCAAGGCCGGCGCGAGAGATCGGATCGAATCGGCCTGCCACGCGCTGATTGCCGCGGTCGGCGGCGAACAGGAACTGGATCAGGTCGTTCGACCCGACCGAGAGGAAATCGACGCGCTCGAGGATCTCGTCGAGGGAGAACAGCAGCGAAGGAACCTCGAGCATGGCGCCGATGCGGATCGTGTCCGGGAGCGCGTGCCCATGGCGGCGCAGATGCGTGAGCTCGCGCTCGATCAACGCGCGCGCACGGTCGAACTCGTCGACGGCGGCGATCATGGGGAACATCACGTGCAGATCGCGCCCGGATGCGGCGCGCAGCAGCGCGCGCAACTGGCTGCGCAAGAGCCCCGGCCGGTCGAGACCGAAACGTACCGCGCGCCAGCCCAGCGCCGGGTTTTCCTCCACGACGTTGCGCAGGTACGGCAGCACCTTGTCGCCGCCGATATCCAGCGTGCGGAAGGTCACCGGCTTGCCGTTGGCGGCTTCGAGCACGGCCTTGTAGTGCTTGTATTGCTCGCTGGTGCGCGGCAGCGCGGAAGCGACCAGGAACTGCAGCTCGGTGCGGAACAGGCCGATGCCGTCGGCGCCGGTCTCGGCGATGTGCGGCAGATCGACCAGCAGCCCCGCGTTCAGGAGCAGATCGATGCGTTCGCCGTCCTTGCTCACGGCCGGCCGGTCGCGCAGCGCCGCGTATTGCGCCTGGCGGCGCGCTTTCAGGCGCACCTTCTCGGCGTAAGCTTTTTCCAGATCGGGCGGCGGGCGAAAGTGCACTTCGCCGGCGTCGCCATCGACGATGATGGCGTCGCCCGGATCGACCAGACCGGTCGCGTTCTCGATCTGACCGACGGTGGCGACGCCGAGCGCGCGGGCGACGATCGCGACATGGCTGGTGGAGGCGCCCTCTTCCAGCACCACGCCGCGCAGCCGGGCGCGGTCGAAGTCGAGCAACGCCGCCGGGCTCATGTTGCGGGCCACCAGAATCGCGTTCTCCGGCAGGTCCTCGCGCTTCTGCCCGTCGTTCAACCCGACGAGCTCGCGCAGCAGCCGGTTGGCGAGATCGTCGAGATCGTGCAGACGTTCGCGCAGATAGGGATCGGTCTGGCGCAGCATGCGCGCGCGGGTGTCGGACTGGACGCGCTCGACCGCGGCCTCGGCGGTGAGGCCGGTCATGACGGCTTCGCGCAGCTTGCGCAGCCAGCCGCGGTCATGGGCGAACATGCGGTAGGCCTCGAGCACGTCGCGGTGCTCGCCGGCGCGCGCCACGCCCTCTTCCTCGAGCATGGTGTCGACCGAGGCGCTGAGCGTGTCGATCGACTGGTCGAGGCGGGCAAGCTCTTTTTGCGGGTCGTCGGCGATGAAATTCTTCACGTGCACGCGCGGGTCGTGCAGCACGACGTGGCCGAGCCCGATGCCGTCGGAAAGCGACAGGCCCTGGGCATGCACCGGCCGGCGCGCGGCGGGCTCGGCGCCGGGCTTGGCGAGCGAGATCAGCTCGCCCGAGGCGATCATCTCGGCCAGCACCATCGCCGTGGTCTGCAGCGCCTCGACCTCTTCCTCGCTATAGGTGCGGAAGGCCCGGTTCTGCACGTCGAGCACGCCGAGCGTGTTGCCGGCGCGCAGGATCGGCACGCCGAGGAACGAGTGGTAAATCTCCTCGCCGGTCTCCGGCTTGAAGGAGAAGGCCGGATGTTTCTGGGCGTCGGGGAGATTCAGCGGCTCGGCCTCGGAGGCGACCAGACCGACGAGGCCCTCGCCGGGCTTCAGCACCGTCAAGTGCACGGCGTCGCGGCTCAGGCCTTCGGTGGCATAGAGTTCGAGGCTGCCGTCGACGCGCAGCACATAGACCGAGCAGACCTCCGCCACCATGTTGGCGGCGATCTGCACCACGATCTTGTCGAGCCGCTCCTGCGCGCTGACCGGCTCCGCCATCACTTCGCGGAGCCGCTTCAGCAGAACGCGCGGACCGGCCAGCGTGCTACGCACGGCCATGGGCCGGGTTCCTTCCAGGGCGCCGCGCCGCCCGCTTGTTTTCTCGTGAATCTCGCGCGGGAGCCGTCCCCGCGCCGTCGCTACAGGCGATGGCCGGAGGCCGGTTGCTTACGCGTCTGGCGCATACAAACCATCATTGGTCGAGCCCGTATACTGAATGCAAAGTCCGTACCGCAAGCTCGGTATAGGCCGCATCGATCAGCACGGAAATCTTGATCTCCGAGGTCGAGATGGCGCGGATATTGATCTGCCGCTCGGCGAGCGCCTGGAAGGCGGTGGCGGCGACGCCGGCGTGGGTGCGCATGCCGACCCCGATGATGGAAACCTTCACCACGTCGGCGGCACCCTCGATCGCCGCGAAGCCCACCTTCTTCTTGACCTTCTCCAGCACCTGCTTGGCCCGCTCATAGTCGGTCACCGGCACGGTGAAGGTGATGTCGGTGCGGCCGTCGGCCGAGGTGTTCTGCACGATCATGTCGACATTGATGTTGGCTTCGGCAAGCGGCCCGAACAGGGCGGCGGCGACGCCGGGCTTGTCCTCGACCCGGCGGATCGAGATCTGCGCCTCGTCCTTGGAGAAGGCGATACCCGTTACGACTTGATTCTCCAAAATCTCCTCCTCGTCGCAGATCAGGCTGCCGACCGGATGGCCGTGGACGTCGCGCTGCGGCGCGTCCGGCGCCTCGAAGCTCGAGCGCACGTTCACGCGCACCTTCTGCTGCATGGCGAGCTCGACCGAGCGCACCTGCAGCACCTTGGCCCCGAGCGAGGCCATTTCCAGCATTTCCTCGTAGGCGACCTTCTCGAGCCGCCGCGCCTTGGGCACGATGCGCGGGTCGGTCGTATAGACCCCGTCGACGTCCGTATAGATGTCGCAGCGGTCGGCATGGATCGCCGCCGCGACGGCGACCGCGCTGGTGTCGGAGCCGCCACGGCCGAGCGTCGTGATGCGTCCGCTTTCCTTGTGGATGCCCTGGAAGCCGGCGATGACGGCGACCTCGCCGCGTTCCTTGAAACGCTTGATCAGCTCGGCGCCGTTCACGTCGAGGATGCGCGCGCCGCCATGCGCGTTGTCGGTAAGGATCGGCAGTTGCCAGCCCTGCCAGGAGCGCGCGGTGACGCCCATCTCCTGCAAGACGATGGCGAGCAGCCCGGCGCTCACCTGCTCGCCCGAGGCGACCACGGCGTCATATTCGCGCGCGTCGTGCATGGGCGCCGCCTGCCGGCACCAGTCGACGAGCTGGTTGGTCGTGCCGGCCATGGCCGACACGACAACGGCGACCTCATGGCCGGCGTCGACCTCGCGCTTGACGTGCTGCGCGACGTTGCGGATTCGGTCGAGATCGGCGACCGAAGTGCCGCCGAACTTCATGACGAGCCGGGCCATAAATCCTCAACTGCGAACGCGGCGGGAAGTCCCTCCTCCCGAACCGCGAAAAGGCGCGTATAGATATAGACGGGTTAGTATGCGGGCAACGGCCCGGCGCCGAGAGGGACCCTACATGGTGAAGGCCGCAGAGAAGCCCGAACAAGTGAAGCCCGAACGACGGTCGATCCGGCCGAAGTCGCGCGCTTCGCGGCGCTGGCCGACGAGTGGTGGAACCCGCACGGCAAGATGCGGCCGTTGCACAAGTTCAACCCGGTGCGGCTCGCCTATATCCGGGACCGGATCTGCGAGCGGTTCGGCCGCGACGCCAAATCGCTCGAAAGCCTGAAGGGGCTTGCGCATCCTCGATGTCGGCTGCGGCGGCGGGCTGGTGTGCGAGCCCCTGGCGCGGCTCGGCGCGAGCGTCGTCGGCATCGACCCGGGCGAGCCGAATGTCGCGGCGGCGCGGCTTGCATGCCGAAAAGAGCGGCCTCTGCGATCGACTACCGCGCGACGACCGCGGAGGCGCTGGCCGACACGGGCGAGCGCTTCGACGTCGTGCTCGCGCTCGAAGTGGTCGAGCACGTCTCGGACGTTGACGCTGTTCGTGCGGCGCTGCGCCGAGATGGTGAAGCCCGGCGGGCTGATGATCGTGGCGACGCTGAACCGCACGCTGAAAAGTTTTGCGCTGGCGATCGTCGGCGCGGAATACGTGCTGCGCTGGCTGCCGGTGGGCACGCATCGCTGGGAAAAGTTCGTGACGCCCGACGAGCTCGAGGCGGCGCTCGCCGCCGGCGGGCTCGCGCTGATCGACGAGACCGGTCTCGTCTATAATCCGTTCACCGACGGATGGCGGCGCTCGGACGATACCGATGTGAACTACATGGTCGCCGCCGGGAAGACGAGCTGAGGCGGACGGCCGAATGATCGCCCTGCCTTGGCTGTGGGCCGCCTTCACCGTGTTCGGCGCCGCGGCGCAGACCGCGCGCAACGCCACGCAACGCGAGCTCACCGCCGTGCTCGGCACCGTGGGCGCGACGCACGTGCGCTTTCTGTTCGGGCTGCCGTTCGCGCTTCTGTTCCTGGCCGCCGTCTGCGCCGTCACCGGCACACGGCCGCCCATGCCGCGCGCGGAATTCTGGCCCTGGATCGTGACCGGGGCGGTCGCGCAGATTCTGGCGACCGCGCTGATGCTCGCGGCCATGAACGATCGCTCGTTCGTCGTCACCATCGCCTATACCAAGACCGAGCCGGTGCAGACCGCGATCTTCGGCCTCGTGCTGCTCGGCGACCGGCTCACGTGGCCGCTCGCCGCCGCGATCCTGATCGCGAGCGCCGGCGTATTCCTGATGTCGTGGAAGCCGGGGCAGCAGACCGGCGGCATGCGGCCGGTGCTCTTGGGCATCGCTTCGGGCGGCCTGTTCGGGCTCGCGGCGGTGAGCTTCCGCGGCGCGATTCTTTCGCTCGATACGAGCTTCGTTCCGGCCGCGACCTTCGCGCTCGCGGTTTCGCTGGCGATCCAGACGGCGCTGCTCACGCTTTACCTGGCTGCTGCGCGACCGGGCGGTGCTCGGCGCGATCTTCCGCGCCTGGAAGCCGTCGATGTTCGCCGGCCTCATGGGCGCGACCGCCTCGGAATTCTGGTTCCTGGCCTTCGCGCTGACCTCGGCCGCCAACGTGCGCACGCTCGGCCTGGTGGAGGTGCTGTTCGCGCAGGGCGTCTCGACCATCCTGTTCCGCCAGGCCATCACCGCGCGCGAGGCGCGTCGGGCATCGTCTGTGTCGTGCTCGGAGTCGGGCTTTGCTGTTGATTCGCGTCCTGAGGACGCTCAGTTCCGCTCGTCGGGCAGGATCGGCAGCGGCTGCACCTCGACGCCCTCCTCGAGCAGCTCCTTCACTTCATCGGGCTGCGCCTCGCCGTAGATCGAGCGCTTCTCGATCTCCTCGTGGTGCATCTGGCGCGCGAGCTCGGGGAACTCCTCGCCGACGTAATCGGCGTTCTTCTTCACGTGCTCGCGCACTTCCTTGAGCAGGCGGCGCAATTCCCGCTCGCGCCCGGACAGGAGCGCGACCGGCTGCGGCTCGGGCTGCGGTGCCGGCGCGGGCTCGGCCTCGGCCTGGCGGCCGGCGCGGCCGATGGAAGGCGCCATGATCGACTTCTCGATCCGGCTCGAGCCGCATTCGGGACATTCCACGTGCCCGCCGGCGACCTGCGCCTCGGAGGCCGCGGAATCGCGAAACCAGCTATCGAAGCGGTGGCCCGCTTCGCAGACCAGCGAATAGCGGATCATGCGCGGCCGACCACGTGCAGCCGCGCGGTCTCGCTCGCGGGCGCGACCACCTCGAAGCGGCGGCCGTGTTCGAGCGAGGGAATGCGCGAGCGCGCCTGGATCACCAGCGCGGGGTCGATCTCGGCGATCGTGACGCCCGGCTCGATGCCGGCCTCGGCGACGATCTTGCCCCAGGGATCGATCACCATGGAGTGGCCGAAGGTCTCGCGGCCGTTCTCGTGCTTGCCGCCCTGGGCCGCGGCGAGCACGAAGGCGCCGTTCTCGATCGCGCGCGCGCGCAAGAGCACGTGCCAGTGCACCTCGCCCGTGGTCTTGGTGAAGGCCGCGGGCACGGTCAGGAAATGCGCGCCGGCCTCGGCCAGCGCGCGATAGAGCTGCGGAAAGCGCAGGTCGTAGCAAACCGAAAGCCCGAGCCCGCCCCACGGCAGGCCCACGACGATCGCGGTCTCGCCCGGGCGGAAGGTGTTCGACTCGCGATAGCTCTCCTGGCCCGGGAGCTCGACGTCGAACAGATGGATCTTGTCGTAGCGGGCCATGATCTCGCCGTCGGGGCCGATCATGAAGCCGCGGTTCGCGGCCTTCTCGGGCGAGACCTTCACCGAGAGCGAGCCGATATGGAGGAACAAGGAAAGCTCGCGCGCGAGCTGCTGAAACGCGGCGAGCGCCGGATCGTGATTTTCCTCGACGATATTCTCGAACAGCGACTTGCGGTCGAGCTCCATGAGCGAGGTCATTTCCGGCGTCTGCACGTAATCGGCGCCGGCGCTCTTCGCCTCGCGAATGAGCTTGGCCGCGAGATCGACATTGGCGACGACGGAACGGCCCGCGCGCAGTTGCACGAGCCCGGCGCGGAACTTCTTCAACTCGGCCATGGGTTGCTCCGCCATTGCAGATCGGCGGCCATCATAGGGCGGCTTACCAAGGCTCGACAACCCGCGCGAAAGCCAGCACATCGACGCTCCGCGCACCCGCCCGGCGCAAGGCGCGCGCGCAAGCGTCCACGGTGGCGCCCGACGTGATCACATCATCGACCAGCACGAGGCGGCGGCCCTTGACCTCGGCGCGCATATTCGCCGGGACGCTGAAAGCGCCCTGAACATTGCGCGCGCGTTCCTTGCGGGTCTTGCCGACCTGCGGCGGGGTCGCATGACGGCGCTGGAGCAAGTGTTCCTTAACCGGCACGCCGGAAATCGCCGAGACCGCGCCGGCGAGCGCCGCCGATTGATTGAAGCGCCGCCACCACAGCCGCGTCCAATGCAGCGGCACCGGCACGAGGGCATCGGCTCCCGCCAGCACCTCGCTTCCCGCGCGCGCCATCCAGCGGCCGAGCGGGCGGGCGACATCGAGCCGGTCGCCGTATTTCAGGAGATGCACGAGCTCGCGCGCCACATCGCCGAAGCGGGAGACGGCACGCGCGCGATCGTAGGCGGGAGGGTCGGCAAGCGCGCTGGCCGAAAGCAGCGGCCCGCCCGGATCGTGCGAAAACGGCGTCCCCAGCCGCTCGCAATAGGGCCGCTCGATGAAACCCATCTTGTTCCAGCAGGCCTGGCAGAGACCGCCCTGCTCGCCCACCGGCCTGCGGCAAGCCAAGCAGGTCGGCGGCAAGACGAGGTCGAGGCTGCGGCGGCCGGTGCCGGCCATGAGGCGGACGAGAAGCGATCCGGAGCGGGCGAAAGCGGCTAGCATGGCCCGAGGCTAGCGCCGAAACCGCCTTGATTCCAAGTTATCCTGTGCCGGATGGATGCTCCTCCCAGACTCTTCGACCGGGCGCTGCTGATTGAGCGCCGGCGCCGCGCCGACAAGGCCGGCGCGGAGACGTTCCTCTTGGAGCGGGTGGCCGCGGATCTGGCCGAGCGGCTCGGCGCCGTGCAGCGGCGGTTCGAGCTTGCGGTCGATCTCGGCACGCCCGGTGCTGCGCTTACCAACGCCCTGATGAAGAGCGGTCAGATCGGCCGGCTCGTCGTCTGCGAGCCGCTCGCCGAACAGCGCAGCGGCGCGCTGCGCGTCGCCGGCGACGAGGAGGCACTGCCCTTCGCGCCGGGCACGCTCGATCTCGTCGTGTCGGCGCTGGCGCTTCAGTGGGTGAACGATCTGCCGGGCACGCTGGTGCAAATCCGCCGCGCGCTCAAGCCGGACGGTCTGCTGCTCGCCGCGCTGATCGGCGGCGACACGCTGATCGAGCTGCGCGAGAGCTTCGCCACGGCCGAAGAGGAGATCGCCGGCGGCGCCAGCCCGCGGGTTTCGCCCTTCACCGATGTGCGGACGATGGGATCGCTGTTGCAGCGCGCCGGCTTCGCCTTGCCGGTGACCGACTCCGACCGGATCGTCGTGCGCTATGCGCAACTCTCCGATCTCTTGAACGATCTGCGCCGCATGGGCGCGACCAATGTGCTGGTGGAGCGGCAGAGCACGATGATGAAACGCGCGATCCTGGCGCGCGCGGCCGAGCACTATGCCGAGCGTTTCGCCGACGCGGACGGCAAGATCAGGGCGACGTTCGAGGTGATCTCGATTTCGGGCTGGTCGCCGCACGAAAGCCAGCAGAAGCCGCTGCGGCCCGGCTCGGCGCGGACGCGGCTCGCCGATGCGCTGGGGGTTACCGAGCAACCGGCCGGCGACAAGGCGCGGCCGCGCGGGCGCTCGTAGCCCGATCAGCTCGGATAGGCGTCGAGAACCTTCTGATAGAGATTTTCTTTCAGAGTTGCTGCCGACCGCGACCATGACCGTCGACGATCCGCGACCGCGACGCAGGAAGCAAGCAGCGCGTATTCGATCGCGGTCGTGGCACGCGTGTCGGACAGGAATTCACGCGCCGATCGCGTTGGGCGCGCGACCGCGGTCGAGATCGAGGACGGCATGGGCAGACTCCTCATTTTCTTTACCGACCCGGCATCGAGAGCAGCTCGACGAGCCTTGGAATCAGCGGCACGTCGGCGGGCGGCATCGGATAGTCCCGCAAGCGCTCCGGCTTGACCCAGACGCATTCCTGTCCTTCGTGCGGTTTCACGAACCCGTCCCAGCGGCGGCAGACCCACAGCGGCATCAAAAGCTGAAAGTCCGCATAGGCGTGGCTCGCGAAGGTCAGCGGCGACAGACAGGCTTCGCGCACTTCGATTCCGAGTTCCTCCTTCAATTCCCGTATCAACGCATCCTCGGGCCGCTCGTCCGGCTCGACCTTGCCGCCGGGAAATTCCCACAAGCCCGCCATCGGTTTGCCCGGCGGCCGGCGCGTCAACAGCACCCGGCCGTCGGCATCGATGAGCGCGCAGGCGGCGACGAGAACGAGCTTCACGCGCAAACCCGGAGAAAAGCGTAGGCGCCGGTCGTTAATGCAACCTTCACCCGCAACCCCGCATTTTGCGCGTTTGCATACGATCTAGCTCCGATAATCGCCGTTGATGGCGACGTATTCCTTGGTGAGATCGCAGGTCAGCACCCGGTCGGTGCCGCGGCCGAGCTTGAGATCGACGGTGAGATCGATCACGTCGCGCTTCATATAGGCGGAAGCCCGCTCCTCTTCGTAGGCCGGGTCGCGCTCGCCGGCGACGGCCACGCGAATATCGCCGAACCATATCGCAAGCTTGTCCCGCTTGGCGGGCTCGCCGGCCTTGCCGACGGCCATCACGACGCGGCCCCAGTTGGCGTCCTCGCCGGCGATCGCGGTCTTGACCAGCGGCGAGTTGGCGATCGAAAGCGCGATCCGGCGCGCCGATTTCTTGGAAACCGCGCCCTTCACGTTGACGCGCACGAGCTTGCGCGCGCCCTCGCCGTCGCGCGCGAGTTGCTCGGCAAGATCGGCGAGCACCGCGTGAAGCGCCTTGCGAAACGCGACCGAGCCGCCGGTCGCCGGCAGTAGCGATTTTCGGAGCGCCGCGCGCAGCGGCGGCACCTGTCGCAAACAGAAGCAATGTGTCGGATGTCGAGGTATCGCCGTCCACGGTGATGGCGTTGAGCGTATCGACGACGCTTGCGGAGAGCAGCGCGCGCAAGGCGGGCGCTGCGATCGGCGCATCGGTGAAGACGAAGGCGAGCATGGTCGCCATGTCGGGCGCGATCATGCCGGAGCCCTTGGCGATCCCGTTGATGCGCACCTGCGTGCCGCCGAGCCGCGCGGTGGCGGTGGCGAGTTTCGGAAACGTGTCGGTGGTCATGATCGCGCGCGCGGCGGCCTCCCATTGGTCGGGCCGCGCCGAGGCGATGGTGCGGTCGATGACCGCTGCGATCTTGTCGGGGTCGAGCGGCTCGCCGATCACGCCGGTCGAAGCGAGAAAAACCTGGCTCGCCGGGCAACCCGCGGCCTGGCCGGCGAGGACAGCGATCTTCTTCGTGCCGGCACGGCCGCGCGCGCCGGTGAAGGCATTGGCGTTTCCCGAATTGACCACCAGCGCACGCGCCTTGCCGCCACGCAGATGCTCCCGGCACCAGTCGACCGGCGCCGATGGACATTTGGAGCGCGTGAGCACGCCGGCGACCGCCGTGCCCGGATCGAGCACGGCGACGAGAACATCGGTGCGGTCGCGGTACTTGATCCCGGCCGAAGCGGTCGCCAGCCGGACGCCGGGAACTGGATCGAGCCTGGGGACCGCGGCCGGCGCGAGCGGCGAGACGCCCGCCATGCTTATTTCTTCTTCGCGGCCGGAGCCGGTGTGGCGGGAGCCGGCGTCGCCGGAGGCGTGGTCGCCGCCGGTGCCGGCGCGGGCGGCGGCGGCCTGCGTCAGCCGCTCGATCTTCGCCGCCTCGCGCAGCTTCAGCACGAGCTCGGACTGCGCGCGCTGCACAACGAAATTCGCGAGCTGATCCTTGACCGCCTCGTAGGTCGGAAGCGGACGGTCGCGCGCATCCTCGACCTTGATGATGTGCCAGCCGAACTGGGTCTTCACCGGATCGGAAAGCTGGCCCTTCTCGAGCTTGAAGGCGGCCTCGGCGAACTCCGGCACCATCTGACCCTTGGCGAAATAGCCGAGATCGCCGCCATCGGCCGCACCCGGATCCTTGGAATTTTCCTTGGCGAGCGCAATGAAGTCGCCGCCGGCTTTCAGCTTCTGCAGAATTTCCTTCGCCTTGTCCTCGGTCTCGACGAGGATGTGGCGCGCGCGAACTTCCTTCTCCGGCGTCAGCTTCTTCACCGACTCGTCATAGAGCGTCTTCATCGCCGTCTCGGTGGCGGCGGTCTTGGTGGTTTCGTCGAGCAACAATTCCATCAGCGCGCGCTCGCGGGCATAGGCGAGCTTTTTCGCGAAGTCCGGAGTGTCGCCGAGCTTCTTCGCATCGGCCGCGCGGGCCAAGAGCTTCACGTCGATCAGGTAGGCAATGAGCTGATCCCGGCGTGCGTCGCCGGTCGAGGGCGGCAGGCTCGCGCCGATGTCGGCTTCGGCGACCGCGAGGTCGCTCTGGCGGATTTCCACGCCGTCAACGCGCGCGAGCACCGGGTCCGGGCTCTGCTGGGCGCGGGCCAGGGATGGCGCGCCGATAGCGACAAAGGCGGCGAGAACGAACGCGAGCGGAATCGAACGGATACGCATGGGAAATCCTCTAGACGGACCGCCCCGGGCCGGGCGCGCGGAAAGTGGCGCAAGGTCGGTGGAGAAGCAAGGTCGGTGAAGGGCGGCGGCCCGGCTCGCGTGCCCGTGATCCTTAACCGCCGACCTGCGTGAGAAACGGCCGGCCGCAGGCGATTTCAGCGTCTCGGCCGGGCCGGCCGCAACATTGACAAGGTGGGGGGCACTTCATATCTGTCCTGCGGCGCGCCGGCAGACACGAATTTGTGCCGCAATTCCAATATCGAACGAGCTTCGGCCACCCGGCGGCTTGAGGGCCGTTTGCGAGGGTCAATGCCCGTTCGAACTGACGACCAGGAACACTTCTCGATGATCGGCGCCCTCGCCCGCAAGATTTTCGGTTCGGCCAACGACCGGCGCGTTCGCGCCTATCAGCCCCGCGTCGACCAGATCAATGCGCTCGAGCCCGAGCTCGCGAAACTCTCCGACGAGGCGCTGCGCGCCCGCACCGAGGAATTCCGCAAGCAGGCCGCGGCCGGCAAGCCGCTCGACGAACTCCTGGTGCCGGCCTTCGCCACGGTCCGCGAGGCGTCCAAACGCACGCTCGGTCAGCGCCATTTCGATGTCCAGCTGGTCGGCGGCATGGTCCTGCACGAGGGCTCGATCGCCGAGATGAAGACCGGCGAAGGCAAGACGCTGGTCGCCACGCTTCCGGTGTATCTGAACGCGCTCGCCGGCAAGGGCGTCCATGTGGTGACGGTCAACGACTACCTCGCCACCCGCGACTCCGAATGGATGGGGCAGATCTACAAGTTCCTCGGGCTCACGGTCGGCGTGATCGTGCACGGGCTCGACGACGAGCAGCGGCAAAAAGCCTATGCCTGCGACGTCACCTACGGCACCAACAACGAGCTCGGCTTCGATTACCTGCGCGACAACATGAAATACGAGCTCGCGCAAATGGTGCAGCGCGGGCACAGCTACGCGATCGTCGACGAGGTGGACTCGATCCTGATCGACGAGGCGCGCACGCCGCTCATCATTTCCGGCCCGCTCGACGACCGCTCCGACTTCTACAACACCATCGACGCTTTCATCCCCAAACTCGATACCGCCGACAAGGTCGACTACGAAGTCGACGAGAAGCAGCGCACGGTGGTGATGACCGAAGCCGGCACCGAGAAGATGGAGCGGATTCTCCGCGAAGCCGGGCTGCTCAAGACCGAGTCGCTCTACGACATCGAGAACGTTTCCGTCGTCCACCACGTCAATCAGGCGCTGCGCGCGCACAAGCTGTTTCAGCGCGACCGCGACTACATCGTGAAGAACGACGAGGTCATCATCATCGACGAATTCACCGGCCGCATGATGCCGGGCCGACGCTACTCGGAAGGTCTGCACCAGGCGCTGGAGGCCAAGGAACACGTCGCGATCCAGCCCGAGAACCAGACGCTCGCCTCGATCACCTTCCAGAATTATTTCCGCCTCTACGGCAAGCTCGCGGGCATGACCGGCACGGCGCTGACCGAGGCCGACGAGTTCGCCGACATCTACGGCCTCGAGGTCGTGGAAGTGCCGACCAACATGCCGATGATCCGCGACGACCAGGACGACGAGGTGTACCGGACGGCGGCGGAGAAATACCGCTCGATCGTCGAGCTGCTCAAGGAGTGCAAGACGCGTGGTCAGCCGGTGCTGGTCGGCACGGTCTCGATCGAAAAGTCGGAGCAGCTCGCGGAAATGCTGCGCAAGGACGGCTGGCAGCAGCACGATTTCTCCGATCCCAACGCGTTCGCCGCGCTCTATTCCGGCGACGAGGGCGCGAAGAAAACCAAGGTGTTCGCGGTGCTGAATGCGCGCTACCACGAGCAGGAGGCCTACATCATCTCGCAAGCCGGCGTGCCGGGCGCGATCACGATCGCGACCAACATGGCCGGCCGCGGCACCGACATCCAGCTCGGCGGCAATGCCGACATGCGCATCAAGCAGGAGCTGGGCGACATCCCGGAAGGTCCCCAGCGCGATCAGGCCGCGGCCACGATCCGCGAGCAGGTCGCCAGACTGAAAGAAAAGACGCTCGCCGCCGGCGGCCTGTTCGTGCTCGGGACCGAGCGCCACGAGTCGCGGCGCATCGACAACCAGTTGCGCGGCCGCTCCGGCCGCCAGGGCGACCCGGGCCGCTCCAAGTTCTTCCTTTCGCTCGAAGACGACCTGATGCGCATCTTCGGCTCCGACCAGCTCGGCGGCATGCTCACCAAGCTCGGGCTCAAGGAGGGCGAGGCGATCGTCCATCCCTGGATCAACAAGGCGCTGGAGAAGGCGCAGAGCAAGGTCGAGGCGCGCAACTTCGATATCCGCAAGAACCTGCTCAAGTACGACAACGTGATGAACGACCAGCGCAAGGTCGTGTTCGAGCAGCGCATCGAGCTGATGCGCGACGCCGACGTGTCGGAGACCGTCACCGACATGCGCCATTCGGTGATCGCGGACCTCGTCGCCAAGCACATCCCCGAGGCCGCCTATCCGGAGCAATGGGACGCCAAGGGCCTGCGCGAAGAGGTCAAGAACCTGTTCGGCCTGGACCTTGCGGTCGACGAATGGGCCAAGGAGGAAGGCATCGCCGACGAAGAGGTGCGCGAGCGCATCGTACGGGCGGCCGACGAGACCATGGCCGGCAAGGTCGCCAAGTACGGCGCCGAGATCATGCGCTACGTCGAGAAATCGATCCTGCTGCAAACGCTCGACCACCTGTGGCGCGAGCATCTGGTGATGCTCGAGCACCTGCGCCATGTCATCGGATTTCGCGGCTATGCCCAGCGCGATCCGCTGAACGAGTACAAGTCAGGAGGCGTTCACGCTGTTCGACGCGTTGCTCACGAAATTGCGCGAGGCGGTGACCGGGCAGCTGTTGCGCATCGAGATCGTGACGCAGGCGCCGCCGACGATGGGCGAGCTGCCGGCCATGGAGGCGCACCACTTCAATCCGGTCACCGGCGAGGACGAACTGGCGCTGGCCTCGACCGCCATCGCCGTCGAGGCGGGCGCACGCCGGCGCGCGAGCGCGTCGCCAAGGACCCGGCGACCTGGGGCAAGGTCGGACGCAACGAGCCCTGCCCGTGCGGCTCGGGCAAGAAATACAAGCACTGCCACGGGCGCTACGCCTAGCGGCAGCGGCGTCGCCACGCGCTCCAGCGCGTCGCGCCAGGCGCAATTCAAACGCTCAGCGGAACGAGAAGCCGCCGGAGGAGACGATCGGCGTCGAGCCCGGCATGAGCGCGGGGGTCGCCGGCTTGTCCTTCTCTTCGGCGGGCGTCGGCGGCTGCGGCTTGCGCGGCGGCGCGGCGACGGTCTGCGGACGGGGCTGCGGCGTCGGCACGGCGGCCGGTGCGGGCGCCGGCGGCGCGCTCCTGACCTCGGTGCCGCCGAACCAGCGCGCGAAGATGCCGGGCCTGGACGCGGGCGTCGCCGTCGCGGGAATCACCGACGGGCCTTCGGGTGTCGAAGCGGTCAGATCCTCGGACGGCGGACGGGTCGTGGCGGGCACCGAGCCCGGCACGGGCGCCGCCGCGATGACGCGCTGATCGTCCTGCGGCATGCGCTTGCGCTCGATCGCCGCGGCGAACACGGGATGCATGCCGCCGTCGCGGCCGGTGATCACCGGCAACGTGGCGATCCCGCGGCTCACGCAGTGCGGCGTACTCGCGCTCGTCGGCGTCGCGCTTCTGGCTCACCGCCTGAGCGACCTCGAAGGCCTGATCGATCGGCGGGCACGGACGCGCGGCGTCGAACGGCCGCGCCGGATCGAACGGAATGGCGTTGAACACGTATTTCTTGCCGCAGACGTCGACCTTGGGTTCCTGCTTGGACAGCAGGAAGTGATCGTTGCCTTCTTTCAGCATTTTCCAGAACGCCAGGTGCGGGCTGTTGCGGTGCTTGGCGAGATTTTCCGGCGTCATGCGGAACGGATAGGCCTGGACCTGGAAGGATTGCTGGCCGGCCTCGAACGAGTCGCGCGCAAGCGCGAAAATTTCGCCGATCTGCTCGTCGGTCATGGCGTAGCAGCCGCGCGAGGAGCAGTCGCCGTGCACCATCAGGAGCGCGCCGGAGCGGCCGAGCGCGCGGTCATAGGCGTTCGGATAGCCGAGGTTGAAGGCGAGATAATAGTTCGAGCGCGGATTCATCAGGCCGGGGGTGATGGCGTAGAAGCCCTCCGGCGCCTGCCGGTCGCCTTCCTTGATCTTCGGGCCGAGCTCGCCGGACCAGCGGCAGATCGGGTAGATCTTCAACAGTTCGTAGTCGCCGGCGGTGGTCTGCTTCCAGACTTCCACCTCCGCCTCTTCCTTGAAGATACGAATCAGGATCGGCGACTGCTTGGTCATCCCCTTCTGTTCGATGAGGGAGACGAGCTCGGGGGTCAGCGGCTTCATGGCCTTGGGCTCGAGGCCCATCAAGCCGGCAGTTTCATAGTTGCAGCCGGCAAGCACGAGAGTGCATGCGGCAGCCAAGGCCGCGACACGCGCACGGGCGAGAATGGAACGGGTCAACGGAAACCCCCGGAAATGAGCACCACCCTCATGCTCATAAATCGTTACCCTTGACAGCCTGTTACCGCAAGCATCGCAGCGGGGCCGCGCCAAACAACGTGAACGAACGGCTAATGGCGGGGATAGCCGCCGATTCGGTCATAAATTGCGGCCAATCGCCAAGAATTTGCGCTGGCGGCGGGCGCGTACTTCCTCGCGCGAAAGCCCTTTCAGGCTCTCGAGCGCGCCGGCGAGCGCGTCGCCGGTGGCCTCAATTGCGGCATCGGGGTGGCGATGGGCGCCGCCGGGCGGCTCCGCGATCACCTCGTCCACGATCCCGAGACGCATCAGATCCTGCGCGGTGATCTTCATATTGGTGGCCGCCTCCTGCGCCTTGGAAGTGTCGCGCCACAGGATCGAGGCCGCGCCCTCGGGCGAAATCACGCTGTAGATCGCATGCTCGAGCATGAGCACGGTATTGGCGGTGGCGATGGCGATCGCGCCGCCCGATCCGCCCTCGCCGATGATGATCGAGACATTGGGAACCCCGAGCGCGAGGCAAGTCTCGGTCGAGCGCGCGATGGCTTCCGCCTGGCCGCGCTCCTCGGCGCCGATGCCGGGATAGGCGCCGGCCGTATCCACGAGCGATATGACGGGGATCGCGAAACGCTCGGCGAGTTCCATGAGCCGCACCGCCTTGCGGTAGCCCTCCGGCCGCGCCATTCCGAAATTGTGTTTGATGCGGGCTTCGGTGGTGGAACCCTTCTCCTGGCCGAGCAGGCACACGCTCTCGCCACGGAAGCGCGCGAAGCCGCCCAGGATCGCCGCGTCCTCCCCGAACTTGCGGTCGCCGGCGAGCGGCGTGAATTCGGTGAACAGGCGCTCGGCGTAATCGGAAAAGTGCGGCCGGTTCGGATGGCGCGCGACGAAAGTCTTCTGCCAGGGCGTGAGATTCGAATAGAGATCGCGCAGCGCCAGCGCGGACTTCGCCTCGAGCTTGGCGATCTCGTCGGCATTGGCGGCGGCATCGCCGGCGGCGGACTCCGCCCGCAGCTCATCGAGCTTGGCGTCGAGTTCCGCGACCGGTTTTTCAAAATCGAGATAGGTGCGCATCGGGCCATATTTTTTGCGGCCGGGCGAAGCTGCCCGACGACCAAAACCGCCGACTTCTCAGCGCGCGGCGAAGCCGCGGCAACTGGCGTCAAGGTCTTGATCACCTCCCAAGGGGAGAGGTCCGCGCGTTGCCGTAACCGCGTTTCATCGCGACAACGGATGCAGGTCGCGCACGAGGCTTTTCAGGCGCTCATCGAGCACGTGGGTATAGATCTGGGTGGTCGAAACGTCGGCGTGGCCGAGCAGCTGCTGCACCACGCGCAGATCAGCGCCGTTCTGCAGCATGTGGCTGGCGAAGGCGTGACGCAGCACGTGCGGGCTCATCTTCTTCGGATCGGTACCGATCGAAACGGCGAGCGCCTTCAGCTCGCGCGCCACGTGCTGGCGCGTGAGGTGCCCGCTCTCGCCGAAAGACGGAAACAGCCAACGCTGCTCGCCGATCGCCGCTTTTTTCCCTTTCGCGGCGGCGGCGCGAAGATCGAGATAGACGCGCATGGCGCGCCGCGCGGCGTCGCCGAGCGGCACCAGGCGCTCCTTGTTGCCCTTGCCGCGAACATTGATCGTCTCGGCGTCGGCGCGCGCGGCACCCGCGGGCAGCGCGATGAGTTCGGAGACGCGGAGCCCGGTCGCGTAAAGCACTTCCAGCAGACAGGCGAGGCGAGCGGCACGCAGGATTTCCACCGGGCTTGAGTCCTTCGCCGCGACCGCGGCATGGGCGCCGGCAATCAGCCGCGTGACCTCGGCGACCGAGAGAACTTTCGGCAGCGGACGCCCGCGCCGCGGCCCTTCCAGCACCGCGGCGGGATCGGAGTCGCGCTTGCCTTCGGCATACAGGAAGCGATGCAGCTGGCGAACGGCGGACAGACGCCGCGCGACCGAAGTATTGGCGAGGCCGCGGCGGCTCAGTTCCGCGAGATAGGCGCGGATCTCGTCGGTGGTCGCAGCGCCCGCGTCGCGTCCGCGCCCGGCGAGAAAGCCCGCGTAGTCTTCAAGATCGCGCCGGTAAGCGTCGAGCGTGTTGCGGCTGGCGCCGCGCTCGGTCGCGATCATGTCCAGGAAAAGTTCGATCAGCGCGAACGAGCGCCCTTCGCGCCGGGCATCGCGCCGCGCCGTCACTTGCCGAGCCGGTCCTGCGGGATGGTCAAGGTCATCTCGCGCGGCTGCGGCTCGACCAGATTGGCGAGCGCCCACATCCCGGCGAAGCCCAGGCCGGCGATGATCCCGACGATGGTCAGAAATCGGATGAGGCTCGGCATCGATGCGCCCGATTCGGCTTCACGCCCCACGTACGCGCGGAATAAGCGCCGTTTACCGTGTGATGGCAAGGTCCGGCGTATGATTGCCCGGCACGGCGGATCGTGTAGGTTCCGCCCCCAATCCGGAGAATATGAAATGACCGGCGCAAGCCAGGGCGAGGACTCGGCGCGAAGCGTGGAAACGTTGCGCGAACGACTCGGCGCGCGCTCGGTCGTGCTCGTCGGCATGCCGGGCTCGGGCAAGACCTCGGTCGGCCGCCGCCTGGCCCAGCGCCTCGATCTTTCCTTCGTCGACGCCGACACCGAGATCGAGAAGGCCGCCGACATGCCGATCGCCGACATTTTCACCCAGCACGGCGAGCCCTATTTCCGCGCCGGCGAGGCCAAGGTGATCGCGCGCATCCTGGAGAGCGGCCCGCGGGTGGTGGCTACCGGCGGCGGCGCGTTCATGAATCCGGACACGCGCGCGAAAATCCGCGCGCAAGGGATTTCGGTCTGGCTCAAGGCCGACTTCGCGGTGCTGCTGCGCCGGATCAAGCGCAAGAACGACCGCCCGCTGTTCATGAATGGCGACCCGGAGGCCACGCTGAAGCGGCTGCTTACCGAGCGGGAGCCGGTGTTCGCGGAGGCGGACATCGTCGTCGTCTCGCAGGACAGTCCGCACGAGACCACGATGGAAGCGATCGTGGCGGAGCTGGAACGGATGCTCGGGGGCACGCCGCCCTCGTCCGGCGCGCCGAAGGAAGCGCGCCCATGAGCGCCAAAAATGAAAGCACAAGAAGCGAAGCCGCCCGCAGGCGGCGCAGGAAGTGGTGCGCGTCGAGCTTCCCGCGCGCAGCTATGACATCGTGATCGGCGCCGGCCTGATCGACGAGGCGGGCGCGCGCATCGCCAAGCTCCGGCCGGGTTCGGCCGCGATCGTCGTCACCGACGAGACGGTGGCGAAACTGCATCTTCAGCGCCTCGAGCGTGGGCTGGCGAGCGCCGGCCTGCGTCACGCCAATTCGATCATCGCTCCGGGTGAAGGCTCCAAGAACTTCGCCACGCTCGAGCGCGCGGTCGATGCGATCCTGGCCGCCAGGATCGAGCGCAACGATCTGGTGATCGCGCTCGGCGGCGGCGTGATCGGCGACGTCGCCGGCTTCGCGGCGGCGGTGGCGCGGCGCGGGATCGACGTCGTGCAGATCCCGACGACGCTCCTGGCGCAGGTCGATTCCTCGATCGGCGGCAAGACCGGGATCAATACGCGGCAAGGCAAGAACCTCGTCGGCGCGTTCCATCAGCCGTGCCTGGTGCTCGCCGACACCGGCACGCTCGACACGCTGCCGGCGCGGCAGTTCCGCGCCGGCTACGCGGAGGTCGCCAAATACGGCCTGCTCGGCGACGAGAAGTTTTTCGCCTGGCTCGAGCAGAATTGGCGCGCGGTGTTTTCCGCCGGCGGTGCGGCGCGCACGCACGCGATCGCCACCTCGTGCCGCATGAAGGCGGAGATCGTCGGCCGCGACGAGCGCGAAAGCGGCGAGCGGGCGCTGCTCAATCTCGGCCATACGTTCGGCCACGCGCTCGAAGCCGCGACCGGATTTTCGGACCGGCTGCTGCACGGCGAGGCCATCGCCATCGGCATGGTGCTGGCGTTCCGCCTCTCGGCGCAGCTCAAATTCTGCGACGCCAAGGACGCGGACCGGGCCGCCGCGCACTTCGCCGCGGCCGGGCTTCCGACGCGGCTGAAGGACGTGCCCGGCGCGCTGCCGGATTCGGAAGGTCTGCTCGCGCTCATGGCGCAGGACAAGAAGGTGCGCCGCGGCGCGCTCGTGTTCGTGCTGGCGCGCGGCATCGGCAAGGCTTTCGTCGCAGCGGACGTAGAGCCAGAGCGGGTTCGCGCGCTGCTCGACGCCGAGCGGCGATCGTCCCTAGATAAGATCGATCCATGGAAACCGACCGATATCATTGTCATCGTCGCGATATTCGTCTGCCTGCTGTTGTCTTTCTTCTTCTCGGGCAGCGAGACGGCGCTCACCGCTGCGTCGACGCCGCGCGTATGGCCGCGCTCGAGAGCGCCGGCGACAAGCGCGCGGCGATCGTCAATCGCCTGATGGAAAAGCGCGCGAGCGTTTGATCGGCGCGATCCTGCTCGGCAACAACCTCGCCAATATCGGCGCCTCCTCGCTTGCCGCCGGCATCCTGCTGATCTGGTTCGGCGAGCGTCGGCATTGCCTATGCGACGGTCGTGATGACCGTGATCATCGTGATCTTCGCCGAGGTCATGCCGAAGACGATCGCCATCAACCATCCCGAGCGGATGTCGCTGCTGGTCGGCGCGGCCGATCGCGGCGATCGTGGCTTTTCTCGGCCCGATCACGCTCGCGATCGAGGCGATCGTGCGCTGGGTGCTGCGCATGGTCGGATTCAAGCTCGATGCCACCGATAACGTGCTCACCGGCCAACGAAGAGCTGCGCGGAACCGTCGATGTGCTGCACAAGGAAGGCAGCGTCGTGCGCGAAGAGCGCGACATGTTCGGCGGCCTCCTCGACCTCAAGGATCTCGTCGTGTCGGACGTGATGATCCACCGCACCAACATGGTGGCGATCGACGTCGACAGCCCGCCCGATCAGATCGTGCGCGAAGTGCTGGCCGCGCCCTATACGCGGATTCCGCTGTGGCGCGACAACCCGCAGAACATCGTCGGCGTGATCCACGCCAAGGATCTGCTGCGCGAGCTGGAGGCCGCCGGCGGCGACGTGTCCAAGATCGACATTCGCCTCGATCGCGCTGGCGCCCTGGTTCGTGCCCGACACGACCAGCCTGTTCGACCAGCTGAAAGCGTTCCTCAAGCGCAAAACCCATTTCGCCCTGGTCGTCGACGAGTATGGCGAGGTGATGGGCCTGGTGACGCTCGAAGACATCCTCGAGGAGATCGTCGGCGACATCGCCGACGAGCACGACGTCGCCGTCTCCGGCGTGCGTCCGCATATCGACGGCTCGGTGACCGTCGACGGCGCCGTGCCGATCCGCGATCTCAACCGGGTCATGGACTGGAACCTGCCCGACGATGAGGCGACGACCGTCGCCGGGCTCGTCATTCACGAGGCGCAGCTTATTCCCGAGGCCGGGCAGATCTTCACCTTCCACGGCTTCCGCTTCCAGGTGCTGCGCAAGAGCCGGAACCGGATCACGTTGCTCCGCATCACACCGCTGTCGCGGCCCGAGACGGAAGCCGCGGAACAGGCGGCCTGATCATTCGCCCGGCGCTTTGGCTTCGATCGCGAGCGCGTGCAGGCCGGCCTCCATCTCGGCGGCGAGCAGGCGATTGACGATCCGGTGGCGCTCGATGCGACTGTGGCCGCGGAACGACTCCGCCACCACGACCACGCGCACATGGGTGGTCTTTCCCGGAACCGCACCTATATGACCGACGTGGCTCGCGCTTTCGTCGACGACGTCGAGGCGCTCGGGCGAAAGCGCCTGGGCGAGCGTGTCGCGAATCCGCTGCAATGTGCTCATGGCTGCGCGCTTATGGCGCTCCTGCGCGTGCCGTCAATGCGCGGAAAGACTGCGGCAACGGAAACCCGCGGCATTTCCTTGTATCCCGAGGCGCTGGCCCGCATACTCACCGCATGAAGTTCGACTCCCCCATCTATGACCGCATCCGGGTGAAGCCGGACCAGGAGCAGCGCAAGAAGCGGATGTTTCCGGCCTGCGAATGGGCCGGTTGCGGCAAGCCCGCGACGCATCGCGCGCCCAAGGGACGCGGGCACGAGGGGGAATATTGGCGCTACTGCATCGATCACGTGCGCGCCTATAATCAGGCCTATAATTATTTCGCCGGGATGCCGGAGGACGCGGTTCAGGCGTTCCAAAAAGACGCGGTGACCGGTCACCGGCCCACGTGGCGCATGGGCTTCAACGCTTCCCGCCGGGCCGGGGGCTCAGCCACCAAGGGCCCCGACGCGGATTTTCATGGGTTCGACTGGTCCGACCCGTTCGTTCTGTTCGAGGGGCCGGGCCGGCCGGAGCCTGAACCTCGCCCGGGCCGCACCGTGCATAAGGGCGAGCGGAAGGCTTTTCATACGCTCGGCCTCGAAATCGACGCCCCGGCGAAAGAAATCAAGAGCAGATTCAAGGCGTTAGTCAAAAGACACCATCCCGATGTAAATGGCGGGGACCGCTCCACCGAGGACCAGCTCAAGGACGTGATCCAAGCCTATAATTATCTCAAGGCCACGGGATTCTGCTAAGTTCACGTCGAATCCGGCTTTTGCCTCGAATCAGCTCGCCGCCCGCTACGGTCGGGAAGGAATCATGACCGATTCAGCCGCCCTCGCCCCCCTGCCCGACATGAAAGTGTCGGTGCGTCAGGTATTCGGCCTCGACGTCAACATGGAAGTTCCCGCCTACTCGAAGAGCGAGGAGCACGTCCCCGACCTCGACGCGGATTACGTGTTCGACAAGGACACGACGCTGGCGATCCTCGCCGGCTTCGCCCACAACCGCCGCGTCATGATCGCCGGCTACCACGGCACCGGGAAATCGACCCATGTCGAGCAGGTGGCCGCGCGCCTCAACTGGCCGCTCGTGCGCGTCAATCTGGACAGCCACATCAGCCGCGTCGATCTCGTCGGCAAGGACGCGATCGTGATCAAGGACGGCATGCAGATCACGGAGTTCCGCGACGGAATTCTGCCCTGGGCGCTGCAGCGCAATATCGCGCTCTGCTTCGACGAGTACGATGCCGGCCGCCCGGACGTGATGTTCGTGATCCAGCGCGTGCTCGAGGTCTCGGGCAAGCTCACGCTGCTCGGACCAGAACAAGGTGATCCGGCCGCACCCGGCGTTCCGCCTGTTCTCGACCGCGAACACGATCGGGCTCGGCGACACGTCCGGCCTCTATCACGGCACGCAGCAGATCAATCAGGGCCAGATGGACCGCTGGTCGATCGTGACCACGCTCAATTATCTCCCGCACGACAAGGAAGTGGAGATCGTGCTGGCCAAGGCGCTGAAGTACCGCACGACCGAGGGCCGCGACCTGGTCGGCAAGATGGTGCGCGTCGCCGATCTCACGCGCTCGGCCTTCATCAACGGCGATCTGTCGACCGTGATGAGCCCGCGCACGGTCATCACCTGGGCGGAGAACGCGGAGATCTTCGGCGACATCGGCTACGCCTTCCGCGTCACCTTCCTCAACAAATGCGACGAGCTCGAGCGGCCGCTGGTCGCCGAGTTCTACCAGCGTTCGCTTGGGCGCGATTTGCCGGAATCGACGGTGAACGTCGCCCTGTCCTGAGTCGTCATGGCGATCTCCAATACGGGCAAGGCAAAGAGCGGCGGCGAAGCGCCGACCGAGCCGTTCAAGCGCGCGGTCGCCAGCTGCCTGCGCGCGATCGCGGCCAAGCCCGAGCTCGAGGTCGCCTTCGCCGCCGAGAAGCCGGCGCTGACGGCCGAGCGTGCGCGGCTCCCGGAGCCGCCGCGGCGCATGACCAAGAACGACGCGGCGATCCTGCGCGGGCACGCCGACTCGATGGCGTTGCGGCTGGCCTGCCACGACCCGGCGATCCACCGGCGCATGCTTCCGGAAGCCGATACGGCGCGGGCCGTATTCGAAGCGATCGAGCAGGCGCGCGTCGAGGCGATCGGCTCGCGGCGGATGACGGGCGTCGCCTCGAATCTGTCGGCCATGCTCGAGGATCGCTTCCATCGCGGCAATTATCAGGAAATCACCGAGCGCGCCGATGCGCCCATGGAAGACGCGATCGCCCTGCTGGTGCGCGAGCGGCTGACCGGTCAGGAGCCGCCGCCGGCGGCGAAGAAGATCGTGGCGCTGTGGCGCGATTACATCGAGGACCGCGCGCACCGCGATCTCGATCGGCTGACCCGCGAAATCGACGACCAGCGCGGCTTCGCCGAGGTGGTTCATGACCTTCTGACATCGCTCGACATGGGCGATGAGCGCTTCGCCGACCGCGATCAGGACGAGGAAGACAAGGACGAAGAGGGCGAGAGCGAGGCCGGCGACGAAAGCGGCTCGGAGCGGGACGACAGCGAGCAAGGCGCCGCGCCGGAGCAGACCGAGCTTTCCGCCGAGGACCGCTCGGACACCGACTTCCGAGGCCGAGGAAGCGCCATCGACCGAGCAACCCGACGACCTGGAGCCCGGCGATGCCCGCGACGCCGCCGAGCCCTGGCGCCCGCGCAATTCGCTCAAGAACGAGCCGCGCGGACCCGACTATCGCGCCTTCAGCACCCGTTTCGACGAAGTGGTCGGCGCCGAGGAGCTGTGCGACCCGGAAGAGCTGGCGCGGCTGCGCGCCTTCCTCGACAAGCAGCTCCAGCACCTGCAGGGCGTGGTGGCCCGGCTGGCCAACCGCCTGCAGCGGCGGCTCTTGGCGCAACAAAACCGGGCCTGGGAGTTCGACCTCGAAGAAGGAATGCTGGACCCCGCGCGGCTGTCGCGCGTCATCGTCGATCCGTTCCAGCCGCTCATGTTCAAGCGCGAGCGCGACACCGACTTCCGCGACACGGTGGTGACGCTGTTGCTCGACAACTCGGGCTCCATGCGCGGCCGGCCGATCACGGTCGCGGCCACCTGCGCCGACATCCTGGCGCGCACGCTCGAGCGCTGCGGGGTCAAGGTCGAGATTCTGGGCTTCACCACGCGGGCCTGGAAGGGCGGCCAGTCGCGCGAGGCATGGCTCGCCGCCAACAAGCCGGCCAATCCCGGGCGGCTCAACGATCTGCGCCACATCATCTACAAGTCCGCCGATGCGCCGTGGCGGCGCGCGCGCAAGAACCTCGGGCTGATGATGCGCGAAGGGCTGCTCAAGGAGAACATCGACGGCGAGGCGCTCGACTGGGCGCACAAGCGGCTGCTCGGCCGCACCGAAAACCGGAAGATCCTGATGATGATCTCCGACGGCGCGCCGGTCGACGATTCCACGCTTTCGGTCAATCCCGGAAATTATCTCGAGCGGCATCTGCGCTGGATCATCGAGGAGATCGAGACCCGCTCGCCGGTGGAGCTGATCGCCATCGGCATCGGCCATGACGTGACGCGCTACTACCGCCGCGCGGTCACCATCGTCGATGCCGAGGAACTCGGCGGCGCCATGACCGATAAGCTCGCCGAGCTGTTCGACGATAAGGCGGCGCCCGAACCGAAGCGGACCCCGACGCGCAGGCGCGTCGCGTGATCGCAACGCAAGGCTCGTCGACGGATCGCTTCCGGCCGACGCGGCGGTGGGCCGTGCTGTGGCTCGCGGCCTCGCTTGCGGCGTCGGCATTTCCCGCACTCGCCACCGAACCGCCGCGCGCCCCCGAACCGCCGGTCAAGATCGAAGTCCGCGCCAAGCCGATCGCGAGCTTCGACACGCGCGAGCCGCAACGCATGCGCTTCGGCATGCTCGAATTCCGCGGCGGGCTCGAGCTTTCCTCCGACTACCAGAATTTCGGCGGCCTCTCCGGGCTCTATATGACGCCGGACGGCGTTCGCTTCCTGGCGCTGAGCGATCGCGGCCGCTGGCTGCGCGGCCGCATCGTCGCCGAGGGCGACCGGCCGGTCGGCATCGAGGACGCCGAGATGGCGCCGATCCTTGGGCCCGATGGCCGGCCGCTCGGCGCGCGCGGCTGGTGGGACACCGAATCGCTCACCATGGACGGCGGCACGGCCTATGTCGGCATCGAGCGCGTGAACCAGATCGCGCGCTTCGACTATGGGCGCCAGGGGCTACAGGCGCGCGGCCAGCCGATCCCGCTCCCGCCCGGGGTGAAAGAGCTGCCGCGGAACCAGGGGCTCGAGGCGCTCGCATTCGTGCCGCGCGGATTGCCGCTCGCCGGAACGCTGATCGCGATCTCCGAGCGCGGACTCGACGCCGCCGGGAACATCCGCGGCTTCCTGATCGGCGGGCCCAGCTCCCGGCGACTTTCACGGTCGTGCGCAGCGACGATTTCGACATCACCGACGCCGCGATCACGCCGGCGGGCGATCTTCTTGATCCTGGAGCGGAAGTTCTCGATCTTCCGCGGGGCGGGCATGCGTATCCGCAAGATCGCGCTTGCCGACATCAAACCCGGCGCCGTGCTCGACGGGCCGGTGCTAATCCTTGCCGATCGCGCCAATCAAATCGACAACATGGAGGCGCTCGGCGTGCACCGGAACGCCGCCGGCGAGACCATCCTGACCATCATTTCCGACGACAATTTCAATCCGCTGCAGCGGACGATTCTATTGCGCTTCGCGCTGGTTCAATGAACCGCGCGCCGCTCAGGCGCGGCTCTCCGCTTCCTCGTAGGTCGGAACCATGCGGCGCAAATAGCCGAACGGCCCGACCAGCGCGGCGGCAAAACCGAGCTTCACGAAGAAGTCGGTGATCGCCAAGGACACCCAAGGCACGGGCGTGCCGACGAAGGCGAGCGAGAAGAATACCGCCGTATCGACCGCCGAGCCGCCGGCCGCCGACAGGAACGGCGCGCGCCACCAAGTCTGGCGGCGCAGCCAGTCGAACACGAACACGTCAAGAAGCTGGGCAACCAGGAACGCCGTACCGGACGCCACCGCTATCCGCGGCGTCGCGATCAGCGCCGAAAGCACGATCGCCACCACGAAGCCAACATACACGACCCGCCGCGCCGCGGCCGGGCCATAGCGGCGGTTGGTGAGTTCGTTGACGAAGAACGAGAACGGATAGGTGAAGGCGCCCCAGGTCAGATAATCGCCGAGGCCGAAGGCCTTGATCGGAAACTGGACCGCGAAATTCGAAACCGTGACGATGATCGCCATGGCGGCGATCGGCAGAAGCAGCGGCCAGCGCAAGTGATTCATGGTGCCGGCCGCAGCCGCTCAGCCAACCGCGGCTGCCTTGACGATCGCGCGCTTGAGCAAGAGCGCCTTCGGGGAAAGATCGCGGTCGGCGGCCTTGAGCAGAAAGGCGTCGAGGCCGCCGCGATGATCGACCGACTTCAGCGCATTGGTGCTGATGCGCATGCGCACGGAACGCTTGAGCACGTCGCTCGAAAGCGTCACCCGGCACAGGTTCGGCAGGAAGCGCCGCTTGGTTTTGATGTTGGAATGGCTCACCTTGTGGCCGCTCAAAGGCCCCTTGCCAGTAAGCTCGCATCGCCGCGACATCGTGTTGATCCTTCGATGAAACTCGAGGCCGCGGGGGCCATTCGAGGCGGCGCAGCTATAGTAAGGCATGGCTGCTGCGTCAAGCATCGGCGGGGCGCGGGCCATAGTTCGGTCGTATTGGCCCGGCACGGGCCCGACCTGCTACAAGTGACATGATTTTCGTTCACGATGACCTTGCGCCGCGAAGTGGGAACCGGCGCGCAGCAATGGGGCGACAGCGCGTGATGAAGCAGCTCCGGGGTGCGATCGCGTTCGCGCTGCTGCTCGCCGCCGCGCTCCCGGCCGCGGCCGATACAAGGCTCGAGGGCCGCTACGCCATCTCGATTGCCGGCCTCACCATCGGCACGGCCGCCATCGTGCTCGATGTCCGGCCCGACGGTTATGTCGCCGCCGGCAGTGCGAAATTGACCGGCGTGATGCGCGCGATCGCCACCGGCCAGGGAACGGCCGCCGTGCGCGGCAGCATCGTCGGCGGGCAGCTGGTGCCGCAGTCCTATTCGATGACCGCGGAAAGCCAAAAGAAAACCGACGAGGTGCGTATGGCGATGGCGAACGGGTTCGTGCGCAATTTCTCGGCCGTGCCGCCGGTGGAGCCGGAGCCGGACCGGGTGCCGCTCACCGAGGCGCACCGCAAGGGAGTGCTCGACCCGCTGAGCGCCGCTCTTTTCATCGTCCCCGGCACCAGCGACGTGCTGAGCCCGGAAGCCTGCAACCGCACGCTTCCGATCTTCGACGGGCGCTATCGCTACGAGGTCGAGCTCGCCTTTGTCCGCATCGACAAGGTCTCGGGCGCGAAAGGCTATGCCGGGCCGGCTGTTCTTTGTACCGCGACGTACCGTCCGATCGCCGGTCACCGCACGTCGAAGCTGCCGACCCGATATGCGCACGGGAACGACCAGATTCGTGTCTGGCTCGCACCGATCGCCGGCACGCGCGCCCTGTTGCCCTATCGGGCTACGATCGGAACGGTGTTGGGGAACATCGTGCTGCAGGCAACTGCGTTCAACACAGAGGAAAAAGAGCATGCGGCCGCGACTCCGGCGCCGAGATCGCAGTAGCGCGCCGAACGGGAGACGAAAAACCATTCCTTAACGCTGATGATCCGATTCAACAGGCCGCTTCGGACCGTGTTTCGCAGCGCTCGTAGGACCAGGCGCGCGGCACCCCACATCTAGCCGGGAACGAAGCTGGAAGTGAACCGAGTCACCGATTCGGACGTGATTCGTTCTGAGCGCGTTCCAATCGTCACCAAGGCCCGCCTGAGCGGCGCGACTTTGTCGCGTAATGGTACAGAAATCCGAAGGAACGCCTGCGCGCGTACGATTGATGGCCTCCATGAACTCCTCGGTCCAGGCGCTCAGGCGCGGGCGCGGCGTCACCGCCGTGCTGGGCCCGACCAATACCGGCAAGACCCATCTCGCCATCGAGCGCATGCTCGGCCATTCGTCGGGCCTGATCGGCCTGCCGCTCAGGCTCCTGGCGCGCGAGGTCTATAGCCGCGCGGTCGAGAAGGTCGGCGCCGAGTCGGTCGCGCTGATCACCGGCGAGGAGAAGATCAAGCCGCCGAACCCGCGCTACTGGATCTCGACCGTCGAGGCGATGCCGAGCGATCTCGACGTCGCCTTCGTCGCGGTCGACGAGGTGCAGCTTTGCGGGGATCTCGAGCGCGGTCACATTTTCACCGATCGCATGTTCACCCGGCGCGGGCGCGAGGAGACGCTCATGCTCGGCGCCGCGACCGTGCGCCCGCTGGTGGAGCGGCTGTTGCCGGGAGTCGACGTGATCCAGCGGCCGCGGCTGTCGCAGCTCACGTTCGCCGGCGAGAAGAAGATCTCACGCCTGCCGCGCCGTTCCGCGATCGTCGCGTTCTCGGCCGAGGAGGTCTATGCCATCGCCGAGCTGATCCGGCGCCAGCGCGGCGGCGCCGCCGTGGTGCTCGGCGCCCTGTCGCCGCGCACCCGGAACGCCCAGGTCGAGCTCTATCAGTCCGGCGACGTGGACTACATCGTCGCCACCGACGCGATCGGCATGGGGCTCAATCTCGACGTCGATCACGTCGCCTTCGCCTCGGATCGCAAGTTCGACGGCTACCAGTTCCGCCGCCTGTCGTCGGCCGAGCTGGCGCAGATCGCCGGCCGCGCCGGGCGCGCCCAGCGCGACGGCACGTTCGGCACGACCGGCCGTTGCCCGGCCTTCGAGCGGGAACTCGTGGAGCGGCTCGAGAGTCACACGTTCGAGGCGGTGCCGGTGCTGCAGTGGCGCAACACCGCGCTCGATTTCCGTTCGATCGAGGCCCTACTCGAGAGCCTGGCAATCACGCCCAACGAAGAAGGACTGACGCGCGCGCCGGTTGCGGACGACGTGCGGGTCCTGGAACGGGCGGCGCGCGAGGACGAGGTGCGCGAACTCGCCACCACCCCCAAGTCCGTGCAGCTGCTGTGGGAGGCCTGCCAGGTTCCCGATTACCGCAAGATCGCGCCGGCGGCCCACGCCGAGCTGATCCTGACCCTCTATGGATTCCTGGCGCGGGAGGGTAGGATTTCCCCCGACTGGTTCGCGCGCCAGGTAGCGCTGGCCGATCGTACCGACGGCGACATCGACACGCTTTCCTATCGCATCGCCCAGGTGCGAACCTGGACTTTTGCGGCGAACCGGTCCGACTGGCTCGAAGATCCCGAGCACTGGCAGGGCGTAACGAGAGGCGTCGAGGACAAGCTTTCCGATGCACTGCACGAACGGCTCGCCCAGCGCTTCGTCGATCGGCGCACCAGCGTCCTGATGCGGCGGTTGCGAGAGAACGCGATGCTGGAGACGGAGATCAACAAGAGCGGGGACGTGGTCGTCGAGGGCCACGTGATCGGCCGTCTTTCCGGATTCGAGTTCGTGCCCGATGTCTCCGGCGGCGCAACGGACGCCAAGGCGCTGCGCGGCGCGGCGCAGAAGGTCCTTGCCGTCGAGATCGAAGCGCGCTCGAAGCGGCTTACCGAAGCCGCCGACGAGGCGTTCGTGCTTTCCAACGACGGTGCGGTGCGCTGGACCGGCGAGCCGGTGGCCCGCCTGGTGGCCGCCGAGAACCTGCTCGAGCCGAGACTGCGATTGCTCGCCGACGAACAACTGACAGGCCCCGCGCGCGAAGCGGTCGATGCGCGTCTCGCAAAATGGCTGAAGAGCCACATCGAGAAATTGCTCGGGCCGCTGCTCGCCGTGAGCAAAGCGGAGGACATCGTCGGGATTTCGCGCGGCGTCGCATTCCAGCTCGCCGAGGCGCTCGGCGTGCTGGAGCGGCAGAAGGTCGCCGACGAGGTCAAGGGCCTCGACCAGGAAACGCGCGCGGTGCTGCGCAAATACGGTGTCCGCTTCGGCGCCTATCACATCTATATGCCGGGGTTGCTCAAGCCGGCGCCGCGCACGCTCGGGCTTCTGCTCTTTGCGCTGAAGCACGGCGGCCTGAGCCAGAAGGGACTCGACGAACTGCCGGCGCTCGCTTCGAGCGGGCGGACTTCCATCGCCGTCGATCCCGAAGTGGCCAAGCCGCTCTATCGCGTGGTCGGCTATCGCGTATGCGGGCCGCGCGCGGTGCGGGTCGATATCCTCGAGCGGTTCGCCGATCTGATCCGGCCGGCGCTCTCCTGGCGGCCGGGCATGCCGGGCGACAAGCCCGCGGGCGCGATCGACGGACGCGGCTTCACCGTCACCGTCGCCATGACCTCGCTGGTCGGCTGCTCGGGCGAGGATTTCGCCGCCATCCTGCGCGCGCTCGGCTATCGCATGGAGCGACGGCCGGCGCCCGCGCCGGAAGCCGTAGTACCGTCTCCCGCGCCCGCGCCGGCAACGGCGGTCGAGGCGGCCCTGATGGGCCCGACCGACAGCGAGCCGCCGACATTGGCTCCTGCCGAGCCGGCGCCCGCGCCGGAAGCCGCCGCCGAACAGGCTCCGCAGCCGCTGCCGGAGGCGACCACTCAGCCCGATCAGACCCCTATCGCAGCCGCCGAAGCGGCGCCGAGCGAACCCGCGATGATCGAAATCTGGCGTCCGGGCCGGCCGGAAGGCGCACGGCGTCCGCGACGCAAGCCCGAGGAGCGCCGCACACAATCGGATCGTCCGGCACCGACTGCCGACAGCGCACCTGCCGACAGCGCGCCGAAAGAAGGCGAGCCGCGCCCGGAAGCGCGGCGCCCGCGGCAAGACGAACGGCCGCGCCGCGAGGAACGTCCCCGGCGCGAAGACCCTGCCCGGCGCGATGAACGTCCCCGCCGCGAGCGTGACGATCGCGCCCCGCCACAAGCGCGAGGATCGCCCGCGCCGCGAGCGCGACGATTGGAGGCGCGAGCTGCCGCGCGAGCGCAAGGAACGGGTGGCGGATCCGAACTCGCCGTTCGCGGCGCTCGCCGCGCTCAAGGCCCGGCTCGAAGCCGGCAAGAAGGACGACTGAGTGGACGGCGAGCGCCAGCGCGTCGACCGCTTTCTCTGGCACGCGCGGCTCGTGCGCACACGCACGCTCGCGGCCAAGCTTGCCGCAGCGGGCCATGTGCGGGTGAACGGCAAGCGCATCGACGCGCCGGGCCGGGGCTTGAAGATCGGCGACGTGCTGACGGTCGCCATCTCCCGCGACGTGCGCGTTTTGAAGGTCGTCGCCTTCGCCGAGCGCCGCGGTGGCAGCGAGGTGGCGGGCCGCCTATATGAAGACTTGAGCCCGCCCTCACCGAAGCCGGTGCGCGCCGCCTCCCCGGCACCTCGGCTCGCCGGCAGCGGACGGCCGACCAAGCGGGAGCGGCGCGCACTCGATCGGCTGCAGCGAGGGTTCGACGCCTGATGCCGCTTGCTTGCGGGCGAGCTTTGGCTGGGCTAGGCCCGGCCTGATTTCGGCCTGGACGAAAACGATGACGTATATCGTCAACGACAGCTGCATCCGCTGCAAGTACATGGATTGCGTCGAGGTGTGCCCCGTGGATTGTTTCTACGAGGGCGAGAACATGCTCGTCATCCATCCCGACGAATGCATCGATTGCGGCGTGTGCGAGCCGGAGTGCCCGGTCGATGCGATCAAGCCCGACACGGTGCCGGGCGCCGACAAGTGGCTTTCGTTGAACGCCGACTACGCGAAAATCTGGCCGAACATCACGATCAAGCGCGACCCGCCGGCCGACGCGAAGGAGTGGGAGGGCAAGCCCGATAAAATAAAGCAGTTCTCGCCCAAACCGGGCACGGGCGATTGAACGGCTTTCGATCGAAGCGTGCGAGCGGCCGCTAACCCTATCTGCGGCGAAAATACGCCGCGCTGCACTAAAACCTTGATTTTTGAAGGATTTGTGCTATATTGCCGCAATCGTCGAGCGTTTCCGCCATGTTGCAGTGCTCCCCAAGGGAGCCATTCTCACGGAATCGGGGCGTGAATCACGTTCGCCTTTCAGCGGGTCGTCCGCAGCGAGGCGCGCGAGGTCTGGGTTGTCGTCTGTAAGGGGCCCATTGCCGGCACGGTTCGCCGGTTTGGGTCCAAGTCTTTAGGGCACAAGTCTTTAGGGCCCAAGTCGGTGCGCTGAAGCCGCGCCGTCAGGGAAAAGGTACCAGGAGCGTCAGAATCGTCATGCCGTCCAAGACCGCCAAGAAGTCCACGCACAAGCCGGCCGCCAAGGCCGTGCACAAGCCTGCGCCGAAGGCCGCGGCCAAGCCCGCGCCTGCGCGCCAGAGCCATACCCGCCAGGGATTCCGGACCAACGAGCACATCGTTTATCCGTCGCACGGCGTCGGCCAGATCGCGCGCATCGAGGAGCAGGAAGTCGCCGGCTTCAAGCTCGAGCTGTTCGTGATCAGCTTCGCGAAGGACAAGATGATCCTGCGCGTGCCGACCTCGAAGGCGCTTGCCGTCGGCATGCGCAAGCTCGCGGGGCCCGAGATCGTGAAGCGGGCGGTCGAGACGCTGAAGGGCCGCGCCCGCATCAAGCGCACGATGTGGAGCCGCCGCGCCCAGGAATACGAGGCCAAGATCAATTCGGGCGACCTGATCGCGATCGCCGAAGTGGTGCGGGATCTGTTCCGCTCGGAGAATCAGCCCGAGCAGTCCTACAGCGAACGGCAGCTCTACGAGGCGGCGCTCGACCGCATGCTGCGCGAGATCGCGGTGGTGGAGGACATCACCGACACCGAGGCGCAGAAGCTGATCGAGACCAATCTCCTCAAGGGCCCGAAGCGCGGTGCGCCGAAGCCGGCCGAGGAAGCCGAGGTCGCGCAGGAAGAGGCGGCCTAAGCCCCCTTCCCGGCTAAGAACCAAACAAACGCCCGGCGAAAGCCGGGCGTATTCTTTTGGGGAATACGCTCCATAGCCCGCAAGCACGGCAACGGCGCTTTTCCGGTGTATCCACCCACAGTAGACTCTCGAAACCGCGCCCCTCGCGGCCGACGCGTGGCGGATGACCCAGCGGAGGAAACGCCATGAGCAAGACGCTGAAGCGGGTGAAGATCGCTCCCAAGGGCATGGGGCTCAACGACTGGGTCGCCAAGCAGGAAGGCTTCTTCGAAGCCGAGGGGCTCGACGTCGAGTTCGACTGGAAAACGTTCAAGGGAACGCAGTCGAGCTGGAAGGGAATGGACTATTTCCAGCGCCCGCAGGACCGGCCCTATACCGAGAGCAAGCAGGACGTGATCCAGGGCGCTTGCGTCTGGGGCACGATCTGCAACGCGAGCGCGGGCATGGGCAGCGTGGTGGCCGAGGCTTATGGCGACTCGCCCTGGGCGATCTTCGTGCGGCAGGACTCGAAAATCCGCGGACCGAAGGATCTGAAGGACATTCCGATTTCGGTCGGCCTGCGCGCCGGCAGCCATTTCAACGTGCCCTACCGGCTCGAGAAGTACCTTCCGCTCGCGCACATCAAGACGGTGAACACCGGCGGCTTCGGCGCGCGACTCAAGGCGCTGCTGGAGGGCGAAGTCGAGGCCGCGAGCCTGTTGCCGCCGCAGATCGACATGGCCGAGCAGCTCGGCCTGCGTAAAGTCATCGAGGACCGCTTCCATACGCTCTGGTGGGTGCCCGGGAACGCCGCGGCCGACGTGGTGCAGGGCTACATGAACGCGCTGCAGCGCGCCGAGGAAGCGCTGGAGGCGGACCTGCCGAAATATCTGCCGCTTTGGCGGTTTTCAATCCCCGGCGAGTTCGAGGACTTTCACCCTTGGGATTTCTCGAAATTCACGCGCGGCGAGAAGTTCGTCAACAAGCCGCTATCGCAGACGGAGTTCGACGACACGCTCGAGCAGGTGAAGCGCTGGGGCCTCGACCAGCACCTCAAGGAAATCCGCCTGGAGAACCTGGTGCACGCGCAGCGCTAGAGCGCCCTAGCGCGTCACTCGACCACGATCTTCACGAGATCGCCGGGCTTGAGCGCCGCGCCGCGCTCGAGCCCGTTCAACACCAGAAACCGCTCGAGCGCGCGGTCCGGTACCACCATCTTGGCCGCGAGCTTTTCCGCCGTGTCGCCGCGCGCGACGCGTGCGACCTCGATGTGCAGCGGCCGCGCCTGCTTGGCCTCGTCGATCGGCACGCGGCGGAAGGTGGTGGCCGCGACGTGAAAGCGCTTGTCGAGCTCGGGCGACAACTCGCGCGCCGCGAACACCAGGCGATAGACGTCGGTGCCGAAGCGGATCGCATAGAGGCGGAAGGACCATTGCGAACCGCGGGCGATGGCGGTGGCGGCCGGGAAGCCGTTGATGATAAGGGTTTCGACCGAAGCCGCGTCGACGCCGTCGATCCAGCCCGAGGCCAGATAGGTGCCGAGCGGCTGCAGCGCCGAGACACGGGCGGCGTCGAGCCGCAACGCTTCGCGGCCCGATGGCGTCGCGCCCAGAACCGCCTGCGGCGTGTTTTCCATCGTGAACCCTTCGGGCGCGGTGAAGGTGAAGCCCAGGTTCGGATGGAAGAAGCGGCGCCCGCGCACGAAACCTTCTTTGGGGTCGTCGCCGTAAACAACGCCGCCGATCGCCTCGACGAACGCCGTGCGGTCGCGTTCGACCTTCTCCTGCGCGGAATATTGCCGCGCGTTGGCGACCGCGATCGAAATGCGCTCGGGCGTCGACGGGTGGCTGGAGAGGAAATCGAGCTGCTCGGCGCTGGTCTGGGTACTGCGGCCGAAGGCGGCGCCGCGCAGCGTGGAGTAGCGGCCCATGGTGTTGAGGAAACGCGAGGCGCCGTAGGGATCGTAGCCGGCGCGCGCGGAAATGCCGACGCCGACCGCGTCGGCCTCCAATTCCTGGCCGCGCGAGAAGGTGGCGAGTGTCAGCCGGCTGCGCGCCAGCGCCAGCGCGCCGAGATCGGCGTCGTTGAGCACGTCGGAGATGACGCGGCTCACGATCACCGCCTGGCGCACCTGGTCCTCGCGGATCGCGGCATGGCGGGCGATCACATGCGACATCTCGTGGGCGAGCACGGAGGCGAGCTCGGAGGTGTCGTTGGCCAGCATGATCAGGCCGCGCGTCATGTAGAGCGTGCCGCCGGGCAGCGCGAAAGCATTGATCGCCGGCGAGTTGAGCAAGACGACGCGGTACTTGAGTTCCGGCCGCTCGGAGGCGGCGACGAGCCGCTCCACGGTCTGGGCGATCAGGGCTTCCAATGCCGGCGCCTGATAAATGCCGCCATAGGAGGAGACCAGCCGCTGATGCTCGCGGCGCTGATCGGCGGGCAGATCGGCCGCAAAATCGTCGCGGGTGGCCGGGGCCTCCGAGAGCCCGATACGCTCCAGATCGAGATTGGCGCAGCCGCCGGAACCGAGCACCCCGGCAAGGGCCGCGACCAGCAACGCGCGGCGGAGGAAATCGGCGGGCGCGCTCACGTTTTCTCCCCGTCCAAGACCTCAAGTGCGGCGGGCAGCCGCGCTTCGATCGCGGGTCCGCCGAAGCTGTAGAGCACGCCGCGGACGCGCACGCGCTTGCCGCGCATGGCCTTGAGATCGATGCCCGCGGCCTGGAACGCACTTTGCGCCGCGCGCGGCACGACGATGGTAAAATCCTGCGTATAACGCCGGCCGAAATCGAGGAAAGTTCGCCCGCCCGACTCGCCCACACGCTGCACCGAGCCTTCGACGATCGCGAAGCGGCCGCGCGCGGCGTTGAGCAGCTCGATCGCCTGGGCGTCCTGGACCGCGAAGCGGGGTTCGGCCCAGAAGCCGAGCTTGGCCGTGCGGGCGCTGCGCTCGTGCGTCTGCAACGCGTCGGCGCAAGCAGGCTCGCCCGCCTCGGGCGCAATGCGCAACATTCCGGCGGCGACCAGTTCGGCCGCGATCCAGCGCGGCTCTTCGGCCAGCGCGACTTGCGCGACGATGCGGCCGTAGCGGTCCTTGGTGTCCGGCTTGCCATAGAGCGCCAGGCGCTTGCCGGCGACGAGCGCATCAAGCGCCGCTGTTGCGCGTCTTACGGCTTCCGAATCGCCATCGAGATCATTGGCGGCGATCACGCCGGCGATGCGCAACTCGCGGCCGTCGGCGAGGCGGATCGTGGCGCCGTCGCGCGCGCCGGCCGCTTCGACCGTTGCGAACGGCTCACCGGCATCCTTGCAGGCTGCAAGCGGGCTATCGGCGCGAGCCGGCGCGCAGCGCAAGCGCGAACGCCAGCGTGGCCGCTCCGAAGAACGCCCACGCCACCCGCACGACCCCGAATTTTCCGTCCCCGTGGCCTCGCATCGCGTCGCCCTACCAAAGGCTTCAAGCGGGCGATTCTGGGGCATGAGCGAGACTTGTGCAAGCCCTTCGATGCGCACGCGGATTCCGTGTGCTAGAGGGGCCGCGGGGGTCCCGTAGCTCAGCGGATAGAGCAGCGGTTTCCTAAACCGAAGGTCGCAGGTTCGAACTCCTGCCGGGACCGCCAGCGCTTTCAAAGTTTCGGAAGGGCTCAGAAGGCAGCGACCGCCATGGGCGTCGGCGGCACCTCCACGCGCTTCCTGTGATCGGCGTCCGGGTGCCAGCCGATTACGGCGAGCATGAAGAAGAAGCCGATCACGTAAGCGACCGTCACGTGCCAGCCCTGGCGCAGCCAGAGGCCTACGGACTTGGCTTCCGGATACATGTTGGCGAGCGCAACGCCGGCCGACGAGCCGAACCAGATCATGGAGCCGCCGAAGCCGACCGCATAGGCGAGATAGCCCCAGTCATAGCCACCCTGCTTCAGGGCAAGCGCCGTGAGCGGGATGTTGTCGAACACCGCCGACACAAAGCCGAGGCCGAGCGCGGTCTGCCAGGCAGCGGCCGGAAGTTTTTCGACCGGCATCATCGAGGCACAGGTCACGAGCGAGAGCAGGAAGATGGTGCCCTTGAAGGTTTCCGGCATGATCTCCCAATCGGGACGCCGCACGGCTGCTGCCGCAAGAATGACCACCCACACCGCGAGCCCGATCACCGGGACGGTGTCGAGTACCGCCGGGAACCGCACATTCGCAATGACGTTGGCGAGGAGCGCGGCGATCAGAATAAGCGCAACGATCAAGACGCGAGTCCAGTCGAACCTGAGCCCGCTCGGCGGGCGCTTCACGATCGGCGAATAGCGTTGCTGCTGGATCGCGGCCGGAATACCGAACACGATCATGGCGAGGCCTGCGGCGGTGTAGGCTTCGAACACGCTAAGCGGGCTGACGCCATCGATCCACATCATGGTGGTGGTGGTGTCGCCGACCACGCTGCCCGAGCCGCCGGCGTTCGACGCGGCGACGATGGCGGCGAGATAACCGATGCCCACTTTCTTGAACACGTGGCGCGCCATGGTGCCGCCGATCAGCGCGGCGGCGATATTGTCGAGGAAGCTCGAAATCACGCACACGACCAACAAGAGCAGGAAACCGCCCTTCCAGTCGTCGGGCAGAAACGCTGGCATCTCGTCCGGGATCCGGCTCTTCTCGAAATGGCGCGAGAGCAACGCAAAGCCCATCAGGAGCAGAAACAGGTTCGCCAGGACTACCCATTCGCCCTGCAGATGCAGTCCGAGCCCGGCAAGCCCGGTGCCGAACTTGAAGCCGGTGAAGACGAGCTTGTAGAACGTGATGGCCGCCAGTCCGGTCAATGCGACCGCGAGCGTGTGGCGGTGGAAGAGGGCGACACCGAGCAGCGTCAGGGCGAACAATATGAAGTCGACCGGAATACCCAGAAAATAGAGCGGTTCAACCACCACCGTGCCGGCTGCGGCCGCCGCCGGCGAAGCAAACAGGCCAAGAGCAAGCACCGCCAAAGGTGTTGCAAGAAAAGGGCGGAGCTGCACTCCGCTCCGCCGGACGGATGTGGCGCAATCAGAATTTCGCGGCACCATGATCCCTCCCCGGATCTTCGCTGCGACGACCTTAATTGCCAGCTTGCCTGCCCGCAACCGCCGCCGGCCTATCGCGTTGCGCTCACCAAAAAAGAAAAGACCCGCCGCCCTCGCCGATGCGGCGGGCCTTCGTTGTCAAACGCGATCAGTAGGCGACGTTGCGCTTGGCGACCTCGTTCTTGAGGTCTTCGAAGACGGCCTTCGGATCGTAACCGGCCTTCTTCATGTTGTCGCTCCATTCGGCGTACAGCGGCTCGGCGGACTTGCGCCAGGCAGCGAGCTGGGCCGGAGTGATCGGATAGACCTCGTGCCCGGGCAGGGCTTTGATCTTATCCCTGCCGCCGGACTCCATGTCGGCCCAGGGTGAGCCGATCTTGTAGGCCCATTCGCTCGAGCAATGCTCGTCCATGACTTTCTTTTGCGCCGGCGAGAGCCCGTCATAGGCGGCCTTGTTCAGCACCCAGACCTGCTCTGTCACGTACATGGGAGCATCGATATGGTACTTCGTCACCTTGTCGATGCCAAACAACACGATCGATCCCCACGGGAAGAGGATGCCTTCGGCGACGCCCTTCTCGAGCACGTCGCGCGACTCGGGAGCCGATGCCTGGATGTTGGTGCCGCCCATCAACACGATCCAGCGCGCGATCGTGGCGTTGGCCGGGCGAATTTTCATGCCCTTGATGTCGTCGGGCACCATGACCTTCTTCTTCGTCGTGTGGATGGTCGCCGGATCGTGCACGAAGGTCACGCAGTACTTCACGTCCGCCATCTCCTTCGCGGCATACTTGCGATACCAGGCGTCGATCGCGGCGCTACCTTCTTTGGCGTTGGAAACGAGGAACGGCATCTCCATCGCACCCATGACCGGAAAGCGGCCCGGCTCGTAGCCCGGGTTCACGTGCGAGACCTGCACGATGCCGTCGCGGGCCATGTTGTAGTGATCGAAGGCCTTGCCCAGCTGCTGCGCCGGGAAGATCGTGATGTTGATAGTGCCGTTCGAGGCCTTCTTGATCGAACTCGGCCCAAGCGATGGCCGAGACGTGCATCGGATGGCTCGGCGGAACCCAATGCGAGAACCGCCACTCGACCGGTTTGTCTTGTGCCATGGCCGGCATGGCAAGCGCGGCGGCCAGCGCCGTCGCCAGAATGAACGTCGAACGTCTCACGATATATCCTCCCTAGTTTTTGGCGTTGCGGTCCGGCTTCGTCCGGCCCGCGTTAAGTCCCATTTTCCAGCATGGCTTTGAGGTTGGAAAGCCCTCCGGTGAAGATCTGCTTGAAGATGGCCGAAACCTCGGCTTCCGGCGGGCCCTTGGATTCGAACTCGCAGGACCAGTTTACCGTCGATTCCTTGCCCCTGCCCACTACCTGCATGGTCGCAACATGGCGCCCAATGGGCAAGCCGCTCTCGAAGATGGCGTAGGTGATCGTCCGCTTGGCGTCGTCGCGCGCGATCAGCCGCTCGCGCACGTGGCCGCCGGCGCGGCGCACGAGATAGCGCACCTTGCCGCCCTCCTCGGGCCGGCTTTCGGCGAGGCCCGAATTCCAGCGCGGCAGCCCGTGGAAGTCGCCGACCAGCTCCCAGACCTTGGCCGGATCGGCGGCGATGTCGATCGAATGCGATGCGGTTCCCATGGCGAGCTTCCCTATTGCGCCGCCGGCGGCAGCTTGCGTTTTTCCCAGGCCTGCGCCGCGCGGGAATGATCCTGATCGGCGCCGAGCGCATCGCGTGCTTCAGCCCATAGATCGCGGGTGAGGCGGCCGACCGGCGCGTCGAGACCGATCTGGTCGGCAAGGTCGGCGGCGATCTTCACGTCCTTGGCGAGCAGGCCGACGGTGAAGCCGGTGCCGAAACGGCCGCTGATGATTTCCTGCTTGAGCAAATTCTCCGAGGCGAAGCTGCGGCCGGTCGAAGCGTTGAGCACGTCGGTCATGATCGACGGATCGAGGCCGAATTTCTGGCCGACGCGCATGGCTTCCGCGGCGGCGGCGAACTGGGTCGCGGCAATGAAATTGTTCAGGCACTTCATCGCGTGGCCGCAGCCGAGGCTGCCGACCTCGAAGAGTTTCTTGCCCATGCGCTCGAGCACCGGCCGCGCGGCGGCGACCGCGTCGGCGTCGCCGCCGATCATGATGGCGAGCGAGCCATCCTTGGCGCGCGGCACGCCGCCGGATACCGGCGCGTCCACGAGCCGGATGCCGCGCGCGGCCAGATCCCGGCCGAGCTCGCGCGTGCCGACCGGATCGGACGAGCTCATGTCGATGACGATACTGCCGGGCTTCAAGTTCGCGGCGAGCGCGCCCTTGTCCATGTCGAGCAACGCCTGGCGCACCTCGCGGCCGGTCGGCAGCATCGTGACGACGACTTGGGACGCGCGACCTAGATCGGCCAAGCTCGCCACCGCGCGGGCCTGATGCTCGTCGGCGAAGCGGCGCGCGCGCTCGGGCGCCAGGTCGAAGACGGTCACCGCATAGCCGCCGCGCACGAGATTGGCGGCCATGGGCCAACCCATGTTGCCGATGCCGACGAAGCCGATGTTCTTCAGTTCGCTCATAGCTCAGCCTTTCACCAGACCCATCTCACGCAGCATCTCGTCGGCGGAGCGGAAGCCCTCGGAGCCGCGCGGCACGCCGCAATAGACCATGGCGTGCAGCAGCACTTCCGCGATCTCCTCTTTGGTCAGACCGTTCTTGATCCCGGCCTTGACGTGCATCTTGGTCTCGCGCGGGCGGCCTTGCGCGACCATGATCGCGAGGGTCACGGCACTTCTGATTTTGGGCGAGAGACCGGTCCGGCCCCACATGTCGCCGAAGCAGGCGCGCGTGACCCAGTCATGCAGCACCCACATGAAATCGCCCGACGTATCGATTTCGGCCTCGGCGAATTGCGGGCCCAGCATGGTGCGGCGGATCTCAAGGCCGCGCGCGAAGCTTGGATTCTTCGAGGCCGCCTGCGAGCGCGTCGGCTTGCCGCTCGGCGGCTTCCTGCTCTTCGATTTTTTCGCCATGGCCCTCCCCGCCTTCGATCTCGTCCGATCCTCGCCGGTTCAGCTACCCCCCGCAACCGTGCGCGCGCGACCCGCGGCATCGTGGCGGCGGAAATAGGGGATCACTTCCTTGGCGAAAATCTCGATGTTCTTCTTGGTCAATTCATGCGGCAGCGTTCCAAAATGTACCATCGGCAGGAGATAGCCGAAGCCGATTTCCTTCTGATAGCGCTCGATCTGCTCGCGCAACGTCGCGGCACTTCCGCACAGGAACATGCCCTGCTCGATCAGGCTGTCGATGGTGTGCTTGGCGCCGCTCAGACCGCGCTTGGCGCCCACGATGCCCTTGAGCGACTGAAGCGAGATATAGCCGGGCGGCAGGAGCATCTCCGGCGGCATGCGCAAGAATTTGTTGAGGAAAAACTCGATGTGCGGCTTGGCCTCGCGCCGCGCGATTTCGTCGGTCTCGGCCGCATAGGCCGGGATCGACCAGCCGACCTGCTCGTCGGTGGCCTGATAGCCGTATTTCGCCGCCGTATCGCGATACATCTGCATGTAGCGCGCTAGCGCCGCGACCGGACTGAAGGTCTGCAAGTAGGTGTACTTGCGGTCCGGGTGCGCGGCCCATTCGATGGTTTCGCGGCTGCCCTGGGAGGGAATCCAGATCGGCGGATGCGGCTGCTGGTAGGGCCGCGGCCAGCAGTTCACGTATTCGAAGTGATAATACTTGCCCTCGAAGGCGAAGGGGCCGGGCCGGGTCCAGGCCTGCACGATCAGATCGTGCGCTTCCTGGAAGCGCTCGTGGGACTCCGCCGGGTTCACGCCCGACGAAAAATACTCGGCGCCAATGCCGCGCACGAAGCCGCCGATGAAACGTCCGGCGGTGATGTTGTCGAGCATGGCGAATTCTTCGGCGACCACGAGCGGATTGTTGAGCAACGGCAGCGCACGGCCGAGCACGGCAATCTTCGCGTTCTTCGTGCGTCGCGCGAGCGCGCCGGCCATGACTTCGGGGATCGGCATCAGGCCGTAGGCGTTCTGATGATGTTCGTTCACGCACACGCCGTCGAAGCCGGCGGCGTCGGCATATTCGAGTTCGTCGAGATAACGGTTGTAGAGCTGGTGGCCGATCTTCGGGTCGTAATATCTGTTGGGCAGCGTCACCCAAGCGGAGTTGTATTTCTTGTCGTAATCGGGGTCGAGTGCCGCGTAGGGCATGAGATGGAAGGCGAAGAATTTCATGAACGCGACTCCTTGGCGAAGGCCACGATCTTGTCCACGAACTCATCGGTGTGCTCGACCTGCGGCAGGTGCCCGCAATTCTTGATGACTTCAAGCTTGGACCCGGGGATCAGCTTCTGAAAGGCCGGGCCGTAGCCGGGCGGGATCACCTTGTCATCGTCGCCCCACAGCAGAAGCGTCGGCACGTCGATCCGGTGCAGCCACTTGTAGAGATGCGGATTGTAAAGCCGCGGCTGCCAGCCGAGCTTGGCCGAAGTCAGCCGGTTCTTCGCTTCGGCCATCTGCTGCTCTTCGGAGACGGGTTGCGCCAGCATCTGCTCGGCGAGCTTCTGATCGTGAAAGAGATTGCGCGCGCTCTCCTCGCGCGACCACAGGAAAAAGTCGCCCTTGCTCAAACCCTTGACGTGGATGCCGGCAGCCGCTGAAAGCACGAGCGATTTGAGCCTTCGCGTCGAGCGCACGGCGATCTCGGCGGCCAACCAGCCGCCGAGCGACGAGCCGACCAGCGTGATGCGCTCCAACTTCAGCGCCGCGATCGCGTCCATGTAGAAGTACGCAAGGTCGCCGATATTATCGAGCCATTCGGGCATGTCCGAAGCGCCGAAGCCAGGATGCTCCGGCACGATCACGTCGAAGTGCTGCGAGAGCTTCTCCATGAACGGCGCCCATGCGCTCAAGCCGCGCGCGCCGTGCAGATACAAGAGCGGCGCACCCTTGCCGCCGCGCAGCATGCGGATCTTGCAGCCGTTGAAGGTCTCGAAACTTTCTCGCGGCGCCATCGTTATTTCCTGTTCGTCAGACCCCTGCGAAATCCATGCTCGCGCCGCCGAGGCCTGGCTTCGGCGCCGAGCGCCGCGCGAGATTGGATGCTTGCTCCAGCACTTCCGGCAGGGCTTTCTCGTTGTTGGGTGCCATGACATGGGCGCCGGAGATGCCGGGAATCGCCGCCAGTTGCGCGATCAGCTCGACCGCGATCTTGCGGCCTTCGGATTCGGGATCGGCCGCACTTTCCATGCGCCGAACGATCTCATCGGAGATAATCGTCCCGAACAGATGCTCGCGCATCCAGCTCGCGGACTTCGCGGTGCGCAAGGGAGCAATCCCGATCAGAAAATAGAGCTTGCCGCCGAGTCCTTCTTCTTCCAGGCGCCGCATGTAGCGGCGCACGATCGCAGGATCCATGCAGAATTGGGTCTGGGCGAATTGCGCGCCGGCCTCGACCTTCTGCCGGAGCGACGTCGGCTTCCAGTCGGGCTTGGGATCGAGCGGCGCATCGGCGGCGCCGATGAAGAACTGCGCCTTGCCCGAAACCTTGCGGCCCGAAGGCAATTCGCCGCGGTCGCGGATGCCGACAGCAATCTGCATAACCTGACGCGATTCGAGATCGAACACGGGCTTGGCGTCGGGCTGATCGCCGGCCTTGGGATCGTCGCCGCGCAGCACCAGCATGTTGCGCACGCCGAGCGCCGCGGCACCCAGGAGATCGCTCTGCAGCGCGATGCGATTGCGGTCGCGACAGGTAAACTGCACGATCGGCTCGATCCCGTTCTCGATCAGGATCGACGCGGCGGCGAGCGAACTCATGTGGGCGCGGGCACCGGCGCCGTCGGTGACGTTCACGGCGTCGGCCAGCCCTTTGAGCGGCAAGGCCTTGACCAAGAGGTCCTCGCGGCTCGCCGAAACCGGCGGCGTGATCTCGGCGGTGACGACGAAGCGGCCCGCGCGCAGGCGTTCCTCGAAATGCCCGGGGGCGAAGCTCCGTCCATTCGGTTCGGTCATCGGCTACTCACAAAAACGACAAGGATGCGATAGCAGAACGGCGCGGAGAAAAGAATTGGCAGCAGGAGTTGCGGCCGGTTCCGCTCGCTCCCACTGCCCAATCCTGCTACCTAGGCGGCCCATGCGGCTTTCCCCCATGCCGATTTTCGGCCTGCTCGCGGCGCTTTCGCTCGCCGCTTGCGGCACGGCATTCGAGATCGAGAAATCCCCGCCGTTCTATGAAAACCTTGCCCGGTCGGGCACGCAAGTGAACGTTCCGGCGGCGGCCTCCATGCTCTCCGATTACCGCCGCGCCAAGGGGCTGCCGGCGCTCACCGCCGACGATCGCCTGGTGGCGCTCGCGGCCGAGCAGGCGCGGCGCATGGCCGCGATCGACCAGCTCACGCACGATCCGGGCGGACGCGGCTTCATGCAGCGGCTCAAGGCCTCGAACTACGACGCCGTGCGTGCCGCCGAGAACATCGGCGCCGGCTACCACACGCTCGCCGAAGCCTTCTCCGGCTGGCGCGACTCGCCTTCGCACGACAAGAACATGCTGTTGCCCGGCGCCACGCGTTTCGGTATCGCCACCGCCTACGCGCCCAATTCCAAATACAAGGTGTTCTGGGCGCTGATACTGGCGGAACCGGACCAGCCGCGCTAGCGTTTCGCCCGCCCGAGGCGCCGATGCTCCCTGAAATCCGCGATTACGAGCGTCTGCGCGCCGCGTTCCGCTGGCAGATCCCGGCCCACTACAACATCGGCGTCGATGCCTGCGACAAATGGGCGGCGCGCGAGCCGGACAAGACCGCGCTCATCGTGCGCCGGCCGCAGGGCGGCTTCGAGCCGATCACCTACGGGCGCCTGCGCGCGCAATCGAACCGACTCGCGAACGCACTGCGCGCGCTCGGGATTGCGCGCGGCGACCGGGTCGCGATCATCTTGCCGCAGACTACGGAGACCGCGATCGCGCATCTGGCGATCTATAAGCTCGGCGGCATCGCGCTGCCGCTGGCGTCGCTGTTCGGCGTCGAGGCGCTGTCGTATCGACTCGGCAACGCGGGCGCGCGGGCGGCGATCACCAATGCGGCGGGGCTCGCGAAACTCTCACAAATTCGGGACGACATCCCCGAGCTCAAGCACGTGCTCTCGGTCGACGGCGCCACCGACGGCGCGCTCGATTTCGCGGAGACCTTGGCGAAGGCTGCGGACAGTTTCACGCCGGTCGACACTTCCGCCGACGAGCCGGCGCTCATGGTCTACACGTCGGGAACTACGGGTCCACCCAAGGGCGCGCTGCACGGCCACCGCGTGCTGCTCGGGCACTTCCCCGGCGTTCAGATGCACCACGAATTTTTCCCCAAGCCCGGCGACCGGATGTGGACGCCGGCGGACTGGGCCTGGGCCGGCGGCTTGCTCAACATCCTGCTCCCCGGCCTCGCTTTCGGCGTGCCGGTGGTGGCGAAGAAAACCGAAAAGTTCGATCCCGAGGAAGCCTTCGCGCTGATGGCGGAAGCCGAAGTGCGGAACACTTTCATCCCGCCGACGGCGCTCCGGATGCTGCGCGCCGCGGGTAAGCCGAAGCAGAAGCTCTCGCTACGCACGGTCGGCTCCGGCGGCGAGGCGCTCGGCGTCGAGACCTATGAATGGGGCCAGTCGGCGCTCGGTCTCACCATCAACGAGTTCTACGGCCAGACCGAGTGCAACATCGTGCTCTCGGCCTGCGGCGCGATTGGCGTCAGCAAGCCCGGCTATATCGGCAAGCCGGTGCCCGGCCACGAGGTGGCGGTGATCCGCGCCGACGGCTCGACTTGCCGTCCCGGCGAGCTCGGCCAGATCGCGGTGAAGCGGCCGGACCCGGTGATGTTCCTCGAATACTGGAAACGGCCGGACGCCACGCGCGACAAGTTCATCGGCGACTGGATGACGACGGGCGACCAGGGCGAGGCCGACGACGCAGGCTATGTGCGCTTCGTCGGCCGCGACGACGACGTGATCACTTCGGCGGGCTACCGCATCGGCCCGGGCGAGATCGAGGATTGCCTGATCAAGCACCCGGCGGTGGCGCTGGCGGCCGCGGTGGGCAAGCCCGATCCGATGCGCACCGAGATCGTAAAGGCTTTCGTGACGTTGAAGCCCGGCTATGCGCCGTCCGACGCGCTGGCCGCCGAGATCCAGGCCTTCGTGCGCACGCGGCTCTCGGCACACGAATATCCGCGCGAGGTCGTCTTCGTCGATCAGATGCCGATGACGACCACCGGGAAAGTGATCCGGCGGGCGCTGCGCGAGCAGGCTTGATCAGCCGCGCAGCTTGTCGCGCAGCGATTTGAGAGGCCGAAGCGCGGCGCGGCGGAATTTCTCCGCGGCAAGCGCGAGCGTGGCCGAGTGTGCATCGGCGAGTGGCACGATCCAATCGGCCACCTCGATCCGGCCGCGCCACAAGTGGTCGATCATCGGGTGGTCGGCGACGGCGCAGGAATCGACGAGCGCGATCGAGCGATCGCGGCCAAGCGTCTCGGTCAATTCGAGCGCCAGCAGCACGCCCGGCGAAAAGCGCGCATAGTTTTCGTCATAAGCGGTCTTCCAGAACCAGGCGCGGTTACCGGAGAACAGCAGGATCGTGGCGGCGATCGGCCTGCCATCGAGCTTCAGGAAATCGACCCGCGCCTTGCCCTCGCGCGCCAGGCCGATGACGGCCTCGGCGAGGAAAGGCCCGGCGCCGGATATACTGGCCGCAGCGCCGATCCGGCCCTTCCAGCCCGAAGCTTCGAGCTTGAGATACGCTTCGATCGCAGCCTCGATCCCCTCACCCGTCACCGTCTCGTGCGCGAGCGCGCCGTTCTCGGACAGACGCGCACGCTGACGGCGCAGTTCCTTCAGTCGCTTCGGCGATACGCCCTTGAGCGGATCGGCCTCGCCGGGAATGAGCGCCGCGCGCCGGTGCGGATCGAGTACGTGCGGCTGCTTCATGCGGCTGTAGAGCCGGTCGGCCAGCACGCGCGCGAACGGCCCTCCCCGGTCCATGAGTCGGAACAGCGCCGCACGCGGATTGCCCGGAAGGCGCGGCAACTCGTTCAAAAACGCGTCCACCGCCACATCGGCCGCTTCGCGGTCCACGAGCGAAACCGAAAGCGGCGCATAGGGCAGCTCCCAGGCGACGAAAGTCGGCACCGGCCGGCCGTGGGCCAGGCCCTCGATGCGGCCGGCAAGCGCTCCGATCAGCCGGCCACCGGAGCCGACGAGCAGGACGCCCGCGCCTTCGGCCAGCGCAAGGCTCCGCGCGGCGAGGAGATATTCCGGCTCGTAAAAGACGTTGGACTGCAGCGCGCGCGCCGAGAGATCGCGCAAGCGCGCGCAATCAGCAGCATCGAGACGCGAAAGCGCTTTCCACTCGATCGAGAGCCCATCGCTGCGGCGCGCGAGGATCGCGGCTTTGCGCACGGGCAACGCCCTCGCCGGGCGTCGATAGGCGCGCGCCGCGATCGGCCGCAGTAACGCGGCGATCGGACGGACGGCCGGAATCCCGGCCTTACCGGCGCCAGACGAAGACATGGAGGCCGAGCCTTCGCTTGGTGACGACGAAGAGCAGGATCGATTCGAGGACGAGCGCGCTCGCGGTGGCGATGGCGGCACCGAGCGGCCCGAAGCGCTTCACCAGAAACAGACAGAGCACGAGATTGAAGACGAAAGCCGCAGCATAGACCACGGCGCAGATGCGTTGCTCGCCCACCATATTGAGGAGCCGCTCGACCGGGCCAACCGAGGCGCGCGCGAGCAGGCCGACGGCGAGCACGAACATCAGGGGATAGCCCTGCGCGAAACCCTCGCCGAACAGCGCCAGCACCGGCTTGCCGACCGCCAGCAGCGCGAGCGTCGCCACCAGCGAAGGCCAGAACGTCCACTGGATCGCATTGGCGAGGAAGGTCTCGAGCTTCTCGCGCGCGCCGGCCACGTGATATTCGCTGAAGCGGTGCGCGGTCGCGGCCGAGACCGCAAAATAGACGAAGGCGACGAGCGCCAGCGTCTTGGTCGCCGCGTAATAGACCGCGACCTCGCTCGGACCGGAGAAGGCTTCCAGCACCAGAATGTCGGTATAGGTGAGCAGGAAGTAAAAGCCCTCGACCAGGAAGATCGGCAGCGAGGTCTTCAGCCATACGCGCCGCTCGTAGGCGCGCGGCCCGGGCGCAGTTTCCCGCTTGAGGCGGCGATTGAGGAGCACGAGCTGTGCGAGCGAGGTCAGCCAGACCGCGACTGCGGCGGCGATCATGGCAGCCACGGCAGTGGCCGGCACGCCGAACCCGTGCGCGATCACCATGAGAAGCAGAATCAAGATCGGCCGCACGAGATAGGAGGGCACGAGCGCAAGGTCGATCCAGTTGAACGAGCGCGAAATGCCGTCCTGGGTGTCGGTGACGGCATAGATGGGCAGGCACAAACAGGCGAGGACGAGCGGGACGAAGTAATAGGATTCCAGATGCTGCCGCACCGCGAGCACGAGCGCGATGCCGATCCCGGCCGCGATCGTGCCCAGCCCGAAGGCGAGCCAGCGGCTGCCGACCAGGAAACCGCGCAGCCGATCGAGCTCGCCGCGCCCGAAATACTGCGGGATGAAGCGCTGCGCCGCCGAGGGAAGGCCGAGCGAGACCAGCGCGCCGAGCAAGAGCACCCAGGTCCAGACATAAACATAAACGCCGAATTCGAAGCGGCCCATCCAGCGCGCGAGCACGACCTGGGTCAGAAACACGACAGCGGCGGAAGCCACCCGGATCAGGAAGGCGGTGCCGGCGACGCGCCGCGCGATCGAATGGTCGCTGCCGTCGGCAAAGAGCGCAACGGCGCGCGAATAGACCCGGCGCGCGCTCGCACGCACGTCGCGGGATTCCGCTTCGCCCGGAAGGACGACCGACACGGTGACTGCCTCCGCGCCCGTTATTTGATTTGCGCTTGCTTGCATTTATCAGGGCCGCATTAAGAAATTCTTGGATGAAGTCTCGGAGAGCGGGCGTTTACCAACCCTGCGGACGCATGCATTGCATGCGCCGGCGCGCGGCGACGCGACAACCGAAAGCTCCCGTTAATCTTAAGCGCCGGCGCGGGTCAGGCGCGGAAGCCGCCGTCCCCGAGGAAGGCGATTTCCTCGGGCGTGGAAGCGCGGTCGAGCGCCGCGTTCCGATGCGGGAAACGGCCGAAGCGGCGGATCACATCGAGGTGAACCTTGGCCCATTTCACCGCCTCGGCGTCGCCGGTTGCTTCGGTAAGCGCGACGCAGCGTTCCTGGTCGGCGAGATTCTCGCTGTGCTCGAACGGCAGATAGAAGAAGTTGCGCTCGGGCATCGGCGTCTTGAGATCGAAGCCGCGCCCGATGGCGCGGCGCGCGGCGGCGAGCGCCAGCGCGTCGGTCGAGAATGCGCGCGCGGTACCGCGGAACATGTTGCGCGGAAACTGATCGAGCGCGATCACCAGCGCGAGCGCGTCCTCGGCGGTGTCTTCCCAGACCGATAGCCGGCCGGCTGCCGCCGCCTCGTGGGTCGCGAGAAAACGCTCGCGTAGCTCCGCGTCGAACGCGGAGTTCAACCGCGAACCAGCGCTTCGGACCGGCCTCGCGCCAGAATGAAAGCACGGCCTCCGGCGCGGCCGGCATCGGTCAGAGCCGGACCGAGCCTGCGACGATCTTCTTGTGCAGTTCCGAGTCGAGCGGAAGGATGGCCTTCTGCTTCAAGTCGTTGAAGTAGAGATCGTCGGTGATCTTGGCCGGGATCGAAGCCGTCCTTCACCAGATCGATCTTGCGCTGCTTGAAGGTACCGGTGACGTCGAGCTCCTTCTTGATTCGCAGGAACAGGGGCTGCGCGTACTCCGGCAGATTGGCCGAGAGATAGTCGCGCAGCTTCTTCAGGTCGAGCTTGCCGCCGGCGACCACCGCGGCCATGCCGACCTTGCCGTCGTAGCCGGGCACGTGCACGCCGTAGACGCTCGCCTCCATGACGCCGGGGAACACGGTGATCGCCTCGGAGACTTCCGAGGTGGCCACGTTCTCGCTCTTCCAGCGGAAGGTGTCGCCGATACGGTCGATGAAATAAAAGAAGCCGTGCTCGTCCTGGCGCATCAGGTCGCCGGTGCGGAAATAGGCGTCGCCCTTCGCGAACACGTCGCGCAGGATCTTCTTTTCGGTGGCTTCCTTGTCGGCATAACCCTCGAAGCGGTTGGCGGGTTTGTCGGGGTCGTTGATGATCTGACCGATCACCTCGCCGATCTCGCCGGCCTCGCACTTGACGCAGAAGCCGTCCGGCCCGCGCACCGGCTGTTCCTTCTCGATGTCGAACTCGACCAGCGCGATCGGGAAGCGGTGCGCCAGGTACCAGGGCAACCGGCCGATGGCGCCGGGATGGCTGCCGAAATTGAAGAAGGAGACGTTGCCCTCGGTTGCGGCGTAGAATTCGAGGATGCGCGGGATGTGATAGCGCGCCTGGAACGGGCCCCAGACGTCCGGCCGCATGCCGTTGCCGCAGCACAGGCGGATCTTGTGGCGCTTCTCGGCTTCCGAGGGCGGCGCGGTCACCAGATAGCGGCACAGCTCGCCGATATAGAAGAACATGGTGCAGTTCCACTTCACCACGTCGTTCCAAAACTCGCGCGAGGAGAACTTCTCGCGGATCACGGTGGTGCCGCCGCCGACCAGCATCGCGCCGGTCGCCAGCACGCCGCCATTGGTGTGATAGAGCGGCAGGCAGTCATACATGCGGTCGGTCGGCCGCACGCCCATCGCGCCGGAGAAACCGTGGGTCGCCAGCATCAGACGGTAATGGTTGAAGTTCGCGGCCTTGGGCAGGCCGGTGGTGCCGCTCGTGTAGATGAAGAGCGCGCGGTCCTCGATGGTGAGCTTCGGCCGCTCGGCCTCGGACAGACGGCCGCCGTCGAACTTCGCCACCGCTTCGTCGAGGCGCGCCAGACCCGCGTCATTGGCGCCATAGGTCCAAACCTTGGGATCGCCGGTGATCTGCGACTGCGCCGTGCGGAAGGCGCCGAGCAGCTCGGAGGCAACGACCACGTGCTTTGGTTTCACGATGGTGACGCAGTGGGCGAGCGGCGTGCCGCTGAGATTGGTGTTGATGAGCGCCACGACCGCGCCCATGCGCGTGAGTCCGAGCCAGAAGATGAAATACTCCGGCCGGTTCAGCATGAAGAGGCAGACGGCGTCGCCCTTCTTGACCCCCTGCGCCAGCGCCCAGCGCGCGTACTGGTTGGCGCGGGCGTCCAGCTGCTTGTAAGTGTAGTTCTCCTTGTCGGAGAGCAGCGCTTCCTTGTCGCCGTATTTCTGCGGCCAGTTCCTCGATCACGAAGCGGAAAGACGCGGGTCGGGCTCTTCGCGATCGGTGTCGTCATCTTGAGCGTGCGCAACGCCCCGCGCAGATAGTTGTACTCGCGCTTGAGAGCCTGTAAACATTTAATCCCTCCCCCGCAGCCGGTGGCCGGTGGCCGCTTATGTCTTTGTCGGTAACTTTCCGAAAGCTGAGCGCCCGTGGCAAGGGCTTTCAGGCGAGAAGCGCGCCGGGCCGTACCGCCAGCGGGTTGTCGACCAGCGCGGCCTTGTCCGGCGTGTCGGTGGCGGGGATGCCCAGGAAAGCATCGAGCAGCCTCTGCACCACCGAGGGATCCAGGTCACGGGCGACGCAGACCAGCCGTGAGCGACGGTCAGTCGTCGGGCCATTGCGGCAGCCGCACCGGCGGATGCAGCACATGCTGGACCGCGTGCAGCACCACCGGCTGGTCCGGCTCCTCGGCCAGCTGCACGATGCCCTTGAGCCGCAGGAGCTTCTCGCCATGGGTGGCGCGCAGGAGTTCCAGGAACAGCTCGAGCGTCGCCATGGGTATCGCCGCCTCGGTCGCCACCGTGAACACCTTGATGCGTTCGTCGTGCTTGTGCGGGGCCAGCGTGACGGACGGGTCGCGTGCCGCGTCGGCGTCGGCGACCGCCTCCTCGGCAAGCCAGCGCGAGACGTCCGGGATCTTGCCTGAGGGATCATAGAGACCGGCGTTCATGAGCGCGACGGCGACGGCCTCTCCCTTGGCCGCGTCGAGCACGCGCGCGGTCGGGTTCAGGCGCTTCAGGCGCGCGCGTAGCGCATCGGCATCGGCGCCCGGCAGATCGGTCTTGGTCAGCACCAGCCGATCGGCCATGGCCACTTGCTTCACCGCCTCCTCGTGGACGTCGAGCGTGGCGGCGCCGTTCACCGCGTCGACGACGGTGACGATGCCGTCGAGGCGATAGCGCTGCACGAGATAGGGGTGCGTCATCACGAGATGCAGGACCGGCGCGGGATCGGCGAGGCCGGTGGTCTCGATCACCACGCGGCGGAACGGCGGAGCGGTGCCGCCGTCGCGCCAGCGCAGAATATTCTCGAGCGAGTCCACGAGATCGCCGCGCACGGCGCAACAGAGACATCCGCTCGAGAGCAGAAGCAGGTTCTCGTCGAGCACATCGACGAACAGATGGTCGAGCGCCACTTCGCCGACTTCGTTGATGAGCACGACGGTGTCGGCAAGATCGGGCTCGCGGACGAGCTTCTGCAGGAGCGTGGTCTTGCCGGCGCCGAGAAAACCGGTGAGCACCGTGAGTGCGATCGGATCGGCTGGCCCCAATGCCGGGCCGGGTTCGGCGCTCATTGCTTCGATTTCTGCTTTGGAGCGGCCCTGGCCTTGGGTGCGTCCTTAGCCTTCGGCGCATCCTTGGTTTTTGATGTGGCCTTGGCTTTAGCTGTCGCCTTCTCTCTCGCTGCGGGTTTAGCCTTGGTGTCGGACTTCGCTTTTGTCTTGGCCCTTGACCTCGTGCGCTTGGCCTTGCGCGAGGCGACCGGCAGGACCGGCTCGAAGTTCGGCTTCGACGCCGGTCCAACGAATACCCGGATCGGCGGCATGGAGGGCGGCAGATCGATGAGGAAGCTTTGCTTCGATCCCGCGCGTATCACCGCCAAGCCCGAACTCCGGATCGGTTGTCTCCGGATCCTCGTCATCGTCGGCCTCGGCGGCCTTGCGCCGGCGTTTGCGGCTGCAAATCTCGTCACGCAAATCCACCGGCCCCACCGCCACGTTCTCTACCTTGTCGAGCATCGGCTTCGCCGCGAAGAGACTGGCCAGCGACAGCGAACCTCCGAAGCCCGCCTCGAACAGACGCGTGGCGTCCTCCGTGCGCTCGTACGACGAGTGCGCGCCGAGGACGACGGCGATCAGGTGCTTGTCGCCGCGCTTCGCGGTAGCGACTACGTTGTAGCCGCCCGAGCAGATGAAGCCGGTCTTCATGCCGTCGGCCCCGGGATAACGGTCGATGAGCCGGTTGTGATTGCGCAAGATGCGCTTGCCGACGCGGATCGCGGGGATGCGAAAAAAGAGCTCGTGCTCGGGAAATTCACGCATCAGCGCGCGCGCCAAGAGCGCCATGTCGCGCGCGGTGGTGACCTGCTCGTCATCGGGCAGACCGTGCGGGTTTCTGTATTGCGTGCCGTTCATGCCGAGTTCGTCGGCCATCTTGTTCATTTCGGCGACGAAGGCGGGCACGCCGCCGCCGACACCCTCGGCAAGCACGACGGCGATGTCGTTGGCGGATTTCACCATCAGAATCTTCAAGGCGTTGTCGACGGTGATCTGGGTTCCGACGGGAAATCCCATCTTGGAGGGCGGCTGGGCCTGGGCGTTCGCGGAAACGGTGAGCGGCGTGTCGAAGGTGACCCTCCCGGCGCGAATGGCGCGGAAGGTCACATAGACCGTCATCAGCTTGGTGATCGAGGCCGGATACCATTGGCGGCCGGGCTCGTGCTGGGCGATCACCTTGCCGCTTTCGGCGTCGACCAGAATGAACGGACCCTTGGCGGCCGCAGCCGGCGATATCGCGGCGAGCGCCAGCGCCAACGCCAACGCGGGAAACAAAAGCCAATGGCAGCGGAACGAGGTCGGCACCCGGCGGATTCCGTCTTTCAATGCGGCGACATTTCGGCGAAGCAGAGCCGTGGCGTTCGGCCTGCTGCCAAGACCTTTCCTAGCCCGTATCCACGCTTCAGGCCAAGAGGCTCGCGGTGCGCCCCGCCGCGACCTATATTCATGCCAGCGGAGGACACCATGACCGCCTGCATCGTCGGCCTCGCCCATACCCCCTTCGGCAAACTCGACGCGGAGACCGTCGAGAGCCTCGTGGTGCGCGTTGCCAACGAGGCGCTGGCCGACGCCGGCATCGAGGCCAGGGACGTGGACGAGATCGTGCTCGGCCATTTCAACGGCGGCTTCACGGCGCAAAATTTCACGGCCGCGCTAGTGCTCCAGGCCGATCCTGCTTTTCGCTTCAAGCCGGCGACCCGGGTCGAGAATGCCTGCGCCACGGGCTCGGCCGCCGTGCATCAAGGCATTAAAGCCATCGCCTCGGGCAGCGCCCGCATCGCGCTTGTCGTCGGCGTCGAACAGATGACGAAGACGCCGGGACCGGAGGTCGGGAAGATTCTCTTGAGCGCTTCGTACTTGCCGGAAGACGGCGGCACCGAGGGTGGCTTTGCCGGAATTTTCGGCAAGATCGCGGACCTCTATTTCCAGCGCTATGGCGACCAGTCCGACGCGCTGGCGCGCATCGCGGCCAAGAACCACAAGAACGGCGTCGCCAATCCCTATGCGCAGTTGCGCAAGGACCTGGGCTTCGAGTTCTGCCGCACCGAGAGCGAGAAGAACCCGCGCGTGGCGGGGCCCTTGAAGCGCACCGACTGCTCGCTGGTCACCGACGGCGCCGCGGCGGTGGTGCTGGCGGACGTTTCGACCGCGCTCCGGCTCGGCAAGCCCGCGGTCGCTATCCGGGCAACGGCGCATGCGCAGGATTTCCTGCCCATGTCCAAGCGCGACATTCTGAAGTTCGAGGGCTGCAGCGAGGCTTGGCAGCGGGCGCTGGCGCAGGCGGGCGTCGGGATTTACGATCTCTCCTTCGTCGAAACGCATGACTGCTTCACCGTGGCGGAGCTGATCGAATACGAGGCCATGGGCCTGGCCAAGCCCGGCCAGGGGGCGCGCGTGATCGAAGAGGGCATCACCGAGAAGACCGGGAAGCTGCCGGTCAATCCGTCGGGCGGGCTCAAGTCCAAGGGCCACCCGATCGGAGCCACGGGCGTATCGATGCATGCCATGACCGCAATGCAGCTGCTCGGAAAAGCCGGCGACATGCAGGTGAAGAACGCCACCCTCGGCGGCATCTTCAACATGGGCGGCGCGGCGGTAGCGAACTACGTGTCGATTCTCGAACGGTTGCGCTGAGCGATCACCGTCGCCCTGTTATTCTTCCTCCACCGGCGCGGTGGCGGGCGCGGTTTCGGCGTGCGGGACCATGAACTGCGCCGCGGCCAGCGCGGCAAAGCGGCCGCCCTGTTTCACCAGCACGTCGAAGGTGCCGCGCTCGATGATGCGGCCGGCGTGGAACACGAAGATCCGATCAGCGTTGCGTACGGTCGCGAGCCGATGGGCGATCACGAACGTGGTGCGACCCTTCATCACCTCGTCGAGGGCGGTCTTGACCTTGGCCTCGGTCGCGGCATCGAGCGAGCTCGTGGCCTCGTCGAGGATCAGGATCGGCGGGTCCTTGAGCAACGCACGGGCGATGGCGATGCGCTGACGCTCGCCGCCGGAAAGCGCACGCCCGCGCTCGCCCACGTTGGTGGCGATGCCCTCGGGAGCACGCGAGATGAAGTCCCACGCCTGCGCGCGTCGGCAGGCGTCCTCGAGCTCCTGCGGCGTCGCATCCGGCTTGCCGACGCGCAGGTTCTCCTCGATCGAGCGGTTGAACATCAGCGCTTCCTGGAACACAACGCCGATATTGTGCCGCACCGAGAGCAGCGTGAGATCGCGGATGTCGTGGCCGTCGATGCATACCGCGCCCGACTGCGGATCGAATACGCGGTGCAAAAGTGCGAGCGCCGTCGACTTGCCGGCCCCGGTCTCGCCCACGAGCGCGATAGTCTGGCCGGGCAGGACCTGGAAGGCGAGATCGGCGACGGCGGGGCGCAGGCCGTCATAAGAGAATGTGACGTTCTCGAATTCGACCAAGCCGCTCGCGTGCCCGAGATCCTTCGCATTCGGCCGGTCGCGCACCGTGGGCGCGGCATCGAGCACCCCGAAGAACTCCACCAGCCGCGGCGCGTCGAGCACCAGCCGGTTGGAGAAGGCCACTGCCTGATCGAGCTTGCCGACGAACATCGTGGCGATGCCGACGAAGGTGACGATCTCGCCGATCGACGTGAGGCCTTGCAGATGCAGCCAGGTGCCGACGAGAAAGATCGTCAGGATCGTGATGGTGGTCGCGGCGCGGGTGGCGACCGCGGCGAGCGCCCACCAGGAGAGCACCGGGATCTGCGCCGCCAGCAGCCGGTTCGCCACATCGCGGATGCCGTGCACTTCGGCGTCGATACGGGTGAAGCTCTGGATCAGCGCGACGTTGCCGAGCGCATCCGACGCGCGCTCGGCGAGATCGGAGTGATAGCGTTCGACGCCGATCTGCAGTTTCTCGGTACGCCGGATGACATAGGACGTGAGGACGGCAAAAACGCAGAGCAGCCCGACGAGCAGGAGTCCGAGCCGCCAGTTCATCCAGACGGCGACCGGCAGCAGCAGGATGAGCGCGACGAACGAAGCGAAGTGGTCGCGGAAGAACGATAGCCACATGCCCCAGAGCGCGTCGGCGCCCTGCAGCATCACCTTCATCAGGCGGCCGGAATGGGTGACGCCGTGATAGTGGATCGGCATCTCGATCACGTGCTCGAAATAGTCGGTCATCACCGCGAGCCGGCGGCGGTGCGCGAGCCGGTCGGCATAAAGCGCGAGCAGCACGCCGGCGAAGATCGTGAACAGGCCGAACGCGACCCAGGCGGCGAGCAGCCAGAAGAGGTCGCCCATCTTCGGCACGCGCCCAACCGCCTGCGCGCCCACCAGCGCGTCGATGATGCGGCCGAACAGAACGGGTTCCGCGAATTGCGCGCCGGCGAGCGCGATGTTGGCGCAGGCGAGCACGATGCCGAGGCGTTTCTCGCTGCCGAGAAGCGCGAACACGCGGGCATAGATTTGGAAGAAGGACATGGGCGAACCGGTGGCCTGTGTGGCGGCGGAATGTAGCGGGATCGCGGCGACGGGCAATCGGTCCTCTTCTAGTCCCCTGCTCCCGATGGCGGAGCCAGCAGGAAGCCGTTTCTCAGCCCTGCGCGAAGCCGGAGCGCTGGGCCCAGCCGGTCATGCGCCGCTCCAGAACCGCCATGAGCCAGTACATGACGATGCCCTCGACCGCGAGCGCCACCAGCCCGGCGAAGATCAGCGGCACGAGGAATTGAGCCTGGGCCTGCAGCATCAGGTTACCGATACCGTTATTCGAGGCGATGCTCTCGGACACCACCGAGCCGACGAAGGCGAGCGTGATCGCCACCTTCAGCGAGCCGAAGAAATAGGGCAGCGAGCGCGGAATTCCCACTTTCCGCATGATATCGAGCTTGGAGGCACCGAGCGCTTTCAATACGTCCTCCAACTCAGGCTCGATGGTGGCGAGCCCGGTCGCGACATTCACGACAATGGGGAAGAAGGAGATCAGGAAGGCGGTCAGCATCGCCGGCACGAAGCCGATGCCGAACCACAAAATCAGGATCGGCACGACCGCGACCTTGGGGATCGCATTGAAGCCGACCATGAGCGGATAGAGCCCGGCATGAATCGTGCGCGACCAGCCGACGAGCAGCCCAAGCAGCAGGCCGAAGCCGACCGCAAGGCCGAAGCCGACGAGCGTGCTCCAGAGCGTGATCAGCGAATTCCTATAGATCGCCGGCCAATAGTCGACGATCGCGCGGGCGACCGCGGTCGGCGGCGGCAGGAAGAACTGCGGAATTTTGAAAACATAGACCGCTCCTTCCCAAAACAGGAGGAGTGCGAGTGTGAAGGTCCACGGCGCAAGCCGCATGGTCACCGAGCGGTTCATTGGCGCGCCTTCACGATATGCTCGCGCAGCTCGTGCACGATGCCGGTGAACTCGGGTGTGAAGGTGATTTCCAAGTCGCGCGGACGCTCCAGCTCAACTCTACGCTCCGCGATCACCCTGCCCGGCCCAGCCGACATGACGAAAACCCGGTCGGCCAGAAACACCGCCTCGCGCAGATCGTGGGTCACGAGACAGACGGTAATCTTACGCGCGGCTTGCAGGTCGCGGATCACGCACCAGAGCTCCTCGCGCGTGAAGGCGTCGAGCGCCGCGAACGGCTCGTCGAGCATCAAGAGATCGGGCTCGTGGATCAGCGCGCGGCAGAGCGAGACACGCATCTGCATGCCGCCCGACAACTCCCAGGGATATTTCGAACCAAAGCCGCCGAGGCCGACCGACGCCAAGAGCTTCTCGGCGCGCGCGACGTATTCGCTTTTCTTGCGCGAGAGCTGACTGCGGTGCGGTTCGACAATCTCGAGCGGAAGCAGCAGATTCTCGAGCGTGGTGCGCCAAGGCAGGAGTGTCGGCGCCTGGAACGCCATGCCGGCGATCTTGACCGGCTTGCGCACGACTTCGCCCGCGACGCGCACCGTTCCCTTGAACGGGAACTGCAGCCCGGTCGCGAGCTTCATCAGCGTGGATTTTCCGCAGCCCGAAGGACCGACGACCGCGGCGAACTCACCGCGGTCGACTTCGAGCGTGAGTCCTTCGACAGCGAGCGTGCCGCCCTCTCCGCCGTAGGCGTGGCTGACCCCGTCGAGTGCGACGAAGGCCACGGGCGGCGTCCGGGCCCGCCGCTCAGTTCATCAAGCGGTCGGCGTCCGGCGGCAGGAACGAAGGGTCGAAAATGTCGCCGGCCTTGGGCTTTGCCTTGAAGTTGAACGTGAGCGCGATCTGGTCGATCGCCGCGTCGAGCCGCGCAGGAACGATGTTGCCGAAACCGATCGCTTTGACCTCGGGCGTCAGAATGTTGTCTTTGAGCGCCATCTGCAGGCGCTCGAGCTCGACGTCCTTCTTGGCCACGTCGTTGCGGCGGATCACCGAGTCCACCGCGCTGGTCGGATCCTTCACGCTATCCTTGAGGCCCTTGAGGAAGGCGCGCAGGAAGCCTTTGACGGCCTCCGGCTTCTCCGCCGCGAACTTCGGGTTCACGATGATCGCGTTGCCGTAGAGATTGACGCCATAGTCCGCCATCAGCAGCACGACGATGTCATCGGCCGGGACACCACGATCCTTCAAGTTGATGTAGGATGAGAACGAAAAGCCGGTGATCGCGTCGACCTGACCCGCCGCGAGCATCGGCTCGCGCACTGGGAAGCCGACGTTCTCGATCGTGACCTTGGCGGCGTCGATGTTGTTGGCCTTCACGAAGATCGGCCACTGCGCATAAGCGCCGTCGGGCGCGGGCGCACCGAGCTTCTTGCCCTCCAGGTCTTTCGGCTTGGTCACGCCGCGGCTCTTGCGCGCGACGATGGAGAAAGGCGGCTTATTGTAGACCATGAAGATGGCCTTGAGCGGCACGCCCGGATTGGCGTCACGGAACTTGATCAGCGAGTTGATGTCGCCGAAGCCGATGTCGTACGTGCCGGACGCCAACCGGTTCAACGGCTCCAGCGAGCCGCCGGCCGTGTCCATGGTCACGTCGAGTTCCTCGGCCTTGTAATAGCCGCGGTCGATCGCCACCACAAAGGGCGCGGCCGGTCCCTCGAACTTCCAATCGAGCGTGAACTTGACCGGCGTCTGCGCCTGGACGGCACCGGCCGCCAACAGCGCACTGCACGCAACCATCGCACCCGCGGCGGCGCGCGCGACGCCGGCCGCGAGAGACTTCAAGACTACCATGACAACTCTCCCTGTGATTTCAGGCGCACGTCGAGCTTCCAGTCTCCCCGGGCTCGAACGCGACCGCGCCTCTACTTCTCCCTTGCATCAGCAAAGACCATGCCGCTCTGGAGGGCAAGCGGCATGGGGCGCGGCAAGACGCCAATGCACAAGGGGAAGGCACATGCTCAATCGACCGGCCCGGTGGCCGGGCGGCGGCGGATTAACCCTGGGTAATGGAAGGGATTCACGGCAGGACTCGATCCCCCTATGGTGCCTAAATGACTGATTCGCTTCACCGACTCTTCGATGCGGTAGCCGCGAGCCGCAACAAGGACCCGCTGACCTCGCGCACCGGCCGGTTGCTGCGTGCCGGCAAACGCAAGATCGCCAAGAAAGTGGCCGAGGAAGCCGCCGAGGTGGCGCTCGACGCGGTTGCCGGCAATCGCCAGCAAGTGATCCGGGAGAGCGCCGACCTGCTCTACCATCTGGCAGTGCTCTGGGTCGCAACCGGCGTGCAGCCCAAGGACGTCTGGGCCGAGATGGACCGGCGCGAGAAGATTCTGGGCATCGCCGAAAAGATACCAAAAGGCGGATTGCCCGACGCCACTCGCGACAAGAATCCGGTGCCGATCGACCGTGCGCGGCGCCGGCGAGCGCGCTGAGCACCCGATTTCCTCCAACGACATAGCGCCCGCGACCGGAAGTCAGGATGCTGCGCCGCCTCTATAACTGGGTGCTGGCGCTGGCCGAACGCCGGTCAGCGCCTTGGGCGTTGGCTGTAGTCTCGTTCGCCGAGAGTTCCGTATTCCCGATTCCGCCAGACGTGATGCTGATCCCGATGTGCCTGGCGCGCCGGGAGCGCGCTTGGTTCTATGCGGGAATCTGCACCGTCGCGTCCGTTTTCGGAGGACTCCTGGGCTATGCCATCGGGGCGCTGCTCTACGACACGATCGGTCGCTACATCATCCAGCTCTATGGTTACGGCCAGACGGCGGAACAATTCCGCAGCGCCTATGCGGAATGGGGCCACTGGATTATCCTGATCAAAGGCCTCACCCCCATTCCCTACAAGGTCGTGACCATCACCTCCGGCTTCGCCGGCTATGACCTGTTCTGGTTTGTGGTACTGTCGATCATTACCCGGGGCGCGCGCTTCTATATCGTGGCGGGGCTGGTCTATCTCTGGGGCCCGCCGGCACGCGAGTTCATCGAGAAGCGGCTCGAATGGTTCGCGCTCGCCTTCCTCGCAGTGTTCGTGATTGGCATTGCGGCCGCTTTCTGGCTGTTCTGAGCCGCGCCGCGCGGCGGCAGGAGGCGTGGGCAGGCTGCGTTGGCTGCGCGGAATGGGCCTAACCGGCCACTCAGAAATTCAACCAGCAAAACCCGACCCGGTCCTGCCCGGCTCCGTTGACTTGCTCCTTTGCTAATTTCTACAATGACTTCCAACGATTAGAAAAAATGGGAGGAGGCCCGCGGCGCGCGAGCACCGTGGCTCTTCAGCGAAAAAGGGACCGATCGGATCTGGCCGGCGATGGGCACCGGCGGTGCATGTTTGGAAACGCAGTGCGCGTTCCGCCCGGCGGCACGCCGACACGGGATTTAAGGGAGCGGACGATGAGCGGAAACTACCGGTTCAACGCGATGCACTTCATGCCGTATGTGCATCTTCCGGAGAACCACAAGGAATTCAAATCGGTCTGGGTCAATTTCCCGAACAAATTTTACGACCCGGACAAGGGGCACGATCTCTATCAGCGCTATCTGTCGGAACTCATACTCGCCGATCAGCTCGGCTACGACGCGGTCGTCGTCAACGAGCATCACAATTCCGCTTACAGCATGATGCCGACGCCGAATCTGATCGCAGCGGCGCTCATCCCGCAAACCAAGAACTGCAAGATTTGCGTCTGGGGCACGCCGCCCAATTTCATGCTGCCGAACCGGCTGGCCGAGGAATACGCGGTGCTCGACGTTCTCTCGAAGGGACGACTCGAGGTCGCCTTCCCGCTCGGCACCGGCATGGAATATTGGTCGAACCCGGTGAACCCGGCGACGGCGCGCGAGAAATTCAAGGAGTCGCTGAAGATCATCCTGCAGGCCTGGACCGAGGACGGGCCCACCACGCATTACGGCCAATTCTACACCTATCGCTTCCTCAATCCGTGGCCGCGGCCCTATCAGCGGCCGCATCCGCCCTGCTACATCGTCGGCACCGGCAGCCCGGAGACGATCGAGATCGCGGCCGAGCTCGGCTTCGGCTACGCGTCCGTGTTCGTGACGCAGCAGCGCGCCGCCGAACTGAACGAGACGCTGCGCAACCGCGCCGCGCATTACGGCCATACGATGCGACCCGAGCAGCTTCCGATCATGTCATTCGTTTACGTGGCGGAGACGCAGGAGCGCGCCGAGCAGGAATATATCGGGCACCTGCAGCGCTTCTTCGAAGATTTCACGCGCACCACGCCGCAATTCCTCGCGCCTCCCGGCTATCTTTCGGTCGATCAGCTGAAGATACGTGCCGCGATGGCCGACAAGATGCACGGCGGCTTCGACTTCAAGGCGATCAAACAGTCATCCTTCATCGCCGTCGGCTCGCCCGAGAATGTCGCGAACCAGATCGGCGAATGGTCGCAGCGGATGAAGTCCACTCACATCAATGCCGTGATGCACGTCGCCGACATGCCGCACTGGAAGACCGTGAAGAACCTGAGCATGTTCGCGGAAGAGGTCATGCCGCGGCTGCGTTCAAAGTCGCCTGCACCGATGCGCATCGCGGCCGAGTAAGGCGGGAGGAAAAAGAGCAATGCCGAAGTTCACGCGCGAGAGCTACACCGTCGACGGCGTGAAGACGGTCGTCTACTCGGCCGGCAGCGGCGAGCCGCTGGTGTTCTTCCACGGCGCCGGCACCGCCGCCGAGGCCGCCGGCAAGTTCGACTTCCTCGAGCCCTTGGCTGAGAAGTTCCGCGTAATCGTTCCCTATCATCCGGGCTTCGGCGAGTCGGGCGACGATCCGACGTTCACCGACCTGCACGACTACGTCATGCATTATCTCGAGCTGTTCGACATCTGAAGCTCGAGCGGTTCAATCTCGTCGGGCTCTCGCTCGGCGGCTATCTGGCGGCGAAATTCGCCTCAGAGCACGGGCACCGCATCAAGAAGCTCGCGCTCATCGCTCCGGCGGGAATGCTCGATGCCAAGCATCCGATGATCGACATCCTGGCGGTGCCGGGCGAGCAGGTGATCGGCCTGCTGGTCTCGAATTTCGATGTCATCAAGAAATACCTGCCGGAGAAGCCCGATCTCGACTTCATCGGCGAACGCTACCGCGAGGCGACGACGGTGGCGCGGCTGCTTGTGGGAGCATCCGGGCGATCCGAAGTTCATGCGCTACCTGCATCGGGTCAAGAATGCCGACGCTGATCGTCTGGGGCGACGAGGACAAGATCATCCCCGTGCAACAAGCAGAAACTTGGCGCAAGTTCATCCCCGGCGCCGACATCAAGATCTTCAAGGGCGCCGGCCATCTCGTGCACATGGAGAAACCGGAAGCCGTGGAGGCGGTATCCAAGTTCATGAGCTGAAACTCTGAGAAGCAAGGCCGGCGGAGCGAATGAGCTCCGCCGTTCAACATGTAATTCACCGGGAGGAAACTACGATGGATAGAAGGACGTTCGTTAAAGGCAGCGCCGCTGTCGTCGGCGCCGCAACTCTGCCGCGGACCTACGCGCAGGCCCAGGCAGCACCGGCCAAGATCCGGTTCGGCTACGCGATCACGATGTCGGGCCCGCTCGGACCCGGCGCGGAATCGACCACCGTTTCGCAGTACAAGCTCTGGAACAAGCGCGTGAACGACGCCGGCGGCATCGAGCTGAAGAAATTCGGCAAGAAGGTCCCGGTCGAGCTGATCGGCTACGACGATCAGGGCAAGCCCGACGAACTGCTCAAGCTCACCGACCGCCTGGTCCAGCAGGACAAGGTGGACATGATCCTGAGCCCGTACGCCACCCACATGAACCTGGCGTCGGCGTCGGTCATCAACAAGTACGAGTATCCGGTGATCATGACGACGGCCACGACCACCAAGACCTACGAGCTGGGATCGCGGCTTCCCTACGCGTTCTGGCAAATCGTGCAGCCGAACGAGGCGACGCAGCCGCTCGCTGATTATATCGCCGGCCTGAAAAAGGACGGGAAACTCAAGGGCAGGATCGCTACGGTCCATCCCGCCGTGGAGTATGGCGTGGAAATGAACGGAGCGTTCGTCGAGGCGGCGAAGAAGGCCGGGCTCGATGTCGTATTCACCAAGAGCTATCCGTTCGGCGCCGCGGACCTGCAGCCGCTGATCCGCGAGGCGATGGGGTCCACCCCTGAAGTGCTTCTCGCCTTCAGCTATCCGCCGGATACCTTCATGCTGCCGGAACAGTGCAAGATCGTGGGCTTCAACCCGCAACTCATGTACGTGGCGATCGGCGGCGTGTTCCCCGGCTTCAAGGACAAGTACGGCGCCGGCGTCAACGGCATCCTGACCTATGGCGGCTACGACCCGAACGCGGCCGGCATCGCCGAGTACAACAAGGACCACCAGGCCATGTTCAACCGTCCGTCCGAGGCCGGCGCGATCAGCGTCTACTCGGCGCTTCAGGTCACGCAACAGGCGATCGAGCAAGTCGGCGAAATCGACCGCAAGAAGATCCGCGACGCGATCGGGAAAGGTACGTTCAAGACCATCTGGGGCGACCTCAGCTATCCGAACCAGCGCTGTGCAAGCCCCTGGGCGGTCGGCCAGTGGCAGAACGGCGAATTGGTCGGCGTCTTCCCGACGAACAAGCCCGGCGCCAAGGCGGTTCAGTTCCCGAAGCCCGCGTGGGTGTGACGGCCGTCTGATGACGCAATAAGTACCGGGTCAGGCCGAGCACCTCGGCCTGACCCGTTTGTTTGTCGGCTCAGGGGGCGGGCGTGATCCTGTTCGAAGTCTTTCTCGGCGGCCTCCTGCTCGGCGGGATGTACGGGCTGATCGCGCTCGGCCTGAATCTGCAATACGGCGTGGCGCGCATTCTGAACCTCTCTTACGGCGAATTCTTCCTCGGCGGCGCGTTCACCGCCTTCTTCACGATCATGCTGTGGAAGCTGAACCCGCTCTTGAGCGTGTTCGTCAGCGTGCCGATCGCCTTCGCGCTGAACTGGCTGATCTACCAGTTCATGATGATTCCGCTGATCCGCCGCGCGCCGGACCAGGACGCGCTCGATGCCGACGTGGTGCTCGTCACCTTCGGCCTGTTCTTCGTGTTCCAGGGGCTGGCGCTCGTCTATTGGAGCGGCGATCTGCGTGGTTACAGCTTCCTCGCGTTGCCCGTACACGTGCTTGGAGCGACGGTCGCGCTGAACCGGCTGGTTGCGTTCCTCGGCGCTTGCGGGTTGGCGGCGGCATTGTTCCTGGTGCTGCGCTACACGCGCCTCGGCGCGGCTCTGCGTGCGATCACGATCGACCCGGTTGCGGCCGGCCTGGTCGGCATCGACGTGCGGCGATATTCCGCGCTCACGTACGCTGCCGGCGGCGCGCTGGCCGCCGTTTCCGGCATGCTGGTCAGCACGTTCATTTCCTTCAGCGCCACCAGCGGCGTCGAATATACCTTGAAGGCCCTGATCGTCGTGATCATGGCCGGCGTCGGCCGCGTGACCGGCACGCTCGCAGCCGGCATCCTGCTCGGAGTTGTGGAATCGCTCGGGGGATATCTGATCGATCCCTCGCTGACGATCGCGATCAATTTCGCGCTGTTCATCCTCGTTCTCTTGGTGCGGCCAACCGGATTGTTCACCCGTGCTTGAGCTCCTCTACAAGAACCGGTGGATCGCCCTCGTGACGGCGGTCGGCACGCTCGTGCTTGCGCTGCTGCCGCTGATCGCTTCGAACTACGTGATCTCGCTCTTCATCGTGATTTACGCCAATGTCGCGCTCGCGACGGCATGGGCTTTCTTTTCGGGCACCACGCGCTACATCTCGCTCGCCACGGCTGCCTTCTTCGGCATCGGCATTTACGCACTCGCGATCGCGCACGTTTATGTTTCGGTTCCCGTGGCCTTGCTGGCCGCGGCAGCCGTGGGCTTCGCCGTCGCCCTGGTCGTGGGTCTCGCCACCCTGCGCCTGCGGGGTGTGTACTTCGTGGTCTTTACTTTCGGCCTCACCGAGTTGATCCACCAGATCGTCAACTGGTGGGAGATCAATATAAACAAGACGACGTCGCGCTACATTTTCACCGACGTGTCGAGCGTGAACATTTACGAGACGTTGCTGGCGATCACGCTGATCACCATCGTCGGAAGCTGGTATGTGAGCAAAATCCGTCTTGGTTTCGCATTGCGCGCCATCGGCGAGGACGAAACGGTGGCGCGCCACACCGGCATCAACACCACGCGGGTCAAGGTGGTGTGCTTCGCGCTTTCGGCTTCGGTGATGGCGGTGGTCGGCGCGTTGCTGGCGCTGCGCTATCCCTATATCGACGCGAACATCGCCTTCAACAACAGCTGGTCGTTCCAGGTGCTGATCGCGGCGCTGCTCGGCGGGGCGGGACGGGCCTGGGGCCCGGCGGTCGGCGCGGTCCCGCTCGTGCTGCTCTCCGAGTATCTCGCCGGCAGCTTCCCGTACCATTTCAGCATCGCGCTCGGGCTCTGCTTCGTGGTGATCGTCTATTTCCTGCCGGGTGGCGTCACGCGGCTACTGGAGCGGCTCTATCATTCCTGGCGCGCGCAGCAGGCCGGGCACGGAGCGCACTGATGGCCGAGCCGATCCTGAGCATTCGCGGCTTGCGCAAGGCTTTCGGCGGCCTGGTCGCGGTGCGCGATATTTCCTTCGACATCCCGGAAGGCAAGATTTTCGGCCTGATCGGGCCAAACGGCTCGGGCAAGACCACGGTCCTCAATCTCATCACCGCGGAGTTCGCGCCCGACGCCGGCGCGATCCTGTTTCGCGGAAAGGAATTGATCGGCCTGCAATCGTTCGAGGTCTGTCGCGCCCGGATTGCGCGCACGTTCCAGCTGGTGCGCGTGCTGCCGTACATGACCACGCGCGAAAACGTCATGCTCGGCCGCATGTTCGGCAGCGACCCGACCTCGCCGGCACACGCGGCGCATGAAGCCGACGCGCTCATCGAGCGGGTCGGACTCAAGCGCCATGCCGGAATGTTCGGCTCCCAGCTCACCTATATCGACCAGAAGCGGGTGGAGCTCGCGCGCGCGCTCGCCACGCGGCCGCAGCTCCTGCTGCTCGACGAATGGCTCGCGGGGCTGAACCCGACCGAGCTCAAGATCGGCATCGGGCTGATCCGGCAAATTCAGGCGCAGGGCATCACCGTCGTGATGGTCGAGCACGTCATGGAGGCAATCCGCGCGCTGTGCGACCATGTCGTGGTGATGAATGCGGGCGAGAAGATCGCGGAGGGAACTTCGGAGGCCGTGCTGTCCGACCCCAAGGTGATGGACGCCTATCTCGGAGTGGACGATGCTGCGGCTTGAGCGGATCAGCGTCGCCTACGGAAAGCACGAGGCGTTGCAAGAGGTCACGCTCGAGGCCCTTGCCGGCCGCACGACGGTCATTCTGGGCGCCAACGGCGCGGGCAAGACCACGCTGCTCAAGACCGTCGCGGGCCTGGTCCAGCCACTGCCGGGCGGTCGCATCATGTTCGAAGGCCGCCCGATCGAGGGCCGCGCGCCGCACGAGATCGTCGCGTCCGGCATCGCATTGGTGCCCGAGGGCCGCCGCCTGTTCGGCGACATGACGGTCGAGGACAACCTCAAGCTCGGCGCTTATACCGAGCACGCGCGCGAGCACGAGGCAGAGCGCCTGGAGCGGCTGATCGGGCTGTTCCCGAAGCTCGCGGAGCGGCGCGGCCAGCTCGCCAAGACCATGAGCGGCGGCGAGCAACAGATGCTGGCGATCGCACGTGCGCTGATGTCCGAGCCGAAGATCCTGCTCCTGGACGAACCTTCCCTGGGCCTGAGCCCGCGGCTGGTGAAGGATCTGTTCTCGGCACTGCGCAAGATCACCGAGACCGGGCAGGCGGTGCTGCTGGTCGAGCAGAACGCGCACCAGAGCCTGCGGCTCGCGGACTATGTCTATGTGCTTGAGAACGGGCGCATCCACAGCTCAGGCACGCCGGCGGAAATCCAGGAAGACGAAGTCATCCAGCAGGCCTATCTCGGCCGCGAGCACAAGCCGGCCGTGAAGCCTGCATCAGCTCCGGCCGCAACGCCCCGCGCCGGAGCAGAACTGCACGAAGGTGGATTTGTTAACCCATTCGCGCGTACCGTTTTCAGGGATCAGGGCCCAGTCGGCCCGGACGAGGAGCGTTCGATGGTCAGTGGTTTGCAAAGCGTTTACTCTGGTGGCGGGTTCTTCAACCCCTATGCGCGCTCGGTCGCGCCGCGGTCGACTCCGGCCACGCCGGCACCGGCGAGCCCGCAGCAGGATGCTCCGTCGGCCCCGAAAGCCGATGCCAGCGCCGCCAGCGGCGGTTTCTACAATCCGGCTGCGCGCTCGATCGAAACCAAGCGGTGAGCGGCGCCTATTGCTTGGCGCCGCGCATCACATGGTAGCTGAGCTCTTCCGGGTCCTGTAGGTCCGGCACCTTCCAGCCGTCGAGATCGTATTCGGCCAGGCACTGCTCGGCGAAGCCCTTGAGCTTGTCGGTGACGCCCATCGCCTGCGCCCCGAACAACACGTAGCGGCGGATCTCCTCGGTCGATCCGCCGTAATTGATCTCGTAGAGTTCATGCCGGCCGCCGAACTCGGTGCCGATCGCATCCCACAAGAGCTTCAATAGCTTCACGCGGTCGACGGCGGCGTAGCCGTTGGAGCCGCGCATGTATTTGTCGATGTAGGGCCGGATCTCCGGGTTCTTGAAGTCGCGGGCCGAGGAATTGAGATAGATCAGGCCCGAGGCCACGGTCTGCTCGATGATGTACTTCACCTTCGTGTAGGCCATGGTGGACGTGATCTGGTAAGCGCCGGCCGGCTCGATGTCGGGCAGGAGATAGCCGCCGATCCAGGGCTTCGGATTGCGCACCATCGCCTCCGACAGGCCCCAGAACAGATTGCGCCACACCAGAATCTCGCCGACATTGGCCTGCACGCCGCGGAAATCCTTGCTGCCGGTGGCTTCGACCGCTTTCAGCACCAGGCCGGCGATGAAGTCGAGCTTGACGGCAAGACGCGTGCAGCCGTGCAGCAGCGCGCGCGGCAGAAAGCCGGTCATCGGGAAGAAGTTGTTGGCCTTGGCGACGTCGCCGTAGCAGAACACGTTCTCCCAGGGCACCAGCACCTTGTCCATGATGAACACGGCGTCGTTCTCGTCGAGGCGGGACGAAAGCGGATAGTCGAAGGGGCTACCCATCGCCGTCGAGGTCATCTCGTAGGACGTGCGGCAGATCAGCTTCACGCCCGGCGCGTTGGTGGGGATCATGAAGATCGCCGCGAAATTCTTGTCGCCGACCGGGATCAAGCCGTGGTGCGCCACGAAGGTGTAGTTGGTCAGCACCGATCCGGTGGCCACCACCTTGGCGCCGGAGACGATGATGCCGGCGTCGGTCTCTTTTTCCACGTGACAATAGACGTCGCCGACTTCCTGCGGCGGCAGATTGCGGTCGACCGGCGGATGGATGATGGCGTGATTGACGAACGGAACGCGCTCCTGGCTGTACTTGTACCAGCGCTTCGCGTTCTCCTGATAGGGATCGTAGAAATCGGAATTGGCGCCCAGCGTGCCGAGGAACGCGGCCTTGTAATCGGGCGCGCGGCCCATCCAGCCGTAACCGATGCGCGCCCATTCGGCGATGGCGTCGCGGCCGGCCACGGACTCTGCGACGTTCTTCGGCGCCTTGAAATAGGCATGCGTATAGCTGCCGTTGCCGGTGTCGGTCGGCACGCACAGCTTCGACTTGTGCTTGGGGTCGTGCAGCGCGTCGTACAGGCGGGCGACCATGCGCGCGGTGTTGCGGAAGGCCGGATGCGTGGTGACGTCCTTGACGCGCTCGCCGTAGATGTAGATCTCGCGGCCGTCGCGCAGCGACTCGAGATACTCCTTGCCGTTCATCGGCTTTGAAACGCTGACTTTGCCGATCGTCTCCGGCTTCTTGGCGAATGCCACCCGATCGTCGCGCGCTGCGGCGTGAGACATGTTCGTCCTCCCTGGAAGTCCGGCCGCGTTGTCCGCGACTCCGACTACTCGATTGATTGCGCTCGATAATCGAGCGCTGCCCGCCGATTACGATAGGGGCTCATCTTTGCCATGGCAATAGAACGGAATTCGGATTGGTGCCCCCGGCCCGAGTCGAACGGGCACTGCCTTGCGACAACCTGATTTTGAGTCAGGCGCGTCTACCAATTCCGCCACGGGGGCTCGGCTCAATCATAGCGGGGAGCGGTGAGATTGGACAGTTGGGGGTGGAGCGGCTATGCCGCGCGGCCATGGCGAACCTGACAAGCTTCATGAACCCGGCACGCGCGGGCGTCGCGATCGCGGCGATCGCGGCGGCGACGCTCGCCGGCGCGTGGTTCTTCCAGCTCGTGCTGGGCCTGACGCCCTGCCCGCTCTGCTTCGATCAGCGAATTCCCTATTACATCGCCGTGCCGCTCGGACTCCTGGTCGGATTTCTCGCGCGCGATCCGCAGCGAAAAGAAGCGACCCGCGCGGGGTTCATCGCGCTCGCGGTCCTGTTCGTCATCGGCGCCGGCATCGGCGTCTATCACGCCGGCATCGAATGGAAATTCTGGCCAGGCCCAATAGCCTGCTCCGGCGCCGCGCTGCCTGCGTCGGGCGATCTTCTCGACTCGCTCAAGAATCCGCCCCGCTTCGTCTCCTGCGACGAGGCGTCGTGGCGCTTTCTCGGGATTTCGCTGGCGGGCTACAACGCGCTGATCGCGGGCGTGCTGGCGTGGATCGCCGCGCGTACGGCTTACGGCTCGAGCTCGGTATCCCAGTAGAGATAGTCGAGCCAGCTCTGGTGCAGGTAGTTCGGCGGAAACAGCCGGCCGTTCCGGTGCAGGTCGGTGACCGACGGCTGGTAGGGCATGTGCGAAGGCCGCATGCCCGATTCGCGCGTGGAGAGGCCGCCCTTCTGCAAATTGCAGCCCGAACAGGCGGTGACCACGTTCTCCCATGTAGTGTGGCCGCCGCGCGAGCGCGGCACCAGATGATCGAAGGTCAGGTCGTCGCGCGAGCCGCAATACTGGCAAGCGAAGCGGTCGCGCAGGAACACGTTGAAGCGCGTGAACGCCGGATTGCGCGCCGGGCGGATGAAGGTCTTGAGCGACACGACGCTCGGCAGCTGGATCTCGATGCTCGGGCTGCGCACGGCGCGATCGTAGTGGGCGACCGGAACCACGCGATCGAGGAACACCGCCTTGATCGTGTCCTGCCACGCCCACACCGAGAGCGGGTAGTAGCTGAGCGGCCTGTAGTCCGCATTCAGCACGAGCGCTGGCCAAGCGCCCGGCGAAACCGCAACCGTCAACGACAACTCCTTGTACCTTGAACCGGGTTTGGCCCGGGCGTCTCGTTAGCTACACTATAGCGAGTTGGCGTCAGTCTTGTGAAGCGTGCCAGCTTGTCTCAGCGCGGCACACGAGACGCGCGGGCGAGAAATTGCCCACCCTGGCGCAGGCCCTCGCCGTCGATGCCGTGGCCCAAGCCCTGCGAAAGATGCCATTCGACCGGGACTTCCGCGGCCGCAAGCGCGTTCGCCGAGATGAACAAGGCCTGCGGCGGGATCAAGTCGTCGAGGTCGCCGTGCACCAGCAGCACCGGCGGCCGCGAGCGGATTTCGGCTTCTACGCGCGCGGGACCGTCCTTGCCCTCGGGCGTCACGTAGAGGCCGGAATATCCGACGATCGCAGCGGGCGAGAGCGCGCGCCGGAGCCCCACATGCAGCGCCATCATAGCGCCCTGGCTGAAGCCGACGAGCGCGAGCGCGCTGCCCGGGAGCGAGCGGCGCGCGAGCTCGGCGTCGAGGAACGCATCGAGCATGGGCGCCGCCTTGTTCACGCCGCGCCAACGCTCGCCCAGATCGCGGAAGGTGAGGCCGAACCATTGCCGGCCCATGGGCGCGCCGGCGCAAAGCTCCGGCGCGTTCGGCGAGACGAATGCCGCATCGGGCAGCAGCGGCTGCCATTCCTGGCCGAGGGCGATCAGATCGTTGCCGTTGGCGCCGTAGCCATGGAGGAAGACCACGAGCTGACGCGCGTTCCCCGAACGCGGCTCGATGCGCGGACCGTCGAGGGAAGTGTTCATGCCTTGCGCCAATTTTGAGAGGGCATCGCATGATTTCCCTCTCCCCGCTTCAGCGGGGAGAGGGTGGCGAGCATCGAGCGAACGCGAGATGCGAGCCGGGTGAGGGGCGGTGTGACAGGACTCTGCGCAACCCCCTCACCCGCCTCGCGCGCTATCGCGCACTCGGCACCCTCTCCCCGCAAGCGGGGAGAGAGAAGGATCGGACACGCCCTTGTCGTGCGGAGCTGCATTGATTTCATGGTGTTGGCTGCACCGGCACGGGATCGCGCCGCTTCACCGCGCGATAGTAAGACCACAGCAGCCGCGCCGCCACGGCGCGCCAGGGCCGCCAGGGCTCCGCCATTCTTTCAAGCTGTTTCGCGGTCGGGCGCTTGCGCTTCTTGAACGCAATACGCGCGGCCTCCTGGAGCGCGAGATCGCCTGATGCGAAAGCGTCGGCGTGGCCGATGCAGAACATGAGGTAGATGTCTGCGGTCCAAGGGCCGATGCCTTTGACAGCGACGAGTGCGCGGTGCGCCTCGTCGGCGGGAAGATCGGCAAGTACGGAAAGGTCGAGGCTGCCGTCCGTCACCGCACGCGCGATGCTTCTGAAGTGCGCGACCTTCGGCCGGGAGAGTCCGCAACGCTTCAGCTTGTTGGCGTGCGCGGAAAGAATCGCCTCCGGCTCAAACGGATCGAATGCGGCGGCGAGCCGGCCCCAGATCGCGGCCGCGCTCGCGACCGACAGCTGCTGGGAGCAGACGATAGTGGCAAGACCGGCGAAGCCCGGCGCGCGCCGCCGCAAAGGCAGCGGGCCGGCATGCGCGAGAATCTCCCCGAAACGCGGATCGAGCTGCAGGAGCGCCGCCAGGCCGGCCTCTATGTCGGCTTCGGTTTCGATGCGGGAGGACATGGGGGCGCCGTCGTCCTTACTTTGTAGCAATCCCCTCTCCCCCTCGGGGAGAGGGTGGCGAGCACCGCGAGGTGCGAGCCGGGAGAGGGGTTTCATTCCATGGCGCAACGCCCAAAGATACCCCTCTCCCGGTCCCTCGCTACGCTCGGGACCACCCTCTCCCTGTGGGGAGAGGGGAACAAATTGCACATGCGCGCTCATGCCCCGCCCCGTCTTCCGCTTCGCGCCGAGTCCGAACGGGTACCTGCACCTCGGCCATGCGCTGTCGGCGCTCATCAACTACGAGCAGGCGCGCGCGGCGGGCGGGCGGCATCTGTTGCGCATCGAGGATATCGATCCGGCCCGCTGCCGGCCCGAATTCGAGGCCGCCATCTACGAGGACCTGCGCTGGCTCGGTATCGGCTGGGAGGAGCCGGTGCGGCGGCAGTCGGAGCATTTCGTCGAATATGCCACGGTGCTGGCGCGGCTCGAGCGCGACGGACTGGTCTATCCCGCCTTCGAGAGCCGCGCGGAGATCGCCCGTCTCGTAACTGAGCGCGAGGCGAGTGGCACGAGCTGGCCGCGCGACCCGGACGGCGCGCCGCTCTATCCGGGCACGGCGCGCAAATTGCCGAGCGACGAGCGTGAACAGCGGCGGCGTTCGGAGCCGTTCGCGTTTGCGACTTGATCTTGAGGCGGCGCTCGCACACATCGGCAAACCGATGTCCTGGATCGAAACGGGCGACGGCGAGACGCGCGAAGTCGCGGCGACGCCGGAGCGCTGGGGCGACGTGATCCTGGGCCGCAAGGAAACACCGGCGAGCTATCACCTCGCGGTCGTACTCGACGATGCGCTGCAGGGCGTGACGCACGTGGTGCGCGGGCGCGATCTATACGAGGCGACTTCCGTGCACCGGCTTATTGCAGGAAATCCTCGGCCTGCCGGCGCCGGTCTATCACCATCATCGGCTCGTGCTCGACACGGACGGAAAGAAGCTCGCCAAGCGCGACAAGTCGACGACGTTGCGCGACCTGCGTGCCGCCGGCTGGACGCCCGCCGACGTGCGCCGCGCGGTCGGGCTCTAGTTCAGCCCGATCCCGAGCACCCAGAGCCAGAACGCGGCGGTGAACAGCGAGGCCGCCGAGGAAATCGACACCGCGCTCGCGGCGGCGACGACGCCCGATTTGTAGCGTTCCGCCAGGAGATAGGAGTTCACCCCGCACGGCATGGCGGCGAAGATGACGGCGACGCCGGCATAGACCGGCGCGAGCTGGAAGACGTAGCGGACCAGCAACCACACCACGAGCGGAAGCAGCATCAGCTTCAGCGCGGAAATCACGACCGAGAGCGTGAGGTCGCCGGCAATTCCATAGCGGTGCAACGCCAGGCCAAGCGCGAACAGCGCGCAGGGCACGGCGGAGGCCGCGATCATGTCGATCACCGTCTTCGGCACGCCGCCGAGGCTGACGCCCGCATAACGGGCGAGCATGCCGGCGAAGAAGCCGATCAGAATCGGATTGGTCGCCATGTTCCAGGCGAAGCGCTTGAGCGCCGGCGCCGAAAGCCCCGCCTCGCCGCCTTCGATCATCACGGTCGCGGCGATCATCATCAGCGGCAAGTGGACCGCGATCAGCAGGAACAAGCGGCACCGCGCCGGCTTCGCCATAGGCGGAAAGCACCAGCGGGATGCCGAGCAGCACCACGTTCGACTGGCTCGAGGCGAAGCCGTGGATCACCGCCTCGCGCAGACGGCGATGAAAAAGGTAGGCCGAGATCGTCTGTCCGACCGCCCACACGACGGCGACGCCGAGGAAATACGCGATCCAGTAACCCCAGGGCAAACCCTCCGGCAGCTTGGCCTCGATGAAGATGCGGATGATCATCAGCGGGATCGCGACCACGAACACGTAGTCGGAGAGCCCGTCGGCGGCGCGCTCGGAGAACACGCGGGTCCAGGCGCAGAAATAGCCGAGCCCGATCACGGCGAAGACCGGCACGACAATCTCGGCGATGCGGAGGATTTGGTTCAAGGGCGGGTCAGTTCAGGCGCTGTTGCCGTTCGCCTGTGCCACGATCTTCACCACGTCGGCAAGGATGCGGTTCAGCTCGAAATTCTTCGGCGTGTACACGGCGGCGACCCCGGCCTGCAGCAAGAGGTTCTCGTCCTCGGGCGGGATGATGCCGCCGACCACGACCGGCACCGCGAGCCCCTCGCCGCGCATGCGCTCCATCACCTCGCGCACCAGGGGCACGTGGCTGCCCGACAGGATCGAGAGCCCGACCACGTGGGCGCGCTCTTGGCGCGCGGCGCTCACGATTTCGGCCGGCGTCAGCCGGATGCCCTCGTAGACCACGTCCATGCCGGCGTCGCGGGCGCGGGCAGCGATCTGCTCGGCGCCGTTGGAGTGGCCGTCGAGGCCGGGTTTGCCGACCAGGAACTTGAGCCGGCGGCCGAGCTTGCGGGAAACCGCGTCGACCGCCTCGCGCACGTCGCCGAGGCCCTGGGCGTCGTTGCGCACCGCGCGGCCGACGCCGGTGGGCGCGCGGTACTCGCCGAATTCACCGCGCAGCGCCGTGCCCCATTCGCCGGTGGTGACGCCCGCCTTCGCGCAGGCGATCGAGGGCGGCATGATGTTCTCGCCCGATTTCGCGGCGCGCTTGAGGTCGGCGAGCGCCTTTTCGACCGCGCGCGGATTGCGCTCTTTGCGCCAGGCCTGCAGGCGCTCGATCTGCCCGCGCTCGGCGCTTTCGGAGATCGTCTGGATCAACTCGTTGCCGCCGGAAAGCGGCGAGTGTTCGGTCTCGGTGAAGCGGTTGACGCCGACGACGATCTGCTCGCCGCGCTCGATCGCCTCGAGCCGCCTGGTGTTGGATTCCACGAGCTGCGACTTCATGTAGCCGCTCTCGACCGCGGCGATGGCGCCGCCCATGCGCTCGATGAGCGACAGCTCCTCCATGGCCTCGCGCTTCAGCTCCGCGACCTTGGCCGCGATCACCGGCGAGCCGTCGAACAGATCGCCGTATTCGAGCAGATCCGTCTCGTAGGCCACGATCTGCTGCATGCGGATCGACCATTGCTGATCCCAGGGCCTGGGCAGGCCGAGCGCCTCGTTCCAGGCCGGCAGCTGCACGGCGCGCGCGCGCGCGTTTTTCGACAGCACGACCGAAAGCATTTCCAGAAGAATCCGATGCACGTTGTTCTCGGGCTGCTGTTCGGTGAGCCCCAGACTGTTCACCTGCACGCCGTAGCGGAAGCGGCGGTGCTTTTCGCTTTTCACCCCGTAGCGCTCGCGGGTGATCTCCTCCCACAGCTCGGTGAAGGCGCGCATCTTGCAAAGCTCGGTGACGATGCGGATGCCGGCATTGACGAAGAACGAGACGCGGCCGACCGCCTCCTCGAACGCCTCGCCCTTCACCTGGCCGGACGCCCGCACGGTGTCGAGGATCGCGATCGCGGTGGCGAGCGCGAAGGCGAGCTCCTGCACCGGCGTCGCGCCCGCCTCCTGCAAATGATAGGAGCAGACGTTCACCGGATTCCATTTCGGCATTTCGCCGGCGGCGAACAGCACGACGTCCCTGGTGAGCCGCATCGAGGGCGCCGGCGGAAACACGTGGGTGCCGCGCGAGAGATATTCCTTGATGATGTCGTTCTGGATCGTGCCCTGGAGCTGGTCGCGCGACACGCCTTGCTCGTCGGCGAGCGCCGCATAGAGCGCCGAGAGCCAGGCGGCCGTCGCGTTGATGGTCATCGAGGTGTTCATGGTCGCGAGGGGAATGCCCTCGAACAGCGCGCGCAGGTCGCCCAGATGCGAGATCGGCACGCCGACCTTGCCGACCTCGCCCTTGGCGAGCGGATGGTCGGCGTCGTAGCCGGTCTGGGTCGGCAGATCGAAGGCGACCGAAAGGCCGGTCTGGCCCTTCGCCAGATTGGCGCGATAGAGCCGGTTCGATTCCGCGGCCGTCGAGTGGCCCGCGTAGGTGCGGAAGATCCAGGGCGGGTCGCGCGCGATCATCTCGTTCTCCGCCGGCCGCAGCGATTTATTGCAGCGCAGCATCGGCGTCTTAGCACGCTGTTCCGGCGGGCAAAATCCCACCCGCGCTAAGCCATGGACCATGCGGGCTTCTGCCCTTCGCCGAATGACCGGCGGTGCTAGCCGACAGGATCATACGGTTTGCGGCAGCGGGCCGACGCGAACGCAGGTGCTGAACTAGCCGATCCGAATAAAAAAGCGACTGCGCGCCGCCAAAAAGAAATCCGCGACGGAATCGCTTCCGCCGCGGATTCGTTCGAACTTCGTCTTCAGTGCGTCGCGATCAGCGCTTCACCAGGCCGATCACGAACAGCAGGATCACCGCGCCGATGACCGCGCGGATGATCGCGGCGATGATGCCGCCGCCGATCGCGAGCCCGATGGCGCCGAGAATGAAATTGCCGAGGAACGCGCCGACGATGCCGACGGCGATATTGCCGATCAGCCCGAAGCCGTAGCCCTTCATGATCACGCCGGCCAGCCAGCCGGCGATCGCGCCGACGACCAGCAGTACGATAAGACTTTGAACGTCCATGATTCCCTCCTTGTGGGAAGTCGCATGCCGCGCCCCCGCGACGGCCGATCTTGACGAACGGCCTCCCTCCGCGACGCGCCAAATCAAGCATAGCCGAGCGAGGGCGCGATGCCGACGACAAAACTTGTGCGCTATCCACACCCATCGCAGCCCGGAAGCCGCAAGCTCTTGCGGCGCACCTTCGTCATGTTGCATCGCAACATCGCCCGGGATAGAAACGGCTATCCGGGAGCGCGCCATGGCGCAGCCAGCAAGGATCGTACCGCCGTCCGGACCGAAGCAGCTCTATGCGATCGGGGAAATCCCGCCGCTCGGTCACGTGCCGGAAAAAATGTACGCCTGGGTGATTCGCAAGGATCGCCACGGCCCGCCGGAATCCTCGATGCAGATCGAAGTCGTGCCGACCTGGCCGGTCGGCGACGACGAGGTGCTGGTGCTCGTGATGGCGGCGGGCGTGAATTACAACGGCGTCTGGGCCGGCCTCGGGCCAGCCGATCTCGCCGCACGACGTGCACAAGAGTCCGCACCACATCGCCGGCTCCGACGCCGCCGGCGTGGTCTGGGCGATCGGCTCCAAGGTGAAGCGCTGGAAGGTCGGCGACGAAGTCGTCGTGCATTGCAATCAGGACGACGGCGACGACGAGGACTGCAACGGCGGCGACCCGATGCTGTCGCCCTCGCAGCGCATCTGGGGCTACGAGACGCCGGACGGCAGCTTCGCGCAATTCTGCCGCGTGCAGTCGCGCCAACTGATGCCGCGACCGAAGCATCTCACCTGGGAAGAGAGCGGCCTGCTACACGCTGACGCTGGCCACCGCGTACCGCATGTTGTTCGGCCACGCGCCGCACACGATCAAGCCCGGCGACCACGTGCTGGTGTGGGGCGCCTCGGGCGGGCTCGGCGTGTTCGGCGTGCAGCTCGCCGCCGCCTCGGGCGCCAACGCGATCGGCATCATCTCCGACAACGAGAAGCGCGACTACGTGATCGGGCTCGGCGCCAAGGGCGTCATCAACCGCAAGGAATTCAAGTGCTGGGGCCAGATGCCGAAAGTGAACACGCCCGAATACAATGAGTGGGCGAAGGAGGCGCGCCGCTTCGGCAAGGCGATCTGGGACATCACCGGCAAGCGCGACGTCGACATCGTGTTCGAGCATCCGGGCGAGGCGACGTTTCCGGTCTCGGTGCTGGTGGCGAAGCGCGGCGGCATGGTGGTGTTCTGCGCCGGCACCTCGGGCTACAACCTCACCTTCGACGCGCGCTATGTCTGGATGCGGCAGAAGCGCATCCAGGGCTCGCACTTCGCGCACCTGAAACAGGCCTCGGCCGCCAACCAGTTCGTGCTCGACCACCGCATCGATCCCTGCATGAGCGAGGTGTTGCCCTGGACCGATATCGCCAAGGCGCACACCATGATGTGGAAGAACCAGCACAAGCCGGGCAACATGGCGGTGCTGGTCAACGCGCAGCGGCCGGGATTGCGGACTTTCGAAGACGTGGTCGAGGCGGCTGATGCGTCATCCTGAGGTGGCCGCGCGAAGCGCGGCCCTCGAAGGATGACGCACTGCGATGACTTCGCCGTCATCCTTCGAGGCTCGCCCGGCTTCGCCGGGCTCGCACCTCAGGATGACGTGTTGGGTTTCACCCTCGTAATCCCCGTCGGCCCGAAGCCGATCACCTGCACGATCACTTCCTCGTCCTTGGCGCCGTCCCAGTGCACGCCGCCGGCCGGATGCTTCATGTAGGTGCCGGCCTTGAGCGGCACGGCCTTGGCGATGTCCTTCACCTCGCCCGTGCCCATGTACCAGGTGCCCTTGAGCACCAGGCAATGACGGTCGTCGGGATGGAAATGCGGCTCGGTGAACATGCCGGGCGCATAGCGGATGCGCTGCACGTAGATCCCGGGCTTGGTCGGGTCGCCGTCCTGCACCGAGGTGCGGGCGCCGCCGCCCATGGGCGAATCGCGCCACTCCACGTCGTCGGGCCGCACCCAGACGAAGCCCTTCTCGTCACGCATGTTCAGCTCTCCCGATTTCCTCGCTTAGCCCGCTCGCGCGCGATCGCCGCATTCAGCTCGCCGCCATACACGAAGATCGACGCCACGAGATAGAGGAACACGAGCGCGATCATGGCCGACGCAAGGCCCGCGTAGATCGTCACGTAGGTATAAGCGAAATCGGCGAGGTAACGGCCGAACACGGCGCCGGCCACGAGCCAGAGCGCGAGCGTCACCAGAATTCCCGGGCGCGATCTCGGCGAGCCCGCGCCGGCCGGCCGGCAGCCATAGGTGCACGATCACCAGCGTGACCACGATCACCGCCGAGGCGAAGCCATAGCGCACCAGCGTCACGGTCCCGTCGAGGCGCGGCAGCGCCGGGAAAAAGCGCACCGCCGTCGCCCACAAGAGCGGCCAGAGCACGATCAGGAACGAGAACGCGAGCAGCGCCGCGGCGCCGACCAGCACATAGAAGATCGATTCCAGCCGCAGCCACCACCAAGGACGCGGCTCCTTGACGCCATAGGCGCGGTTCAGCCCGATGCGCAGGCTATCGATGCCGCTGGTGGAGAAATAGACCGCGGCCAGGACGCCGAAGGTGAGGATATCGGTGCGCAGGTTCGTGAGCACGTCGCGGATTTCTCCGGCGATCGGGCCGGCGACTTCCTTGGGCCAGGCTTCGAGCATGAGCCGCGCGGTCTCGTCGGCGAGCTCCTTCGTGCCGAAGAAGGCGGCAAGCGCCGTCACCACGATCAGGAACGGGAACAGCGACATCAGCGCGGAGAGCGCGATGTGGCTCGCGATCGCCCAGCCGTCGTCGTCGTTGAAGCGCCAGAAGGCGTCCATCGCGATGCGATACGCGCGGCCCACGGCCCCTCCCCGTCTCGCTGTCGCTTCAAGCTGAAATCGGACTTTCGCAGCGCGCTTGGCAAGGGCCCGGCCGGAGGCTCAGGCCGCGCGGACCTCGTCGACGAAGCGGCGGATCGCGCCGTCGAGCCGCTCGGCCTCGTTGCCGAGATCGACAGCGAGCGAGGCCACGTCGCTGGCGGTCACGCCGGCGCCGACCGCGGCGCCCTCGACCGAGCGCATGGCCTTGGCGCCGGTCTCCGCATCGGACGCGGCGTGCGAGATGTTGTCGGTGATGGCGACGACGGCGACGTTCTGCTCCTCGACCGCGGCGGCGACCGAGGCGGCGATGCCCGACAATTCCTGGATCACCGTGCTCACCGTATCGATCGCGGTCGCGGCGTCGGAGGAAGCCTCCTGGATCGCGCCGATCTTGTGCGCGATCTCCTCGGTCGCGTGCGCGGTCTGGGCGGCGAGCGACTTCACTTCCTGGGCGACCACGGCGAAGCCGCGGCCGGCCTCGCCGGCGCGCGCCGCCTCGATCGTGGCGTTGAGCGCAAGAGATTCGTCTGCGCGGCGATGGACTGGATCAGCCCGACCACCTCCCCGATCCGGGTCGCGGTATCGCCGAGCGTGCCCATGATGGTGACGGTGCGCTTGGCCTCGGCGACGGCACGGCTGGCCACCTCGGTCGAAGTGGCGGTCTGGCGCGCGACTTCCGCGACCGATCCCGAGAGCTGCTCGGTCGCCGCGGCGGCCTCGGAGACGTTCTTGGCGGCGGCGCCTGCGGCACGGCCAGCATGCTCGGCCTCGCTGCCGACCTTGCCCGCGGTCTCGCCGAGCCCATCGGCCGAGCGCGTCAGGCGTTGTGCCGCCTGGCGGACGGCGCCGAGCGCCGCGTTGGAGGCTTCGGCGAAGCTGCGCACCATTCGCTCGACCGCCTCGCTGCGCCGGCCCTTTTGCGCGATCGATTCGGATTGCTCGGCTTCGAGCAAGATGCGCTCGCGGGCGTTGTCGCGGAACACGAGAAGCGCACGCGCCATGGCGCCGATCTCGTCGCGCGAATTCACCGCCGGAATTTCCGCCGCGACGTCGCCGCCGGCGAGGCGGCGCATCACGCCGACCAGCGCTGCCAGCGGCGAGGCGATGCTCTGGCCGATGACCCAGCTGAACAGGACGCCGGCCGCGATCACGGCGAGCGCGACCCAGATGATGATGTTCCTGGTTCTCGATTGCGACGCCAGCAGGGCTTCGGTCGCCTCGCGCTCGCGCTCGGAAGCAAGCTCGATGAGCTTGTCGGCCGCCGGCAACATGGATTCGGTGTCGGCATAAGATCAGGCCGATCAGCGGATCGATACTGGTGGAGGTCGCGACCAATTGGATGAACGCGTCGGCATAGCTCTTTACCTGATCCTCGCAGCGGCCCCTTCGCGACCGGATCCGCCTGCGATGCGATCGAGGGTGTCGTGGAAACCCTTGAACTCCGCGAAAAACGATTGCTGGAACATCGTCATCCGCTGCAGACGATACTCCGCTTCGTAGTGGCGCATGCTCATCAGGGACGCGAGCAAGAAAGCCCGGTTCTCTCCGGCCAGCCAAGCCGAATCTTTCCGCAGCACGCGCTCGAGCGCGTAGCCCGCCGTGGCGACGCGTCCGCGATGGCCTTCCATTTCCGTGTAGCCGAGCGACAGCTGCCCGACGATCAGCTTGGCGAAGTTCTCCTTCAACGTCGCCAAATCCTCGCGCAGCGTGCCGAGGTTCTCGCGCTCCTCCGGCTTCAGCGACGCCTCGATGGTGTCGAGGCTGGTCGCGGCGCGAAACTGATTGCTGCGAAACGCTTCCACCAAGTCCTGCGAGGGCCTCGACGCGAAATCGGTGGTGCTCGCGCGCATGCTGGCGACCGCGGCCTTGAAGTCGTAGCTGGCGGTGGCGACGGCAGCGGCGCGTTTCGCGCTGTCGAAGGCGGCGCCGGTCTCGCGCTCGCCGGCTACAAAGGCGAGGCCGACAAGGGCGAAGCCGACGATGGGCGTGAGTGCGAGCACTGCGATGCGTGCACGCACCGAGAAGGCGGAGCTCAAGCGCCAGAGGACGGTGCTCAAGTGCGAGAACTGCATGCCCCTCTCCTGCACGGCTTGCCACGCCCGGAAATTGGGCAGGCCGCCGGCGCAAGGATTTGCCCAGGCAAGGGAAGCGCTTATTTGGTTAACAAGCGGTGCATTGAAGGCTCCGGACGCCCGGCCTGGCCGAAACTTCGCTTGCTTTTGTGCACTGCACTCTTAGGGTTGCCGGGACCCTTGGTCGGGACAGAGACATGGCCATTGCCGCAATCCGGCGCGCCGGAACCGCATCCGATTTGCTCAAGAACGGCGCGGACGCCGTCGGGGCCGTCGAGGCGCTGCTCGCCGAAGCTACGGCCGGCCAGCGCGCGCGCTTCGCTCCCGGCGGCCGCCTTTCCCTCGTGCAGTTGGAGCGCGAGCAGCACGCCGTCCACGGACTCGCGTGGCTCGCCACTTACGTCGAGGCGCTGCGCCAATTGCTCGCGCACGGCTTCCCGCCTCGCCGACGGCGCCGGCCTCGGGCCGACCGATGAGTTGCTGGTGCGGGCCGGGCTCGGAGAATTCCTCGCCCAGATCTTCGGCGGCATCCCGATGAGCCAGAGCGAGTTCGTGCGCCTGCCCGCGCTCGGACTCGCCGAAGAGCGGATCGAGGCGCGGCGCACCCCGGCCGTGAAGGCGCTGATCGCCGACGGCACGTCGGCGGAGCTGCGCGCCCGGCTGATCGAAGCCATCGCCGCCGATGGAGGGTCCGCGACCGTCGGCACCTCGGGTCTCGACGAGACGCTGGAGGCCATGCGCAACGAGATGCGCCGCTTCGCGGATCAAGAAGTCCTGCCGCATGCGCAAGGCTGGCATCTCGAGAACGAATACATCCCGCTCTCGATCCTTTCCCAGATGGCCGAGCTCGGCGTGTTCGCGCTCACGATTCCGGAGGAGTTCGGCGGACTCGGGCTCGGCAAGGAATCGATGTGCGTGGTGTCCGAGGAACTCTCGCGCGGCTGGATCGGCGTCGGCTCGCTCGGCACGCGCTCGGAGATCGCCGCCGAGCTGATCCTTTCCGGCGGCACGCAGGCGCAGAAGGAAAAGTGGCTGCCGAAAATCGCTTCGGGCGAATGCCTGCCGACCGCGGTCTTCACCGAGCCGAACACCGGCTCCGATCTCGCCGCGCTCAAGACCCGGGCCGTGCGCGAAGGCGGCGTCTACAAGGTCTATGGCGCCAAGACCTGGATCACCCACCCGGTGCGCGCCGACCTGATGACCTTGCTCGTGCGCACGGACCCGAAAGAGCCCGGCTACAAGGGCCTCTCCATGCTGTTGGCGCCGAAGCCGCGCGGGACGGACCGCGATCCGTTCCCGGCGCCGGGCATGTCGGGCAGCGAGATCGAGGTCTTGGGCTATCGCGGCATGAAGGAATTCGAGATCGGCTTCGACGGCTTCGAGGTGCCGGCCGAGAACCTCTTGGGCGGCGTCGAAGGCCAGGGCTTCAAGCAGCTGATGCAGACCTTCGAGTCGGCGCGCATCCAGACCGCGGCGCGCGCGATCGGCGTCGCCCAGTCGGCCATGGAGCTGGCGCTGCGCTACGCCCGGGAGCGCATCCAGTTCGGCAAGCCGATCCTCGCGTTCCCCCGCGTCGCCGACAAGATCGTATCGATGGCGGTCGAAATCCTGATGGCGCGCCAGCTCACCTATCACGCGGCGCGCGAGAAGGACGGCGGCCGGCGCTGCGATCTGGAAGCCGGCATGGCGAAGCTGCTGGCCGCGCGCGTGGCCTGGGCCGCGGCCGACAGCGCGGTGCAGATCCACGGCGGCAACGGGTTCGCGCTCGAATATCCGGTGTCGCGCGTGCTGTGCGACGCGCGCATCCTCAATATTTTCGAGGGCGCGGCCGAAATTCAGGCGCAGGTCATCGCGCGGCGGCTGCTTGGACGGCAGCAACTGAGCGGCCGGAGGCGGCTAAAATATTCCGCCTGCCCGTGCTAGAAGAACGCCATGGCCTATTTTCTGCAAAACATCCTGCTGCCGATCGCGCTCGCGGCCGTCGCGGTCGTGCTGCTGTTCGGCCTGTGGAACATGATGCGGGCCGGCTCGCCGAACCTCTCGCAGTCGCTCATGCGCATGCGCGTGCTGCTGCAGTTCATCGCCATCATCATCGTGATGGTGACGATCTGGGCGCTCGGACGCTGATGCGGCGGCCGTTGCGGCCGCCCGGGGCTCAGTAGCGCTGGGCCGGCTCGCTGCCTTCGGCGCCGGGGCGGCCTTGGGGCTCGCTTCCTTCGTGCCTTCTTCTTGTTCTTCTTCTTGCCCTTGTCCTTATCCTGCGCCGAGCTCGAAGCGGGCTGCCAGTTTCGAGCGACTTCGCCGGAAACGCACCGGCTGCAGGCCCTGGCATGAACAGGGCGGCGGTAAAGGCGATAGCGACGAACAGGCGCACGGCTTCCTCCCTCGTTGGTTCCGCGTAAGCTTGGGTTAGGATAGTGCGGCCGGGCCGCAAGAGCGAGTCGGAGAATCCCATGGTCGTGCTCAACCGCATCTATACGCGCACCGGCGACGACGGAACGACCGCGCTCGGCTCGGGCGAACGGCGGCCGAAATACGACCTGCGCGTTGCCGCCTACGGCACGGTGGACGAGACCAATGCCGCGATCGGCATCGCGCGCCTGCATCTGCGCGGCGAGCGCGAGGTCGATGCCATCCTCGGCCGCGTGCAAAACGATCTGTTCGATCTCGGCGCCGATCTGGCGGTGCCGGAAAAGCCCGACGCGAAGCGCGAACGGCTGCGGATTTCCGATGGCCAAGTCGACGCGTCTCGAGAGCCGAGATCGACGGGCTCAACGCGGAGCTGCGGCCGCTCAGCTCGTTCGTCCTGCCTGGCGGCGAGGCGGCCGCCGCGCACCTGCATCTCGCCCGCACCGTGTGCCGGCGCGCCGAGCGGCTGGTCGTCGAGCTCGCCGCGGCGAAGGGCGAGACCGTCGGCGCGCCGGCGATCCGATACCTGAACCGGCTTTCGGATCTCCTGTTTGTCGCCGCGCGCTACGTCAATGGACGCGGCCAGCGCGACGTGCTGTGGGTTCCGGGCGCAAACCGCTGAACTGAAGGCCCACATGGTTTTCGTCCCGCTCTACGACTACAACCCGATGCGCTACGTGCGCAGGCCGTACGTGACCTATGGCCTGATCGCGGCGAACATCTTCATCTTCGTGATTTTCCAGTCCGACCTCGTGCTGCAGATCGGCGACCGCGCGGCGATCTTGTTCGGCGTCACGCCGCAGGACATCGGCGCTCGGTGCGCGGCTCCCGCGCGGCTATGGCGCGCTGCCGGAAGAGGTGACGCTCGTCACCTACATGTTCCTGCACGGCGGCTGGCTGCATCTGATCGGAAACATGTTGTTCCTCTGGGTGTTCGGCGACAATGTCGAGGACGCGATGGGGCACTTGCGTTTCCTCGCCTTCTATCTCCTGTGCGGCATCGCCGGCGGGCTCGCGCATTATTTCTCGGCGCGTTCTTCGAGCGTGCCGTTGGTGGGCGCGTCCGGCGCGATCGCCGGCATCATCGCCGCCTATCTCATGTTGCATCCGAGGGCGAAGATCTGGGTGCTCGCTGTTCGGGCGAATTCCGCTCAAGCTCTCGGCGATGTGGGTGCTCGGCGTCTGGGTCGTGGTGCAGGTCGTCAATATCGTCGCGAAGACCGACGACGACACCGCCTGGTGGGGACACGCGGGCGGGCTCGTCGCCGGCGCGATCCTGATCCTGTTCATGCGGCGGCCGGGCGTCGAGTTGTTCGATCGCGCACCGGCGCCGGAGCCGGTGCGCGTTGACAGGTCCAGGGTCGAGCCATAGGTTGCGCGCCGCTTGGGCCGAGGAGTTGTTGCGGATGAAAGTGCTGGTTGCGGTCAAGCGCGTCGTCGATTTCAACGTCAAGGTCCGCGTGAAGCCCGACGGCTCCGGCGTCGAACTCGCCAATGTGAAGATGGCGATGAACCCCTTCGACGAGATCGCCGTCGAGGAGGCGATCCGGCTGAAAGAAGCGGGAAAAGCCACCGAAATCGTCGCCGTTTCGATCGGCCCGGCCCAGGCGGCCGAAACGATCCGCACCGCGCTCGCCATGGGCGCCGACCGCGGCATCCTGGTGAAGCACGAGGGCACGGTCGAACCGCTCGCGGTCGCCAAAATCTTGAAGGCTGTCGCCGACGAGGAGAAGCCCGGGCTCGTCATCCTCGGCAAGCAGGCGATCGACGACGACTGCAATCAGACCGGCCAGATGCTGGCCGCCCTGCTTGGCTGGCCGCAGGGCACGTTCGCTTCGAAGATCACGATCGAGGGCGACTCGATCCAGGTCATCCGCGAGATCGACGGCGGCCTGCAGACCGTGAAGCTCAAGATGCCGGCGGTCGTGACCACGGACCTGCGCCTCAACGAGCCGCGCTACGCGTCGCTGCCCAACATCATGAAGGCGAAGAAGAAGCCGATCGCCGAGAAGACGCCGGCCGATTACGGCGTCGATGTCGCGCCGCGGCTGAAAGTGCTGAAAACCACCGAGCCCGCCGGCCGCAAGGCCGGCGTCAAGCTCGGCTCGCCCGCCGAGCTGGTGGAAAAGCTGAAAAGCGCAGGCGTAATCTGATGGCCACGCTCCTGGTCGCCGAGCACGACAACAAGACGCTGAACGGCGCCACCGCCAAGGCGCTCACCGCGGCCAAGGGACTCGGCGGCGAAATCCATGTGCTGGTCGCGGGCTCCGGATGCAAGCCGGTCGCGGAAGCGGCGGCGAAGCTCGACGGCGTCGCCAAGGTGCTGCTCGCCGACGCGCCGCTCTATGCGAACCGGCTGGCCGAGCCGATGGCGGCGCTGCATCGTTCAGCTCGCGCCGAACTACGACGCGATCGTCGCGCCGGCCACCACCGCGGGCAAGAACTTCATGCCGCGCGCCGCGGCGCTGTTGGACGTGATGCAGATTTCGGAGATCAGCAAGGTCGTCGCCCCCGACACGTTCGAGCGGCCGATCTATGCCGGCAACGCGATCGAGACCGTGCAGTCCGTCGACAAGAAGAAGGTCATCACCGTGCGCACCGCTGCCTTCCAGGCGGCGGGCGCGGGCGGCAACGCGCCGATCGAGAACGTCGACGCCGGCCGCGGACCCGGCGCTGTCGAGCTTCGTCGGCGAGGAATTGTCGAAATCCGACCGGCCGGAGCTCACGGCCGCGCGCGTCATCGTCTCCGGCGGACGGGCGCTGGCGAGCAAGGAAAATTTCGCCAAGTACATCGAGCCGGTCGCCGACAAGCTCGGCGCCGCCGTCGGCGCCTCGCGCGCCGCGGTCGATGCGGGCTACGCGCCGAACGACTGGCAGGTCGGCCAGACCGGCAAGGTGGTGGCGCCCGAGCTTTATGTCGCGGTCGGGATTTCCGGCGCGATCCAGCACCTGGCCGGAATGAAGGATTCCAAAGTCATCGTCGCCATCAACAAGGACGAGGAAGCGCCGATCTTCCAGGTCGCCGATTACGGCCTGGTGGGCGATCTGTTTGTGCTGCTTCCGGAGCTCGAAAAGGAACTCGCCAAGGCGAAGGGTTGAGCGGCTTTCCTCGCCAAGTAGCGCACGCGCCGCAATCGGCGTAGAAAAGACAAATGACAACCAAGATCAAGAAGATAGGCGTGATCGGCGCCGGCCAGATGGGCAACGGCATCGCCCATGTCTGCGCGCTCGCGGGCTATGACGTCGCGCTCTATGACGTGAGCGCCGACCGCATCAAGGCGGGGCTCGCCACCATCAACGGCAACATGGCCCGCCAGGTCGCGCGCGGCACGATCGACGAGCAGGCGCGCAAGGCCGCGATCGCGCGCATCGTGCCGGCGGAGAAGCTGGACGCGATCGGCGCCTGCGATCTGGTGATCGAGTCGGCGACCGAAAAGGAAGACGTCAAGCGCAAGATCTTCGCCGATCTCGCCCCGTCGCTGAAGCCGCATACGGTGCTGGCGACCAATACCTCCTCGATCTCGATCACGCGGCTGGCGACCACGACCGACCGGCCGGAGAAATTCATCGGGATTCATTTCATGAACCCGGTGCCGGTGATGGAGCTGGTCGAGCTGGTGCGCGGCATCGCCACCGACGAGGAGACCTTCGAGCTGGCCAAGGAATTCGTGAAGAAGCTCGGCAAGACCTACGCGGTGGCCGAGGACTTCCCGGCCTTCATGGTGAACCGCATCCTGCTGCCGATGATCAACGAGGCGATCTACATGCTCTATGAGGGCGTGGGTTCGGTCGCGGCGATCGACACGGCCATGAAGCTCGGCGCGCGGCACCCGATGGGCCCGCTGGAGCTCGCCGATTTCATCGGGCTCGATACGGTCTTGTCGGTCATGCAGGTGCTGCACGAGGGGCTGGCCGACACCAAGTACCGGCCCTGCCCGCTGCTGGTGAAATACGTCGAGGCCGGCTGGCTCGGCCGCAAGACCAAGCGCGGGTTCTACGATTACCGCGGCGAGAAGCCGGTGCCGACGCGCTAGGCGCGCATCAGGCGCACGAGCGCCCGTCCCGGCCGGCCGTCGATCGCCAACAGACCGACGGCGATCGCCGCCATTCCCGCGAAATGCCGCGGCTCCAGCACTTCTCCGAGCAGAAGCGTGCCGAGCAGGATCGCGCTCACCGGAATGAGAAACGTGACCAGCATGAGATTGGTCGCGCCGGCGCGGGCCAGAATGCGGAAATAGATGAGATAGGCCGCGGCGGTCGAGATCAGGCCGACACCCGCCAGCGCCCAGAGCGCTTGCGCCGAAGGCAGCGGGAGCGTCCAGGGCCGCTCGACGAGCGCGACGATCGGAATGAAAACCAGGGTCGAGACGATCATCTGCGAGCAGGCGAGCGCCGCGGGCGGCATCGCGCGGAAGCGGCGGCCATAGACGCTCGACACGGCGTAGAAGAAGGCCGCGGTCAGGCACGCGAGCTGCGCCAGCACGTACCTGTCGAAGGCGCCGAGCAGGTCCGGCCCCATCATGATGACGACGCCGGCGAATCCCACGACCAGGCCGACGAGGCGCGCGGGCGTGAACTTGTCGTCGGTGGTGGCGAAATTCGCCACGACGATCGTGAACAGGGGCGCGGTCGCGTTCAGGATCGAGGCGAGACCGCTGGCGATATGGGTCTGGCCCCAGAACAGCAGGCTGAACGGCACGACGTTATTGATGACGGCGAACAGCGCGATCGGCTTCCAGGCCTCAAAAGTTCTCGGCATTGATTGACGCAGCGCCAGAACGACGACGAACAACGCCGCGCCAGCGATGGCGACGCGGCCGAGCGCGCCGGTGAGCGGCGATATCTCGCGCACGGCGATGCCGGTGAAGAAGAACGACCCGCCCCAGAAGACGGAGAGCAGGATCAGAAGCGCCCAATCGGACGCCGACATAGAGAGACGATTCTGGCTCAAGGGAGTCACTCGGCTCCTTCTTCTCGAAGATTGCACCAGCGCGCCGTGCGGCACCACCCGATTTCCGCGCGGATCGGCGAGCCTGCTGACGATCCTATTGCTTCGTTCCCAGCCGCAAATTGATCCGTCCGATCGCAAATGCAGTCTCGCTTTCGAGCGTCATCGACAGCGCTAGCGCCCGCCCGTTCGCCGCGATCTCCGCGCGCTTCGGTCGCATGCTCGCGGCACCATTGGATATGCTCCACGAGATCGCCGAGATCCGCCCGAACCGGGACGAAGTGCTTCCAGGGCTCGAGGCGGTGGTAATACCACTGCCTGAAGCCCGCAGGTGAACCCACCTTAATGACGCAGCAGCCATAAAGCAGGCGAATGTAGAAATTCGTCCAGGCATTGGCGTTGCCGTCGATGTCGAGGGCAAATTTCTGATCGAGCCAAGTCTCGCGCGCCATCGTATCGCCAAGGATGCCCGCCTGCCTTAGCCGCTCTTCGTCGCGTGCGGCGTTCTCCGATTGCACGACCCGATTTATCCTGGCGTCGACGCCGGGGATCGACTTCAGAACGCCGCACATCCGGATTCGCTGCTTGAGCTTGGGCGCAGCAAGATCCGGATCCGGGCCGGGAAATTCGCCCCTGCCCGTCGTGGACCCGCGCCAGACGATCCGCTCGTTGCGCTCGGACCAGGAACGCTGCCGGGGAAGCGTTCGACGCACCTCTTCGTGCGCGTTCGAGTTGAAGAATTCCGGATCGGGGATCAACAGAGAATCAGGATGCGTCGAGCAGAACAACAGATGGTCCGAGCGGAGCGTGGTGCCATCATTCAGTTCTGCGATCGCTTTGGTGACGGAGTTCCACGTCCGTGAAAATACGTGCAGGACCACCGGCAGATAAACGCGATAGATATGGTAAGCCCGATCGTCCAGGAGCATTTCCCGAGCAGCAAGGAACAACGTCAAGCGCCGTCCGTCGCGCCGGAGTTCCACGAGATCGGGTTGCTGCAGCCGATTGACAAAATCGATGCTGAGCGAATTCCCTCCGGCGCTCGGAATATGAGCGCTGAGGCGCCGCCGCAGGCGAAGCTTACGCGTCCATTTCTTGAAGGGTTCGGGTCGCACAAACGGAACTCTAGCATTCGATCAGCGCTTGAGAGCAGCTCCGATCAGCGCGAGCGCGTCGGCGCTGGCCCATTCCGCCGGACCCTGCAGCACGCCGAGCTCGCAGCCCTGGCCGTCGATCAGGAACGTGGTCGGCAGGCCGACGACGCGGCCCGCCGCCTTCAACGCCTCGAACGTGCCGAGGCTCTGGTCCTCGTAGAACCCGAGCGAGCGCACGCCGATGTCGGCGAGGAACTTCTTCGCCTTCTCGAGATCGCGGGTGTCGAGATTGATCGCCAGCACCTCGAAGCCCTTGCCGCCGAGCTCGCGCTGCAAGGCGTCGAGCGTCGGCATTTCCTTGCGGCACGGAACGCACCAGGTGGCCCACAAATTCAGGAGCACGGTGCGGCCCTTGAAGTCGGCGAGCGTGAGCTGCTTGCCGCTGCCGTCGCGGAAGGTAAGCGCCGGCAAGCGCCGCGGCGCCTGCGCCGGCGTGAACGCAGCCACCTCGCCGCGCACCAGCGGGCTCAGTCTTTTCGCGGCTTCGACCGCGCCGCTACAGGCCGGATCGGTGCCTGCGTTGCGCAGCAGCCCGCCGATCCCGTATACCGCCGCCAGCCCGGCGGCCGCTCCGAGCAGCGCGGCCACGAATATCAAGGTCGATGTCCGCATCCGGGCGGGCGTTCGCGCGCTTTGGTCTGGTTGCTCGCTCATCGCGTCAATTCTATTCCGGCAGGGACTATAGCCATGAAGAACCGGATGTGGGGCGGCCGCTTTCAGGCGGGGCCGGACGCGATCGTCGAGGCGATCAACGCCTCGATCGACTTCGACCGGGAGCTGTTCCGGCAGGACATCGAGGGCTCCAAGGCCCACGCCAAGATGCTCGGCAAGCAGGGCATCATCGCGGCGGAAGATGCGAAAAAGATCGTGCGCGGTCTAGACACGATCCTGTCAGAGATCGAGGGCGGCAAGTTCAAGTTCTCGCGCGCGCTCGAGGATATCCACACGCACGTGGAGGCGCGGCTGAAGGACCTGATCGGTCCGGCGGCCGGGCGGCTGCATACGGCGCGCTCGCAGGAACGACCAGGTGGCGACCGACTTGCGGCTCTATGTGCGGGACGCGATCGACGGACTGGACGCGGCGCTCGCCGGAGCTGCAGCGTCGCGCTCGCCGAGAAGGCGCTCGAACATGCCGGCGACCGTCATGCCCGGCTTTACGCACCTGCAGCCGGCGCAGCCGGTCACGTTCGGGCATCATCTGCTCGCGTACGTGGAGATGCTCGCACGCGACCGCGGCAGGCTGGCCGATGCGCGCAAGCGGCTCAACGAATCCCCGCTCGGCGCCGGCGCGCTGGCCGGAACTTCATTCCCGATCGACCGCGAAGCGACCGCCGCCTCGCTCGGCTTCGAGCGGCCGGCGGCCAATTCGCTCGACGCGGTCTCCGACCGCGATTTCGCGCTGGAGACGCTCTCGGCCTGCGCGATTTGCTCGGTCCATCTCTCGCGCTTCGCCGAGGAGATCGTGATCTGGACCTCGCCGGCGTTCGGGCTGGTGAAGCTCTCCGACCGCTTCACCACCGGCTCCTCGATCATGCCGCAGAAGCGCAATCCGGACGCGGCCGAGCTGGTGCGCGCCAAGGCCGGACGCATCATCGGCGCGCTGGTGCAGCTGCTCATCGTGATGAAGGGCCTGCCGCTCGCCTACGCGAAGGACTTGCAGGAGGACAAGGAGGGCACGTTCGACGCGCTCTCGACGCTCGCGCTCGTCATCGCCGCGACCGCGGGCATGGTGCGCGACATGGCGCCCGACGAGAAGCGCATGAAGGCCGCGGCGGGCGAAGGCTATTCGACCGCGACGGATCTGGCCGATTACGTCGTGCGCAAGTTGAAAGTCCCGTTCCGCGACGCGCACGCGATCGCCGGCAAGATCGTCGCCCGCGCCGAGGCCGCGGGCGTCGCGCTGCACCGTCTGCCGCTCGCCGAGATGAAGAAGATCGAGCCGAAGCTCACCGAGGACGTGTTCTCGGTGCTCTCGGTCGGCCGCTCGGTGCGGAGCCGCACGAGCCAGGGCGGCACCGCGCCCAAGAACGTGCGCGTCCAGGCGCGGCGGTGGCTGAAACGGCTCGACCGCAAGAAGAAAAGACGCTGATCGCGCAGCCTCGCTGCTGCCTTGGTTTCGGCTATAGTGCCTCGATCCGGAGACCCGTCGTGACCGTGCATCCCCGTGAACTCTGCTCCCGCCTCGCGCCGCTCGGCGCGCTGCTCGCCGTGCTTGCGCTTGCAGGCTGCGGCGTGAAAGGCGGGCTGGAGCTGCCGCCGGGATCGGCTGCCACCGGCACCGCAGGCCACGGGCGCGCCTCCCGTACGCACGATCGGCGGCCCGCCGCCGCGACAGAGCGCGACGCCCGACGAGCCGTTCGTGCTCGATCCTCTCCTGCGATAAGCGCGGCCCATGCACCACTTCGCGTATCGTGACGGCGTCCTTTTCGCCGAGGACGTCGATCTTGTGCGGCTGGCGGAGCGCGTCGGCACGCCGTTCTATTGCTATTCGTCGGCGACGCTCGAGCGGCACTACCAGGTGTTCGCCGAGGCCTTCGCCGGCGTGCCGGCGCTGGTCTGCTACGCGCTGAAGGCGAACTCGAACCAGGCGGTGGTGGCGACGCTCGCCCGCCTCGGTGCCGGCGCCGACATCGTCTCGGGCGGCGAGCTCAAGCGCGCGCTCAAGGCCGGCGTGCCGGCGGGCAAGATCGTGTTCTCCGGCGTCGGCAAGACCAAGGAGGAAATGGCGGCCGCGCTTAGCGCCGGAATTTTCTGCTTCAACGTGGAAAGCGAATCGGAGCTTTCGGCGCTCTCCGAGGTCGCGTCCGGGATGGGGCGCACGGCGGCGATCTCGGTGCGCGTCAATCCCGACGTCGACGCCAAGACCCACAAGAAGATCTCGACCGGAACCGCCGAGAACAAGTTCGGCGTGCCGCTGTCGCGCGCGCGCGAGGTCTATGCGCAGCGCGGCGAAGCTCAAGGGCATCCGCGTCACCGGCGTCGATATGCATATCGGCAGCCAGATGACCGACCTTGTCGCCGTTCGACAACGCGGCGGCGCTGCTCGGCCGAGCTCGCGCGCGACCTCATGGCCGCCGGCCACAAGCTCGAGCACATCGACTTCGGCGGCGGCCTCGGCATCCCCTACCGACCGGGCGAGACGCCGCCGCTGCCCAAGGACTATGCCGAAGTGGTCAAGCGCCATACGCGCGGTCTCGGCCTCAAGCTGGTATTCGAAATCGGGCGCATGATCGTCGGCAATGCCGGCGTGCTGGTGACCCGCGTGATCGTACGTCAAGCGCGGCGAGGCCAAGACCTTCGTCGTGATCGATGCGGCGATGAACGATCTGATCCGGCCGACGCTCTACGAGGCGCATCACGAGATCCAGCCGGTGCGCGAGCCGCGGCCGGGCGCCGAGTCCTTCGTCGCCGACGTGGTCGGGCCGATCTGCGAATCGGGCGACTATCTGGCGCTCGACCGGCGCATGCCCGTGGTCCGCGAGGGCGAGCTGCTGGCGATCATGACCGCCGGGGCCTATGGCGCGGTGGAATCCTCGACCTACAACACGCGCCCGCTGGTGCCCGAGGTTCTGGTGCGAGGCAGCGACGCGGCCGTGGTGCGTCCGCGCCTTGCAGCCGAGGCCCTGATCGCGCTGGACCGGATGCCGCCCTGGCTCGCCGAAAAGCCCTTCCAAGTCTTAGAAAATCCTAGATAACGCCACTGTGACGGCTCCCCCTGCCCCTCGGCGCATGGTAGATTGGCGTCTGGGTCGGGAGTTCGCAGAAGGAGCCTTGCTTGAGCATGGCGCCTGACACGAACGAACGCGGCGAGCCCGGATCGGGCCCGAGAACCGGCGTGATCGACGACGCGATCCGGCGGCTCAAGCTCGCGCTTTCACGAGCGCGCAGCGCGCTGCTGTGGGAGCGCGCCTGGCCCGCGATCACGGCGGTCGTCGCCGTGGCCGGCATTTTCCTCGCCTTCTCCTGGGCCGGGTTTTGGCTCGCGCTCCCGCCGATCTGGCGAATTGGCGTGCTCGCGCTGTTCGGGCTCGTGCTGATCGCGAGCCTGGTTCCGGCCGGCCTGGTGCGCTGGCCGCGGCGCGCCGAAGCGTTGCGCCGGCTCGACCGCGGCACCGGCATCGAGCATCGCCCGGCCACCACGATCTCCGACCGGCTCGCGCACGGCGACGAGGACCCGGTCATCAAGGCGCTGTGGCAGCGCCCATGTCGAGCGTGCGGCGGCGCGCGCGGCGGCGCTGCGCGCCGGCTGGCCCAAGCCGCGGCTCGCCGAGCGCGACCCCTATGCGCTGCGCGCGCTCGTGGTGCTCGCGCTGGTCGCCACCTTTTTCATGGCCGAGGGCGAGCGCTGGAAGCGCGTCACGGTGGCGTTCGATTTCTCCGGCGCCATCGCGCCGCGGCTCTACCGCGTGGACGCCTGGGTAACGCCGCCGGTCTATACCGGCCGCGCGCCGGTGCTGCTGCCCGGCGTTCGTCACGACGAACCGGCGCCGGGCGAGATCGCCGCCGTTGCCGTTCCCGTCGGAAGCGTGCTCGTGGTGCGCGCCACGGGTCTGGCGTCGATCGATCTGGCGGCGCTCGGGGGCCTGGCCGAAGACACTGCCGATACGCCGACGACCGCGGCGCAAGGCACGATCGAGCGGCGCTTCAAGATCGGCGCCGACGGCTCGCTCACCGTGCGCGGATCTGCCGGCCGGAATCGCCACCTGGGGCTTCCGCGCGGTGCCCGACCGGGCGCCCACCATCGCGCACGCCAAGGACCCGGAAGTGCTCGGCCGCGCCTCGGTCGTGCTCACCTACAAGCTCGAAGACGATTACGGCGTGACGCAAGCCGAGGCGCGCTTCACGCGGCCGGCCGCGCCCGCCCGCGAAGGCGCGCCGCCGCCGCGCCCGCTGGTGGCGGGACCCGATTTCGCGCTCGCGCTGCCGCAAGCGCGCACGCGCGCCGGCACCGGCCAGACCACCAAGGACATCACCGAGCATCCATGGGCCGGAACGCTCGCGACGCTCGTGCTCATCGCCCGCGACGAGGCCGGCAACGAGGGCCGCAGCGAGGCCCGTGAAATCCTGCTGCCCGAGCGCACGTTCGTGAAGCCGCTGGCGCGCGCGCTGATCGAGCAGCGCCGCCTGCTCGCGCTCGACGCCAACGAGCGCGACCGCGTCCGCGGCGCGCTCGAGGCGCTGCTGATCGCGCCCGAGCGTTTCACGCCGGAACCTTCGATCTATCTCGGCGTCCGCACCGCCGCGACCCGCACCAAGCTCGCGCGCAACGACGACGATCTGCGCTCGGTCGTGGATTACCTGTGGGAGATCGCGGTGCTGATCGAGGACGGCACCATGTCGGATGCCGAGAAGGCGCTGCGGGCCGCGGAAGACGCGCTCCGGCAGGCGACTCGAGCGGGGCGCCACCGAGGAAGAGCTCAAGCGGCTCACCGACAACCTGCGCCAGGCGCTCGACCGCTTCCTGCGCGCGCTCGCCGAGCAGACGCGCCGCGACGGCACCACCGAGGCGCGCCCGCTCGACCGCAACGCGCGCATGCTGCGGCCGCAAGACCTGAAGAGCATGCTCGACCGCATCGAGAGCCTCGCCAAGAGCGGCGCCCGCGACGCGGCCAAGCGGCTCTTGGACGAGCTGCAAGCCATGCTCGAGGGCCTGCGCGGCCGGCAGGCGCGCCGCGATCAGCCCGGCGAGATGAGCGAGATGCTCGACGAACTCGGGCGCATGATCCAGGAAGCAGCAGCGCCTGCGCGACCGCACCTTCCGCGAAGGCCGCGACAGCCGCGCCGACCGGCGCAATCGCGGCCCGGAACAGCGTTCCGAGCGCGAGCGCCGCGCCATGGGCGACCTCAAGCAGAACCAGGAAAACCTGCGCCAGCAACTGCAGCGCATGCTCGAAGCCTTGAAGCGGCAGCGCGAGCGCGGCGACCAGACCGAGGAAGAAAGGACGGCCCGGGCAAGGAAGCCGGCGACGCCCTGAGTCGTGCCGAGCAGGCCATGCGCGACGCCGAAGGCCAACTCGGCGAAGCCGACGCAGAGGGCGCGGTGGATTCCCAGGGCCGTGCGCTGCAAAACCTGCGGCGCGGCGCGCAGCAGCTCGCCGAGCAGCTCCCTGAGCAGCAGGGTGCCCGGGCGACGGGCCCGGCGGCGATCCGTTCGGTCCCTCGCCGGAGGCCGCCGATCGCACCGACCCGCTCGGGCGGCCGGTGCGCACGCGTGAATATGGCGACGATTTCACGGTGAAAGTGCCGGACGAGATCGACGTGCAGCGCGCGCGCCGCGTGCTCGAGGAGCTGCGCAAGCGTCTGAGCGAGCCGCTACGGCCGCGGATCGAGCTCGATTATCTCGAGCGGCTGCTGAAGGATTTCTAGGATTTTAGAAGCGAGCCGCGCGTGAAGCGGCTTAGCGATAGCCCCAGGCCAGATCGCTCTTGCCGAGGAAGCGCACCTGCACCTGGCGCGCCTCGACGGGTGGCGAAGCCAGGCGGCTCTTGAACGCAAGCATCTCGCCGTCGGCGAGCGTGCCGCGGCTCGGAGTGGCGGTCCAGGCATAGACCTCCTGGCCGTTGGCGCCGACTGCGGCCAGCCGGATCGGCGGCAGCTCCAGATCATGACCCGAAATATTGGCGATCTTTCCTTCGGTCACCAGCAACGCGATGCCGTCGTGGGTTTCGCGCACGGTACGGACCTCGCGGAACTCCAGCCCGCGCAAGTTCACCGGCTTCCCGGCGGCGGCATAGAGACCGGCAAGATCCGGCATGGCGCGAACGATGGTTGCCGGCGAGACGATTGCCGCGGTCACGATCATGGCGAGTGTGCAGGTCGTCAGCACCAGACCGAGGCCGGGGCCCGATTTCTTGTCGTGGCCGCGCCACGACATTTTTTTCCAGGCCGGCGTCGTGGGCTTGCTCGATGCTGAGGAACCCTTTCGCGCCGGGTTCGCTTCCACGGCCTGTCGGCTCGGCCATGGTGATGTCGTCGGTGATCAGTGCAGGCACGTTGATGATTTCACCCGCCGGAAAAATCGTCATCTCGCGGCCGCTTGCCGTCTCCGGCTCGGGCGCCAGCTGCGCCTGATCGGCGAGCCAGATCGTGTGGCAGCGCGCGCAGCGCACGTTGCGGCCCTCGGCGCCGAGCGCCACGTATTCCACGCGGAAGGAGGTTTCGCAGGAAGGACAAACCAGAAGCATGACGATACCCGAACCCAAACCCGTACCCGGCCCGGAGTATCGCCGCCGACCCTTAATGGATCGGAAACCCTGAAAACCGTGGCATTTTGGGGCGCCGCACGCCGTCGCGGCCGGCTCCGCCGCAAGGGAGCGGGTGCCGTCGGCGCCGGCATTTGGCTAGATGGGGCGGGCACCCGATTCGCCGGAGGCATGCTTGGTCCGGTTCGAGAACGTCGGCTTGCGATACGGGCCAGGTCCGGAGGTCCTGAAGGATCTCTCGTTCGGCATCGAGCCGCACTCTTTCCAGTTCCTCACCGGCGCCTCGGGCGCCGGCAAGTCCAGCTTGCTGCGGCTGTTGTTCCTGTCGCTGCGGCCGAGCCGCGGGCTGATCACGCTGTTCGAGCGCGACGCCTCGCGACTCACGCTCGACGAGGTCGCCGTGTTCCGGCGGCGGATCGGCGTCGTGTTCCAGGACTTCCGGTCTGCTCGATCATCTCACCACCTACGAGAACGTGGCGCTGCCCTCTGCGCGTGCAGGGCCGCGACGAGGCGAGCTATCGCACGGAGGTAACGGAAATTCTGCGCTGGGTCGGGCTAGGCGAGCGCATGGACGCGCTGCCGCCGATCCTCTCCGGTGGCGAGAAGCAGCGCGCCGCGATCGCGCGCGCGCTCATCGGACGGCCTGAGCTGGTGCTCGCCGACGAGCCGACCGGCAACGTCGACCCTACGCTGGCACGGCGGTTGTTGCGGCTGTTCGTCGAGCTCCACAAGTCGGGCACCTCGGTGGTGATCGCAACCCACGATATCGCGCTCATGGATCAATTCGACGCCCGCCGGCTGGTACTCGCCGACGGCCGGCTCCATCTCGACGAATGAAGGGATAAGCATTGGCGGACGAGAAGGAAAAACCGGGCAAACGGCGCGCTTCGCCGATCGTGCCTCGTGGCACCGTGGCGGGCTCTTCGCTCGTAGCGGTGATCGCAATCATGACGTTTCTAGCCGGCGTCGCGGCCGGGGCAGTCGAGATCGTACGGGTGGCCGCGAGCGAATGGCACGCCGACGTGGCGCGCGAGGTGACGATCCAGGTGCGTCCGATCGAGGGGCGCGATATCGAGGCGGAGATCGCCAAGGCGGTCGACCTCGCGCGGCGCACGCCCGGCGTCGCCGACGCGCGCGCCTATAGCCGCGAGGAATTGAGCGCGCCTGCTCGAGCCCTGGCTCGGCGCCGGTGTCGATCTGCAGGCGCTGCCGGTGCCCCGCCTCGTGGTGGTGCGGCTCGCCGACGAACGCGAAGCCGATCTCGCAAGCCTGCGGCGAGCGCTGACGCAGAACGTCACGGGTGCCAGCCTCGACGACCACCGCGGCTGGGCGCGGCGGCTCGCGGCGCTTTCCGATGTGGTGATGTTGATCGGTGTCGGCGTGCTGGTGCTCGTGCTGCTGGTGACGATCCTGTCGGTGTCGTTTGCGACCCGCGGCGCGGTCGCGGCCAATCGCGCGGTGGTTCAGGTGCTGCATCTGGTCGGCGCGCGCGAGTCCTTCATCGCGAGCGCGTTCCAGCGCCATTTCCTTATCGTTGGCCTGAACGGAGCGATCCTGGGCGGGGCCGCGGCGGCGCTGTTCTTCCTGCTCGCGGGCGTCGCTCCGGACCTCGCCGCGATCGTGCCCGGTGGAGGCGAAGCGGCGCTTCTATTGGGCCGTATTACCCTGGAGCCCCGCGGCTATGCCTGGATCGCAGCTGCCGGCCTACTCGTGGCGTTAGTCACGGCTATTGCCTCGCGACGCACTGTACAACGCACGCTACGCGGCATCGATTGATCCGGTAATTCAATACCTCTTTATCGCAGGGACGCCTCAATTCGCGCTACCATCCTCACGGCTGCAGGGAGAGGAAATGGAGGACGCAAGAGAAGCCTCCAGGCGCACGGAAGCCGGCCGGGGTCGGCGGTACCCGCGCGTCGTCGCCTTGCTCGGGAGCGTCCTGCTGCTTGCCGCCGGCATGTTGATCGGCGGGTTTCTCGTGTTCGCCGCAACGATCCCACGCAGCGAAGTCGCGCTCGAGCGGCCGGCCGATGGCATCGTGGTGCTGACCGGCGGCGCCTCGCGCATCGAGGATGCGATCGACCTGCTCGCCGCCAAACGCGGGCGGCGACTCCTGATCACCGGCGTCCATCCGCACACCAACCCGGGCGAGATCACACGCCGCAGCCCGGAAGTCGAGCGCTTGTTCGGCTGCTGCATCGATCTCGACCGCGAAGCGCTGAACACGATCGGCAACGCGGTCGCCGCCGCACGCTGGGCGAAGCAACAGAACTTTCGCTCGCTGATCGTGGTGACATCCGCCTGGCACATGCCGCGTGCGCTGATCGAGTTGGCGCGCGAAATGCCGGACGTGCTGCTGGTGCCTTACCCGGTGGTCAGCGAGCGCATGCGCGAGCAAGGCTGGTGGTCGCGCGCGGAAACCGCGCGGCTCCTGTTCGTCGAGTACGTGAAATACGTGGCCGCGCTCGCGCGCCTTCGCATCGAATCGCCGCACGTCGGCGCCAACCGCGCGCCGGGGCGCGTGGTCGTTTGAGCTGATCGGACAGCCGCCGTGCTCCTGCTCCGCTCGCTTTTGTTTCATGCCTGCTTCCATCTCAATACGATTCTGCACATGATCCTGTGCTCGCCGGTTCTGTTGCTTCCGCGACCGTGGCTATGGAAGGCCGTGCACAGTTGGGCTGCAGTCAATCACTGGCTCCTGCGCGTGATTTGCGGCACGTGTTTCGAAATCCGCGGACTTGAACGCATCACGCCTGGCGCACTCCTGGTTGCCGCCAAGCATCAATCGGCCTGGGAGACGTTCGCGCTGGTCACGCTGTTCTCCGACCCGTTCTATGTGCTCAAGCGCGAGCTGATGTGGCTGCCGGTGTTTGGCTGGTACGTCGCCAAGGCCGAGATGATACCGATCCGGCGCGGGGCCGGCGGAACGGCGCTTGGCGAGATCACCGAACGGGCGAAGGCCAAGATCGCACACGGCCGCCAACTCATCCTGTTCCCGGAAGGCACGCGCCGAGCGGTCGGCGCCGAGCCCGCCTACAAGTACGGTGTCGTGCATCTCTATGGGCAGCTCGGCGTGCGCTGTTTCCCGGTCGCGCTCAATTCGGGCGTGTTCTGGCCGCGGCGCAAGTTCGTGATCTATCCGGGCACGATCCGGATGGAATTTCTGGAGCCGATCGAGCCCGGACTCTCGGAAGATGCGTTCAAGGCGCGGGTGCAGGACGAGATCGAAACCGCCACCGCACGCCTCGTAGCCCAGGGCCGGGCGGAGCTGGAAGCGACGCTGAGGCAGGCGGCCGGAAAATCTGGTTGACAGGAATCAATTTTGTTCTATCTTTGTTCTTCTGCTAGTGATTCGATTTTCGTGAGTAGTCCCATGTGGTTAGCGAACAAAGCCGGGTACGAAGGCCCGTTGCGTACGGTGCGGCATCCGGCGCTCGCCGAGCGGTTCCGTTTCTGGCGCGGCGCTTCCGGGCGGCGTTACGTGTGCAGCGTTTTCTCGCCCCAAACGGCGCCAGCTTACGAAACCTCGGTGGCGCTGCATGTCCGCCGCACGCCGGGTGGCCCCGTGGTCGTAGCGGTCCGGGCCGGAAGCGATGCCCGGCCCGTTCCGGCCGCCGACGAAGTCCATATCCATCTCGTCCGCGAACGAAGCCGATGGACTGGCCCGCGCGATCGCCGATCTCGCCGCGCTCGTTGCGCCCGCGATCGAGAGCGACCGGCAGCCGATCCTGATCCGCCTGCCGCAAGGCGTTCGCCCGCGCCGTCACACGCGCGCGGCGAGCCATTCGAACGCGTGGTCGCGGATGCCGAGCGCCGAAAGCTCCTTGGCGGTCGCCAGCACGTAATCGCGATTGACGCCGGAACGCCCGTGGCCCTGGCGCACGAGATGCAATTGCGTCTCGAGCGGCAGCTTGCCGGCATATTGCGGATGCGAGCGATCGACCAGATACGTGACGGCTTGCACGCGCCGTTGCGGATCGTCGAGCAGATCGACGGCTCGCGTAACTTCCAGATAGACGTTGGTTGCCTGCTCGCGCTCGCGCAGATACTTGCAGCGTGGCCTCGCGCTTCCTGCCGTCGATGCGGAACGCGATGCCGCGGCAAGAACCGCCGCGGTCGAGGCCGAGCACGAGACCGGGCTTCTCGGGCGTCCCGCGATGCACGTGGGAATAGACGCAGAGCGCACGATGCGCGCCGATGAGCCGCGCCGGCCGGCGCTCCAGAAAATCGAACTCCGGCCGCCACATGAGCGAGCCGTAGCCGAACACCCAGAATTCGGAATCCGCCGACGACATCGCGTCCGTGTCAGTCGCCCGAAGCGTACGGCCGCGGCATGGGCGTCGTCGGCTCCTGCACGCCATGGGGGCGGCCGAAGTCGGGCGCCGCGGTCTCCTGGCCGATCTCGATGATCGAGCGGCGGATGCCGCGCGTGCGCGTGAAGAGATCGAACAGCGTCTGCCCGTCGCCCATGCGGATCGCGCGCGTGAGCGCCGACAGGTCCTCGTTGAAGCGGCCGAGCATTTCCAGCACCGCTTCCTTGTTGTTGAGGAACACGTCGCGCCACATGGTCGGATCGGAGGCGGCGATGCGGGTGAAATCGCGAAAGCCGCCGGCGGAAAACTTCATCACCTCGGAACTCGTCACTTCTTCGAGATCGGCCGCCGTGCCGACGATGTTGTAGGCGATCAGATGCGGCAGGTGGCTGGTGATGGCGAGCGTCAGGTCATGATGCGCCGGGTCCATGGTCTCGACATTGGCGCCGAGCGCTTCCCAGAAGCGCTTGAGCTTCTCGACCGCCTTGGCGTCGGCGCCGGGGAGCGGCGTCAGGATGCACCAGCGGTTCTGGAACAGCTCGGCGAAGCCGGCATCGGGGCCCGAATGCTCGGTGCCCGCCACCGGATGCGCCGCGATGAAATGCGCGTGCGCGGGCACATGCGGGGCCATGTCCCTGACGATCGAGCTTTTCACCGAGCCCACGTCGGACAGGATCGCGCCGGGTTTGAGCACCGGGCCGATCTCGGCTGCGATCGCACCGCAGGCGCCGACCGGCGCGCAGACGATGACGAGATCGGCGCCCTTGGCCGCCTCCGCGTTGGTTTCGACGACCTGATCCGCGATGCCGAGTTCGGCAACGCGCTTGCGGGTCGCCGCCGAGCGGGACGTCGCCACGATCGCACTTGCCGCACCCGTCGCACGGGCGGCGCGGGCGATGGACGAGCCGATCAGGCCGACGCCGATGAGGGCGAGGCGCTCGAAGACCGGCGCTTTCTTCTCAGCCACGGCCGGCCCCGTTCAGGAACTCCTTGAGCGCGCCGACCACGAGCCGGTTCGCCTCCTCGGTTCCCACCGTCATGCGCAGCGCATCGGGGAGCTTGTAGGGCTCGAGCCGCCGCAGCACGAGGCCGCGCTTGACCAGGAACGCGTCGGCGTCCTTTGCGGTCTTGCCCGGCTGCTTCGGGAAATGGATCAGCACGAAGTTGCCGACGCTCGGCGTCACTTCGAGCCCGAGCGCGCGGATCTCCTCGGTGAGCCAGGCGAGCCAGCGCGTGTTGTGCGCGGCCGCGCGCTCGACATGTGCGCGCATGTCGGAAAGCGCCGCGACGCCCGCGGCGATGGCCGGAGCGTTCACGTTGAAAGGGCCGCGCGTGCGGTTGATCGCATCGACGACGTGGGCAGGCGCATACATCCAGCCGAGCCGCAGCGCCGCGAGCCCGTAGATTTTCGAAAACGTGCGCAGCATCACCACGTTGTCGCTGGTCGCGACCAGCTCGATGCCGGACTCGTAATCGTTCCGGCGCACGTATTCCGCATAGGCCGCATCGATCACGAGCAATACGTGCGGCGGCAAGGCCGCGTGCAGGCGGCGCACTTCGGAGATCGGCAGATACGTCCCGGTCGGGTTGTTCGGATTGGCGATGAAGACGATCTTGGTCTTCGGCGTCACCGCCGCAAGAATCGCGTCGACGTCGGCGGTGAGGTTCTTCTCCGCCGCCACCACGGGCTTGGCGTTCGCCGCGAGCGTAGCGATCCGGTACACGAGGAAGCCGTGCGTGGTGTAGATCGCCTCGTCGCCGGGCACGAGAAACGCGCGCGCCAGGAGCGCCAATAGCTCGTCGGAGCCCGCGCCGCACACGATGCGCGCGGGATCGAGGCCGAAGGCGCGGCCGATGGCTTCGCGCAGCGCCGTCGCGGCGCCATCGGGGTAATAGCTGAGGCTGTCCGCCACCGCGCGATAGGCTTCGACCGCCTTCGCGCTCGGGCCGAGCGGCGTCTCGTTGGACGAGAGCTTGAACACCTTCGCCGCGCCGGGCGCTTCGCTGCGGCCGGGCACATAGGCATCGATGCCGAGAACGCCCGGATGCGGGACGGGATGCTTGCGCGCGCTCATGACTTCGCTCCGGACGAACCTTTGGCGGCTTGAGGCGCATGCATATAGCGGGTGGCGTGGCCGCCGACGAGGGCTTCGCCGCGCACCGAGACACCGGCCTTCACGAGCGCGTCGCGGATCTCGGCGAGCGTCTCTGCCCGGAGAGAGCGAAACGAGCAGCGACGCGCCATCGAACTTGCCCTCGGGCACGGCGATCAACTCGGCGAGCGCCGAGAGTGCCTTGGCGGCCTGCGCGGTCCAGCCGGAGACCTTCAGGCTCCAGCATGCGACTTCATTGGCCGCCGCGTCGGCGCCGAGCGGCTTCGAGACGACGAACAGCGGCACGGAGGCCGGATGATCCGGTCCGCTCCACGAACGGCAGCCGCGCGATGATCTTCGGTGCGTCGGGGCGCTCGAGCGCGGTCCACCAGGCACCGCTTCCGGCGACCGAGGTCGCCGGGACGAGGCCGAGATCGCCCTTTGAGGCAGCGACCGCGGCGACGACTGCGTCGGCGTCGCGCTCCGCCTTGAGCGGCACGGTGAAGCCGAAATGGAAGCGGGCCGAGTTCGCGCACCGCGGCGTCGCCGGCGGCGAAATCCGCGTGCACTTTGAACGGCGCCTGCACATAGGTGAAGGTCGCGATCAGGACGCGCCAGATGCTCTCGACCGTATCGAGGGGCAGAATCCCACGGTGGCGCTCGACCAGCCGGCGCATCATCTCGGCCTCGCGCGCGGGCCGGAAGGCGGCGCCCGATTCCTGCGTGCGCTTGACCTCGATCAGGCGGTCGATGATCTCGCCGCGCTCGATCAGGCGCGCGTGCAGTTCCGCGTCGATGCGATCGATCTCGGCGCGCAGATCCGCCAGCGTCGCGCCGGTCGCGGCGTTAACCTTCGGAGGTTGGGACTTCGACATCGGCATGGGCGGCGCTTTCTGGCGGCGTGGTGTAGCGCGCGGCAGCGCGAACGCAAAGAAAACATTGACAGATTAATGAACCGGCCCATAGCTCTAGCCCGCCCGCGGGCTATGCGCGGGCGCTTTCGAGGGTTTCATGAGCGTGGTGCGTGCCGATCTTGAAGGAGCTGCAAACCGCGCCGGCGCCGTGCGCCGCGAGGTGGACGAGCCGCGTTCGCCGGTCGTCCGCTTCGGCCCGGACAAGCCCCTGAAACTCGACGCCGGCGTTTCGCTTTCGCCGTTCCAGGTCGCCTACGAGACCTACGGCACGCTCAACGCGAACGAAGTCGAACGCGATCCTGGTCTGCCACGCGCTCTCCGGCGACCAGTATGTGTTCGGCGAGCATCCGGCGACCGGCAAGCCGGGCTGGTGGGAGACCATGGTCGGGCCCGGCAAGCCGATCGACACCGACCGCTTCTTCGTGATCTGCCCGAACGTGCTCGGCGGCTGCATGGGCACCACGGGACCTGCTTCGCGCAATCCCGCGACCGGCGAGCCCTACGGCCTGTCGCTGCCGGTGATCACGATCCGCGACACGGTGCGGGCGCAAGCGATGCTGCTCGACCATCTCGGCATCGAGAGTTTGTTTTGCGTGACCGGCGGCTCCATGGGCGCGATGCAGGCGCTGCAATGGGCGGTGAGCTATCCCGCGCGCGTGTTCGCGGCGCTGCCGCTCGCCGGCGCCGCACGCCATTCGGCGCAGAACATCGCCTTCCACGAGGTCGGCCGCCAGGCGATCATGGCCGATCCCGATTGGCGCGATGGTCATTATCTGCTCGACGGCACGATCCCGCGCCGCGGGCTCGCCGTCGCGCGCATGGCCGCGCACATCACCTATCTCTCCGACGCCGCGCTGCACCGGAAATTCGGCCGCAAGCTGCAGGATCGCGAGACCTGGACGTTCGGCTTCGACGCCGATTTCCAGGTCGAGAGCTATCTGCGCCACCAGGGCTCGATGTTCGTCGAGCGCTTCGACGCCAACAGCTATCTCTACATCACGCGCGCGATGGATTATTTCGACCTCGCCGCCGACTATGGCGGCGTGCTCGCCAACGCCTTCAAGGGCGCCAAGGCGCGGTTCTGCGTCGTCTCGTTCACGTCCGACTGGCTGTTCCCCACGGCCGACGCGCGCGCGATCGTGCATGCGCTGAATGCGGCGGCGGCGCCGGTGTCGTTCGCCGAGATCGAGACCGACAAGGGCCACGACGCCTTCCTGCTCGAAGAGCCGGAGCTGTTCGACATCGTGCGCGGGTTCCTCGAAGGCGCCGCGCGGGCGCGCGGCCTGCCGGCCGCCAAGGGTTGAACCGATGCTCGCGCGCGAGGGCAGCTCCTATTCCGCATCGGCTTCCACGGCGCGCGTCGACCTGGTCGCCGTCGCCAACATGGTCACGCCGGGCTCGCGCGTGCTCGATGTCGGCTGCGGCGACGGCCAGCTGCTGCAGCTGCTCTCCGAGAAGCGCGGCGTGGACGCGCGCGGGATCGAAATCTCGCGCGAAGGCGTGAACCGTTGCGTCGCCAAGGGACTCGCGGTGATCCAGGGCGACGCCGACGTGGATCTGGCCGACTATCCGGACGACGCGTTCGACTACGTGATTCTTTCGCAAACGCTGCAAGCCACGCGCCGACCGCGCTGGGTGCTCGAGCAGATGCTGCGCATCGGCCGGCACGCCATCGTCTCGGTGCCGAACTTCGGCTATTGGCGCATGCGCCTGCAGTTGCTCACGCGCGGGCGCATGCCGGTGACCAAGAACCTGCCCGACACCTGGTACGACACGCAAAACATCCACTTCTGCACGATCCGCGATTTCGTGGAGCTGGTGCGCGAGCTCGACGTGCGCATCGAGCGCGCGGTGGCGCTCGACGGCCGCGGCCGCCGCGTGCGGTTCACGTGCCGTGGTGGTTCTGGAACCTGTTCGGCGAGCAGGCGGTGTTCCTGCTGTCGCGCAAGAACTAGGCGCCCGCCGGACCCGGCGTTGCGGGAGCCAGCACCGGCTGCAGGATCGGAATGCGCCGGCGTACCGGTATCGGACGCCAGACCTGCTTGGTCGCCTCGACGATATGAACGCCGGCGAACGGCAGCGACAGCGTCGCGCCGACGCGCTCCCACGCGACGGCTGTGCGCAGGAACGGCGCGCGCGCAAAGGGCGGCACCCACAACGCCTCGCTCCAGCCGACCGGCGCGAACTGCGCGCCGCGCAGGAGCTCCACGAGCTGGCCGCGCGAGAACGGCCGGCCGTGGCCGAACGGGGTCGTGTCCATGCGCGCCCAGAGCCCGCGCCGGTTCGGCACCACCATGAGCAATCGGCCGCCGGCCGCGAGCACCCGCCAGATTTCCTGCAGCATGTCGGGCGCATGCACCGTCATCTCGAGCGCATGCACCGCGAGCACGCGGTCGACCGAAGCGTCGGGCAGCGGCAGCAATGTCTCCTCGACCAGCGCCGCCAGCGTGGGGGCGTCGGACGGCCATTTCACGACGCCTTGGGCCGCGGGCATCAATGCGAACGTGCGCTCGACCTCGTCGCGGAACAGGCCGAGATAGGGCGTCGCATAGCCCAGGCCACGAGCGCGAGGCCGCGCGTCTCGGGCCAGCGCACACGGATCGGGCGCGCGATCAGCCGCCGCGCCACGTGGCCGAGCGGCTGGGAATAGAAATTGCGAAGATCGACGACGTCCATGCGCGGGCGAGAATAGAGCGCCGCGCACGTCGCACCAAGCCGTGTTAGATTCAGCGAATTGGAGTGAATTGGAGCGCGAAATGGCCGCAGAAATCCGCCTGGTGCCTTGTCTCAGCGACAACTATGCCGTGATCCTGCGCGATCCGGCGAGCGGCGTGGTGGCGTTGGTCGACGCGCCGGAGGCGCCGCCGATCGAGCGCGCGCTCGACGAGGCCGGCTGGAAGCTGACGCATATCCTCGTCACCCATCACCACGGCGACCACGTGCAGGGCATTCCGGCGCTGAAGCAGAAATTCGGCGCGACCGTGATCGGGCCGCAGGAAGCGGCGAAGGGCGGCCATGCTCGACAAGATCGTCGGCGACAGGGACACGATCAAGGTCGGCGGCCTCGGCGCGCGCGTGATCGAGACGCCGGGCCACACGGCGGGCCACATCGTCTATGTGCTGGATCAGGAGAAACTGCTGTTCGCCGGCGACACGCTGTTTGCCATCGGCTGCGGGCGCGCGCTCGAGCGGCCGGCGGCGGTGCTGTGGAATTCGCTGCTGAAAATCCGCGACCTGCCCGGCGACACGCAGGTCTATTGCGGCCATGAATATACGCTGGCGAACGGCCGCTTCGCGGTTACGGTGGACCCGAAGAACGCCGCGCTGAAGGCACGACTGGCCGAGGTCGAGAAGACGCGCGCGGCGGGTAAGCCGACGGTGCCGAGCACGATGGCCGAGGAGCGCGCGACCAATCCATTCCTGCGCGCCGACACTCCCGAAATCGCCGAGGAGGTCGGCATGAAGGGCGCCGATCCGGCCGCGGTATTCACCGAGATCCGTGAGCGCAAGAACTCGTTCCGGGGCTGAACCTTTGCCGAAGACGCTGACCGCGGCCGAGGTGATCCGGCTCCTGGAACTCAAGCCGCATCCCGAGGGCGGGCATTTTCGCGAAACGATCCGCGATCCGCACCCGGAGCCGGGCAGGCGCGCGCATTCCACCGCGATCTATTTCCTGCTGGCCGCCGGCGAGCGCTCGCACTGGCACAAGGTCGATGCGATGGAGGTCTGGCACTTCCATGCCGGCGCGCCGCTGCTCCTAGAGATCGCCAAGACCAGGCAAGGACCGATCGAGCGGATCACGCTCGGAGCGGATTTGGCGGCCGGCGAGCAGCCGCAAGCGGCGGTGCCGGCGCATTACTGGCAAGCGGCCAGCAGCCTCGGTGAGTGGACGCTGGTCGGCTGCACGGTAGCGCCGGGATTCGATTTCTACGGTTTTGAGCTGGCCCTACCTGGCTTCGTGCCGGGCACGCGCTGATCAGGTCAAATACTGCGCGCCGTTCACCGTCATGGTCGAGCCGGTGATGAAACCGGCGTCGTCGGAGGCGAGGAACACGACGCAGCGCGCGATGTCCTCGGGCTCGCCCAGGCGCCCGACTGGAATCTGCGGCAGGATGTTCTTCTCCAGGACGTCCTTCGGCACCGCCTGCACCATCTCGGTATTGATGTAGCCGGGGCAGATCGCGTTCACCGTGACGCCCACCTTGGCGTTTTCCTGCGCCAGCGCCTTGGTGAAGCCGATCTCGCCGGCCTTGGCGGCGGAATAGTTGGTCTGGCCGATCTGGCCCTTCTGGCCGTTGATCGAGGAAATATTGATGATGCGGCCGAATTTGCGGCCGCGCATGCCCTCGATCAGCGGCCGGCACATATTGAACAGCGAGTTGAGGTTGGTGTTGATCACCGCGTTCCACTGCTCCGGCGTCATGCGATGCAACGTGGCGTCGCGGGTGATGCCGGCGTTGTTGACCAGCACTTCGATCGGACCGAGCGCGGCTTCGACCTGCTTTGATCCCCGCGCCGCAGGCCTCGAACGAGCTGACGTCCCACTTGAAGACCTCGATCCCGGTCTCGGCCTTGAACTTGTTGCGCCGCCTCGTCGTTGCCGCGCGTAACTTGGCGGCGACCTTGTAGCCCGCGGCCTTCAAGGCCTTGGCGATGGCGGCGCCGATGCCGCGGGTGCCGCCGGTGACCAACGCTACGCGACTCATGACTGCCCCCTCCCCTTCGATCGACGCTGCTCTTCAGCGCTCAACGCACATGGCGATGCCCATGCCGCCGCCGATGCAGAGCGTGGCGAGACCCTTCTTCGAGTTCCGCTTTTCCATCTCGTGCAACAGCGTGACCAGAACGCGCGCGCCGGAGGCGCCGATCGGATGGCCGATGGCGATGGCGCCGCCATTCACGTTCACCTTCTTCGGGTCCCAGCCCAATTCCTTATTCACGGCGCAGGCCTGCGCCGCGAAGGCTTCGTTGGCCTCGACGAGATCGAGATCGTCGGGCTTCCAGCCGGCCTTCTTCAGCGCCGCGCGCGAAGCCGGGATCGGCCCGGTGCCCATGATCGACGGATCGACGCCGGCCTGCGCCCAGGAGACGATGCGCGCGAGCACCTTCTTGCCTTCCTTGGCGGCCTGGCTCGCCTTCATCAGCACGACCACCGCGGCGCCGTCATTGATGCCGGACGCGTTGCCGGCGGTGACGGTGCCTTCCTTATCGAACGCGGGACGCAGCTTCGCCATCGCTTCGAGCGTCGCGCCGTGGCGCGGGTACTCGTCGGTATCGACGATGATGTCGCCCTTCTTCGAAGGAATTTTCACCGGCACGATCTCGTCCTTGAAGCGGCCGCTCTTCTGCGCCGCCTCCGCCTTTTGCTGCGAGCCGACCGCGAACTCGTCCTGCTGTTGGCGGGTGATCTGCCATTGCTTGGCGACGTTCTCGGCGGTGTTGCCCATGTGGTAGCCGTTGAAGGCGTCCCACAGGCCGTCCTTGATCATGGTGTCGATGAATTCGAGCGGGCCCATCTTCTGGCCGTTGCGCAGATGCGCGGCGTGCGGCGCCATGCTCATGGATTCCTGGCCGCCGGCGACGACGATGTCGGAATCTCCGTTCAAGATCGCCTGATAGCCGAGCGCGACCGCGCGCAAACCGGAGCCGCAGAGCTGGTTCACGCCCCAGGCCGGCGTCTCGACCGGAATGCCGGCGGCGATCGAAGCCTGTCGCGCCGGGATTCTGTCCCTGCGCGGCGGTCAGGATCTGACCCAGGATGACCTCGGACACGCGCTTGCCCTCGATGCCCGCGCGCGTCAGGGCCGCTTCGATCGCGATCTTGCCCAGCGCATGCGCCGGCAATGAAGCCAGCGCGCCGTTGAACGAGCCGACCGGCGTACGCGCCGCGCCGACGATGACAATGTCGTCCTGCATTGATTTCTCCTCCGCCGCGACCGCGCGGGCCCCCGCGCGCCCCGCCGTTCTCTCGGCCAATCGTTGGTGCCAGCGGCGCGCGATGTCAATAAGACGAAACCGGCTTCGATGCGGGGCTTGCATGGCCAGCGGCCCCGAACAATTTGGTAGCCCGGTCGCCGGAAAGGCCCTAATGTAAATGCCTATTCCGCGAGCAGCGAAGCGCAACAAAACAAGTACAGCGTGATGACCAAGAACCAGGAACCGGTAACGATCAAGAAGTACGCCAACCGGCGGCTCTATAATACGGGCACGAGCACCTACGTCACGCTCGAAGACCTCGCCGTCATGGTCAAGCAGGGCGACGACTTCGTGGTCTATGACGCCAAGACCGGCGAGGACATCACCCGCTCGGTGCTGACCCAGATCATCTTCGAGCAGGAGAACAAGGGCACCAACCTGCTGCCGATCAATTTCCTGCGCCAGGTCATCCGCTTCTACGGCGACAGCATGCAGCTCCTGCTGCCGCGCTATCTCGATGCGTCGATGGACAATTTCACGCGCGACCAGGACAAATTCCGCGAGCAGATGGGCAAGGCGTTCGGCGTGCCCGGCTTCGGAATGATGGAAGAGCAAGTGCGCCGCAACATGGAGATGTTCCAGCGCACTTTCGCGATGTTCCTGCCCTTCGCGCAGAAGCAGAACGCCGCCGGGGAAACGCCCGCCGGCGACGATATCGACGCGCTCAAGCGCCAAGTGACCGAGATGCAGCAGCGGCTCGACCGCATGGGCCGTACCGGCGACAAGGAATAATTCGACTTAGATCGGCGAGCTTTTCAGGCGCTCCGCCCCGCGCGGGCGTGAGCGGTCGGCGCGTTACTATTGCGGATCGGCTCGCCTCGAACGTAATGTCGCGCCGCGCCGTGCGCACCGAGATCACCCAGCCGCCGATCGCGTCCACGAGCGCGATGAGGAGCAGGATCGCGAACACCGAGGTGCCGGCCTCGCGCACCAGCAGGAACTCCACGAGCGCGGCGATGAATACGATCGTCGACAGGAGATGGTCGGCGATGGAATGCGAGCCGGCGCGGGCCGCCTTTATCAATTCGAAGAACAGAAACAGAAGGGAGAGGCCGATCAACGCGTCGCCGTTGGTGATCGTCCAGGACGCGCCCGACATCATGCGGACCGTGTAGATCGGATCCGCCCAGCCGACGCCCGGCAGCAGGAACGCGACCATGTTGTAGATCGCGAACGAAACGACCAGTAGCGGGAAGTTGCCGAACATTGCCGTTCCCTGCGCGGTGCGCCGCGCGCCGAGGCCTCAGACCTCGGCCTTCGGCTTCAGGATCTGCCGGCCGCGATACATGCCGGTCTTGGGATCGATGTGATGCGGGCGACGCAGTTCGCCGGAGTCCTTGTCCTCGATATAGGTCGGACGCTTCAGCGCATCGGCGGAGCGGCGCATGCCGCGCCGGGAGGGCGAAGTCTTTCTCTTGGGGACGGCCATCGCAGCCTCGTTGTTACGGCCCGTGGGCGGGCATTGACGCGGGAGGCGGACTTATAGAGGAGGAGCGCCGCGATTGCCAAGGCTTAGCGTGTCAAGGCTCAGCGCGATGCGCGCAGGCAAGCGGTGCGGCGGGGCCGGCGGCTATGCTCGCGGCGGCGCGGCGCAGGGCGAGTCGTTGCAGGCCCGGCCCCGGCCGGGCGGCGTCGCGCCGCTGGGGATTGGGCAGGACCGCGGCCAGAAGTGCGGCCTCCTCGGCAGAAAGCGAGCGCGCGCTCTTCCGGAAGGCGCGCAGCGCGCCCGCCTCGGCGCCGAACTCGCCGTTCGGACCCCATTCGGCGACGTTGAGATAGATTTCGGCGAGGCGACGCTTCGACCAGACCGCGCTCATGTAATAGGCGAGCGGAATTTCCAGCGCCTTGCGGACATATTGCCGGCCCGGCCAGAGGAACAGGTTCTTGGCGGTCTGCATGGCGATCGTCGATGCGCCGCGCACATCGGCAAGCTCGTCGGCGTCGTCGAAGCGCGTCGCGCAGCTCGTCCCAATCGACGCCCCGGTGGGTGCAGAAGCGCGCGTCCTCGCCGGCGATCACCGCGCGCACGAGCTCGGGCGAAATCGCAGCCAGCGGACGCCAGTGGTGCACGACCCGCTCGCCCATGACCCGGCGCCACAGCATCAGGGTCGATACCGGCTGCACGTATGCATAGACCGGCACGAGCACGACCGGAATCAGTGCAAGAACCAGCAAGAGCTTCCAGGCGAAGGAGAACAGGCGGCGGATCATCATGCGGGACTCGGTCATCTCCGAATGGCCGCCGATTGCGGCCGGCGCGCGGCGCTTGACCGGAGCCTTTGGCTCGGCCATTGCCGGGCAAGCGCCCTGGCGAGAGTACGATGTCACCGCTGTCGGAAGAAACGTTTCAACGCCGTCTCGAAGCGGTCGCGGCCGCGACCGAGGCCGCGCTTGTGGCGGCGCTGTCGGCCGCGCCGCTCCCGGGCGAGATCACGCGGCCCGAGCGTCTCCTGCTCGCCATGCGGCACGCAACGCTCGGCGGCGGCAAGCGGCTCAGGCCGTTCCTCGTGATCGAGAGCGCGGCGCTGTTCGGCGTTTCGGAAGCCAAGGCGATGGGCGCGGCGGCGGCGATCGAGTGCGTGCACTGCTATTCGCTGGTGCATGACGATCTGCCGGCCATGGACGACGACGAGCTGCGGCGCGGCCGGCCTACCGTGCACCGCGCTTTCGACGAGGCGACCGCGATTCTCGCCGGCGACGCGCTGCTCACGCTCGCGTTCGAACTCATCGCGCGCGATGACGACCGATGCCGAGCCCGCCGTGCGCATCGCCCTGGTCCGGCTGCTCGCATGCGCATCCGGTGTCGGCGGCATGACCGGCGGCCAGATGCTCGATCTCGAAGCCGAAGGGCGGTTCGCCGGCGGAAAGCCCCTTGTCCTCTCTCCGGAAGAAATCGGCCGGCTGCAGGCGATGAAGACCGGCGCGCTGATCCAAGCCGCGTGCGAGGCCGGCGCGATCCTGGGGCGGGCCGACGCGAAGGCGCGCGCAGCGCTCAGCCGCTATGCGCGCGCGCTCGGCCTGGCGTTCCAGATCGCCGACGATCTCATCGATGCCGAGGGTGAAACCGCGGCGGCGGGCAAGCATGTCGGCAAGGACAAAGTTCGCGGCAAGGCTACTTTCGTGGGATCGCTCGGGGCCGCGGGCGCGCGCAAGCGGTTGGCGGAATTGGTCGCCGAAGCGGAAGCCGCCCTCATTCCATTCGGCGCGCGCGGGGCTATGCTCGCGGCCTGCGCGCATTTCGTCGCCGAGCGCCGCGCTTGAGCAGGTGAGCACAATGGCCAGGAAACGGCCGAACGCCATGAAAGTGGATACCGAAGCCGGGCCTTGGCTGTTCCGTTTCGTGCGCGGTCACGTGCGGCTTTGGTCGGCGGCCGCGATCGGCATCGCCGGATACGCTGCTCTGGCGCCTACGAGCTTGGCGTTCAGCACGCGCTTCCTGATCGGCTGGGATATCGGCGTCGTCTGCTATCTGATCATCCTCGCGATCACGATGGCGCGCGCCAGTCCCTCCGATATCCGTTATCACTCCGTGATGCAGGATGAGGGCGCGTACGCGCTCCTGTTGCTCGCGGTCGTCGCATCTGTCGTGAGTCTCTGGTGCGATTTTCGCGGAGCTCGTGGGAATTAAGCAGTCGCAACCGGGCTACGGATTCCATGTCGCGCTTGCGATCGTCACCGTGATCCTGTCCTGGATGTTCACGCACGCGATGTTCGCGCTGCACTATGCCCATGACTTCTACGGCACCGGGCGCCGGGCGCGCGGCCTCAAGTTTCCCGGCGACGAGCCGCCGGATTACTGGGACTTCGTCTATTTTTCGTTCGTGATCGGCATGACGTTTCAGGTCTCGGACGTGGGCGTGACCAACCGCTGGATCCGCCGCACGGTCGTGGCCCACGGCGCCCTCTCATTCGTGTTTACCGTGACGATTCTCGCGCTCGCCGTGAACATCGCAGCGTCGCTGGTCGTCCGCTGAAGCCGCTCTATTCCGCGGCCGGCCGGCGCGCGGCCACGCCCCAGCGACGCGCCACGTAGTCCTCGACCATCGTCCTGAAATCGGCGGTGAGCGTCGCGCCGCGCAGCGTTGCGACCTTCTTGCCGTCGACGAACACGGGTGCGACCGGTTGCTCGCCGGTGCCGGGCAAGGAAATTCCGATGTCGGCGTGCTTGCTCTCGCCCGGGCCGTTGACGATGCAGCCCATGACCGCGACCGTAAGCGCCTCGGAGCCGGGATAGAGCTTCTTCCATTCGGGCATGCGCGCGCGGATGAAACCCTGCACATCGGACGCGAGCTCCTGGAAGGTGGTCGAAGTGGTGCGGCCGCAGCCCGGGCAAGCCGCGACCAGCGGCACGAAGGTGCGCAGCCCCATGGTCTGCAACAGCTCCTGGGCGACCTGCACCTCGCGGGTGCGATCGCCGCCGGGCTCGGGGGTCAGCGAAATGCGGATGGTATCGCCGATCCCCTGCTGCAAAAGCACACCGATCGCGGCCGCCGAAGCGACGATGCCCTTGGAGCCCATGCCGGCCTCGGTAAGCCCGAGATGCAGCGCATAGTCGGAACGCCGCGCCAGTTCCGCATAGACCGCGATCAGATCCTGCACGGCCGAGACTTTGGCAGAAAGAATGATCTGGTCGCGCGCCATGCCCAGCTCCTCGGCGCGCGCGGCCGACAAGAGCGCCGACTGCACCATGGCCTCGCGCGTCACCGCGCGGGCGTCGAGCGGCTCCTTGGCGCGCGCGTTCTCGTCCATGAGGCGCGTGAGCAAGTCCTGATCGAGCGAGCCCCAATTGGCGCCGATGCGCACGGGCTTCCCGTATTTCAGCGCGAGCTCGATGATGGCGCCGAACTGGCGATCCTTCTTCTCCTTGAAGCCGACATTGCCGGGGTTGATGCGGTACTTGTCGAGCGCCTCGGCGCAGGCCGGATGATCGGCGAGCAACTTGTGCCCGATATAGTGGAAGTCGCCGATCAAGGGCACGGCCACGCCCATGCCGCAAGCCGATCCCTGATCTTGGGAACCGCGGCCGCGGCCTCGTCGCGATCGACGGTGATGCGCACGAGCTCGGAACCGGCGTGCGCGAGCGCTGCGACCTGGCGCGCGGTCCCCTCGATGTCCGCGGTGTCGGTATTGGTCATGGACTGGACGACGACGGGCGCGCCGCCGCCGATCACAACGTCGCCGACGCGCACGGCCACAGTTCGCCGGCGCGGTGCGGGCGCGGCGATGCTAGAGGCGGGTTCGATCCGGTTGCTCATCGGTGCATCAACGCCGCGGCTTCGTCTTGCGGCAGTTCTCGCACAGGCCCGCGATCTCGAGCACTTGCGTGCGCGCGTCGAAGCCGATCGAGCGTGCGGCCTCGCCGAGATCGCGCCCAACCGCGCGCGAGGCGACCTCGGCCACGGTGCCGCAACGCTCGCACATCAGGAACATCACCACTTCGCCGCCGTCATGGCCGTGGTTGCAGGCGAGATACGCATTCTTGCTTTCGATCCGGTGCGCGAGCCGCTCGGCCACCAGAAAATCGAGCGCGCGATAAACCGACATGGGCGGCGCCGGTTCGCCGGCCTTGGCCAGGCGCTCGACGATCTCGTAGGCGCCGATCGGCGCGTGGCTGTCAGCGAGCGACTCCAACACCCGCCGGCGAAGCGGCGTGAGTCTGAGACCGCGTTCGCCGCATGCCTGCTCTGCACGCTTAAGCAGATCGGCGACGCAGTGCGCGTGATCGTGATCGGGGGCCGGAAAGCCAATATTCATCGGGTTTCTCAATGCACATCTTACAGGCTTGCAACGCCTTATAAAAACCCGCCCCTGCTACTTTTGTTGCACTGCACAATGAAACCGGGCATGCTGATTTTCATCCCATGATTCTGCGCAAGAACACCGGGCCGAAGCCCGTCAACCTCGCTTTGCAAGGCGGCGGCGCGCACGGCGCCTTCACCTGGGGCGTGCTCGACCGCCTGCTCGAAGACGAGCGGCTTTCGCTGCAGGCGATCTCCGGCACCAGCGCCGGCGCGATGAACGCCGTCGTGCTGGCGTCGGGCTATCACAAGGGCGGGCGCGCAGGCGCGCGCGAGGCGCTCAGTAATTTCTGGCGCGCGGTCTCGCGCGACGGCCGCATGAGCCCGATCCAGCGTTCGATCGCGGACCGTCTGTTCGGCAACTGGTCGCTCGACAAGAACCCGATCTTTCTCGCGTTCGACGTCGCCAGCCGCTTCTTCTCGCCCTACGACATGAACCCGTTCAACATCAATCCGCTGCGCGAGATCCTGGAGCGCGAGGTCGACTTCAAGGCGGTGCGGGCAAACCGTGAATTCGACCTCTATGTCTCGGCCACCAATGTGCGCACCGGCAAGATGCGCGTCTTCCGCCGCGAGCAGATCACGCCCGACGTGGTGATGGCGTCGGCGTGCCTGCCGTTCCTGTTCCGCGCGGTCGAGATCGACGGGGTGCCCTATTGGGACGGCGGCTATGTCTCCAACCCGCCGCTATTTCCGTTCTTCCGCACGGGGCGCAACGACGACATCGTGCTGGTGCAGACCAATCCGCTGGTGAGCAACAAGACCCCGCGGAACGCGCGCGACATCTTGAACCGGATCAACGAGATCACTTTCAACGCGTCGCTGCAGTCGGAGCTGCGCGCGATCGGCTTCGTGAGCCGTCAGCGGCAGAGCGGCCTGTTGGGCCGCTGGACCGGCCGGAGCGCCAAACCGGTCCGCATCCACCGTATCGCCGCCGACAAGGAGCTGAAGAAGCTCAGCTCCAGCTCCAAGTTCGCCGTCGACTGGTCGTTCTTCCAGCATCTGCGCGACGTCGGCCGCAAGGCGGCGGAAGATTTTCTGAAGGAAGGATTTCGGCGCCATCGGCCGCCGCGGCACGCTCGACCTGCGCAAGGAAGCGGCCTGACTCTTCGGCGCCCGGCACGATAAGATCGGCGCATGGAGCCGCGCCAGCATCTGGCCGCCGAAGTGCACGACACGATTCTCGAGATCGTGGTCGGCGACATTACGCTGCTCAAGCTCGACGCGATCGTGAACGCGGCCAATACGGCGCTTCTGGGCGGCGGCGGCGTGGACGGGGCGATCCATCGCGCCGCCGGGCCGGAGCTGCTCGAGGAATGCCGCACGCTCGGCGGCTGCGCCACGGGACAGGCGAAAATCACCCGCGGCTACAGGCTCCCTGCCCGCCACGTGATCCATGCCGTCGGCCCGGTATGGCGAGGCGGCGGCGCCGGCGAGGACGATCTGCTGGCGTCCTGCTATCGCGTTTCGCTTCAGCTCGTCCGCGCGAACGGGCTCGTTTCCGTTGCCTTCCCCTCGATTTCAACCGGAGTCTATGGCTTCCCGGCCGAGCGGGCGGCGAAGATCGCGGTCGCTACCATCGTCGGCGAAGCGGCCGCGCGGCGCGGGATCGGACGCGTCGTGTTCTGCTGCTTCTCGCAGGAAGCCGCGGACTTCCATGCCGCGGCCTTCGCCGATCTCGGCCTCGTCTAGGCCGAGGCGGCGGGCGATCTGCGCCGCGCCGAACAGCCCCGGCTCCTCGTGCACGATCGCCTTGATCGGAATCAGCGCCATGCGATCGCGATAGGGCGCGTGTTCCTCGAAGGCCGCCCGGAACGTCGAATTGGGAATGAGCGGCGCCAGGCCGCGGGTCACGCCGCCGGCGAGGAAGACGGCCTTGGCGTTATAGGCAAGCGTCAGGTCGCCCGCGATGCGGCCGAACAGACGGAGGAAAAATTCGGCGGTGGCGCGTGCCGCTCGCGTCTCCCGCGCAGGCCGCGGCGGCGATGGCCTCGGCAGCGCTTGCGCTCGCCGGAAAGAATATGGTGCACGCGCACGAGGCCCGGCCCCGAAAGCACGTGCTCGACGATGACCGGGCCGGTGTCGCGCAGGAAATGCGCGATGACGCGGGCCTCGTCGGCAGTGGCGGCACCGAGCCGCATGTGTCCGGCCTCGCTCGCCAGCACCTTCGCGCCCCGACCGTCCTTGATCAGAAGCGCGCTGCCGAAACCGCTGCCGGGCCCGCATACCAGGAGCCGTTCCTTCGGCGTTTCCTGCGGCGCGCCGACGGCGACGAGGTCCGCCTTCCCGAGCGCTGGAAGCCCATGGGCCAGCGCCTCGAAGTCGTTGATCGCGACCAGGCGCTTGAGCCCGAGCTTGCGGGCGAGCGCGCGGCGGGAAAACGTCCAGCCCCGATTGGTGACGAGCACATGGTCGCCGTCGATCCAGCCGGCGATGCCGAGCACGGCCGCCTGCGGCCGCGGCCGGGCGGTTGCGAGCGTGTCAGCCAAGAGCGTTTCGAGGCTGGCAACGTCATCATTCATCACCGAACGGACGGCCCCGAGCTTGCCGTCCTTCCGGGTGAACGCGAGACGGGTCTTGGTGGCGCCGATATCGGCGACGAGCACGGAGCGTTTCACGCGCCGAGCTTGCAGATATCGACGGAGCGGATCAACTGCACTAAGGGGATGCGATGAAGTTAGGCTCCGTGCTCAACGCCCAGGCGCTGCGCTATCCGGACCGGCTTGCCGCCGTGAGCGGCGCGCGCCGCCTGAGCTATCGCGAGCTTGATGGGCGCAGCGACCGGCTCGCCAACGCCTTGCGCGCGCGCGGGCTCGCGCACGGCGACCGGGTCGCCATGCATCTGGAAAACAGCGTCGAGTTCGTCGAGGCGTTCTACGGCGTCGCCAAGGCCGGCGGCATCATGGTGCTGGTCAATACCCGCCTCACCGCCCGCGAGATCGCCGTCATCCTCTCGAGCAGTCTTCCGAAATTCTATTTTTTCGATCCGGCGCGTCGGCAGGTCGCACTCGACGCGAGCAAGGGCATCAACGATATCGTGCTGATCGCGAGCACCGCCACGTCCGAGGGCGATCCGACGATTGCGGCTTTAATCGACGAAGGCGCCGCCGAGCGGCCGCCCGCCCTGCCGCCCGAAGTCGAGGACCTGCTCTATTCCTACACCTCGGGAACCACCGGCACGCCCAAGGGCGCGGTGCGCACGCACGGCAGCTTCCATGTCCAGCACGGAATGATGAACGTGCTGCGATTGGGATTTGCGGCCCGGCGACAAGGTGCTCGCCATGTCGCCGCTTTCGGTCGGCACGGGCCTGGCGCGGCTCGGCAATGCGCTCGGCGTCGGCGGCACGCTGGTGATCCTGCCCAAATTCGACGCGGCCGCGATGGCCGATGCCGTCGAGCGCGAGAAAATCACGGTCGCCGGCATGGTGCCGACCATCATCCGCCTGACGCTGCCCGAGATCCGCCGCGCGCCCGAGCGCTTCAAGTCGCTGCGCGTCGTGGTTTCGACCGGCGAGGCGTTTCCGGTGGAGCTGAAGCGGGAGTTGCTGTCGCTCTTGCCGAATATCCGCCTGCACTCGTTCTACGCGTTGACCGAGGCCGGCGCGGTCACCAATCTCGATCCCGAGGAGCAGCTCACGCATCCCGCCTCCGTCGGCCGCGTCTGCGCCGGCGTCGAAGTGCGGATCGTGGACGACAAACGGCGGGACGTGGCGCCGGGCGAGACCGGCGAGATCGCGGTCCGCTGCGGCGAGCCGGGGCGCTACATCACCATGCGCTGCTATCTCGATCCGGCCGCCAACGCGGAATCGATCGTCGACGGCTGGGTGTTCACCGGCGACATGGGCTATTTCGACGCCGACGGCTATCTCTATCTCGTCGACCGCAAGAAGGACATGATCGTCAGCGGCGGGTTCAATATCTATTCGCGCGAGGTCGAGCTCGCGCTGCTGAGCCATCCGGCCGTACTGGACGCCGCGGTGATCGGGACGCCCGATGCGACCTTCGGCGAGAGCGTGCTTGCGGTCGTCGAGCTCAAGCCGGGCGCAATGGCGAGCGAGGACGCGCTCGTCGCCCACTGCAAGGATCTGATCGCCAGCTACAAGAAGCCCAAGCGCATCTTGTTCCGGGCACTGCCGCGCAACTCCACCGGCAAGGTGCAGAAGAACCTGCTCAGGGACGAGATCGCCAAATCTGTCCACTAACAAGGCTGCCCACTGATGGGCGGCGCCGGCGGAGCCTTCGACGGAGCACGCCGCGTCGAGTAAGATGCGGGCCTGACAAGAATGGAACAGCGGTACAATCCGATGAACGTCAAACCCTCCGCCCCGCGCGCGCCTGCCGCCAAGGAAGCCCCGATCGCGGGCGAGATTTTCCTGCGCGCGCTCGCCGATCACGGCGTCGATTTCTTCTTCGCCAATCCGGGCACCGACTTTCCGCCGATCGTCGAGGCCTATAGCCGCGCGCGCGAAGGCTCGAACAGCAAGGTGCCGCGGCCGGTGCTGGTGCCGCACGAGAATCTCGCGGTCGCCATGGCGCACGGCGCGTATCTGATGACCGGCCGGGCGCAGGCGGTGATGGTGCACGTCAACGTCGGCACCGCCAACACGATCAATAATCTCACCAACATGAGCCGCGACCGTATTCCGCTGTTCCTCGCGGCGGGGCGCACGCCGGTCACCGAGACCGGAAATTTCGGCAGCCGCGACCGCTCGATCCACTGGGCGCAGGAAATGTTCGACCAGGCCGGCATGGTGCGCGAGCTGGTGAAGTGGGACTACGAACTGCGCGTGCCCGAGCAGGTCGGCAACGTCGTCGCCCGCGCCTACGAGGCGGCGATGACGAGCCCGATGGGGCCGGTCTATCTCATCCTGCCGCGCGAGCCGCTTTCGGCCACGGTCGTCGAGCCCACGGCGCCGAGCGGTCCGCGCGCGATTCCCGCGCCGCCGCATCCCGATCCGAAATCGATCGAGACGCTCGCGGCCTGGATCGCGGCGGCGGAAAAGCCGCTGATCGTCACCGCCAATTGCGGGCCGCGATCCGCGCGCGGTCGAATTGCTCGCGCGGCTCGCCGAGCGCTGGGCGATCCCGGTGGCGCAGCACGCGCCGCGCTACCTGTGCCTGCCGACCAACCACCCGATGCACTTCGGCTTCAATCCGGGCGCGGTCATCGGCGAGGCCGATCTCGTCATCGTGCTCGAATCCGACGTGCCGTGGATTCCGAGCGCCGATGCCCCGAAGGATTCCTGCAAGGTCGCGCATGTCGGCGAAGACCCGATGTTCCTGCGCTACCCGATGCGCAGCTTCCGCAGCGACCTCGCCATCACCTCGACGCCGGCGGCGGCGCTCGCCGCGCTCGATGCGGCGCTGGAGCGCGCCGCGCCCGACAAGGCGAAGATCGAGGCGCGGCGCGGACGCATCCATGAGCGCAACAAGGCGCGGCATGCGCAGAGTGCGAAACAGGCGAAAGCGGCGGCGAGAAGATCACCAAGGCCTACCTGACAAGTGCGTCGTCCGAGGCGATGGGGCCCGATGCGATTCTGGTGAGCGAATATTGGACCGAACTCGATCAATGCACGCGCGAGAAGCCCGGGACCTTCTTCGGCACCAGCCCCGCGGGCGGGCTGGGCTGGGGCTTCGGCTGCGCGCTCGGCATCAAGATCGCAGCACCCGAGCGCTTCGTGGTCGCGGCGCTCGGCGACGGCTCCTACATTTTCAACAACCCGACCGCCTGCCACTGGATGTCGGAAGCCTTCGGCCTGCCGATGCTGACGATCATTTCCAACAACAGCCGCTACGGCGCCGTGCGCGGGGCGACGCTTTCCATGTTCGACAAGGGCGCCGCCGGCCGCGACGACGGCCGCTTCCTCGCCGACTTCCCGACGAGCCCGGCCTACGAAGAGATCGTCAAGGCGCACGGCGGCCACGGCGAGCGGGTGGAGCATCCGAAGGATCTGCCCGGTGCGCTGGCGCGGGCGCGCGACGTGGTGCTGAAGGAAAAGCGCCAGGCGCTGTTGAACGTGATCTGCCCGTACTGAGCGCGATCAGCCGACGATCTTGAAGGCGGGATACGGCACGCCGCCGTCGAGCATGTCCCAGGCAAGCGCCACGCGCTGGCCGATCTTCACGTCCTCGGGCTTGCGCTCGAGGATATTGGCGATGATGCGCACGCCTTCCTCGAGCTCGACGATGGCGATCGAGAGCGGCAGGCGGCCCTCGACGCCCGGTGCCGGGAATGCGCACGACGCTGCAGGCGTAGATCGTGCCGCGGCCGGAGACCTCGCGCCATTCCAGATTGCGGCTGCCGGTATAGATGCTCACCGGCCGCGGATAGTGCTGGAACTTTCCGCTGTCGCGGCAATATTGCAGCACGAGCTTTCCCGCGCGCGCGCCTTCCCAGAACGGCCGCGCGTCGACGAAGGCGTTTTCCTTGGGCGCCGGGCGCCTGGCGGGCTCGCTCACGTCGTTTGCTCCAGGATCAGGCCCGCGCTCACGGTCCAGTTGCGGCCATAGGGGATGACGCCGATGCCGGTGACGAGCGCGGTGCTCGCATCCTTCACCTGGCGCGCGCCGCCCTCGCCGAACATCTGGCGCACGGCTTCCACGAGATTGAGCCCACCGCCGGCGAGCCCCGGCTGGCCGGCGGAAATCTGCCCGCCGCCGGTATTGAGCGGGAGCTTGCCCCGAACGACAGATCGGTCGCCAGCACATAGTCGCAACCCTTGCCGCGCGCGGCGAAGCCGAAATCCTCGAGCTGCATCACGACGGCGATGGTGAAATCGTCATAGGGATGGAACATGCGGATGTCGGCGGGCGTCATGCCGGCGCGGGCGAAGGCCTTGGGCGCGATCTTGGAGAAGCCCGACTCGGTCATATCCGGGAGCGCCTCGATCGCCGCCGTGATTGGTCAGCTCCGCGTAGCCCGCGATGCGCACGGTCTTCTTCAGGCCGAGATCGCGGGCCCGTTCCGCGGAAGTGACCAGCACCGCGTTGGCGCCGTCGCAGACCATCACGCAATCCAAGCAGCCGCAGCGGATCGGCGATCATGCGCGAAGCGAGATATTCCTCCATCGTAAGCGGCTTCTTGAGCTTCGGGCAGGCATTCTCGTTCAACAGCGCATGCTCGCGCTGGGTGACCGCGATCTTGCCGAGCGCCTCGTATTTGAGGCCGAACTGGTGTTCGTAGCGATTCATCAGGAGCCCGAAGCTCGAGGGCGGGCTCAACACGCCGGTCGGCTCCTGGAATTCGCCGCGATAGGCGCCGTAATTGGACCGGTTGCCGTTGGTCTGCGCGTCGGCGGCGAGCACGACGGCGACCTCGCACAGGCCGTCGCGGATCGCCGCGGCGGCGCGAGCGACAGCGGCGATGCTGGAAGCGCCGCCGAGGCCGGAGAAATTGATCCAGCCCGGCGTGAGCCCCAGCGCCTCGCACATATAGACCGCGAAAAAAGGGTTCGGCGCCTCGCTGATCGAGGCGTTCACCGAAAGGCCGTCGATCGCAGCCTTCTCGATCCCGGTCGATTGCAGCAGGAGCGCGAACGCCTCGCCGCCGAGGTCATAGGCGCTGCGGCCGGTGCGGACATCGATCTTGGTTTCGGAATATCCGGCGATAACAACGTCGCGGCTCATGCCGGCCTCATTCGCCGCGAAAGGTGGGCGTGCGCTTCTCGCGGAACGCGTTCAATTTTGCCGGGCGATTGAGCGTGATCTCGATCCACTTCTCCTTCGCCTCGACGATGATGTCCTCGTAAGCCATTGACGTCGTGCTCCGGTCACTCGGCGGCGGCTGAGCCTGGTTCCTGGCCCTCGTCGCTGCCCATAGCAGCGGTGATCTGCGCATGCATCTGCCGCAATGCCGCACGGTCGGCGCGCACGACAGGATCGATCTTTAGCACGAGGGCGACGCTCGCGGGCGCATGCAACACCAAGATGCGGTCGGCCATTTCGAGCGCGTCGTCGATCCGGTGGGTGACGAGGAGGCAGGTCTTCTTCCACTCACGAGCGATGCGGGTGAAGTCGCGCCGCAAGGTCTGCGAAGTCACGTGATCGAGCTGGCTGAAGGACTCGTCGAGCAGCACGATCTCCGGATCGACCGCGAGCGCGCGGGCGAGCGAGACGCGCTGGCGCATGCCGCCGGAAAGCTCGTGCAGGTATTTTCCTTCGGCGCCGGCAAGATCGACGCGGGCAAGCCACGCGGTCGCGATCTCGCGCGCCTCCTCCTTGGAACGGCCGAGAATCAGAAGCCCGAGCTCCACGTTCTCGACCGCGGTGCGCCAGGGCAAGAGCCGGTCGTTCTGGAAGCTCACCGCAAGCTTGCCGCGCAGCTCGCGGAAATGCAGATACGGATCGACGCCGGCAACGCGGACCGTGCCGCGATCGGCGGGGATCGTGCCCATCACGATGTTCAGCACCGTGGTCTTGCCGGCACCGGTGCGCCCGAGCAGCGCCACGATCTCGCCGCGGGCCACCTCAAAGCCGATATCGTCGACCGCGACGACGGAGCCGAAAGTCTTGCGAACGTCGGCAAGCTCGATGACGGCGGCACTCATCGGACCTCCAGCTCCGGCCGCCAGCGCAGGAAGCGCTTCTCGACCGCGTTGATGACGGCTTGCAGCGATAAGCGAGAGCGCGATCAGGAAGAAGGTCCAGGCGAGCAATTGATCGATGTGGAAGTTCGAATGCGCCAGCCCCATGCGCGAACCGACGCCGATGGCGGACGCGATCAGCTCGGCGAAGATCGTCATGCGGATGGCGTAACCGATCACCGATTTCGTGGTGAGAAAGATGTACTGCACGATGTGCGGGCCGACGAGATAACGCATCACCTGCCAGCGCGTCGGCCGGAAGCTCTCGATCATGTCGAGCAGATCCTTCGGCAGCGCGCGAATGCCCTCATAGACGTTGAGCGCGTAGAACGGGAGCAGGATCACCACGAGAATGAAGAAGATGCGCGTCTCCGGGTCCTTGAACCAGAAGATCGCGATCAGCATCCACGACAGCGCCGGTACGCCGGTATCGATGATGACGAGCGCGCGCAGATAGGGCCGCACCGCAGGCAGCATGCCCATGACGACGCCGAACACGATGCCGAGCAGCATCGAGAAGGCCACGGCGGCGATCAGGCGCAGGATCGTGACGAAGACGTGGGTGTAGTCCTGGAAGAAGAGCTTGCGCGCCGCATCGAGCACCGCTGAGCGGCGACGGCATGATGTAGTCGGGGACGTAGCGGCTCGTGATCTCCATCGCCGCGATCAAGCGCGATCACGACGACGACGGTGGCGAAGGTCTCGTTGCGCAGCGACCGGTCGGAGCGGAAACTCGCGCCGGACGGCTCGATGCTGTCGATCGAAACGGGTTTGTTCACGCCGGTCACTCGATACGGCCCGCTCAGCCGGAGACGAAGAAGCCCTTGTCGACGGCGCGGGGGAAAATGCCGTTGCGGGTGAGAAACTCGCTCGCCGTGACGAAGGTCTTGCGGCCTTCGTCATCGAGCGCGGAGATGTAGCTGAAGCGCATGCGGCCCGAGTCGAAGGCGGTCTTCAGCACTTCCGGCGGCAGATAGGTATTCTTGCCCGCGGACTCGATGGCGGCCGGCGATATTGGCGTTGATGCCGTCGATACAGTCCTTGAAGACGCGGTTGAGCTTGGCGCCGATCGTCGGGTCCTTGGCGGTGAGCTCCTTGCGCACGGCCATGCCGAAATAGGGCAGATCGCGGCCGGTCTTGGCGCGGTATGCCTCGCCTACGTTATAGATCACCCTGAGGTCGGGCCGGCGCAGCAGCGCGGCGCTGACCGAGGTCTCCCACGAGAGCGCGGCATCGGCGCGGTCGGCCATCAGCATGCTCAAGGGCGCCATCGGGTTGTCGCTGCTCTGAATCTGCACGTGCTTCTCGAGATCGATGCCTTCGAATTCGCGGATCACGGCGCTCGCGATCTTGTAGGTGCTGCTTGCGAACGGCGCCGCGAGCGTCTTGCCCTTGAGTTCGGCGAGCGACTTCACGCCGTTGGCGGGCGCCAGTATGTTGAGCATGGTCGCGGTCGAGAACGTGCCGATAAGCTCGCACGGAACGCCCGCGAGATAGCGCAGCGCATAGGCATCCCAGCCGCCGAACCCGATCTCGTAAGCGCCGGCGACGAAATCGCCCTGCACGGTGGAAAGGGTGGAATAGATATTCGGCTCGGCGAATTTCAGCCCATGCTTCTCGTCGAGCTTGTTGGTGAGGATGTAGTCGGTGAGCATGATGATGACGCCGGGCGTGAGCACGCCGGAGCGCAGCGGCGCCGATTGGGCCGAGGCCGAGGGCAGCCAGAGCCCGAAGCTCAACGCCGAGCTGCTCGCAGCCGCACCCTTCAGCATCGCGCGCCGCGAAAGTCCGCGCCGCCGCATTGGAAGCCTCCGTCGATCGCCCTGCCCCGCGAAGTTGCATCATGGTCGCTTTTGCAATCGGTGTCGACCCGTTGGTGCGGCTTCGGGATTCCCGCTAGATTTGCGCCCGTTCGGGAGGAGCCACGCATGAAGCCGGTCGTCGTCCGCAAGATTCCGCGCCTCGCATCCGGCGATTTCGGCGCGGCTGAAAGAGCTCGGCAGCGCGACCGTGCACGAGGCGATCGGCCGGCGCGGGCTGATGAAGCCCTATATGCGGCCGATCTGGCCCGGCGCGCAGATCGCCGGCCCCGCGGTGACCGCGCTCACGCACCCCGGCGACAACTGGATGATCCATGTGGCGGTCGAGCAATGCCAGAAGGGCGACGTCATGGTGGTCGCCTGCAGCGCCGACTGCACCGACGGCATGTTCGGCGATGTGCTGGCGACCACGTTCATGGCGCGCGGCATCGTTGCGCTGGTGATCGACGCGGGCGTGCGCGACGTGAAGAACCTCACCGAGATGAAATATCCGGTCTGGTCGCGAGCGATCTCGGCCAAGGGCACGATCAAGGCGACGCCGGGCTCGGTGAATATTCCGGTCGTCTGCGCCGGCGCATTGGTGAACCCGGGCGACATCGTCGTCGCCGACGACGACGGCGTCGTGGTGGTACCGCGCGGCGAGGCGGAAGCCGCGATCGCCGCCGCGGAAAAGCGCGAAGCCAACGAGACCGAGAAGAAGAAGCGCCTGGCCAAGGGCGAGCTCACGCTCGATCTCGACAAGATGCGAGAGCCCTTGCAGAAACTCGGGCTCACTTACGTCGACGATCTCAGCGAGCTGAAATGACGGAGAAGATCGCCCTCATCGGCTTCGGCGAGGCCGGCCGCAATATCGGCGGCGGACTCGCGGCCGAGGCGAAGGCACGCATTTCCGCCTATGACCTGCTCGCCGGTGAGAAACCGATGGCCGATGCGGCCCGAGCTGCGGGCGTGGATTTGAAGACCACACTTGGGCCTGCGCTCGAAGGCACGAGCGTCATCTTCTCGCTGGTGACCGCTTCCTCCGCCATCGATGCTGCGCGCGCGGCCGCCAAGCACCTCAAGCCCGGGCAGACCTATATCGACTTCAACTCGGTCTCGCCCATGACCAAGCAGAAGGTCGCCGACGCGGTCGCGCCGTCGGGCGCAGACTTCGTCGAGGCCGCGATCATGGCGCCGGTGCCCGGCCCCGGCCATCGCGTGCCGGTGCTCGTTTCCGGACCCAAGGCGGCGGCGCTCGCGGCCCGGCTGAATGCGCTTGGCATGCGTCTCGAACTCGCCGGCGAGCGAATCGGCGATGCGTCGCTCTCCAAAATGCTGCGTTCGATCTTCATCAAGGGCATCGAGGCGCTCCTACTCGAGGGGCTGATCGCGGCGCACCGCGTCGGCCTGGAAGACCGGATTCTGGATTCCGTCCAGCAGACCGTGCCGGGCATCGATTGGCGGGAGGCCGCCTCCTATTATCTCGAACGCACCGCCAAGCATGGCGCGCGGCGCGCGGCGGAAATGCATGAGTCGGCGGCGACGGTCGCCGAGCTCGGTTTGGACCCAGTGCTCACGTCCGCCATCGCACGCCGGATCGAGTGGGCGCACGAGCAACTGAAAGACGTGCGCTGGCCCGAGGGCGGGCCCAAGAGCTACCAGGAGGTGCTCGCCGCGGTCGAAGCGAAACTCCTCGCCAAAGGCGGCTCCAAGTCGACAGCCCCGCACGCCTCCAGGGTTTCGAAAGCCAGCTGAGAATTCCCCGATGCCGCAGCCCATGCGCGAGGACCCCCTCCTCACCGGGCTGCTCGAGCCCACCAACCAGCGGTACGCGATCGCGAAAATCTCCGGGATCATGCTGTGCCGCGCCTATCGCCGCCAATACGGCTGCGATTTCATCTCGGCGATGCCCGCGCCGCGAATTCATGTATGTCGATGACGCCGCCGACGCGCTTGTGTTCCTAATGCGGAGCTATTCGGGAGAGGACCACGTCAATATCGGCGTGGGCCCCGACGTCACAATCCGCGAGCTGGCAGAGATGATCGCGCGGATTGTGGGCGTGGAAAGCCGGTTACGCTTCGATACCGGCAAACCGGACGGCATGCCCCCAAGCTCATGGATTCCAATCGTATCCGCGCCATGGGCTGGGAGCCGAAGACGAAACTGGAGGATGGGCTGCGGCGGGCCTATACTTGATATATTGAGCATGTTGCAGGGCGCTGAACCCGGCACATTTTCGTACGCTCCGGGATCGTGTCCGCGCCAATGACCGACAAGGATCCTTCCGAGATTGCCGACATCGGCGAGCGGCTGAAACGCCTCGAATTGGACCACGCGGCGCAACGTGACCGGCTGACGTTTCTTGAAAATCTGGTGCACAGACGGATGGGCAGGTCGCTGTCGGAGGTACTGCGTCCGCAAATTTGGAATTTCTGGCAGCATGCGCCGCGGCCACTCAAGCTGCCGCCATCGTATGCGGCAACAACGGCGCCCGCGAATGCCCCGTTGATCGCGATCATTACTCCGCATTTCAAGCAAGAACATTTCTTGAAGGCGACGATCGAGAGCGTGCTGTCTCAGAATTATCCTAACCTCGCCTATTGCGTGCAGGACGCCGGATCGGGCGAGGAGACGCGAGCGCTACTCGAGAGCTATTCCGGCAGGCTCGTGTGGTACAGCGAGGCGGATTCGGGGCAGGCCCAGGCAATCAACCGCGGGTTCCGACACGTGTCAGGCGACCTGATGGCCTATCTCAACAGCGACGATCTGCTTCTGCGCGGCACGCTCACGTACGTGGCACAAGCGTTCCAAGCCAATCCCGAGATCGATCTCTTCTATGGTCACCGGATCTTCATCGATGCGCGGGGCCTCGAAATCGGGCGGGCCGTGTTGCCGCCGCACGATCCCGAGGCGCTGAAATGGATGGACTACGTTCCGCAAGAGACGCTGTTCTGGAAACGGCGCGTGTGGGACGCGATCGGACCGATGGACGAGAGCTTCCGCTTCGCGCTCGACTGGGACTTCATCGCGCGCGCGATGCAGGCTGGGTTCCGCTTCAAGCGGCTGCCCCGCTACCTCGGTTGCTTCCGCGTACACGAGACGCAGAAGACGTTTGCGATGATGGACGTCGGCAACGAAGAAATGGATCGCGTCCGCGAGTTGACCCTCGGCCGACGCCCCGAACAGAATGAGGTGAAGCGAGCAATCCGGCCCTACATGCGCCGGCAGGGGCTATTCCACCGCCTGCATAAGATCGGCCTGCTCCGCTATTGATCGAGGCCCCCGGACTCGTCCCACTCTTGCTTCCTCGGTCGCCATCTGGTTGTTCGCAACCGCGCGGCTTTAAGGTTATGTTCCCCCGCCGCCAACCGGAGGACCTCCATGCGGATCGACGCGTACAATCACTTCTTCCCCAAGAAATACTACGAAAAGATGGGCGAAGTGGGCTCCGGCCTGAAGGACATGTTCAACCGCACGCGCGCGATCCCGTGCATCCATGATCTCGATGAGCGCTTCCGCGTCATGGACATGTTCCAGGACTACGCGCAGGTGCTGTCATTGCCGGCGCCGCGGCTAGAGGTGATCGCCAAGGGCGACCCGAAGGTCGCCGAGGAACTCGCCAAGATCGGCAATGACGGCCTGGCGGAACTCGTCGCCAAGTATCCCGACCGTTTCCCCGGCTTCGTCGCCCAGACGCCGATGATCGCCAAGGACGCCGGCGTCGCCGAGACCGAGCGCGCGATCAAGCAGCTCGGCGCCCTCGGCACGCAGATTTACACCAATGTCGGCGGCAAGCCGCTCGACCGGCCCGAATTCGAGCCGTTCTTCGCGGCGATGAACAAGATCGGCAAGCCGATCTGGATTCATCCCGACCGGCCGGCGACGCACCCGGATTACCAGGACGAGAAGAAATCGCTCTACGAAATCTGGTGGACGTTCGGCTGGCCCTACGAGACCAGCGTCGCCATGGCGCGGCTCGTGTTCTCCAAGACGCTCGACAAATATCCGAACCTCAAGATCATCATCCATCATCTCGGCGCGATGGTGCCCTATTTCGAGGGCCGCGTTGGGCCCGGCTGGGACCAACTCGGCGCCCGCACCACGGACGAGGATTACGTCGCCCTGCGCAAGAGCCTGAAGAAGCGTCCGCTCGACTATTTCAAGCAGGATTTCTACGCGGACTTCGGCAGTGTTCGGCTCCCGGGCCGCGACCGTCTGCGGTCTCGCATTCTACGGCGTCGATCGTGTGGTGTTCGCTTCGGACAGTCCGTTCGACCCGGAAAAGGGCCCCGGCTACATCCGCGAGACCATCAAGATCCTGGACTCACTCGATCTGACGAAAGAGGCGCGCGACAAGATTTACTTCAAGAACCTGGAGGGATTGGTCGGTAAGAAGCTCGTGAAGTGACGGCCGCTGCCCGTTCCGGGCACTGGAATCTCGCGAAAAATCCAGCACAATACCGGCAGAAGCCCGATCAAAGGGTTCAAAGATAAAAAACGATATTCAGATTTGGGAGGAGGAATACGTGATGTTTGAATCGATGAAACTCAGCCGCCGCGCCGCGCTCGCGGGCATGAGCGTCTCGGCCTTCGCGCTGGCTACCGTCCGCGCGTACGCGCAGACCTACGGCATCGCGACGATGCAGCCGGGCACGCTGAACCACACCACCGGCTCGGCGATCGCAAAGGTGCTGAAGGAAAAAGCCAACATCAACGCGTTGATCCAGCCGACCGCGGGCGAGGCCGTGCTCATCCCGCTCGTCGGCCGCGGCGAGGCCGAGCTCGGTATCGCCAATATCCTGGAAGTGGTGAACGCGACCTCAGCCGGGGGGCGCCAGCCTGACCTGCGGCTGATCGGCTCGGTCCACGCGCTGCGCGTCGCGTTCTGGGTGCGCAAGGACCAGCCGATGAAGACGATCGCCGACCTCAAGGGCAAGCGGGTGCCGCTCGGCTTCTCCGCCATGCGCACGATCGATGTGCTGGTGAAGGCGATGCTGGCGACCGGCGGCCTGACCGAAAAGGACATCTCGCCGGTATTGGTGCCCAACGTGATCCGCGATGCCGACGATTTCGTTTCCGGAGCATCGGACGTTCTCTTCTTCGCCTTCGGCGCGCCGAAGGTGCGCGAAGTGGACGCCACCGTCGGCGGCATCCGGGCGCTCGAAATCCCTGCGGCCGGCATGGCCGCCTCGCAGAAGATCTTCCCCTACGGCTATCTCACGCAGGCGGTGCCGAGCCCGTTCTTCATTGGCGTCGACAAGCCGATGGGCGTCTATAGCTACGACAACATGCTGTTCACCAACGCCAAAGTGCCGGATGACGTCGTCTACAAGATCATCGAGACCATGGAGAACAACAAGGCGGGGCTCCTCGAGATCCAGCCGGCGCTGCGCGAGTTCTCGGCCGCGGGGCTCTACAAGAAGTACGACATCCCCTATCACCCCGGCGCCTTGAAGTATTTCAAGGAGAAGGGCTTCGAGCCTAAGGCGACGACGTGAACCAAGGCGATCGGGCTTCGGACGCGGCTCGAGGGCCGGCCGCGTCCGAGGAGCGAATTATCGCCGGCGCGGAGGAGTTCACCTCCACCGCGTCGAAGGCGACACGGTTTTTCACCACGATTTTCCAGGCGCTGCTCGTCGCCGCGGTTGCGCTCTGGGTGCTCGACATCCCGCGGCAGGTCTTCAACGTTTCCTTCTATACCGAACAGTTGCTGGCCGTTTGCCTCGGTCTGACGCTGGCGCTCGCCTATGTCTCCGAGAGGCCGAGGAAGCCCTCGACGATCGACTGGAGCGGCGCCGTCGCGGCGATCGTGATACTCGGGTACATCGCGCTGCGCCATCGGGCGCTGAGTGACATTCCGCCGTTCCTGCTCGCCGGATTGGGTGCGAGCCTGATCTGGACCCTTCTCGCCAGCCGGCCTTTCGCCGCGCGCGGGTTCGATTGGCTCGGCGCCGCCGCTTCGCTCGTGATTTGCGCCTATGTGGCACTGCGCTACGAGGCGCTGACCATCGAAATCGCCATGTTGCCGCTGGAGGGCATCATCGGCAGCGCCATCCTGATTTTCCTCGTGCTCGATGCGAGCCGCCGAACCTCAGGCTGGGGATTCGTCGGCATCATCCTGGCGATGGCGTTCTATATCTATATCAGCCCGTACTTTCCGGGCGATTTCCAGACGCGCGCGGTCTCGCCCGAACGGCTGGTGGTCTATCTCGGCCTCGACATCAACGGCATCATCGGCTCGATCCTTTCGGTGGCAGTGCTGGTGGTGATCCCGTTCACGATTCTCGGGCAGGTGCTGGCGCGCACCGGCGGCGCCGACTTCTTCGCCGATCTTTCGATGTCGGCCATGGGTCATTTTCGCGGCGGCGCGGCCAAGATCGCGGTCGTCGGCTCCGCGCTGTTCGGAATGATCTCAGGCAGCGCCGTCTCCAACGTGCTCGCAGTCGGCATCGTCACCATTCCGACCATGATCCGCTCGGGCTTTACGCCCTACCGCGCGGCGGCAATCGAGTCGGTGGGCTCCACCGGCGGACAGCTCATGCCACCGGTCATGGGCGCTTCGGCCTTCATCATGGCCGAGTTTCTGCAGGTATCGTACGGCGCGGTGTGCCTCGCCGCCGCGATCCCGGCGATTCTCTATTATGCGTGCCTGTTCATCCACGTCGATCTCGAGGCGGCCAAATACAAGATCGGGGCGGCGCCGATCGAGGGCGCGCCTACGCTCGGCGAAGTGTTCCGCTCGGGCTGGCACTTCCTGGTGCCGATCGCGTTCCTCGTCTATTCGCTGATCTATCCCGAAATCACGCGCTTGACGCCTGAGAAGACGGCGATCGTCTCGACCGTCATCCTGATGGTGCTGACGCTGATCTTCGGCTACCGCGGCAAGCGTACATCGATTCCACAGATGCTGCGCGCCGTGATCGAGACCGGGCGCGTCTCGCTCGACATCATTCTGATCGGCGCCGCCGCCGGCATCATGGTCGGGATCTTGAGCATTTCCGGCCTCGCCTTCGGGATGACGCTTCAGCTCTTGGCACTCTCCGGCCAGAACGTATTCCTGCTCCTATTGCTGATCGCGGTGCTCGCCTTCGTGCTCGGCATCGGCCTGCCGACCGTGAGCGTCTATATCCTGACCGCGACGCTCTTGGCGCCGGCGCTGATCAAGCTCGGCGTGACACCGATGGCCGCGCACATGTTCGTCATGTACAATGGCATGCTGTCGATGATCACGCCGCCGGTGGCATTCGCCGCCTATGCGGCGGCGAACATCGCGCGCACCGACGGCTGGACCACGGGCTGGATCGCCTGCCTCGTCGGCTGGAGCACGTTCATCCTACCATTCCTGTTCGTGCTGACGCCGAGCCTGTTGTTCGACGGACCGCTCTATCTGGTCGCGGAGAACTTTGCCCGCATCTTGTTCGGGTTGTTCGTCGGCACGGCGGGGATCGTCGGCTTCGCGCTGAGGCCGCTCACGATTCCCGAGCGCGTTCTCTATGGACTGGTGGCGCTGCCGATCGTGCTGCCGCCAGAGTCTTTCACCGGCGGTTACTACGTCAACTTCGCCGGGATCGTGGCCGGCGTCGCGCTGCTTGTTACGGATTACCTGCGTGGACGCGGCGGACGGCGGATGGCTTCCAGCTGAGCCGCGTCAGTTCTGCTCGCGCCAGAAGCCGAGCGCTTCCTGCGCCGGCCGGTCGGAGATCGAGAACAAGACTGTCTTGCTCTTCGCCGTGTGCGAATAGCGCTTCCACGATGGAATGACGAAGACGTCGTTCGGCCCCCAGTCGAAGGTCTCACCCTCGATCCTGGTCGACCCCTCGCCTTCGACGCAGACGAAGATGGCGCCGTCGGTCGCCCGATAGTCCTTGCCTTTGAAGCCCTTGGGGAACATCGCGATGCTCGCGCCCATGGTGGGGGTCGCCCAGCCGCCGGTCAGCGGATTGGCGTAGCGCACGCGCGCGCCGTGGTGCGGATCGATGTCGCCGGAAGCCTCCAGACGCTCGAGCACCGGCCGAATCTCCGCATAGGGATAATTGATGATCGGGCTGCGCTGCATCCGTTTCACGCCATCGGGCAGCACGCCGGAGCCGTAGCGAGCGTAGGAATTGCCGTCCTCTTTCGTGTTCGATTGACTTCTCGAGATCGAGATGCTCGGAGAAGGCGGCGTCGAAGAAATTGACCGTCGGCACGTCGAGCACGTCGAGCCAGATCATCGGCTGCTTGGACGGATTGCCGTGATCGTGCGGAGCCCAGTTCGCCGTGATCACGAAATCGCCGCGGCGCATGATGGTCTTCTCGCCCTCGACCGCGGTGTAAGCGCCATCGCCGTCGAGCACGAAACGGATCGCCGAAGCGGTGTGCCGGTGCGCGGGCGCGATCTCGCCCGGAAGGATCAATTGCAGACCGGCATAGAGCGATTGCGTGATGCGCGAGCGGCCGGGCAAGGCGGGGTTTTCGAACACGAGCACGCGGCGCTCAGCCTCCTTGGCGGTGATCAGCGCACCGGCTTCGATCACCATCTTCTTCACTTCGGCGAAGCGCCACAACGCCGGCACGCAAGGCGTCTTGGGCTCCGGCGGTACCAAGCCTTTCAGCACTTCCCAGAGCGGCGCCAAATTCTTCTTGCCGATGCGGTTGTAATAGGCAGCGCGCTCGGGCGTGACCGCGCCGGCGACGGACTTGCTCGGCTGGGACATCAGCCCCGTCGACGGGCTTTCCATGGCGCTCTCCCTATCTTCTTAGATTCAGTATAGCCCAGGTCGCGCTCACAAGCCCACAATGCCCTGGCGCCGCTTTGCCGCGGCCCAGCGCTTTTCCAGTTCGGGCAGTTCGCTGCGCTTGATCTTCTGCGCGCCGAGCTTCGGGCCCTGGGGCGTCATCGTCGTGGTCGACACCACCACCTCGTCCTCCGCAATGAAGCCGAGGTCGATATCCTGATCCGGTACGATGACGATCGCGCGGCGACCGATCCAGACGCTGACTTGCGTCTGCGCCCGGGCGGCGATGCCGGACCACAGCTTCAGCTCCTGATAATAGGGTGAGCGCCGCCAGGCGCCCGGAAAGCTCGGGTCCACGTGGGCGGCGATCCGCTGGCCGTCGCCCTCGAGAGACAACACCATCTTGGATTTTTCCGGCTTCCAATGCGGGCCGATGTCCTTGCGATACGTCCACATGCAGAAGAACTCGCGGCAGACAGGCGGGCGCGTCTCGTGGATGCGGCAACCCTTGCCCGGATCGCAATGCTGACACCATTGGCCGGCCGGGCTCTCCAGTTCGTCGATACGCATGACCTTGCAGCAGAGCGTGCAGGTCCCGCATTGACGGCCCGGCAAGATCGCCGCCGCCCGCTCGGCTTCGTTCAGCAGCCTGCCTTTCATCGGTGAATTCATGTGTTCACCGAACCACCGTCAACGGCAATGGTCTGGCCGGTGATGAAGTCGCTCTCCGCCGACGCGAGAAAGACGAGCGCGCCGAGCAGGTCCTTCGGGAACGCGTCGCGCTTGAAGGCGCGGCTCTGCACCACTGCTTTGATCGTAGCCTCGCCGTGGGTTTTGCTCGCGATCACGCTATCACTCATGATGAACCCCGGCGAGAGCGTGTTCACGCAGATGCCGTCGGCGCCCAATTCGCGCGACAGGGATCGCGTCATAGCGACGATCGCACCCTTCGAACTGACATAGTGCAGAAAATTCGCCATGCCCTTGTAGGCGGTGCCGGAGCCGATATTGACGATCTTGCCATAGCGCTTGGCGCGCATGTGCGGGACCACATGCTTGGCCATAAGAAACGGCCCGCGGACATTGACCGCCATCACCTTGTCCCACAGCGCGACTTCGATATCGGTGAGCGGCACCTGCGCGAGATTGGCGAAGACCGCGGCGTTGTTCACCAAGACGTCGATCTTGCCGAAGCGCGCGAGCGTGCGTTCGACCAGCGCCTTCACCTCGTCCTCCTTGCTCACGTCGAAGACGAAGCTCTCGGCCGCGCCTTGGCCGTGCCGGGCGACGATCTCGCGGGCGAGCGCCTCACCGTCTTCGATATCGGCGATCATCACCTGCGCGCCTTCGGCCGCGAGGGCCTCGGCGTAGTGGCGGCCGATGCCCTTGGCGCCACCGGTGACAATCGCGGTGCGGCCGGAAAGTCTGCTCATGGATCGGGGCCCAAGATTGCCGCCCGGGGCGGACGGAGGCCACATGCTAATTCAAAGGGCAGGGGCGCGCTCAACCGCCAATTCCAGCGCGATCCGGCGCCTCCTTCTTTGGTTGTAGCGATGAGAATCCGGGCAGAACCGCCCTTGGCGGGTTAACCAAGTTACTGGAATCCTAAGCAAACTGGTTAATTTTGAGTTAAACTTCACTCAATCGGAGGGTGTAGCCTTCCGCGTTCGTGGTCATCCGGCGTAGCGGCGGGTCGGCCTGCGAGCGTCGAGTCGAGTAGAGGCGGCGACCGAGGCATGAAACCCCTGAAAAAATCCTATGCGGCTTATTCCGTGTGGAACAAGTCGTCCAATCCGAAGATCGCGCACAATGGAGTCGCGTTCCCGCTCCATTTGCAGGTCGCAGCCGAGCACTATACCGAGATCGAAGTCGAGCTCGATCCCGACACCAAGACGTTCTGGTGCTTCCAGCAGCCGCGCGGCGCGCCGAGCTACACTCCCAATCTCCTGCGCGATCTTTCCAAGATGCAGCGCTCGATCAAGTCGCTGTATGCGCAATTCGCACAGCACGAGGATCGCCCGATCCGCTATTTCGTCGTGGCGTCGCGCCCGACGCAGATCTTCAACCTAGGCGGCGACCTGAAGCTGCTCACCGGTCTGATCCGCACGCAGAACCGCTTCGGGCTCGAGCGCTATGCACGCGCTTGCATCGACGTGCTCTACAACAACGCCATCAGCTACGGATTGCCGATCATCACGGTCGCGCTGGTACAGGGCGATGCGCTGGGCGGCGGCTTCGAATCGGCGCTCTCGTGCAACGTCATCGTGGCGGAAAAGAGCGCGAAGTTCGGCCTGCCGGAAATTCTGTTCAATCTCTTTCCGGGGATGGGTGCCTATAGTCTGCTCGCGCGGCGGCTCGATACGGTCCGCGCCGAGAAAATAATTCTCAGCGGGCGCATCTATGGCGCGGAAGAGCTGCACGAAATGGGTCTGGTCGACATCCTGGCCGAGGACGGCCACGGCGAGGAAGCGGTGCGCGATTTCCTCTCGCGGCAAGGCCGCCGGCACGGCGCGCGCCGCGCGATCTATCAGGTGCGGCAGCGGGTGCTTCCCCTCTCCTACTCCGAGCTCTCCGATGTCACCAAGATCTGGATCGACACCGCGCTCGCTCTCGGAGAAGCCGATCTGCGCAAGATGGAACGACTGGTTGCGGCCCAAAGCCGGCGTCACGGCAACGGCGAGAGCGATCCGTCCGAGGACAAGATCGCGTCGCCTCCGCCCGTTTTCTGGAACCGCACGCGGATCGCCGCTGCAGGCTGGCCCGCCGTCAGCGGCCGG
>CAVYZC010000013.1:0-35552 GCA_963772885.1 uncultured Alphaproteobacteria bacterium | reverse complement strand
CGACCCCGGGAGGAATCGAACCTCCGACCAGCAGCTTAGAAGGCTGCTGCTCTATCCGCTGAGCTACGGGGCCACGCCGCGGGCGTTGGCCCGCTTGGTCAATGCGTCCACTGCCCGACGCGCTTGTAGCCGAAATTATCGGCGTACGCGATGCGCTTGCGCTCCGCCTCGTGCGCCTCGAGCACTTGATACGGAATGCCTTCCCGTTCGGCATAGGCGATCGCCTCGTCCTTGGTGGCGAACTCGAGACGGATCTGCGAGCGCATGTCGCGCGAGCTGGTGAAACCCATGAGCGGCTCCACCTCGCGCGGCGCTTCGGGCTCGTATTCGAGCACCCATTGTCTGGTCTTGGCCCGGCCGGACTGCATGGCCGTGCGCGTTGGCCGAAAGATGCGGGCGAACATGGTTCCTCGTTCCTTCTCGGCTCGCCGAGCCGTAGCGTAAGCGAAGGCGGATGGTCGGGGCAGCAGGATTTGAACCTGCGACCCTCTGCTCCCAAAGCAGATGCGCTACCGGGCTGCGCTATGCCCCGCCCTACCGCCTCGGCGTTCTAGCCGGACGGCTTTAATTTCCGATTACACGCTAAGGGCTTGCGCGGCAAGGCGCGGGCGCCACTTCAGCTAGCGCCCCGCAAACCAGCGGTGCGCGACCTTGTCGCCGGTCTGGATGCCGAGCTTTTTCGCGGTACCGGCCACCACTTCCAGCACGCCGCGCACCGGGACGCGGGATGAGATGATCGCCTCGGATTGGGGCGTCGTGCTCTCGGCGATATGGGCGATGCGGCCGTCGGCGCGGATAAAGATCATGTCGAGCGAAACGAACGTGTTCTTCATCCACATGGCGACCATCTGATCGCTCTTGAAATCGAACAGCATGCCGCGGCCCTCGGGCAGCTCGCGGCGGAACATGAGCCCCTTGGCGCGCTCGTCGTCGGTGATGGCGAGCTCGACCTCGAAGACGTGCACGCCCGAGCGGGTGAGGATCTCGAGCGGCTCGACGGTCGCCGCCCAGGCCAGCCCGGCGATGAGACCGAGCGCGAGCAGGCTCACCGAAAGCGTTGCGCGCGCGCGCGAAAATCGTTTCATGCGAAAGATTGTAGCGGAAATCGCGGCTAGTGCGAGGACGGCCCGCTGCCGCCGGTATCGGGCCGCACTTCGGCGGCCATCAGGCCCTTGGGGCCCGCCCCGAAGCGCACGAACACGACCTGGCCGGGCCGCAGCTCGATCATGCCGTAGCGGCGCAAGCGTCTCCATATGGACGAAAATGTCGGGCGTGCCCTCGCCGCGCGTGAGGAAGCCGAAACCGCGCAGCCGGTTGAACCATTTCACCCAGGCGCGCTCGAGCCCGCTGGTCGGCGTCACCGACGACGTGGGTGCGCGGCGGCGGCATCTGCGCCGGATGGATCGCGGTCGACTCGTCCATCGAGACGACGCGGAAAACCTGCATGCCCTTCGGGCGCTCCAGCGCCTCGCACACGACGCGCGCGCCTTCATAGGCGGTCTGGAAGCCGTCGCGGCGCAGACAGGTGACGTGCAGGAGCACGTCGGGGCCGCCGTTATCGGGGACGATGAAGCCGTAGCCCTTGGAGACGTCGAACCACTTGATGAAGCCGGTGACCTCGACGAGCCCTACGGGGGCCTCTTCGTTGAGGTCCTCTACGCCCGGCCGCGGTTCGCCCAGCGCGAACTTCGGCCCCATTTGGTCCGCCATGACGCCGCCAACGTCAAATGATGCGCCCGAACATCGAGCGCCGAATTCGTTGGCTTGAGCTTAACACCGCGCAAAGCGGCGGAAAGGGCAAACTGCAAGATGCCAACAGTGTCCGGTGGAAAGCAGTGGATGATTTTCGCAGGCTATGTCGTTCGTGCCACGGTCAGGCGGCGAGGAACGGCTCCAGCACGTCGCCGATATCGTCGTGCACAACGAGGTCGGCCTGCCCGTCGAGCTCGGTCGGCTCGCGATTGAGGATAACGAGACGGGCGCCGTTTCGTTTCGCCAAAGCCGGAAATCCTGCGGCGGGCCAAACGACTAGCGAGGATCCGATCGCCAGAAACAAATCGGCATTGAGCGTCTCGATCTCGGCCCGGCGCATCGGCTCCTCGGGCATGGCCTGGCCGAAGGAGATGGTCGCCGACTTCACGGGCCCGCTGCAGGCCGGGCAATCGGGCGCGATACCCCCGCTCGCGGTAAAGCGTTGCTTGACCCACTCGATTTCGTAACGCACCGCACAATCGAGGCAGACGGCGTAGGTCCCGTTGCCGTGCAGCTCGATCACCCGCTCATTCGGCACGCCCGCGGTCTGATGAAGATTGTCGATATTCTGCGTGATGATAGCCGACATCTTGCCGTGCCGCGACCAGGCGCGCGAGCGCGCGGTGGCCGCGGGTGGGTTTCGCGGCGCGAAACGTATCCTCCATGGCGAATTTTCGCCGCCAGGCCTCGTTGCGGGCGCCCTGGTCGGCGACGAACTCGTCGAACGGGATCGGCTTGTTCTGGGTCCACAGCCCGCCGGGCGAGCGGAAGTCGGGGATGCCGCTCTCGGTCGAGATGCCGGCGCCGGTGAAGCCCACGGCGCGGCGCGAGCCGGCCAGAAGGTCGCCGAGCCGCTCGATCGCCCGCTTGCGATCCCTGACGATCATTCTAGGGTCCGACTTTCTAGAGTTCCAAGAGCAGGTTTCATTCCACGAGGTTCCGATGCGTTATCTGCATACGATGCTCCGGGTGCGCGATCTCAACAAGGCGCTCGATTTCTACCGCGACAAGCTCGGGCTGAAAGAGGCGCGCCGCATCACCGACGAAAATGGCCGCTTCACGCTCGTGTTCCTGAATGCGCCGGGGGACGAGAAGCTCGTCGCCGACAGCGCTAAGGCCGGCCGCGCCGGGCCGCAGGTGGAGCTCACCTATAACTGGGACGCTGAAGATTACGGCGAGGCGCGCTATTTCGGCCACCTGGCCTACGAGGTCGATGACATCTACGCGCTCTGCGAGAAGCTGATGCAGGCAGGCGTCACGATCAACCGGCCGCCGCGCGACGGCCGCATGGCCTTCGTGCGCTCGCCCGACAAGCAGTCGATCGAGCTGCTGCAGAAAGGCGACGCGCTGCCGCCCAAGGAACCGTGGAAGTCGATGCCGAATACCGGGCACTGGTGAGGCGTAGCGAGCGCCACCTGCGCGGCTTGTGCCCCGGGAAAGCCCTTCCTATAAGGACCCCCGCGCGGTGTTTGTGCGCCGCGCCGGTTAGCGCCCATCGTCTAGCGGTCTAGGACACCGCCCTTTCACGGCGGGAACACGGGTTCGAGTCCCGTTGGGCGCGCCACTGATCGGCCTCCACCGCGTGGTCCGTCTGGGATGGCAGTTCCAATGGTGATCCGGCATTCGGCAAGGCGCCTCGTGCGTCCGCAATACATCCTTCGAAACTGGAGGAGGTAGTGAACCGTATACTGCTGCCCTTCGGACGATGCGTTGTCGCAGTACCGAAGCTAGTCAGCATTCATGGCGGTCAGCACTATTGATGGGACGACAGGCCCCCATTCGTGGCGTTTGTTTCCGCGACAGTTTGTGCGACGAGCCACGACATGACTTGGCGTAATGCCGTCATCCGCGACACGCCAGCCGCACGAGCCTCATCGTAGATGGCAACCTGTCGGTCGGCGGCCGTACCCCCGCTCAATATTGTCGGCCAGTACTCGAATTCCTTGCGGCAGCCTAATGCGTCGGCGTCTTCGCCGAGAACATCTGCGAGTTTTTTCAGATCGTTCGCCACATTCGTCGTCTCCAGAGTCAACGGATCGACGATCGAAGCCTCGGTTCCGAACCGTTGAACACGCCAGCGGTTCTCGGAGATTATCGCAAGCATCTCCGCCGTCACGACATAGCCGAACCGCTTATCCTCGCATAACCGGTGAATGAGGCAGCGGAACCACGCCGCCACGCACAAGACATCGTCCAACCGCGGATTGCTGTCGGCGATGCGCAGTTCGAGAGTTGGGTAGGAAAGCGCAGGTCGAATGCACCACCATACATGTGATGCATCAGGGATGATTTTGGCAACCGTCAAAGCCGCTATGAAGTCGTCGTAGGATTGCGTCGAGGAAAACAGCGGTGGGAAGCCTGTCCGTGGTAATTCATCATAGGCCGAGAGCCGATACCCTTTCAGACCTGTGAGATGTCCTTGCCAGAACGGCGACGACAGACTGAGCGCAAGCAGCAGCGGTAAATAGGGCAGAGAACGCAACATAAGAGTGACGCGCCGCTCCGGTTCTGGAACCTCCACGTGTACGTGCAAGCCGCACAGCACATTGCGCCGGCCAACAATTTGCAGATCGTCTTGCATGCGCCGATAGCGGGCCTTCTTCGTGAACGTCTGTTCGTGCCAGATCGCCATCGGATGAGTACCGGAGGCCGATATAACGTAGTGATGCTCGCCAGCGGTCTGGTGGAGCATTCGGCGTAGGCTAGCGAGCTGCTCGCGCGCCTGATCGAAGGTCGTACACGCGCCAGTGTTCACCTCGATCTGCGCCTGCATCATCTCGGTTGTGACATTGCCGTACTTGAGTTTGAGGAATGCGCGGGCAAGTTCCTTCGGAACGCGGGTTGCTGGCGCGAAGCTGCGCGCATGGCTGACGAAGTATTCTTCCTCAATGCCGACGGTGTAACTTTGCATGAAACTAGCAGCCTAATGTGTGGCGGGGAAAATGACGACAGCTGCGATCGAGAAGTTGCGGATGTTGTCGATGGATCGTGCGGTCATTACGCGGGCAACTTAGCGCCCGCTTTCTGGTGCCACGAGCATGACTATTCGGCCGCGAGCTTCATCACGACGGGCATCGGCCGCAGCTCCACCGGCTTGCCCTCAGTGGCGACAATGACGTGTCCGGACGGCACCCGCTTCCAGAAATCCTGTTCGCGATCGAGCGGCTCCGACACGATGACGGCGTGATCGCCGAAGTCGCGGTAGTAGAGCGAGTTCGCCTTGGTGTCGCCGGAAGCGTAGCGGAAGGCCCAGAGCGTCTTGCCGTCGGACATGGCGGAAGTGAAACGGATCGGATCCTGCGCGCCGCTGTCGCGGATGTGGCCCTCGACGGCGGCAAGCGTCTGCGCGGTGGCCGCGATCGGGTCCTTGTCGGCGCCGGCGCCGAGCAGGGCGAGGAACAACGCCTCGGAGTTGGTCGTGCCGATGCGCGTGGCGTAATACTCGTCGGGGATCTGCGCCTCGACCCAGCGGCGGATGCGCGGCCAGTTGCCGATCGAGCCGTTGTGCATGAACAGCCACTTGCCGTAGGCGAATGGGTGGCAGTTCGGCCGCGTGGTCGGCGTGCCGGTCGAGGCGCGCACGTGGGCGAAGAACAGCCGCGAGTGGATGTGCTTGCAGAGGTGGCGGAGATTCTCGTCGGCCCAGGCCGGGCGCACGTCCTTATAGAGGCCGGGCTCCTCACGCTCGCCGTACCAGCCGAGCCCGAAACCGTCGCCGTTGGTGCTGTCGGTGGATTCGAGAGCGCGACGGCTCTGCTCGATCAGGGAATGGACCGGAGAGGTGACGTAGCGCTCCAGCGCGACAGGTTCTCCCCGATAGGCGATCCAACGGCACATGGCACTTTTTTCAACCCGTGCAGGAAATCTACCCGGGTATTCAATAACATAGAGCACTGAATTGTGCGGAATTTTCGACGGGGCGACGTTGGTCCGGTTATTCTTAAGAGGCGTGCGATGCCTGCGCTCCGTTCCGCCGCGAAGGCCGATCTTCAAGCAATTCTCGTCATCCATGTTCATCGTTTGAATAACTCGGTCTCGATTGCAGCAAAACCCTTACGAACAGAGGGGTTTCGTTAGGCCTCACTTAATCAACTCAACGCCCTTTCAGGGCGGGTTCTTATCCTCGGCACGTCCGCTATAATCCAAAAAACAAGCCGCACGCCCGAGGGAGGATCCGTGATGAGTTTCGCGCAGCGCGCGCCGGCGCTTCTGTTGTTCGTAATCGCCCTGGTGCTGCCCGCGTCGCAGCCGATGGCGCAGGCCTACCCGACCCGCTCCATCACCTTCGTCGTGCCGTTCCCGGCGGGCGGTTCGGCCGACACCATCATCCGGCTGATCGGTCAGCATCTGTCGCAGCGCTGGGGCCAATCGGTCGTGGTCGAGAACAAGCCCGGCACCGGCGGCAATATCGGACAGGAAGCCGTCGCCCGGGCGGCGCCCGACGGCTACACGTTCTTGATGGCGGCGAGTTCGATCGCGATCGTTCCGCACCTCTATACCAAGCTCAGTTACGATCCGATCAAGGGTTTCGAGCCGGTGACGCTGGTCGGCAATCTCCCGATGGTGATCGTAGTCACTCCGGATTTCCCGGCCAAGAACCTTTCCGAACTGATCGCGCTCGCCAAGGCCAAGCCCGGCGATATCACCTACGCCTCGGCCGGCAACGGCACCACCAATCACCTCGCCACCGAGATGTTCAAGCTGACGACCGGCATCGACATGCTGCACATCCCCTATCGCGGCAATCCGCTCGCGGTGATGGACGTGATCGGCGGCCGGGTGCCGGTGTTCTTCGACTTCGTGCTCACCGGCCTGCCGCATATCCGCGAAGGCAAGGTGCGCGCGCTCGCCACCACCGGCGCCACGCGCGCGGCGGTGCTGCCGAACGTGCCGACCGCGATCGAGGCGGGCGTGCCGGGCTTCGAAACCGGCACCTGGTTCGGCATCTATGCGCCCGCAGGCACGCCGCGCGCGATTACCGACAAGCTCAATGCCGAAATCCTCGCGATCCTGGACATCCCGGCGGTGAAGGAGCGGCTTAGCGGCCTCGGCGTCGAGATTTGGGCCAAGGGACCGGCCGAGCTCGCCGCGCTGACCAAGGCGGACTTCGAAAAATGGGGCCCGGTGGTCCAGAAGGCGGGCATCAAGCTGGACTGAAAGAAGGATATCCCTTAGGGGGCGTCTTCCGGAGATAGAGCCGCGGAGAAAGCGTTTGGCCCGTTCGCCGCTTCGACTGGTGTTCAACCGACCCGGCAAGCCGCGCGCCAGGCGCCCGCACCAGGCGCCGCCGCAACCGGCTCCACCCGCGCCGCAGGCCGCCGGCGAGCGCATGGATCAGCGAACGCGCGACCGTTTCCTCATCGGCATCGCCATCTTCGCGCTCTGCCTTATCGTCGGCAGCGTCTGGATCATGGAAAAACTCCTGGAGACGGGAAAGATCCAGGACTGCGTCTGGCAGGGGCGCAAGAATTGCGCGCCGATCTCGGCGCCGCCGCGCTAGAATATTTTTCGATCGGGTGGACGGAGCATTCGCGCGCTTCAGCTCCGCTCGATGACACGCTCTAGCTTTTTGCTCAAAATCCAGGAGAGGCCGAGGAACGCGACCAGCATCACGAAACCCAGGCCCGAAGAGGCATCGCTCATGACCTTCTCCGAGACCTGGCCGAAGGCATAGCCCGCCGAGATGATGGCGCAGGACCACAGGCCCGCCGCGACGAAATTGAGCGCGAGAAATGTGGACCAGGGCAGCTGCGACATGCCGTAGGCGAAGCCCGCAACGCCGCGAATGCCGTGCGGATAACGATGAAACAGAATCATCCAAACATAGTGACGGTTCGCCAACTGGGCTGCAGTCTGTAGGGCGCGTTCAAACCGGGGAAAGCGTCCGAGCCAGCGGGTGCCGAAACGCCGCCCGATCCAGAAGCGGATCACGTCGCCGGTGAAGCTGCCGAACCAGCAGACCACGATGAGAGTGCCGAAACTCAGGGCGCCGGAATGTGCAGCATAGCCCGCGAACAGCGCTAGCAGCAGGCTGTGCGAGGACGCATAGGCGAACATCAGGCTGTAGGCCGCATCGCCGTGTTGGCGAAAGAGATCGAAGAACGAGGCAAGGTCCGTCGGAAACAACATGATGGTCCACCCTACAGGCTTATGAGTTCACTCCCTAGGCGAACTAGCGCTTCGGCGCTCCGGGCGGCCGAGTCATCGGCACCGGCGCCTGGGCGGCCGGCGTCGTAGCGGGCTCGCCGTCGAGCACGGTGACCGCGCGGCGGTTCTGCGACCAGCAGGAAATGTCGTTGCAGGTCGAAACCCGGCGCTCGCGCCCGTAGGAGACGAACTTCACGCGTTGCGCGGGCACGCCCTTGCCGACGAGATAGTTGCGCACCGCCTGGGCACGGCGATTGCCGAGCGCCATGTTCTTCGCCTTGTCGCCTTTCTCGTCGGAATGGCCTTCGACGGTCACCGTGTAGCTGGCGAAGCGCACCAGCCAGACTGCTTGCTTGTCCAGCGTCTCGGTCGAGGTCGGCGTCAGGTCGGCAAGGTTGTCGTTGAAAAAGACCCGGTCACCGACATTGACGAAGAAATCCTGCGCGCTGCCCGGAGGGATCGTGCTCGTGGCGCTCGGCGGCGTCTCGTCGCCGAACTTGAACGATCCGCAGGCCGCGGTCAGCAGGACCGCCGCCAGCACCGCGCCGACCCGAATGATGTACCGCATGAGTGCCTCCTCCTACTCGACTTGCTCGAGCACGCTCACCCGCGTGCCGACCGGCGCGCGGGCGAACAGATCGATCACGTCCTCGTTCAGCATCCGGATGCAGCCGCTGGAAATGTCCTCGCCGATGGTCCAGGGCTCGACCGTGCCGTGAATGCGATAAATCAGATCGCGGCCGTCGCGATAGAGATACATGGCGCGCGGCCCGAGCGGGTTGCCCCAGACGCCCTTCATGTTCGCCGGCAGGTGCGGCTGGCGCTGGCGCATTTCGGGCGGCGGCGTCCAGGTCGGCCATACGGCCTTGCGCATGATCTGGGCGTGGCCGAACCACTGGAACCCTTCGCGCCCGACGCCGACGCCGTAGCGCAGCGCCACGTTGTTCTCGAACGTGAGATAGAGAAAGTGGTTGCGGATATCGACGACGACGCTGCCGGGAGTCTCGTTGTTCGGATAGCGCACCACCTGGCGGCGGAATACGGCTTCGATCGCGTCCATGTTGGTGCGGCGATAGACCACGCCGTAGTCCTCGGCGCTCCCGGCGAAGTAAGCGTCCTCCTCGACCTCCTGGCCCAACAAAGAGTTGGGCCGGAGCAGCGCTGCGGCGCCGGCGGCAATGAAGCTACGGCGGTCGAATTTCACGGCGACAACCAGTCCCCTGTGGAATTTCCCGGCAGGCGCGGCGTTCTCAATCCTGCCCCGGGCAGTCTAGCACCGGCCACGGACTGCGCCACGGGCGGGCTTCACGCAGGCGTGTTGCCTCGGCAGGCGCGGCCGCGCATTCCGGGGCATGACTCCTCTAGAATGGCCGCAACGACAAAGGGAGAAAATGCCATGGGGTTTGTCGACAAGGGACGGGAACCGGCGCTGATCATTCCGGCTCTGCGTCCGCTCTACGAGCGGACTGCCATTTTGTACTACCCGTTGCTGCGGATCGTGGCGGGCGGATTCTTGCTGGTGCATGGCTGGCCGAAATTCAATGCGGGCGCAGCAGCGCTGGTGCCATTCCTCACGCGTATCGGCTTCGAGCCCCCGATATTCTGGGCCTGGGTGCTGGTCCTGATGGAGACCGTCGGCGCGCTTTGCATCATCTTCGGCCTGTTCGTGCGGCCGATCGCGCTGGCGGCCGTGATCGAGTTCGCGGTCATCGTCTGGGTGCATTCGCCGCGCGGCTTCGGTGCCGCGGGAAACGGCTGGGAATATCCGGCGTTCTGGGGCCTCGTGTTCTTCGTCATCATGCTGCGCGGCGGCGGGCCCTATTCGCTCGACCGCAAGCTCGGGCGGGAGTTTTAGGTCCACGACCCCACCCTGAGGAGCCGTGCGAAGCACGGCGTCTCGAAGGGCGAGGTCGCGGCGCTTTGGTCGTTCACATCCCGCCGTACAGCCACTCGATTCCGTCATAGGCGTCCTGCGGCGTGCGGCTGCCCAGCATCTGGTCGCGCAACTCGGCCGTGACGCCGCGCGCGTGATAGAACTCGCCATAGACGCGGGCCATGAGCTGCACGCGCCCGGTGCGCAGATAGCGCTGCTCCTGATAGGCGCGGAAGGCGGCCGGAAGATCGCTGGGTGTCTTTGCGACCTTCTCCGCCAGCCAATAGGCATCTTCGGTGGCCATGCAAGCGCCCTGCGCCAGATATTGCAGCATCGGGTGCGCGGCATCGCCCAAGAGCGTGACGTTGCCCTTCGACCAGTGCTTGATCGGCTCGCGGTCGCACAGCACCCACATGCGCCAGGTCTCGATGCGCTCCAGCATGCGCAGGACTTCGGGCCGCTGGCCCTTGAAATGCGTCCATAGCTCGGAGGCGTCGGCCTCGGCGTTCCAGCCTTCGACGTAGCGATCGGAGTGGAAGACGGCGACGAGATTATAGAGCTCGCCGCGGCGCAGCGGATAATGCACGAAGTGCGTGCGCGGGCCGGCCCACAGCACGATGTCGGGCTGCCAAAGGTCGTCAGGCACCTGCTCGCGCTTGAGCACGGCGCGATAGGCGATGTGGCCGGAGACGCGCGGCGCGCCGTCGCCGACGATCTTCTCGCGCACGCGCGACCACATGCCGTCGCAGCCGACGAGCGCGCGGCCCTTGAGCGTCTCGCCGGATTCGAGCTGGACCATGACGCCGCCGCCATTGTCGGCGAAATCGGTGACGCGGCGCTGGGTCTCCAGTGTGATGAGATTGTTGCTCTTGCAGGCGTTGAGGAAAACCGCATGCAGATCGTGGCGGTGGGTGACCGCGTAGGGCTCGCCGAATTTCTCGAAGAAGTCTTTGCCGAGCGGAACGCGGGTCACGCTCTTGCCGGTCAACGCACAGCGCATTTCCTGCGCCTGCGGTTCCCATGCATCGGCGAGCACGGCGTCTTTCAGGCCGAGCTTGCCGAGCGCGCGGAAGATATTGGGGCCGAGCTGGATGCCGGCTCCGGCCTCGCGGAATTCCGCCGATTGCTCAAGCACGCGCACCGGGAAGCCCTTGCGCGCCAGCGCATAAGCGGCGGCCAAGCCGCCGATGCCGCCACCGGAAATAAGGAAGGGCAAGTCGTCAGGCATCGGTTGCAAAATCTCTCCGCGTCGTCCCCGCGAAAGCGGGGACCCATAACCACCACCGTGCAAGAATCGCAAGCACCGTGTCTATGGGTCCCGGCTCGCGCTCGCCCGGACCGGGGCTCGCTTGGCCGGGACGACAGCGAAGGGGTTATCTTGCCGCCAGCGGCTCGGCGGGCGCGGCGTCGAGCACGCGCATTTCGACGCGCTCGGTGCCTTGCCAGGAATTGAGCGTAAGCGAACCCGCGATGTGCATGGTGCGGCCGCGCCCGGCCAAGAGCGCGTCGCCGAGCGGGCGGCCGAGTGCGCGGAAGGCGATGGCGCTGATCTGGCGATTGTCGCCGGCCTTGAGCCGCAGCCGCACGTGGGCGTCGCCGGCGGGATCGGCATAGACGACCGAGTGCGAAGGCAGCGCGAACACCGGTTCGGGATTGCCGGCGCCGAACGGCCCGGCGCGACCGATCGTCTCCATCAGTTCAAGATTAGCCGCACCTGCGGTGAGTGCGCCGTCGATCTCCAATATGTTTTCATGGCGCGCGGCCTCGACAGGCGCGGCAAGCGTCTCTTCCAGGAACGCGCGCAGGTCCTTCAGCTTCGAGCGGGTAACTGTGAGCCCGGCAGCCATGGCGTGGCCACCGCCCTTGACCAGCAGCCCTTTGTCCACGGCGACGCGCACGGCGTGGCCGAGATCGACGCCGGGGATCGAGCGGCCGGAGCCGGTGCCGCTCTCGCCGAGCATGGCGATAGCAAAAGCGGGACGCCCGAAGCGCTCCTTCAGCCGCGCGGCGACCAAGCCGACGACGCCCGGATGCCAGCCGTCCTTGGAGGCGATCACCACCGCGCCGCGCTCCTCGATGCCGAGCGCGGCGAGTGCTTCGGCCTCGGCCTCGGCAAGCGTCGCCTGCTCGACGGTACGGCGCTCGGTGTTCAAGCGATCGAGCTCGAGTGCGATCTGCATGGCCTCGGACGGGTCGTCGGTGAGCAGCAGGCGCGCGCCGAGGGTGGCGTCGCCGATCCTGCCGCCGGCATTGATGCGCGGTCCCAGCAGAAATCCGAGATGGAACGGCGTCGGCGGGCCGTCGAGGCGGGCCGCGTCCATCAGCGCCTTCAAGCCCACGCCCTCGCGCCGGCGCAACGCGAGCAGGCCCTTGGCGACATAGGCGCGGTTCAGGCCCTTGAGCGGCACCACATCGGCCACGGTGCCGAGCGCCACCAGATCGAGGAACGCCAGAAGATCCGGCTCGCGGCGGGCCTCGTTCCAGAAGCCGCGCTTGCGCAATTCGCGCAGCAGCGCGACGGCCGCGATGAACACGACACCGACGGCGGCCAGATGGCCGAGCTTGGAGAGATCGTCCTGCCGATTCGGGTTCACGATGGCGCGCGCGGGCGGAAGTTGCTCGGGCGCCTGGTGATGGTCGATCACGACCACGTCGAGGCCGAGCTTGTTGGCTTCTTCGAGCGCCTCGATGCTGGTGGTGCCGCAATCGACGGTGACGAGCAGCGAGACGCGAGCGGCGAGCATACGCACGGTCTCGACGTTCGGCCCATAGCCCTCGAACAGCCGGTCGGGGATGTGGAAGATCGGGTCGAGCCCGCAGGCGCGCAGCACGCGCACCAGGAGTGCCGCCGAGGTGGCGCCGTCCACGTCGTAATCGCCCAAGATCGCCACGTTCTCCTTGCGCTCGACCGCGTCGGCGAGACGGGCGGCCGCCGCCGGCATGTCGGTGAGCGTATCGGGGTCCGGCATCAGGCTTTTCACGGTCGGATCGAGATAGGCTTCGGCGTCGTCGGGCGTCACGCCGCGCCCGGCGAGCACGCGCGCGAGCAGCTCGGGCATGCCGAGGCGCTGCACCAGCGCGAGCGCGGTCTGGCTGGCGCGCGCGTCGAGCCGGTCGCGCCAGACGCGGCTAGAGGCCGAGCGCTCGACGCCGAGGAAGGGGCGGGATTCGGACATGGCGGGATCATGCATCATCCCTCCCCCTTGGGGAGGGTGGCCGAGCGAAGCGAGGCCGGGTGGGGACATCTTTGCGGTCTGGGATTCACCCCACCCCGGCGCGCTTCGCGCACCGACCCTCCCCTAGAGGGGAGGGATCAATTCTTGCGCTGATCGTCAAAAAATCTTCCGGTACTGGATGAAGCCCGAGCGCTCGGCGACTTTCTCATAAAGCGCCCGCGCGGTGGCGTTGGTCTCGTGGGTGTTCCAATAGACCCGGCTGGCGCCTGCTTCCCGCGCCTTCGCGTAAACCGCCTCGATCAACGCGCGGCCGAGCCCATGGCCGCGCGTCGCTTCGGCCACGAACAGGTCTTGCAGGTAGCAATAGTCGCCGGTCGTCCAGAACGAGCGGTGATAGAGATAGTGGACGATGCCCAGAAGCTTGCCGTCCACATAGGCGCCGAGCGCGTACATGGGCTCGTTCGGATCGTGAATTCGCCGCCAGGCGATATCGGTTGCCTCCGGCGTCTGCGAAGTTTTGTAGAAATCGAGATAGCCGCGCCAGAGTGGCTCCCAGGCGGCGCGCTCGCCGGCGCCGAGGGGCCGGATCACAACCGCGCTCATAGCGCGCTCAATCGAGATGGAACTTCTCGAGCTGGCGGTGCTCGGCTTCGATCCAGCGCACGGTGCCGGTGACCGAGCGCATCACCACGGTGTGGGTATAGATGCGGTCCTTGGCGAAGCGCACGCCGCGCAGGAACGAGCCGTCGGTGACGCCGGTCGCGGCCACCAGGCAATCGCCGCGCACCATGTCCTTGATCGCGTATTTCTTGCGCGGGTCCTTGACGCCCATCTTGGCGGCGCGCTCGCGCTTGGCTTCGGTGTCGAGCACGAGGCGGCCCTGCATCTGGCCGCCGATGCAGCGCAACGCAGCAGCCGCTAGCACGCCCTCGGGCGCGCCGCCGATGCCCATATAGATATCGATGCCGGTCGTCGCCGCGTCGGCGGTGTGGATCACGCCGGCCACGTCGCCGTCGGTGATCAGCCGCACCGCGGCGCCGCTCTTGCGAATGGCGGCGATCAGGTCGGCGTGGCGCGGGCGCTCGAGCACGAGCGCGGTGATGTCCTCGGGATTCACGCCCTTGGCCTGGGCGAGCGAGATGATGTTCTGGTCGGGGGGCGCATCGAGATCGACGACGCCGGCCGGATAGCCCGGGCCGATCGCGATCTTCTCCATATAGACGTCGGGCGCGTTCAACAGCGTGCCGCCCTCGGCCATGGCCATGACGGCGATGGCGCCCGGCATGTTCTTGGCGCAGAGCGTGGTGCCCTCCAGCGGATCGACGGCGATATCGACCTTGGGGCCGTTCTTGTTTCCCACCTCCTCGCCGATGAACAGCATGGGCGCCTCGTCGCGCTCGCCCTCGCCGATGCGCACCACGCCGTCGATCGGCAGCTTGTTGAGCTCGCGGCGCATGGCGTCGACCGCGGCCTGGTCGGCGGCCATCTCGTTGCCGCGGCCGCGCAGCCGCGCGGCGGAGACCGCCGCCCGTTCCGTCACGCGCACGATCTCGATCGACAGCACGCGCTCGATCACGAGACTCGGTTGGACGGTGATCGACGTCATTGGCTTTCCCCCTGCGCTTTTCTTGCCGTCATCCTTCGAGGCCCGCGCTGCGCGCGGGCACCTCAGGATGACGGGAACTTACCGGCCTCGTCATCCTGAGGTGCGAGCCGCCACCGATCTCGGTTTACCCGAGATCGGCATTCCAGATTGCGCAAGTCGGCAACAGCCGACTTGCGTGGCGGCGAGCCTCGAAGGATGGCGCGGCTAGCTTCATAGCTCAACTCTTCTCGATGCGGATCACCTGCGGCTGTTCCGCAAGCACCTTGTCGGCTTCGATCGCTTTCAGCGCCGCGCGCACCGCGTCCTCGGTCGTGGCGTAAGTAATCAGGATCACCGCCGCGGGCTTGTCGGCGCGCTTGGGGTCGTCGCCGCCGTGCGGGCGCTTGTCGCGGCCGCGCTGCATGATGGATTCGAGCGAGATGTTCTGCTCGGCCATGCGGCGCGCGATGGTGGCGGCGGTGCCGGGCCGGTCGATGGCCGAGAGGCGGATGTAATAGCCGCCCTCGTGGCGCTGCATCGGCGCCCGCGTCGGGCGCGAAAGGCCGGCGGCGGGACGGCCGAACGGATAGACCCGGCGGCCGGCGGCGATATCCACCAGATCGGCGACGACCGCCGAGGAAGTCGCCGGCCCGCCGGCGCCGGGGCCGACGAGGGTCAAGTTCATCATGTCGGAATCGACGGCGACCGCGTTCAGCACGCCGTCGATCTCGGCGATCACCGAGCCCTTGGGAACCATGGTGGGATGCACGCGCTGCTCGATGCCGGTCGCGGTGCGCTGCGCGACGCCGAGCAGCTTCACGCGATAGCCGAGCTCGTCGGCGGCCGCGAGGTCGGCGAGCGTGATGGTCTGGATGCCTTCGACATAGACGGAGTCCGCGTCGACTTCGGTGCCGAAGGCGAGGCTGGTGAGGATCGCGATCTTGTGCGCGGTGTCGAAGCCGCCGATGTCGAAGGTCGGGTCGGCCTCGGCATAGCCGAGCCGCTGCGCCTCCTTGAGGCAATCGGCGAACGAGCGCGCCTCCTTCTGCATCTGCGTCAGAATATAATTGCAGGTGCCGTTCAGAATTCCATAGACGCGCTCGATGCGCGCGCCGCCGAGGCCTTCGCGCAACGTCTTCACGATCGGAATGCCGCCGGCGACGGCGGCCTCGAAACAGAACGAAGCGCCGCTTTTTTCCGCGAGCTTGGCCAGCGCAACGCCGTGCTTGGCGATCAGCGCCTTGTTGGCGGTGACGACCGGGCGGCCGATGCCGAGCGCGGCCTCGACCGCGCTTTTCGCCGGATCGCCCTCCCCGCCCATCAGCTCGACGAACACGTCGATGCCGGGATCGCGCGCGAGCGCCAAGGGATCCTCGACCTTGCGCAGCTTCGACAGATCGATCGAATTGTCCTTGGGCGGGTCCTTGGAGGAAAAGGCCACCAGATCGATCGGCCGCCCGGCGCGGGCCGCGAGCTCGGCCTTCGAGCGCGCCAGCATCCCGACCACGGCCGAACCGACCGTGCCGAGCCCGGCGAGACCCACTTTCAGCGGCTCAACCATGGGAGATCCGATGTCAGCCGCGCGCTTTGAGCGGGACGACGTTGTGCAGCGTCTTGTCGGCCGTAGTCGAAGAAGCGGCGCAGATTGCGCGCGGCCTGGCGGATGCGCTGCTCGTTCTCCACCAGCGCGATGCGCACGAAGCCCTCGCCGTGCTCGCCGAAGCCGATGCCGGGCGAAACGGCGACCGAGGCCTTCTCGACCAGCAGCTTGGAGAACTCGACCGAGCCGAGCGCGACGAAGCGCTCCGGCAGCGGCGCCCAGGCGAACATGGAGGCCTTCGGCGCCGGGATCGGCCAGCCGGCGCGGGCGAAGCTGTCGACCAGCGCGTCGCGGCGCTTCTTGTAGGTCGCGCGCATCTCGACGATGCAATCCTCGGGGCCGTTCAGCGCCGCGGCGGCGGCGACCTGGATCGGCGTGAAGGCGCCGTAATCGAGATACGACTTCACGCGCGCCAGCGCCGCGATCAGCCGCTCGTTGCCGACCGCGAAGCCCATGCGCCAGCCGGGCATGGAAAAGGTCTTCGACATCGAGGTGAACTCGACGGCGATATCCATCGCGCCCGGCACCTGCAGGATCGAGGGCGGCGGATTGTTCTCGAAATAGACCTCGGCATAGGCGAGATCGGAGAGCACCAGCAGATCGTGCTTGCGCGCGAACGCGACGACGTCCTTGTAGAAATCGAGATCGGCGGTGCAGGCGGTCGGGTTCGACGGATAGCAGAGCACCAGCGCGATCGGCTTCGGCGTCGAATGGATCACCGCGCGCTCGAGCGCATAGAAGAAGTCCGGACCCGCCTCGCAGGGCACCGAGCGGATGGTGCCGCCGGCCATGAGGAAGCCGAAAGCGTGGATCGGGTAGCTCGGGTTCGGCACCAGCACGAGGTCGCCGGGCGCCGTGATGGCCTGCGCCATGTTGGCGAAGCCTTCCTTGGAGCCGAGCGTGGCGATCACCTGCGTCTCGGGATCGAGCTTCACGCCGAAGCGGCGGCCGTAATAGGCGGCCTGCGCCTTGCGCAAGCCGGGAATGCCGCGCGAGGCCGAATAGCGGTCGGTGCGCGGCTTGCCGATCGGTTTCCTTGAGCTTGTCGATGATGTGCGGCGGCGTCGGCAGGTCCGGATTGCCCATGCCGAGATCGATGATGTCGGCGCCCTGGTTGCGCGCGCCGGCCTTCGCCCGATTGACGATCTCGAAAATATAGGGCGGCAGGCGCTGGATGCGATGGAACTCGTGCATGGTCCTATTCCCGGGATTCGGGGGTCTCATAGCACCGAAACGTTAAGCGTTGCAGGGGTTTCGGAACGGGCCTAGTTGCCCTTCTCGATCCCGCGCCGCACCGCCTTTTCGCGGGTGGCCTCGAGCTTCTCCAGTTGCGCTTCCGAGCTCCTTCTGCTCGTCGGGGGTGAGCACCGGCTTGGCGATCTCCCGGTCGCGCGGCGGCGGCACCAGCAGCGGCAATTCGGGCGGCGGTCCCGGGCTCGGCGGCGTCGCTGACGGCAGGAAGGGGATGCTGCTCTCCCCGGCGCAGCCGGCCAGCAGCAAAAGCGCCAGCGCCGCCGCGGTGCAGCGCAGCGGCGTCAGGGTTAATCGCGCTTTCGGCCGTATTGCGCAACGAAAGCCCCTTCGTCATCAACGCCGACACACCGCAAGAGAATCTGGCCGCTCAGCGTGTCGTCGCCTATTATGGCGGAAGCGCGGTGCAAGGCCAGGGAGGCGCCGCGCGGGTGCCGAGAAGGGTCGGGAAAACCGATGCACGGCAAGCCGCCAGAGGACGCTTCCGGCAAGGCCGCCGTCGATCCGGAGGCCTTCGCGCGGAATCTCGCGCGCCTCATGGACGAGGGCGGCCGCGCCATGGCCGCCTACATGAAGCCGCGCGAGGAAGGAATTATCCAGGACGAGGTGGCCGACGAGCTCGCCGACGTCACCAAGACGCTCGGCAAGGTCGCCGAATACTGGCTGTCGGACCCGCAGCGCGCGATCGAGGCGCAATCGAATCTGGTCAAAGGCTATCTCGATCTGTGGACCGCATCGATGAAGCGCATGGCGGGAGAAGAGGTGGCGCCGGTGGCGACGCCCGCGCCCACGGACCGCCGCTTCACCGATCCGGAATGGTCGCAGAATCCGTTCTTCGACGCGGTGAAGCAGGCCTATCTCATCACCAGCGACTGGGCCACGCATCTGGTGCGCGACGCCAAGGACCTCGATCCGCACACGCGGCAGAAGGCGGATTTCTACGTGAAGCAGATCGCGGCGGCGATCTCGCCGTCCAACTTCGTGTTCACCAATCCGCTGATCCTGCGCGAGACGCTGGCGTCGAACGGGGAAAACCTCGTGCGCGGCATGAAGATGCTGACCGAGGACATCGAGGCCGGCCACGGCGAGCTGAAATTGCGCCAGTCCGACGCGAGCAAGTTCGAGATCGGCCGCAACCTCGCGCTCACGCCCGGCAAGGTGGTGTTCGAGAACGAGCTGATGCAGCTGATCCAGTATTCGCCGGCGACCGAGCACCGTATTCCGGATTCCGGTGCTGATGGTGCCGCCCTGGATCAACAAGTTCTACGTGCTCGATCTCACGCCCGACAAATCCCTGATCAAATGGATGGTCGACCAGGGGCTGACGGTCTTCGTGATCTCCTGGGTCAATCCGGACGCGCATCTCGCCGGCAAGAGCTTCGAGGACTACATGCGCGAAGGCGTGCTCGCGGCGCTCGACGCGGTGGAAACGGTGACCGGCGAACTGCGCGTGCACGCGATCGGCTATTGCGTCGGCGGCACGTTGCTCGCGGTCACGCTCGGCTACATGGCGGCGAAGAAGGACGACCGGATCGCCAGCGCCACGTTCCTCGCCGCGCAGGTCGATTTCACTTACGCGGGCGACCTCAAGGTGTTCGTCGACGAAGACCAGCTCAAGGTGCTCGAGCGCAAGATGCAGGAGCTCGGCTTCATGGAAGGCGGCAAGATGGCGGCCGCCTTCAACATGCTGCGCGCCAACGACCTGATCTGGCCCTACATCGTGAACAATTATCTGCGCGGCAAGGCGCCCTTCCCGTTCGATCTGTTGTACTGGAATTCGGATTCGACGCGGCTGCCGGCGGCGAACCATTCGTTCTATCTGCGCAACTGCTATCTGGAGAACAAGCTGTCGCAGCGGCCAGATGACGATCGGCAACGTCAAGATCGATCTCGGCAAGATGTGAGATCCCGATCTATCAGCTGGCCACGCGCGAGGACCACATCGCGCCGGCGCAATCGGTATTCGTCGGCGCGCATCTGTTCGGCGGACCGATGCGGTTCGTGCTCGCCGGCTCCGGCCATATCGCCGGCGTGGTCAATCATCCGGGCATGCAGAAGTATCAATACTGGACCGGCGGCGAGCCCAAGGGCGAGCTCAAGACCTGGATGAAGAAAGCCGAAGAGCACCCGGGCTCGTGGTGGCCCGACTGGCTCGCCTGGATCGAGCAGCTCGACGCCGAGCGCGTGCCCGCGCGCGAGCCCGGCGGCGGCAAGCTCAAGCCGATCGAGGACGCGCCGGGGAGATATGTGAGGGTGAGGGCTTGATGAACGTCCACGAACAGCCGTCAGCGTCGATCGAAGAATTGCGGGCGCGGGCCGGGCAAGAGATCGGCGTCTCGCCCTGGCACGCGGTCACGCAAGACATGATCGACCGCTTCGCCGAGGTCACCGACGACCATCAGTTCATCCATACCGACCCGGTGCGCGCCAAGGCGGAGACGGCAGTTCGGCGGCACCATCGCGCACGGGTTTCTGACGCTTTCGCTGCTGAGCCTGCTGGCGCGCGAGGCGCTGCCGAGGCTCAAGGATCGCGCCATGGGCATCAATTACGGCTTCGATCGCATCCGCTTCATGACGCCGGTGAAGAGCGGCGGGCGCGTGCGCGGCCGCTTCACGCTCACGGAAGTCGTCGACCGCACCGACAAGCTGATCATGTTCCGCTACGCCGTCAGCATCGAGATCGAGGGCGCCGCCAAGCCGGCGCTGACCGCGGACTGGCTCACGCTCGCCGTGGTCGAATGACGGCGAGTGCGGAGGCCGATCTCCTCGCGCTCGATCAACGCGCCGAGCATCGCTACGCCGACAATAACGGCGTGCGCATCCACTACGCGCTCATCGGCTCCGGCCCGCTGGTCGTGTTCCTGCACGGCTTTCCCGATTACTGGCTCACCTGGCGGCACCAGATGGCGGCGCTGGCGAAATCCTTCCGCGCGGCGGCGCTCGACATGCGCGGCTATAATCTTTCCGACAAGCCCAAGGGCGTCGAGAACTACAAGACGCGCCAACTGGTCAGCGACGTGGCGGCGGTGATCGCCGATCAGGGCGAGCAGCGCGCGGTGATCGTCGGGCACGACTGGGGCGGAGCCACCGCCTGGGCGCTCGCCATGCACCGGCCGGAGCTCGCCGAGCGGCTGATCGTGCTCAACATGCCGCACCCGTGGACGCTGGCGCGGCTGCTCGTGGAAAATCCCGAGCAACGCGCCAACGCGCAATACGCGCGCAATTTCCAGAACCCCGATTACTACAAGCAGATTTCGCTGGAGCGGCTCGGCGGCTGGGTCACCGATCCCGCGGCGCGCGCCAAGCATCTCGAGGCGATGCAGCGCTCCGACGCGCAGGCCATGATGCATTATTACCAGGCCAATTATCCGCACGAGCCCTACGCGCTGCCGCAGGGCTCGCCGCAGCTCGTCAAGGTGCCGACGCTGCTGATCCACGGCCTCGGCGACAAGGCGTTGCTCTCGGAAGGGCTGAACGGCGTGTGGAACTACGTGGCGAGCGATCTCACCATCACGACCATCCCCGGCGCCGGTCATTTCGTGCAACAGGACGCCGCCGAGCTGGTGAGCCGGACGATGCTGGCGTGGCTGCGTTAAGTCGCCTGAGGTGCGAGTCAGCGAGCCCGAGCCCTTGTACGAAATTCCGCCACACCGTCCCGTTGGCGTCCTCGGTGAGCAAGAGCGAGCCGTCGCGCGCGGACGGCGATGCCGACGAGCCGGCCCCAGATCGTGTTGTCGTTCAGCACGAAGCCGGTGGCGAAATCCTCGTACTCGCCGGTGGCGACGCCGTTCTTCATCGGCACGCGCACGATCTTGTAGCCGGTGCGCTGGCTGCGGTTCCACGAGCCTTGCAGCGCCACGAACGCATCGCCGCGATATTGCGCCGGGAATTGCGCGCCGTCGTAGAACACCATCTGCAGCGGCGCGGAATGCGAGGCGAGCAGCAAGTCCGGCACCGTGATCTTGCCGCGCAGGTCGGGCCGCGCGTTCTTGTGGCGCGGGTCCTCGTTCGAGCCGAGATAGAACCAGGGCCAGCCATAGAAGGCGCCCTCGCGCACGCGCGTGAGATAATCGGGCACCAGATCGTCGCCGAGCCCGTCGCGCTCGTTGACCGAGCACCAGAGCTCGCCGGTCGCCGGATGCAGGTCCATGCCGACGCAGTTGCGCAGCCCGGTGGCGAACACGCGCTTGTTGTTGCCGTCGGGATCGAACTCCAGAACCGCGGCGCGGTCCTTCTCGTTGCCCCATAAGGCACCGATGACGTTGTCGAGCACGGCGCCGACCGAAAAGCCGAGGCCCTCGGCCACGTTCGAAGCCGAGCCGACCGAGACGAACATCTTCCGTGCCGTCGCGCGAGAACACCAGGTCGCGGGTCCAGTGGCCGCCGCTCGGCAGCGAGGACACGATCGTCTCCGGCTTGTCGCGCGCCTTCAGATCGCCGTTGCGGTACGCAAAGCGCACGACGGAGTCGGTGTTGGCCACATAGACCCATTGCGGGTTCGGGCCGGGCGGATAAAAATTGATGCCGAACGGGCGGCTGAGGCCGGAAGCGAAAATCTCGACCGCGTCGGCCTTGGCGCCGTCGGGCGAAGGACGCAGCACGCGCACGCGGCCGGCGGCGCTTTCGGCCACGAAAATATCGCCGTTCGGCGCCGCGCGCAGCAGCCGCGGGCTCTCCAGGTCGCTCGCGAACAGCTTGATCTCGAAGCCCGCGGGCACCAGCGCCGCCTGGCCGCGCCAGTTCCTGTCGACGCTCGGCGGATTGCGCGCCGAGGTCGTGGCATAGGGCGGCGGCAGATCGTCGAGCGTCACGCGGCGGCGCAGGCCCGGCTTGTCGTCGCGCCAGTCGCCGAGCGCGGCTTTGCCGGTGAGCACGGTCGCGCGTTCCTGCGAGGTCGCGTGCCAAGTGAGCACCGTCGCGCTCAGCGCGGCGACGGTGGCGAGGGCAGAGTTCGACCTGAAATCATCGGCCCAGTCCTTTTCCCTCTCCCCTTGTGGGAGAGGGTGGTCAGCGCGAAGGCCAATTGGCCTTCGCGACATCTTTTCCAACGCCCGGCGCGAATGCGCCGGGCTATGGCGAAGCGAGGAACCGGGTGAGGGGTACATCGGCGGCCTCACCCCTCACCCGGCTCGGCTCGCAATGCTCGCCTCGCCACCCTCTCCCACAAGGGGAGAGGGTATGGGAAGAATTACGGAAACAGCGCCAGCTGGGTCAGTCCCTCGGTCTCGGGATAGCCGAGCATGAGGTTCATGTTCTGGACCGCCTGGCCCGAGGCGCCCTTGACCAGATTGTCGGTCGTGGCGAGCACGATGACTTTCCCCGGCGCGCGGTCGGCGACCACGCCGATCTGCAGATTGTTCGAGCCGCGGACGAAGCGCGACTGCGGCACCTCGCCGAGCGGAAGCACCTGCACGAACGGCTCGCTGCGGTAAAAATCGGCGAGCACGCGATGCAGTTCCGCCGCCCCTGCCCCGCCCGGGTGCGCACGTAGTGCGTCGCGTAGATGCCGCGGTTCATCGGCGCCAGATGCGCGGTGAAGCTCGCGATCACCGGCCGCTTGGCCGCCAGCGAAAATTCCTGGTCGAACTCGCTCATGTGGCGGTGATGGCCGACGCCGTAAGCGTGCAGGCCCTCGGAGACCTCGGCGAAGATCATCGTCTCCTTGGCGGCGCGGCCGGCGCCGGTCATGCCGCTCTTGGAATCGATCACGATCTGGTCCGGGTCGATGGCGCCGGCTTCGATCAGCGGCACGATCGCCAGGATGGAAGTCGTGGTGAAGCAGCCGGGGCTGGCGACCAACCGGGCCTTGCGGATCTTGTCGCGATAGATTTCGCACAGGCCATAGACCGCCTCCTTCTGCAGCTCGACCGCCTGGTGCGCGTGGCCGTACCATTTCTCGTAGGCCGCCGGATCGGACATGCGGAAATCGGCGGAGAGATCGACGATCTTCAACTTGTCGAATTTCTCGGCGAGGCCCTTGATGACGACCTGCGTGGTGCCGTGCGGCAGCGCGCAGAACACGAGGTCGAGCGCAGTCGCATCGACCGCGTCGAGCTTGACCAGCTCGGGCAAGGCGATCCCGGCGAAGCTCGGAAACACCTTGGCCATGGCCTCGCCGGCGTGGCGATCGGCGGTCAGCGCCTTGATCTCGACACGCGGGTGCCGGAGCAGCAGGCGCACGAGCTCGCCGCCGGTGTAGCCGGACGCGCCGAAAATCCCGATTTTCGCCTTGGCCTCGCTCATGGCCAACTCCCTCAAGGGGGCGGAGGGATAGCCTAAACGGGCGGCCTAAGAAAGGCGTCCCGATTGCCCGATTTTTCTACGCGTCCAGTTCGGGATAATAGCCGGAATATGCCGTGCTGGTTGGGCGCAAGGCGGCGGGGCGAGGCGAGATACGCCGCGATGCGCGGGCGCGCGGCGACGCTGTCGTGCACCGAAACGATGCGCGGATGATTCTGCTCCAGCCGCGCCATCGCCTTCGGGAAGGCATAGCGCAGTCCGGCCACGACCTGAAACAGCGACAGGTCGGCATAGGTCAGCGCATTGCCCGAGAGATGCTTCCCGCCGTTCCGCTCCAGCACGCGCTCGAAATAGCCGAGATATTTCGGCGCGCGCGCCTTGAGGAACTCCGCGGTGTAGCGCTTGGCCTCCTCGCGCTGGTCCTCGTAATAGAGCGCGCTCGCGATCGGGTGATGGGTATCGTGAATTTCCTTGATGAAATCCGTAAACGTAAGCTGCAACTGGTGGGTCCACAGCCGCCCGGCTTCGTCGGCCGGCGCCAGGCCGTGACGGGGCCCGAGAAACTGCAGGATGTTTGCGGTCTGGCCGATGAGCAGTTCGCCGGCTTTCAGGAACGGCGGCGCGAACGACGGGGTCTTGACCGTCTCGCCGTTCAAGAGCCGCAGCATGGCGGGCACGCCGCCCTCGCCTTCCGGCAGGCGCGCCACATCGACATAGTCCGCGCCGGCTTCCTCCAAGGCGAGCCGGACGAATTCGCCGCGGCCCGGGCTCAGAGGCCAATAATACAGCTCATAGCGCATGGACGATCCTCGCTTCCCTGTGGTTCGTTCCGTTATGGCCTTGTCCCGGCCGAGAGATAACGTCAGAAACGATCCGGTATGCAGTCTATTTCGCAACCCATCCTGCGCCCAGTCGGCGCCTTCGGGCGCGCGCGGCGCGGCCTGCGCGCCAGCCTCATGCGCCTGCTCGGCCGGCGCGAGTTTACGGTCGAGGCGCAGGGATTGAAATTCGCCGTCGGCCACGACGATCTGATCGAGCAGCGCATCGCGCGCGAGGGCGCCTGGGAGGCGGAGCAATTCGCCTTCATCGCGAGCAGGCTCAAGGGCCAGACCTTCGACGTCTTCCTCGACATCGGCGCCAATTGCGGCTTCTACAGCCTGATCGCAGCACACAAGAAGCTCGCGAGCGAAGTGATCGCCTTCGAGCCCGACCCCGGCAACCGGGCGCGTCTGATGCAGAATATCGAAGCCAACGGGCTCGGCGAAGACATCTGGGTGCTCGATTACGCGCTCGGCGACCAGCCGGGTCAAACGACGCTCACCGAAGGCAGCCGGCACAATCGCGGCGAGTCGTATCTGGCGCAGGACACCATGCCGGCGGGCGAGACGACGCACCGCGTGCGCGTGGTGCGCTTCGACGACGAGTTCAAGATCAAGGGCAAGCGCGTGTTCGTGAAGATGGACGTGGAGGGCTACGAGTTCCGCGTCATCGACGGCATGGAGCGCACGCTGAAAGAGAATTTCGGCTTCCTGCAGATCGAGATTTTCGCCGACGACCCGCAGAAGCTGCGGCGGCGCGTGAACGAGCTCGGCTATCGCTACTTAGGAACCGTCGAGTTCGACCACTTTTTCACCAATATTCCGGGCATCGAATGAAAGGGCGCGTCATCCTGAGGTGCGAGCGGGCGAAGCACGCGAGCCTCGAAGGATGGCGCGGATAAAAAGCTGGGCCGTCATCCTTCGAGGGCCGCCTCCGGCGGCCACCTCAGGATGACGGGTTCATGGCATTATCCCTGCACTTGATTCGGAACCCCCGATGGCCCGCCGTTACGCGCTGAAGAAAAAGTCCTCGCCCAAGAAGACCAAGGCCCCTGCCCGCGCCGAGAAGAAGAAGGCGAGCGGCAAGGCGCCCGATCTTCTGGACGCCGCGCGCGCGCCGCGCGGCAAGCCGCGCGAGACGCAATCGTCGAAGGAATACGGCGCGCAGCACATCGAGGTGCTGGAGGGGCTGGAGCCGGTGCGCCGCCGGCCGGGCATGTATATCGGCGGCACCGACGAGAAGGCGATGCATCACCTGTTCGCCGAGGTGATCGACAACGCCATGGACGAAGCGGTGGCCGGGCACGCGACCTATATCGAAGTGGAGATGGAGGCCAACGGCTTCGTCACCGTGACCGACAACGGCCGCGGCATCCCGGTCGAGGCGCATCCGAAATTCAAGAACAAGTCGGCGCTCGAAGTGATCATGACCACGCTGCACGCGGGCGGCAAATTCAACCACGAGGTCTACGAGACCTCGGGCGGCCTGCACGGCGTCGGCGTCTCGGTGGCCAACGCGCTGTCCGAGACGCTGGAAGTGGAAGTCGCGCGCAACCAGACGCTCTATCGCCAGGTCTACAAGCGCGGCGCGCCCACGGGCCCGGTGAAGCTGGTGCAGAAGAACGTGAAGCGGCGCGGCACGCGCGTGCGCTTCAAGCCCGATCCGGAAATCTTCGGCAAGGACGCGGCGTTCCAGCCGCAGCGCGTATTCCGCATGGCGCGCGCCAAGGCGTACCTGTTCGGCGGCGTGGAAATCCGCTGGTCGTGCGACAAGGCATTGCTCAAGGGCGTCGAGGGCGTGCCCGAGCAGGATACGTTCCGTTTCGAGAACGGCTTGCGCGATTATCTGGCCGCGGAGATCGAGGGCAAGACGCTGGTGCACGCCGATTACTTCGCCGGCAGCAGCGCGAAGAAAGGCGGCCACGGCAAGGTCGAGTGGGCGATCGCCTGGATCGCCGACGACGACGGCTTCCTGCAGTCCTATTGCAACACCATCCCGACCGGCGACGGCGGCACGCACGAAACCGGTCTGCGCTCGGCGCTGGTGCGCGGGCTGAAGGATCACGCCGAGCGCACCGGCAACAAGCGCGCCTCGGTCATCACCGCCGAGGACGCCATGAACGGCGCCGCGGCGATGCTTTCCATTTTTATCCGCGATCCGGAATTCCAGGGCCAGACCAAAGATCGCCTCGCCAATGCCGAGGCGCAGCGGCTGGTCGAGGGCGCGGTGCGCGACGCCTTCGACCATTGGCTCGGGGGCAATCAGCTGCAGGCGACCAAGCTGCTCGACTGGGTGGTGGATCGCGCCGAAGAGCGGCTGCGGCGGAAGCAGGAGAAGGAAGTCTTCCGCAAGACCGCCACGCGCAAATTACGGTTGCCCGGCAAGCTCGCCGACTGCTCGAGCGCGGACACCGCGAGTTCCGAAATCTTCATCGTCGAGGGCGACAGCGCCGGCGGCTCCGCCAAGCAGGCGCGCGACCGCGCCACGCAAGCGGTGCTGCCGCTGCGCGGGAAAATCCTCAACGTCGCTTCCGCCGGCCGCGACAAGGTGATGCAGAACCAGCAGCTCGCCGACCTCGTGCAGGCGCTCGGCTGCGGCACCGGCTCGCACTATGCCGACAAGGACCTGCGCTACGGCAAGGTGATCGTGATGACCGACGCCGACGTGGACGGCGCGCACATCGCCTCGCTGCTCATCACCTTCTTCTACCGCGAGACGCCAGAAGCTGATCGAGAACGGGCACCTATATCTCGCGGTGCCGCCGCTCTACCGGCTCACGCACGGCGGCACCACGGTCTATGCGCGCGACGACAAGCACAAGGAGCAGCTGCTGAAGACCGTGTTCAAGGGCAAGAGCGCGATCGATATCGGCCGCTTCAAGGGGCTCGGCGAGATGCTGCCCTCGCAGCTCAAGGACACCATGAACCCGAAGACGCGCACGCTGTTGCGCATCACCATCGAGGACGCCAAGCGCGCCGCCACCGCCAAATCGGTCGAGCGCCTGATGGGCAACAAGCCCGAGGCGCGGTTCGAGTTCATCACGGAGAATGCGGAGTTCGCGAAGGAGCTGGATATTTAGCTTGCGCGCGGAGCAGCTGACCTTGCAATCAGCGACCCCGGCATCGCGTCGCTTGGTCAACTTTCTTGAGGCCGAAGTGATCGCCGATCCGAGAATCGCGCATACGTCTCCGTAGACGCTAGCCGCAGCTCGACAAGAGATGGCAGCACCGAGATGCGATGGTCGTGATCAGCATTCATCGAGCTTCCCGACTACGTGCGAAATTAACGTCAATTGCGCCATCGCCGTTCGCCGCGAGGTCAATCAGCCCGAATACGCCCGCCACTTGATACGGGCGTTGTTTGCTCCGCAGACTTTCCTGATCCAGTACGCGCCATAACTTCACCGGAGCAACGACTACCTCGCGCAATCCGGAATCAATAGTTCGTGGCCAAATAGCTCGTCCAGCGAAGACTACGATAACTGGATTGCTCAGCACGTTTTCGATGCGGCGACAGCCTGGCGGATAGCGACTTCATCACTCCACGACGAAGAAGCGTTGTGGCCAAGTGCGATGAGCTGCGTAGGCAAAGGCCTGTTCCTGGAATGAGAATTTTAACGCTGGTAGGAGTTCCTTCAGATTTATGCACGAGCACGCGGCACGAGTGCCTGCCCCATATCTCGACGGCGCTCAGGATTAAGCGGCAGTTGTCAACCCACCAGAACGTGATTGTGAGCATCTTGCACGCCGAGCTCTTGCTGCCTGCGCTTGACAAGATCCGCCCTTCAACCCAAACAAAAACCCCCTCCCGCTTGCGCGAGAGAGGGTTTCCAGACTTTGCGCGCCCGCCGGTACATCCGTGGTCGGTCGCGTCTAGATCTCAGCGGCGGAGTTTACCCGCCGCGGGTTCGAACTGGTTCAGTTTACGACTTGGAGGCTTTCGGCGGCTTCCTTGCCGTTCTTCGGGCTGACGACGACCTCGTAGGTCAGCTTTTGGCCTTCCTTGAGGTCATACATGCCCGCGCGCTCCACGGCGCTGATGTGAACGAACACATCCTTGCCGCCGTCCTCGGGCTGGATGAATCCGAAGCCCTTTTGCGCGTTGAACCACTTCACAGTGCCTTTGCTCATAGTCTTTCTTCCTTCGTGCGTGTGCCTACAGGGATGCGCGGCGCGCAGCCCCGGCAATACCGATGTTTTGGTGAGGTCGTTAGCTGGGCGCGGCAGTCTCGCCACGCAAGGCCAAGTCGTCGGCCGAAACTCGATGCGGCGTATATAGGCGCTTCGCGCGCCCGGCGACAATGGCGAAATCGAAAAATCGTAAAGAGCGATCTAACGCGCCCGCGCGCGGGCGCGCACCGGGCCTTCGGCCATGCCGCGGGCCAGCTTCAGGACCTGGGGCGCCGACGAGCGACGACGCGGTTCCGCCCATTCTCCTTGGCCTGGTAGAGCGCCACGTCGGCGCGCTTGAGGACATCGTCGATGGTGTCGCCGGGCGTCCATCTGGCTGACGCCGAAGCTCGCGGTGAACTTCACCGGCTTGCCGTCGGCATCGAGCTGCAATCCGGCGAAACGCAGCCGCAGCCGCTCGGCGACCTGAACGGCGTCCTCCTCGTTCATCCCCTCGAGCAACACCGCGAATTCCTCGCCGCCCAGGCGGCCGAGGAGCAGCTTCTCGGCCATCACCTCGCCGGCGATCACGCGCAGCACGCGGTCGCCGACGTCATGGCCGATAGTCGTCGTTGATGTACTTGAAGTGGTCGATATCGAACAGGATCGCGGACAGCACGCCGCCGGCCTCGGTGCGCGCGCAGGCTTCCTGCGCCTTCTCGAAGAACGCGCGCCGGTTCAGCGCGCCGGTCAGCGGGTCGGTCATCGCCAGCTTGAAGAGTTTGCGCTGCATGTCGCCGAGGCGCTCGGCCGTGCGCAGGCGCGCATAAAGCTCCTCGATGGCCGGCGGCTTGCCGATGAAATCGTCGGCGCCGCTGTCGAGCGCCTCGATCAGCATGCGCCGGTCGTTGTTCGACGACATCAGCACGACGTAGATCGGCCGGCCGTTGGTGGCCAGCGCCCGCGCCTGGCGGCACAATTCGACGCCCGGCATGCAAGGCAGCTCGGTGCTGGTGATGAATGCGTCGACGTCAGGATCGGATTCGGTGATTTGAGTCGAGCGCATCGCGCCCGTCGGTGAAGGTGCGAACCGTCGTGCTCACGCGCCTCGAGCAGCTGCGTAACGATCTTGAGGACGGTCCGGCTCGGATCGACGACGGCAATGCGCATGCGAAGACTTTCCAGATCTCCAGGACGCCGGAGATGGAACAATGCTCGGCGGAATGTGGCGCGAGAGCCCTTAAATTCCTATGAAACTTGAAGCAAATCCGATTTTCCGGGCTTGCAGGCGCGCCCGGACGGTGCCCGGCTACTCCGCCGCGAGCGCGAAAAACAAAAACCCCCTCCCGTTTGCACGAGAGAGGGTTCCCCGATCCTGCGCGCCGCCAGTTCATCCGTGGTCGGCTGCGTCCGGACCGTCGCGGCGGGCGTACCCGCCGGATTTTTCAGGCCGCGGTCAAATCACCGCGGCTCGGCTTCAGCCCGCCTTGAGATTCTCGGCGGCCTCTTTGCCGTTCTTCGGGTTGGTGACCAGGTCGTACGAGAGCTTCTGGCCCTCGTTGAGCTGGTACATCCCCGCGCGTTCGACGGCGCTGATATGGACGAAGACGTCCTTGCTTCCGTCATCGGGCTTGATGAAGCCGAAGCCCTTTTGCGCGTTGAACCACTTTACCGTTCCGGTGCCCATGATGAGCCCCTTTCCTTGCAGTTATAGTTTGAGTCCGCGCACCGCGCGGCCCCGGTGAATATCGATGTTTGGGGAGATCATCAGCTGGGCGTCGGCGTTTCGCCACGCGGCCAAGTCAGTCGGCCGAACTTCGATGGCGACTATATAGAGATCGAATGCGCCACAATCAAGGCCCGCGCCGCAACAGCCTTAATTCATTCGCGCATACAGGCATTTCCTGCTATTCGATGTCGATGACCATCACAAAAACGCACCGCTATTCCATCGGCCAGAGCGTCCGTTTCAGTTCCGGCATCGTCGGCCGGCCGGGCGCCGGCGGAACCTACAAGGTCCTGCACGTGCTGCCGAACGAAGGCGGCGAGAATTCCTACCGCATCAAGAGCGCGAGCGAGCCGCACGAGCGCGTCGCGCGCGAAAGCCAGCTCGAGCGCGCGAGCTGAGCGGCGACGCGGGGCCACCTCTCTTCTGTCGTCATGCCCGGGCTTGACCCGGGCATCCACGTCTTTCCGGTTTGGTCACCGCTCGTCCCTGCGCAAGCGGGGACCCAGACTGGATTCCCGCTTGCGCGGGAATGAGCGGAGGCACATCCGGCCGCTGATAAAGGTGGATAGACGAACCGGGGCAATGCGAAAAAGCTCAAACACCGCACGCACTTAGGAATTTTTTCAAAAATCTTTATCCACACTCTTCCGGGCGCGCGTATATTCGGCGCCGTCTCGATCCACGAGGGGCGCATCCGGATGCGACCTGATGTGCGGATCGGGAGCGGTGCCCGCCATAGCCCGTTCGCACGGGCGACGGCGGGGGCCCAAGCCGCATGGGTCCGGCGCGCCGACCGCGCGTCACAAGGGCCTCTCTTGGCGGCTTGCTCTCGGCGCTGCCAAGCGCGCGGGCGCAAAGCCGAAGAGGTCCGTCAGCGGTGGATAGAGCATGGGCCTCGTGACAACGGGGCTCGGTAAGTCCACCGGGGTTCATGCGGAGCAAGCCTCAAACACCGCGCGCGGGGCGCCGGGCGACCGGCGGAGCCTGCGAAAGATCCTCGGCATTGCCTCGTCGCCGCGAGGCGCCGAGGCCGCGGGGTCCGTCATGACCCCGGCGTCCCGCGCCGCCCTTCGGGGCGGACCGGAGTTGCGTAGCCATAGCCTCGGGGCGCGAAAGCGCTCGCGGGAACGCTCTTCCTTTCACCTCTCCCCGTTGGGGAGAGGTGAAAGAAGGGATCGCCGCGAGAACGGATTTTCTTTGGTTCAGAAACGCCAGCCATAGCGCGGCACGCGCGCTATATAGCGGCGATACTCCTCGCCGAACTCGGCTTCGAGCAGGCGCTCCTCGGGCAGCGCGAAGCGGAAATGCAGCATGAGCGTCGCGGCGACCGAGGTAGCGAGCATCCAGTCGGAGCCGTAGCTGATCGCGAGCGCGAAGAGCCCGAGCACGATGCCGAGATACATCGGGTGGCGTGTGTGCGCGAACACGCCATCGGTTACCAGCCGCGGCGGCGTGCCCGGCGCCACTGAAACGTCAGCGCGGCGGAAGGCGATCACGGCCGAGATCGCGAGCGCCGCGGCCGCGAGTGCGGTCGAAAGCGTGAGCGCGAAGCGCAAGCCTTCCGGCAGGCGCGCGACCCAGCCGAGCGGAATGAACCGGTCCAAAAGCAGTCCGACCACGATCGCGGCCAACGCGATCACTGGCGGCCGCGCCAGCAAGCCGAGCGCCGGCGCCGCGCCGCTCATGGCGTACTGCCGAAGAAATCCACCAGCAGCCGCGTCATCACGTCGGGCCGCTCGAGCGTCGACAGATGCCCGCACTCGGCCACCACTTCGAGCCGCGCGCCGGGGATGCCGTTGGCGATCTCGTGCGCCACCTTGGGCGGCGTGAGCTGGTCGGCCTCGCCGACCACCACGAGCGTGTCGCTCTTGATCGAAGAAAGATTGGGCCGCGAGTCCGGACGGCCGATGAGCGCATTCTGCTGGCGAACGAAAGCCTCGGGCCCGGTTTCGGCGGCCATCGCGTCGACGACCGCGCGCAGCGCCTTGTAGCTCTGGCGCGAGGGATGCACGAGCAGCGGCCAGAGGATGTCGTTGATCTCGTTGAAGCGTCCGTCCTCGGCGAGCTGGATCAAGCCGCGGCGGCGCTCGGCCTGTTCGGGAAGATCGGCGCGGGCGGAAGTGTCGAGCAGTGCCAGCTTCAGCACGCGCTCCGGCGCCTGGCGCAGAATTTCGAAGGCGATATAGCCGCCCATGGAGAGTCCCACGAGATGGAATTGCAGCGGCGCCGCCGCGAGCACCGAGCCGGCGATGCCCTCCATGGTGTCGGCGCGCGTATGGTCGGCGACCTGGACCGGGCCGATGCGCCACAGCGCCGGAAGCTGCGGGCCATAGAGCCGCGGCGAACAGTTGAGCCCCGGCAGCAATACAATCGGCGTGGAAATGGAGGTGGTCATTCGTTAGTCACAAGCCTGTCATGCCAGAAAAATCAAGCGTTTACGGTTGACTTCACAAGTTTCGTCCCTATGTTCTTTTGCGTCGACCCGAGAACACGCGACTCGCGCTCCGTTTGTCGACCTTTTTGCCCGCTCGATCCGCGAGCCGAGGCTTTCCGGAGCGCCCAGAACCCGCGCGAAAGAACGCGCCAGAGATCGAACCAGTATGCCATTTTCTAACCTCGGCCTGAGCGACAAGGTGCAAGCCGCCGTCGCCGCCGCCGGCTACACGACCCCCACCCCCATCCAGGAACAGGCCATCCCGCACGTGCTCGCACGGCGCGACGTCTTGGGCATCGCCCAGACCGGCACCGGCAAGACCGCCGCCTTCGTGCTGCCGATGCTGACCATGCTCGAACAGGGCCGCGCGCGGGCGCGCATGCCGCGCACGCTCATCATCGAGCCGACGCGCGAGCTGGCGGCGCAGGTGCAGGAGAGCTTCGAGCGCTACGGCGCCAAGCACAAGCTCACCGTCGCGCTCCTGATCGGCGGCGTCTCCTACGACGACCAGGACATGAAGCTGGCGCGCGGCGTCGATGTGCTGATCGCCACGCCCGGCCGGCTGCTCGACCATTTCGAGCGCGGAAAACTGCTGCTTACCGGCGTCGAGCTTCTGGTCATCGACGAAGCCGACCGCATGCTCGACATGGGCTTCATTCCGGACATCGAGAAGATCTGCAAAATGGTGCCGTTCACGCGCCAGACGCTGTTCTTCTCCGCCACCATGCCGCCCGAAATCCAGCGGCTCACCGAGACGTTCCTTTCCAACCCGGTCCGCATCGAGGTCTCGCGCCCGGCCTCGACGGTCGCCGCCACCACGCAAACGCTGGTTTCCTCCGCTTCCTTGCCCGAGAAAAAGCGCGAGGTGCTCGAGAAGCTGATCCGCTCGGCGGAAGGGCTCAAGAACGGCATCATCTTCTGCAACCGCAAGACCGAGGTTGCCAAGCTGCACCGCTCGCTGTTGAAGCACGGATTTTCCGCGATCGCCCTGCACGGCGACATGGACCAGAGTGCGCGCACCAAGGCGCTCGATTCGTTCAGGAACGGCGAAGTGACGCTCCTGGTCGCCAGCGACGTCGCCGCGCGCGGGCTCGATATTCCGGACGTCAGCCACATCTTCAATTTCGACGTGCCGCATCACGCCGAGGACTATGTGCACCGGATCGGCCGTACCGGCCGCGCCGGCCGAAGCGGTGTCGCGATCATGCTCGCCTCGAGCGCGGATTCGCGCTCGATCGCCGCGATCGAAAAGCTGATCGGCCAACCGATCCCCTGGTCCGGCGAGCGCGTGGCTGCAGCCGAAGATGCGGAGGCTCCGCGCGAGCACGGTCGCGGCCCGCGCCGCGAGCATTCGGGACGCCGGGAACGCCATGGTCGGCAGCCCCATTCGCCGCAACAAGAGCAACAGCCGCGCCAGCATGCGCAACCGCGGCAATCCCAGTCCGCGCAACAGCCGCGAGAGCATGCGCAACCGCGGCAATCCCAGCCCCCGCAGCCCGCGCCGAGGCCGGCTCCGATGCCGCGCGAAAACCTGGAACCTTCGGTGGCGAACGACCCCGCGTTCCAGTTGCCCGCATTCATCCTGCGTCCGTCGCGGGTCAAGGCAACCTGAGCCCGAAACCGAGCCGATAATTTATTTGCGGTTGCAACCGCAAACGTTTACTCCTCATTCATGTTGTCGAGACAAGATTTCGGCCAAGGGTGGCCGGGGATTCGTGCCGCCACAAAGTTTTGCGAAGGATGGGGAACGGCCCTGATCCGAAAGGATCGACGGCCGAGGGGTTGATGTGCGCCCCTGGTGGAAAAATTTGAGCAAGACGGTTCTTGGCGCATGAAGCATTCCGACGAAATCGAACAGGTCATGGCCATGATCGACGCCGCCATGGGAACGGCGGCGTCGTACCGCGACGTGCTCGCCGGCGCCAAGGAAGAAATCGCCAAGGGCGGCGGCCGCGACGAACTCCGACTGATCGTCGAAGTCGCTGGTGCGGGCAACGCGTGACGTCGAATCCGACCAACGGGACGCTGCAGAAACGGCTGCAGGACTCGCGGCAGGAAATCCAGACGCTGGAAAAGAACCTCGCCGTCGTGCGCACCGAGTCGCTGACCGATACCTTGACCACGCTCGCCAACCGCAAGTTCTTCAACAACGCGATCCACCGTCTGATCGCCGAAGCCGCCGTGAAAAATTCGCCGCTCTCCGTGGTGCTCACCGACATCGACCACTTCAAGAATTTCAACGATACCTACGGCCATCTCACCGGCGATCAGGTGCTGCGACTGGTGGCCGGCGCGGTGAAGCAGGAAATCAAGGGCCAGGATATCGCCGCGCGCTATGGCGGCGAGGAATTCGCGATCCTGTTGCCGCGCACGGCGCTGACGCAGGCGGTGACCGTCGCCGACCACATCCGCCGCTCGGTGATGCGCAAGGAACTGATCCGCCGCTCGACCGGCGAAAGCCTGGGGCGCGTCACGATCTCGCTCGGTGTCGCCACGTGGCGCAAGGGCGATACGATTTCGTCCCTGATGGAACGCGCCGACGCCTGCCTCTACTCGGCCAAGCGCGCCGGGCGCAATTGCGTCATCGCCGAGACCGCGCTCGACGACGAGGCCGGCGGCGAGGCGGCGCAGGTCGCTTGATCGGCTTTCGCTTCGCCGCGGGCTTCCTCGCTTTTCCGGATTTGATCTTCTTGGCCTGAGCACGGTGCGCCGCGCCGAGCGCCGCCCGCGCGAAATTGCCGAGATCCTCCGGATCGTCGAGCAGCCGCTCCGGCAGCCGCCAATAGGACATCACCACGCGCCGATTCTTCGCGCCGTAAGTGAACGGCCGCGAACTT
>CAVYZC010000012.1:0-74991 GCA_963772885.1 uncultured Alphaproteobacteria bacterium | reverse complement strand
CGATCGGCATTCCGCTGGCCGATGCCAGTGCCCGACTGTACGAGCATATACCGCTGCCGGAAGCGAACTTCTTCGGCATCGTGGTGTCGATCCAGCAGAAGTCCGGTGGCAGCCTGTCGGAGGCGCTGGGCAATCTTTCGCGCGTCTTGCGCGAGCGCCGTAAGATGCAGGCGAAGATCAAGGCCATGAGCATGGAAGCCAAGGCTTCTGCTGCGATCATCGCGGCTTTGCCGATCGCAGTCATGTTGCTCGTGTACCTGACGAGCCCAAACTATATCGAACTTTTGTGGATCACGCCGCTCGGGCGCACCTTGATGTTCTGCTGCGGCGTGTGGATGGGCGTGGGCGTATTCGTCATGCGCCGAATGATCAATTTCGATTTCTGAGCAGCGAGCGCCATGATCGAACTCATCATCGACAAGCTGCATGACAACAACTTCATGGTGACGGTGCTCACCGCGCTCGCTGCCATGGCGACCGTGCTGACGCTGGCCATGCCCTATGTGTTCGGCGACAATCTCGAGCGGCGGATGAAGAGCGTCGCCCTCGAGCGCAACAAGATCCGTGCGCGCGAGCGCGAGCGGCTTGCGCGCGGCGACCGCATCGAGCTTCGGCAGAGCCCGAAGGCTTATATGCAGTACATCGTCGAGCAGCTGAACCTGCGCGAATGGCTCGGCGAGGAGCTCGCGCGCATGCTCTTGATCAGGGCCGGCTATCGCGGGCATGCGCCCTATATCGGCTTTCTGTTCTTCCGCATGCTGTCGCCCATCGCCATGTTCGCGTTCGCGATGGTTTATATCTTCCTGATCCTCAAGCTCCAGCAGCCGCTATTCGTGAAGCTTGCGATGGCCTTTGCCGCCGCCTGGCTCGGCATGCGCATTCCGACGTTGTTCATTCGCAACCGGATCGCGCGCCGGCAGCTCTCGATCCGCCGCGCGTTCCCCGACGCGCTCGATCTGCTGCTGATCTGCGTCGAGTCGGGAATGTCGATCGAGGCGGCGCTCAAGAAGGTGAGCCAGGAGATCACGGGGCAATCGATCCCGCTCGCCGAGGAGCTGACGCTGACCACGGCCGAGCTGTCGTATCTGCAGGAGAGGCGGCAGGCGTTCGACAATCTGGCCAAGCGCACGGATCTGGAGGGCGTGAAGGCGGTCTGTACCGCGCTGATCCAGGCCGAGCGCTACGGAACGCCGATCGGTCAGGCGCTACGTGTGCTGTCGCAGGAAATCCGCGACATGCGTATGTCCGAGGCCGAGAAGAAGGCCGCAGGCCTGCCACCCAAGCTCACGGTGCCGATGATCCTGTTCTTCCTGCCGGTGCTGTTCGTCGTCATTCTAGGTCCGGCGGCGATCCAGGTGATGGCGATCCGCTAAGCGCGGCGCGCGCGTCGGGAAACCGATTCAGATCGGAAAGAAGGGATCAGCCGCGCTTCGGCTTTTTCGGCGCGGCGATCGACTTTATCGGGTCGGGCTGCTTCAACATTTCGCGCAGATACGCGACATTGGCGCGGGCCTCGTCGGGCGGAAGGTCGCCCGATGCAACTCTCTCGGCCTCCTCGAACTTGCCTTGCAGCCCGAGAACGAGCGCGAGATTCTGCCGCACGCGCGGATCGGCGTCGGTCCGCACGGTGGCGCGTTTCAGCGTCGCCTCGGCGTGGGGCAGATCCTTCGCGAGCATGTAAGAAAGACCAAGGTTCGACAAGATCGCCGGCTCGTCGGGCGCGATCTTGAGCGCGGTCTCGTAGTAGCTCCGCGCCTCGGCGAAATTGCCCATTTGATCGAGGACGGCGCCCTGCGCGTTCAGCAACCGCCAGTCCGGCTGATCGGGCGTGTGCGCCTTGGAGAATACCTCGAGCGCCTGTTGGTAGCGCCCGGCATCGGCCAGCGCGCGGCCGAACTCGGCAAGCACCGCCTGGCTCTTGGGGTTCATGAGCGAAGTCTGTTGCAGCACCGCGACGGCCTGCGCGCGTTGGCCGCCCGCGCGCAACGCGCGGGCATAGGCGATGGCGATTTCCGGATTTTTGGGGTCAGCGCGGTATTGTACGCCAAGTGCATCGACGTTCTGGCGCCCGATCGCATCGGGGCGGGTGGGCACCGAGCCGGTGATGTCGCCGAGCTTACTTGCACAGCCGCCCAGCACCGCCGTGAGCGCGAGCGCAAGGATCGTCGTGGACGCGCCGAGACGGCGCTCGGTCACGCGGCACGGATGGGACGCCATAAGCAACTCCCGCCGGGCGCATCCCGGCAGGGCCAGCAATAGTCCGTTAACCCTAATGAGCGGTTAAGGCCGGAAAAGCCCGGCCGGCATACGCTTCCGGGGGGCTCGTTCCGCGTGCTAGAGGGCGCACAGGATCACATCCCTTGGCCTCGCCCCTCCACGCCGCCTTCGCCGCCCCCGGGAGTTCATCCGACGTCCGGCCCATCTGGTGCGTCGATCCGGAGAGCTGGCCGGCACGGCGCAACACGCTGCCCGCCTATGCCCGCGCCTTTGCCGAAGCCGCCGGTTTCAAGCCCGAGGCCGGGCGTCATCTTCTGGTGCCGGGGAAGCAAGGCGTCGCCGGGGTGCTATTTGCGCTCGATGCGCCGTCCAAGCGGGATACGGATCGCTTCCTGCCCGGCAAGCTTGCCGGCGTGCTGCCGGCCGGTACTTGGCGTTTTGCCGCGCCGCCCCCGGACGCGCGTCTGGGGGCGCTTGCGTTCGCGCTCGGCCGCTACCGATTCGATCGCTACAGCAAAAAGAAGTCGCAAGACGCGAAGGCGCCGCGACTCGAGTTGCCCAAAGGGATCGACGGCGTGGAGCTCACACGCATCGTCGAGGCCGTCTATCTGGTGCGCGATCTGGTCAATACGCCGGCCAACGATCTCGGCCCGGCCGAGCTCGCCGACGCCGCGCGCAGACTCGCGGCGCGGCACGGGGCGAAGATCAGCGTCGTCACGGGCAATGCACTCAGGAAGAACTTTCCGCTGGTGAACGCGGTGGGACAGGGGAGCGCGCGCGGGCCGCGGCTCGTCGATCTCGTTTGGGGCAAACCGAAGCATCCGAAGGTCACGCTCGTCGGCAAGGGCGTCGTGTTCGATACCGGCGGCCTCGACATCAAGCCGGACAGCGCGATGCTCATGATGAAGAAGGACAAAGGCGGTGCGGCGCAGGCACTCGGGCTCGCGCATATGATCATGGACGCGAAGCTCAAGGTGCGGCTGCGCGTCATCATCCCGGCGGTCGAGAATTCGGTCTCCGGTACCGCGTTCCGGCCGGGCGACGTTTTTCCGAGCCGCAAGGGCATTTCGGTCGAAATCGGCAACACGGACGCGGAGGGAAGGCTGATTCTTGCCGATGCCCTTGCGCTCGCCGACGAGGAGGCGCCGGACCTGCTGGTCGATTTTGCGACGCTCACGGGCGCCGCGCGCGTGGCGCTTGGGCCGGAATTGCCGGCGGCCTTCACCGAGGATGACGGGCTTGCCGCGGAACTCATGCGGTTCGGCGCCAGCGAAGCCGATCCTTCATGGCGCTTGCCGCTGTGGCGGTCCTATGCCGCGACGTTGGATTCGAAAATCGCCGACACCAATAATATTTCCGACAGGCCGTTTGCGGGGGCAATAACCGCGGCGCTGTTCCTCTCGCGCTTCGTCGAGCACGCGAAGTCGTGGCTGCATCTCGACCTCTATGCGTGGAACGCGAAGGAACGGCCGGGCCGGCCTGAAGGCGGCGAGGCGCAGACGATCCGCGCGCTCTATGCGCTCCTGGCGTCGCGCTATCGCTGAGCTTGCAAATCTTTCAGCCGAGGGGAACAATACGCCTCCGAAACGAATTCCGGAGGCGCCTTTGGCGCTCGAACTTCGCCCCTCGCAGGCGTTGCGGCTGCTGCACGATATCGCGCTCGAGCAGGTGCGCGACGGCGAGCCCGATCTTTCGGCGCGGCAGCTGGCGATCTTGCTGACGGTGTATCTGGAAACGCCGCCGCACACGGTGCGCGGGCTGGCGCAGAAACTCGGCGTCACCAAGCCGGTGATTACGCGCGCGCTCGATACGATGGGCCGGCTGGAAATCGTCACGCGCCGGCGCGACGAGAGCGACCGCCGAAACGTCGTCGTCCAGCGTACGGTGAAGGGCGCGCTCTATGTGGAGCGGCTCGCCGATGTGATGATCGCCAAAGGCAAGGGACTGCCGCCATGAGCGCAAGCCGCCTCGATCCACGAGTGACACCGGCGCGCCAGGATCTGGCTGCCGCCCATTTGCGCGGACAGGTCCATGCGGCTCGTTTCGTCGAGGGCACGCTTAAGCGCGTGTTCGAGCCGGTCGTTCCGTTGCGCCGCCTGCCGCAGCGCGATCTCGGATTCGAGACCGAGGCGCTCTATGGCGAGCGCGTCACGGTCTACGAGTCGAACGCGGAAGGCTGGGCCTGGGGCCAGCTCGAGCTCGACGGCTATGTCGGCTGGCTGCCCTCTGGCGCGCTCGCCGATCCGGGGCTGCCCGCAACGCATCGGGTCGCGGCGCTCGGAACGTTTGTGTTTCCGCGGCCGGACATCAAGACGCTGCCGATGGTTTCGTTTCCGTTCGGAAGCCGGCTTGCGATCGCGCGCGAAGAGGGCAAGTTCGCGGTCACCGGCGAGGGAGTCTTTATTCCGCTGCAGCATCTGGTTCCAGTCGGACATCGCGCGCCGGACTATGTCGCGACCGCGCGCCGTCTGCTCGGGGTGCCCTATCTCTGGGGCGGGCGCTCGTCGCTCGGTCTCGATTGTTCCGCGCTGGTGCAGCTCGCGCTGCAGGCGGCGGGCATCGAGTGTCCGCGCGACAGCGACATGCAGGCCGGCCTGGGGAGCGCGGTCGATTTCGGCGGGGATCTCTCGAAGCTCAAGCACGGCGATCTGGTCTATTGGCAAGGTCATATCGGCTTGGTCGCCGGCGAGGGCCGCTTCCTGCACGCCAACACCTTTCACATGACGGTTGCCGAAGAACCGCTCGCCGATGCGATCCAGCGCATCCGTATCGACGGGTTGGAAATCCTAACGGTAAGAAGGCTTTAGCGAAGTGCGGCGCTACTGCGCCACCGCGCCATCGCCGGCGGCTTCGAGCTCGAAGGCGGCGGCAAGCAGCGCGCGCGTGTAGTCGGATTTCGGCCGCTCGAAAATCTCGCGCGCCAGCCCCTGTTCCACCACCTTGCCGTAGCGCATCACCACGACCTGACTCGCGAGCGCGGCCACGACCTTCAGGTCGTGGCTGATGAACAGGTAGGTCAGATCGTGCTTCTTCTGCAGCGCGCGCAACAGATCGACGATCTGTGCCTGCACCAGCATGTCGAGCGCACTGGTCGGCTCGTCGAGCACCACGAACGAGGGCTCCAGCACCATGGCGCGGGCAACTGCGATCCGTTGGCGCTGACCGCCGGAGAATTCGTGGGCGTAACGATGGCGCGTCTCGGGGTCGATACCGACGTCCTGGAGCGCGGACACGACGCGCGCGTCGCGCTCGGTTTCGCTGATGCGCGGATGATGCACGCGCAGGCCCTCGCCGACGACGTCGGCAATCGACATGCGGGGCGACAACGAGCCGTAGGGATCCTGGAACACGACCTGCATCTCGCGCCGCAACGGCCGCATGGCGCGGAACTTGAGACCTTGCAGGGGCTTGCCCATGAACACGATGAGGCCTTCGCTCGAGATCAGGCGCAAGAGCGCGAGGCCGAGCGTGGTCTTGCCGGAGCCGGATTCGCCGACGACGCCGAGCGTCTCGCCGCGGCGGATCGCGAGCGAGACGCCGTCCACCGCCTTGATGTGGCCGATGGTCCGGCGCAGCAGGCCGCGGCGGACCGGGAACCAGATGCGCAGGTTCTCCGTCGACACCATGATCGGCGCATTGGGGCGCGGCGGCGGCGGATCGCCCTTGGGCTCGGCGGCGATCAGCGCTTTGGTGTATTCGTGGCGCGGGTGCGCGAACAATTCGGCGACCGGACCCTGCTCCACGATCTTGCCCGCGCGCATCACGCACACGCGCTCCGCCACCTTCTTCACGATGCCGAGGTCGTGGGTGATGAACAGCATGGCCATGTTCAGGCGCCGCTGTAAGTCTTTGAGAAGTTTGAGAATTTGCGCCTGCACGGTGACATCGAGCGCGGTCGTGGGCTCGTCGGCGATGAACAGGTCGGGCTCGTTGGCGAGCGCGAGCGCGATCATCACGCGCTGCCGCTGGCCGCCGGAGAGCTGGTGCGGGTAGGCGTTGAGCCGCGATGCCGGGTCGGGGATGCCGACCTCGGCGAGCAGCTCGATCACGCGCTTGCGCGCGGCCGTATTGGAGAATCCGCGATGCACCGAGAGCATCTCGGCGATCTGCCGCTCGATGGTGTGCAACGGATTGAGCGAGCTCATCGGCTCCTGGAACACCATGGAGATCTCGTTGCCGCGAACGGCGCGGATGTCGTTCTCGGCGAGCGCGAGCAAATCGCGGCCTTTGAACAGGACGCGGCCGGAGGGATGCGAAGCGGCGGGATAGGGCAGCAGCTTCAGGATCGAAAGCGCGCTCACCGATTTGCCCGAACCGGATTCGCCGACCAGGGCGACGGTCTCGCCCTTGCTGATCTCGAAGGAGACGCGGTCGGCCACCAGCGTGTCGCGCCCATCCTGACGGAAGGCGACCGAGAGATTCTCGACCTTGAGCAGCGGATCGGTTGCGGCGCTCATGCGAAGGTCTTTCTGGGGTCGAAGGCGTCGCGCACGGCCTCGCCGACGAAGATCAGGAGAGAAAGCAGGATCGCGACCGTGAAGAAGCCGGCCAGCCCGAGCCAGGGCGCCTGAATGTTGGACTTGCCTTGCGCCAGCATCTCGCCGAGCGAGGGCGAGCCGGGCGGCAGGCCGAAGCCGAGAAAGTCGAGCGCGGTCAGCGTCATCACCGAGCTCGACAGGATGAAGGGCAGGAAGGTGAGCGTCGCGACCATGGCGTTCGGCAACAGGTGGCGGAACATGAGCACGATGTTGGACACGCCGAGCGCGCGCGCGGCCTGCACGTATTCGAAATTGCGCGCGCGCAGGAACTCGGCCCGCACCAGGCCGACCAACGCGACCCACGAGAACAGCAGAAGAATTCCCAACAATACGAAGAAGCCCGGCACCAGCACCGAGGAGATGATGAGCAGGAGATAAAGCGCCGGGATCGAGGTCCAGATTTCGATGAAACGCTGGAACAAGAGATCGGTCCAGCCGCCGAAATAGCCCTGCACCGCTCCGGCGGCCACGCCGATCGCCGAGGATATCAGCGTCAGCGCCAAGCCGAACAGCACCGAGAGACGGAAGCCATAGATCAGCCGCGCAACGACGTCGCGGCCCTGGTCGTCGGTGCCGAGCCAATTCCATTCCAGCTCGCGGCAACCGCGCACGCCCTTTTTCTCGGCGACGGCCCGGCACTGCTCCTCGGTCAGCATCCAGGTAGGCTTCGACGGCGCCGGCGTCGGCAGATCGAGATTGTGGGTCGAGTAGCTGTAGCGGATCGGCGGCCAGATCATGGTGCCGCCTTTCTCGGCGATCAGTTTCTGCAAATACGGGTCGCGATAGTCGGCCTCGGTCTCGAAGTCGCCGCCGAACGCGGTCTCCGTGTAGCGCGCGAACACCGGGAAGTACGAACGGCCGTCGAACGAGACGTAGAACGGCTTGTTGTTGGCGATGAACTCGGCGCCGAGCGTGAGCACGAACAGAACCAGAAAGATCCAGAACGACCACCAGCCGCGCCGGTTGGCCTTGAAGTTCTGCCAGCGCCGCCGGTTGATCGGCGACAGGTCCACCATGTTGCGCCGGGGCGGCACGACGACGCCCATGGGCGCGACCGCCGAGGTCTCGAGCGATCCCGGGTTCGCAGCGTCCACCTCAGGCCTCCCGCGTCTCGAAATCGATGCGCGGATCGACCCAGGTATAGGTGAGGTCGGAGATCAGGTTCACCGCGAGGCCGACCAGCGAGAAGATGAAGAGCGTGGCGAAGACCACCGGGTAGTCACGGTTCAAGACGCTCTCGAAGCCCAAGAGTCCCAGCCCGTCGAGCGAAAAGATGGTCTCGATCAGGAGCGCGCCGGTGAAGAAGGCGTGCACGAAGGCGCCGGGGAAGCCGGCGATCACGATGAGCATGGCGTTGCGGAAGATGTGGCCGTAGAGCACGCGGCTCTGCGAAAGGCCCTTCATGCGGGCGGTGAGCACATATTGCTTGCGGATCTCGTCGAGGAACGAGTTCTTGGTGAGCAAGGTCATGGTCGCGAAGGCGCTGAGCGCCATGGACACGAGCGGCAACGTGATGTGCCAGAAATAGTCGGCAATCTTGTCGGGCCAGGGCAGGTTCGAGAAATTGTCCGAAGTCAGTCCGCGCAGCGGGAAGATCGACCAGAACGAGCCGCCGGCGAACAGCACGATCAGCAGAATCGCGAACAGAAAGCCGGGGATCGCATAGGCGATGACGATCACGCCGGAGGTCCAGGTGTCGAAGTGCGAGCCGTCGTACACGGCCTTCCGGATACCGAGCGGGATCGAGATCAGGTAGGTGAGCAGCGTCATCCAGATGCCGAGCGAGATGGAGACCGGCATCTTCTCCTTGATCAGATCGATCACCTTGGTGTCGCGGAAATAGCTCTTGCCGAAATCGAAGCGGGCGAAGTTCCACAACATCAGGAGGAAGCGCTCGTGGGCGGGCTTGTCGAAGCCGAATTGGCGCTCGAGCTCCTTGATGAACGCGGGGTCCAACCCCTGGGCGCCGCGATAGCGCGAGGTCACCGCATCAGCGGTGGCCGTGGCGCTCCGGCCGGGAGCGCGAATATCGCCGCCGCCGCCGGAAATGCGCGCGGTCGCGGAAATATCGTCGCCGCTCAGTTGCGCGATGACGCGCTCGACCGGGCCGCCGGGCGCAAACTGCACCACGGCGAACGACACCAACAGGATCCCGAGCAGCGTCGGGATCATGAGCAGGAGCCGGCGGAGGATATAGGTAGTCATTTCTCACACCGTGCTGGCGTTCGCTTTGAGGGTCAACCAGTCCGCGCGAGGGCGCGGCCCATCTTCACCTCTCCCCAAAGGGGAGGGGGAGAATGAGAGGGGCGGTCAACCGGTGCGCCCGGCCTTGGCCGCGTCCGACCACCAGGTTTCGGGAATGGCGCGGCCATAGCGCGGCTTCTCCGGCGGCCGCGCGAACACGTCCCAGTAGGCGATCCAGTGCGTGCCCTTGTACCAGTGGGGCACCCAATAGCGCCCGGCGCGCAGCACGCGATCGAGCGCCCGGCAGGCGATGGTCAATTCGGGCCGCGTCTTGGCTTCGATGATCTTCTCCACCAGCGCATCGACGACCGGATCGGCGACGCCCGACAAGTTCTGCGTACCCTTGGTCGTCGCGGATTGCGAGGTGAGGAAGGTGCGCATCGATTCGCCCGGCGTCGATGAGAGGGAGAAGCGCTGGATTGTCGCATCGAAATCGAAATCGTCGAGGCGCGCGCGGTATTGCACCGGGTCGACGATGCGCAGCGTCGCCTCGATGCCGATGGTGCCGAGGTTCTTGATAAACGGCATATGGTGCGGCTGCACCGACGGCTCCTCGATCAGGAATTCGATCGCGATGCGCTCGCCGCGGGCGTTCACGCGCTTGCCGTCGACGATATCGTAGCCGGCGGTACGCAAGAGATCCGCGGCCCGGCGCAGGAGCGCCCGATCCTGGCCGGAGCCGTCGGAGACCGGCGGCTTATAGGGTTCGCCGAAGACTTCGTCGGACATCTTGCCGCGGAACGGCTCGAGCAGCACCAGTTCCTCGGCGGAAGGCTTGCCCATGGCCATCAGGTCGGAATTCTGGAAATAGGAATGCGTGCGGTCGTAGGAGCCGTACATCACGTTCTTGTTGGTCCACTCGAAATCGAACGCCAGGCCGATCGCCTCGCGCACGCGCGGATCCTTGAATTTCTCGCGGCGCGTATTGAGGAACCAGCCCTGGGCGCCGGAGGGCGTCTGGTCGGGCAGGATCTCGCGCTTGACGCGGCCGTCCTTGAAGGCGGGGAAATCGTAGCGCGTCGCCCAGGTGCGCGAGGTGAATTCCTCGCGGAACAGATAGTTCCTGGCGGTGAAGGCCTCGAAGCCGACATCGCGGTCGCGAAAATACTCGATAGCGAACCGTGTCGAAATTGTACTTGCCGCGATTCAAGGGCAGATCAGCCCCCCACCAGTCCTTCACGCGGTCGAACTCGATGTAGCGGCCGGCCTCGAAGCGGCCGACCTTGTAGGGGCCGGAGCCTAATGGAATGTCGAGCGTCGATTCCTCGAAGTTCCTATTGGCGTAATAAGCCCGAGAGAAGATCGGCAGGCTCGCGACTGATAGCGGGGTCTCCCGCCCCCGCTTCTCGGTGAACCGCGCGACGAGCGTCTCGTCGTCCGTCGCCTCGATGCTTTCCACATCGCGCATGAGCTGGCGGATGATGGGGTGGCCCTTTTCCTTCAGGATGTTGAACGAGAAGGCGGCGTCGTGCGCCGTGAGCCGCGAGCCGTCATGGAAGCGCGCCTCGGGCCGCATGAGGAAACGGTAGGTGCGTCCGTCGGCGGATATGCGCACCGCGCGTGCGGCGTATCCATACATTGCGTCGGGCTCGTCGTGGCCTGGCATGGTGAGGCTCGAGGGGCCCATCAGCGCGGCAAAGGTGAGTTCCATGCCTTGGGCGGCGTCGCCGCGCAGCACATAGGCATTCAGCGAATTGAAGGTGAGGAAGGATTGGTTGAACTGGCGAGTGGGCCCGATGTGGGAGAAGACGCCGCCCTTGGGCGCGCCGGGGTTCACGTAGGCGAAGTGCTTGAAATCAGGCGGATATTTGAGGTCGCCGAAGGCGGAAATGCCGTGGGTTTCGGTCTCCTGTGCGCCAGCGCCACCCGGGACGAAGGCGGCGGCGACTGCGCCGGCGCCGATCGCGAGCACCTTGCGGCGTGAGAGACCGCGGCGGCGGCGGCTCACGGGCGGCCCCCGATCTTGGCCGCGCGTTCGCGGTCGAACCACCAGATATCGGGGAAGGCCAAGGAATAGGCCGGCAGCTTCTCCGGCTTGCCGAAGCGATCCCAGCGGGCGGTGCGGGTGAAGCCGTAGTTCCAGGTCGGCACGACGTAGTGATTCCACAGCAGCACGCGGTCGAGCGCCTTGGTGGCGGCGACCAGCTCGTCGCGGTCCTTGGCGAAGATGACGCGCTCGATCAGCGCGTCGACCGCCGGGTTCTTGATGCCGGCATAGTTGCGCGAGCCTTCGCGGTCGGCGGATTCGGAGCCGAAGAAGTCGCGTTGCTCGTTGCCGGGCGAGAGCGATTGCGCCCAGCCGGTGATGATCAAGTCGAAGTTGCGGTCGCGTACGCGATTGACGTATTGCGAAGAATCGACGATCCGCAGCCCGACCTCGATGCCGAGCCGCTCCAGCGCAGTCTTGTAGAACAGCACCACGCGCTCGAAGGCGGGATTGGCGAGCAGGAACTCGACCTTGAACGGTTCGCCGGTCTTGGCGTCTACGAGCTTGCGGTCGCGCACCTCGTAGCCGGCCTCGCGCAGCAGCCGCGTCGCCTCGCGCAAGTTCGCGCGGCGCGCTTCTTCGCTGGCGGTGACCGGCGCGAGGAAGGGCTTGGTGAACACCTCGGGCGGGACCTTGTCGCGGACGGTCTCCAGGATCTCGAGCTCCTTGCCCTGCGGCAGGCCTTCGGAGGCGAGCTCGGTGCCGGCGAAGTAGGAATTGGTGCGCCGGTACTGGCCGAAGAACAGCGTCTTGTTCATCTCCTCGAAATCGAACGCATAGGAGAAGGCCAGCCGCAGGCGCGGGTCCTTGAACTTGTCGCGGCGCAGATTGAAGATAACCGCCTGCATCACGCCGCGGGCGCGCTCGGGGAAGGTCTCCACGATCACCCGGCCTTCGCGCTTGGCCGGGAAATCGTAGGCGGTGGCCCAATTCTTGGCCGAGGTCTCGATGCGAAAGTCGTATTGATCGGCCTTGAAAGCTTCGAGCTCGACGGTATCGTCGCGGTAATATTCCCAGCGGATTTCCTCGAAATTGTCCTTGCCGATATTCACCGGCAGATCCTTGCCCCAATAGCCGGGCACGCGCTCAAAGGCGATGGTGCGACCGGGCACGATGGTCTTGATCTTGTAGGCGCCGCCGCCGAGCGGCGGCTCGAGCGTGCCGCCGGCGATGTCGCGCGGCTTGCCGTTGGTGTCGGTGCCGGTCCACCAGTGCTTCGGCATCACGTTGAGCTGGCCCACGATCTGCGGCAGCTCGCGATTGCCGGGCCCGTCGAAGGTGAAAGTGATCTCACGCTCGCCGGTTTGCTCCGCCTTCACGACGTGGCGGTAATAGAATGCCTGTCCGGGATTGTGCTGCTTCAGCGCTTCGAACGACCACACCACGTCCTCGGGCGTGATCGGTTTGCCGTCGTGCCAGCGCGCGCCGGCGCGCAGCCGGTAGGTGACCGAGGAAAAATCCGGCGGATGACGGACCGCTTCGGCGAGCAGGCCGTATTCGGTCGACACTTCGTCGAACGATTGCACCATCAACGAGTCGTAGAGGAGGGTAAGGCCCGCGGCCGCAGTGCCGCGCACCGGAACGAAATTGAGGCTGTCGAAGCTGCCCTCGCTCGAGAGCCGCAGCAGGCCGCCCTTGGGCGCCGCCGGGTTCACGTAGTCGAAATGCTTGAACCCCGGCGCGTAGCGCGGCTGGCCCATCAATGAGAGCGCATGCAGCCATCCGGGCTCCTGTGCCGGCGCGGCGGCGGCGAGCAGCACAAGCAGTGCGGCGGGCAGGATGCGCAGGATTTTCACGCGCGAACTCCGTCGTGGCCTCGATGGCAGACTTTGAATGCCAGACTTGGCGGCCATTATGACGAATTTGCCCGGGCGCCCATAGCGGCGCCAGAGTGAAACCTTCGTGAGATTACAGAGAGTTAATTACTGTGCCGTGGGCAGCGGCTTGGGGCTGTCGGAGAGCGAGTTGAGATACGCGATCACGTCGGCGCGTTCGTTGCCCTTGTTCAGGCCGATGAAGGCCATGGAGGTCCCCGGCACCACGGCCCTGGGATTGATGAGGTACTTGTTCAGGTCGTCGATGGTCCAATGGCCGCTCATCACCTTCTTGAAACTGGTCGAATAGGCAAAGTTCGCAACCGCTCCCTTGTCGCGATCGAGAACGCCCCAAAGATTGGGACCAACCTTGTTGGGGCCGCCCTTGGTGAAGTCGTGGCAGGCGAGACATTTCTTGGCGATGGTCGCGCCCTTCTCGAGATTGGCGCTGGCGAGCAACTTCTCGATCGGCTCGTCGGGCTGGGTCGCGGCAGCGGCGGTGCCCGGCGCGGCCTCGGTCATGGCGATGTCGTAGCCGGGCTTCTCCGGCTTGTGCGGCGTGAACAGCGCGCTGGAAAAGATATTGAGCGACAGCGTAAACAGGCAGGTGCCGAGGATCGCCCCCAGAACCTTGTTCATCTCGAAGCCGTCCATGCCCGCTCCCGAAGTCCCGCAAACCGGCTTGACCTAACGCTTTGCGCCCGGACTGGCAACCCGTATAACCGCGCCGGCCCATGCTACTTTCTGCCGCTGTGGCCGCGTCCGGTCCCATGTCCCGCGTGAGCAAACCCGCCTCCGACGTGCTCGTGCTGATCCCGGCGCGCATGCACGCGACCCGGCTGCCCGGCAAGCCGCTCGCCGATATCGCGGGCAAACCCATGATCTTGCACGTGGTGGAGCGGGCGCGTGAGGCGGCGCTCGGGCCGGTATGGGTCGCGACCGATGCGCCGGAGATCGTGCGCGCGGTGGAGAGTGCCGGGCACCGCGCGGTGCTGACGCGCGCGGATCATGCTTCGGGCTCGGACCGCGTTTTCGAGGCGTTGGGCAAGATCGATCCGGGCGGTAATGCGAAAATCATAGTCAATCTCCAGGGCGACCTGCCGACCGTGGAGGCGCGCGCGATTCGAGCCGCACTTTCGCCGCTCGAGGACGAAGCGGTGGCGATCGGCACCATCGCTGCGGAGATTCGGGAGCCCTTCGAGCGCACCGATCCGAACGTAGTCAAGGTCGTGGGTACGCCGGTCGCGGCTGACCGTCTGCGTGCGCTCTATTTCACGCGCGCCAGCGCGCCGGCAGGCGAGGGGCCGCTCTATCATCACATCGGTCTGTACGCTTACCGGCGCCAGGCGCTCGAGATCCTTCGTTCGCCTGCCGCCGTCGACGCTGGAGAAGCGCGAGCGGCTCGAGCAATTGCGTGCACTCGAAGCGAATATGCGCATCGATGTGGCGATCGTTGACGCGGTTCCGCTCGGCGTCGATACTCCGGCCGACCTCGACAAGGCCCGCGCGCTGCTTGCGGGCAAGCGGCGGTGAAGGCCCGAGCCTCCATGAGCAAGAAACGCATCGTCTTCCAGGGCGAGCCGGGCGCGAACTCGCACATCGCTTGCCAAAAGGCTTATCCGAGCTACCAGGCCGTTCCGTGCGCGACCTTCGAGGACGCTTTCGCGGCGGTGAAGGGGGGCCGGGCCGATCTCGCCATGATTCCGATCGAGAATTCGGTCGCCGGCCGCGTCGCCGATATTCACCACCTGATGCCGGCCTCGGGCTTGCACATCATCGCGGAATATTTCTCGCCGATCCGCCACCAGCTCATGGCGCCGAAGGGCGCGACGCTGCAGACGATCAAGACGGTGCAGAGCCATATCCATGCGCTCGGCCAGTGCCGCAAGGTCATTCGCCAGCTCGGCCTGAAGACCGTGATCGGCGCCGATACCGCGGGCTCGGCGCGGGAAATCGCCGAAGCCAAGGACAAGACGCGTGCGGCCATCGCCTCGCGACTCGCCGCGAATATCTACAAGCTCAAGATTCTGAAAGAGAACATCGAGGACGAGAAGCACAATACGACGCGCTTCATCGTGCTTTCCCGCAAGGCCAAGTGGGTGCCGCGCGATACAAGGAACGTCGTCACCACCTTCGTGTTCGAAGTGCGGAACATTCCGGCCGCGCTCTACAAGGCGCTCGGCGGGTTCGCCACCAACGGCGTCAACATGACCAAGCTCGAGAGCTACATGGTCAGCGGCAGCTTCGCGGCCACGCAATTCTACGCCGATGTGGAAGGCCATCCGGCGGATCGCGGCCTTGAGCTCGCGCTCGATGAGCTGAAATTCGTTTCCCGGCCGAAATCGCTGAAGATTCTCGGCGTCTATGCGGCGCATCCCTATCGGGTAGCCGCGGCGGCCAAGGCGGGCTAGCGAAGACTACTCGGCCAAGACTACTCGCTTAACACCGCCGCTCCGCGCTCCACATAGGCGCGGATCAGGTGATGCGCGATCGCGATCGGCGGCGGCACGAAGAACTCGTTCGGGTGCTTGCGTGCCAGCATCTGTGCGGCTTCGGCGCGCGTGAACCAGCGCCCGTCCTCCAGCTCGTTGCGGTCGATTTTCAAGTGAACCGCGCTCGCTTCGGCGTGGCAGCCGATCATCAGCGACATCGGAAACGGCCAGGGCTGGGAGGCGAAATAACGCACGCGGCCGACCGTGATGCCGGCCTCCTCGAAAGTCTCGCGGCGTACCGCGTCCTCGATCGACTCGCCGGGCTCGATGAATCCGGCAAGGCACGACCACATATTTCCCGGAAACCGGGCCGAGCGGCCGAGCAGGCAACGGTCCTTGTCGATCGCGAGCATGATCACGCATGGATCGGTGCGCGGAAAGTGCTGCACGCCGCAGGCGGAGCAGTCGCGCCGCCAGCCGGCCTCGGAATTTCGCGTCGGCGCGCCGCAATTGGCGCAAAAGCGGTGCCGTGCGTGCCAAGCCATCAGCGCCTTGGCGGCGGCGATGGGCCCGAGCAGGTCGTCGCTGACCAGCGCCTTCATCGCGACGGTGCGCAGATCGGAGACCAGAAAATCGGTGCCGCCCTCGAGCTTGGCGGCGTCCGCCGCCGCGAGGGCATGGGCGAAATGCGCGGCCTCGCCGTCGAGGCCGATCAAGATCGTCTCCGGCGCGGGTCCGAGCTTCACCGCGTCGGCCGGAGTGAACAGCGGATCGAGCTTGCCGTTCTTCTGCGCGAGCACGATGCGCTCGCCGGAAATCACGTAGGTGCGTGCGTCGGGGCGCGCATAGGCCCGCGCGACGAAATCGGCGTCGCTTCGCCGCTCGGCGGCGCGGTCGAGCCGCGAGCCGGCATAGGCGAGATACGGCGGCGGGCCGAGAGTTGTGTTGCGATCGGACATGGGAAATGACGCGCGGGACGCTCGCATGCGGCGTGCGCCTGCGCAACTAGGCGAAGCCGAAGCCGCGTTTGAGCTTGCTCACGATCGCGTCGAGCGCCTTGGGCTCGTTCGGAACTCGCTCGCCGGCGCCCCATACCGTGCCGACGCCGGCGATGTCGTCGGCGAAGCGCGCGACGATGTGGACGTGGAGCTGATGCACGATGAGGCCGAGGGCGCCGACATTGAGCTTTTGACAGTTCGTTGCCGTCTTCAATATTCGTGACGCGAGCGCGATCTCCTCGATCAAGCGCGCGCGGTCGGACGCGGATAGATCGAAGATCTCGACCAGGCCGGGCTGGCGTGGAACGAGCACGAGCCAGGGAAAACGTCGGTCGTCGCGGAGCAATACGGCGCAAAGCGGCAGATCGCCGACCGGTACGGACTCGGCTTCGAGCCAAGGATCGATCCGAAAACGATGCTGCATGGCCCCCTCGTTGCACAGCCTAAATCCGGACAGGTCACCGAGACAATGGCGGTGGATCGAAACTCCGGGTGCTTGCCATTGCAATGCGAAGAGACGATACAGAAGCGGGAGGTTGGCGGTGGACGAACCACTCGCCAACCGGGTCAGGTCCGGAAGGAAGCAGCCCTAACGAGACCGGTTCGGGTTATCGGTCCAGCCTCCCACTCTTCACCTCGATCGTGCGCGGGCCGGCGCGGCCGCAGGCGATGCGAGCGCGCCGATCGCCGCGAAATCGTGAGCGCCTGAGCCGATGGACGACACCCCCAAGAGTACCCGGACACCAGACGCCGGCGGCCTGCAGGACCGCGACGGCTACCGGGTGCTGGCGCGCAAATATCGCCCGGGCACCTTCGCCGAGCTGATCGGTCAGGACGCCATGGTGCGCACGCTCACCAATGCGTTCGCGCAGGGGCGGATCGCGCAGGCCTATCTGCTCACCGGCGTGCGCGGCGTCGGCAAGACCACAACCGCGCGGATTTTGGCGCGCGCGCTGAACTACGAGCCGAAGGAGGGCGGCGGCGGCGGGCCGACCCTCGACATGCCGGTGCTCGGCCGCCACTGCGAAGCGATCATGGAAAGCCGCCATATCGACGTGATCGAGATGGACGCGGCTTCGCACAACGGCGTCGACGACGTGCGCCAGATCAACGAAGCGGTGCGCTACACGCCGGTCTCGGCGCGCTACAAGATCTACATTCTCGACGAAGTGCACATGTTCTCGAAGCCGGCGTTCAACGCGCTGCTGAAGACGCTCGAAGAGCCGCCGCCGCACGTCAAATTCATCTTCGCCACCACCCAGGTGCGCGACATACCGGTGACGGTGCTGTCGCGTTGTCAGCGCTTCGACCTGAAGCGCGTCGAGGCCGACGCGATCGTGAAGCATCTCGCCGAGATCGCCGGCAAGGAAAAGGTCAAGGTCGAGCCCGAGGCGCTGGCGCTGATCGCGCGGGCGGCCGAAGGGTCGGTGCGCGATTCGCTCTCGCTGTTCGATCATGCCATCGCGCACGGCGGCGGCACGGTGAAGGCGGAAGAAGTGCGCACCATGCTCGGGCTTGCCGACCGGGCGCGGGTGATCGATCTGTTCGAATCGCTGATGAAGGGCGACATCGCGGCGGCGCTCGGCGAATTTCGCGCGCAGTACGAAATCGGTGCCGACCCCGCCGTGATTCTCACGGATCTCGCCGAGTTCACGCATCTGCTCACCCGCTTCAAGGTGCTGCCCGCAACGGCGGAGACCGCAGCCTGATCGAAGCCGAGCGCAAGCGCGGGCGCGACATGGCGACGCGGCTTATCGATCCAGACGCTTTCGCGCGCCTGGCAGATGCTGACCAAAGGCATTTTCGAGGTGCAGGGCTCGGGCAAGCCGGCCCAGGCGGCGGAAATGGTGCTGGTGCGGCTCGCCTATGCCGCCGAGCTGCCGACGCCGGACGAGGCGCTCAAGGTATTGCGCGAGGGCGGGGGCACGCGGTGGCGGCGCTCCGTCCGCCGGTGCCAAGCCGTCCGATGGCGGTCCGCGGCTCGCGCTTGCGGCAGACGGCGGAGGCGCGACGGCCCGCGCAATCCGGCAACCGGCACGGGAGCTGGAAGTATCCGCCAAGGCGGCTCCCGTATTGGCGAAGCTCGAGGACGTGGCGGCGCTTGCTGCGGCCAAGCGCGATATCAAGCTGAAGCACGCGGTCGAGCATTTCCTCCGGCTGGTGCGTATGGAAGAGGGCCGCCTCGAAGTGGCATTCACGCCCGGCGCGCCGTCGAATCTGGCGGGTGAGCTCGGCGCCAAGCTCACCGAATGGACCGGCAAGCGCTGGTTCGTGACCGTTTCGCGCGAAACGGGCAGCGAGACGCTGGCCGCCGCCGCGGCCGCCATGCGCGAGGCCAAGAAGCGCGACGTGCGCAACGATCCCCTGGTCGAGGCGGTGCTGAAGCGCTTTCCGGGCGCCGAGATCGTCGCGGTTACCAAGCCGGGCGGCGGCCGATGCGGCTGTGGAGCTAGAAGCAGGCGATCCCGAGATGCCGCCCGAACCCGAAGACGAGCGCTGAACCATGGCCGACCTCATGGGCATGATGCAGAAGGTGAAGGAGCTGCAGGAGAAGATGCAGCAGCTGCAGGCCGAGCTCGAAACGCTCGAGGTCACCGGCGCCGCGGGCGGCGGGCTCGTCAGCGTCACGCTCTCGGCCAAGGGTGCGATGAAGAAACTGGTCGTCGATCCGAGCCTGATGAAGCCCGGCGAAAAAGAAATCGTCGAGGATCTGGTCGTGGCCGCGCACGCCGACGCGCGCGGCAAGGCCGAACGCCTGGTCGAAGAGAAAGCCAAGGCGCTCACCGGCGGGCTGCCGCTGCCGCCGGGCATGAAGCTGTTTTGAGCTCGAGCTTCCTTGCAAATCGCACCCACCCCCTCACCCTCGGAATGCCTCGCTCTCGCTCGGCATTCCTCTTCCCTCTCTCCCTCCCGCAATTGCGGGAGGGGGAGGGGAGGGGGAGGGAGGGGGAGAGGGTGGGGAGGGCTGAAGGCCCGACCGGGTGAGGGGGTGGGTCAATTACGTCGCACGCGCCGATACGATGGTAATTCGCAGAAAGCGAATTGCTGTGTGAACTTCTGATGGCCCGCGCCGTCGCCGGTCCCGAGATCGAGCGCCTGATCCAGTTGCTCGCGCGCCTGCCCGGGCTCGGTCCGCGCTCGGCCCGGCGCGCGGCGCTGCATCTGGTGCGCCGCCGCGTCGAGCTGATGGAGCCCTTGTCGGCGGCGCTGGCCGACGCGCTCTCCAAGATCGAGATCTGCGGCACCTGCGGCAATGTGGATACGCGCGACCCGTGCACCGTTTGCGCCGACGCCACGCGCGACCGCACGATCCTGGTCGTAGTCGAGAACGTCGCCGATCTATGGGCGCTGGAGCGGGCAAGCGCGGTTTCCGGTCGCTATCACGTGCTCGGCGGCACACTGTCTCCGCTCGACGGGGTCGGGCCCGACGACCTTAATCTCGCGAGCCTGGTCGCGCGCGTGCGCGAGGGTGAAACCAAGGAAGTATTGCTCGCGCTCAACGCAACGGTGGACGGGCAGACCACGGCGCATTACGTCACCGATCTGCTGCGCGATACCGGCGTGAAGATCACGCGGCTCGCGCACGGCGTGCCGGTCGGCGGCGAGCTCGACTATCTCGACGAGGGCACGCTCGCCGCGGCGATCCGGCAGCGGACGTTATTTTGACCCGCATTGTGCTCGCTGTTTTCGCCACGGTTTCGATTGCCGGTCCTGCGCGCGCCGATAAAATTATTTTTTATTCGCCATTTTTCGCCAGCCGACAATGAGGGGAAGAACAAAAGTCAAAATATAATACAAGTAGACATCTAGCTTATAATATCCGTCTGCCGGATTGAATACCTTAACAAGAAAGAAGTAGTCAAACACAACAGCGATCAGCGTCCAAGAAATTGCCAAAATAAAATAATATTGAAACGCTTCGCTTCTTACTTTTTTGAATAAGACCCAAAGCGTGACAATTATTCCAATAGGCGTAATTATCCAACCGATGATGGAAGGCGGTACGCTCACAAAAAGCACGATGCCGAGAACATAACCGAAGAGCCAGAGAACGAAGCCCCAGCCCAAAGCGTCTTTATAAAATTGTTTGCTCATATTCATATGTCGAATAATTCTATCCGATTTTCACTCGGCTTGTCAGATATGCTTCCGGCAAAAGGGCGAATGCGGCGGCGCGCCGTTCTGATGTTCCGCTTTGCCTCGATCCTCACGGCGATGATCGCGTTCCAGGCTGCGGCACTTGCGGCCGATCTTCCGCTGCCGCGCGAGGTGATCGAGGCGGGGCTGAAGGAGCCCGACTGCACGCTCTCGTTCGAGGAGGCGACGGCGGATCTGGAGCCGCCGCAGATGCTCGGCGGCGGGCTCGTGCTGGTCGAGATCCCGTGCTGGCGCGCGGCCTATAATTTCGGGAGCATTCTGTTCGCCGCCGACCCGAAGGCGCCGGAGCGCGCGCGGCTGCTGCGCTTTCGCATGTGGAACGGCAAGGCGTTCGAGGAGCGCACGAACCTGAGCGGACCGAGCTTCGATGCCGAGAAGAAGCGCCTGACCAGCTTTCACAAGGGCCGCGGAATCGGCGATTGCGGCAGCGCCGGCGCCTGGGTGTGGTCGGGCGCCGAATTTCAGCTGCAAGGCTATTGGCTCAAGTTGAAATGCGACGGCAAGAATTTCGATCCCGAAGAGGAGCCACGCAAGTGGCGGGTCTTCCCGAAGAAATGAATTTTGCCCGCTAGGCTGAAGGGGTCAGTTCTCGAAAATGCCCGCGCGCCTGCAGCCAGGCGAGCAGCGCGAGGCTCGGGATCGCGGCGCGCGGCGCAGATCGCGAAGAACCAGGCCCAACCGGTCGCCTCGGCGACGAACCCGGCACCCGAGGAGAGATAGGTCCGGCCAACGGCGGCAAGCGCCGTGAGCAGGGCGAATTGGGTCGCCGTATGCAGCGGATTTCGGCACAGCGCCGATAGATAGGCCACGAAAATCACGGTGCCGATCGCGCTGGTGAAGTTTTCGACCACGATGGCGAAGGTGAGCCATGCGATATCCGCGCCGACAAAGGCCTGCCAGGAAAACGCGAGATTGGCGAGCGCCTGCAGCAGGCCGCCGATCCAGAGGCTGGTGACGAGCGGATAGGCGCGGGCGACCAGGCCGCCGGCAAACCCGCCGATCAGGGTCGCGGCCAGCCCGACGCCCTTGATGATCGTTGCATATTCGTTGCGCGAAAATCCGAGATCGATCACGAACGGCGCGGTCATGACGCCGGCGAGCGCGTCGGTGAACTTGAACAGGACCACGAAGGCGAGCACCACGATCGCCATATCGCGGGCGAGGAAGTCGGCGAATGCGCCGAAGGCCGTGGCCATCACGCGCTTGAGCGCGCTCTCGCCCTGGTGCACGGCCTTCGCCGCCGCGGACTTTTCCGGCTCCGTGGCGACCAACGAAGTCGCGATGCCGACCAGCACGAAGGCGGCCATGGCGGCGTAGGCACAGGTCCATGCCGCGTGCTTGCCGAACCCGAGCGTCTCGAATCCGCTGACCATGAAGAGCGCGCCCGCCGTCGACGCCAGCATGCCGACCCGGTAGGCGGCGACGTACGCCGCCATGCCGGCGGCCTGTTCGTTTTCGTCGAGGGTCTCGACGCGGAACGCATCGATGACGATGTCCTGCGTGGCCGATGCGGCGGCGACCAGGAGCGCGCCGAGCGCGACCAGCAGCGGCGAAACGGCGGGGTTTGTGAGGCCGAGAAATACGATCGCCACGATCAGCAGGAGTTGGGAAAACACCAGCCAGCCGCGCCGCCGGCCGAGCAGGCGCGAAAGGACCGGAACGTCGAGCGCGTCGACGAGCGGCGCCCAGAGGAATTTGATCGTGTAGGGCGTGCCGACCAGCGCGAACAGCCCGATGGTGCCGAGATCGACGCCGGCCTCGCGCATCCAGACCAGAAGCGTCGAGCCCGAGAGCGCCAGCGGCAGGCCGGCGGAAAAACCGAGGAACAGCACGATCAGAACGCGCGGGCGCAGATAAACTTTGAGGGCGGCAAGCCAGCCGCCGCGTTTCTCGGCTGGCTCGAGCGTCGATTCGGCCATGGGGTGTTTTACTCGTCCTTGTCATTCCGGGCGAGCGCAGCTTTGGCGGCGCGAGGCCCGGAATCGCATATTCACCGGCCGTGGTTATGGATTCCGGGTTCGCCGCAACCCAAGTCGGCTATAGCCGACTTGGGTAATACGAATTGCCGATCTCGGGTAAACCCGAGATCGGCGGCGCCCCGGAATGACGGCGGCTACTCCGCCGCGCGACGGCCCAGCGGCAGCGAGGGCGCGTCGGAGCGCGGACCCGGATCGGACTCTTCCTCGAATTCGATCGCTTCGATGCTATTGCCACGCTTCACGACCTTTTCGGCCGAGATCAGCACTTGGCCGACGTCGTCGGAGGCCTGGGCGAAGTGCTTCTGCAAGTTGAGCGCGCGGTCGCGCAGCCGCCCGACATCGTCGATCAGCTTGGTCACCTCGGTGCGGATGACGTCGGCATGCTCGCGCATGCGCGCGTCCTTGACGATGGCCTGCAAGACCTGGATCGCGAGCATCAGGAGCGAGGGCGAGACCAGCAGCACGCGGGCGCGGAAAGCCTTCTGCACCAGGTCGTCGAACTGCTCGTGCAGCTCGGCAAAGACCGACTCGGAGGGCACGAACATCAAGCGCCACGTCCTGGGTCTCGCCGGGCAGCAGGTAGCGCTCGGAAATGTCGGAGACGTGCTTGGCGATATCCTGGCGCAGGCGCTGCACGGCGGCGCGGCGGTCGTCCTCGTTCTTGGCTTCGCGGAGCGCGGTGACGGATTCGAGCGGGAACTTGGCGTCGATCACCAGCGGGCGCCCGTCGTCGCCGGGGAGGTACACGACGCAATCCGGCCGCTTGCCGTTCGCTGAGCGTGTGCTGGAACGCGTAGGCGTCCTTGGGGAGCCCATCGGCCACGATCGCTTCCATGCGGCCCTGGCCGAAGGCGCCGCGCGCCTGCTTGTTGGCGAGCACGTCCTTGAGCGTGATCATGTGCGAGGAAAGCTCGGCGATGCGCGCCTGGGCCGCGTCGACGACGGCCAGCCGCTCGTTGAGCTGGCCAAGGGTCTGCGCGGTGGCGCGTGCGGCAGTCGTTACGCCCTCGCCGAGTCGATGCGACACGGCATCCAGCCGTTCGTTTACGGAATGAGCAAGATCGGACTGGCCGCTTGCAAGTATTTCGGCAAGCGTTTGCATGCGGCTGGAGGACTCGATTTGCCGGCGCGCGATTTCTTCGACGCGCTCTTCCAGATCGGCGCTTTCGTCGGTGCGCGCGCGGCCAGAGCGCGCAAGGGCGACCAAGAGCGCAACGAGGAGAACGAGCACAGCGGCGCCCAGCGCCAGCAGCACATGAGCGGTGGTGATCTGGATGCCGAACAGCGTGACAAGAACTTCGCTCATGCGATCCTTGTAGCGCGATTCGAAGCCCAATAGAACGAAGAGCGAACATATTTTTGCGGATGCCGCGCTAACACCTTGTCTTCCATTGATTCTTCAGGGGCGATCCCCTATCTCGCGGCCATGATCCGACCCATCCTCTGCTTGCCCAATCCGCTGCTGCGGAAGAAATCGGCGCCGGTCGCGCGCGTCGACAAGGAGCTGCGCGCGCTGATGGCCGACATGTTCGAGACCATGTACGACGCGCCGGGCGTCGGGCTTGCCGCGGTGCAGGTCGGCGTGGCCAAGCGCGTGGTCACGGTCGACGCCACGCGCGGCGAGGAGACCAAGCATCCGATCGCGCTCGTGAACCCGGAGCTGGTCTGGTCGTCGGACGAGGCGATCGTGCACGAGGAAGGCTGCCTCTCGATCCCCGAGATCACCGAGGAGGTCGCGCGGTCGGCGCAGGTGCGGGTGCGCTATCTCGACCTCGACGGCAAGGAGCAGTTGATCGAAGCCGAAGGGCTGCTCGCGCGCGTGCTGCAGCACGAGATCGATCACACCAACGGCGTCCTGTTCATCGACCACATCTCGAAGCTCAAGCGCGATCGCATCGTCAAGAAATTCCAGAAGGCGGCGAAGCGCGGCGCGACCGTCTGACCCTCTCCCCTTGCGGGAGAGGGTGGCGAGGAGCGAAGCGACGAGCCGGGTGAGGGGTCCTTCGTTCGATGTAAGGTACCCCTCCCCCGACCCTCGCCGGATTGCATCCGGCTCGGGCCACCCTCTCCCGCAAGGGGAGAGGGGAAGGAAGCGAGGATCGATCCGTGCGCATCGTGTTCCTGGGCACGCCGGAGTTCGCGGTGCCGACGCTCACCGAGCTGGTCGGCCGCGGGCACGATATTGCCGCGGTCTATACGCGGCCGCCGGCGGCGGCCGGCCGCGGCATGGTCGAGCGCCGCTCGCCGGTGCACGCGGCGGCGGAGAGGTTCGGCCTGCCGGTGCTGCATCCGAAGAATCTCAAGGGCGAGGCGGCGGCGGCGACGTTCCGCGCGCACAACGCGGATGTGGCCGTCGTCGTCGCATATGGACTGTTGCTGCCCAAAGCCGATTCTCGACGCGCCGAAGCACGGTTGCCTGAACCTGCACGCCTCGCTCCTGCCGCGCTGGCGCGGGGCGGCGCCGATCGCGCGCGCGATCATGGCCGGCGACGCCGAAACCGGCATCATGGTGATGCAGATGGACGAGGGGCTCGACACCGGGCCGGTGGCGCTCGCGGAGCGGGTGGCGATCGGGCCGGACATGACGGCCGGCGAGCTGCACGACAAGCTCGCGCCGCTCGGTGCCGATCTCATGGCGCGCGCGCTCGCGGCGCTCGAGCGCGGTGCGCTCGAGTTCAAGCCGCAGGCGGCCGCGGGCGTCACCTACGCGAAGAAGATCGAGAAGGGCGAGACGCGGATCGACTGGTCGAAGCCGTGGAAGCAGGTGCACGACCATATAAGCGGGCTTTCGCCGTTTCCCGGTGCGTGGTTCGAGATCGGCGACAGCGCGCGTGAAGGGTTTGCGCTCGACGCGCGGCGAAGGGAGCGGCGCGCCGGGCACAACGCTCGACGACCGGCTGACGATCGCTTGCAAAGCGGGCGCGGTGCGGCTTGCTGGAGGTTCAGCGTGCGGGCGCCAAGGCGATGAGCGCCGAGGAATTCCTGCGCGGCACGCCGGTCAAGGCGGGAACGAAGCTCGGCTGATCATGCCCCGCTACAAAATCATCGTCGAATATGACGGCACGCCGTTCGTCGGCTGGCAGATGCAGGACAACGGCCCGTCGGTGGCGGGCGCGCTCGACCGACGCGGTCGAGCGTTTCGCCGGCGAGCGGCCTTTGATCACGGGTGCCGGGCGCACGGACGCGGGCGTGCATGCGCTGGGGCAGGTCGCCCATTTTGATCTCGACGAAGGACTGGGACACCGACACGGTGCGCGACGCCTTGAACGCGCACTTGCGGCCGCAGCCGGTGGCGGTGCTTGCCGCCGAGCGTGTGGCCGACGATTTCAGTGCGCGCTTCTCGGCGGTGAAGCGCCACTATCGTTATCGCATCGTCAATCGCCGGGCGCGAACTCGCGCTCGATCGGGATCGCGCCTGGCGCATCGCCCGCCCGCTCGATGCGGAAGCGATGCACACGGCCGCGCAGCGGCTCGTCGGGCACCACGATTTCACGACCTTCCGCTCGGCCGAATGCCAGGCCAAGTCGCCGGTCAAGACGCTCGACCGGCTCGACGTGATGCGCGCGGGCGAGGAGGTCAGCGTCGTCGCCGAAGCGCGCTCGTTCCTGCACCACCAGGTGCGCTCCATGGTGGGCTCGCTCGCACAGGTGGGAGAGGGGAAATGGAGCGCGGACGATCTTGCCGCCGCGCTCAAGGCCCGCGACCGCGCGCGCTGCGGGCCGGTGGCGCCGGCGTGCGGGCTTTATCTGGTGCGGGTGGATTACTAGGTCCGCGTACGGAGGTGGCCGCGAGCTAGCGCGGCGCTGAAGGATGGCGGCTGTCGCCCTTCAGGCTCGCTTCGCTCGCACCTCAGGGTGACGGCCTTAGTTCGAAATAAAGCTCGATCAGCCTGCGATAGATCGCCGTGAGCTTCTTCAGGTCCTCGACCGGCGACGTGCTCGTCGATCGCGTGCATGGTGCGGCCGACCAGGCCGAGCTCGAGCACCGGGCAATAGTCCTTGATATAGCGCGCGTCGGAGGTGCCGCCGGAGGTGGAGAGCGCGGGCTGCTTGCCGCCGCTTTCGATGACCGCACGGGAGAGGATTTCGACGAACGATCCCGGCGCGGTGACGAAGCTCTCGCTCGCGGGCTCGTAGGAAATGCGGAAAGCGCTGCCTTCAGCGGCCGCCTTGCAGCGTTCCTCGATCAGTGCGCGCAGGCTCTGGATCGTGTGGTGCTCGTTGAAGCGGATATTGAAGCGTGCGTGCGCCTCGGCGGGGATCACGTTGACCGCGGGATTGCCGACATCGATCGAGGTGATCTCCAGATGCGAGGGCTCGAAATGCGCCGAGCCCTGGTCGAGGGGCTCGTCCTGCAGCTTGGAGAGCATGCGGAGCAGCGGGCGGATGGGGTTGGCCGCGCGCTGCGGATAAGCGACGTGGCCCTGCTTGCCGAAGGTGGTGAGGGTGGCCGAGAGGCTGCCGCGGCGGCCGATCTTGATGGCGTCGCCGACGATCTCGCTGCTCGTGGGCTCGCCGACCAGGCAATGGTCGAACTTCTCGCCGCGCGCCGCGGCCCAGGCGAGCAGCTTCTTGGTGCCGTTGATCGAGGGCCCTTCCTCGTCGCCGGTGATGAGGAAAGAGATCGAGCCTTTCGGCTTGCCCTTGGCGACAAAATCGAGCGCGGCGGCGGCGAAACAGGCGATCGCGCCTTTCATGTCGACCGCACCGCGGCCATAGAGCATGCCGCCGTCGATCTCGCCGCCGAACGGCGGATGCTTCCAGCTTTTTTCGTCGCCGATGGGAACCACGTCGGTGTGGCCGGCGAACACGAGATTTGGGCCGGCGCTGCCGATGCGAGCGTAGAGATTCTCGACGTCGGCGGTGCCCGGCTTCGGAAAACTTCACGCGCTGGACTTCGAAGCCCGCGCCTTTCAGAAGCTTCTCGAGATAGGCGAGCGCGCCGCCTTCGGCGGGCGTGACCGAGCGGCAGCGGATCAGCTCGCGCGCGATCTCGACCGGGTCGCGGGCGTCGGCCACATTCAGTCCCTGAGCAGCTCGTTGATCGAGGTCTTGGCGCGGGTCTTCTCGTCGACGCGCTTCACGATCACCGCGCAATAGAGCGCGGGGCCGGGCTTGCCATTGCGCATCGGCTTGGCGGGCTGGGTTCCGGATACCACCACCGAATAGGGCGGCACTTCGCCCATGAAGACGGCGCCGCTGTCGCGGTCGATGATCTTGGTCGACGCGCCGAGATAAACGCCCATGGAAAGCACCGATCCGCGGCGCACGATGACGCCCTCGGCGACCTCGGCGCGGGCGCCGATGAAGCAATCGTCCTCGATCACCACCGGGCCGGCCTGCACCGGCTCCAGCACGCCGCCGATGCCGGCGCCGCCGGAAATGTGGCAGTTCTTGCCGATCTGGGCGCAGGAGCCGATCGTGGCCCAGGTGTCGATCATGGTGGCTTCGCCGACATAGGCGCCGAGATTGACGAAGCTCGGCATCAGCACGACGTTCGGCGCGATATAAGCGCCGCGGCGCACGATCGCGCCCGGCACGGCGCGGAAGCCGGCCTTCTTGAAATGCGCCTTGGTCCAGCCGTCGAACTTGGAGGGCACCTTGTCCCACCAAACGGCGCGGCCGGGTCCGCCCTTGATCGACGGCGGTATCCTCGAGCCGGAACGAAAGCAGCACGGCCTTCTTCAGCCACTGATTGACGTGCCAGTTGCCGTCGCTCTGCCGCTCGGCGACGCGCGCCCGGCCCGAATCCAGCAGCGCGATCGCCTCGGCGACCGCCTTGCGGATCGGGCCCTTGGTCTTCAGCCCGATCTCGGCGCGGCGCTCCCAGGCGTCGTCGACGATCTTGGCGAGTTCGGCGGGATTCATGACTTGTCCTTGGACTTTCGGAAATCGACGCTGCGCAGCAATTCAGTCGCGGCTCAGCGTTTGATCAGCGTGCCGGCGCCGTGGTCGGTGAGCAATTCCAAGAGCACGGCGTGCGGAATCTTGCCGTCGAGGATGACCACGCCCTCGACGCCGGCCTCCAGCGCATAGATGCAGGTCTCGACCTTGGGGATCATGCCGCCGGAAATGGTGCCGTCGGCGATCAGCTTGCGCGCGTCCTTGAGCGAGAGCTGCTTGATCAGCTTCTTCGACTTGTCGAGCACGCCGGGCACATCGGTGAGCAACAGCAGGCGCTTGGCCTTGAGCGCGCCGGCGACGGCGCCGGCGAAGGTATCGGCATTGACGTTGAAGGTGCCGCCGTCGACGCCGGCGGCGATCGGCGCCAGCACCGGGATCAGATCGCGGCCGAGGATCTGGGTCAGCACCGTGATATCGACCTTCACCGGCTCGCCGACGAAGCCCAGGTCCACGACCTTCTCGATGTTGGAGCCTGGATCGGCCACGCGGCGCGTGACCTTGCGGGCCTGCACCATGTTGCCGTCCTTGCCGCTCAGGCCGAGCGCACGGCCGCCGGCCTCGTTGATGTAGCCCACGATCTGCTTGTTGATCGAGCCGGCGAGCACCATCTCGACGATCTCGACGGTGGCGGCGTCGGTGATGCGCAGCCCGGCGGCGAATTCGGACTTGATGCCGAGCTTCTTCAGCATGGCCTCGATCTGCGGCCCGCCGCCGTGCACGACCACCGGATTGATCGCGGTCTGCTCCAACAGCACGATGTCGCGGGCGAAATCGCGCGCGACCTTCTCGTCGCCCATGGCGTGGCCGCCGTACTTCACCACGACGGTCGCCTCATCGTAGCGCTGCATGTGCGGCAGCGCCTCGATGAGGACGCGGGCCGCGGCGTGGGCGTCGGCGGGGATGTCGGTCTTGCTCATGAGTTCGATTCCGGTCGGCGCGTCCTTCTAGCCGATCGAGGAGCGCTCGGAAAGAACGCGCAGGATGGCGGCGCGCAGCTCGGGAATCCCGGCGCCATCGTGCGCGGAAGTGGGGTAAACCGCCGGAAAAGCCGCCGGCCGCTTGGCGATCGCGGCCAGAGTTCCGGCCAGGCGATGCTCGAGCTCGAGCTTGGTCAGTTCGTCGGCCTTGGTCAGCACGATGGCGTAGCTCGCCGCGGCGCGGTCGAGCGCGTCGAGCACCTCGGCGTCGTTGGGCTTGAGGCCATGGCGCGCGTCGATCAGCACGAGGACGCGGGCGAGGTTGGCGCGGCCGACGAGATAATCGCGCACCAGCCCGGTCCAGGCTTCGATCTTTTCCTTCGGCGCCTTGGCGAAACCGTAGCCGGGCAGGTCGGCGAGCACGAGGCCGCGGGGGCCGGCGAAGAAATTGATCTCGCGGGTGCGGCCGGGCGTGCGCGAGACGCGCGCGAGCGCGGTCCGATTGGTGAGCGCGTTGATCAGGCTCGACTTGCCGACATTGGAGCGCCCGGCGAAGGCGATCTCCACGCCCTGCATCGGCGGCAGCGACACGGCCGAGCCGGCGCCGGCGACGAAGCGCCATTCGCCGGCGAACAGCTTGCGGGCGGATTCGGTCTCTTCGCGGGTGAAATCAGTCTCGGTCATCGCTGGCACCGTCATCCTGAGGAGCGAGCGAAGCGAGCCTCGAAGGATGACGGTCGTTGTCTGTCGTCCGCCGTCCTTCGAGGCTCGGCCCTTCGGGCCTCGCGCCTCAGGACGACGTACGAGGCAAGGGTCAAGTGCTTGGCTTCTTCTTCTGCCCGAACAATTCCTTCACATTGTCCCACAATTCGACCTTGGCGCCGTGGCGGCGCATGATGAACGACTGCTGCAACACGGAGAGCGTGTTGTTCCAGGCCCAGTAGATCACCAAGCCGGCCGAGAAGCTCGCCAGCATGAAGGTGAAGACCAGCGGCATCCAGTCGAAGATCATCTTCTGGGTCGGATCGGGCGGCGAGGGGTTCAGCTTCATCTGCAGCCACATCGTGATGCCCATGATCAGGGGCCAGAAGCCGATGTGCAGGAATTGGCCGAGCACCGGAAGGACCGTCGGATCGAACGGAATCAATCCGAACAGGTTGAACAGATTGGTCGGATCGGGCGCGGAAAGGTCCTTGATCCAGCCGAAGAACGGCGCTTGGCGCAGGTCGATCGAGATGAACAGCACCTTGTAGAGCGCGAAGAAGACCGGGATCTGAATCAGAATCGGCAGACAGCCGGCGAGCGGATTGATCTTTTCCTGCTTGTAGAGCTCCATCAGCGCCTGCTGCTGCTTCACCTTGTCGTCGGTAAAGCGCGCGCGGATCTGCTCCATCTGAGGCTGCACCTTCTTCATCTTCGCCATGGACGCATAGGACTTGTTGGCGAGCGGGAGGAAGACGATCTTGATAATCAGGGTCACGAGCAGGATCGCGAACCCGAAGTTTCCGGTGAGCCTGAAGAAAAAATCGAGCGCCTGGAACATCGGCTTGGTGATGAAGTAGAACCAACCCCAGTCGATCAGTAGATCGAAACGCTTGACGCCGAGCGTGGACTCATAGCGATCGATGATCTCGACTTCCTTGGCGCCGGCGAACAGATGATTTTGCGCCGACAGTTTCGCGCCGGGCGCGACGGTCGCGGGATCGGCGAGGAAGTCGGACTGGTAGGTCTTTAAATTTCCGAGCGCGGCGAAGGAGAAGCGCGCCTGCAGATTGGTCTTCGGGTTCGGGATCAGCGTCGCCGCCCAATACTTGTCGGTGATGCCAAGCCAGCCGCCCTCGGATTTGACGGTCTGCGGACCCTTCTTCTCGATGTCGGTATAGACGATCTCGTAGAGCTTGCCGTCGCCGAGCACGCCGACCAGGCCTTCGTGCAGGATGTAGTAGCCGAGCGTCAGCGGCGTGCCGTGGCGCGACACCAGCCCGTAATTGAACAGCGTGACCGGGTTCGCCGCCTTGTTCTCGACCTCGTCGGAGACCGTGAACATGTAGTCGCGGTCGACGGCGATGGTGCGGGTGAAGACGAGGCCTTCGCCATTGTCCCAGGAGAGCGTGATCGGCCGGTCAGGCACCAGCGGGCCCGGCGCTTTGGCAATCCAGAGCGTGTCGGGTCCGGGCAGCTTCAAGGTCGCGCCGGGTGCGCCGACCCAGCCGAACTCGGCATAGAACGGATGCGGGCTGCCCGAGGGCGACAACAGCACGATGTTCGGGCTCTTCGGATCGACGGTCTCGCGATATTGGGTGAGCGATACGTCGTCGATGCGCGCGCCGCGGAGCGAGATCGAGCCTCGTATGCGCGGGGTTTCGATCGCGATGCGCGGCGAGGCGGCGAGCGCGGCCTCGCGCGTGGCGGTCACCGGGCGGATGTCGACGGGAGCGCCGGGCGCCGGTTGCGCGACGGTGCCCGGAAGCGGAGGCTGGCCCGGTGCAGACGCTGGGCCCGGCGTCGCTGCTGGCTGGCCGGGAGCCGGCGCGGGCTGGCCCGGCGTCTGTTGCTGCGTGCGCTTGGCGGTCTCGCGCTGCTTCTCCATTTGCGGGATGCCGACGAAAAACTGCCAGGCGACCAGCACGATCACCGACAGGAGGATCGCCAGGATGGTGTTCTTGTTGTCATCCATGGGCGTCTCCGTCGCGGCTGCGGCGGGCCGGGCGATGCAGGCGGGTCACGGCGTTTTGCAGATCGGCGACCAGCGCGGCGAAAGGCGCGTGGAGCGCGGGACGGCGGGCGACGAGCACATAGTCGAAGCCGCTACGCCCCACTGACGGCACGACCGCGCGTGCGGCCGCGCGCAGGCGGCGGCGGATGCGGTTGCGCTCCACCGCGGAGCCGGTCTTCTTCGTCACCGTGAATCCGATCCGGGATGCGGCGCTGTCCTTGCGGTCGCGCGCCTGGACCAGAAACGCGGGCATCGATGCGCGCGCGCCGGTGGCGGCGGCAAGGAAATCCGCGCGACGCTTCATGCGATCCATGACGGAATAGGTCCGCGCTCCCGGCGTTTCACGCCGAGAGGCGCTTGCGGCCGTGGCGGCGGCGCGCGGCGATCACTTTGCGACCGCCTTTGGTGGCCATGCGGGCGCGGAAACCGTGCCGGCGTTTGCGGACGAGTCTGCTCGGTTGATACGTCCGTTTCACTTTAAATCTCCGCGTCTCGTGTCGAAGGAAGCTGCAGGCGCATCGCGCAGGAGCGCACCGTACGGACCGCCCCCATCCGCTTGTGCGTAAAAGAGAAAATGCCGCGGCGGGTGGGGTCGGCGCGGCTTATAGGGGCCGCCCCCAGCCAAGTCAATCGAAGGAGCGCCACAACAGCGCCGCGGCAATGAACTTAGGGTGAGCGGATCGGTAATCAAGCCGGCGATTTATGGCGGACGGCAAGTTCGACACGGATCGGTGCGTGATATGGTTCGGCTGTTTTCAAGGCTTCGGTCGAGGCGATGATGCAACGGATGGCAGCGGAAACCGCCCCGCGTGAGACCGCGCACAAGCCGCGCCGCCTGTTCGCGCGCGTCGGCCTTTCGGGCAAGCTCCTGCTGTTCACGATTCTGTTCGTGACGATCGCCGGCGTGTTGATCTACGTCCCGACGATTTCGAACTACCGCCTGATGTGGCTCTCCGACCGGCTTGCGGCCGGGCGAACCGCCGCACTCGTGCTCGGCGCCGCGCCCGACGGGGCGATCTCCCAGGAGCTTACGCAGCAATTGCTGGAGAGCGTCGGCGCCAAGGCGATCGTGCTCAAGACCGGCGAAACGCGGCGCCTGTTCGCCGCCTCCGACATGCCGCCCGCGGTCAGCCACGAGATCGACGTGCGAAACGTTTCCATGGCCGATGCGATCTACGATGCGTTCGAGACCATGCTGTGCGCGGACGACGACATTCTGCGCGTCGTCGGTCCGGCGCCGGTGGGCGGAGAGTTTCTGGAAATCGTCATCGACGAAGCGCCGCTGCGCAACGCGATGCTGAAGTACTCCGCCAATATTCTGCTGATTTCGCTCGTGCTGTGCGCGATCACCGGCGCGTTCATCTACGCGACGCTGTTGTGGCTGTTCGTGCGGCCGATGCGGCGCCTGACCGCCAGCATGGTCGCGTTCGGCGAGAAGCCGGAGGATGCGACGCGCATCATCGTGCCGTCGAAGCGCGCCGACGAGGTCGGCATCGCCGAGCGGGAGCTGGCGACCATGCAGCAGGATCTGTCGCAAACCCTGCAGCAGAAGAATCACCTGGCCGCGCTCGGCCTGGCGGTCTCCAAAATCAACCACGACCTGCGCAATCTCCTGACATCGGCGCAATTGCTCTCGGACCGGATCGCGGGTCTCGCCGACCCGACCGTGCAGCGGCTGGCGCCCAGGCTGATGGCCGCGCTCGACCGCGCCATCGCCTATTGCGAGCACTCGCTCGCCTATGGGCGCGCGCAGGAACAGCCGCCGCAACGCAAGCTGGTCGACGTCGCGCAGCTGGTCGCGGAGGTGCACCAGTCGCTCATCCTCGATCGCGGGGCCAAGGTCGGCTGGGTGCCGGCGATCGAGCGCGGGCTCGAGGTCGACGCGGATCCCGATCAATTGTTCCGCGTGTTGCTCAATCTCGCCAAGAACAGCATCGAGGTGCTGGAGGCGCGCGCGCCCAATCTTCCCGAGCGCGACCAGATCCGCTTCGTCGGCCGGCGCGAGGGCTCGGTCGTGGTGCTGCAGGTCGCCGATACCGGCCCGGGTCTGCCGGAGCGCGCGCTTCAGCATCTGTTCCAGCCGTTCCAGGGCGCCGGGCGTCGCGGCGGAACCGGACTTGGGCTGGCGATCGCGGCCGAACTCGTGCGCGCGCATGGCGGCGAGATCCGGCTGGTGGAGGGCACGATCGGCGCGACCTTCCGCATCACGATTCCGGACCGGCCGGTCGCGCTCGACGCGCGGCGCGCGGAACGCGCGAGCGCCTGACGTGCTCGGCGCCGCGCGGAAGCCGTTGCGCGGCCTTGCATATCGGGGACCGGGCGTATAGTTCTCCGGCCTTCCTGGAAGGCGCCCGTAGCTCAGCTGGATAGAGCATCAGACTACGAATCTGAGGGTCGGGAGTTCGAATCTCTCCGGGCGCGCCAGCTCCTGCCCGAGTTCGCTCCATCGACGAGCGCGGTTCGGATCGTGGATAGATAGATAACCATGCCGGAAATCCGTCCCCGCCCCGCGGCGTTTCTTGATCGGGACGGAGTGCTCAACGTCGACACCGGCTACGTGCACCGGCCCGACCAGTTCCAGTGGATCCCCGGCGCCCAGGCCGCGATCAAGCGGCTGAACGAGGCCGGTCATCTCGTCTTCGTCATCAGCAATCAGTCGGGTGTCGCGCGCGGCCTCTTTTCGGAGGACGACGTGCGGGCGCTGCATCGCTGGATCGCCGGCGAGATCGCGGCGGCGGGCGCACGCGTCGACGCGTTCGAATATTGTCCCGACCATCCGGAGGCGAAAGTCGAGCGTTACCGGCGCGAGTCCAGTCGAAGAAAGCCTGCGCCGGGCATGATCCTCGATTGCATGGCCCGCTTTGCGGTCGATCGCGCCAAGAGCTTCCTCATCGGCGACAAGGATATCGACATGCAGGCGGCAGCGGCCGCGGGCATCGCCGGCTATCGGTTCGAGGGGCCGAACCTCCTGGACTTCGTCGCGCAGGTCATTGCACGGCCTGGGGGAAGTGCGCGTCGATGAGCTCGAACAACTTGGCCGAAGCCTCGTTCCAGGTCGTGGGGCGGTAGCGCGTGCGGATCGCGTCCTCGTAGGGCGCGCGCAACGAGGGATCCTCGATCCAGCTACGCAGCGTCCGATACCAGGACTCCTCGTCCTTGGGATCGAGGCACGGCGAGAATTCGCCGACCACCTCCGGAATTGCGCCGCCGGTCGAAGCGATCACCGCCTTGCCGTACGAAAAGGCTTCGACCACCGGTAGGCCGTATCCCTCGTAAAGCGACGGATAGACGCAGAACGCGGCGTTCGCGTAGAGCGCGGCGAGCTCGTCGTCGGCGGCGAAAGAGAAGATCTTCAGCGTATCGCCGAGATCGCGATCCGCGGCGATCTCGCGGAGCAGATGTTCCACCATCCATCCCGGCCGCCCGACGAAGATGAGTTTGAAATTCTTGGCCTGCGGAATTCCGTCGGCGAGCAGCCGCTTCCAGATGCGATAAAGCAATTCGTGGCCCTTGCGCGGCTCGATGGTGCTGACCAGCAGGGCGTAACGGTCGCGCTCGATTCCCGGCTGCAACGGCCTCGCGGTCGCTCCGCGCGGGCGCACCGCGTCGGAGCCTAACGGCGTCACACCGGTCGCACGCAGCGAGATTCCCAGGGTCCGGCAATAGGCTTCGACGTCCGACTTGATACGGTGCGCGCCGAAAATCACGAGGTCGGCGATGGAAAATGCCGCCTGATAAAAATTCCGGAACTCCTCGACGTCGTGCTTCTTGTAAGTCTCCGGGAACTGGATCGGGATGATGTCGTGGCAGAACTGGACGAAGCGAAAGCCGCCGCGCTGCTTCAGTTCGCGAACCGCATCGATGCTGAGATTTGCCCAACCGGACCCTGCACTGAACAGAACGTCGCGAGAGCCGAGCGCGAGCTTGTCGCCGAGGAAAGTGGAATAGGGGGCGAGGCTTCGCCGGTTGCCGGATGCCGTGATCATCTGACGGCGGTACTTGTCCGACATCAAGGGCAACTGCAGGCGGCCGGCAAACTCGGCGAGGCGGCGGTTCTTGGCGGTGAGACGGATGCGCTCCAACGTCACTAGAATCTGCTTGCGCAATTGCAGGACGCCCATGACCTGCGGCCGTATCGAGGCCGGGATCCGATCGGACTTGTGGCGTCGCGTCGGGCTCGGCTCAGGAATGCCCCACAGATCCACGACCACGTTGCCGTTGAGAACCGGCTCGATCCATTGCTGCTGGACTTCGCGGAACTCCCGGCTCAGCGGGTCGTAGAAGGCGAAGATCGTCTTGGGCCGATGCGTGTGCGCCCAGGTGGCGAAAATGCGCTCGACGCGCGAGATGCCGACGGCCGGGCCATACCAGCGCGCGAGCGAGGACAAGTCGACGATCAGCCGAGGGCTGGTGGAATCGTTCGGCATAGGAGCAGTCGACCGTGGTGGTTAGCGGGTCTTGAACCGTCCGGCGTCAGACGATCTTGAAGCCGGAGGCACGCGCGTCCTCGTAAAATGTCTTCACGGTCTCGAGCGAGACTTGTCGCAGGTCTTTTCCAAGCAAGGACAACTTGGCAACGATATCGGGCGTCGCGGTGATGATGTGGCAGCCGCAGTTCTCCGCCTGGATCACGTTGAGAAATTCGCGCGAGCTCGCCCACAGCAGCTCCGCCTTCGGCAGCGATGCTAGCAGCTTGGCGGACTCCGCCATGACCGGCATCGGGTCGATGCCGGTATCGGCGATGCGGCCGGCGAACACCGAGACGATCGAGCGCGTGGCCGGATCGAGCGCGGCGGCCACCGTCTTCACCTGATCGAGGGTCAGGATCGCGGTGACGTTGAGCGAGAAGCCTTCCTTGGCGAGCTTGCGGATCAGGGGTGCGGCGGACTCGCCCTTGGTGTTGATCACCGGAATCTTCACGTGCGTGTTGCCGCCCCAGCTCCGAATTTCACGCGCCTCGCGTTCCATGACGGCGAAGTCGTCGGAGAAGACCTCGAACGAGATCGGAAGATCGGGAATGGCGGCGATCGCCTTGAGCGCGAAGGCTTTGTAGTCCTTGACCCCGGCCTTGCGCATCAGCGAGGGATTGGTGGTGAAGCCCTGGACCCGGCCGCTCGCGCGCGCGGCGATCATCGCGTCGAGGTCGGCGCCGTCCTGAAAAATCTTGATGCGCATTTGCCGCCTTGTGGAAAGCCCGATCGAGAGCGGGCTAACGCCTCTGTATCGACCGCGGCCGGAAACTTCAATCGCTCATAATTCTTCGCGAGCGAGCCGCTCGAGATAAGCGCCGTAGGCGTTGCCCCGGTGTTCCGCCGCAAGCGCCAGCAGGCGCGCGCGGTCGATCCAGCCGCTGCGGTAGGCGATCTCCTCGGGGCAGGCGATGCGCAGCCCCTGCCGCTGTTCGATCGTGCGCACGAAGGTCGAGGCCTCGACGATGGCTTCGACGGTGCCGGTGTCGAGCCAGGCGTAACCGCGTTCCATGCGCTCCACGTGCAGCGTGCCGGCCTTGAGATAGCGCCGGTTGACGTCGGAAATCTCGAGCTCGTTGCGTGCCGATGGCTTCACCTCGGCGGCGAAGCGCAACACGTCGTTGTCGTAGAAATAGATGCCGGTGACCGCCCAGTCCGATTTCGGCTGCTTCGGCTTTTCCTCGATCGATTGGGCGCGGCCGGCGGCGTCGAACTCGACCACGCCGTAGCGCTCGGGGTCGTTGACGCGGTAAGCGAAAATGGTGGCGCCGCGTTCGCGCGCCGCGGCGCGCTGCAGCAATCCGCTCAGGCCTTGGCCGAAGAAGATGTTGTCGCCGAGCACGAGCGCGACGCGATCGCGTCCGACGAAATTTCGGCCGATGACGAAAGCCTGCGCCAGTCCCTCCGGTTTCGGCTGGGCGGCGAATTCGAACTGCAGACCCCACTGGCGCCCGTCGCCGAGCAAGCGCCCGAACTGATCGAGGTCGGCCGGCGTGGTGATCACCAGGATGTCGCGGATGCCGGCGAGCATGAGCGCCGACAGCGGATAATAGATCATCGGCTTGTCGTAGATCGGAATCAGCTGCTTCGACACCGCGCGCGTGACCGGAAACAGGCGCGTGCCGCTGCCGCCGGCAAGGATGATGCCCTTGGTCATCGTGCGCCTGCTTTGGTTCGATTTTCGAACACGAAGGCGGGGCCGGAATCTTTCAGGAGCGGCAATGCGCTGTCGCGATCCGAAACCAGCGCTTCGGTGGCGGAAACCGGCCAGCGGATCGCGAGCGCCGGGTCGTTCCAGCGGATTCCGCCTTCGTGCTGCTTGGAATAATAATTGTCGACCTTGTAGAGCACCTCGGTGTCGGGCTCGAGCGTGCAGAAGCCGTGCGCGAATCCCTTCGGGACGAACATCTGTCCGCCGTCCTCGGCGTTCAGCACCTTGCTCACGTGCCGGCCATAGGTCGGCGAGCCGCGCCGGATGTCGACGGCGATGTCGAAGATCGAGCCGCGCGACACGCGCACGAGTTTTGCCTGAGCCAGGGGCGGGAGCTGGAAGTGCAGGCCGCGCACGGTGCCTTTGCGCGGCGAGACCGACTGGTTGTCCTGGACGCCGTCGAATTCGATGCCGGCGGCCGCCAGATCGCGGCGGCTGAAGGTCTCGCTGATGAACCCGCGCGCGTCGGCGTGGCGCGGCGCAACGATCCACTTCACGTCCGGGATGGAAAGCGGCAGGACCTGAAGACGCTCGCTGCCTGACGACGCAACCATAGTTTCACGCACCCCGATTTCGCCGAATAACGCATGTCCGCCAATAGGATGCAAGCCGGCGCGCTCAACGCGCGGCGGCGCGCGCGGTGCGCAGCAGCAGATCGACCGTCTCGGCGACGCGCTCCTGCCAGGGGCGCGCGGAATGTCCGAAGATCGCGCGGAAGCGGCCGCTGTCGAGGACGGAGTTCGCCGGCCGGCGCGCCGCGGTCTTGAAATCCGCGGTGGCAATCGGAACGACGCGCGGGTTGCGGCCGGTGAAGGGCCGCTGGCGTGCGACGATTTCCGTCGCGAATCCGTGCCAGGACGTCCGCCCGGTGCCGGCGAAATGATAGGTGCCGGAGACGTTCGCATCGGCGACGAGGCGCGGTGCGAGCAAGACAATCGCCTCGGCGATATCGGCGGTCGCGGTCGGGCAGCCGAACTGGTCGGCAACCATCGTGAATTCGTCGCGCTCGCTTGCCAGCCGCAGCACCGTCTTCAGGAAATTCTTGCCGTGGACGCCATATACCCAAGAAGTGCGCAGGATGACGTGGTGCGGTTGCGCTTCGCGCACTGCCGCTTCGCCCTCGGCCTTGGTGCGGCCATAGACGGAGAGCGGCGCGATCGGATCGTTCTCGACATAGGCGCCGGATTTCTTCCCGTCGAAAACGTAGTCGGTCGACAGATGCACGAGCGGCAAGCCGGCTCGGGCGCTGGCAGCGGCAAGGACGGCGGGCCCTTCCACATTGGCAGCGCGCGCGAGCTCGGGCTCGCTCTCGGCGCGATCGACCGCCGTATAGCCCGCGGCATTGACGACGAGCTGGGCCGATGCCGCTCGATCGCGGCGCGCACGACTTCGGCTTGGGTGATGTCGGCCTCGGCGCGCGACAGGCCGACGGCGGCGATCTTGCGTTGGCTTGCAAGGGCGATCAGTTCGCGCCCGGTCTGGCCCTCGGCGCCGAAGACGAGGATCGGCCCGGTCATATGGTGAGCCCGAGCCGCTCGCCGCGATAGACTTGTTCCCGCACGCGCGTCCACCACTCCGGATGCGCGAGATACCATTCGACGGTGCGCTGGAGGCCGCTCTCGAAGGTCTCCTGCGGGCGCCAGCCGAGCTCGCGCGCGAGCTTGCTTGCGTCGATCGCGTAGCGCCGGTCATGGCCGGGCCGGTCGGGAACGAAGCTGATGAGCTTGCGGCGCGTACCGCTATTGGAAGGGTGCCGCGCGTCGACGAGGTCGCAGATCATCTCGGCGACCTCGAGATTGCGCCGCTCGGCGCCGCCGCCGACATTATAGGTCTCGCCGAGCTTGCCCCGCGCGGCGATGAGCCAGAGCGCGCGCACGTGATCGCCGACATAGAGCCAGTCGCGCACGTTCTCGCCCCGCCCATAGATCGGGAGCGCCTTGCCCTCGAGCGCGTTCAACGTCATCAGCGGAATGAGCTTCTCCGGGAACTGGAACTCGCCGTAATTGTTCGAGCAGTTGCTGATCACGGCCGGAAGCCCATAGGTGCGGCTCCAGGCCCGCACCAGATGATCGGCGGCGGCCTTGCTGGCGGCGTAGGGCGAACTCGGATCGTAGCGGCTGGTCTCGGTGAAGCGGCCGGAATCGAGCGAGCCGAACACTTCGTCGGTCGACACGTGATGGAAACGGAACCGCTCGCGCGCAGGAGCAGCGAGCGCGCGCCAGTGTTCGAGCGCGGCTGTGAGCAGCGTGTAGGTACCGACGATATTGGTGTCCACGAAGGCGGCGGGTGCGTCGATCGAGCGATCGACGTGCGACTCGGCCGCCAGATGGATCACGAGCTCGGGCCGGTGGCGCGCGAACAGCTCGCGCAGCAGGCGCCCGTCGGCGATGTCGCCGCGCTCGAAGCGATAGCGCGGGTCGCGCTCGACCGATACGAGCGCCTCGGGCACGGCGGCATAGGTGAGCTTGTCGAGGTTCACGACTTCGGTGTCGGTTTCCTTGATCAGGAAGCGGACGAGCGCCGAGCCGATGAAACCGGAGCCGCCGGTGACCAAGACCTTCAAGGCCGCGCCCCCGCGATCGGCGCGCGCAGGTAAGGTCTCAAGGAGAACGCGTCGGACATTTGGCTTTTCCTCGCCCGCAATCTATATACTCCGCCGAAAACGCGAGTGGAAACACCAACTTGCGCCAGGCTCCGGCCTGCTGAATCCGTTGGGTGGGTATGCGCGTAACTGTCATCGGCACCGGATATGTCGGCCTCGTCTCCGGCGCTTGTTTCGCCGATTTCGGCCACCAGGTCGTATGCGTGGACAAGGACGCCGCGAAGGTCGCGGCGCTCTCGCGCGGCGAAATCCCGATTTTCGAACCGGGACTGGCGGAGCTGGTCGCCAAAAACGTGCGCGAGGATCGGCTCGAATTCACGACCGACCCGAAGGGGCCGGTCAGGGACGCCGACATCGTGTTCCTCGCGGTCGGCACGCCGTCGCGCCGCGGCGACGGCCATGCGGATCTGTCTTATCTCTACGCCGCCGCGCGGGAGATCGCGCCGGCGCTTTCCGGCTTCACCGTCGTCGCCACCAAGTCGACCGTGCCGGTCGGCACCGGCGACGAGATCGAGCGCCTCATTCGAAAGGATCGGCCCGACGCCGATTTCGCGGTGGTGTCGAATCCGGAATTTCTGCGCGAGGGCGCGGCGATCCGCGACTTCAAACTGCCGGACCGGATCGTGATCGGCACGGAGGATGTTCGCGCCAAAGAAGTGATGAACGCACTCTACCGGCCGCTCTACCTCAATGCGGCGCCGATCATGTTCACCAGCCGCCGCACCGCGGAGCTCGTCAAGTATGCGGCAAACGCATTTCTCGCGACCAAGATCACTTTCATCAACGAGATCGCCGATTTGTGCGAGCAGGTCGGCGCCGACGTGCAGGAGGTCGCGCGCGGGATCGGCCTCGACAACCGGATCGGCGGCAAGTTCCTGCATGCGGGTCCGGGCTTCGGCGGCTCGTGCTTCCCCAAGGATCTCATCGCGCTGATGCAGACCGCACAAGACCACGCGGTTCCGCTGCGTATCGTCGAGGCCGTCGCGGCGGTGAACGATGCGCGCAAGAGCGCCATGGCGCGCAAGGTCGCCGGCGCGCTCGGCGGCGATGCGCGCGGCAAGACGGTCGCCGTGCTCGGCCTCACGTTCAAGCCCAATACCGACGACATGCGCGAGGCGCCCTCGGTCGCCCTCATCGCGGCGCTGCAGGACGCCGGTGCGAAGGTCAGGGTGCATGACCCGGCTGGAATGGAGGCGGCCAAAAAGGTGCTGCGCGACGTGACCTATTGCAATGGGCCCTATGCCTGCGCCGAAGGCGCCGACGCGCTCGTCATCGTCACCGAATGGGAGCAATTCCGTGCGCTCGATTTCGAGCGCATCAAGAAGATCATGGCGGGGGCCGTCGTCGTGGACCTGCGCAACATCTACCCGCCCGACGAAATTCGCGCTCTCGGCTTCGCCTATCACTGCATCGGCCGGCCGAACGCCTAGCAGCGGCGGTTCCGCTCTGCTAGAGGCTCACTGCCGCGGGCGAATCCGCAGATCGGCGGACCGGGTGCGCGGCGCAGAAAACGATGCACGACCTTCGCGGCGCAAAGCGTTCCTTCAAGGACCGAATCCCCTGGCGGGTGCTCGGCATCGCGGCGAGCCTTGTGGTCATCGCCGCCGCCTTCATCGTGCTCTATCGGATACTGCACGACATCGAGCTGCGCGAGGTCGTGGCGGCGTTCAAGAGCAATGAGCCCTACGAGCTCGTGCTCGCGGGCGTATTCGTGGTAATCGCCTATTTCACGCTTACCTTCTACGACTATTTCGCGCTGCGCACGATCGGGCGCGGCGAAGTGCCGTACCGCACTGCCGCGCTCGCCAGCTTCACCAGCTACTCGATCGGCCACAATGTCGGCTTCAGCGTCGTCAGCGGCGGCACCGTGCGCTACCGCGTCTATTCGGCGAGCGGACTATCCGGCATCGAGGTCGCGAAAATCTGCTTCATCGCCGGGCTTACCTTCTGGCTCGGCAATCTGGCGGTGCTCGGGCTCGGGGCCACGTTCGACTCGATGGCGGCGAGCGCCATCGACCGGCTGCCGATTTCATACAATCGCGGCATCGGGATCGCGATCCTCGTCGCGCTCGTCGGATACATAATCTGGGTCAGTGCGGCGCCGCGGCATATCGGCCGCGACAACTGGACGGTGATGCTGCCGGGCGGCAAGCTTACGTTCCTGCAGATCCTCATCGGCATCGTCGATCTCGCTTGCGCCACCGCCGCCATGTACGTGCTGATGCCGGACCGGCCCAATATCGATTTCTTGTCGCTCATGGTGATCTTCGTGTCGGCGACGCTCTTGGGCTTCGCCAGCAATTCACCGGGCGGGCTCGGCGTGTTCGACGCGGCGATGCTGCTCGCGATGCCGCAATTCGCGCGCGAGGACCTGGTCGGAGCGCTGCTGTTGTTCCGGCTCTACTACTACGTCGTGCCGTTCGCGCTCGCGGTCGCCATCATCGGCGTTCGCGAACTGCTGATCGATCTGCCCTGGGTGTCGGCGAAGATCCATCACGATGCGCCGCCCGGCGGACCCGATGAGTCGGGAAAGACGCGCGGTTAGGCGATTTTAAGTCTCGCCGCCGCGCGCCAGGAACTTGGCGCCGTTGAGCACGATTTTCCGGTCGATCCGTTCCAGCGCCTTCTCGCTGCGCGCCGGGTAGGGGATGGTGCGCAGGAAGTGCCGCATGGTCTCGAGCCTTGTGCGCATCTTGTCGTTGGCGCACACGACCGTCCAAGGCGCGTGCGGACGATGGGTTGCTTTCAGCATGGCGTCGATGGCGTCGGTATAGGCGTCCCATTTGTCGATCGCGGCGTAGTCGACCAGGCCGAGCTTCCAGCGCTTCAAGGGATCCGTCGCGCGGCCATGGAAGCGCTTGATCTGCATCTCGCGGCCGATGTGCAGCCAGAACTTCACCAGCCGGATGCCGTCCTCGACCAGCATGCGCTCGAACTCGGGCACCACGCCGAGGAACTGTTCGGTCTGTTCCGGCGTGCAGAAACCCATCACCGGTTCGATGACGGCGCGGTTGTACCAGGAGCGGTCGAAGATCACGATTTCGCCCTTGGTCGGTAGCTGCGCCACGTAGCGCTGGAAGTACCATTGCCCGCGTTCGACATCGGTGGGTTTGGGCAGTGCCACGAGCCGCGCCGCACGCGGGTTCAAGTGCTGGGTGAAGCGGTGGATCGTGCCGCCCTTGCCGGAGGCGTCGCGGCCCTCGAACACGATGGCGATGCGCTCGCCCTTGTCGCGCGCCCAGTTCTGCACCTTAAGCAGCTCGATCTGCAGGCGGCGCAACTCCTTCTCGTATTTCTTGCGCTTCAGGCGTTTGTCGTAAGGATAGCCGCCGCTGGCGAACGCGCGCTCCTCGATCTCGGGCGGAAGCTCCTTGTCCTTGATCGAGAACTTGGGCAGCCGCGTAGCCGCCGCGCCGGTCTTGTTCGATGTTTCATGCCTTGTTCCATGCCTTGGGCGCGCCGCCCGGCTTCGATTTCTTGGCCATGGTCCGATCCTCCGCCGATCAGGCTAGCACGGGGCCAAGCGCCCGGCGCCCGATGGCGCCGGGGCGCGGAGCGCGCTACAGGAAGGCGGGGAAAACCGGCCATGGCCACGTCTCCCGCAGATGCCACCGAGCACTCCGGATTTTTGCGCCGCATCGCCCGGGTGCGCTGGATCCTGCTCGCGGCCGCCGCGGTGCTGGTCGTGCTCGCATTCGCGGGACGGCTCTCAGCCATCGAATTGCTGCTGGCGCTCGGCGCCGTCGGATTGGCCGCGCTGGCGACGTCAGGAAAAGAAGAACCGGCGCTGGCCGGCATCAGCATCGCGGCCGGAACGGCGACGCGATCCGATGCGCCGCTGGCGGCGCTGATCCGGTCGCTTCCCGATGCCGCGTATTTGATGGACCGGCGCGGCACGGTGCTCGCCGGCAACGAGCGAGCCGCGACCATGCACGGTTCGATACAGCCGGGCGAACTTATTTCGCTCAAGCTGCGCACGCCCGAAGTGATCGAGGCAGTGCGGCTCGCCGCCGAGGGTACGCCGCGGCGGGTCGAATACATCGAGAGCGTGCCGATGGAGCGCAGGATCGAGGCGCATGCGGTGCCGGTGTTCCTCGCGCCCGAGGATGCCGGGCGAACGCCCCCGGATTTCGTGCTGCTCACGTTCCGCGATCACACGCAGCAGCATCTGGTGGAGCAGATGCGCGTCGACTTCGTCGCCAATGCGAGCCACGAGTTGCGCACACCGCTCGCCTCGCTTTCGGGGTTCGTCGATACCTTGCGCGGCCCCGCACACGACGACGAAGCGGCGCGCGATCGCTTCCTCGCCATCATGGCCGAGCAGGCCCAGCGCATGTCGCGGCTGATCGACGACCTCTTGTCGCTGTCGCGGATCGAGATGAACGAGCATATTCAGCCCAAGGGCGTGGTCGATCTCGTGGCCATCATCGATCATGTGCGCGACGCGCTTTCGCCGCTGGCGCGCGAGCGCGGCGTCGTGGTCGAGGTGAAGCGCAAGATCGAGCGGCTCCCGGTGCAGGGCGACCGCGACGAGCTGATCCGTCTGTTCGAGAATCTCGTGCAGAACGCGCTGAAATACGGCGGAGCCGGCAAGCGGGTGGAAATCTCGCTTGCCGTCGAGGACGGCGAAGCGGTCGTCTCGGTGCGCGATTTCGGGCCCGGCATCGCGCCCGAACATCTGCCGCGGCTCACCGAGCGGTTTTACCGGGTGGACGCGCAGACCAGCCGGGCCCAGGGCGGCACGGGCCTGGGGCTTGCCATCGTCAAGCACATCCTGGCGCGCCATCGGGGCAGGCTCTCGATCGAGAGCGAGCTCGGGCACGGCGCGCAATTCACAGTGCGGCTCGTTCTCGCCGGCGAATAGGCTTTTCTTTTCAATCGATTAGATCGTCATCTGTCCGTCACCCAGCCGTCATAGAAGCTTGATCCTGGACGCCTAGGAGTCCGGTGACCCGGTAAAACTCGCCGAAGAGACGGGCAAAGCCGGATCCACAGGAAGGAGATCCGATCGTGAAACTCTCGACATTCGTTCGCGCGGCCGTGTTCGCGCTCGCCGGAGCATCCATTGCCGGCGCTGCCGTCGCCGCCGACATTTCCGGCGCCGGTGCGACTTTCCCCTATCCGATCTACGCCAAATGGGCGGACACATATAAAAAGGACACCGGCATCGGGCTGAATTACCAGTCGATCGGCTCGGGTGGCGGCATCAAGCAGATTCAGCAGAAGACCGTCGTGTTCGGCGCCACCGATATGCCGCTGAAGGCTGAGGAGCTCGAAAAATCCGGCCTTGTTCAATTCCCGACCGTCATCGGCGGGGACGTGCCGGTGGTGAATCTCGAAGGCATCAAGCCGGGCGAACTCAAGCTCGACGGCAAGGCGCTGGCCGACATCTTCCTGGGCAAGATCACCAAGTGGGACGACCCGGCGATCAAGAAGCTCAACCCGAATGCGAAGCTGCCCTCGCAAGCCATCGTCGTCGTGCATCGCTCGGACGGCTCCGGCACGACATTCATCTTCACCGACTATCTTTCCAAGGTCAGCGCCGAGTGGAAGGACAAGGTCGGCGCCAGCACCGCGGTGCAGTGGCCGGTCGGCCTCGGCGCCAAGGGCAACGAGGGCGTCGCCAACAACGTGATGCAGACCAAGGGTTCGATCGGCTACGTCGAGTACGCCTACGCCAAGCAGAACAAGCTCACGACCGTGAACATGGTCAATCGTGACGGTCAGGTTGTCTCGCCGAATTCCGAGACGTTTCAGGCGGCTGCCGCCAATGCCGATTGGGCGAAGGTGGCGGGCTTCGGCGTGATTCTGACCGACCAGCCGGGCGCGAAGGCATGGCCGATCGCCGGCGCGACCTTCATCCTGATCCACAAGCAGCCGCAGGACCCTGCGATTGCGGCCGAAGCCCTCAAGTTCTTCGACTGGGCTTACAAGACCGGCAACCAAGCGGCCGAGGCACTCGACTACGTGCCGATGCCGGCCTCCGTGGTGTCGCTCATCCGCAAGAGCTGGGGCGCCGAAATCAAGGGCCCCGACGGCAAGCCGCTCTACGCGCCGACGATGTGAGTTGCGAGCGTAGCGTTGCGTATGGAGGGGGAGGCCGGTCTCGGCCTCCCTTTCCCTGACGGCCAAGGCAATTCCCGGGGCGGGCAATGACCGGCACCACGATCCAAGCGGCTGAGACGATCTTCGCGGCGGAAGAAGCCCGCCGCGGAGCCAATCTCAGACGCTTCATCGCCAGTGACAGGGTTTTCCGCCGGCTCACTCGGGTGTCGGCAATTGCGGTGCTGGCGCTGCTCTTCGGGGTGATGGTCGCGCTCGTCCATGGCGCCGCCCCGGCGCTCGATCTGTTCGGCTTCTCCTTCGTCACCACCGAGGTCTGGAACCCGGTAACCGACAAGTTCGGCGCGCTGGCGCCGATCTACGGCACGTTCGTCACTTCGCTGATCGCCATGGTGATCGCAGTTCCCTTCGGCATCGGCATCGCCGTGTTTCTGACCGAACTCTGCCCGCGCTTCCTGCGCCGGCCGATCGGCATTGCGATCGAGCTCCTGGCCGGCATTCCAAGCATCATCTTCGGCATCTGGGGCCTGTTCATACTGGCGCCGTTCCTGCAGCAATACGTGCAGCCCGCACTGATCGAGCTGTTCGGCAACGTCCCGCTGTTGAACCAGATTTTCGCCGGGCCGCCCTACGGCATCGGCGTGCTCACGGCCGGCGTCATCCTCGCCTTCATGGTGCTGCCCTTCATCAGCTCGATCACGCGCGACGTGTTCGACACGGTCCCGCCGGTGCTGAAGGAATCGGCTTATTCGCTCGGCTGCACGACGTCGGAGGTCGTGTGGAACGTGGTGCTGCCCTATACCCGCACGGGCGTGGTCGGCGGCGTCATGCTCGGGCTCGGACGCGCGCTCGGCGAAACCATGGCGGTCACCTTCGTGATCGGCAATGCGCACCGGATCAGCGCCTCGATCCTGGCGCCGGGCACGACGATCTCCGCCAGCATCGCCAACGAGTTCACCGAAGCGGTCGGCGATATTTACACCTCGGCGCTGATCGCGCTCGGTCTGATCCTGTTCGTGATCACCTTCGCCGTGCTCGCGCTGGCGCGCTACCTGCTGCTGCGGCTCGAGCGGCGGGCGGGAGGTTGAACATGGATCGCTATGCCATCCGTCTTCTGCGCAGCCGGATCATCCTCGGGCTTTCCGTGGTCACCGCCATCCTCGGCCTCGGCTGGTTGGTGCTGATCCTGTCCACGCTGGTCTGGAAGGGCGTCGCCGGGCTTTCGCCGGCGGTATTCACCCAGATGACGCCGCCTCCGGGTAGCGCCGGCGGATTGCTCAATCCGATCGTCGGCAGCCTGATCATGACCGCGCTCGCCATCCTGATCGGAACGCCGCTCGGCGTACTCACCGGGACCTTCATGGCGGAATACGGCCGCTATGAACGTCTCACATTCGTCGTGCGCTTCATCAACGACATCCTGCTGTCGGCGCCGTCCATCATCGTCGGCCTGTTCATCTATGAAGTGATGGTCGTTCCGATGGGGCATTTCTCCGGGCTGGCCGGCGCGGTCGCGCTCGCCGTGATCGTGGTCCCGGTCGTGGTGCGCACCACCGAAGACATGCTGCTGCTGGTGCCGAACCAGATGCGCGAAGCGGCCGCGGCGATCGGCGCGCCGCGTTGGTTCGTCATCTCGCGCGTCACCTACCGGGCCGCGCGGGCCGGGATCATCACCGGAATCCTGCTCGCCATCGCCCGGATCTCGGGCGAGACGGCCCCGCTCCTGTTCACGGCGCTCAACAACCAGTTTTGGAGCGTCAATCTGAATGCGCCGATGCCCAGTCTGCCGGTCGTGATCTTCCAGTTCGCGCTTGAGCCCCTACGAGGAATGGCAGCGGCTGGCCTGGACCGGGGCCCTGATCATCACCGCCTCGGTGCTCAGCCTCAGCATTATTGCCCGCGTACTCACTTCACAAAGGACCGGCCAATGACTATGCCGCAGATCAGGATCGCCACCGGCCACGATACCCTACCGGCCGAGAACGGGGCCGCGGACGAGTTGGTCATGAACGAAACGCATCCTTCGATCGCCATTGCGGCCGAGAAGTCGCCGGCCGCCGCGGCCGCGCTGCAGGAGAAGATGTCGATCCGCAACCTGTCGTTCTTCTACGGCGACCATCAGGCGCTGAAGAATATCAACCTGACGTTCTACGAGAATCAGGTGTCGGCCCTGATCGGGCCTTCGGGCTGCGGGAAGTCGACGCTCTTGCGGGTGCTCAACCGGATCTACGAGCTTTATCCGAACCAGCGCGCGGACGGCGAGGTATTGCTCGACGGCGAGAACGTTCTGGTATCGAGTCACGACGCCAATCTCTTGCGCTCGCGCATCGGCATGGTGTTTCAAAAGCCGACGCCGTTTCCGATGACGATCTATGAAAACATCGCATTCGGCGTGCGGCTCTATGACCGGCTGTCGCGGGCGGAGATGGACGAGCGCGTCGAGCGGGCGCTGACGCAGGCCGCGCTCTGGAACGAGGCGAAGGACCGCCTGCACAAGTCGGCGCTCGGCCTTTCCGGCGGCCAGCAGCAGCGGCTCTGCATCGCTCGCACCATCGCGATCCGCCCCGAGGTGATCCTGTTCGACGAGCCGACCTCGGCGCTCGACCCGATCTCGACCGCCAAGATCGAGGAGCTGATGGACGAGCTGAAGCGCGAGTTCACCATCGTCATCGTCACCCACAACATGCAGCAGGCGGCGCGCGCCGCCGACCGCACCGCGTTCCTTTATCTCGGCGACCTGATCGAGGAGGGTCCGACGCAGACCATCTTCACTAATCCCAAGGATCGGCGCACGCTCGACTACATCACCGGCCGGTTCGGCTGAACCGGCAGGCGCATCTCGCAGAGGACCGACCGATGGCCGACCATACCAGTACCGCTTTCGACGAAGATCTGCGCGAGCTTTCCTCGCGGCTGGCCGAGATGGGCGGGCTTGCCGAGCGGCTGGTCGCCGATTCCATCCGCGCGCTGGTCAAGCGCGACACCGACCTGGCGCAGCGGGTGATCGCATCGGATGTGCAGATCGACCTGCTGCTGCGTGAGATCGAGGACAAGGCGGTGCTCACCATCGCCCGCCGGCAGCCGATGGCGGTGGATTTGCGCGAAATCGTCGCCACGCTGCGGATTTCCAACGACCTGGAGCGCGTCGGCGACCTGGCCAAGAACACCGCCAAGCGCGTGCTCGCGCTCGACGGCGAGTATCAGGCGCCGCGGCTGTTGCGCGGGGTCGAGCACATGGCCGAGATGGTGCTGGCGCAGCTGAAAGAGGTGCTCGACGCCTATGGCGCCCGCGACGAGAAGCGGGCGGTCGGGGTGTGGAAGCGCGACGGGGAGGTGGACGCCATGTACACCTCGCTGTTTCGCGAACTCTTGACCTACATGATGGAAGACCCGCGCCACATCACGCTCTGCACGCATCTCTTGTTCTGCGCCAAGAACATCGAGCGCATCGGCGATCACGCCACCAACATCGCCGAGACCATCTATTATCTCGTCGTCGGCGAACCGCTCGCCGACGAGCGGCCCAAGTCCGACACCACGAGCTTCACCACCATCGCGTTTCCGCGGAGAGGCGAAGCTTGAACGTGGTGCAGCCCATCGCCATGAAGCCGCGGATCCTGATCGTCGAAGACGAGGAACCGCTGGCGCTGTTGTTGCGCTACAACCTGGAGAACGAAGGCTATTCCGTCGACACGGTCGGGCGCGGCGAGGAAGCCGAGCTGAAGCTGCGCGAGAATCTGCCCGATCTCGTGATCCTCGACTGGATGCTGCCGGGAACCTCCGGCATCGAAATCTGCCGCCGGCTGCGCGCGCGCCAGGGCAGCGACAAGCTCCCGATCCTGATGCTGACCGCGCGCGGCGAGGAGAGCGAGCGGGTACGCGGGCTCGCCACCGGCGCCGACGACTACGTGGTCAAGCCGTTCTCGGTGCCGGAGCTGATCGCGCGGGTGAACGCGCTCCTGCGCCGCGCCAAGCCGGGCGCGATCGCGAGCCTGCTCGAAGGCGGGCGATCTCGAATTGGATCGCGAGAAGCGCCGCGTGCACCGCTCCGGCCGCGAGCTGGCGCTGGGGCCGACCGAGTTCCGCTTGCTCGAATTCCTGATGTCGAGCCCGGGGCGCGTGTTCTCGCGCGAGCAGCTGTTGGACGGAGTCTGGGGCCGCGAAATCTACGTCGACGAGCGCACCGTGGATGTGCACGTCGGGCGGCTCAGGAAGGCGATCAACCGCGGCCGCGAGCGCGACCCGATCCGCACCGTGCGCGGCTCCGGCTATTCCTTCGACGAGCGCTACGTCGCGGGCTGAGCTATCCGGCGGCGCGCATGGCGCGCCGTTCGCGCCGCCGCTCGGCCAGCGGCTGATAGGCGATGCGGGCGTGATAGGGGCAATAGGGCAGGCTCACCTTGTTCTGGCTGCCGCAATAGACGAAGTCGGCCGCCCCGGGATCGCCGATCGGCCAGCGGCAGGTCGCCTCGGTGAGCCCCAGGATCGAGACCCGCGGCCCCATCGGCACGATGTTGGCGAGCGGATCGAGGTCGTATTCGGGGTCCGCGCCGTAATCCAGTTGCAGGGCTGTATTGCCGCGGTATTGGGGCCTTGGGCGCATTCCGTTGGAGACGCGCGGCTTGCGCGGGCGGGCCGAGGCGTTGGAGGGGCTCTTGGCCCGGCCGGAGAGGCCGAGGCGGTGCACCTTGCCGATCACGGCGTTCCTAGTGACCCCGCCGAGCTGGCCCGCGACCTGGCTCGCGGAAAGCCCGTCCTGCCAAAGCTTTTTGAGGAGTTCGACCCGTTCGTCAGTCCAGCTCATGGTGACCCCTTTGCATCGCCCCCGCGATAAGCCCCTGACTGATCAGCTGAATCCTTCCCCGTACGCCGGAATCGAGGCTGAGCCCGTTCCAGTTAACGAACCGTTAACGCTACCAGGGAGGGTGTCTGCTGCTACGAGATATCGTGGTAACCGTCACAAAACCTACAACATGCGGTGACTCGCACGCAAGAGTCCTTGTGTTATCGGGGCTGCTTTATCCCGTGCTGTGTGGCCCCGAAGCCACGAATTGGCCGAAGCCCGGTCCGTTGACAGCCGGAGCGGGTACAATAGTTTGCCCACGGGTGCCGCTCCCCCGCGGGGCGGCACAATTCGTTTCGGCGCTCCGTCGCCGGAATATTCCTGGTCTCCTTGGAGCCGACCGTGATTGCGCCCGTTCTGCCCGTCTATTCGCGGCCCGACCTCGTGTTCGAGCGGGGCGAGGGCGCCTGGCTGATCACCGAGGACGGCAAGCGCTACCTCGATTTCACCGCCGGCGTGGCGGTGAACGCGCTCGGCCACGCGCACCCCAAGCTGGTCGAGGCGCTCACCGAGCAGGCGAAGAAGGTCTGGCACATCTCCAACCTGTTTCGCATCGCCGGCGGCGAGCGGCTGGCCAAGCGGCTCGTCGAGGCGACTTTCGCCGACACCGTCTTCTTCACCAATTCGGGCGCCGAGGCGATGGAGTGCGCGATCAAGATGGCGCGCCGTTACCAGTTCGCCGCCGGCCGGCCGGAAAAGTTCCGCATGATCACGTTCGAGGGCGCCTTCCACGGCCGCACGCTGGCGACGATCTCGGCCGGCGGCAACGAAAAATATCTCGAAGGCTTCGAGCCGCGGCTGCCGGGCTTCGACCGGGTGCCGTTCGGCGATCTCGACGCCGTGAAGAAAGCCATCGGGCCGGAGACCGGCGCGATCATCGTCGAGCCGATCCAGGGCGAAGGCGGCGTGCGGGTGCCGGAGCGCGGTTTTCTGCGCGGCCTGCGCGAGCTCGCCGACGAGCACGAGCTGATGCTGATCTTCGACGAGGTGCAGACCGGCGTCGGCCGCGTCGGCAAGCTGTTCGCCTATGAGTGGGCGGGCGTCGAGCCCGACATCATGGCGATCGCCAAGGGCATCGGCGGCGGCTTTCCGGTCGGCGCGTGTCTGGCCACCGAAGCGGCGGCCAAGGGCATGACCGCGGGCGCGCACGGCTCGACCTTCGGCGGCAATCCGCTGGCGATGGCGGTGGCCAATGCGGTGCTCGACGTGGTGCTGGAGAAGGGCTTCCTCGAGCGCGTGAACAAGACCGGGCTCTTGTTCAAGCAGCGGCTCGCGGAAATCCGCGACCGGCATCCGGCGCTGATCGCCGAGGTGCGCGGCGAGGGATTGCTCTTGGGCATCCGCGTGCTGGTGCCCAATTCGGATTTCGTCGCCGCCTGCCGCGACGGAGAATTTGCTGGTCGTCGCGGCCGGCGAGAACGTGGTGCGGCTGGTGCCGCCGCTCATCGTCGGCGACGCGGAAGTCGGCGAAGCCATGAAGCGGCTGTCGGCCGCCTGCACGAAGCTCGAGGCCGGGCTGGTGGCGCAGGCGCGCCGGGGAGCGGCCGAATGACCGGCACCGGCACCAGCACGAACGGCATCCGCCATTTCCTCGATCTTTCCGAGCTGCAATCGCGCGATCTGCGGCGCATGATCGATCTGTCGCGCACGCTGAAACAGGCGCGCCGCGCGGGGCTCACCATGCGCGGGCCGCTTGCGGGGCGGACGCTGGCGATGATCTTCGACAAGCCTTCGACCCGCACGCGGGTCTCGTTCGACGTCGCCATGCATGACTTGGGCGGCCACGTGGTCATGCTCACCGGCCAGGAAATGCAGCTCGGCCGCGGCGAGACGCTGGCCGACACCGCGCGCGTGCTGTCGCGCTACGTCGACGCCATCATGATCCGCACGCTCGAGCACGAGACGCTCTTGGAGCTCGCCAAATACGCGACCGTGCCGGTGATCAACGGGCTGACGCGGCTCTCGCACCCGTGCCAGGTCATGGCCGACGTGATGACCTTCGAGGAGAAGAAGGGCCCGATCCGCGGGCGCATGGTGGCCTGGTCGGGCGACGCCAATAACGTGCTGGCAAGCTGGGTGCACGCGGCGGCGCGCTTCGATTTCGCGCTGCGCGTGGCGACGCCGAAGGAGCTGGCGCCGCGGCGGCCGCTGCGTCGACTGGGCCAAGCGCTCGGGCGCGGTGGTCCGCTTCACGCGCGATCCGGAGGAGGCGGTGGCCGGCGCCGATTGCGTCGTCACCGACACCTGGGTGTCGATGGGCGACAAGGACGGCAAGAAGCGGCACAACTTGCTCAAGCCCTATCAGGTCAACCGCTCGCTGATGCGGCTTGGCCAAGCGCGACGCCATCTTCATGCATTGCCTGCCGGCGCACCGCGGCGAGGAAGTCACCGCCGAGATCATCGACGGGCCGCAATCGGTGGTGTTCGACGAGGCCGAGAACCGGCTGCACGCGCAGAAGGGGATTCTCGCCTGGTGCTTCGAGGCGGGCGCGGCATGAACGTTCCGCAGCGCCGCCCGCGCGCGGACAGCGAAGACGATCACGTGCTGCCGTTCCAGGTCGACGCGCTCGACGTGCGCGGGCGCGTGGTGCGGCTCGGGCCGGCGCTGAACGAAGTGCTGGCGCATCACGATTATCCCGCGCCGGTCGCCCGCCTGGTGGCGGAGGCGACCACGGTCGCGGTGCTGCTCGGCTCGTCGCTCAAGCAGGTGGGCCGCTTCATCTTCCAGACCCAGACCGACGGGCCGGTCGACATGCTGATCGTGGACATCAGCGCGCCCGACCGCGTGCGCGCCTATGCGCGCTTCGATGCGGCCCGCGTCGCGGAGGCGGTGGCGAAGAACGAAGCCTCGTCCGGCGCGCTGCTCGGCAAGGGCCATCTGGCGATGACCATCGAGGCCGGCGCCGACGCGACCCGCTATCAGGGCGTCGTGGCGCTGGCGGGCGAGGGGCTGGAGGCCGCGGCGCACCGCTATTTCGCGCAATCGGAGCAGATTCCGTCGAAGCTGCGGCTCGCGGTCGGCGAGGAAGTGCAGACCGCGCGGCCGGGCGCCGAAATTGCGGGCCGGCGGCCTGCTGGTGCAGTTCCTGCCGCCCGAGGCCGCGCGCGCGGCGCGCGCCGATCTCGATCCGGGCGACGCGCCCGCGGGCATGCAGCGCCACGCGGTCGCCGAGGACGATGCCTGGGTCGAGGCGCAGGCGCTGGTCGGCACCGTCGAGGATCACGAATTGCTCGATCCGTCGCTGTCGAGCGAGCGGCTGCTCTACCGGCTGTTCAACCAGCCGGGCGTGCGCGTGTTCCGCGCGCAGCCGGTGACCGGGCAATGCACCTGCTCGCGCGAGCGGGTGGAGAAGCTGTTGCGCGCGTTCACGCCCGAGGACCGCGCCGGCATGGTCGAGAACGGCAAGGTCATCGTGAAGTGCGAATTCTGCGGGCGGGCGTATGAGTTCGAGCCGGGGGAGGTGGGGGTGTGAGGCTCGGAGCTTCAGATTGAAGACCTCTTGTCGACCTTCAAGCGCGGCATCGTCGATAGCTTCCACAAGTTCAGCCGCAAATACACGCCGCTGTACGTTGTGGCGTTTCAGTTTCGGTACAACAACCGCATGAACGCCGGAATATTCAGAGAGGCGATTAGCGCATGTTAGTGCGCGCAGCGATTGTTCTTCTTTTCCTTTCTGGGATGGCTTTTTCACAGGAGCCTGCCCCAGGTAGCCGGGAAACTGAGCAACCAACACAGACCGAAACCCAGCAGCCCAAACCATCAGCCGCCGCCGAGCAACGCGGCACTGAGCAAGCGCCTATCGTTGTTAAAGTACTCCCAGCCACGAAAGACTTAAGAAGAAACCGACCGCGACAGATACGAACGAGAAGAAAAGGCCGCGTCCGATCGAACTCTTGTTTGGATCACTGGCATTTTGGCGTTCATCGGATTTCTGCAATTGATCGTTTTTGGTTTGCAAGCTCACAGGCTCAAGCAAACCGTCGATGCGACGAAAATTGCTGCCGAGGCCGCAAAGAAATCCGCCCGCGCGGCCTTTGCTGCACAACGCGCACAAGTTTTCGTTCATATCGCAGACGAGAACATCGATAGGCTTATTAAGCAGGCCGCCTACTATGAGGCCACTCTGATGCAAAACGCTGCCGGAGGTGGCCACGATGAGGCATCGTTTACTGTGGATTTTGTTTTTAAGAACCTCGGGCCCACGCGGGCAAACCTCAAGGAAGTTCAGTATGAAATTGTCTATAAAGACCGATTGCCGGATGAGCCAGATTACACTCCAAGAATAATCCCGTTCAAAAAGCATGTGATTGGCGGGAATGACGAAACTGGGAGCATCACGCACAAACTTGATAGAAGGCTGCTGGCTGCCGAAATGCTGTCGCTCGTCAGGGCGGAAGCAAAAATCTATTTTTTTGGCCGCGTGACCTATACTGATATTTTCGGTGACGACCACGAACATGGGTTCTTGTTTGGGGCTAACAGTAATACCAATGGCCTCCGCCCGTTGTACGAACCTAAGGCTTACCTAAAAAACATATAGGAGAGTCCCAGTCGAGAGGCGTTACTATCGCCCAACTTTCACCGCAATCTAGGAATTTAATCCAGAAATCCCCGCTCATCTGGGGCGTCTTCTAGGGACGCCTAGCTGGCGGAGCGGGGAGTGGTTCCCGCGGGCGAGGCTCGTAACCTCGCACTCGGGCGACCCCGGGACCCCGCCCGGGCGGCACTAGGACCGCCCTGCGAGGAGCTCGCTGGACTGGGACAGGGCCGCAAGGTCCGCGTCCCAGGAAGCGCGGCCCGGGGTTGAGCCAACGGTCCTACCAGGACCCTGGCGAGTGCCGCGGTGGAGCGCCGTAAGGCGAGTGCCCGGCGGTTCCGGGCACCGCGCGCCTCTCGCAAGGCGCGCAACAGATGGAGCGCCGAGCGGCGCTCCATCCCCCTTCTTGTTCAGGAGAGGGGAAGCGTAGCCAAGCCTCGGGCGCAGGTGCGTCGCGGGAACGAGATGGCTGTTTGAATTTTGAATCGCGCGTGCGAGAACGACTTTCACCTCTCCCGCGTGCGGGAGAGGTCGGCCGAGCGAAGCGAGCCGGGTGAGGGGGCGTCGCGATCCATGCACTTGCCCCTCACCCGGCTCGCCACGCCTTCGCGCTTCGCGCTACGGCGGGCTCGCCACCCTCTCCCCGCTGAAGCGGGGAGAGGGAAATCAGTGCAACACCCTTTTCCCGTGCGGGCTGTCGAGCGAGAAGGCCGGCACCTCGGCGTCGAATTTCTCGCCGCTCTCGCTCACCATCTCGTAGCTGCCCGTCATCAGGCCGGTCGGCGTCGTGAGCGGCACGCCGCTGGTGTATTCGAAGCGCTCGCCGGGCCCGAGCACCGGCTGCTCGCCGACCACGCCGGGCCCGCGCACTTCTTGCAATTGGCCGCGGCCGTCGGTGATCTTCCAGTGGCGGTTCTTCAGCTGCACCGGTGCTCGGGCCCATGTTCACGATCTCGATCGTGTAGGCCCAGAAATAGCGGTCGTCCTCGGCCGAGGAGCGCTCGGCCAGATAGCGCGGCGTGACCGTGATCTGGATGCCGCGGGTGACCGCGCGATACATGCGATTCTCCAGCCTCGCTCTGCGACGAGGAAAGTGAAGCGGTTTCGCGCGGGCGGCGCAACGGGCTGACGCGACTATTCAGGACGAGCGTCTTCCACCCCTCATGCCCGGGCTAGACCCGGGCATCCGAGAGCGCGCCACATGCAGGATGCAGACCGTGGCCTGGATTGCCGGGACTTCAGGCGCGAAGACGGCGCTTCGCGCCTTTCGCCCGGCAATGAGGGAACTACGGATCAGAGCGCCTTGAAGCCGCGGGCGAGGTCCTCGAACAGGTCGTCCTGGTGCTCGAGGCCGACGGAGAGGCGCAGCAGGCCGTCGCTGATGCCCATCTCGGCGCGGGCAACCGGCGTGAAGCGCTGGTGCGTCGTGGTGGCCGGGTGGGTGATCAGGCTCTTGGCGTCGCCGAGATTGTTGGAAATGCGGATCAGCCGCAGCGCGTTGGAGAAAGCGGAACGCGCCCTTCTTGCCGCCGGCGACCTCGAAGCTCACCAGCGTGCCGCCGCCCTTCATCTGCTTCTTGGCGAGCTTGTATTGCGGGTGATCGGCGCGGCACGGATAGAGCACCTTTTTCACTTTCTTGTTCTTGGCGAGATAATCCGCGACCTTTTTCGCGTTCGCCTGCATGCGCTCGACGCGGATGCCGAGCGTCTCGATGCCTTTCAGGAGCACCCAGGCATTGAACGGCGACAGGCACGGGCCGGTCTGGCGCAGGAAATTGTGGATGTTCTCCTGGATCAATTGCTGCGAGGCGAGGATGGCGCCGCCGAGCACGCGGCCCTGACCGTCGATGTGCTTGGTCGCCGAATAAACCACGACATCGGCGCCGAGCTTGAGCGGGCTCTGCAGCAGCGGCGTGGCGAACACGTTGTCGACCACGAGGCGTGGCCTTCGCCTTCTTGGCGAGCTTGGCGATGGCGGCGATGTCGAGGATTTCGAGCGTGGGATTGGTCGGGCTTTCGAGAAAGAAAGCCCGCGTATTCGGCCGGATGGCTTTTTCCCAGGCCTTGAGATCGGTGCCGTCGACGAGCGTGGAGGCGACGCCGAAGCGCGGCAGCAGATCCTCGATCACGTAGCGGCAGGAGCCGAACAGCGCGCGGCCCGCGACCACGTGGTCGCCGGCGCGCACCAGACAGAGCATCGCGGAAGTGACGGCCGCCATGCCGCTCGCGGTCGCCCGGCAGGCCTCGGCGCCTTCGAGCGCGGCCAGGCGGCTCTCGAACATAGCGATCGTCGGGTTGGCGTAGCGCGAATAGACGAAGCCGGGTTCCTTGCCGGAGAAGCGCGCCTCGGCGGTCTCGGCTTCGTCGTAGACGTAGCCTTGGGTGAGAAACAGCGCCTCGGAATTCTCGGCGAACTGCGAGCGCAGGATACCGGCGTGCACCAGCCGGGTTTCCGGCCGCAGCGTTTTCGGGTCGAGCACCGGGCGAGGGGGTGTGAATGCCATGACGCGCTCCTCCAACAATAAACCCGACCGGGGGACGACCCGGGTCGGGTTCGCGCGTCCCCGGCCTTTTAGCGAGTTGTTTTACGTGGCTGCAAGCCGGCCGGCTCAAATGACCACGAACTATGATGTGATTACTCCCGCGCCGCGCTTGGCGTCAAGCAGCGCGCGCAATAGGTTGCCGCGCATGGAAGCTGCACGGGTCTTGCCGGCGGACCAAAGCCGCCGCCGGCATTCTGCCGGCGCAGGCGATCCTGGCGCTTGTTAAAGCCGGCTCGATTAAGGGGCCGCTGCCAATTCAGCCGGACCAAGTGCAGCCGGCAAGCTTGGATCTGCGTCTCGGCAAGTGGGCATGGCGCGTCCGTGCGAGCTTCTTACCGTCGCCGCGTGCAAACGTCGAAGAGCAACTTAGGGCCCCTCGCACTACATCAGATCGAGCTATCCGAATTGGGCGTCCTCTTCGAACCCGGCTAGCGTCTATCTTGTCCTGCTTGAGGAAGCGCTCGCGCTGCCGGCCGATCTATCCGCCGCGACCAACCCGAAAAGCTCGACCGGCCGCCTCGACATTTTCACGCGCGTGATCGGCGACCGGGTCGCTTCGTTCGACGCGCTGCCGCCGGGCTATAAGGGTCCGCTTTTTCTGGAAGTGAGCCCGCGCACGTTTCCGATCCTGGTGCGGCGCGGCTCGCGGCTCGCGCAGATCCGCTTCCGGCGTGGCGACGCGCGGCTCGACGGCAAGGTGCTGGCGGCGCTGCAGGCGCGCGAGCGGCTGGTGGATACGCCGGACGCCGATCTCGGCTCGGGCGCGATCTCGGTCAGCGTCGATCTTTCGGGCAAGCTCTCGGGCGGCATCGCCGGATTTCGCGCCAAGCGTCACACCGGCCTGATCGACGTCGACAAGCGCGCGGCCTACGACGTGGCCGATTTCTGGGAGCCGCTTGGAGGCGCGCGGCGGCATGGGCCTCGTGCTCGATCCCGACGCCTTCTACATCCTCGCTTCGAACGAGGCGGTGCACGTGCCGCCGGATTTCGCCGCCGAGATGGTGGCGTTCGATCCGCTCGGTCGGCGAGTTCCGCGTGCACTACGCGGGCTTTTTCGATCCGGGCTTCGGTCATGCGGCGGCGGGCGGCAAGGGCGCGCGCGCGGTGCTGGAAGTGCGCTCGCGCGAGGTGCCCTTCATCCTCGAGCACGGGCAGATCGTCGGGCGTCTCGTGTACGAGCGCATGAGCGAGCGGCCGCAGACGCTCTACGGCGAAGGGCTCGGCTCCAACTATCAGGCGCAGGGCCTGAAGCTCTCGAAGCACTTCAAGCCGTTCGCGCGCTGAGGCGCCCTTGCCGCGGACGATGGCCGCGATATTCTCCAAAACAGCGCGGGCGTAGTTCAATGGTAGAATGGCAGCTTCCCAAGCCCGCACATAGTTGCGCATAGCGATGCTGCAGCAGCTTCATTCCAAGCGTCCGCTTTGGGCCAACCGGCGACATTCGTACTGAGATAATAACAATCCATTCTCTCAACACCGCCGTAACTTCTTGTGTACGAACGCCAAGGTCAATTCAATCCAGAAATCACTGGGAAGATCCCGAATTCTCCTTCAGATGGAGCTCGCGTCCGAGGACCTGCTGGACGGCTTCAAGTGAATCCATAACCGCTCGATATTCGACGATCCGATCACCGCGGAACCGCAGGAAGTGCGCAGCAAAGAAGTGAATAACGCGTCCAGTCCGACGTTGTGTGGCGTGGACTGAAACGAGCACGCCCGCAGCGTCATCCTCGGTGATGATGCGAATTGGCTTGAAACTAAGCGGTTTGAATTCGTTATGTACGGCCCACAGTGTCTTTACTACGTCCGCCTTTCCCACTCGGTGCCCAAGGTATGGAAAGAGTTCGATTGGAGCGTTGCTCAGAAAATCGACATGTTCGTCGAACACATCGGCAAGTAGGTCGAGCTTACCGGCGGAAAAAGCTTCATAAATTTCAAGGACGCGGCTCCTCAATTCAGTCTGGGTTCGGGGTGCCCATGATCGAGCAAATCTCTGTTCAAGCTCTAAAGCCTTCTCCATCAAATTGATGCCCAACGCTTCCAATGCGTGTGAAAAGCTGCTCTGTTGGTTTTCGCGAGCAAGCCGCGTGCTTTTTTGCGCAAGGTCTCGCAGGTCTTTGATGAGGCCTTCGATCATCGTGACCGGCCCCCAATGAGTAGTCCTGTTGGAATGTTAGTGTAGCTGGATCGGTAACGCTAGCGGATGAGGGGCCGGTCTAGCTCGCCGTTGACGTTGTTCTTCGATGTCCGCTTCGGGTCAGTAGCGGAACTTAGCCAGACACACTCGAATGTCTGCTCTGTGCCAACAGCAGACATTCTGCAGGTCGCGTCAGCCGATAAGCAGCAGCCCGCCGCTGACTAGCGCGAGAATGACGATGGTCGTCCCGATCACGGTCGCGACGTGGCGCAAGCCGAGCGCGGCGACGGCCGAGATCGACGTGCCGAGCCCGAGCGCTCCGATCGAGATCAGCAGCCCCCAGGTTGAAACATGCCCGAGCGCGGCCTTCATAGGCTGATAGACACCCGCCGCCGTGGGTATCGACGAAAGGATGCTGTTGAGGACGCAGAGCGCGAGAAAAACCAGCGCGAAGCCCGGTATCGAGGCCTTCAGCGCTGAGAACGGCGAGCTTTGGCCGCAGGAACCACCAGGCGATGGACACCAAAACCGGGAACAGCAGCAGCACGCGGAACAATTTCACGATGACGGCAGTGTTGCCGACCGGCTCTGAGACGGCGTAGCCGGCGCCAGCGACCTGCGCGACATCGTGGATCGTTGCGCCGAGCATGATGCCGGTCCGCGTTGTGTCGAAGCCGAGGACGTTGCAAAGCAGCGGATCGAGCACCATCGCGACCGTCGAGAGAGCGTTGACGGCGATCACGACGAAGGCAACGTCGGCCTCTTTACCCTTGTAGGCTGGCAGCACAATCGATGTTGCCAGTGTCGCCGAGGCTCCGCGTACCGGCGGTGCCCGCGCCGGCGAGCGCGCCGTAATGGTCGCTCTGACCGAAGGCGCGCGCCAGCAGAAAGCCGGAGATGATCGTGATGGCCATCGACAGCACGACAACGATTGCCGTTCCAAGTCCGAGGGCGGCGATCTCACCGAGCGAGATCCGCAAGCCGAGCAGCGCGACCGCCCAGCGCAGCAGCGTCTTCACACAGAACACAATGCCAGGCTGGAACGTCGACCGCTTGGCGATGGGATTGAGCGTGATGCCGATGATCAGCGCGATCACCATCGCCGGAATCGGCACCAGCTGCGCGACGAACGGCGCTGTTGCGACGGCCACGACTGCGACAGCCGCGGCAAGGGCGAGCCCTGGAGCGAGCCGCCGCAGGACAATGGTGGCCCGGCCGAGTGGCGCTTCGGAGACGTGAGGATCTGTCATTGGATGGGCGCCTGGCCACATTGACAATGCGGATCGTACGTTCCTGCCACCCTAGAGGATCAAGGAGCATGTAGATAGAATACATTCCGCGGCATACGACAGAGGAGCGGGATCATGATCGAGTGGTTCGATGATCTCGTTCTCGGCATGCGCTTCAAGAGTTCCGATAAGCAAGTCACGCGCGACGACATCAAGCGCTTTGCATCGGAGTTCGATCCCCAACCCTACCATCTCGACGAGGCGGCTGCCGAGCGAACGCCATTAAAGGGCCTCGCTGCCTCGGGCTGGCATACGGCGGCGATCGCGATGCGATTGGCCGTCGACGTCCGCCCGTTCGGGCCACACCCTCTTTTGGGACTCGGCGTGGACGATTTGCGGTGGCTTGCTCCCGTGCGCCTGGGCGATGTGATCCACATTGAAGGCGAGGTGGTTGAGCTCACACCATCAAGAACGAAACCGCAGGGAATCGTGCGAATCAAATGGACGGCGTTCAATCAGCACGGCGACCCCGTCTACACCTTCACTCCGATTGCCGTGGTGCCGCGTCGACCGAGCGAATCAACCGCACGCTAGATATGTAGCCACCGGCAAGAGCGCATGTCCGCTTTGGGTCAAACTCAGAAGTAGCAGCATGCCCGCATTGAGTTCTGCTTCACCCCGATAACCGGACATTGATAGCCAAGGCTGGCGGGTCCGTTCATGCTGGCAGCGATTGCCGCTATGTCAGCATTGCACCATCAAACACCACAACGCCGCGCAAATTCTTGCCAGCCTCGAGGTCGGCATAACCACAATTTATTTCGTCGAGGCGATAGGTTTGAGTGATCAGTTCGCGCAGCTTCAACGAGCCTTTGCGATATAGCGCAAGTAGCTCGGGGATTTGCAGCCGCGGGCTGGCAAAACCATATACCGCACCCATTATCGCCTTCTGGGTGACGAATAGTTCGAGCGGCGGAATCCTGATCTCGGTCACCGTGTCGGGCGTGAGCGCAGTCACCACCACGTTGCCGCCTTTTGCAGTGGCACGGAAGGCCGATAGCAGTGTCGCCGGCGGATTGATGCAGACGAAGGAGTGATCGACTCCGATACCGTCAGTGAGCTCCAGCACCGTACGGGTGAGCTCTTCGCCCTGCGCACTAACTCCGTGGGTCGCCCCGAACTCTCGTGCCCAATCAAGCTTTGCCGGTACGATATCGGCGGCAATGATCTTCGAGGCGCCGCACAGATGCGCACCTTGAACCACGTTCATCCCATCCCCGCCGCAACCCACCACTAACACGCTTTCGCCCGGCTTGACCCGCGCTCGGTAGCGCGCAGCTCCGACACCCGCCGGCACGCAACAGGCAACGAGGCTAGCGAGATCGAACGGGATGTCGCTATCGATCACGACGACTGAAGCCTGATCAACCACAGTGCGTTCGGCAAAAGCGCCGATCATGCAGAAGGCACCGACGGTAACACCCTCGCGGTCACGCCGGCGGTATGTACCGTCGAGCTGCGGTCCATGGGTGATACGCGGACCTTCGGCGCAGAAATGATGCAAGCCTTGACGGCACCAGCGGCAATTTCCGCAGCCAGGGATAAAGGTAAGTACCACGTGGTCGCCAAGCTTAATACCGCGGACCGCGGCGCCGATTTCTTCGACCACGCCGGCGGCCTCGTGGCCCAGCACCATCGGACGCATCGCCACACGCCGCTCGCCGCGCATCACGTGATAGTCGGTGCGACACAGGCCTACCGCGGCGACGCGCACCAATATTTCAGTGGGGGCAGGAGGATCGAGCGTGATGCGCTCGATCGACACCGGAGCGCCAACATCACGAAAAACGGCGGCGAGGGACTCCATAAATTATAATGCAACAACAGGACCGAGGCCGGCAACGGCCAACTGCGACGAATCTTCGCGACCGGCTTGGACTTCTGCTCCGGGTCAAACTCAGAAGTGGCAACATGTCGGCATTGAGTCTGCTTCAACCCGATAAGCGGACATTAGTGTGCCCGGTCGGTAGGTCAGTTCGGTGTAAAAAAGCGGACAAGCGCGCTGGCATTTAATAAGAAGCCGAATGCAATGCAGTAGCCTACGAGCTCGATTGCTCGCTTCTCACACCTCCAGTACCTTCAAAGTATCTGATCTCCCAAAGCAGGCGATGCTTTGCGCGCAAGGGGCTACATGGTCGATCTGACTGATGAAACCAAGAAGCTTGATCCGCTCTGGCGCGCGATATTCTCGGGCGAGCATCCGGAGCTGGTGCGCTCCCGGAAATTGCTCCGGCTGCTCTCGCCTACGGCGCACGACCGCTGCCGCTTGTGCTACGCGGGATTCGACGGCTTCACCGCGCCAGTCATGCGCGCCATCGGCCGTGCGCAATGGCTGCGCAATCCTCATTTCTGCGAGAAGTGCGAGTCGGTGCTGGCCGAACACCGCGGCGGCGCCGAGATCGAGATCGCGGTGCTCTATGCCGACGTGCGCGGCTCGACGCAGATCGCCGCAGGCATGCGCCCGACCGAATTTGCCGCGCTGATGCAACGCTTCTTCGAGACCGCGATCAAGGTGTTCACCTGGAGCGATGCCATCGTGGACAAGATGGCGGGCGACGAGGTGATCGCCGTTTATGTTCCGGCCCTCACCGGCGCCGACTATCGCCAGCGCGCGGTTGCGGCCGGGCTAAAGCTTCTTCGCGCCACCGGCCCTTGGCTCTCGATCGGCGTCGGCGTGCACTCCGGCGAGACGTTCATGGGTTCGATCGGCGTCGAAGGCGGTAACTACCAGTTCGCCGCGCTCGGCGACACGATGAACTTCGGTGCGCGCCTCGTCGCCGCCGCCAAAGGGGGTGAAATGATCATGAGCGAGGTGGTGTGGCAGGACGTGTCGGGCGAAATTTCCGCCAAGCCGCGCAGCCTGGAACTGAAGGGTTATGCCGAGCCGGTGAAGGCCTACGTCGCGCGGGTAAAGCCGGAGTGATTGGCAGGAGACGAAGCCGCGCTTAGAGTTGTGGATTGCGATCAGGGAGGTTCACATGACGGCATATAACGTCGTTCGTTTTCGAGCGAAGTCTGGGCGCGAAAAAGAATTCGAGGACTACCACAGGAACGCAAAATTCGAGGCCGCCGGTTTCCGCAAGGCCGCGCTGATCAAGACCGGCGACCGGACCTATTGCTTCGTCGGCGAATGGAATGGCCAGGACAACATCGTTGCGGCGCGGCCGAAGATGATTGGCCTTCTCGATGGCTCGCGCGCCATGCTCGAGGATCTCGGCAGCGGCCTCGGACTTACCGACCCCGTGTCCGGACCGGCAGTGGTTGAGATCAAACCGGGCCGCTAATAGCGACAAGCTCGGCTTTCCGGTCTACCAAAGGCAGGGAGGAAGTCATGTCGCAGAAGCTATTTTTCACCTCCGTTGTTATCCTTTACGTCGTCCTCGGCGTCGGCAACTTGTTGGCGCCACAGGAATTCATTAGCGGGTTTGGCGTGAGCCTCAACGCGGCCGGCGTGCTGATGGCGCGCGTGGTGGCCACTGCGGCGATTGCCTTCGCGATCATCTATTGGGCCTGCCGCGACGCAGATCCGTCGCGCCTGTTCATGGCTGTACTCTACGGCAGCCTCGCCGAGAAGGTGCTCCAGGTCATTCTCGTGGTGTACGCGGTAAATGCTGGCGTGTTCAATTCCATGGGCTGGGTGATGGCGGCCCTCCAGTTCCTGCTCGCTATCGGCTTCGCCTATTTTGCCTTCGGTAAGCGCTGACGCAGACAGTACGGCCGCATACGAGCTGCGCTCCGTCATCAGGCTGATCGAGCCGGCATCTTGGTGGACGGCGCTTGCGTGTCCGCTGTGGGTCAGAAGCAGACATTTCCTAAGAATCAGAATTTGACGGCACTCAATTCGGCAGCGATTCACCGCTTTGTGAACCGACTTGTTGTGGGCTAAAAAAGAGGTACCTAAAAAGTACCTGATCAGTAAGAAACACGCGATTTGCGGGCGTAGTTCAATGGTAGAACGGCAGCTTCCCAACTCGGGCGCCTCATTCCTGCTGCTCAATCAGATGCATTGAAGCACTATTGCGCGCCATTTATCGGCGACTCACTGACCTGCGGTCTGGGCCGCATGCTTATTGAAATTCAGAGCCTAAAGAGAGCCTAAAATCCTCGAACAGACGTTAGCGAGTGTAATTGACGACAGATTCCCGAATGTCCGCTTTGTGCCAACAGCGACCATTTCCGGACGTCTGAGCTGCCGTCCATTCATGTCGACGTGTTTCCGAGCTGCCTGTAACGTCGCCGTGCGATAAAGATCGGAGGATACCGTTGCGATATCATCACTTGTACGCCGATGAAGCGGGTGAAAGTCATTGGCGAAATGTGGAAGTTGTTCTTAAAGAGCGCACCTTTGCCCCTCCAGCGCAGGGCATACATGTCTCGGAGCCGGAGAGCGTGACAAGCATGATGTTTCTTAAGCTGCCTAGTGGGTGGAATGAGCCGATTCATCCAACACCCAAAAAACAGGCGCTAATCTGCCTTGCCGGTGTTGTTTGCGTAACGGCCAGCGACGCAGAGGCGCGAGAGATTGGTCCGGGCGACGTCTGGCTTATGGAAGACCTAGTTGGCAAGGGCCACCACACTCGTGTAACAAGCGACGAGGATTTTGAGGCGCTCATCGTTCAGTACGACTAGGCTATCCATTTCGGGTGACGAACGACGTGACCGCAATGTCTGCGTAAGCTCGGTCTAATCCTAATTTCCGACGTGGCGTTGCGGAACAGTATTCGGTCGAAACGTGTCAGAAGCGGTTCTTCCACAATCCCATTCACTCTTGCCAGCCCGCCTTGCGCAACATCGTCGCCATAATTTCATTCCATTGGGGATTGTGGATCTTCAGCAGAGCGAAAAGATCGCCCTTTGGCCTCTCTAATTCATGCATTTGCCTTACGCATTCACGGGCTTCGTCCATGCGGTCGAGTGTTGCGTAGCAGAGGGCCAGCGTTTCGAGCAGCGGCAGCCATGTCGGCCGAATTTTCGATGCCCGAATAGCGGTCTGTAGCGCCTTTTCTTTCTGATCCGCGAAGTAAAAGGCGAGCGCCAAGAGATTAAGCCAGACAAAATTCTGCGGGTCGTAAGGATTGAGTCGAAGCCCGCGTTCAACGGAGCCGATTGCGTCAGCCGCATTACCGGAAAACAGACGACTCAAGCCTAACACGAAATGACCAAGGGCAAAACTGGGGCTGATCTCGACTGCCTCTTCCGCGGCCCGAGCAGCCTGTTCCAGAGCATTAGAAAATACACTAATGATTGCCAGTGCGTAGTGAGAATAAGGGTCTCTTTCATCGAGCTGAATGGCAACGTGAGCTGCTTGCAATCCCTCGCGGAGATCGTCCTGTGGGCGGTCGCTCCAACCGAAGGCGACAATGCCCGCGCTAACGCGGGCAAGCCAAATGTGCGAATCGGGAAGCTTGGCATCAAGCTTGATTGCTTCGCGGAATAATTCCCGAGCTCGCGCATGTCCTGCGGGCGTTACCTGATGAAAATGCCACGTGCCCTGACGGACCAAATCCCAGGCGCTCAGATTCGTGGTGCTGCGCGTCGCCACGCGTCCACTCTCGATTTTGAGCACCTCTGGCTCGATTGCCCCAGCCACGCGCTCTGTCATCTCGTCTTGTACTGAAAAAATATCGACCAAATCTCGGTCGTAGCGTTCGGCCCATACATGGTGGCCAGAAATCGCGTCGATAAGCTGCGCGGTAATGCGAACGCGGGTACCCGCCTTGCGCACGCTGCCTTCGAGCACGTAGCGCACGCCGAGCTCGCGACCGACCTGCTTCACGTCCACGGCCCGGCCCTTGTAGGTGAAGCTCGAGTTGCGAGCGATCACGAACAGCTGCCGAAACGGGACAGCGCCGTGATGATGTCCTCGACGATGCCATCAGCGAAATACTCCTGCTCGGGATCGCCGCTCATGTTCTGGAAGGGCAACACGGCGATCGACGGCTTGTCAGGAAGCGCGAGCGCTGGCGCGGCTTGGTCGTAGCGCTACTCGAGGCGCACGCCATAGACGCGCACCGGCTGCGCGATGTTCTTGAGCTGCTGCTCGCCCATGTCGCTGACATCGAGCGCGAGCTTGCCCTTGATCTGCTGGTAGGCGTTGTCGGAGAGGCAGATCGCGCCGGGTCTGGCCAGCGTCTCCACGCGGGCGGCGATGTTGACCCCATCGCCGTAGATGTCGCCCTCGTCGATGATGATGTCACCGACATTGATGCCGATGCGGAACTCGATCCGGCGATCTTCGGGAATGTCGGCATTGCGCTCGGCCATGGCGCGCTGGATTTCCATGGCGCAGCGCACGGCATCGACCGCGCTCGCAAACTCGACCAGAGCACCGTCACCGGTGGTCTTGACGATGCGGCCGCGATGCTCGGCGATCTTGGGATCAACGAGTTCGCGTCGGTGCGCCTTGAGGGCAGCGAGAGTGCCTTCCTCGTCAACGCCCATCAGGCGGCTGTAGCCAGCGACATCGGCCGCGAGGATGGCGGCTAGCCGCCGTTCGACCCGCGCCTCAGCCATAGAAATTGCCCCTACTCACCCGATTTGGATCAAGTTTATTGTCGGTTGTTGAGGGTGTCTATGCAGGCTGGTATGTCCGCTTTGGGTCAGAAGCAGACATTTCTAGCGAAGCAGGATTTCAACGGCGTGCAGATCGGTGACGATTCACCGCTTTGTGATAGGAAGCATTCGAGCTAAAAGTGGTGAGCCTAAAGAGAGCCTAGAAAACTTTGCGCCAACAGAAGTGGGCTATTAATCGAGGCTTGCGGGCGTAGTTCAATGGTAGAACGGCAGCTTCCCAAGCTGCATACGAGGGTTCGATTCCCTTCGCCCGCTCCAACGCAACGAGCGTCCGGGCCGGCCCTCAGAAAATAGCTTTGATGAACTGGTGCGCGGCGGTCGGCAGCCGCTTGGTGACGACGCGCGCGAGCGCGAGCGGGAGATCGACGATGCCGGGCACCGGATCGTCGCCGGCATAAGCGGCGAACTGCAGCGGCCCGCCGAACGACTTCAGATAGCGCACCGGCGAGAGCCTGCCGGCCAGCATTTCCTGCGCCGCCGCGACCACGTCGCGCGAAAGGTGCATCCAGGCGGCGCCGGTGCGGCCGCGAACCGGCTCCACGTCCTCGCCCATGGCGAGCCGCCACATGAGGTAGGGAAAATCGATGCCGGCGATTTGGCCCAGCGCGTTCCAGGTCCAGGGCCGCGCATTGACGTCGAGGATCTTGTAGCGGTCGTCGCGGCGGTCGTACTTGAACTCGACCTCGACCATGCCGCTATAGAAGATCGATTTCAGAAAGCGGCTGGCCGCGTCCTCGACCTCGTTCTGCTCGACCGTCTCGACGAACGTGCTGGTATAGCCGAAGTCGATCGGATACTGGCGCGTGCGGCGCGCGACCAGGGAGGCGAGCGGCGCGCCGCGATCCCAGATCGCGGCATAGGAGAATTGGGTGCGGCCGTCGCCCGGGATCAGCTCCTGCAATACGATGGCGTCGGCGCCGACCAGCGCGGCGGCTTCGTCGTAGCGGGCGAGCAGCTGGTCGCGGTTATCGACGCGCCAGGCCTTGGCGAGCGTGAAGGCGTTGGGTTCGCGCTTCATCGCGGGTTTCAGAATCACGGGATAGCGGCACTGCAGCGCCGCGACTTCCAGCCGGTCGCGCGGGTAGCGGCTCCACGGATGCGCGATGCCGAGTTCGTCGGCGCGCTCGTTCATGAGACGCTTGTCGAAGGCCCATTTGGCGGTCGACCAGGGCGGGGTAGTGAGGCGGAACGCGCGGGAAAGCTTGGCGTGGTTCTGCGCGACGAGTTCGGCCTCGGCGTCGCCGCCGGGAAACAGCACCGCGCCCTTCAGGCGATAGCGCTCGGCGATCTCGACCAGGATATCGGCCGCGTTGGCTTGGGCCGGACCTTGCCAGGGAATGCTGCCGCTGGCGTAGCGCGAGAGGCGCGCGATCGGATGATCGCGGCGCAACAGCCATACCGGGATGCCGTGCCGCCCTAAGCTGCGCACCACCGAAAGACTGCCGTGCGCGCCGCCGAAGACGAGCGCGCCGGCTTCCTCGCCGTGCCGCCAGACTTCGGCGGGGGCGAGCGACGGAGACGGGATGTCGAGCATCCGCGCCTCCGCATCGCGCGGATGGGTCAGCGAACTCGCTGGCATGTCGGAGCCGAGCATCGAAACGTCTTTATAATTCCGTCCCCCAGACGGAACCTAAGGTCGCCCCGGAGGCGCGACAACGCGAAGTCGCAAACACAGTAAAGCTTGAATTATTCAGATTAACGCCGCGTGCCGCCGCGTTGACCAGAAACGCCCGCGGGTCTAGCAAGATCGGTGCGGCAACATACTTAACGCTTGCCCGCTCTCGAGCGCCGGGGGAGGGGCCGCAGGACAAGAACATGGCCACCGCCGCCGAGGAAAACCGCTCAGCGCGTCTGCGCCAGGCCGCCTTGCTTGGCCTCGGCATGATTGCCGTAGCGGCGCTCGCCGCGGCGCTGGTGTTGTGGACCTATTTCGGCACCAGCGTGTTCTTCGACATGGTTGCGGCCGGCATCGCTTATTGTCTCTGAGCCGGTGCACGAGAGTCGATCGATGAAGCAATCCACCCGAATTGCGGCGGTACTCGGCGCGTTTTTCGCCGGCGCGGCGATGCTCGCAGCGGCGGTGCTTTACGTTCTGCCCGGCGAGACGCCCAGGCCTTCGTCGGTCGGCGGGCCGTTCCGGCTCATGGATCACAACGGGCGCGTCGTCACCGACGCGAATTTCAAGGGCCATCCGTTCCTGGTCTTCTTCGGCTACACCCATTGCCCGGACATTTGTCCGACGGCGCTGTTCGAGATGTCCGAGGTGCTGAAGCGGCTGGGGTCCGACGCCGACCAGACCGCGGCGCTGTTCATCAGCGTCGACCCGAGCGCGATACGCCGGAAAAGCTCAAGGACTATGTTTCAAGCTTCCATCCGCGCATCTTCGGTCTCACCGGCACGCCGGCCGAGATCGAGGCGGTGGCCAAGGCCTATCGGGCCTACGCGAAGAAAGTTCCGCTCGAGGGCGGCGACTACACCATCGACCATTCGGCCATCGTGTATCTGATGGACAAGGAAGGCCGCTTCGTCGCGCCGTTCAATCTCAAGCGTAGCGCGGAGCAGGCCGCGGCCGACCTGAAGCGGCGGCTTTGAATCGTCGGGCGCGGTGCTAGTCTGAACGTCTGTCGCGAACATGACGAGGGAGGTTGCGATGACCGCATACAATGTAGTGCGCTTCCGGGTGAAGGCCGGCCGCGAGAAGGAATTCGTCGACGTCCATAAGAACACGAAGATTGAGGTAGCCGGCTTCCGCAAAGCAACTCTGATCAAGACCGGCGAACGAACCTATTGTTTCGTCGGCGAATGGGATAGCCAGGAAGCCATCGTTGCCGCGCGGCCGAAGATGATCGGCATACTCGACAGCCTGCGCGGCATGCTTGAGGATCTGGGCGGCGGTCTCGGAGTCACGGATCCGGTTTCCGGTCCGGCAGTGGTCGAGATCAAGCCGGGCCGCTAGCAGCGCTTTGGAATCAGACTCGATCGTAACCGCGATCGCAAACGAATATCTTCGGCACTGACCGGCCGCAGGGTGGGTTCCCGTTTCCGTTCGGACCCGCGTCGCGAGGTGCGCGCGAGGCCGTGCTCGGTCTTCTCCCACTTGTAGGGCGCGAGCAAGAACTGGAACAGCGCGCGCCAGGCGGCAAGCGAAAGCAACAGCCAATAAAAAGGGATCGTCACGAGTACGGGTGCCAGCCTCAGCATCCGCCGCCGCTTGAGGCCGATGAGGCCGATCAATGCGGAGCCCGCATAACCGGCGGCAAGGACCGTGAGCGCCAATCCGCGACGCAGCCCCTCGGGCGTCATTTCGCTTGGAATGGAGAAGACGCCGGTTGCCGCGTCGTAGAGGACCAGGCCGAGAAAGAACGGATGGACCAGCGCCGCGAGCACCGTGCCGCCGACGAGCAGCTGGAAGGCGAGAAATCCGCGCAGACCCAACTCGCGCAGCAGCCGCCGCGGCGCGCGCATGTGCACGAGGAAGGTCTGCACCCAGCCCTTGAACCAGCGCGTCCGCTGCCGCAGCCACGGCATGAACTTCGCCGGTGCTTCCTCGTAGGTGGTGGTGTCGATCGTGCCGATGCGATAGCCGAAGCGAACCAGACGGATGCCGATATCGGTGTCCTCGGTGACGTTGAATGGATCCCAGCCGCCGACGCGGCGCAATACCTCGGTGCGAAAGTGCGGTATTAGGTAGCAAATGCACCAAGTTCGAGGACGCCATCGGTGCGGGAGGCGTCTAGAAGCGGGCTATGAGGCTCGCCCGAACTGAGACTTTCGAGCACACGATTTCCGGCCTTCTGAAGAAGCGCGCGGACCTGTTCAACGAGGCCGAACGCAACAGGGATCGCCTCGCCGCGATCAAGAACGATGTAGCCGCGATTGACCGCGTACTCGGAACCCTTGGCTATGCGGGAGACTTAGACGCTGCCATGCCGCGCCAGAAGCGCGAGGTGATTTTTGGACGGGGCGAATTGACCCGCGCTATCAGGGACGAATTGCGCGGGGCCGATGGCCCGCTTTCCAGCCGTGAGATTGCTCAATCCATCATTGCCGTGAGCGGTAACGACGCGCGAGATCACAAGTATGTTTCCGAGCTTACTAGGCGGGTTTCTAAGGCCCTTAGAGCCTTGCGGACTGACAACGCGGTTCGGTCTGCCATTGACCCCAAAGGCAACGTCCTTTGGGCTTTGCGAGCCTTGCCACGATAGGCATAGGCTTTCCGAATTGAGCGGAGGGCAAAATGACCAACGAAGTAAAGGTGTCTGACGTTAATAACGGCAAGGTTCTTGATGATGGCTCCGGCGCTTGGATGGAAGTTCAAACCGATAAAGGACTCACCAAGCTGACATTCTCCTTGGATGCGCTGACGAAAGTGCCCGTTTTGTCATTGAACCTTTTAGCGAACGCAAAGGCAAAGGACCCCAGAGCAAGCTATTTTTCTATCAAGACAATGGAGGTTCGAATTGGAGAAGATCGGACCTCAACAGACGCCCTGATATTCTTGGTACTCCCTGGATCAAATACGCGGCTGGCTTTCGAAATTCCGCCGGGTGAATTATCCCGTCTAAAGAGCGACATTGAAGCGATTGAGCGGAGACATAGCCTTCCTGTGCAGGGGCGCGGCGACAACTAAGCCGCCCGCTGCCAAGACCCCTTCCAATTCCGGCTGACGTTGTGACCAAGCGCCAAACCGAGTGCGCGGTTCGCAAGAGCGCCGTTGTCGAGGCGGCGGTGATCTTCGATCCAAGCCGCGTGAGCGGCATATTGGTGAAGATAACGCGGCGAAACGTGGTGATGTTGCCCGCGCACCATGCGACGAAGCCGCGCGAAGTAGCTTTCAGCTTGGTTCGTGCAAGTCCCGTCGAGGCTATACGCCTCGCTATGGTTGATCCGCTGCGTTTTCCAGCCATTGTGCAGATCATCCCAGTGTGAGGCTTCGTCCGCGTGAATAACCGCATCGCGGGCGACAACCTGCTTTGCGATATCGACGCCATCGCCTTCGTTGCGAGTGACAAAGGTAAGCGTGCGGCCTTTGCGCTGGCGGAGCGCGACGACGACGTTCGAGGTGCCGCCGAGCGGGATCGGCAGCCGCATGCGGGCGAGCGAAGGCAGGAAGACGTCGAACAGCGCGGCGTATTCGGCGGCGTAGTGGCGCGTGATCCAATTGTCCGACGCATTGTCGATGGTAAGGCGCGCTTGCACGCAGGCGAGCGATTGCGGCGCGCCGCGGAAGGCGGCGAGCGCCTTGCGCAGCTGGTCGGAGTCGGGCTCGTCCTCGGCGTCGTAGACCACGAGGAAGCTACCGCGCGCGAAAGGCAGCGCCGCGGCCAGCGCCTTGGGCTTGGTGCGCGGCCCGGCGAGCGGGGCCACGATCTCCTCGAATGGCGCGCCCAGTCTGAGGCGGGCAATGGCGTAGCGGGTATCGGGATCGTCGGCCTCGACCACGAGCTTGATGTCGAGCTTCTCCAGCGGATAGTCGAGACGGCGCAGCGCCGCGACCAGGCGCGGGACGATGCGCGCCTCGCGATAGAGCGGCACCACGATCGTGTAGACCGGTAGCGCCCGTTCCGGCACGCGCAGCGGTTCGATCTCGTCCGGGCGCACGAAGCAGGCGCGCAAACGCAGCCCGATCCAGGCGAGGAACGCGATTCCGAGGAATCCTTCCGTCGCGAGCAAGAGCGATGCCGGCGAGACGAGGCCAAGGCCGAGCGCGGCTGCCGCGATCAGTCCCGCAAATACGCGAAGATTCTGCGATCCTCGCTCGGCGGCGGAAAGATCGGGGCGCCGGCTATGCAGGCCGAGCACGGCCTCGCGGGCAAGCTCGGTGGCCCCGATCCGGCGCACGTATGCCGATAAGCGTTCGGGCGAGGCCAGCCGCAGGCCTTCGACCAGGCGCGGATCGCGCTCGAGCGCGGCGGCGAGGCGGGCAATCCCGCTGCCGCGCGGCGCGACCGTGATGCGCGCTCGGCCGTCGGAGTTTATTCGGCGAAGCACGCCGGTCTTGGCAGCTTCGAGGATACGTTCGGAGTCCGGCGGTGTGTCGTTGTCGAGCGGGTCGATCTCGAGCCCGAGGTGCTCGGCGAGGGCTTCGACGATCTCGTCCGGCGGCAGGAGTCCGTGCGCGCGCACAACCTCGTCGCCACCGATCTGCAGGAGAGCGGCCCGCCGCGCCGCGGCTTCGAAAAGCGCCGGGTCGATATAGGGCTCGAGCGCTGCAAGCTCGATCGGGAGCGACCGGTCGGCGCCGGCAGGCGCGGGCGCTGCATGCGCATGCGGACGCCCGCTCCCCGCATAGCGCGGGCGCGGCGCCGCGCGCGTACTCT
>CAVYZC010000011.1:0-79022 GCA_963772885.1 uncultured Alphaproteobacteria bacterium | reverse complement strand
GGTTGCGTGTAGCCGGATTTATTTGGGCTTCAGCCCAGACGCGTCTTCACATCGCGAATCGCGGCGGTGAGCACGTCGTCGGCGGTCTTGCCCTTCACGGTATCGGAAAGAACCAGTTCCGCAGCCTTGGCCGCGGCTTCGGCCGCGGCGGCGCGCACATCGGCGAGCGCCTGGGCTTCGGCCTGGGCGATCTTGGTCTGTGCCTGCCTGGTGCGGCGGACGACGAACTCTTCCAGCCGCCGTTTGCCTTCGGCCGCGAGCTCGCCGGCCTCGGCGCGGGCTTGTTCGAGGATGGCGCTTGCCTCGCGTTCGGCTTCGCGCTGCTTGGCTTTGTACTGATCGAGCAGGCCTTTTGCCTCGTCCTTGAGGCGGCGCGCTTCGTCGAGCTCGTTCTTGATGCGGTCGCGGCGGGAATCGAGCGAAGACAGCACCGAGCGATGCGCTCCGGCGCGCCAGATAAGCGCGATGAAGATCACGAAGGCGACGGCGACCCAGAATTCGGCTTCATAGAGGTAGAGCAAGCCCGCCTCCTCAATGCAGCGCGGCGTCGACCGCGCGCTCGACCGCGGGTTTGGCGGGCGGCGCGCCCAGCAGCCGCTCGACGATGGCGCCGGCGGCTTCGATGGCGATGCCGCGCACCTCTTTCATCGCCGCGGTACGGGTCGCTTCGATCGCACGCTCGGCATCGGCCAGACGCTGGCCGAGCGAGGCTTCGAGCTCGGTGCGGCGGCGGCCGGCCTCGGCCGCGACCTTTTGCTGATGCTCGGCGACCGCCGCCTGGGCGCGGGCGCGGGCGTCGGCCAGCGATTTCTCGTAGGCGGCGATTGCCGTTTCGCTCTCGCCCTTGAGCTTGCCGGCCTCGGCCAGATCGGAGGCGACGCGGCTGCGCCGCGCCTCCAGGATCGAGGCGATGCGCGGCAAGACGAAGCGCGCGAGCAGCAGATAGAGCAGACCGAAAGCGAGCGCGAACCAGACCAGCTGCGAGCCGAAATGCTCGGGCGCGAACGGCGGAAACGGCCCCTTGGCGTGGGGGCCGCCTTCCTTCTCAGTGCTCGCGGTCGCGGCCATCGGCTCAGAGCGCGAAGAGCAGCAGCAGCGCGATCAGCAGCGAGAAGATGCCGAGCGCTTCGGTCACGGCGAAGCCGAAGATCAGGTTGCCGAACTGGCCTTGCGCGGCGGACGGATTGCGCAGCGCGGCGGCGAGGTAGTGGCCGAAGATGGCGCCCACGCCGACGCCGGCGCCGCCCATGCCGATGCAGGCGATGCCAGCGCCGATGTATTTGGCAGCGATCGGATCCATTTGTTGCTCCTGTTGGTAGCGAAGGGTTGAGTACTCAGTGTCCGTGGCCGGGATGCAGTGCGTCGTTCAGGTAAATGCAGGTGAGCATGGTGAACACGTAAGCTTGCAGGAAGGCGACCAAGAGCTCGAGTGCGGTGAGCGCCACGGTCATGCCGAGCGGCAGGATGCCGACCACGAAGCCGAAGAAGCCGAGCCCGGTGGCGAGCAGGCCGATGAAGCTGGCGAAGACTTTCAGCGTGATGTGGCCGGCGAGCATGTTGGCGAACAATCGCACCGAGTGCGACAGCGGCCGCGAGAGGAAGGAGATGATTTCGATCAGCGTCACCAGCGGCAGGATATAGATCGGCACGCCGCTCGGGACGAAGATGCGGAAGAACCGGAAGCCGTTCTTCCAGATTCCGTAGCCGATCACGGTGATGAACACGATGAGCGCCAGTGCGGCGGTCACCACGATATGACTGGTGACCGTGAAGAAACCCGGGATCAGGCCCAGCAGGTTCAACACCAGGATGAAGCTGAACAGCGTGAACACGAGCGGGAAGAAGCGCATGCCGTCTTCGCCCGCGGTCTGCCGGATCATGTCGGTGACGAATTCGTAGATGATTTCGGCGACCGACTGGAAGCGTCCGGGCACCAGCCCACGGCCGGCGGTGACCAGCACGAGGCCGCCCACGATCAGCGCCACGGCACCGAACATGAACGCCGCCGAATTGGTGAACGCGAGATCGAGCGGGCCGAACTGGCCGATCGTGAAGAACTTCTTGATCTCGAACTGGTGGATCGGGTCGGCGGCCATGGCGCTCGAAGGTCTCTCAGATACCCAAGTTCATTTCTCGTCGCCCGCGCCGGGCTGATTCATCTGCCCGACCGAACGCAGCACGTTGAATACGCCGGCGACGAAGCCGAGGAGGAGGAACACGATCATCCCCCAGGGCGGCACTCCGGTCAGCCAGTCGATCAGCCAGCCGAGGAACGCGCCGACGACAATGCCGCCGATGAACTCGCCCGAGAGCCGCATCGCCCGGGCGAAGCCGGCCGGATCGGCCCGCGGAGCGTCGCTTGCCGGTTCGCTCGGCGGCGGCCGCTTGGCGACCGCATCGAGCCTCTCGCCCAGCCTCTGCAGCCGGGCGGCAAGCTCGGCCTCGTCGGCTGCCGCGCGTCGGTCTTGGTTCTCCGGCGAGCGGCGACCCGCCATTGCGAACCCTTCGAACTCCGGAAGCGGCAACCCGCCTGGATTGCCGCGGTGCAAAATAGAGACGGGGGTGGGGCGAGTCAAGAAATCGGCGGGTTGCGCAGACGGGTGCAATGCGTTGAATTCGATGTGAAATCGGCGGCCGTCCTCAAGTGAGTCCTCAGGCGAGGAAGGCGTTTCGTCGCGCCGGATTCGTGAGTCGCGGCAGGTGGATAGGGCCAGCGGCGGAAGTTCGCACCCTGATTCAAGTCGTTGAGAAACCGATTCAACTAGGGTTCGTGGGCCGCACCGCGATGCACTCGACCTCGACGCGCGCGCCGAAAGCGAGGCCACTGCAGCCGAAGGCCGAGCGCGCGGGGTAGGGCGGCTCGAAATAGGTCACGTAGACGCGGTTGAAGGCTTCCCACTCCTTCATGTCGGCGAGCATGACGAGACAGCGGACGACGCTCTTGGTCGTCATGCCGTTGGCCTTCAGCGTCGCCACGATGTTGTCCATCACCTGACGGTACTCGGCTTCGGGCGTCGCGTTGTTCAGCTCGCGCTTGCCGGGGAGCATGCCGATCTGGCCGGAGAGCAGCACGAGATTTCCGATCGCCATTCCCTCGGAGAACGGAAGACCCGAAGGAAGAGCGCCTCCGGGTTTCAAAGGTGTTGGCATGTTCGCACTCGTATTGGACATGGAAGTCTCCTTGCTCAGCGTTTGCCGTAGCCGCCGCCGGTGGGTGTCACAATGAGGATCGCCTCGCCGGCCTCCAACACCGTCTGGTCGCAGCCTTCCAGCCGCTCCATGCGGCCGTCATTGCGCCGCACCCAGTTCTCGCCGATCCGGCCCGGCTCGCCGTCTGCGAGGCCGAAGGGCGGCACGCGGCGGTGGCCGGAGAGAATGGCGCAGTCCATGCGCTCCAGGAACCGGATGCGCCGATAGGTGCCGTCGCCGGCGTGCCATTTGCCGCGGCCGCCGGAATCTTTGCGGATATGGAAATCCTCGAGTACGACCGGGAAGCGGAACTCCAGCACCTCGGGATCGGTGAGGCGGGTGTTGGTCATGTGGGTGTGCACGGCATCGGCGCCGTCGAAGCCGGGGCCGGCCGGCGAGCCCGAGCAGATCGTTTCGTAATACTGATAGCGATCGTTGCCGAAGGTGAGGTTGTTCATGGTGCCTTGCGCGGCGGCTAGTGCGTTCAGCGCGCCGAACAAGCGTATCGGTCACTGCCTGGCTGGTCTCGACGTTGCCGGCGACGACGGCCGCGGGGTATTCGGGCGAAAGCAACGAGCGCGGCGGGATCACGATCCGGATCGGGCGCAGGCAGCCGGCGTTCATCGGGATTTCGTCGTCGACCATGACGCGGAAGACATAGAGCACGGCGGCGCGGGTGACGGGCGCCGGTGCGTTGAAGTTCGTCTTTTGCTCGGGCGAGGTGCCGGTGAAATCCACCGTGGCTTCGCGCTCGGCTTTGTCGACGGAAATCTTCAGGCGGATCCAGGTGCCCTGGTCCATCTCGTACTCGAAGGCGCTGTCGTGCAGCCGGTCGAGCACGCGGCGCACGGACTCGGCGGCGTTGTCCTGCACGTGGCCCATATAGGCGCGCACGACCGGCAGGCCGAAATCGGCGATCATCTTCTGCAGCTCGCGCACGCCCTTTTCATTGGCGGCGATCTGCGCCTTCAGGTCGTTGACGTTCTGCAGCGGGTTGCGCGCCGGGTATTTCGCGCCTTCGAGCGCGGCATAGAGCTCGCGCTCCAAGAAACGCCCGCGGTCCACCAGCTTGAGATTGTCGAGATAGACGCCTTCCTCGTCGATATGGGTGGCGCGCGGCGACATGGAGCCCGGCGTCACGCCGCCGACATCGGCGTGATGCCCGCGCGAGGCGACCCAGAAGAGAATTTCGCGGCCGGCCGCGTCGAACACCGGCGTGCAGACGGTGATGTCCGGAAGGTGCGTGCCGCCGTTATACGGCGCGTTCAGCGCATAGACGTCGCCGGGCTTTATCTTCCCCTTGTTCTCGCGCTGCACGGTCTCGACCGACTTATCCATCGAGCCGAGATGCACCGGCATGTGCGGCGCGTTGGCGACCAGGCTGCCCTCGGCGTCGAACACGGCGCAGGAGAAATCGAGCCGCTCCTTGATGTTCACCGAATAGGCGGTGTTCTGCAGCACCACGCCCATCTGCTCGGCGATCGACATGAAGAGGTTGTTGAACACTTCGAGCATCACCGGGTCGGCGTGGGTGCCGATGGCGTGCGCGCGCGCGAGCGGCACGGCGCGGGTGAGCAGCAGGTGATTCTTTGTGGTGACCTCGGCCTGCCAGCCGTCCTCGACCACGACGGTCTGATGCGGCTCGATGACGAGCGCGGGGCCGGACACGCGGTGGCCGGGCGCGAGCGCGGCGCGCAGGAATACGGCGGCGGCGTGCCAGGCGCCGTTCGAGAAGAAGCGCGTGCGTTGCGCGGGGGCGGGCAGCGGCGATTTCGTTTTCGGCAACTCCGGCTCGACGAACTTGGCGCCGCCGCCGACGGCTTCCACGGACATGGCCTCGATCACCAGCTCCTTGCCCTCGTCGATGAAGCCGAATTGCGCGCGATGGGCGGCCTGGAAGGCGGATTTCATCGCGGCCGATGAAACAATCTTCACCTCCTCCCTTGCGGGGGAGGTCGCCCGCGAAGCGGGCGGGAGGGGGGTATTCTTCTTGCGGGCACTCACCCCCCTCCCGGCTCGCATGGCTTCGCCATGCTCGCCACCCTCCCCCTCAAGGGGGGAGGGGAAAGTTGGGTCTGCGGCTTCGAGCGTCCCTGCGCTCACCTCCAGCGGCGTGTCGGTGCCGGCGTAGCGGATGTGCGCGCGCACATGCACGGCGATATCCGCGCGCGCGATGCCCTGGCTCTCGACCTCGGCGGCGGCTTCGGCGCCGAGCTTGGCGCCGAGGCGCTCGAGGGTCGTGCGCGCCGCTTCGCCAAAGGGTTCTTCGATGGCCTGCTGGCGCGTGGCGCGGATGTCGGCAAGGCCCATTCCATAAGCGGACAAGAGACCCGAGAGTGGGTGCAAGAGCACCGTCTGCATGCCGAGCGCGTCGGCCACCAGGCAGGCGTGCTGGCCGCCGGCGCCGCCGAAGCAATTGAGCGCGTAGCGCGTCACGTCATAGCCGCGCGCGACCGAAATCTTCTTGATGGCGTTGGCCATGTTCTCGACCGCGATCTTGATGAAGCCATCGGCCACCAGTTCGGGCGTCCGGTCGCCGCCGATTTCCGTGGTGAGTTTCGTGAATGAATCGCGCACGGAATCGGCATCGAGCGGCTGGTCGCCCTTGGGGCCGAAAATCTTCGGAAAGAAATCGGGCAGCAGCTTCCCGACCATCACATTCGCGTCGGTGACGGCGAGCGGCCCGCCGCGGCGATAGCATTTCGGTCCCGGATCGGCCCCGGCGCTGTCGGGTCCGACGCGGAAGCGCGCGCCGTCGAAATGCAGGATCGATCCGCCGCCGGCGGCGACCGTGTGAATGCGCATCATCGGCGCGCGCATACGCACGCCGGCGACCTCGGTCTCGAACGCGCGCTCGTACTCGCCGTCGAAATGCGACACGTCGGTCGAAGTGCCGCCCATGTCGAAGCCGATCAGGCGCTTGAAGCCGGCGGCCGCCCCGGTCTCGGCCATGCCGACCACGCCGCCGGCCGGGCCGGAGAGAATCGCATCCTTGCCCTGAAAGAGATCGGCGGCGGTCAGCCCGCCCGAGGACATCATGAACATCAATCGAATCCCTCTCCCCGCGTGCGGGGAGAGGGTGGCGAGGTCGGCGGAGCCGACCGAGCTGGGTGAGGGGGCATTCCCGCGAGGCTGAGCGCTTGGAGACGCCCCGTCACCCGACCTCGCTTCGCTCGGTCGACCTCTCCCCGCAAGCGGGGAGAGGTGACGCTTATTGCTGGCTTCGAGTTCCTCCGCCACCTGCGCCACGTAGCGCTTCAGGATCGGCGAAAGATAAGCATCGACCACCGTGGTGTCGCCGCGGCCGACGAGCTTGATGAGTGGGGAGACCTCGTGGCTGACCGAGACCTGGGGGAAGCCCATCGTGCGCGCGAGCCTGGCCACCGCCTGCTCGTGCGCCGGAAAGCGATAGGCGTGCATGAACACGATGGCGACCGCACCGATGCCGTCCCGCCTGGCGCGCTCGAGTTCGGCACGCACGGCGGCGAGATCGGGCGCCTGCTCTACGGCACCGTCGGCGCGCACGCGCTCGTCCACTTCGACGACGCGCTCATAGAGCATTTCGGGCTTGATGATGTGGCGCGCGAAAATCTTTGGCCGCGCCTGGTAGCCGATCCGCAGCGCGTCGCGGAAACCTTTGGTTATGAGCAATAAAGTGCGCTCGCCCTTGCGCTCGAGCAGCGCATTGGTGGCGACGGTGGTCCCCATCTTCACCGCGCCGATGGCACCCTTGGGGATCGGCGCGCCGGGCTTGAGCCCGAGCACCTCGCGGATGCCTTGCACCGCCGCGTCGCGATAGGCCGGGCTCTCGGAGAGCAACTTGCGCGCGACGAGGCCGCCGTCGGGGGCGCGCGCGACGACGTCGGTGAAGGTGCCGCCGCGATCGATCCAGAAGTCCCAAGCGTTCATGGCCGTGCGCTCCGCGCTTGCGCGCCTGGGCGGAAACGCGCGATGCTTGCAGCAAGAATAGCCATCACGGGAGTGGGAACCATGCAGAGAATCGTCACTGGTCTTGCCGCCGCTGCGGTCGCGGCCTTGTTATCGACCGCCGCGACGGCGCAGACCAAATGGGACATGCCGACGCCGTATCCAGACGGCAACTTCCATACCAAGAACATCGCGCAGTTCGCGGCCGACGTCGAAAAGGCCACCGGCGGCAGCCTGAAGATCACCGTCCATTCCAGCGGCTCGCTCGTCAAGCATCCGGAAATCAAGAACGCGATCAAGCGCGGCATCGCGCCGATCGGCGAAGTGCTGATCTCGCTACACGCGAACGAAAGCCCGATCTACTCGGTGGATTCGGTGCCGTTCCTGGCCACCGGCTACGACGCGGCCAAGAAGCTCTACGCGGCGCAGCGGCCGTTCCTGGAAAAGAAGCTCGCCGAAGAAGGCCTCATCCTGCTCTATTCGGTGCCGTGGCCGCCGCAGGGCATCTACGCCAAGAAAGAGATCAAGAGCATCGACGATCTGAAGGGGCTCAAGTTCCGCACCTATAATGTGGCGACCCAGCGCATCGCTGCGCTCGCCGGTGCGATCCCGACCCAGATCGAGGTGCCGGACATACCGACCGCGTTCTCCACCAACCGCGTCGAGGCGATGATCACCTCGCCTTCGACCGGCGTCGACTCCAAGGCGTGGGACTTCCTCACGCACTTCCACGACACCCAGGCGTGGCTGCCGCGCAACGTCGTGATGGTGTCGAAGGAAGCGTTCGACAAGCTCTCCGCCGCTGAAAAGAAGGCGGTGACCGACGCGGCCAAGGCCGCCGAGGAGCGCGGCTGGGCTGCTTCGGCCGCAGAGATCTACGGACAAGATCAAGACGCTCGCGCTCAACAAGATCACCATCGTGCAGCCGTCGGCGGCGCTGAAGGACGGCTTCGCCACGATCGGCAAGACCATGTCGGCCGAATGGCAGACCGCCGCCGGCGCCGACGGCAAGCTGATCCTGGACACGTTCAACAAGCCGGGGTCGTGACGCCTCCCTGTCATCCCGGAAGCGGTGCGTAGCGCCGCTATCCGGGATCCAGGGCCACCGCACATGCTTCCGAACGCATGTGTTTATGGATCCCGGCTCTCGCCGCGCTACGCGCGGCTCGGCCGGGATGACAGACAACTGCGCGAGTGAAGACAAGACGTTGCGCTCCCTCCTCGATCGTTTCTATGCGCTGACGCTGCGGCTGGCAGCGACGTGTCTGGTCACGATCGGGGTTCTGGTGGGCATCCAGGTGATCGGGCGCGTCGCCGATCTCCTGCTCAAGCTCGCGGGCCGGCCGGCCTACGGCTTCATGATCGCCTCACTCGCCGAGATGGCGGGCTATCTGCTGGCGGCGACGAGTTTCCTTGCGCTGGCGGCGACGTTGAAGCGCGGGGCGCATATCCGGGTGACGATGCTGCTCGGGGCGCTGCCGCCGCGCGCGCGGTTTCTGTTCGAGCTGTGGGCATTCGCGACGGGGAGCGCGTTCGTCGCGTTCATGACGTGGAGCGTGGCGCGGCTGGTCTGGGATTCGATCCGCTTCAAGGAGGTGTCCTACGGCCTGTTGCCGATTCCGCTCGCGATTCCGCAGGCGGCGATGGCGATCGGGCTTCTGGCCTTGCTGGTCGCGCTGCTCGATGAGCTTTTGATCACCTGGCGCACGGGCCGGCCGTCGTTCCGTTCGGCCGAAGACGCGTTCACCGGCGCGAAAGAGTGAGCTGCGATGGATCTCCTCACGCTCACGTTGCTCCTGATCCTGCTTCTGTTCGCCGTTCTCGGCTCGGGCGTGTGGATCGCCCTGGCGCTCGCCTTCATCGGGCTCGTCGCCATGGTCGCCAAGGTCGCCGCGCCGCCCGACGCGGTGCTGGCGACTTCGTTCTGGAGTGCTTCGAACGGCTGGGACCTCACGGCGCTGCCGATGTTCATCTGGATGGGCGAGATCCTGTTCCGCACGCGGCTGGCGGAAGATCTGTTTCATGGGCTGGCGCCCTGGCTCAATCGCCTGCCGGGCCGGCTGCTGCACGTGAACGTGCTCGGGTGCGCGATCTTCGCGGCGGTGTCGGGTTCCTCGGCGGCGACCTGCGCCACCATCGGGCGCATTTCGCTGCCGGAACTCCTGAAGCGCGGCTACGACGACAAGATGGCGATCGGCACGCTCGCCGGTTCCGCGACGCTCGGGCTGCTGATCCCGCCCTCGATCATCATGATCGTCTATGGCGCGGCGACCGACCAATCGATCGCGCGCCTGTTCATCGCCGGCGTCGTGCCGGGCATCATGCTGGCGCTGCTGTTCATGGGCTTCGTCGTGGTCTGGGCGCTGGTGAACCGCGAGCGCATGCCGCCGCCAGAGCCGACCACTTCGTTCGGCAAACGCGTTGCTTCCACGTGGCGACTTGTTCCGGTTTTGCTGCTGATCCTCGGCGTGATCGGCTCGATCTATGGCGGCATTGCGTCGGCGACCGAGGCGGCGGTGGTCGGCGTCGGGCTTGCGCTGCTGCTCTCGTGGCTCGGCGGCTCGCTCACGCGCGAAAGTTTTTCCGATGCGCTGATCGGCGCGACCGTCACGTCCTGCATGATCTGCTTCATCCTCGCGGGCGCCGCGTTTCTCACCGTCGCCATGGGCTTCACCGGCATCCCGCGCGCGCTCGCCGAATGGATCACCGGCCTCGGGCTCAGCCAGTGGCAGCTGCTCGTCGTGCTCACGCTGTTCTACATCGTGCTCGGCTGCTTCCTCGACGGAATTTCCATGGTGGTGCTGACCACCTCGGTGATCATGCCGCTGGTCGAGCGCGCGGGGTTCGACCTGATCTGGTTCGGCATCTACGTCGTGCTGGTGGTGGAGATGGCGCAGATCACGCCGCCGGTGGGCTTCAATCTGTTCGTGCTGCAGGGCATGACCGGCCGCTCGATCTTCGCCATCGGCGCCTATGCGTTTCCGCTATTCCTGCTGATGTGCGTGGCCGTCGTGCTGCTCGCGGTGTTCCCGCAACTGGCGCTATGGCTGCCCTCGACCATGTTCGATCTGCGCTGAGGAGTTCGGTTCCATGCAATACGTCCGTTTCGGAAAGACCGGCATGAAGGTGTCGCCGCTGTGCCTCGGCTGCATGACCTATGGCGACAAGAAGTGGCGCGAGTGGGTGCTGGGCGAAGAGGAAGGCCGCACGCACATCAAGGCGGCGCTCGAAGCCGGCATCAATTTCTTCGACACCGCCGACGTCTATTCGCGCGGCGTGAGCGAGCAGATCGTCGGCAAGGCGCTGCGACGATTTCGCCAAGCGCGACGAGGTGGTGATCGCCACCAAGGTGCATGGCGAGATGGGTCCGAAACCGAACCAGCGCGGGCTCTCGCGCAAGCACATCATGGAGGCGATCGACGCCTCGCTGAAGCGGCTCGGCACGGACTACGTCGACCTCTACATCATCCACCGCTTCGACTACGACACGCCGATCGAGGAGACGATCCAGGCGCTCTCCGATGTGGTGAAGGCCGGCAAAGCGCTCTATCTCGGCGCGTCAAGCATGTGGTCGTGGCAGTTCGAGAAGATGCTGACGCTGCAGCGCGAGCGTTCTCTTGCGCCGTTCGTGTCGATGCAGAACTACTACAACCTGGTCTATCGCGAGGAGGAGCGCGAGATGCTGCCGCTCTGCAAGGCGGAGGGGATCGCGGTGACCCCCTGGTCGCCGATCGCGCGCGGCTTTCTCGCCGGCTCGATGCCGAGCCAGGGCGAGAAGACGCTGCGCGGCCGGACCGACAATTTCGCGACAACTGCTCGGGCTCGGCGCCACCGACACCGATCACGAGATCGCCGAGCGCGTGCGGCAGGTGGCCGAGAAGCTCGGCGTGTCGCGGGCGGCGGTGGCGATCGCCTGGGTGCTGGCCAATCCCACGGTGACCGCGCCGATCATCGGCACCTCGAAGCCGCATCATCTGCCCGACGCGCTCAAGGCGCTCACGATCAAGCTCGACGACGAGACCAAGAAATTTCTCGAAGCGCCCTACAAGCCGCGAACGGTGACCGGCGGGTTCGTCTGATTTCCCTCTCCCCGCTTCAGCGGGGAGAGGGTGCCGAGCGACCCCGGACTTGATCCGGGGGAGTGAGGCGGGTGAGGGGCCGTTCGAGAGTTTCTGCGACCTGCCCCTCACCCGGCTTCCTCGCTTCGCTCGGAATCCACCCTCTCCCCGTAAACGGGGAGAGGGGAAAGAAAAAATGGCGAGGGCCCGGCGGGGTTTCCGCCGAGCCGCCCTTAATGTGTCGCTCGTTTTATCGAGCTGGTCTTGATTCGTTTGCAACTGAACGATGAGCCTTAGGCCCGAGACTGGGTGCGTCTTCAACTGTAATCACTAGGCGTTTGCCTAGTCGCGCGAGCGCACTGGCGAGTGTGGGAAGCTTTGTCGGATGTCGTGCATCGAGAATGCGACGCGCCTCGCGCTCGTCCTTGCCGATCAAGCGCGCAAAATCGGACTTCGTCATTCCAGCGGCGCGGACGGCGTCGAGCACGGCAAGCTTTGCCGCGACATCGGGTGCGGGTGAGATAGCGACCAACTTTTTTCCACTCGCCTGTGCCTTTGGCAACGGCAAGCCGCGCAGAGGATAAGTGAGTAAGGCGAGTCCGAGTGCTTCCTCAGCCATAGAGCGGGCCTCCACGTAGTCACGGCCCTCCGTCACTGCTTCGGGCACGTCTGAGAATGAAACGACCACTCCCTTTCGATCACCCGGCTCCATTTGGGCAAAAAATGTAAACTTCGTCATTACTAACGATCCTCCTTCGTGCCGGACCATTCCAGCAGCGTTGCGCGGGACCTATTCTGCCAGCCCCAGCGCCTTCCTGATCTTCCTCGCAGTCTTCGGATCGATCTCGCGACCCGGTACCGTTGTCACCTTGTCACCCACCCACACCATTATATGACCTCCCTTGCCGCGCCATTTTTCGCTGCGGAATGGTAGGCCTATTCCTTCTGCTTCATGCCGCAATTCACGAATGAATTTATCTCGCTTGTCCATCCGGCGTCTCCGCGTATCCCTCCCATTATAGCAATGATGTGAACGATATGGCATTTTTGACTAATAGGCATAGTAGATAGGACAAATTTGTCCGAATGGCAACTAGGCTTGGTCGGCGGCAAATCGATCAGGCGGGATACGGAAATGGCGAGGGCCCGGCGGGGTTTCCGCCGAGCCCTCTCACGATATCAGACGGCCTGTAAGCCGGGTTTTGGACGGCGGGATTGCTCCCGCGCGGCGGCCATTCCTCTGGGACTCCGGTTACCCGGAGCCTCAAGCAGCCTACCCGGACGGCGATCCGAAGACCGGATTGAGCGGAAACGTTCCGCCCGTGCCGTCCCTATTCGGCTTTGCTCCCGGTGGGGTTTGCCGTGCCGCCTCCGTTGCCGGAGGCGCGGTGCGCTCTTACCGCACCGTTTCACCCTTGCCTGCGGTCCGAGGACCCGCGGCGGTCTCTTCTCTGTGGCACTTTCCCTGGGGTCGCCCCCGCCGGACGTTATCCGGCACCGTATCTCCGTGGAGCCCGGACTTTCCTCGACGCTTGCGCGCCGCGGCCGCCCGGCCGACTGACGGCATAGAAATGGGCGCGTGCGCGGCGCGCGTCAAGGGCAGGGCAGAAAGACCGGGGCGCAGCGTAAACGAATTCACCGGCCCGGGCGCTCAGTTCTTGGAAGCCATGTAAGTGTGCAGCTTGGAGCAATAGCGGCTCGCGATGCCGGTCATGCGCGTTGCGGCGTGGCCGCCCTGATATTTGAGCGCGGTTTGGCAGACGTTGCCACCGGCAAGCCGATAGGCGCCGGCGAGATATTTCATGCCCCAGCGCACATTGGTCTTCGGGTCATAGAGCTCGGCGCGCGAGCCGGCAAAGCCCAAGAACCGCGCGGTGCTGTGCTTGATCTGCATCAGCCCCACTTCTCCGACCGAACCCGTTTCCTTCGGATTCCACTGGCTCTCCACCTTTACGACAGCGCGCGCGAGCGCGATCGGAATGCCGAGCGCCTCGGCTTCGCGATCGACGAGGGCGGTGAGATCGTCCTTGCCGAGGCCGATGGCGCGCCCGCGGCGGGCGCGCGCGAGCAGCTCGTCGATGACGGAAGTTTCCTGCAGCTTCGCCGACACCTCGACCGCGGCAAAAATCAGGTTGCCGCGCACGGCCTCGGCCGGCAGCTTATTCCTTGCGCGCGCGAGCAGCGTATCGATGAGATCCTCGGAGGCGGCAAAGGCGGGTAAGGCGGCGGCCAACAGCAGAAGAATTGCAAACACGCACTTGAACTTGGTCACGGACATTCCCCTCTTCCGACGCGTCACGACGGAGAGAGCCCGGGAAATCGGACGGCACGGGGACACGCTCTGGCCCATTTTGAGAATTCATGCCGCGGGAGCGCGGAACGAAACGGCGCGAATTTGCGGCGGGCGCCATAATCATGCGGCGCGGATCGTCACGCGCGCGCACGGAAGTTCCGAATGCGGCAACGAGGCGGCTTCGAAGAGGCCTAGATCGGGCGCGCCGCGAGAAGATCGCGCAACGTCGCCACTGTCGACGTGTCGGCAATACCATCGACATGCGTACGGCGGAAATGCCGCTGAAAAGCGGTAACCACCGCTTCAGTCGTTACATCGAACTCGCCGGTGACAGGCAGGCCATAGCCGTAGCGCGCGAGCATGGTTTGCAACATGGTGACGGCTTCGCCGCGATCGCCGGACTTGAGCACCGGACCTCCGGTGAGCGGCGCCGGCGCGACCAGATGGCCGACGCCTTTGTCGTGCAGCAGGTCCCAAGGGAATTTCTCGCCCGGGTCCTGCTTGCGCGCCGGCGCTACGTCGGAATGGGCGAGCACGCGATCGGCGCGGATGCCTGTTCTCTTTATGATGTCACGGCAGAGCGCGATCAGCGGCCGCGATCTGGGCTCGCGGAAAATCCGGATAGCCGAAATCGTGGCCGGGATTGACGATCTCGATGCCGATCGAGCGCGAATTGATGTCGCTCTCGCCGGCCCAAAGCGCTTCGCCGGCGTGCCATGCGCGCCGGGCCTCGGGCACGAGCTGAAGCAGGCGCCCGTCCTCGTGCACGAAATAGTGCGACGAAACTTTCGCGCCGGCATCGCACAGGCGGGCGAGCGCGGCCTCGGCAGTCTCCATGCCGGTGTAATGCAGGAGAATCATGTCGGGCGCGCCGCCCTGGCGCTCGTCGAAATTCGGCGAGGCGGCGACCGCGCTCGCGAGACTCGTGTCGGGCTCGAAGATTTTTTGCACCGGAAACCGTCCGTTCCGTGCGTACTCTAATGTGCGGCGCGGCGCGCGCCGAAAATGCAATAAATTCTTAAGGTTCGCAGAGCGTTAATGCCCGTTCGGAGCCTGGGCGGAAGCCGGGCGGCGCGGGCCGTCGCGGGACCGTCCGTTGACGACCATATGGTCCCATGATATCCCAAATCGTCCCGTTCCGGTATCGACGCAGCCCGGCCGGGCGGAGTGCGCAAGCGCTCCGGCCCGAGGAGTCTTGCGTATCGCCGTCGGGGTTGCGTTCGCGTGTCGGGCGGAAACATGGACCGCTTCGTTGCGACCTACATGATGAACCTCGACGCCAAGGGCCGGGTTTCGATTCCGGCGCCGTTCCGGGCGCTGCTGGCGCGCGAAGCCGCAGCCGAACTCTATTGCCAGCCCTCGCCGGGACGGCCGGCGCTCGACGCCGGCGGCAAGGCGCTGCTCTCGGAGATCGAGGCGCTGATCGAGCGCTATCCGCCCTATTCGGAGGAGCGCGAAGAGCTGGCGGCTGCGCTCTATGGCCAGAGCGAGACGCTCACGATCGACACGGAAGGCCGCATCATTCTCACCGAGACCTTGAAGATGCACGCGCACATTTCGGACGCGGTAGCTTTCGTCGGGCTCGGGCACAAGTTTCAGATCTGGGAGCCGAAGCGCTTCCGCGCGCATCTCGTGGAGGCCACCAAGAAGGTGCGCGCGCTGAGGGCGACCGTCGGCAACCGGAAGCGTGGGAGGGATCTCTCCGGGGCGGGGGGATGAAGGCGGGTCGCGGCGCCTCGGGCGCCGCTGGCGGACCGGCCCGCCATGTTCCCGTCCTCGTCGGGGAGGTCACTTCGTTTCTCGAGCCCAAGGAAGGTGGCGTCTATGTCGACGCCACCTTCGGGGCCGGGGGCTATTCCAGAGCCATCCTCGAAGCGGCCAATTGCCGCGTCGTCGCCCTCGACCGCGATCGCAACGCGGTCGCCGCGGGAGCGGCTCTCATCGAAGCATTCCCCGAACGGCTTGTGCTCGCCGAGGAGCGTTTCTCGCGGGTTGATACGCTCGCGCGCGATCTAGGCATCGAGGCTGCCGACGGCATCGTGTTCGATCTCGGCGTCTCCTCCATGCAGATCGACGAGCCCGAGCGCGGATTCTCGTTCCGCCGCGACGGGCCGCTCGATATGCGCATGGGAATGAGCGGGCCGAGCGCGGCCGATCTGGTGAACAATCTTCCGGAAGAGGAGCTGGCAAACATTTTCTTCGCACTCGGCGAGGAGCGCCGCTCGCGCGCGGTGGCACGAGCGATCGTTGCGGCACGCCGGGAAAAGCCGATCGAGCGCACCGGGGAACTCGCCGACATCGTGCGCAGCGTCGTGCGCGCGAGCCCGGGCGGGATCGATCCGGCGACCAGGAGCTTTCAGGCGCTGCGCATCTATGTGAACGACGAACTGCAGGAGCTTGCGGCGGCACTGCTTGCCGCCGAGCGACTGCTCGCGCCCGGCGGGCGGCTGGTGGTGGTCGCGTTCCATTCGCTCGAAGATCGGCTGGTGAAGAACTTCCTCATCGACCGCGGCAAGGCGCCCACGGGTTCTCGTCATCGCCCCGAGATCGTGGCGGCCGAGCCCACCTTCCGCATCCTCACCAAGAAGCCCATCGAGCCCTCGGCCGGCGAGATCGCCGCCAATCCGCGCGCGCGTTCGGCCAAGCTGCGCGCCGCAGAACGGACCGAAATAGCGGCGCGTCTCGACGATCCGCTGGCGGTGCTGATTGCGCGGCTCCCTTCGCTTGAAGCCAAGCGAGGGAGGTAAGCGTGCTCAGGCTTCTGCATCTCGTCGTCATCGGCTGCCTCGTCGCCGCCGCGGTCGCGCTCTATCAAGTGAAGTACCAATCGACCGCCCATGTGCAGCGCATCGCCAAGCTGCGTTCCGAAATCCGCACCGAGCGCGAACGCATCTCGTGGCTGCGCGCCGAATGGGGCCAGCTCGGCGCGCCCGAGCGGATTCAGGACCTGGCGCAACGTCATCTCGGCATGAAACCGGTGGCGCTGGTGCAGGCCGAGGAAATCGCCGCGCTGTCGGAGAAACCCAGCACGAGCGGTGATCCGATCGGCGACCTCATCGAGACGTTCGACCCGCCGCTCGACCGCAGCGCGCTCGATGCCTTGGTCAAGGGGAACTGAGCCGTGCATCCGTCCGTGGGGGCCATCGACGTTTCCGGAAAAGCACTGCGCATCGATCCGGTGCGGATGGCGCGCGCACGTATCGGTCTCCTGATCCTCGGTTTCACGTTCGTATTCGGAGCGATCGGGGTGCGGCTGGTGCAGATCGCGGCTTTTCCCGAGAGCCATCTGGCAAAGCGAACCGCGGCGACCGATGCAACCGCCGCCTCGCGGCCCGACATCTTCGACCGCCAGGGGCGATTGATCGCGACCGACGTGCGCGCGCCCTCGCTGTTCGGCGAGCCGCGCAAGATCATCGACGCGGACGAGGCGGTCGAGCAGCTTGCCGCGATCCTGCCCGATCTCGACACGCGCGAGATGCGCGAGCGACTTTCGTCCAAGCGCGGGTTCGTCTGGCTGAAGCGGGAAATCTCGCCGGCGCAGCGGGCCGCCATCCATCGCCTCGGCTTGCCCGGAATCGGATTTTTGAGCGAAAGCCGGCGCGTCTATCCATCGGGGCCGGAGATCGCCCACGCCATCGGCTACGTGAACGTGGACAATGCGGGCATCGCCGGCCTCGAGAAATGGATCGACGGACAGGGGCTGGCGGAGCTGCGGCTGGCGGGTCTCACCTCCGACCGGACGCTTTCGCCGGTCTCGCTCGCGCTCGATCTCGGCGTCCAGCACGCGGTGCGCGACGAACTCGCCGCAGCGATCGTCCGCTACAAGGCCAATGCCGCCGCGGGGCTGGTGCTCGATGTGCGCACGGGCGAGATCGTCTCGATGGTGTCGCTGCCGGATTTCGATCCGAACCAGCCGCGCGGCATGCGCGACCCGATCCGCCTGAACCGGCTCACCACCGGCGTCTACGAGATGGGCTCGACGTTCAAGGCGCTGACGGTCGCGATGGCGCTCGATTCGGGAAAATTCACGCTCGGCTCGCAGCTCGACGCCCGGCAGCCGCTGCAATACGGCAAATACACGATCCACGATTTCCATGGCCAGCGGCGCATGCTGAGCCTGCCCGAGGTGTTCACCTATTCCTCCAATATCGGCGCCGCGCGCATGGCGTTGGCGCTCGGCGTCGATGCGCACCGGGCGTTCCTGAAAAAGACCGGGCAGCTCGACCGGCTGCTCACCGAACTGCCGGAAAGCGCCGAGCCGCTGGCGCCCAAGCGCTGGGGGGAGCTGAATACGGCGACCATCGCCTTCGGCCACGGGCTTTCGGTCGCGCCCTTGCAGGCGGTGATGGCGACCGCCGCGCTGATCAATGGCGGACTGCTGATCCCGCCGACGTTTCTGCGGCGCACGGAGGAGGACGCAAAAAAGCTCGCCGTGCGCGTGATCAAGCCGGAAACCAGCGAGAAGATGCGCTATCTGTTCCGGCTCAATGTCGAGCGCGGCTCGGCCAAGCGCGCGGAAGTGGAAGGTTATTACGTGGGCGGCAAGACTGGTACGACGGAGAAGGTCGTGGGCGGCCGCTACATGAAAAATAAGCGCCTTACGGTATTCATGGGCGTATTCCCGGCCGACGCGCCGCGCTATCTGGTGATGGTGATGCTCGACGAGCCGCAGGCGACGGCGGACCAGCGCGAGGCCACCTCGGGGCTCAACGCGGCGCCGACCAGCGGCAAGATCATCGCGCGCATCGCGCCGCTGCTCGGGCTCAAGCCGCGCCTCGATATGCCGCCGGTCGAACGCCTGCTCGCGATCGCCCAGCGCGCGGCGCGCTAGAGTTCGGAGCGTTAATGCTGGAATTGCACGATCTGCTCGGACCTGACGGTGCAAGTGCGCCGCGGGGTGTGGCGATCCAGTCGATCGCCGCCGATAGCCGCAAAGTGGTGCCGGGCTCGGTCTTCTTCGCGCTCGCGGGCAGCCGCGCCGACGGCAGCCGCTTCGCGGCCGATGCGGCGGCCAAGGGCGCGGTCGCGGTGGTCGGTGAAGGCGAGCGGCCCGCGGGCCTGCCGGCAAATGTCGCCTTTGTGCGCGTCGCGGATGCGCGTGCCGCACTTGCGCGCGCGGCGGCGAAGCTGCATCCGCGGCAGCCGGAAACGATTGTCGCCGTCACCGGTACCAACGGAAAGACGTCGGTCGTCTCGTTCACGCGGCAGATATGGGCCGCGGCCGGATACAAGGCCGCGAGTCTCGGCACGCTCGGCGTCAGCGCGCCCTCGGGCGATGTGACAGGGAGCCTGACCACGCCCGATCCGGTGGCGTTGCATGGGCTGCTCGACAAGCTCGCGGGCGAGGGCGTCACCCATCTCGCGCTCGAAGCTTCGTCGCATGGGCTCGACCAACGCCGCCTCGACGGCGTCCGAATTTCGGCCGGCGCTTTCACAAATTTGACGCGCGACCATCTCGACTATCACCCGACTTTGGAGGCCTACCGCGCAGCCAAGCTCAGGCTGTTCGATACGCTGTTGCCCGAGGGCGCCGGCGCCGTAGTGAATGCAGACAGCCCGGAGGCCAGGATCATCGCGGCCATCGCAGGGCAGCGGAAACTGCGTCTCATCTCGGTCGGCAGCGCGGGAACCGATCTCACGCTTATCGCCGTGACGCCCGATGGTTTCGTGCAATCGCTCACCGTGCGCGCGGGCGGCAAGGAGCATCGTCTGCACTTGCCGCTGGTGGGCGCGTTCCAGGCGTCGAACGCGCTGATCGCCGCGGGGCTCGCGATTGCGACCGGTGTCCCGACCGGCGAAGCGCTCGCCGCGCTCGAGGATCTCGAGGGCGCGGCCGGGCGGCTCGAATATGTCGGCAAGAAGGGCAATGCCCCGATTTTCGTCGATTACGCCCACACCCCCGACGCGCTCGCCAACGCGCTCGATGCGCTGCGGCCCTTCGCGTCCGGCCGGCTGCTCGTGGTGTTCGGCGCCGGCGGCGACCGCGATCCGGGCAAGCGCCCGCTCATGGGGGCGGTGGCGGCCAAGCGCGCCGACCGCGCGTTCGTGACCGACGACAATCCTAGAAGCGAGGACCCGGCCGCGATCCGCAAGGCGATTCTGGCGTCGGCGCCCGGCGCCATCGAGATCGGCGACCGGGCGGCGGCCATTGCCGCCGCGGTCGGCGAGCTCAAGGCCGGCGACGTGCTGCTGGTGGCCGGAAAGGGCCATGAAACCGGCCAAATCCTGGGCGACCGCACGCTTCCATTCTCGGACCAGGCGGCGGTGCGTGCCGTGCTCGGAGGAAAGCGATGAGCGCTCCGCTCTGGACGCTCGACGCGCTGAAAACCGCGACCGGCGGCCGGCTCCAGGGGCAGCCATCGCTGAGCGTTTCAGGTGTCGCCATCGACAGCCGCACGATCGGCGTCGGCGAGGCCTTCTTCGCCATCAAAGGCGACCGTTTCGACGGGCACGAGTTCGTCGCCGACGCGCTGAAACGCGGCGCGGCGCTCGCGGTCGTGGCGGAATCCAAGCTCGATCAGATGCCGGAAGGCGCGGCGCTGCTCGTCGTCGCCGATCCGTTCGAAGCGCTGCGCGGCCTCGCGCGCGCGGCGCGCGCCCGTTCGCAAGCCAAGATCGCCGCAGTGACCGGCTCGGTGGGAAAAACCGGCACCAAGGAGGCGCTGCGTACGGTGCTCGCGCGCGAGGGCGAAATTCATGCCTCGACGGCGTCGTTCAACAATCAATGGGGCGTTCCGCTGTCGCTTTCACGCATGCCGGCAGATGCGCGCTTTGCGGTGTTCGAGATCGGCATGAATCATGCGGGCGAAATCACGCCGCTGGTGAAACTCGTGCGCCCGCACGTGGCGCTGATCACCTCGATCGAGGCGGTGCATCTCGAATATTTTCGTTCGATCGAGGAGATCGCCGACGCCAAGGCCGAAATCTTCCTCGGCGTCGAGACCGGCGGCGCTGCCGTGCTGCCGCGCGACAATCCGCACTATGCGCGCCTGGCCGCGGCCGCGGGCAAGGCCGGAGTCGATCGAGTGATCGGATTCGGCGCGCATGAGCAGGCCGAGGCACGCCTGCTCGACGCGGCGCTCAAGCCGAATTGCTCGACGGTGCGGGCGCGCATCCTCGGCGACGACATCACTTACAAGATCGGCTCGCCCGGCCGGCATCTGGTGCTGAACAGCCTGGCGGTGCTCGCAACGGCCAAATTGCTCGGCGCCGATCTCGCGGTCGCCGCGCTTGCGCTGGCGACGCTGCAGCCCCCGGCCGGGCGTGGACGGCGCATCGCGCTCGACCTCGGCCAAGCGGATACGCTCCTGATCGACGAGAGCTACAACGCCAATCCCGCCTCCATGCAGGCCGCGCTCGAGGTGCTCGGCAGCGCGCCGGTCGGGCCGCGCGGGCGCCGGATCGCCGTGCTCGGCGACATGCTGGAGCTCGGCGCCGACGCAGCGAAACTGCATCGCGCGCTGGTCAAACCGATCGAGGCGGCGCACGTGGATCTGGTGTTCTGCGCGGGGCCGCTGATGCAGGTGCTATGGAAAGCCTTGCCTGCGGCGCGGCGCGGCGGCTATGCCGATACCGCGGCGGAGCTCGAGCCAAAAGTCGCGGCGGCGCTGCGCCCGGGCGATGCCGTGATGGTCAAGGGTTCGAACGGCAGCCGCATGGGACCGCTGGTCAAGGCGCTCTCAGAGCGGTTCCGTGCCGAGCAGACGGCCATTGCTCCGGCCTGAGGGAGGTTCGCTTGCTCTATTGGTTGTCGCAATTCTCCGACGCCTTCGGCCCGCTCAACGTATTCCGCTACATCACCTTCCGCGCCGGCGGCGCGGTGGTGACCGCGCTGCTTTTCGTTTTCCTGTTCGGGCCGCGCATCATCGCGCTGCTGCGCGTGCGCCAGGGCAAGGGCCAGCCGATCCGCAAGGACGGGCCGCAATCGCACATCGTCGCCAAGGCCGGCACGCCCACCATGGGCGGGCTGATGATCCTGTCCGGACTCGTGGTTTCGACGTTGTTGTGGGCGAACCTGACCAATCCGTTCGTGTGGGTGGTGCTCGGCGTGACGCTCGCTTTCGGCGCGATCGGTCTCTACGACGACTATCTCAAGGTGACGAAGCAAACGCACCGGGGCCTGCCCGGCCGCGTGCGGCTCGCCATCGAGGCGGTGATCGCGGGCGCGGCCGTGATCGTGATCATGCAGTTGAACGGGTCGCCGCTCGGCAGCGCGCTCGCGATCCCGTTCGTCAAGGATTTCCTGCTCAACCTCGGCTGGCTGTTCGTGGTGTTCGGCGCTTTCGTCATCGTCGGCGCGGGCAACGCGGTGAACCTCACCGACGGGCTCGACGGGCTCGCCATCGTGCCGGTGATGATCGCGGCGGTGAGCTTCGCGGTCATCGCCTATCTGGTCGGCAACGCGGTGTTCGCCGGCTATCTGCAGATCCATCACGTGCCGCGCGCCGGCGAGCTTGCGGTGATCTGCGGCGCGGTGATCGGCGCCGGGCTGGGCTTCCTGTGGTTCAACGCGCCGCCAGCTTCGATCTTCATGGGCGACACCGGGTCGCTGTCGCTCGGCGCGCTCTTGGGCACCGTCGCGGTCGCCATCAAGCACGAGATCGTGCTCGCCATCGTCGGCGGGCTGTTCGTGCTCGAGGCGGTATCGGTGATCGTGCAGGTGGTCTCCTTCAAGCTCACCGGCAAGCGCGTGTTCCGTATGGCGCCGATCCACCATCATTTCGAGCAGCTCGGCTGGACCGAGCCGCAGGTGGTGATCCGGGCCTGGATCGTCGCGGTCGTGCTGGCGCTGATCGGGCTCTCGACGCTCAAGCTGCGCTGAAAATGGAGAGCGGCGCGACAGTGAAAGGCGACTATCGAGTTTCTCCTCCCTCCCCCCTTGAGGGGGAGGGATGGGGAGGGGGGTATCTTTCCTTCATTGTGCGCGGCTCGATCACCCCCCTCCCGGCGCTTCGCGCCGACCTCCCCCTCAAGGGGGGAGGTGAAGAACACTCGACATGACCCCCGTCACCGTATTCCGCGGCAAGACGGTCGCGGTGTTCGGGCTCGGCACCAGCGGGCTCGCGGCCTGCGCGGCGCTCGCGGCGGGCGGCGCCAAGGCGATCGCGTCCGACGATCAACAGAAGGGCATCGCCGCAGCCGCGGCCAAGGGTTTTGCGACCGGCGACCTGCGCGCGGCCGACTGGAAAAATATCGCAGCACTGGTGCTCGCGCCCGGCGTGCCGCTCACGCACCCGGAGCCGCACTGGAGCGTCAAGCTCGCGCGGACGCACAAGGTCGAAGTCATCGGCGACATCGAGCTGTTCTGCCGCGAGCGGCGGGCGAGCGCGCGCGGCGCGCCGCTTATTGCCGTCACCGGCACCAACGGGAAATCGACGACGACAGCGCTGATCGGCCATTTGATCGCGGCGGCGGGGCGCGAGGCCGCGATCGGCGGCAATCTCGGCACGCCCATCCTGTCGCTGCCGCCGCCCGATGCGAAACGCACGCACGTGATCGAGTGCTCGTCCTATCAGATCGACCTCGCGCCGACGCTCGATCCGTCGGTCGGGATTCTCCTGAATATCACGCCCGACCATCTCGACCGTCACGGCACGATCGAAAACTACGCCGCGATCAAGGAGCGGCTGGTGGCCGGGGTCGAGGCGGGCGGCACCGCCGTCATCGGCGTCGATGACGAATTCTGCGCGGCTGCCGCGGATCGTATCGAGCGGGCGGGCAAGCGCGTCGTGCGCGTCTCGATCGAGCGGAAGCTGCGCGACGGCATCTATCGGGATGGCGAGCGGCTGGTGATCGCCGAAGCCGGCGCTACGCGCGACACGATCGATCTTGCCGGAATCGGAAGCCTGCGCGGCGTGCACAATGCGCAGAACGCAGCAGCGGCCTATGCGGCCGTGCGGGCGCTGGGGATCGGCCACGATGTCATCCAAGCCGGGCTCAAGAGTTTCCCCGGCCTTGCGCACCGCATGGAAGAAGCCGGCCGCAAGGGCCGCGTGCTGTTCGTCAACGATTCGAAAGCCACCAACGCGGACGCTGCCGCCAAGGCGCTCGCTTCTTTCCATGACATTTTCTGGATCGCCGGCGGGCGGGCCAAGGAAGGCGGCATCGAGCCGCTGCGCGAATTCTTCCCGCGCATCCGCAAGGCTTATCTGGTCGGCGAGGCGGCGGCGGACTTCGCCAAGACGCTCGGTTCCGCGGTCAAGTTTGAAAAAGTCGATACGCTCGAGCGCGCGGTGCCGCTCGCGGCAAACGAGGCCGAAGCGTCCGGTCTCAAGGAGCCGGTGGTGCTGCTCTCGCCGGCCTGCGCTAGCTTCGACCAATATTCGAACTTCGAGGTGCGCGGCGACGCCTTCCGTGAACTGGTGCGTAAGCTATGACCAAGCATATCGATCCGACCAAGGAGGATTTCGCGCTGTTCAAGGATCTGCCGCGCGATGAGCCGATCCACATGCTCAATCTCGTGAAGTTGCGCGCGAAGGCGATCTACGCGGACGGACGGCAGGCCTCCGGGCTCGAGGCCTATCGCGCCTATGGCCGCGAGAGCGGGCCGGTGTTTCGACGGCTCGGTGGGCGGCAGGTATGGATCGGCAAGCCCATGCTGACCCTGATCGGCCCGCGCTCGGAGCAATGGGATCTCGCGTTCATCGCCGAATATCCGTCGGGCGCGGCGTTCATCGAAATGTTGCGCGATCCGGTCTACCGGGAAGCGGTGAAGCATCGCCAGGCCGCGGTCGAGGATTCGCGGCTGATCCGCATGAAGCCCGGCAAGGCGGGGGCGGCTTTCGGCGAGGAAGATTGACCGCGGCGAAGCCAATTCACGCTGCTTGCATTCCTTAAGCACTCGTCAACCCTAGGGGTTCAAGACTGGGGCCGGTTTTCCCGAACCCGGCGGTTCCATGCTCTCTCGCGCGCAGCGCAGCTTCCTCGGCGAATGGTGGTGGACCATCGACCGGCTCCTGCTCTGGGCGGTCGTGGTGCTGGTGCTCATCGGCCTGGTGCTGATGCTGGCGGCGAGCCCGCCGGTGGCGATCCGGCTCGGCGCCGATCCGTTTCATTTCGTCAACCGCCACGCGCTCTATCTCGCGCCGGCGCTGGCCGTGCTGCTGATGACCTCTTTCATGACGCCGCGGCAGGTGCGCCGCGTCGCGCTCGCGGTGTTCGTGATCGGCGTCGTGCTCAGCTTCGCGACGCTGTTCATCGGTCCCGAGATCAAAGGCGCGCGGCGCTGGCTCTCCATCTTCGGGGTGAGCGTGCAGCCGTCGGAATTCATGAAACCGGCCTTCGTCGTGCTCGCCGCCTGGGCTTTTGCGGAAAGCGGCCGGCGTCCGGAAATGCCGGCGACGTTCGCGGCGTTCGGCCTGCTTGCGGCGGCCACGGTGCCCCTGGTCTTTCAGCCGGACATCGGCCAGACCGCGCTTCTGATCCTGGTTTGGGGCGCGCTCTTCTTCCTGTCGGGGGTGCGCTGGACCTGGCTCGCCGGCACCGCCTCCGCCGCGGTGTTCGCGCTGTTCGCCGCCTATCAGTTCGTCCCGCACGTCACCGCGCGCATCAAGCGCTTCCTCGATCCGGGCTCGGGCGACACGTTCCAGATCGACACGGCGCTGGAGTCGTTCGTGCGCGGCGGCTGGTTCGGCCGCGGGCCGGGCGAGGGGACGGTGAAACGCATCCTGCCGGACGGCCATGCGGATTTCGTGTTCGCGGTGGCCGCCGAAGAGTTCGGTATCGTGCTCTGCCTTATTCTCGTCGCGCTCTTCGCTTTCATCGTGCTGCGCACGCTCGCGCATGCGATGCGCGAGGAAGATGCGTTCGGACGGTTCGCGGTGGCGGGATTGGGTCTCTTGTTCGGCTTGCAGGCGGCGATCGCCATGGCCGTGAACCTGCACCTGATGCCGGCCAAGGGCATGACGCTTGCCGTTCATCTCCTATGGCGGCTCGTCGCTGATATCGCTCGCCTTCGGCATGGGCATGCTGATCGCGCTGACCAGGCGGCGCTCGCGCGCCGAGGCCATCGCCGAGCGCGAATACGCAGGCCGCGCGCGGGGGCGCGCGGGCATGAGCCGGGCGGCGCAGCCGCTCATCCTGATCGCGGCAGGCGGTACCGGCGGGCACTTGTTCCCGGCGGAGGCGCTTGCGGTGCGCACTCGCAAGACGCGGGATCGCGGTGGAGCTTGCCACCGACGATCGCGCCGCGCCGTTCGCCGGAAAATTTCCCGCCCGCGCGATCCACGTGCTGCCGTCCGACACCGTGCGCAGCCGCAATCCGCTTTCGCTCGCGCGCACCATTCTCGTGCTCACGTGGGGCACTTTGCGCGCGCTGTGGCTCCTGCTGCGGCGGCGGCCGAAGGCCGTCATCGGCTTCGGCGGCTATCCGACGCTGCCGCCGCTCATCGCCGCCTCGATCCTGCGCGTGCCCAGTATCATCCATGAGCAGAATGCGGTGATGGGACGGGCCAACCATTGGCTCGCGGGCTGGGTGAATTCGATCGCGACCGGGCATGCGGGTCTTCTGTCGGCGAACGCCAAGCTGGCGGCCAAGGCGACGCATGTGGGCAACCCGGTGCGGCCGGCAGTGGCCGCGGCCGCGAAAAAAGTCTTCACCGTTCCGGGCGCGAGCGAGCCGTTCCGCATCGTCGTGTTCGGCGGCAGCCAAGGCGCCCGCGTGATGAGCGAGATCGTTCCTGCCGCGGTTGAGGCGCTGCCGCCGGCCGTGCGTTCGCGCATCCGCATCGTGCAGCAATGCCGCGAAGCGGATCTCGAATCCGTGCGCACGATCTATCGGCGGCTCGATGTGCCGGCGGAGATCGCCGTGTTCTTTCTCGATCTGCCGTCGCGCGTGGCCGAAAGCCATCTGGTGATCGCGCGCTCCGGCGCCTCGACCGTGGCCGAGATCGCGGCCATTGGCCGACCTTCGGTACTGGTGCCGCTGCCGAACGCGCTCGATCAGGATCAGCTGGCCAATGCCTCGGCGCTCGCCGCCGCGGGCGGTGCGCTCCTGATCCGCGAGCCCGAGTTCACGCCCGAGCGGGTCGCCGGCGAGATTTCGCGGCTGGTGGCGGAGCCCGCCACCCTTTCGCTCATGGCCGCTTCGGCCCGGCGCATGGGGCGATTGGACGCGGCGGAACGGCTGGCCGATCTTGTGCTACGGGTGGCGCGAATCCCCCTCGAACTCCCCCGCCAGGGGGAGGTTGGCTGAGACGCGCGCATGAAGCTCCCCCGGCAGCTCGGGCCGATCCATTTCGTCGGCATCGGCGGCATCGGCATGAGCGGCATCGCCGAGGTGCTGGCCAATCTCGGCCATGCGGTGCAGGGCTCCGACGTCGCCGAGAGCGCGAACGTGAAGCGGTTAGCGTCCTTGGGCATCAAGATCGCCATCGGCCACAAGGCGGAGAACGTCGCAGGCGCGGCGGTGCTGGTCGTGTCCTCGGCGATCAAGCGCGACAATCCGGAGCTCGTCGCCGCGCGCGCCAAGCGGCTTCCGGTCGTGCGCCGTGCCGAGATGCTCGCCGAGCTGATGCGGCTGAAGAGCTGCGTCGCCGTCGCCGGCACCCACGGCAAGACGACCACCACCTCGCTCGTCGCGGCACTGCTCGACGCCGGCGGCCTCGACCCGACCGTCATCAACGGCGGCATCATCAATGCCTATGGCACCAACGCACGGCTCGGCGGCGGCACCTGGATGGTGGTGGAGGCCGACGAGTCCGACGGCACGTTCCTGAAGCTGCCGGCGGACGTGGCCATCGTCACCAATATCGACCCCGAGCACCTCGATCATTTCGGCACCTTCGAGAAGGTAAAGGAGGCATTCCACGCTTTCGTCGAAAACGTGCCGTTCTACGGCTTCGCCGTGATGTGCAGCGACCATCCGGTGGTGCAGGACCTGGTGGGCCGCATCGAGGATCGCCGCATCGTCACCTACGGCGAGAACCCGCAGGCCGACGTGCGGCTGCTCGACGTGAAGTTAGAGGGCGGCGTGGCGCGGTTTTCCGTGCTGTTCCGCGGCCGGAACGGCAACAAGGCGCACGAGATCAAGGATCTCATGCTGTCCATGCCGGGGCATCACAATGCGCTGAACGCCACCGCCGCGATCGCCGTGGCGCACGAGCTCGGCGTGCCCGAGGACCGGATCAAGCAGGCGCTGGCCAATTTCGGCGGCGTGAAGCGGCGCTTCACCCGCACCGGCGAGTGGAACGGCGTCGCCATTTTCGACGATTACGCGCACCACCCGGTGGAGATCGCGGCGGTGCTCAAGGCCGCGCGCGCCTCGACCAAAGCGCACGTGATCGCCGTGGTGCAGCCGCATCGCTTCACGCGCTTGCGCGATCTGTTCGAGCAATTCTGCACCTGCTTCAACGACGCCAATCACGTGATCGTGGCGCCGGTCTATCCGGCGGGCGAAGCGCCGATCCCCGGCATCGACCGCGACGCGCTGGTGCAGGGCATACGCGCGCGCGGGCATCGCGACGTGATCGCGCTCGACAAGCCGGAGCAACTCGCCGGCATCGTCAAGAAGCTCGCGCGGCCGGGCGATTACGTGGTCTTCCTCGGCGCCGGCTCGATCAGCCAATGGGCCTATGCGCTGCCCGGCGAACTGGCGATGCTCAAGAAGGCGGCGCAATGAATCGAGTGCTTGGCAAAAATCGCAAACCTGCTCCCTCCCCCCTTGAGGGGGAGGGTTGGGGAGGGGGGTATTCTTCGAGCGTCCACGATTCCACCCCCCTCCCGACCGGCCTTTGGCCGGTCGACCTCTCCCTCAAGGGGGGAGGTGAAAGTGGTGTATCGGCATGAGCGTCACCGAGCTGGTTCGCGATCTGCCCGGCAGCTTGCCGAAATTGCGCGGGCGGTTGCTGGTCAATCAAAGCTTGGCCGAGCTCACCTGGTTCCGCGTCGGCGGGCCGGCGCAGGTGCTGTTCATGCCGGCGGACGAAGCAGACCTTTGCTATTTTCTCGCAGAGACCCCGGCCGAAGTGCCGGTGACGGTGATCGGCCTGGGCTCCAATCTGCTTGTGCGCGACGGCGGCGTGCCGGGAGTCGTGATCCGGCTCGGGCGCGGCTTCAACGAGGTCGCGGTCGAAGGCAATCTGGTGCGCGCGGGAACCGCGGTGCCGGACGTGAAGGTCGCGCGCGCGGCGGCCGATGCGGCGCTCGCGGGCCTCTCGTTCTATCGCGGCGTGCCGGGTGCGATCGGCGGGGCCTTGCGCATGAATGCGGGCGCTTATGGAGCAGAGACCAAGGACGTGCTGCTGGAGGCCCGCGCGGTCGATCGCAAAGGCAACGTGCGCGTGCTCAAGAACGCCGACTTCGGATTCTCCTATCGTCATTCCACTGCGCCCGCGGACCTGATCTATACCCAGGCGACCTTTCGTGGCGAGCCGGGCGATCCGAAACTGATCGCCGCCGAGATGGACAAGATCACCGAAGCGCGCGAGTCGACCCAGCCGATCAAGAGCCGCACCGGCGGCTCGACCTTCAAGAACCCGCCCGGCAAGAAGGCGTGGCAATTGATCGACGCCGCCGGCTGCCGCGGGCTCGTGGTCGGCGACGCGCAGGTTTCGGAGATGCACTGCAATTTTCTCATCAATCGCGGCAACGCGACCGCGGCCGATATAGAAAATCTCGGCGAAGAGGTGCGGCGGCGGGTGAAAGAAAATTCCGGAATTGAGCTCGAGTGGGAAATCGTGCGGATCGGGGTTCGTTGATGGCCAAACACGTCGCGGTGCTGATGGGCGGCTGGTCGGCGGAGCGGGAAGTCTCGCTACGCTCCGGCAAGCATTGCGCCGACGCGCTCGAGGCCCAGGGCTATCGCGTCAGCCGCATCGATGTCGGCCGCGATGTCGCCGAGGTGCTGGCCAAGCTCAAGCCCGACGTCGCTTTCAACGTGCTGCACGGCCGGCCCGGCGAGGACGGCACCATGCAAGGGATTCTGGAGATCCTGCGCATTCCCTATACGCACTCGGGCGTGCTCGCCTCGGCGCTGGCCATGAACAAGGTCCAGGCCAAAACGGTGATGGCCGCGGCCGGCGTGCCGGTGCCGGACGGCAAGGTCGTCACGCGGGCGGAAGCGGCAAAAGCGCACGCCTTGCCGCGCCCCTATGTCTTGAAGCCCGTGGCCGAGGGTTCCTCGGTCGGCGTCTTCATCGTCACCGAGCAGCACGCCCACCCCCCGCAGGAGCTGACCCGGCCCGATTGGCCCTATGGGGACGCGCTTCTGGCCGAGCGTTACGTGCCGGGCCTGGAGCTGACCTGCGCGGTTCTGGGCGAGGAGGCGCTAGGGGTCATCGAGATCGAGGCGGCCCAGCGCTTCTACGATTATGAGGCAAAATACGCCCCCGGAGGCTCCCGCCACATTCTTCCGGCCAGAATTTTACCAGTTGTTTACCAATTGGTGCGGAAGCTCAGTTTGACGGCGCATCGCGCCCTCGGCTGCCGTGGGGTCAGCCGGGCGGACTTTCGCTACGACAACCGCCCGGAAGGCAACGGGGACCTCGTTTGTCTCGAGGTCAATACCCAACCAGGCATGACCGAGGTGTCGCTGGTGCCGGAACTTGCCGCCCATGGGGGGCGCTCGTTCGGCGAGCTGGTGAAATGGATCGTGGAGGACGCCTCTCTGGACCGGTGACCCGGCGGCGCAAGCCGGCGGGGCCGGGCGATTTTGCCGTCTCCCGAAGTTTCTCCCGAAAACTCGACGATTTCGACCGGAAATTGCCGCGCGGCGCTGAATTGTTGCTGCTCGCGCTCCTGTTCGCGGCGGTCGGAGCCTATGGCGCCACGCGCGGCGGCGAATTGCAGCGCTTCACTATGGCGCTGCACGATCTCGGCGACGTTGCCGCGAACGCGGCAGGCTTCGACCTGGAGGCGGTGGAAGTTTCCGGCGCGCGGCAGATCACGCGCGACGAAGTGCTCGCCGCCGCGGGCATCACGCCTTCCACTTCTCTCCTGTTGCTCGACGCGGAAGCTACGCGCACCCAGCTCAAGCAGAATCCGTGGATCGCCGAAGCCACGGTGCGCAAGCTCTATCCGGGCCGGCTCGAAATCTCGATCGAGGAACGGGTCGCGTTCGCGATCTGGCAACGCGTCGGCAAGCTCTCGGTCATCGCCCGCGACGGCACGGTGATCGGCGCCGACGCGCGCGCGCTGCTGCATGACTATCCGCTCGTGGTCGGCCTGGGCGCGGATAAGCGCGCCGCCGACTTCCTCGCGCTGGTCGCGCGCATCCCGGAAATTCAAGCGGAGTTTGCCGCGGCCGTGCTGGTGGCCGAGCGGCGCTGGAACATCCGGCTCAAGAACGGCGTCGATGTGCGGCTGCCGGAGGAAAACGCCGAGGCTGCGCTGGCGAAACTCGTCGCCTTCGATCGCGAAACGAGGATTCTTTCGCGCGACGTTGCGGCCATCGATCTGCGCATTCCCGACCGCATCAGTGTGCGTCCCTCGGTCGAAGCGGCGGAAGCGCGCGCCGCGGCACTCAAGGCGCGAATGCCAAAACGCGCGGGGTCCGACATATGAGCTCGCTCATGGCGCGCGGATTGGCCCCTCGCATGGGCCCGCTGCCGAAACGGCCGGTGATCGTAGCCGCGCTCGACATCGGCACCAGCAAGATCGCCTGCCTCATCGCCCGGCTCACCCCGCGCAGCGGCGGCGACGTGATGCGCGGCCGTACGCATGCGATCGAGTTGATCGGCTTCGGCCACACCAGCTCGCGCGGCATCAAGGGCGGCGCGGTCGCCGACATGGCGCGGGCCGAAGAATCGATCCGGCGCGCGGTGGATGCGGCCGAGCGTATGGCCCGGCTCGAGATCGCTTCGGTGCTGGTCAGCGTCTCCGGCGGCCGGCTCGGCAGCGACTCCTTCGCGGCCTCGGTGCGCCTGCAGGGCGCTTCCGCCGATCAAGGCGATATCGGCCGCGTGCTCGACGCCGCAAGCCTGCATTCGGTGAGAGATGGCCGCGCGGTGTTGCACTCGCTGCCGGTCGGCTATGGGCTCGACGGTAGCGCGCATATCCGCGATCCACGCGGCATGATTGGCCAGGTGCTCGCCGTGGATCTGCACGTGGTCACCGCCGACTGGCCGGCGCTGAAGAACCTCGTGTTCCTGGTCGAGCGCTGCCATCTTTCGGTCGAAGGGTTGGTCGCCGCGCCCTATGCGGCCGCGCTTTCGTCGCTCACCGCCGACGAGGCGGAGCTCGGCGCCGTCTGCATCGATTTCGGCGCGGGCACCACGACCGTCTCGGTTTTTGCCGGCGGCGACTGCGTGCATACCGACGGGATCGCGATCGGCGGCCAGCATTTGACCCTCGACCTCGCCCGCACGCTGTCGGCCCGCGTCTCGGAAGCCGAGCGGCTGAAATCGCTCTACGGGAATGTGATCGCGACGGCTTCTGACGACCTCGACATGATCACGGTGCCGGCGATCGAGGGCGATCGGGAATTGCCGACCGCGGTGCCGCGCTCGCACATCGCGCGGACCTTGCGCCCGCGGATCGAGGAAATCGTCGAGTTTCTGCGCGAGCGGCTGGGCGCCGCCGGCATGCTCGGCGACGCGCGCCGCCGCCTGGTGCTGACCGGGGGTGCGGCGCAGCTCACGGGGCTTTCCGAATATGTCGGTCGCGCCTTCGGCGCCACGGCGCGGATCGGCCGGCCGATCGGGATCGGGCGGCTGTCGGACACCGGCCGCGCGCCGGGATTCGCCGCAGCCGCGGGATTGCTGGTTTTTCCGCAGGTCGCGGACCGGGAGCACTTCGAACCGCGCCGCCGGGCGGTCACCAACGAGGGGAATTACCTAAAGCGCGTAGGGAGTTGGCTGAAGGAGTCGTTCTAGGCGATAAGAATGCGTCGGCGTGATTCGGCGCAGTGGTGGGGACCATAAGCAGGGGCGGCTGACTGCCCGAAAGGACGAAGACGATGGCGATCAATCTCAAGGTACCCGACATTCGGGAGCTCAAGCCGCATCTGGTCGTGTTCGGCGTCGGCGGTGCCGGCGGCAATGCCGTCAACAACATGATCACGGCGGGGCTCTCCGGGGTCGATTTCGTTTGCGCCAATACCGACGCGCAGGCGCTCACGACCTCCAAGGCCGAGCGGGTGATCCAGATGGGCGTCGAGGCGACGCAAGGACTCGGCGCCGGCTCCCATCCCGAGGTCGGCCGGGCGGCCGCCGAGGAGGCGATCGACGAAATCCGCGACCATCTCTCGGGCGCGCACATGGTGTTCGTCACCGCCGGCATGGGCGGCGGCACCGGCACCGGGGCGGCGCCCGTCATCGCGCGGGTCGCGAAAGAGATCGGCCTGCTCACCGTCGGCGTCATCACCAAGCCGTTTCACTTCGAGGGTCAGCGGCGCATGCGGATCGCCGAGCACGGCATCCAGGAACTCGCGGCGCACGTCGATACGCTGATCGTGATCCCGAACCAGAACCTGTTCCGGGTCGCCAACGAGAAGACCACCTTCGCCGACGCCTTCGCCATGGCCGACCAGGTGCTCTACTCGGGGGTCGCCTGCATCACCGACCTGATGGTCAAGGAAGGGCTGATCAATCTCGACTTCGCCGACGTGCGCGCGGTGATGCGCGAAATGGGCAAGGCGATGATGGGCACCGGCGAAGCATCCGGCGAGAAGCGCGCCATCAAGGCGGCCGAGGCGGCGATCTCCAATCCGCTGCTCGACGAAGTCTCCATGCGCGGCGCGCGCGGGCTGCTCATCTCGATCACCGGCGGCAAGGACCTCACGCTGTACGAGGTGGACGAAGCGGCCTCGCGCATCCGCGAGGAAGTCGATCCCGACGCCAACATCATCCTCGGCGCCACCTTCGATCAGAAGTCTCGAGGGCCTCGTGCGCGTGTCCGTGGTCGCCACCGGCATCGATCCGGCGCTGATCCCGGCCGCCAACCCGGCCGCGGTCGAGCGCATCACCGATCCGATCGCGCGCCAACGCATCCAGCGCACCGTGGAAACGCGGCGTGAATTGCCGCGGCCTGCGATGGAGTCCATGCGCGAGCACGCCTATCGCGCACCGGCCGATCACGAAGACGACGGCTATGACGAATTGCCGCCGCTGGCGCACGAGACCGCCATCGACGACGTGACGATCCGGCCGGTAGCGGCGAAGCCGACCTTCTTCGAGCCGGTGTTCGACGAGCCGCGCGCGCACGATCCGATGGACGAGCCGGAGCGGCCCTATATCCCGCCGCGGGCGGAGCAGCCGGCAAGAATGCCGCGGATGCCACGTGTCGATGAGCTGCCGATCCCGGCGCAGAACGAGATTCGCGCCAGCCGCGGCGAACCGACCGAGCATCATTCGGCCGAAAAGCGCCGCACCACGCTGCTGCAGCGCCTGGCCAATGTCGGCATGGGCCGGCGCGAGGAAGAGGAAGCTCCGGCACCGCGGCCGGTCGCCCGCCCGCCTTCCCGGCCGGTCGATCCAGACCCGCGTCCGGCGGCGGAGCGGCGCACGGCCGATCAGGTATCGGAGTACGCCCGACGCCCGGCCAGCCGTAGTCTGCCGCTCGACCTGCACGGCCGGGCTCCCGGCCGGCCGGCCGAAGACGACGAGCTTGAGATTCCGGCCTTCCTTCGCCGCCAGGCGAACTAATCCCCAGGCCGGGGATTCGATTCGGTAACGGAGGCGCCTGGGCCCTGAGGCCCGGGCGCCTTTCGTTTCAAGGGTCCGCTGTGGCCGAGAAGTGGCAGGTTTGCGGCCTAAATCCGGTAACACTCGGTAAGAAACCGTGACTTGGCCGCGCCCCATGGCCGCCGGTAGTGTTTCGCCAACCATCGCGGCCAAGCGTGCTCAAGGGCTGCGGAGGGGACGGGGGTCCCGAAGCTGATCGAAGCCAGCTTTTGGGACGGGGCGGGGAATGCGGACACAGTTCCAGCACACCATTGCCAAGCGGATCGAGTTGCTCGGCTGCGGCATCCATAGTGGAGCCTCGGCCAAGGTCGCTATTCTCCCCGGCCAGCCGAACGCCGGCATCGTCTTCGTGCGCCGCGGCCAGGAGGGCACCCCTGACCGCATGATTGCGGTCACGCCCGGGTCCGTCCGCAACACCGAATTTGCGACCGTTCTGGGCGACGGCAATGGCGCCCTCTGCTCGACCGTCGAGCACCTGTTGGCTGCCTTCCTGGGCCTCGGGATCGACAATGCGGTGGTCGAGGTCGAGGGCAGCGAGATGCCGATCCTGGACGGCAGCGCCGCTCCGTTCGTCGAAGCAATCGATGCCGTCGGCCTTCGGATCCAGACGGCGCCGCGCCGGTTCCTCAAGGTGCTGAAGCCGATCCGGGTCGAGGAAGGCCTTGCCAGCGGAGAGCTTCTGCCGTTCGACGGCGGCTTCCGGCTGGAAGTCGACATCGAGTTCGATCACAAGCTGATCGGGCACCAGCGCTATGCGGCGACGCTCTCGCCCGACGTGTTCCGCCGGGAGCTGGCTCGCGCCCGCACCTTCGGCTTCATGTCGGACGTGGCCAAGCTGTGGAACGCCGGCTATGCGCGCGGCGCGTCGCTCGAAAACACCATCTGTCTCGCCGAAGACCGGGTGCTGAACCCGGAGGGTCTGCGCTACCGCGACGAGTTCGTCCGTCACAAGGCGCTCGACGCCATCGGCGATCTGGCGCTGGCCGGCCTGCCGATCCTGGGGTGTTACCGCTCGGTGCGTGGCGGCCATAGGCTCAATGCCATGGTGGTCGCGGCACTGGTCGCCGACGGTACGGCCGCCACCGTGGTTCAGCCTTCCGGCCGCCGCGATCGCGGCCATGCCGGCGTGGGCGTGCCGGCCGCAGTCCCCGCCTACGGCGCGGACCTTTCCTAACCCGCCACAAAGGCGACTGATTCCACCGCTAGCGCCATGGTGGGAACAGGCCGTTTTCGTTACAAGAAAGCGGTCGGGAAGGGCTCCTTTCGGGCTTCCCACGGGGGTTCAAGGGTTGATGCGTCGCATTCCTGGCATCGAGCGCGGCATTTCTTTCAGCGCGGCCCTGTGGATGGCCGCCGTGCTGGCGCTGCCGCTCGGTGGCTGCGCGTCGCTCGAGGGCTTCTCGCTCAACAGCCTGTTCGGCGCCAAGGAGGACGACGGTCTTCTGGCCGAGCAGCCGGCCGACAAGCTCTATAACGAAGGCCTCACGCTGCTGAACCGGCGCGAATACGACGCCGCCGCCAAGAAATTCGTCGAGGTCGACCGCCAGCACCCCTATTCGGAATGGGCGCGCAAATCACTCTTGATGACGGCGTACGCCTTCTATGAGAACGGCAAGTACGACGACACGATCATGGCGGCGCGGCGCTATGTGACGCTGCATCCGGGCAGCACCGACGCGGCCTATGCGCAATACCTGATGGCTTCGTCCTTTTTCGACCAGATCCCCGACATCACCCGCGACCAGGCCCGTACCGAGCGCGCGCTGACCGCGCTCGACGAGGTGATGCGCAAATATCCCAATACCGAATATGCCGAGAGCGCCAAGAAGAAGGTCGAGGTCGCGCGCGACCAGCTCGCCGGCAAGGAAATGATGATCGGCCGCTGGAATCTCGAGCGGCGCAACTACATCGGCGCCATCAACCGCTTCAAGGCCGTGGTCACGCAATACCAGACCACGCGGCACGTGGAGGAGGCGTTGATGCGGCTGACCGAGGCCTATATGGCGCTCGGCATCGTGAACGAGGCGCAGACCGCCGCGGCGGTGCTCGGGCACAATTTCCCGGACAGCCCCTGGTACCAGGACGCGTTCAAGCTGGTGCAGACGGGCGGTCTGGAGCCGCGCGAGAACAAGCAATCGTGGATCAGCAAGGCGTTCGGCACGTTCAGCGCCAGCTCGGTCACGCGGCTCATCATCGGCAACTGACTCCATCCGCTCATTCCCGCGTAAGCGGGAATCCAACAGCTCAACTGGATGCCCGCCTTCGCGGGCATGAGCGGAGAGATTGCTCTTTCGCTCATTCTGGTAGGCGAACGTCTCCTGTGAGCGGAGCCGCCGCGACGGCTTTTCACGCTTCGTTCTTGCGCTAGACTTGGCCCCGACCATGCTGACCCATCTTTCAATTCGCGACATCGTCCTCATCGAGAAGCTCGATCTCGATCTCGCCGCCCGGCTCACCGTGCTGACCGGCGAGACCGGTGCCGGCAAATCGATCGTGCTCGACGCGTTCGCGCTCGCGCTGGGCAGCCGCGGCGACGCGGCGCTGGTGCGCCAGGGCGCGGAGCACGGGCAGGTGGTCGCGGCCTTCGATGTGAAGCAGGGCCACCCGGCGCTCGCAGTGCTCAAAGCCAACGATCTCGATATCGACAACGAGGGCGATTTGATCCTGCGCCGCGTGCAGCTGGCCGACGGGCGCACGCGCGCTTTCATCAACGACCAGCCGGTGAGCGTTCAAGTGCTGCGCGAGGTCGGCGGTAAGCTGGTGGAAATCCACGGCCAGCATGATGAGCGCGCGCTGGTCGATCAGACCACCCACCGCATGCTGCTCGACGCCTTTGCCGGCCACGGCGATCGCGTGGCCGAGGTGCGGCGCTTGTGGAGCGCCTGGCGCGAGGCGGAGGCGGCGGAAAAAGCCGAGCGGGAACGGCTGGCGCGCGCGCTCGGCGATGCCGATTACGTGCGCCACGCGGTCGAGGAACTGAAGGCGCTTTCGCCGCAGCCGGGCGAGGAACAGGCCTTCGCCGAGCGGCGCGCCATGCTGATGCGCGCGGAAAAGATTTCCGGCGATCTGCGCGAGGCCCACGAGGCGGTGGCGGGTGCGGCTTCGCCGGTGCCGATCCTTTCGGCGGTATTGCGCAAATTGGAGCGCCGCTCCGCCGAGGCCTCCGATCTGGTCGCCGGGCCGGTGAAGGCGCTCGACACGGCGCTGCATGGGCTGGAAGAGGCCCGCGCCGGGCTCGAGGCCGCGCTGGCGCTCGCCGATTTCGACCCCAAGGAGCTCGAGCGCATCGAGGAGCGGCTGTTCGCGCTGCGCGCGGCGGCGCGGAAATATTCGTCGACCGTCGACGCCCTGCCGGCGGTGGCGGCGCGCTTTTCCGCCGATCTGGAGGCCATCGACCGGGGCGAGGAGCGGCTCAAGGCGCTGGGCGCGGCCGCCAAGCAGGCCGAGGGCGCCTATCGGGGCGAGGCGGTGCGGCTCTCCAACGCCCGCAAGAAGGGCGCCGAGGGGCTCGATGCCGCGGTCAACAAGGAGCTGAAGCCGCTCAAGCTGGAGCGGGCCGAGTTCATTACGGAAATTACGAGCGATGCGGCCGCGCCCGGCCCGGACGGCTACGACCGGGTCGAGTTCTGGGTGCGGACCAATCCGGGCGCCAAGCCGGGGCCGATGATGAAAGTGGCCTCCGGCGGCGAGCTGGCGCGCTTTCTGCTGGCGCTCAAGGTCGCGCTCGCCGACCGCGGCTCGGCGCCGACGCTGGTGTTCGACGAAGTCGACAGCTCGGTCGGCGGCGCGGTGTCGGACGCGATCGGCGCGCGGCTCGCCCGCCTCGGGCAGCGGGTGCAGGTGCTCGCCGTCACCCACGCGCCGCAGGTGGCCGCGCGCGCGGCCAACCATTTCATGGTCGAGAAGACGCCCGTGGACAAAGGCAAGCGGGTGGCAACCCGCGTTCACGCGCTCGACGCCGCGGCCCGGCGCGAGGAAGTGGCGCGCATGCTGGCGGGCGAGACGGTGACCGAGGAAGCGCGCAAGGCCGCGGCGCGGCTGATCGCCGGGGCGGCGTAGGGCTTCGCCCGCGCCGCGGAATGACGCATTATCTTTCGGTCATGGCGTCCAAAGACCCCAACAAGCTCCCGGTCGATCAACTCGCTGAAAAGCAGGCGAAAGCCGAGCATGCGCGGCTCGAGGCCGAGATCGCCGAGCACAATCGTCTCTATTACCAGGAGGACGCGCCGCGGATTTCGGACGCGGAATACGACGCGCTCTATCGGCGCTACGAGGAAATCGAGCAGCGCTTTCCGAAGCTGCATACCTTGACGAGCCTGACACGGCGCGTCGGCGCCGCGCCGGCCGGCAAGTTCAAGAAGGTGCGGCACGCGGTGCCGATGCTGTCGCTCGACAATGCCTTCGCCGAGCAGGACGTGGTCGATTTTGTCGCGCGCATCTGGCGCTTCCTGAAGCTCGACGAGGACGAAAAAATTGCCTTCAGCGCCGAGCCGAAGATCGACGGGTTGTCGATGTCGCTGCGCTACGAGAACGGCGCGCTCGTCACCGCCGCCACCCGCGGCGACGGCGCCGAGGGCGAGGATGTCACCGCCAATATCCGCACGCTCAAGGACGTGCCGCAGCAGCTCAAGGGCAGGCACGTGCCGAAAATCTGCGAGGTGCGCGGCGAGGTCTACATGACCAAGGCGGATTTTCTCAAGCTCAACGAGCGGCAAAAGGCGGCCAGCGAGCAGATTTTCGCCAATCCGCGCAATTCGGCGGCCGGCTCGCTGCGCCAGAAGGACCCCGCCATCACCGCCTCGCGCCCGCTCGGCTTCTTCGCCTATGGCTGGGGGCAGATGAGCGAGATGCCGGCCGACAGCCAAAGCGGCATGGTAAAATGGTTTGCAAACTGCGGCTTCAAGACCAATCCGCTCACCAAGCTCTGCCACTCGGTAGAGCAACTGCTCAGTTTCCACCGCGAAATCGAGGAACGCCGCGCCCGGCTCGACTACGACATCGATGGCGTGGTCTACAAGGTCGACCGGCTGGACTGGCAGGAGCGGCTCGGCTTCGTCTCGCGCAGCCCGCGCTGGGCGATCGCGCACAAATTCCCGGCCGAGCGGGCGATCACCGTGCTCAGGGATATCGAGATCCAGGTCGGCCGCACCGGTGCCTTCACGCCGGTCGGCAAGCTCGACCCGGTCGGCGTCGGCGGCGTCATCGTGCAGAACGTCACGCTGCACAACGAGGATTACATCAAGGGCGTCGGCGGCGACGGCGAGCAATTGCGCGAGGGCCGCGATATTCGTATCGGCGACACCGTCATCATCCAGCGCGCCGGCGATGTGATCCCGCAGGTGGTGGACGTGGTGCTGGATAAGCGTCCCAAGGACGCCAAGCCCTATCGCTTTCCGAAGAAGTGCCCATGTCCTCTGCACACCGACGTGGTGCGCGAGGAAACCGCCACCGGCGAGGAGGGCGCCCGCGCCCGCTGCACCGGCGAGTTCGCTTGCCCCTATCAGAAGATCGAGCACCTGAAGCTATTCTGCTCCCGCCGCGCCTTCGACATCGAGGGGCTGGGCGAGAAGCAGATCGAATTCTTCTTCGAGCAGGGGTGGATCAAGGAGCCGGCCGACATCTTCACGCTTGCCGCGCGCAACAAGAAGATCAAGCTCGAAGAGCTCGAAGGCTACGGCGAGACCTCGGTGCGCAATCTGTTCGAGGCGATCGAGCAGCGGCGCCGGATTTCGCTCGACCGTTTCATCTTCTCGCTCGGCATCCGCCATGTCGGAGAAACCACGGCGGTGGCGCTGGCGCGCGGCTACGGCTCCTGGAAGGCGTTCCACGAGGCCTGCCTGAAGGTCGCCAAGGGCGATGAGGAGGCGATCGCCGAGATGGACGCGCTCGATCAGATTGGCGAAACGGTTATTGAGGCGGTGAAATCCTATTTCAGCGAGAGACATAACATCGGTATCGTCGAGCGGCTCAAGAAGCAGGTGGACGTTCTCGACGCCGAAAAGCCGAAAACCGACTCGGCCATCGCCGGCAAGACCGTGGTGTTCACCGGCACGCTCGAGAAGATGACGCGGGAGGAGGCGAAGGCTACTGCCGAGCGGCTCGGCGCCAAGGTCGCGGGCTCGGTGTCGAAGAAGACCGATTACGTGGTGGCCGGCCCCGGCGCGGGCTCCAAGCTCGCCGAGGCGGCCAAGCTCGGGGTGAAGGTGCTGAGCGAGGACGAGTGGTTCAAGCTGATAGCGTAATCACCTGGTCCGGCATGTTGCCCGACAGCGCCTTGTAGAGATCGGGGAAGCAGCCGATCGGCACGCCGTCGAACAGCTTGTCGGCAATCTCGCGCTCGTAGCAGCACTGGTCGCAGCCCATGAGCAGCATGCCGGTCTTCTTGGCGACCTTGTGCAGCCGGTCGCCGATCGGGTTGCCCTTCATCAGCACGTAGTTGTTGTCCTCGAAGAAGAACATGCCGACCACGGTGACGCCGTGCCGGTTCTCCTCGAGCTGCGGGAGAATCATTTTTCCGAGCACGTAGGAGACGCTGTGGCGCGAGGTGGCGAAGATATAGGCGACTTTCATGCCGGGACTCCCCCTGGGTTGACCGGTTGGCGGTGTCTCGGCCGCGTCGAGCGCGGCACGGAAGGCTTCAATCGCGAGCGCGGCGCGGGCGCGCTTCGGTTCGGGAACGCCCGCGAGCGCATCGACGAGGTCGGCTGCGGAAAATTCGCGCGCGATCCCGATGGCGAAACCGGGCACGGTCTCGGCGATCAGCTCGCTATAGGCGATGAGCGTCGCGCAGGTGGTGGCGCGGAAGCCGATGGCGGCGAGCCGGCCGGCGGAAAGCTCCAGGCTGAACTCGGCGCGATTGCCTTCGACGTCGGTGATGCGGCGCGCCGCGGATCGAGAGCGGTGCGCGCGTAATTGCGCCGGTAGCCGCGCTCGAACAGCTCGGTCACGGTCTGGCGCGGCAGCACGCTGCAGCAGGCTTCGCGGCAGGTCGCGGTCATGGGACTCTTTTTCGTTTAGGCATGATCTTTTCCGAAAACCGGTTTCCACTTTTCGGGATCATGCCTAGTTCCAGCGCAGCAGCCGTTTTTCGAGCCGGTTGGCGAGTGCGAAGATGACCAGCACCACGGCCATGATCATCAGGATCAGCGCCATCATGAGCGCTGCGTTGTAGGTGCTCTGGGCGAAGGAGAGCAGATAGCCGAGCCCGCGGCTCGCGGCCACGAACTCGCCGACGCAGGCGCCGGTGAAGGCGAAGCCGACCGCCACTTTCAGGTTGCCGAGCACCCAGGACGCGACCGACGGCAGATAGACGTGGCGCAGCAGCGCCCAGCGGTCGCCGCCGAGCGTGGTGACGCGGTCCACCAGCTTGCGGTCGACCTGGCGGATGCCGCTGAAGACGGTGAAGAAGATCACCACCGAAACCAGGATGAAGGCGAGCGCCACCTTGGAGGCGATGCCGATGCCGAGCCAGATGACGAACAGCGGCGCCAGAATCACCCGCGGCACGGCGTTGAGCAACAGCATCACCGGCTCGAGCAGCTCGGCCACCAGCGGCACCAGCGCCGCGAGCACGCCGAGCAGCACGCCGACGACGATCCCCGAGCGCCAGGCCGACCAGCGCCGCCGTGAAGGTCGCTTCGAGATGCGGCCAGATGCGGCCCTCGGCGAACAGCTCGACGAGCGCGACCCAGATCTGCGAGGGCGTCGGCATATAGAGCGGGTTCAAGTAACCGGCCCAGCCGCGCGGCCTGCCAGAGCGCGAGCAGGATCGCGAACGCCAAAAGCTGGCGCAGTCGGGCGCCAGCGCGATCGACATCAGGCGGCCTCCGCCGGCGCAACGCCGATCACTTCGCGCGACAGGTCGCGCCAGAGCTTTTCCAGGAGCGGCACGAAGACCGGGTGGGTGCGGGCGTGGACCGGATCGCGCGGGCGCGGGATCGGCACCGCATAGTGCTGAGTGATATGCGCGCGCGGACCTTGCGAGAGGAGATACACCCCGTCGGAAAGCGCGATTGCTTCCTCGAGATCGTGAGTAACCAGCAGCACGCTGATGCGCTCTTGCTGGACCAGTCCCACCAGGTCCTTGACCACGGTCATGCGCACGATGGCGTCGAGCGAGGCGAAGGGCTCGTCCATCAGGAGCAGCCTGGGCTTGAGCGCGAGCACCTGCGCGAGCGCCACGCGCTTCCTCTGCCCGCCGCTCATGTGGCGCGGGTAGCGGTCACCGAAACCGGAAAGGCCGAGCCGGCCGAGCCATCCGTCGGCCACCTCAGGATGACGGCTCACGAAGATCAGAGCGGCGTGGTCGCCGCCTGCAGCCACTTGCGGGTCTCGGCATCCAGCACGGGCTCAAGCTCTTTGCGCACCAGCGCGTGATAGGCGTCGAGCCAGGCGATCTCCTCGCGCGTGAGCAAGGGTGCGTCGATGAGCCGCCGGTCGATCGGCGCGCGCGTCAGCGTTTCGAACGCGAGCAGTTTTTTCTCGGCGCCCTTGGGCGCTGGGGCCGCGACCACGAGCAAGAGATTTTCGATGCGGATGCCATAAGCGCCGGGCTTGTAGTAGCCGGGCTCGTTGGAGATCAGCATGCCGGCGGTGAGCGGCGCGCTGCCGAGCTTGGAAATGCGCGCCGGGCCCTCGTGCACCGAGAGATAGCTGCCGACGCCGTGGCCGGTGCCGTGGTCGTAATCCAGCCCGGCGGCCCACAGCGGCGCGCGGGCGAAGGCATCTAACTGCGCGCCGTTCGCGCCTTCGGGGAAGACGCTGGTGGCGATCGCGATATGGCCCTTGAGCACGCGGGTGAAACGCTCGCGCATTTCCGCACTCGGCTCGCCGATCGCGACGGTACGCGTCACGTCGGTGGTGCCGTCCTCGTACTGGCCGCCGGAGTCGACGAGATACAGCTCGCCGGATTTGAGCTTGCGGTTGGTCTTCTCGGTGACGCGGTAATGCACGATGGCACCGTTGGGCCCGAGCCGGAAATGGTGGGGAACGAAATATCCTTCAGCTTGCCGGTCTCGCGGCGGAAGGTTTCCAGCGCCTGCACCGCTTCGATCTCGCTCACGCGGCGGGTAGGCGTTTCACGGTCGAGCCAGGCGAGAAAGCGCGTGAGCGCCGCGCCGTCGCGCGCGTGCGCGGCGCGGGCGCCGGCGATCTCGGCGGCGTTCTTGACCGCCTTCATGCGGGTGACCGGGTCGGCGCCTTTGCTCACGGTGCCGCCGGCCTTTTCGATCACGTCGGCCAGCCGGCGCGGGGCGGTGGCCTGATCGAGCCGGATGGTTTTCCCGGGCGCGAGCTTGGTGAGCTGGTCTTCCAGGTCGCGCTCGTGCAGCTCCGCGAGCTTTCGCGAGCGCGTCGCGCACCTGGTTCGAGAGCTTGCGGGAATCCACGAACAGCAGCGGCGTGCCGGTGCGCGGCACGATGGCCCAGGAGAGGGCGACGGGCGTGTGCGCCACGTCGCCGCCGCGGATATTGAAGGTCCAGGCCACCGAGGCGAGATCGGAGAGCACGGCGGCATCACAGCTTCTGCTTCGTGAGCTCCGCGCGGATGCGCGCGAGCTTCGGCCTCGGCGCTTTCGCCGGCGTATTTCAGGTCGTGCAGCACCACGGGCGCCAGCGGCGGCGCCGGGCGGTCGGCTCCAGACCGCGTCGAGCGGATTGTCGGCGACCGCGACGAGCTTGCCCTTGGCCCGCGCGCAGGCCTTGGCGAGCCGCTCGGCGCCGTCGAGCGAGGTGCGCCAGGGGTCGTAGCCGAGCGCGCCGCCGGCCGGCAGATGGTCGGCGATCCAGTCCTCGGGCGTGCGCTCGACCAGGTGCTCGATGGCGAACACCGATTTGTCGGCCTGTTCGGCGGCCTGCAGCGTGTAGCGGCCGTCGACGAACAGCGCGGCCTTGTCGCTCGAGCACCAGTGCGGCGCCGGTCGAGCCGGTGAAGCCGGTGAGCCAGGCCAGCCGCTGCTCGGAAGGCGGCACATATTCGCTCTGGTGCCGGTCGGCGCTGGTGACGACGAAGCCGTCGAGCTTCAGGCGCTTCAGCTCCGCGCGCAGCTTCTTGACGCGCGCGGCGCGCGTCGCCGCCCGCGGCGCGGTCCTCGAAGGTCTGGAATTTGGCTTCGAACATGTGGGCGTTCTAGGGCCGGGGAGCAGGGGCGTCCAGCCGTACCAGTGGGCGTCGAATCCGAGGGCCATCATGCTAAGAATCGCCACTGACCCGGAATAGTTTTAGCGCTCTCGACAGCCGGACCCCTGACTTGCGGAGATTGCCCGTCATGTCGCGATACGAGTGTTTGCTCCGCGATCCACTCGCGCCACTTGACCCAATTTGTATCGAGCCACAGGCCAAATGCCTGGCAACTATTTCGTCATGTTTTTCACTGGGGCTTTCTGGAAGCCGTTTCTTACTGGCACAGATTGATGTGAGGAACAATGTCATTGGGAAAGTCATCGACATTAGAGCAACGCAATCCTCCTTGAGTAGGCGTCTCTGTAAATGAGTTGTTCAGGGTCGCCGTGAAATCTTGTATGCGCCGCAATAACACTTCCAGTTCATCGAGATAGGGTCATCGATTGCTGCTCCGATTGTACGACAATCGACGAAGAGCATGTAGTTCGGCCTCATCTTGGTGGCTCGGTTTACGAAAATATGCAACCTCGCTGGATTGCTTAAGCAACGGTCACATCTGCGTCGTGTAGGTCGTCTTCGGCATATCGTTGGCTGAGATGCAGGTGGCGGTGTCGGCACTGCTCGCGTCGGATCAAGCCGAGAAGTCAGCAATCTCTTTGCGCGAGACTGTCACTGTTGCAATGATATTCCTGCAGCAACTAGCAGCCGAAATCACAACATGGCAAGGCTCGATCAATTTCAACTGGCGCGATAGACCGAAGAAGCCAACTGATACCACCGAGAGCCGATATGATGGCGACGGGATACAACCAAGACTATCGACGTAAGAGCAAGCAGCTTTCTGCGAGAACGAGAAGAACTTTCTCTGCCATTACAGAATTTCGACCGCATCGTCGGCGAGACCTGCATCATAAAGACAGTTCCGAGCCGATGGCGCTGATAACAAGGCAATTAAACTGCAGCATTTGGCGCTCCGATCCCTCTCTTGCCTCAATATGCGGGCGGATTCCGCGAGGGGGTGCGGAGCGCAAGACCCAGAGTCGCATGCGGCGCGTAATTAGCATGCTCGGGCGATACCCCTCGCCAAACGCCCCCCCCGGTGCCATTTTGTTCTCCCATAGAATCGTACTAGGTGGTGTGTGGCCGATCCCTTGAAAAACCTGCCTTCGGGGCCTGCCGAGGACCCGGAGGACATCCCGTTCGATCCGCCCGCGCCGCGGCCGGGCGGCATCGCCGCGCGCGCCCGCGCGGCGGCGGGGCCCGACTATCTCGAAGGGCTGAACCCGGAGCAGCGCGAGGCGGTCGAGACGCTCGACGGGCCGCTCCTGGTGCTGGCGGGCGCGGGCACCGGCAAGACGCGGGTGCTGACGACGCGCATCGCGCACATCCTGGCCACCGGCCGCGCGTACCCGTCGCAAATTCTGGCCGTCACCTTCACCAACAAGGCCGCGCGCGAGATGAAGCTGCGCGTCGCCACGATGGTCGGCGAGGCGGTCGAGGGCATGCCCTGGCTCGGCACGTTTCACTCGATCGGCGCGAAAATCCTGCGCCGCCACGCGGAGCTGGTCGGGCTCAAGAACGATTTCACGATTTTCGACACCGACGACCAGATCCGGCTGATGAAGCAGATCATCGCCGCCGCCGACATCGACGAGAAGCGCTGGCCGGCGCGGCTGCTCGGCCTCGATGATCGACGGCTGGAAGAACCGCGGGCTGATGCCGGCCGATGTCACCGCCGGCGAGGGCGGCGGCTTCGCCGACGGCCGCGGCAAGGCGCTCTATGCCGGCCTATCAGGAGCGGCTCAAGACCTTGAACGCCGCCGACTTCGGCGACCTGCTGCTGCATAACCTGCGCATTTTCCGCGAGCACGCCGACGTGCTGGCGCAATACCAGAACCGCTTCCGCTACATGCTGGTGGACGAATATCAGGACACCAACGTGGCGCAGTATCTGTGGCTGCAGGCTGCTGGCGCAGCGGCCCTCTCCCGCCTCGCCGCTACGCGGCTCGGCACCCTCTCCCCAGGGGGAGAGGGGAAAGAAGAGTTCGGCTAGCGCAAATCCTTTCACCTCTCCCCAACGGGGAGAGGTCGGCGCGCGCAGCGCGCCGGGAGAGGGGGGGCAGAAATCCGCAGAGGTGCTTGCCCCCTCTCCCGCCTCGCTCGCTGACGCTCGCTCGGCACCCTCTCCCCGGGGGGAGAGGGAGAAAGGCAGCCAACCTCTGCGTGGTCGGCGACGACGACCAGTCGATCTATGGCTGGCGCGGGGCCGAGGTCGACAACATCCTGCGCTTCGAGCACGATTTCCCCGGCGCCAAGGTGATCCGGCTCGAGCGCAATTACCGCTCGACCGGCCATATCCTCGCCGCCGCCGCGCACCTGATCGCGCAGAACAAAAGCCGGCTCGGCAAGACGCTGCGCACCGAGGGCGAGCCGGGCGCCAAGGTCGGCGTCGCGGGCGCGTGGGATTCCGAGGAAGAAGCGCGCTCGATCGGCGACGAGATCGAGACGCTGCAGCGCGGCGGCCATGCGCTGTCGCAAATCGCGATCCTGATGCGCGCGTCGTTCCAGATGCGCGAATTCGAGGACCGCTTCGTGACGCTCGGGCTGCCGTATCGCGTGATCGGCGGGCCGCGCTTCTACGAGCGGCAGGAAATCCGCGACGCGCTGGCCTATTTCCGCGTCGTGGTGTCGCCGACGCACGATCTCGCCTTCGAGCGCATCGTCAACGTGCCCAAGCGCGGGCTCGGCGACGCCACGCTGCAGCAGCTGCACGAATACGCGCGCCGCGAGCGGCGTGCCGCTGCTAGAGGCGGCGCGCGCGCTGTCTGCGACCGAGGAGCTGAAGCCCAAGCCGCGCGGGGCGCTGCGCGATCTGGTCGCCGGTTTCGACCGCTGGCGCGGGCAGCTCGAGCACATGCCGCACACCGAGCTGGCCGAGATGGTGCTGGAAGAATCCGGCTACACCGACCTATGGCAGAAGGAGCGCACCGCCGACGCCGCCGGCCGGCTCGAAAATCTGAAGGAGCTGGTGCGCTCCATGGAGACGTTCGAGAACATGGCGGGCTTCCTGGAGCACGTGGCGCTGGTGATGGACGTCGAGGGCGGCGAGGCGCAGGACGCGGTGAACCTCATGACGCTGCACGCGGCCAAGGGGCTCGAGTTCGACACCGTTTTCCTGCCGGGCTGGGAGGAGGGGCTGTTTCCGCACCAGCGCTCGCTGGACGAACAGGGCCGCGCCGGGCTGGAAGAAGAGCGGCGGCTGGCGCATGTCGGCATCACGCGCGCCAAGCGCCGCGCGCGTATCTATTTCGCCTCCAACCGGCGCATCCACGGCCTGTGGAGCTCGACGCTGCCGAGCCGCTTCCTCGACGAATTGCCGGAGGCCGATGTGGAGGTGGTGGAGGTGAACGGCGGCTTCGGCGAGGCGCGGCGCTATGGCCGCGCCGAGGGCTTCGGCTCGCGCTACGAAACGCCGGGCTGGAAGCGGGCGCAGGCCGAGGAAGGCGAGCGCGCCAAGGGCTTCGAGGAGCCGCGCCTTCGCGGCGCCGAAGCCGCTACGGCGGCGCAGGCGCGCGCCGGCCGCTTCGTGCGCGCGCCGGTGACGATCGAGGGCAAGATCGTGGCGCACGCGGGCGACGAGCCGGTCGCCTTCACGCGCGGCGAGCGCGTTTTTCACCAGAAATTCGGCTACGGCGAGATTCAGGCCGTGGACGGCAACAAGCTCAGCGTGCAGTTCGACAAGGCCGGCTCGAAGCGGGTGGTGGCGAGTTTCGTGGAGAGGGTGTGAGGGGGCTTTCGTCCGCCAGCGGTGCGTTATGTCTCAGCTGTTCAGCCTCCTTTCAACTCGAGTTTTCCCCAGGGCTTATCCAAATCCGCAATCCTGAGTAGTATTAGAAGTTGTACGCTTACGGTCTGGAGGGGACGAGTGTGTAAGTGGGGGAGCGCTGGTTTGCTAACGGCACTCTTTCTCCTCGCGATGCCAATGCGCGCGGACGAACTGCAAGATTTGAAGGATTGTACCGGCCACGCCGACCACGAGCAGAAGGTCGCGGCATGCTCGCGGGTTGCAGAGGATCCTGGCAAATCTGCGGAGATTCGCGGCGTTGCCTACCTGTTACGCGGCGCGTGGCGCCATGAGAAGGGCGATTCAGCTGTTGCAATCGAGGATTACAGTGAGACGATCAAACTTAATCCTACGTTCGGGGCGGCTTTCCGTGTTCGTGGTGAAGCGTTTCAAGAAAGGAAGGAGTATGATCGCGCGATTGCGGATTTCAGCGAGGCGATCCGGCTTGACCCGCGATTTTTTTGCCTTCGTGTTGCGCGGCGACACGTATTTCCTCGCTCGAGACGTCGATCGTGCGATTGCAGATTATTCCCGGGCGATCGAAATTAACCCAGCAAATAGCAACGTAATATTTGCCCGTGGTGCGGCGTATCGCGCAAAGAACGATCTCGACCGTGCGATAGCGGATTTTACCGAAGCAATCCGAATTGCTCCCGATGCGGATGCATTTAGATATCGGGGCCTCGCCTTTCGGAGCAAGGGCGACTTGGATCGAGCAATTGCGGACTTTGCTGAAGCTATTCGCCTTAGGCCCGATGACGCAATGACCCTCCAAGACCGCGGCACTGCGTACGGAAAGCGGACTGATTTCGATCTTGCAATTGCTGACTTCAACGAGGCGATACGGCTCGATCCGAAGCGCGCTGATCTATTTAGTGATCGCGGACTCGCATTTTACCACAAGCGCGAGAATGACAGAGCGATCGCTGATCTTGATCAGGCACTCCAGCTCAATCCCAAGCTCGCAGCCGCATTCCACAATCGCGGCCTTGCGCGCAGCGCGAAGGGCGATCTCGAACGAGCAATGGCTGACTATAACGCGGCTATTGGGCTCGATCCGAAATACGGACCCAGCTATGACGCGCGCGGAATGGTCTATTATTTCTGGAAAGATTTCGATCGGGCTCTGGCCGATTTCGAAGAGGCGATTCGGCTCGGGCATGCGAGCGCGTTGGTGTTCAATAACCGGGGCATCATTTATGCGGCGAAAGGCGAACTAGATCGCGCGATCGAAGATTACACAGAGGCGATTCGGCTCGACCCGGTCGATGCCATCGCGTTTTATAATCGAGGCAATGCGTTTCGAAAGCAGGGCGATCTAGAGCGAGCAATTATTGAGTATGATGAGACCCTCAAGCGTGACCCCAATCACATTTATGCCTACAGTTCTCGTGGCCACGTCAACTTTCTAGCCGGAAAGTTCGATGCCGCTGCGGGCGACTATGCGCGTGCCTTGCGGCAAAAATTGACCGCAGACTTGGTAGCTTTGCGATACATAACCAGCGTTCGACTAGGGGACACGCAAGCTTTGGCAGAACTACAAATTAACGCACGCAAGTTGGCCCAGCGCGAATGGCCATATCCGATTATTGATCTGTATCTTGGAGGCCGCTCATTGGCTGAAGCACGCTCCGCTGCGACTAATACGGACCAACATTGCGAGGCGCATTTCTATGTCGGTGAATGGCACCTACTTAGGGGCGAACGTGAATTCGCGTTGAGGGAGCTGCAGGCTGCGGCCGCGGACACTTGCCCAGAGGATTTCTTCGAAAATGCCGCGGCCCGAGCCGAGTTGAAACGACTTGTTGGTCCGACAGCCCCTCATTGACGAGCAGTTAGGTCCGGAATCCGGGTGCCAAGCGCCTTCGGTCACTGTAGGTTGCCTCTCTTAAGACCGGGGGTTGCCATGGCCTTCAGCCAAAAGATCAAAGACTTCATCCATAACGCCTGGGCCGACGACTGCGTCTGCCTGGTCGCCACCATCGGCCCGGACGGCCCGAACGTCAGCCCCAAGGGCAGCCTGATCATTTTCGACGACAATCATCTGGCCTATTGGGAGCGCTCCAAGCGCAAGGCGCTGGCGAACCTCGAGCACGATCCGCGCGTCGTGGTGGTCTACAGCAACATGAAGGCGTTCCGCGAAAAGAAGCTGCAATCGGCGGTGTTGCGTTTCTACGGCACAGCCAAGGTGCACGAGAGCGGCCCGATCAAGGACGCGATTTTCGCCAAGCTCAACGAGCGCGAGCAGAAGCACGACGGCGCCGACACCGGCTTCGGCGTGCTGGTCAAGATCGACCGCGCCGAGGACCTGCGCGGCCGGCCGCTCGAATAGTGAGCGCGACTTTTTTCGCGCGCCTTACCGTCGACGCCGATGCGGCGAAGCGCGTGGCGGCGTTGCTGGCCGAAAGCCTCGATGCTTATGGTGCCGCGGTCGCGGCGATCGAGGGCGAGCCGAGCTGGACGGTCGAGGCGCATTTCGTGCGCGAGCCGGACCGCGCCGTGGTCGCGGGAACTGGTGCGGGTCGCGGCCGGCGACGAGGCGGCGGCGGCCATCGAGTTCGGCACGCTCGAGCCGAAGGACTGGACCGCGGCGAGCCGTGCGGCTTTGGCACCGGTTCGGATCGGGCGTTTCGTTCTGCACGGCGGTCATGACCGAGGGGCAGTTCTTCCGAGCGAGATCGGCATCGAGATCGAGGCCGCGCTCGCCTTCGGCACCGGCCATCACGGCACCACGCAGGGCTGTCTGCGCGCGATCGAGCGGGTTGCGAAGCGGCGCAAGAAGCGGCGCGCTCCCTCTCCCCGGGCGGCGGGGAGAGGTGAAAGGATACTCGACATCGGCACCGGCACCGGCGTGCTGGCCATCGCCGCCGCGCGCGTGTTTCGCCGGCCCGTCGTCGCGTGCGACATCGATCCGGTCGCCGTCGCGACTGCGCGCGCGAATGCTCGGGCCAATCGTGCGGGCGCTTTCGTCCGCATCGTGCACGCGGATGGAACCAATGCGCCCTCGATCCGCGCCGGCGCGCCCTATGACTTGGTGCTCGCCAATATCGTGCTCGGTCCGCTGAAGCTGCTGGCGAAACCGGTGGCGCGATTGCTGGCACCGCGGGCGACAATCGTGCTTTCGGGATTGCTGCCGGAGCAGGCCAATGCGGCGCTCGCGGCGTGGCGCGCCGTGGGCCTGAAGCTCGTCGCGCCGCGACACGCTAGAGGGCTGGGTCACGCTCACGTTTTCCCGCTAACGCAAACGCCCCGGCGATTGCCCGCCGGGGCGTGGAATTCGGTGAAGCGCGCCGCCTTACTTGACGAAGGGCAGGCCCTTCGAATCGCGGAGCGTCGCGCGATAGCCCGAGGACTTCAGGACGTTCTCAGGAATGAGATACAGGTGGTTGCGCATCTCTCGCTCGACCTGGCGCATGCGCGCCTCGACGATTGCGTCATAGACGCGGGCCCAGAAGCCCTTTTCGGGTAGCGTCTTGGCGGGCAGCGTCTTCGCCGGCCGCGTCTTGATTACAACGGTAGTCGCGGGTGCGGTTCCGTACGTGATCGTCGTCATGGGTGTGTCTCCTTCGGTTGCGGGTTCCGGGACACCCTCCCGGATTTCCCTTGTGCACTGCACTATACGCATCTGGAGCCGTCGGAGAGATAGGTCAGCACGCATGCCTCACCTGCGAAAAACGCAGGGTTCGCAAAGGTTTGAGTAAGGATTGAGCAGGCGGGTAGTGGGTCAGTTTGAATTACGGCTGATTCCTTTGCCTGTTCTCGGAAGACGTTGCTGCACTCTGGCGCTTGCCACGAGCAGTAGTAGACGATCCCCGTCCATCTATCCGTTACCGAAATGCCCGTGGTGTAGAGGTTCGCCTTTCGCATCAATCCGAAAAGACCGTAGCGACGATTGTCAGCACCGCGTCGAAGATTGTTCTTGCGCGTAGATTGGTCATGAAGCTCCCCGAATTTTGCTCTGCTCGGGATGATAGAGCCGGTTGAACTTGTAGTGGTTAGCCTCCCATTCCTCTAGCACCTTCACAACGTCGCCGATCTCCCAAAGCCGATCCGTAACGCCAGCGGCCATTGCCGGGCGTAACTTTCAGCGATTGGTGGATACGGACGAAATTGTAATACATGAAATGCAGCGCAACCGCGTGCGCGACGATTCTCGACCTTCTTTGAAAATGCGTTGGTCAGACGGGTGAAGCGGCGCATCTGCATCCGCATCGTTAGATTTTGACGTTCGGCATACGAGGTCGAAATATGCTTGCGGTCAGGCGAGCCGATCCGGGGCTTCTTCTTTGCGCCGTTGCAGACCGGCGGGCTGTAGCGGCGCTCGCCTTCCAGCGAAGGTCCGTAGACCTTCACTAGCTGTAGCGTAGTCAACGTCACCCCGGAAGCCCTCGCGTACCGCATCAACATAGACGTGGAGCCCGTCGCTCGTAACCTGCGTGACGATTGGCGAGACGCGGCGCAAGGTCGTAGATGAAAAGCCGCGCGGCCTCCGCGTCACGATTGCCGACGAACCACGATGGGTACAAGTTTCGTGTCGGCGCAGATTGCAGTCCAAGTCCAAGTATCGCCAGCGCCGCGCGGCGGGTTCTTAGCTGCAGCTTTGTTCTGTTCCTTCGCATAGGTGAACGTCCAGATTTCGTCGAGCTGTAGACGCTTGCAGGGAAGGTTGCGAAGCACGCGATCCTGATACGCGGCGCACGCTTTTCCGGCATCGCTCAAAAGCTTCGTGACGGTGTTCTTGCTCACGCCGGTGAGGCGCGTCACAGCGCGGATCGACTGCCCTTCGCAAAGCAGGTGCAAGACGCGGGCGCGGTCTTCTTTGGTCAGCCTGTTCATACTGACCATTATGCTTGAGCGCTCTTGCAATGTCAATATGGTCTATTGTGGGGGCCGCCCTCCAAACTCGACGACAAAATGATCTATGGGACTATCCTTACCTGCGATGCCAAACCTCACTTGATAGGTTCCTGGCTCTGCCACGATGAACGGCGAAACGTTCAAAACGAAAATGTTCATTTTGGATTTGAATAGCTTTAACTTCCCATCATAATCTGTAATTTTCTTCTTTGAAGTAGCGAGAACAGAGAACTTTACTTTGGTCGTTACATCTTCTGTACATTCAAACGCTACACGGAAAGCTATTTGTGTCACGATGAGTGGAGCTGTTTCCGCACTAATTTTCCCGGAGAACAGCCCAACCACCGTTTGTTGGCCGCTCTTTTCCGGTCCAGACGCAAGAACGCCATGAGCGACGAACGTTGCGCCGACAAAAAGCCCGAGCAAGATGCCCCACGTATAAACCGGTCGCATTCCGCGAATTCGCAAGAAAGGAGGAAGAACGCCGTCCTTTGCCCGCGCGATGCGCAGCATGACAAAGGCCAATGCGATCAAGATAATTCCAACGATTAGCTCACCGATCTGCATGGTTGCTCCCGCGAGCCAGTCAGCTTGTGAAAGCTGCTACGGAATAGTTGATGGCCCAAGCTATTCCCATAACGATAAGTCCCAAAGAGGTAATCACATAGATAGTGCTCACGCTCTCCGCTTCTAGGAACTTTAGGGAAACGCCCTTGCGGGGTATTGCGACAAATACCATGACGAGGCCAATCGCCGTCGTTAAAATCCCACCAGCGATATTGAGCAGGTTCAACATTGCTTCCCCTCCCATGCCTTCAGCACTTTCACAATATCACCAATCTCCCAAAGCAGGTCGGTCAAAACCGGCCCCGATCAGATCTTGGCCGGCATGGCGATCTTGCGGCCGATGGCCTCGGGCAGCGGCAGGCTGCCATGCGCCGCCTTCATCTGCGCCAGGCGAATGAGCACGTCGTCGGGGAAGGGCGACACCCGGCGCGTCTTGGTATCGACGTGCAGCGCGAGCTGCTCGGACGTGGCCGAGAGCCAGCCTTCGTTGGCGTGATGCAGCTCGCAGTAATAGTGCAGCCGTTTCTCGTCGTAATCGACGAGCCGGATCGTCACCCGCACCGGGTCGTTGGCGCGCAGCTCGCGGACATAGCGCACGTGCGCTTCGGCCGTGAAAAAAGAGGCGCCGCGCTCGCGGATATAGTCGGGTCCGAGCCCGACCAGCGCAAAGGCTTCGTCGACCGCGCGGTCGATCAGCACGTTGTAATAGGCCATGTTGAGATGGCCGTTATAGTCGATCCAGGCCGGCTCGACCGTCATCGTCGAGGAGACGAAGGGCGCGAAATAGACCGGCTCGATCCCCCTGCGGCGCGACATCCCATCCCCGTCATTCTTCTTATTCTTGCAACAATCATGCATCGCGCAACCCCCGGCGGCAACTGACGCAGGGCCGGGCGTTTGCTAAGGTCGCGCTGGGAGGAAAGCGATGCCTGAAGCCCTGAAGAAGCGCGAGCCGGCGGCGATCGAGCGCACGATCGCGGCGCTCGCGGCGCGTTTCGGCAACAAGCTCGTCACCTCCGAGGCGGTGCGGCGCCAGCACGCCAACACCACGACCTGGCTCGACAACGAGCCGCCGGACGCGGTGGTCTATGCGGCCTCGACCGAGGACGTGCAGGGCGTGATCGGCATCTGCGCCGAGCACCGCGTGCCGATCATCCCGTTCGGCACCGGCACCTCGCTCGAGGGCCACGTCAACGCGCCGCTCGGCGGCGTCTGCATCGATCTCATGAGCATGAACCGGGTGCTCAAGGTGCATGCCGAGGACCTGGATTGCGTGATCGAGCCGGGCGTCACGCGCAAGCAATTGAACGAGTATCTGCGCGACCAGGGCCTGTTCTTCCCGATCGATCCCGGCGCCGACGCCTCGCTCGGCGGCATGGCGGCGACGCGCGCCTCGGGCACCAACGCGGTGCGCTACGGCACGATGAAGGACAACGTGCTCTCGCTGAAAGCCGTGCTCGCCAATGGCGAGGTGATCACCACCGCGCGGCGGGCGAAGAAGTCGTCGGCGGGCTACGACCTCACGCGGCTGTTCGTCGGCTCCGAAGGCACGCTCGGCGTCATCACGGAGCTCACGCTCAAGCTCGCCGGCATCCCGGAGGCGATTTCCGGCGGCGTATGCCCGTTTCCCTCGGTCGAGGCCGCGTGCAACGCGACCATCGCCACCATTCAGGCCGGCATCCCGGTCGCGCGCATCGAGCTCCTGGACGAGCTGCAGGTGAAGGCGTGCAACGCCTATTCCAAGCTTTCGCTGAAGGAGACGCCGACGCTGTTTCTCGAATTCCACGGCTCGAACGCTTCGGTCGCGGAGCAATCGGAGAGCTTCGGCCAGATCGCGGCCGAGTTCGGCGGCGGGCCGTTCGCCTGGGCCACCAAGCCCGAGGATCGCACCAAGCTGTGGCAGGCGCGGCACGACGCCTATTGGGCGGTGATGAACCTGCGCAAGGGCGCCACCGGCTTCGCCACCGACGTGTGCGTGCCGATCTCGCGGCTCGCCGAATGCGTGGTGGCCACGCAGAAGGACATCGCCGAGATGAAGCTGGTGGCGCCGATCGTCGGCCACGTCGGCGACGGCAATTTCCACGTCTCGGTGCTGTTCGACCCCAACGACAAGGACGAGATCGAGCGCGCGCGAAAGTTCCACGAGCGGCTGGTGGAGCGCTCGCTTTCCATGGACGGCACTTCGACCGGCGAGCACGGGGTCGGCCAGGGCAAGCGCAAGTATCTCGCGGCCGAGCACGGCGAGGCGGCGCTCGGCGTGATGCGCGCCATCAAGCAGGCGCTCGACCCGCAGAACATCATGAATCCGGGCAAGATTCTGACGCTCTGAAAAGGGCTTGAGCCCGGGGCCGGGCCGTCCGATCTTGGGTCGGGGAATTCGGGCGGGCGCGAGGAAGGCCGCGTGCAGCACACGCTTCTGGGGCTTGCCCTGATCCTGATCGCGGCCATCGCGGCCGCGCTGGCGGCGCCCGCGTTCGTCGATTGGAACGCCTGGCGCTCTACCTTTGAGAGCCGCGCCAGCGCGCTCGCCGGCGCGCCGGTGAAAATCCGCGGCGATATCGCCGCGACCATCCTGCCGCAGCCTTCGTTCCTGCTGAACGACATCGAGATCGGCGGACCGGCCGGCCTGCGCGCGGCGCAGCTGCAGGGCCTGCTTTCGCTCGGGCCGCTGATGCGCGGCGTGATCGAGGCCGAGGAATTGGTGCTGCGGCGGCCCAGCATGGGCGTCGTGATCGAGAGCGGCGGGCAGGTGACGTTTCCGCTGCCGGCACCGCGGCTCGCCGTGGACCAGATCGCGATCTCGCGCATCTCGATCATCAACGGCACGCTCCGGGTCGAGGATCGCGCCAATGGCGCGGTGCACGAATTCGAGGAGGTTCGCGCGAGCGGCGAGCTGCGCTCGCTGGCCGGGCCGTTCCGCCTCGACGTTAGCGCGATGCTGAAAGACCGGCGCTGGAGCGCGCGCATCAATCTCGGTCGCGTCGGGCCCAACTCTTCCGGCCGCTTGCGGCTTTCGGTCGAGAGCACTGAGGCGGGAATTTCGCTCGACGCCGACGGCACGCTCGCGGTCGCCGACGCGGTGCCGCGTTTCGACGGCAAGACGACCATCGCCTGGCGCGCGGGCTCGGGGCCGGCGCGGATTTCCATGAACGTGCGCGCGAGCGCGGCGCTCGTCCTGCTCGATGCTTGCAGCTGACGCTCGCCAATTCCGAGACGCCGATCGATCTCACGGGCCAAGTGCGCTTCGAGCCGCCGGCGCGCCGCATCGACGGCACGCTCGCGGCGCGAAGGATCGATCTGGATCGCCCGGCGGCGGCGGCGAATGCGCCGCGCGGTTTCGGCCCGGCGTTCGCCACGCTCAAGGATCTGGTCGCGCTCGCCGGTGTATTGCCCTATGCGGGGCGGCTCGGCTTCACGGTCGAAAATCTGTCCGCCGGCGGCGGCGTGCTGCGCGAGGTGCGCGCCGATTTGCTCGTGCGCCCGGAGGGCCTGGCGCTGGAGCGGCTCGAGGCGCGGCTGCCGGGCCGCGGCCTGCTGCGCGCGACCGGCGGCGCGCGCGACGCGCTGTTCTCCGGCGAGGTGTTGCTCGAAGCCGAGGAGCCGGCCGGGCTCGTGCGCTGGCTTTCGGGCGCGGCCGTGGCCGCGGCTTCCGACGCGGATCTGAGGATCGGCGGGCGGCTGACGATCAAGGTGGAGCGGGAGCGGGCAGGGAGCCGCACCGCGTTCGAAGCGGAGTTGCGCAAGGCCGACGGGCTCGGCGCAGCGGTCGAAGCCTGGCTCGGCGAGGGCGAAGCAGCCGCGTTCGGCCGCCGCATCGCGGAGGCGCTGACGCCGCTCAGGATTGCCGGGACGGTTTCGGACGCCGGCCCCGGCTCGCCGGCGGTGATCCAGGCGACGGCGCGGTTGGCCGAGATCGACGCGGGGCTGCAGGCCAAGTTCGATGCGGGAGCGCTGATGCTCTCGGAGTCGCGGCTCGTGCTTTCGGCGGCAAACACCGGCCGCCTCGCCACCTTCTTCGGTATCGCGCCGGGCGTGGCCGCGCCGGGCGAGGCGCGGCTCGAGGTCGCCGCGGCCGGTCCGCGCAATGGCGCGCTTGCCATGACCGCGCGCCTCACGGCTCCCGGCAGCCGGATCGACGCGGAGGGCGAGATCGGCCGCGGCGCCGAGGGCCGCTTTGAGCCGAAGATCGCGCTGCGACTCGACGCCACGGACCTGCGCCCGCTGGCGGCCGCTTTCGCGCGCGCGAGCGCGCGGCCGGTTCCGGCGACCGGGACGCTTCGTGTCGTGCGCGGCGACGCGGGCTTCGTGCTCGACGACATCAAGCTCTCCATTGCGGAAACGCGCGTGAGCGGTCGTCTTGCGCTGGCGACCGCATCGCCTCTGGCGGTGTCGGGCCGGATCGCCATCGACCGCGCGGAGCTTGCGGCCATCCTCGCGCTAAGCCTTGGAAATGCAGGGCCGGCGAGGGCCGAGGCCCTGTGGACCGACGCACCCTTCGGGCCCGTGCCGTTCGAGGGCGCAGCCGGCGGACTGGAGTTCGAAGTGTCGAAGCTCGCCCTAAGCGGGCCGCTGGTCGCCGACGACGCGCGCTTCTCGCTGAAATTCGGCGCGGCCGAGACCGCGATCGAGGCCTTTTCCGCCACGCTCGGCGGCGGGCGCTTGACCGGGAGCGCGAAGCTCGCGCGCGGCGAGGCGCTTGCGCTCGAAGCGCGCGCGGTGCTTTCCGGCGCCGACCTCGCGCGCCTGCTCGCGGGGGCGGGATTGCGCACGGATTTGCGCGGGCGTGGGGATCTGACTTTGGTCTTCGCCGGCAGCGGGCGAACGCCAGCGGCCCTGGTGGCGAGCCTTGCCGGACAAGGGGTTCTGGCGATCGAGAGTTTCGAGATCGCCGAGCTCGATCCCGCCGCGCTTGCGGCCGTGCTCGCAACGAGCAATCCGCCGCCGGACGAGGGCAAGACGGCGGCGCTGCTTGCCTCGTTCTTCGCTCGCGGGCCGCTCGCGCTTACGCGCGTCGAAGCGCCGGTGACGCTGGTGGCCGGCATCGCCCGCATCAGCTCGGTGCGGGCGAGCGCCGGGCAGGTGCAGGTCGCGGCGCTTGGCAGCATCGATCTTCCGCGCCTGCTGCTCGATGCGACGATCGAGCTTGAAGCGCCGGCGCCCGAGGCACTCGCGGTGCGGCCGGGCGCCATTGTGCGCTGGAGCGGGCCGCTCGCCGCGCCGGAGCGGCGGATCGAGGCCGCGGCGCTCGCGGGTGCGATCGCGCTGCGCGCGATGGAGCGCGAGATGCGCGAGATCGAGCGGCGCGACGCGAGGCCGCCGGGCGCTCCGCCGATTCTGGTCGAGCCGCCGGCTGAAGCTCCGCCCGCGTCGCCCACGGCGCGCGTTCCGCTGCCGCCCCTGCCGCCGCCGGTCGAGGTGCGTCCGCCGCCGGGCGCGACGCAACGGCCCGCGACCGCGCCGCGCCCGCGTCCGCCCGATCCGTGGTCCGATATTCCGGCGGAACGCCGTTAATACGCGACGATCAGCGTCGCTCGAGCGTCACGAACGTATAGGGAAACGTCGCGCCGCTTTCCCGGTGCGGGCCGTCGCGCCTGGTCTCGCGCCACTCTGCGCGATCGAACTCGGGAAAGTGCGTGTCGCCTTCGGGTTTGCCATGCACTTCGGTGATCTCGAGTCGTGCAGCCCGCGGCAAGGTCTCGGCGAACACGTCGGCGCCGCCGATGATCGCGATCTCGTCGCTGCCCAGGCGCTCGGCTTCTTTGGCGGCGAGCGCCAGGCCGGTTTTTAGATCGGGAGCCACGAGCGCGCCGTCGGCGCGGAGGTCCGGATCGCGGGAGAGCACGATATTGGCGCGGCCCGGCAACGGCCCGCCCATGGAGAGGAAGGTGAGCCGGCCCATGATCAGCGGCTTGCCCATCGTCTTCTGCTTGAAGTGCTGAAGATCGCCCGGCAGGTGCCAAGGCAGCTTGCGGCCGCGGCCGATCACGCCGTTCTCGGCGACCGCGACGACGAGCACGAGCGGAAGCGCCTCGCTCACTTCTTGCGGAACTTGTCGAGGCTGACGATCTCGGCGCCGGCCTTGGGCTTCGGCGCCGGCTCGCCCTGCTTGTCGACCTTGGCGAGCTGGGCTTTCTTCCGCGTGGCCGGAACCGAGCCGCGCACCGGCCGCGTCTCCTCGGGTTCGGAGGCGGCGCCGCGCGGCGCCGGGCGCGAGGGCTTCTCGTGCGCGAGCTTCTTGGCGGCCGGCTCGGTCTTCGCGGCCACGTCCTGGGCCGGCGCGCCGGTATCCTTGGTCACCTCGAACTGCAGACCGAACTGCACCGAGGGATCGAAGAAGCCCTTGATCGCCGCGAACGGCACCAGCAGCCGCTCCGGCGTGCCGCCGAACGAGACGCCGACTTCGAAGGTCTGCTCGGTGACCGTGAGATCCCAGAACTGGTGCTGCAGCACGATGGTCATTTCTTCGGGATATTTTCCGCGCAGGCGGTCGGAGATGCGCACGCCCGGCGCGCGCGTATCGAAGGCGACGTAGAAATGATGATCGCCCTTCAGGCCCTCGCGCGCGACATCGGTCAGCACTTTGCGGACGACGCCGCGCAATGCGTCCTGGGCCAAGAGGTCGTAGCGGATGAGGTCAGCCATCGCGAATCTGCGCGGAGTGAAGCCGATTTCCCGTGCGGCCGCCAGTGGGCCACGCAAGTCGGCTTTAGCCGACTTGCGCTTTAAAACGCCGATCTCGGGTAAACCCGAGATCGGTGGCGCCTCCTCAGGATGAGGCGGCGGGCGTCTCGAAGGAGGGGGCGCGAAAAAAGTGAGTGGGGGCTTCTGTTGCCAGGTGCCCCCGGACCCCGCCTGACGGTGCTACCCGCCAGGGCTTAATTTCGGTCTTTCAAACCGCTTACGCGGCCTGAGCAACCGGAGCATAGTTGTCGTTGCCAACTATGTTATGGCCCGATAACGGCGGTACCATCCCGAGCAAAAGCCGCGTCCTTTACGCCCTCGTCGATCCTGTTTCGCCCCCGCCGAAGCCCGGAAAATTTTTTCGCTTTACGGGCTTTGGTGGAGGCGCCGGGTACTGCCCCCGGGTCCGAAGGGTTTATTGCGACGAGCCTTTATCGCCATAGCCGGCTTGCGCCGGCAACTCGAATATAGGCGCTCCAGCGGGGCAAAAAAAGGGCCGTATCTGAGCGCGCAATTAACGTGATCTTTCACGCGAGGCGCGGCTTTTGGACGGGTGAATTCGCGAGTCGGTTCAGCGGGATGCGCGGAGAGCTGAAAGATGCGATTTCGCTTCAAGTCGTTCAGAGACCGATTCAACCGCGTCCCGGGGACGGCAGCGCGCGGCCGATCTCGAACCGACAACAATGATCCTAGCACGCCCAGGTAAATCGCTCCTTAAGCCCCGGCCAGGGGTGGCGAATTTTCGGCGGCCGCGGCGGCCATATTTCCCGCATATAGTGTCCGCAGTGCTATGACCGAAACGCATCGATTGGTTGACCAACCGGGGGTGAACGCGTGGCCAGAACACAGAAGCCGACGGTCCTGCTGATCGGCGCCGACAAGGGCGGCGTCGGCAAGACCACGATCGCGCGCACGGTGCTCGATTATCTGCACGGCAACGGCGTCAAGGCGCGCGCCTTCGATTCGGAATATCCGCGCGGCACCCTCAAGCGCTTTCACCCCGCCGTCACCGAGATCGTGGATCTGACCTCCACGCCCGACCAGATCAAGATCATCGACACGCTCGATAGCGCCGACGAGAAGCTCACCGTCGTCGATATCCGCGCCGGCTGTTGCGCCGCACGCTGCAGGCGTTCAAGGACAACGGCTTTTTCGAAGCGGTGGCCGACGGCGACTACGGCTTCCACCTGTTTCATATCCTGGGACCCTCGGTCGTCCTCGCTCGAGGAGATCGTCGAGATACTGCCCTATTGCGAGGACGGCGCTTATTACGTGGTGAAGAACTTCGTCAACGAAGCGAGCTTCTTCGAATGGGACCGCGCCGTGTACGACAATTATTTCAAGCAGGCCAAGGGCGCGCTCGAGCTCAATATCCCCAAGCTCAACGAGATGGCGTGCGAGCAGGTGGAGCTCGCCGGCGTGCCGTTCTCGACCTTCATCAAGAACAAGGATGCGCGCGGGCACAACGCGAATTTTTCGCTGGTGCTGCGGGGCTATGTGCGCACCTGGTGCAACCTGGTGGGCGATGAGTACGACCGCATTTCGCTCATCGACCGGCTCGCCGGCCGCGCGGTGCGCGACTGAACACCGAGCCCGAACCGGGCGCCGGGCCGGCCGCGCCGGAAGCCGCTTCGGCTCCGAAAAATTTCGCGATCATCGTCGCTTCGCCGCGCGCCGGAAACGGCAAAACGCTGCTGGCGCGGGCGCTCGCCGACTTTTTCCTGCAATCGCGCGAGAGCGTGGAGATTTTCGACACCGACACAGCACACCCGAAACTTTCCGCGCATTTTCTCGGGCGCTCGACCGTGCTCGATCTCGACAAGGTGCGGGATCAAATGTCGCTGTTCGACCGGCTGGCGGCGCCTTCCGCCGAGGTGCAGATCGTCGACGTGACCGCGCACTCGTTCAAGAAATTCTTCGATCTGATGCGCGAGAGCGATTACGTGGCCGAGGCCCGCGCGCGCAACGTCGAGACCGTCATCTTCTATATCCCGGAGCGGGACGCGGAATCCTATGAAGAGGGCGGGCGGCTGCTCGCGCGCTTTCCCGATTGCACGTTCGTCACCGCCGAGAACGAGAATCTGGGCGAGATCGACAAATACGCGCGCGTCGGCGACGGCTATCTTGCGCTGAAGCAGCACGCGCGGCGCATGCTGATCCCGCGGCTCGATTCGCTGTTCGCGCTGGCGCTGGCGGAATGCAAACTTTCGCTCGGCGATTTCCTGCGCGAGCCGCCGCTGGAGCGGACGCCGGCGCACAATTCGATCGCCTATGCTTCTCCGCACATGCGCGCCGGGATCGGGCGCTTCGCGAAATCCATGTTCGAGCAGATCGAGCGGGCGATGCAGGGGGTGGGGCGGCGGCCGCGGTTGCCGGCCGAATCGGCGGAAGCCGCGCCAGGTGACGCGCCGCCGTCCTGAACACGAACGCAGCACGCGGCCCGTCCTGCGTGCTAGGCTGAAACTCGTTTAAACCGGAGAGTGCGATGTACCTCGGCCTCACGACGTTCGCCTGGATCCATACGCTGTTGAGCCTCGTCGCGATCGTGGCGGGTATCGTGGTGGTGAAGGAGCTGCTCGGGCTCGCGCATGCCCGGCGGCTGGACCGCGCTCTATCTGGTGACCGCGATCGCGACCAGCGTGACCGGGTTCGGCTTTCCGTTCGATCACTTCCGGGATTCCCATTGGCTCGGCGTCGCGTCGCTGGTGGTATTCGCGCTGGTGCTGCTGGCGCGCTACGCCTTCCGCCTCGCCGGCGTGTGGCGCTGGGTCTATGCGCTCGGCATGGTGCTCGGTCTCTGGTTCCTGGTCGTCGTTCTGATCGCGCAGGCGTTCAAGAAGGTGCCGGCGTTGACCGCGATGGCGCCGACGCAATCGGAGCCGCCGTTCCTGGTGGCGCAGCTGGTGGCGCTGGCGATTTTCGGCCTGGTCGCGATTGCGGCGGTGAGGAAGTTCCGGCCGGCGGCCTGATCGCAGCCCGCGAGAAATCCTGCACGTATCCTCGCGCGGTGCTATGAGTAATCCAATGGCCCGAAGACCTGCCGACCCGCGGCATGCGGCGGACGCCGCTTTCAAGGCGGCCACGACCAAGCCGCCGGAAGCCCCGCCGAAAAGCCCTTCGCTGCCCGGCGCCAAGGAGCTGGTTTCCTTGCGCATCGACAAGGACGTGCTCGAGCACTTCCAGGAGACCGGGCCGGGCTGGCAGGACCGGATCAACGAGGCGCTGCGCAAGCTCGCCGGGAAATAGGCCCACGGAGAACTCTGAATTCGACGGATAGTTCACCTTGTCATTCCGGGACGCGAGCGAACTCGCGGCCATAACCACCGCCCGTGAATAGATTCGGGTTCGCGGGCAAAGCCCGCCCCGGAATGACGATGCGAATGTGTTTCGAGCATTCACCCACAGGAGATCGCATTGGCGGACAACAAGAAGACGGATGCAGCCAACATTCAGTTCAAGAAGGCGCAGCGGGCCGAAGAAGGCAAGAAGGCCATGGCCGAATACGAATCCGCCGCGGTGGCGACGCACGCCAAGACCGAGCGCCTGAAGGCGCTTCGACTGGAAAAGGAAGCGGCCGAGGGGACGACGCCCGAAGAGCCGGCCGCCGCCACGAAGAAGAAGCCGGCCAGGAAGGCCAAGGCAAAACCCGCGAGCTTGTCGGGGTGGATGAAGGATCAAGCGGACGGCGGGCGGAATAACTGAGGCGCCTCACTGCCGGGCTTGACGCGGTTGCGCTGCGTGCTGCGCATGGGCGCCATGCTATTGCGCTGCGCGTGCGGCGGGCGCCAAATAAGCCCTGAGACGAAAGGCAGGGCCCCATGTCCATCCGTCCCGTCAAACGCATCATCGCAGTCGCAAGCCCACGCTCGAAGGCGCCGGCGTGCAGCTGCGGCGCGCGTTCGGCTTCGGCGAGACCTCCGACTTCGATCCGTTCCTGCTGTTCGACGATTTCCGCAACGACAGCCCGGACGACTATCTCGCCGGCTTCCCGTGGCATCCGCATCGCGGCATCGAGACCATCACCTACGTGCTCGCGGGCACGGTCGAGCACGGCGACAGCCTGGGCAACCGCGGCACGCTCGGCGCCGGCGACGTGCAATGGATGACCGCCGGGCAGCGGCATCATGCATCAGGAAATGCCGAAGGGCGACGCGCAGGGCCGCATGCACGGCTTCCAGCTCTGGGCCAATCTGCCCTCGTCGCTCAAGATGACGGCGCCGCGCTATCAGGACGTTCCGGCCGCGGCGATCCCCGAGGTCGACGGACGACGACGGCACGCGCGTGCGCGTGATCTGCGGCGAGTTCTGGGGCAAGCGCGGCCCGGTCGACGGCGTCGCGGCCGATCCGCGCTATCTCGACGTCTCGGTGCCGCCCGGCAAGCGCAAGACGCTGCCGGTCGAGACCGACGCGCCACGCCTTCGCCTACGTGTTCGCGGGCTCGGGCACGTTCCGCGACGCGTCGGCGCCGTTCGGCGTGCTGACCGAGAAGGCGACGGCCGGCGGCGAGACGCTCGTGCGCGAGCGCACCGGCAACCGCTCGCTCGTGCTGTTCGACCGCGGCGACGAAGTGACGGTGCAGGCGGGCGAGGAGGGCATCCGCTTCCTGCTGGTGTCCGGCAAGCCGATCGAGGAGCCGGTCGCCTGGTACGGTCCGATCGTGATGAACACGCAGGCCGAGCTGCAGCAGGCCGTGCGCGAGCTGCAGAGCGGGACGTTTATTCGGTAGCAGACGTTCCGCCTTGTCGGAGTCGAGCAATCCCTCCGCTCATTCCGCGCGCAAGCGCGAATCCATCTGGGTCCCCCTTTCCCAGGGGACGAGCGGACCGGAGGTTCGCTGCTTTGCTGCGTCCCGGAGTGGCGTCGAGCCGGGCATCCCGGTCTCCACCGAATTCTCCGGCAGCGGCTGGATCGGCGTCATAAACGCGGCGTAGGCTTTGCGCCCGCGGCACTCGGGTGCCGCTCACAAGGGGGACTTTATATGTTTCGGAAAATCCTGGCGGCCTCTGCCGCCTTCGCGCTGATCGCAGCGTTCTCGCTCGCTACCCTTTTCTCCGGCCGATGCCGCCAAGAAGCGCGCGCGGGCCGCGAAACCGGCTCCGGCGACGGCCGCTTCCTGCGTGACCGACATCTCTTCCTTCCGGTCACGCTGGCGGTGCTACCAGAAGCCGGTCTGCTGGACCAAAGGTCTAGCGTGACGGTTACGGATCGCCCGCTTCGCGCCCGGCATGGCCTTACTGCGCCGCAATCGCGTCGCTAACATTTCCTATAGCCGCCGGGCCTCGGCGCAGGATCGTGACGCGTGCTAGCCCGAGCGCGCCGCGGGCCGCCGCCGGGCGGGGTCAGGCCGCGAGGTAGCTCGCGCTGCCCATGCGATGCACCGAGCGCCGGAGGGCCGCCAGCGCGTCCTTTCGCACGCGCGACAGGCGCGCAGCTCCTCGCCACGGCGTCGCGGCCGGGAACCTCGCAACGCCACGTCGTCGGGCATCGGCCTGCGCACGGCTTCGGCGCCTCCTGGCTCGCCTCCATTGCTGCGTCAGGTCCTCGCGGACAGCTCGCGGGGACCATGGTACCAAGCTCCTCAGGAAAAGGACGAGCGGACGCGCGCCGCGATAAGAAGCGCCGGGCGGCGGAGTGCTGGTATGTTGACAGGCGTACAATGGATTTCGACCATTGCGTTTAGATATCAGCCAGATCGATGACTCGGACACAATTTCTGTCTTACAGCTCTCCCGTCGTTCGATAACCGCTTCAGCGAGCTCACACACGCTTGACGAACGACGTGTTGGGTCGACTCGAAGTGGCTCTTCCAGCTTCATGAATGAAGAAATCTGCCGCGCAAAGAAGTATCCAATAGAGCCGTTCGCGTCTCTGCGGTTCCTCGCCTTGAAAAGTTAGCCGACTCGAATACGCCATCGTAGTCAATCTCAACTGCTGGTCTCGATCGCATTCGTGCTAATCGCAAGCTGTTATTAGCTGACTCGCGAGCGAAGCGTCATTCTGCGCCGAGGTCGTACCGGACGCTAGGCCACTGAACCGCGCCTATCTGACCGCCTGCGACATTGCGATGAAGCGCGCCGATCTAGAGAAGCGCGAAAAGCGTCGGACTTCGCAAGCGCGGAGCATTGCCGCCGACTCGAAGGAAACGTCTATGGCTCGCTCGGTCGAAGACTGGGCAGCTCGCTATTACTTTGCTCAGTGCGCCGGGCGGTCTTGGAGCTACGAGCAGATATGGCGAGCAAATCTGGGGGCTGATACTTGGCGTGCGTTGGCGATAGCGAAACGACGGCGGTGAAGCTTCGCCACCTCCGCCCTCTTCGCGTCGTGCGCGATTACCGGGCCAAAGAGGATGCAGCCCTGAATTACAAAGAAACCCGCAATAGCAAGCGCGACGCAAGGTCGTGAAATTCGCTTCTGGCGTCGCCTACGCGTACGTCCATGGGTAATCACTCGAAACCAGATCGAAATTGGTCACGTCATCGTCGCCAAACGACTTCTCAACCTTCTAACTGCCGACCCACATCCTAGGAGCTTCCTGCGGACTCTCTTATCTGCGCGAATGTTGACACGCACGATTCATTCGTACGGCAGTCTGAAAACGTCCATGATGCCGCGACCCCAATCGCTCCGATATACTCCGACAAGACCTGCATTCAATTGCGGAGAATGCATTGCGGATGAGGTCGCTAACGATGCGCTTAGCGAACCGATGCACTCGCAGTGAAGGCGGAAGACGCTCCTCGTCGAATGTCCGACGCGCAGCCTCGCTGCGACTACAAAATTTCGTCACCTCGCGACGCTTCCGCGTCGGTCTCCTTCTCAACTCGCTGCGAGTGAATCCCTTCGATAGGCTTTCTCAACCGCCAGCGTCACTATCAACATCGATAGGCTAGCATTGATCGTGCAGCGTCACTACTTTGAGCGCTACTCCGCTGGCGGATTTGCCTCCGGCATCGGCGCATAAATCCTCCCCGCCCTCCCGGAATTTCTTCGCCATCTCCTCCATCCCGCTTTCCTTGTCGTTCAGCCGCGCGCGTAATCGCGCACCTCCTGGGTGATCTTCATCGAGCAGAATTTCGGCCCGCACATCGAGCAGAAATGCGCCACCTTGGCGCCGTCGGCCGGCAGCGTCTCGTCGTGGAAGGCTTCGGCCGTCTCCGGGTCCAGCGAGAGCGAACTGGTCGCGCCAGCGGAATTCGAAGCGCGCCCTGCGATATCGCATCGTCCCACATCCGCGCCGCCGGATGGCCCTTGGCGAGATCGGCCGCGTGCGCCGCGATGCGATAGGCGATCACGCCGTCCTTCACGTCGTCGCGGTCCGGCAGGCCCGAGATGCTCCTTCGGCGTCACGTAGCAAAGCATCGCGGTGCCGAACCAGCCGATCATGGCGGCGCCGATCGCCGAGGTGATGTGGTCGTAGCCGGGCGCGACGTCGGTGGTCAGAGGCCCGAGCGTATAGAACGGCGCCTCGTCGCAGACCGCGAGCTGGCGGTCCATGTTCTCCTTGATCTTGTGCATCGGCACATGGCCGGGGCCTTCGATCATCACCTGGACGTTGTGGCGCCGGCGATCTTGTTCAGCTCGCCCAGCGTCTCCAGCTCGGCGAATTGCGCGGCGTCGTTGGCGTCCGCGGTCGAGCCCGGACGCAGGCCGTCGCCGAGCGAGAACGACACGTCGTAGCGCGCGAGAAGCTCGCAGATCTCCTCGAAGTGCGTGTAGAGGAAATTCTCCTTGTGATGCGCGAGGCACCATTTGGCGAGGATCGAGCCGCCGCGCGAGACGATGCCGGTGACGCGGTTGGCGGTCAGCGGGATATGCGGCAGCCGCACGCCGGCATGCACGGTGAAATAATCGACGCCCTGCTCGCACTGCTCGATCAGCGTGTCGCGGTAGATCTCCCAGGTCAGCTCCTCGGCGACGCCGCCGACCTTCTCCAGCGCCTGATAGATCGGCACCGTGCCGATGGGCACCGGCGAATTGCGGATGATCCATTCGCGGATGGTGTGGATGTGACGCCCGGTCGAGAGATCCATCACCGTGTCGGCGCCCCAGCGGATCGACCACACCATCTTCTCGACTTCCTCGGCGGCGCCCGAGGTGACGATCGAGTTGCCGATATTGGCGTTGACCTTGGTCAGGAAGTTGCGGCCGATGATCATCGGCTCGGTCTCGGGGTGATTGATGTTGGCCGGGATGATCGCGCGGCCGCGCGCGATTTCGGTGCGCACGAATTCGGGCGTCATCTCCTCGGGGATGTTGGCGCCGAGCGCTCGCCGTCGGCGATGCCGCGCAAGCCGCGCGGCGTTCTCGCGCGCGATGTTTTCGCGATGCGATATATTCCATCTCCTCGGTGATGATGCCGGCGCGGGCATATTCGAGCTGGGTCGCGCGCTTGCCGGGCTTGGCGCGCAGCGGCTTGCGGCCCGCCGCGGTCGAAGCGCGGGAGCTCGCTCGCCCGGCTTCAGGCCGTCGTCCTCGGGCTGGCGGTGGCGGCCCTCATATTCCTCGACGTCGCCGCGCGCGAGAATCCACGGCGCGCAGCGGCGGCAGACCCTTGCCGATGTCGATCTGCGCGTTCCGATCCGTGTACGGACCGGACGTGTCGTAGAGCGCGACCGGCGGCTCGCCGATTCCGGCGTGATGACGACCTCGCGCATCGCGACCTTCAGGTCGGCGCGCGAGCCCGGGCGATGGATTTTCTGCGAGCCCGGCAGCGGGCCCGAAGTGACGGCGAAGGGGTTCTTGGTAAGCATGGCGGATCTCCTTGCTTCACGGAGACCCGGGGGCGGAGGCTGGTCGTCGGTTCCAGTCCCTGCGCCGGCATGACCCGGATCAGGTTCGAAGGGTCACCGCGTCCAGCGGAATCTCAGCCCTGATTCACGTTTCAGGGCACCCCTCGGAACACTCTCAATGTGGACCTTTGCGCGCAGAGGTCAATGGCAGCCCGCGCATGGCTGGCTGGCACGGGATTCGCATAGAGGCTCAACAGGTTGAATTGGATGGAGCCGAGAATGCACCGAGCTATTCCTGTGGCGGTGGCGTTCGTGATGTTGCTGGCGTCGTCGGCGTTCGCCGGCCCGCGTCACGATGCGGGCCGCGAGCTGCGAATTTCCGCGAATTCACAAGTAGTTGCGGGGAAGCGGCAGGCCGAGGCGCAGCGCCGTCTGCCTGAGGCTTCCGCGCTTTCGCAGCTCGTGGTGCTGACGCGCATCGACGGCAAGCCGCTGACCTGTGCTGAAATCCGCGCCATGGATGAGGTCGAACTGCTCACCGACGAGTCATATTGCCGCTAGGCGCCGCGAATCAGCGCGCGCCAGCGCGGCCCGGGCGGCAGCGAGAATCACCGGATCCAGCTCGGCCGGCGGCATGGCTTGCGGGAGAAAGGTGCGCACGGCGCCGTAGGGAATGCCGACGAGCGCCAGCGCGAAGCGGTCGCGGCCGCGCCGGTCATCGGGCGCGAGGCGCTTGGCAGCGGCGGCAATTCCATCGCGCATAGCAGCCGTGAGTTTGCTCGCGCGGGCGCGGCTTTCGGCCGGTGCGTCGTCGAGGAAATCGTCGCGCCGGTGCACGAACAGAATTACGCCGGCAGCAGGATCCTCGCGGGCGAAACGAGGCGTAACGAGCGCGACGTTCGCCGCTTCTTCGAGGTTGCGGGCCTCGGCCAGGCGGCCAAGAAAGGCCGTGCCGAACCGCTCCGCGGCCTCCAGCCAGACCTCGGCCAGCAGGGCCGCGCGGGAGGGTACCCGGTGATAGATCGAGCCGGTCGGGACCTTGGCCTCCTTGGCGATATCGGCGATGGTAGCGCGGGCGGCGCCCTGGCGCGCGGCGACGCGGGCGGCCGCAACCCTAAGCCCTGCCTCGGTTATTTGCGCCGGACGGCCCATTTCAAAATCGATGCGTTTCGTTTCGTTTCGCCGCGCCGAAGCGCGTGTGTGTGTGTGTGTATTTCCCTCTACTTGGTTAAGATTACGTATTGCTACTCGCGGGTCTGCCCGAGCGTCTGGTCGACGGCGGCGGCGGGTCGGACGCCAACGTGTTCAACGCCGCCGGCCTGCCGGCGCTCACGCTCGGCGTCGGCTTCGAGAACGCGCACTCGCCGCAGGAGTGCATGAGCCTGGAGCGCCTCGCCGAGCTCGCCGCCATGGCCGCGGGCTCGTGCGCGCCGCGGGGACGGCCGCATAGCGGCGCGGGGCGGCGCGTGACCGGCCACCGCAGTTCCGCCGGCGAGCGGGCCGCCAACGAGCGCGGGACGGCTCGGCGGTCGAGACCAGCAGCCGACGCGCGGAGCCGGGGGGGACGCCGGCGCCGCCGTCCGACCCGCTGGTCGACGAGTTCCTCGACTACGTGCGCTACGAGCGCGGCCTGAGCCCCAACACGGTGACCGCCTACGGTCGCGACCTCGCCGCCTTCGCCGCCTTCCTCGACGTCCGCCGGAACGACGCCGGGCGCGGCGACGGCCGACGACGTGCGCGCCTACTTCGCCGGCGCCGGCGGCGACGGCGCGGCCTCGAGCGTCGCGCGGCGCACGGCCGCCGTGCGCGCCTTCTACGCCTATCTCGTCCGCGAAGGCGCGCGCGAGGACGACCCGGCGGCCCTGCTGCGCACGCCCAAGCGGCCGCAGGAGCTGCCGCGCGTGCTCTCCGTCGAGGAGGTCGAGGAGATCCTCGCCACCGTCGTGCCCGCCGGGCCGCTCGGCCAGCGCGACCTCGCGGCGCTCGAGCTCCTGTACGGCTGCGGCCTGCGCGTCAGCGAGCTGCTCGGGCTGCGCGACGGCGACGTGGACGTCGAGGGCGGCCTCGTGCGCTGCATCGGCAAGGGCGACAAGGAGCGCGTGGTGCCGATGGGCGGCGCCGCCGCCGCGGCCGTGAGCCGCTACGTCGCCGACGGGCGGCGGGCGCTGCTGCGCGGCCGCCGCCGCCCGGAGCTCATCCTCAACGCCCGCGGCGGCCCGCTCACGCGCCAGGGCTTCGACTACATCCTGCGCCGCGTGCTGGCCCGCGCCGACATGCTCGGCGCGGCCAGCGCGCACACGTTCCGCCACTCGTTCGCCACGCACCTGCTGGCCGCGGGCGCCGACCTGCGCAGCGTGCAGGAGATGCTCGGCCACGCCAACGTGGCGACCACCCAGTTGTACACTCACGTGACCGTCGAGCACCTGCGCGAGGTGTTCCTGGAGACGCACCCGCGCGCGCGGCGGCGCGCGCTGGGGAGGAGGACTGATGCCCGTAGGCCACGAAGCGCACGGAGCGCTAGTGAGCGGCCGCCGGCCCGAAGGGCGTCGCGGGGACGGACGAATGACCAGAGTGTTCGTGTGCGTGCTGGACGGCTGCGGCGCGGGCGCGCTGCCCGACGCCGCCGCGTACGGCGACGAGGGCTCGGACACGCTGCGGCACGTGCTCGAACGCGTCGACGTGCCGCTGCCCAACCTCGCCGGGCTCGGCCTCGGCGAGATCGTCGGGCTGCCGCTGGGAACGCCGCGCCGGCGAGGCGACCTACGGCCGCCTGGCTCGAGCGCGGCGCCGGCAAGGACACCACCACCGGCCACTGGGAGATGATGGGCGTCGTGCTCGAGCGGCCGTTCCCGACCTACCCGGACGGCTTCCCGCCGGAGGTCATCGAGCCGTTCGAGGCGGCCATCGGCCGGCGGATCCTCTGCAACCGGCCGGCCTCCGGCACGGGCATCATCGAGGAGCTCGGCGACGAGCACGTGGCCACCGGCCGGCCGATCGTCTACACGTCCGCCGACTCCGTCTTCCAGATCGCCTGCCACGAGGACGTCGTGCCCGTCCCGCGAGCTGTACGCGTGGTGCGAGACGGCGCGCGGCGATCCTGCGGGGCCCGCACGCCGTCGGGCGCGTCATCGCGCGGCCGTTCGACGGCGCCTCCGGCCACTACGCGCGCACGCCGCGGCGGCGCGACTACTCGCTGGAGCCGCCGGGCCCGACCTATCTGGACCTGCTGCAGGAGCGCGGCGTCCCCGTGGTCGGCGTCGGCAAGATCGGCGAGATCTTCGTGCAGCGCGGCGTCGACGTGGACGACCACACCACCGACAACACCGCCGGCATCGCCGCCTGCACGCGGCACCTGCGCGAGATGGAGGACGGGCTGCTGTTCGCCAACCTCGTCGACTTCGACTCGGTGTGGGGCCACCGCAACGACGTGGAGGGCTTCGCCGGCGGGCTCGCGGCGGTCGACGCGGCGCTGCCCGGCTGGGAGGCGCTGCTGGACGACGAGGACGTCATGATCCTCTGCGCCGACCACGGCGTGGACCCGACCACCGAGAGCACCGACCACTCGCGCGAGTACTCGCCGCTGCTCGCGCTGGGGCTCACGCCCGGGCCGGTACGACGGCGCGCAGGAGGACGTCGGCGCCACGGCGTTCGCGCACCTGACCGGGGAGGAGCCGCCGCTCCCCGGGCGGCCGATCGGCTGATGGCCGGCGGGCCGGAGGCGGCGCTGCGGCGGGTGGCCGCCTGGCGCCCGCACGCCGCCGCCGTCTACGGCTCCGGGCTGTGGGCGCTGCCGGAGGGCGGCGCGCGTCGAGGACGAAGTGCCGTACGACGCGCTCGGGCTGGCCGTCGGGCTCCGTGCCCGGCCACCTGAACGTCCTGAAGCTGGCGCGCGTGCGCGGCCGGAGGACGGGCGCGAGCTCCGGCTGGCCCTGGCCTGCGGCCGGCCGCACCGCTACGAGGGCTGGAGCGACGACGAGCTCGAGACGCCGGTGCGCGCCCTGGCGGCCGCCGGCGTCTCCCGGCTCGTGCTGACCAACTCGTGCGGCGCCCTGCGCCCGGAGGCGGTCGTCGGCCGGGCGGTCGTGTGCTCCGCCGTCGTCGACCTGCAGCGGCCGCCGCCGGCGACGTGCCGGAGCGCCTGGCGCTGTGCAGCCGAGGCGGAGGCCGCGCGCGTGGCCGAGGCGCTCGGCGAGGGCGCCGCGCCGCGGCGCCGGCACCTACGTCTCGGTCTGCGGCCCGCAGTTCGAGACGCCGGCGGAGGTCGCCTGGCTGGCCCGCTACGGCGACGTGGTGGGCATGTCGGCGGCGCCGGAGGCTCGCGCCGCCGCCGCGACGCGGCGTAGAGTGCTGTCTCCTGGCGCTCGTGGCCAACGTCGCGGCCGCGGTGGGCTCGCACGACGACGTGCTCGCCGCCGGCGGCCGCCTCGCCGGGCTGCTCGCCGCCGGCCTCACGCGACGCCGTCGCTCGCGCGCTGGCCGGACCTGCTCGAGACGCTCTGAGGGGAGTGACCGTGGACTTCGTGCACGACGTGATCGCCTGGAAGCGCGACGGCAACGAGCTCGACGAGGCGCGCGTGCGCGCGTTCGTCGACGGCGTCGTGAGCGGCGCCGTCCCCTCGTATCAGGCGAGCGCCCTGCTCATGGCCATGGTGCTGCGCGGCCTCGAGCGACGACGAGACGCTCGTGGCTCGCCCGGGCGATGGTCGACAGCGGCAAGACGCTGGATCTCGGCGTGCTGCGCCGTCCGGTGCTCGACAAGCACTCGAGCGGCGGCGTCGGCGACAAGGTGACGCTCGTGCTGGCGCCGCTGGTCGCCGCCTGCGGCGCGATCTTCGGCAAGATGTCCGGCCGCGGCCTCGGGCACACCGGCGGCACGCTGGACAAGCTCGAGTCCATCCCCGGCTTCCGCGTGCAGCTTCCGCAGGGCGACTTCCTGCGCCAGCTCGAGCGCATCGGCGTCGCCGTCGTCAGCCAGAGCGAGCGCATCGTGCCGGCCGACCGGCTGCTGTACGCGCTGCGCGACGTGACCGGGACGGTGGAGTGCGACGGCCTGATCGCGGCGAGCATCATGGCCAAGAAGGTGGCCAGCGGCACGTCGGCGCTCGTCCTCGACCTCAAGGTCGGGACGCGGCGCCTTCGCGGCCGACCTGGACCACGCCAAGGAGATCGGCCGCCTCTGCCGCCTGATCGGGGCCGCCTACGAGCGCCCGACCGTCCTGTCTGTACACCGCCATGGACGCGCCGCTCGGGCGCACGGTCGGCAACCGGCTCGAGGTCGAGGAGGCGTGGCAGGTGCTCGAGCGGCGAGGGCCCGCGCGACGTGCGCGAGGTGACGCTGGAGCTCGCCGCCGAGCTGCTGCCGCTGTCCGACCTCGGCGTCGACGCGGCGGAGGCGCGCGCGCGGGCGGAGGCGGCGCTGCGACGACGGGCGCGCCGCCGAGCACTTCGAGCGCTGGTGCTACGTGCAGGGCGGCCGCTGGCAGCCGGGCGAGTTCCACCGGCTGGCCGGGCACGAGGTCAAGGCGCCGCGGGCCGGGTTCGTGACCGCCGTCGACGCGCTCGCCGTCGGGCGCGCGGCGCAGCTCGCCGGGAGCCGGCCGCCGCACGGTGGACGACACCGTCGACGCGGCGGCCGGCGTCCTGCTCGAGCACGGCCGTCGGCGACGCCGTCGAGGCCGGCGAGCCGCTGGCGGCCGTGTTCTCGCGCGACCCGGCGCGGCGCCGGGAGGCGAGCCGCGTGCTCGAGACGGCGTTCACGGTGGCGAGGCGCCGGCGCCGCGCCGCTCGTCCGCGGCGCGAGTGCGTGCTCGGCCGCGAGGACGCGGCGGCCGGCGAGGCCTGATGGCAGGCCGCGGGCGGACCCGTGAGGGTCGTCGGCGGCGCCTGGCGCGGCCGGCCGCTGCAGGCGCCGGCCGGCCGCGACACGCGGCCCACGTCGGACAAGGTGCGCGAGGCCGTCTTCGACGTGCTCGGCGCGCTGCCGGAGGCGCGCGGCGGCGGTCGCCGCGGCCGCAGGCGGCAGGCCGGCGCCGCCGGCGAGGCGCCGGCCGGCTCGGCAGACGCTCGGCCGGCGCGCTCGCCGGCCACGCCGTCCTCGACGTCTTCGCCGGCAGCGGCGCGCTCGGCATCGAGGCGCTCTCGCGCGGCGCCGCCACCTGCACCTTCGTGGAGTGCGGCGCCGCCGGCCCTGCGCGCCCTGCGCGGCAACCTGGAGCGGCTCGGCGTGCCGGTCGTGCGCGCCGCCGGGCGGCGCGCCGCGGCGCCGCCCGCCGCCGCCGGCCCGCGCGCCGTCGTGCTCGGCGCCGACGTGCGCCGCGCGCTCGCGGCTGACGCTCGGCGCGGCGCGACGATATACTCTCGTGTTTGCGGACCCGCCGTACGACGCGTACGAGCAGGTGCGTCCCGCCCTCGTGAGACTGCTCGGGCGGGTGCTCGTCCCCGGCGCGGTGCTGGTCGTCGAGTCCGCCGCCGGCACGGCGGCCGGGCTGCCCTGGACCGTCGTGCGGGAGAAACGCTACGGCGACACGCGGGTCACGTTCCTCGTGGCCGGCGCCGCATCGCCGGCGGAAGGAGAAGCAGCAGACTGATGCCCAGCAACGTCACCGCCATCTGTCCGGGCACGTTCGACCCAGTCACCGTCGGCCACCTCGACATCATCACCCGCGGCGCCACCAAGTTCGGCCGCGTCGATCGTCGGCCTCATCGAGGAGCCGCAGCGCAAGTCGCCGCTGTTCACGCCGGAGGAGCGCGAGGAGTTCCTCCGGGAGGCGCTCGCCGGGCACGACAACATCGTCGTCGACCGCTTCAACGAGCTCGTCGTCGAGTTCGCCCGCAGGTGGGACGCGCACGTCATCCTCAAGGGTCTGCGCGCCATCTCCGACTTCGAGTACGAGTTCGCGATGGCGCAGCTCAATAGGAAGCTGGCGCCCGACATAGAAACAGTGTTCATGATGGCGTCGCCCGAGCACAGCTTCCTCAGCTCGAGCGGCGTCAGAGAGATCGCCGCGTTCGGAGGCTCCGTCGACGACCTGGTGCCCCCGGCCGTCGCCCGCCGCCTGGCGGAGGTCTATCCGCCGCGCAGGCTAGGCTACCCAAGGGAGGGTTGCTGAGTATGGACGTCCTCGTTCTCATCGACAAACTGGATGACATCATCCACAACGCACGGTCGGTGCCGCTCACCGACAGCGTCATGATCGACCGCGAGGAGATCTACGACATCCTCGACCAGATGCGCTCCACGATCCCCGAGGAGATCAAGCAGGCGCGCTGGATCGTCAAGGAGCGCCAGGAGATGCTCTCCGAGGCCAAGCAGGAGGCCGAGCGCCTGCTCGCCGAGGCGCAGGAGCGCGCCGAGAAGCTCGCCTCCGAGACCGAGGTCGTGCGTCTCGCCGAGAAGAACGCGCAGCAGATCATGGAGGACGCGCGCGAGCGCGAGCGCGAGATCCGCCTCGGCGCCGAGGACTACGCCGACGAGGTGCTGGGCAACCTCGAGATGAACCTCGACAAGTTCATCGCCGCGGTGCGCCGCGGCCGCGAGCGTCTGCAGGGCCGCGGCGCCGACGACGATCTGCAGCCGTAAGGCGTGACCGGCGCGCCCGCTCGGGCGGGCTCACATGCGCACGATTCGATCTCCACTCACTGCGCTTCCACGACGCCAGCGAGACCTGGCGCACGCTGCCCGGTCGACGGTCGCGCCGTTCCTCTACGGCGGCCTCGAGTACCACGTGCCCGACGACATCGTCGAGACCCGCCTCACGGCGGCGCGCGTCGGCGACAACCTCACGCTCACGCTCGACGTCGACACCTACGTCCACGGGCCGTGCCAGCGCTGCCTCGCCGACGCGGACGTGGCCGTGCAGACGAGGGGCATCGAGTACGTGCGGCACGGGGACTCCGGGGCCACGGGCGAGGACGAGGACGAGGAAGCCTACGTCGTCGCGCACCAGATCGACCTCGAGCGCTGGGTGCGCGACCTGATCGCCGAGGCGCTGCCGCGTCAAGCTGCTCTGCCGCGACGACTGCCGCGGCCTGTGCCCGGTCTGCGGCGCCGACCTCAACGCCGATCCCGGACCACCGGCACGAGGAAGCGTGAGCGCGCGGCCGTGTGGTACAGTGCCGTGTCTGGTTGACCTGAGGAGAAGCAACGCATGCCCGTACCCAAGAAGAAGACCTCTCAGCGGCGCCGCGACCAGCGCCGGTCGCAGCAGAAGCTCGTCGTCGAGACCGCGAGCGTCTGCCCGCAGTGCAAGAGCCCCAAGCTCCCGCATCGCGCCTGCCCCAAGTGCGGCACCTACAAGGGCCGCGAGGTCATCGTCCTCGAAGCTGACTAATGCCCGTAGAGTCACGGAGTGCACGGAGCGCTATTGAGCGGCCGCCGGCCCGAAGGGCCCCGCGGCGGACGGACTGAGCCCGCCGGGCTGAGCGGTGATGAGATCGCTCTACATCGCGTCCACCCAGGGCAGCGGCGGCAAGACGACCATCGCCGTCGGCCTCTGCCTGGCCCTGCGCAAGCGCGGCCTCGACGCCGGCTACTTCAAGCCCGTCGGCACGCTGGCGGCGCACGCCGGCGAGCGTCCTGCTCGATGAGGACGCCGAGTTCGTCGCCGAGCTGCTGGAGCTCGAGGACGACCTCACCGACATCTGCCCGGTCGTCCTCGACGAGGACGCGCTGCACGACGTCCTGAGCGGCACCGAGGTCGACGCCATGAGCCGCGTCAAGAGCCGCCTACGAGCGCATCCGCGCCGGCAAGGACATCGTCGTCTGCGAGGGCCTCGGCGAGATCTGGCAGGGGCGCTTCCTGCGCACCAGCGGCAGCAATTGGTTTTTTTTTTTTTTTGTTTTTTTTTTTTTTATGTCGTTGTTCTTAACAGTTACGTATTGCTGCGCTGCCGTCTACCTCGGCACGATCGAGGCGGCGTTCAGTGCGCTGATGCGGCTCTCGTTGCGGCTGCTCGCGGAACGCAGCAATCGTCCGGGCGAGCTCGGCGGGTACCTGGACGAGCCGCTGCAGCTGTTCGTCCCGCTCCGCCTGCTGCTCGGTCTGGTGACCGCCACGGCCACGGCGCTGCTGGCGTGGGCGATTGGGCTCAAGGCACCCACGACGTGGCGTTCGTCGTCGTGAGCGTGGCCGCGTTCGTCATCGTCTGCGAGCTCGTGCCTGCCGGTCGCGATTGTCGTTCGGGACCCCGAGCGGATCCTCGAACTGCTGCTGCCGTCATTCGCGCCGATCGCTCGAGTGCTCAGCCCGATTGCCCGGTGGATCGCGCGATCGCCGCCGAGCCGAAGCGCGATTCGGCGCAGCCGCGCGAGCGATGGAGGAAGGGCAGGAAGCCAACGACGTCGCGAAGGCGTATCTCGACAGCGGCGAGCAGGAAGGGATTATTCAGGGCGAGGAGCGTCGCCTGCTGCAGAGCATCGTGGACTTCGGCGATACGCTCGTGCGCGAGGTGATGACGCCGCGCCCCGACATCGTCGCGATCCACGAGGACGCGACGATTGGGGATCTCCGCGCGCTGTTCCGGGAGCAGGAATACTCGAGGTTCCCCGCCTACAAGGGCAGTCTCGACAACATCGCTGGCTCCGCGTTCATCAAGAATTCGTCCTCCTCGACGCCAGCGACGACGGCCGGCCGATCACGGGAGTGCTGCGGCCTGCGGTCAGTCGTGCCCGGAGCACCAGCGGTGTCGGAATTCCTGAAACAGTTCCAGCGTCAGCAGACGCAGATGCGCGATCGTCGTCGACGAATACGGCGGCACTGCCGGCCTCGTCACATCGAAGACCTGCTCGAGGAAATCGTCGGCGATCCGCGACGAGTACAACGACGAATCCGAGTCGGTCGTCGACGAGGCGAACGGCCACTGTCTTCAGCGGAAAGGTGGACATCGACGAGGTCGTACAGCGTCTTGACCGTGCGCGATCGAGCGGGTGGGCTTCGAAACCGTCGGCGGCTATCGCATGTCGCATCTGGGCCGGGTGCCGACCGTCGGTGAACGGTTCGACGTAGACGGGCTGGCCGTCGAAGTGCTCGATGCGGAGCGGCGACGGGTGAACAAAGTGCGGATCTGGAAGAAGGTGCCGGCGGAAGCGGGCAAAGGTTGTGGCTGGATGAGGTGTATAGCAATACGTGGCGATGTTTTTC
>CAVYZC010000010.1:0-41351 GCA_963772885.1 uncultured Alphaproteobacteria bacterium | reverse complement strand
CCGCCGTCGTCACGCAGACGCAATTGGTGATTCCAGCGGGAAGCTAGCCGCCGGGACTATCGCCGCTGATGTCTCATCGGTCCGGGTCCACCGGGCCCGCTCGGCCCCGGCCCCTGCAGCTGACCGAAACCCAAGCCCATCGTCAGGATCGCCCCTGCAACGCCGGGTGCCAAGTCGGGGTCCGGCTGCCGCCGCGCCTGCTGTTTGCACTCCGCGTTATACCGTGCAGTCAACTCGGCCTCCTCGGCGGAGCCGGCAATCTGTCTCGCTTGCCTTATGCCGCTTTCCATCGCACGGCGATTGGCGGTGGCTTCGTTGACCCGCGCGATGATGACCACACACTCGGGCTTGTTCGCGTTCACCCGCTTGTTGCAACCCATGGCGACCATTTGATCGCGCGCGCCCTCTTCGGCTGCGCGGGCGGTCTGATAGCCAGGGTCCATCTCATAGCCACCGGTCACCGCTCTCGAACGCGCGGCGCGAATTTGCTGTTGCAATTGGGAACATTCGCCCGGCGATAGAGCCGAAGCGGGCATGGAAATACTGGCGATCGCGATAACGGCGACCGCTAGATAAAGCTTGCGCATGATGCTGTCCCCTATTCGTATTGCAACAGCCTAACCACGCCACGAGGGCGCACAATTTTCTTAACTAGTGCAAACGGACTAGAGCGTGGACTGACGCCATGGCGCGCGGCGTACGCGGCCGATTCACTACCGTCGATGTGATCGACTTCCGGGCCGCTCGAGGCCGGGGTTCGCGTGAAATCGCGGCTGCCTGGGATTGGTAGATTCACGAGGCCGCTCGAGCGCCTGGGGTTGGCGTGGAATCGCGGCTGCCTGGGATCGGCGTGGAATCGCGGCTGCCTGGGATTGGCATGCAACCGCGTCGGCGGAGGATCCGGGAGGATTCGTGGCGGATTACGATGGATGACGACGGGCGGCTGGGGAGGTGTCTGTGCCGCCATCGTCACGCACGCAAGGCGTACCGCATTCGCCGCTGCGAAGTCCTGAAGACCGGCCTGCAAGGTCTGCCAACCACTCACCGCGGGGGGAGGATCTTGGCATTGGTGCACCGTGCACTGCATCGGCGTACCGGGCGGGCCGCTAAACTGCCCGCCGCGCACGGATACGGCCCAGCACTGCGGCGGAGGTGCCGGAGGAGCAACCGTCACCGACGGGGCTCCCGTCAAACCCGCGGCGCACCCTGCGCGTGCCGCGTTCGCCGTTGCGAAGTCCGAAAAACCTGGCTGAAATAGCACCCAGCCGTCTACTGCCGGGGCAGGATCCTTGCATTGGTGCACCGTGCACTGCAGCGGCATTGCACCGGGGCTCAAGCACCCGGGGCAACTAAACTGCCCGCCGCGCACCGATACGGCCCAGCACTCCTGGGCCGAAGCTTGCGAGCTGATGCCGCTCAGTGCGGCAAAGAGCGTTGCCGGGAGCACGATGCTGCGCGCGGCTACGGAGACCGCGTGATAGAGCTTGCGCATGGTGCAGTCCCCCATTGGAGTTTGGCGCAGCCTAGCCAAGCCGCGGGGGCAGGCAATTTTTCTGACTAGTGCAAATGGACTAGGTGGCTAGATCGCCGGCACTTCGCCGGGAAGGCTCGACAGAAGCCCCAGCAGGTCCGCCTGGGTGCGGGCCCCGGTCTTGCCGAACACGCTCGCAAGATGAACACGTGCGGTGTTGCGCGCGATTGCCATGCGCGCCGCGGCCTCCTCGAGCGGAAGGCCGGCCGTTAGATGCCGTACCAACTCGCTCTCGCGCTCGCTCAGGCGAAAAACCGTCATCAGTTCCTCGCGCCGCGGTACGCCGCGGACATCGGGATCGGCGATGAGGACCAGCACGACAGGCGCAGCACCAGGTACGAACTCCGACCCGGACCGAGTGGGCGTGACGCGAACGGCGTAAGGCATATGTCCGTTGCATCGGGGAGCCGCAAGCGCGCCCCCCGGATACAAGCTCTCGCCGCGTGCCGCGCGCAGCGTATGCGCGATGATCAGCTTGAGCGTCCGATCCTCGGCGGCCCGCTGTAGGCGCAGATGTCCCCGCTCCACCTTGACGCCGTCGGCACGGGCGACGATCGCGCGCACGCGCTTGTTCATGGTGGAGACGCGGCCCTGCCAGTCCAGGCCCACCACGCCCCACTGCACCGCTTCTTGCAGCGTGTTGAATGCTTCTTTGGCGACGGCGAGCTGCCCGATCGAGCGCCAGGTCCGCCAGGCATTGGCGAGATGCGGCGTGAGCAGCTTGAATATCCTGATTTCGTCGGGCGTGGCATGCCCATGGCGACGAGAGAAATCGACCGTTGCGAACGAGATCAGTTCCTCGCCGTCGATGGTGCGCGAACCCACGAAATACCGCACCCCGCAGGTGTGCTCGAACCAATCGTAGAACTCGTGGCGCCGCATCTCCTCTTCCGACAGCTTATCGTAGTCGTAGCTGGTATGCGGGCCGGGATATTCGAGCGGCTGATACATTCGCGGATCGATGGCACCCATCCGCTCATCGTATTACCGCACGCCTTGCTCCAGTCCATACAAATACCTGACGGCGGCCCGCCCGCTGGCGCGATCGAAGTCGGCGGCCAGCGAGCCCGCTGCACCGAAAAAATCGGCAAGCGACTTGAGGCTCTCGGGCCAGCGGCGATCGCCGAGCCCGGCGGCATAAATATCGCCGAGAAGACCAACCAGGTCGGATTCGGAGCGCTTCATCGTCCCCCGCGCGCTGCGGCACTGAACGGGCCGCCGCCGCTACTCCAAACTAGAATAGCAGAACCGGCCCCGACCGAAATATGGGGTTTCGGGGCAGCCCACATCGCGGTAACCCACGATTGGCCCCAAGCCCGGCTAGTGCACGACCTCGACCTTGCACGTCGCGATCGACTTGCCTTCCCAGTGAATATCGACGCTGAGGTAGTGGTCGCGCGTTAGCTTTTTCTCGAACCGCACCGGCTTCCATCCCATGACCGCATTACCGGCCCCGCTTTCGGTGATGGTGAGATTGAGGATCAGGATGGTCGGATTGATGCCCTGCGGAACGGCTTCCCGCAGCTGCGCGATCTGGTTCGAGTTGCTGGTCTCGACTTCCCCGGTGACATAGAGCGTGAGCGGGCCCGGCGGCTGCCGGTCCTCCAGGGCTTTCCAGTTCCTCGTGCGCGGTGCGTTTGCCATGGCCCCCTCCCGGTGGCTCGTCCCGGTCGATGGCGGGAGAGTTGAGGAACGTTGACACACACGTTATGGTTTATGCAACACCAGATTGTAGGCGATTGCGGAAAGCCGCACGCGTCCGCGAATTAAGACCGCTGCAACACCGCGCCGAGCGCCACCGCCATCGCGCGCTCGGGATCGGGCTGCATCGCCTTCGCGCGCCAGGCGACGAATCCGTCGGGCCGCACCAGCGCGGCGCCGCTCGACGTCACGCCGAAGGACTCGGCGAAGCGCAGATCCGGATCGCGCAGCATCGCCGTGCCGATGCAATAAGTGTCGAGCTCGAGTCCCTTGAACTTGCCCGCCGCGGCGCGCGCCGCGCCGGCCCAGGCCGCGCCCTCGAGCCCGGTGAGCAGAACGAAGGACGCGGCCGAACAAGTCGATCGTCGATACCCTCTCCCCGCCGCGGTTGAGCCAAATGTGCGGAGCCCGCGAGCCGGGCCGGCCGCGCGTCTGGTGCGGATTGTCGTGGCTCTTGCCGTCGGCATCAAAGCCATCGGGCACCACCGCCGGCGAGCGGTAGAGATAGCCGAGCTCGATGTTGAAGTCGGGGGCCGGCGGCTGGAAGTCCTTGGCGCCGAGATAGGGCGCCGTGCGCGTGACGTAGCGCGTATAGGCCTGCTCGACCGTGAACTTGCTGACCGGCCGCCGCTCGATATCGTAGGTGGCGAGCAGCTTCGGATCGGCGGCGCCTTTTAAGACCAGCGCCAATTTCCAGGCGAGATTGTGCGCGTCGTGCACGCCGGTATTGCCGCCGAAACCGCCGTTCGGCGGCATCAGGTGCGCCGCATCGCCGGCGAGGAATATGCGGCCGTCGCGGAAACGCCGCGCCACGTCCGAGGTCGCGCGCCAGCGCGCGATCCCGGTGATCTTCACCGGCAGATCCGGCACGCCCGCGCCCGCCCGCACGAATTCGATCAATCTCTTTTCGCTGATGTCGGCGGCCGCATCCGCCGCCGCCTTGCGATCCTTCCTCGGGTCGCCCACCGTGTTCACGACCAGGAAGCCGTTTTGGCAGTCCTTCTCCATGCGGAAAAAGCCGCCGAGCGTCGGGTTGTTGACGTAGACGACCGAGAGCGGCTTGCCGCCGAGCTGCGGCGACAGATCCGCCTGGAAATAAATGGTGATGCTGTTCGAGAACACGCCGCGGCCGTCGAACTCGACGCCCATCAGATCGCGCACCTTGCTGTGCGCGCCGTCGGCGCCGACCAGGTATTTGCCGCGGAACCTCTGCTCCTGCCCGGTATCGATGTCCTTGGCGGTCACCGTGACGCCCGCATCGTCCTGCTCGACTGCGACGATCTCGTGCCCTTCGAGCACTTTCGCGCCGGCTTGCTCCGCGCGCCGCTTCAGGATCGGCTCGAGGCCGGGTTGCGAGATGAACAGCCGCCGGCAGGGCGAGAGCGCATCGACCCCCGCATTGAGCACCGGAATGATGTCGGCGAGCTTCTTGCCGGAGAGCGTGTCCATGATGATCATGGCGCCCTCGGGCACGAACTCCTTGTCCGACTGTTTGCGGACCTCGTCCTCGATCCCGGCGTTGCGGAACAATTCGATCGTGCGCATGTGGAAGAACGCGGCGCGCGGCACCGGCGAGCCGCCGCGCAGGCGCTCGATGGCGAGCGAGGCGATGCCGTGCTGCGCGAGGAACATCGCGGTCGAAAGACCGACCAGGCCGCCGCCGGCGATCAGCACCGGATATTCGTCGGCGCTTGCCCTGCCGGCGTTCATGGCTCCTCCCCAATTCTTGCTTGTCGTCCCCGCGTTTTCCCGGGATTTTGACGCATCTGGAGCGGCTTGCGCCAGCGCCGGGCTTATAGTCGCCATAACCGCAGGTAATCCGGTGTGTCCCGATTTGGGCCACTGCCCGTCACGAAAATGTCCGATCCCGCTGATGATCTCCGCTCGCTGGCGGAGGCGCGGTTCGCGCCTGGGGCGCCAGGAGGGGAAATGTTCCGGGTACCCGTACTCATTGCAGCACTCGCGTTTGCGACAACCGCCGCTGTTGCGACACCCACACCCAGACAAGCGCCGATCTCGGCCGAGATGCTGCAGCGCTGGGTGTTCGACTATCGCCACAAGCCCGACCCCATGCGCGTGCCCGTGGCGGTGAAAGCCATGGCCCGCCTCGGCGCGTTCAAGGACGCGGAATCGTCCGGCGTCTATGTCGGCTTCCTCGCCGGCGTGATCGGCTCCAACCCGGCCTGGGCCGAGGACCTGATCGCGCGCCTGTTCCCGCTGCCGCCCGAGAGCCACTGGGCCGTGATCCGCGCCATCGCCTATTCGGGCCTGCCGGAATGGAAGCGGCTGCTGCGCAACTTCGCCTGGCGCATGCCCGAGCGCCGCACGATGATCGACAAATACATTTCCGGCGAGCTGCCCGCGCTCGACCGCATCGCCTTCGAGAAAAGCCCGGCCATATCGGAGCGGATGAAGAGCTATCTCAAGCCGAGCAGCTATTTCGGCAAGCAGCCGCGCGCCGAGGAGCCGCCGCCGGAACTGATCGACACGCTGTGGGGCTATTATTTCGCGACCGGCGCCGACGAGCCGCTCGCCCGCCTCATCGCCATGCTCCCGCTCGCCAAGGACGAAGACAGCATCGAGAAGGTCACGCTCGGCAGCATGGCGAAATACACGCTCGCCTCCAACATCGCCCGCGACCCCAAGCTGTTCGCCCACGTCAAGCGCCTCGCCGCCAAGCAATCCGAAGAAGTGCAGGCGCCGCTGAAAGAGGTGATCGAGGCGGCCGAGACCATGGACATCGCGCGCATCAAGAAAGACGCGATGGCCGCGCTCGAGGATTTGAAGCGCAAGGGACCGGGCTACAAGCGCAAGCTCTCGACCTGGGGGCAGATCGGCCAGGGCGCCATCGCGCTCGGCTGCATCGGTGCGGCCGCCGCGGGCGCGGTTGCGCTCGGCCTGCCCTGCGTCGTCGGCGGCGCGATGTCGTCCGGCGCGCTCTATTACCTGGGCGCGCAGCAATAAGCCTTCCCCGCCCTGCCTGCCGCGCCTTGCGCTGAACGCCGTGCTAACCTCCCGCGCGGAGGTTGGGCGCATGGCTGATCCAGTCGATAAATCCCGCGAGATCAATCCCTTCTGGCACCCGATGCTGTCGGGCGAGTTTCAGACCATGCGGCGCGGCCGGCAGCTCTTCCGCATGCTCTCGCCCACGGCGCAGGTTCGCTGCCGCGTTTGTTTGGCGGGGTTCGACGGCTTCACGGCGCCGCTCATGCGCGTAATGCGGCGCGGGCCCTGGAATCGAAATTCGCATTTCTGCGAGAATTGCGAAGAAATCTTCCGGGAACACCGCGGCGGCACCGAGGTCGACATCGCGGTGCTCTATGCCGACGTGCGCGGCTCGACGCAAATGGCCGCCGGCATGCGCCCTTCCGAATTCGCCGCCGTTATGCAGCGTTTTTTCCAGACCGCCACAAAGATATTCCTTCGCAGCGAAGCTGTAGTGGACAAGATGATGGGCGACGAGGTGATCGGAATTTATGTTCCCGGCCTGGCCGGCCCCGACTTCAGGCGGCGCGCGGTCGAGGCCGGGCTCGATCTTCTGCGTGCGACCGGCCACGGCGAACGGGACCCATGGCTCCCGATCGGCGTCGGCGTGCACACCGGAGTGGCTTTCGTCGGCTCGATCGGTGTCGTAGGCGGCGCCTATGAGTTCGCGGCGCTCGGCGACACGATGAACTTCGGCGCGCGGCTGGTCGCCGCCGCCAAGGCGGGCGAGCTCGTGATGAGCGAGGCGGCGTGGACGGAGGTCTCTGGCAAAGTCGAAGCCGAGCCGCGCAGCCTGCAGCTCAAGGGCTACGCCGACCCGGTGAAAGCCTATGCGGCGCGGGTGAGCCCGGCGTGAGAAATTGATCTGACGCAATGCCGGTCGCAGGCGCGGCCGTAGGGTGTCGGCATTCAGGACTTTGAATCAGGGAGGTCCGAGAAGAAACCCATGATGCACAAGTTCAGCCGACGCGAGCTTGCGGTCGGGCTTGCCGTGCTGCCCCTGCTCGCCGCTGCGGTGCGTGCAGAGGAGCCGGCGCCGATCCATGTGAACAAGGACCCGGATTGCGACTGCTGCGGCGGCTGGATCGCGCACCTGCGCGCGGCCAATTTTTCGGTGAGCGTCACCGACACGCTCGATCTTGCCGCGGTGAAGCGGCGCCTCGGCGTGCCGGAGCGGCTCGCATCCTGCCACACCGCCGAAATCGGGCGTTACGTGATCGAAGGCCACGTGCCGGCGGACGTGATCCGGCGCTTTCTCGCGGAGAAGCCGGAGGGCGCGCGCGGCCTCGCGGTCGCCGGCATGCCGGCGGGCGCACCCGGCATGGAGACCGGCACCGCGCCGGACACCTATGACGTGGTCGCCTTCGGCGATTTCGGCCAGCGCCGCTACGCGCGCTTTGTGGGCACGCGGGAGATCAAGGGCTAGCCGGGGACCCAGTTCCATCGATTTTTTTCGTCATGCCCGGGCTTGACCCGGGCATGACAATGAAAGGCACCATCGTGATCGACCTCTATACCTGGACCACGCCGAACGGCCGCAAGATTTCCATCGCGCTCGAGGAACTGGGGCTGCCCTATAACGTGATCCCCATCGACATCGGCAAGGACGCGCAGTTCGCGCCGGAATTCCTCAAGATCGCGCCCAACAACAAAATCCCCGCCATCGTCGACCACGACAACGGCCTCTCGCTCATGGAGTCGGGCGCGATCCTGCTCTATCTCGCGGAGAAGACCGGCAAGCTGCTGCCGAAGGAACTGGCGCGGCGCTATCGCGTGATCGAATGGCTGATGTGGCAGATGGGCGGGCCCGGGCCGTTCCTCGGCCAGGTGCATCACTTCGTGCACTACCACAAGGGCAAGGCGCCCTATGCCGAGGAGCGCTTTCTGAAAGAGGCGCGCCGGCTCTATGGCGTGCTCGACCGCCGGCTGGCCGGGCGCGAGTTCGTCGCCGACGACTATTCCATCGCCGACATCGCCATCTGGCCGTGGATCTCGCGCTTCGAGTGGCAGACCATGGACCTCAACGAATTCCCCAACGTCAAGCGCTGGTACCTGACGATCGCCAAGCGCCCCGCCGTGCAGCGCGGCTATCACGTGCCCAATCGAGTGAGCGAGATCCCGATGCCCGCATGACGCGGCGCCTGTCCGATCTCTGGAACGGCCGCGTGCCGCTCGCGCGCGTGTTCTGGGATTGGGCCGTCATCTATGGCTCGTTCGCGAACCTCCTGGCGACCGGCGCGGCGCTCACGGCTTTTCTGCTGGGCTGGCCGATCCTGGGGCTCGCGGTTCATTTCCTGCTGGTGCCTTACAATGTGCTGATGGTCGTCGCGGTCTGGCGCAGCGCCGCGCGCTATGAAGGCGACGCGATCTGGGCGCAGCTCGCCCGCGGCGCGATCCTCGTCTGGGCCGCGATCGCGACGCTGGCTTAACCGTCACCACTCGGATCGATCCACGTGACCGATCGCGCAAGCGGAACCGGGCAGCGGGCGCATCGATTGCGGCTCGGTCCCCGCTTTCGCGGGGACGACGGATCTACTCCTCGCCACCCTGCCCCGCAAACTCTTCGTCCGCCCGTGGAGCTTCTTGCTCTCCAGCCGCTTCTTCTTCTGGCGGCGCGAGGGCTTGGTCGGCCGCCGCGCCTTCGGCACCAGCGCGGCGCGGCGGATGAGATCGAAGAGGCGCTCGCGCGCATCGCGCCGGTTCTGCGTCTGGGTGCGGAAGGTCTGCGCGTTGATCACCAGCACGCCCTCGCCCGAAACGCGCCGGCCGGCGAGCTGCATGAGCCGCGCGCGCACGCCCTCGGGCAGCGACGGCGAGCGCCGCACGTCGAAGCGCAGCTGCACCGCGGTCGAGAGCTTGTTGACGTTCTGCCCGCCCGGCCCCGAGGCGCGGATGAAATGCTCCTCGAGCTCGTGCTCGTCGCAGGTGGATCTGGTCGGTGACGCGGATCATGGGAGCATCTACAGGCCATCGGCCGTTCAATTCAAGATTTCAAACAGCGCCCCGTCACCCTGCAGGTCCCCGGCGAAGCCGGGCCGATCGAAGGGTGGCCGGACGTCACGCCTTGCGTGACCGTCATCCCTCGAGGGCCGCGCTACGCGCCGGCTCCACCTCAGGATGAGCGACCATCGTTCTCGCGGGCGGATTTCGCCCCGAGGTTTGGCTACGCCACTCCGTTCCGCCCAAAGCGAGGGCGGCGCGGGACACCGGGGTCATGACGGACCCCACGGCCTCGGCCGCCTCGCGGCGGCGAGGCAACGCCGAGTGTCTTTCGCAGGCTCCGGCACTGGCCGGCGTCCCGCGCGCGGTGTTTGAGGCTTGCTCCACGTGGCCCCCGGAGGACTGAGCGAGTTATCCTCCGCTGTGCGGGACCCCTCGCCGGCCTGTCGTGCCTTGGGAGCACTCGGGCCAGCCCCATGAGGGTTCCCTGTGACGCGCGCCGAGCGCGCCGGAACCACGCGGCTTGGGCCGCCGGGGGACGCCTTGCGAAAGGCATCGGCCGGCCACCGCTCCCGGTCCGCACGTCGGTTCGCGTCGCGACGCGCCCCTCGTGGACCGAGACATGCGGAAGATAAGACCGGCTAGAAGCGCGTGGATAAATGTTAATGTGAAAAATGCTATGTGAATGAATTCCTTGCGCTTTTTCGACGCGAAAGAATTTGTCTATCCACACATTGCCTGTCATTCCGTCATCACCGGGCCGCCGCGCCTTCCCTTCCCGTCATCACCGGGCCGCCGCGCCCCGCGCGAAGTGCCGGACTTGGCGCGGCGAGACCCGGTGATCCCGATCATGTGGGCACGGCCGTGCCTTCCTAAGCGAGATGGCCGGGACAAGGCCGGGCATGACGCGTGAACAAAAAGGCGAAGGGCCGCCGTTTCGGGACTTCACGGGGACAAAGTTGTGAGATTCCCCTAGTCTGCCGGCAACATTTTCGGCAGTGACCTTGGGACCTTCATGGCCGATCCCGGCACGCACACCCACGACGACCCGTTCTGGCGTGCCGTGCTCTCGGGCAGCAAGCCCACGAAGCGCTGGATGCGCCAAACGTTCCGGCTGATCTCGCCGGACGCGGGCCACCGTTGCCATCTGTGCTGGGCGCCGTTCGAGGGATTGGCTGCGCCGTTGATGCGCACGATCGGCCGCGGCCCCTGGCGGCGCAACCCGCGCTTCTGCGACGAGTGCGAGCGGGTGTTCCGCGAGCACCGCGGCGGCGCCGAGGTGGAACTCGCCGTGCTCTATGCCGACGTGCGCGGCTCGACGCCAGATGGCGGCGCGGATGCAGCCGGCCGAGTTCGCCGCGCTGATGCAGCGCTTCTTCATCACAGCGACCAAGGTGCTCATCGGCAACAACGCCGTGATCGACAAGATGGTGGGCGACGAGGTGATCGGCATCTTCATGGTCGGCATGGCCGGGCCGAACTACAAGCGCGACGCGGTGCAGGCCGGGCTCGATCTCTTGCGCGCTACCGGCCACGCGGATGCGGTCGGCCCGTGGCTGCCGATCGGCGTCGGTGTCCATTCCGGCATCGCGTTCGTGGGCTCGATCGGCGACGACAGCAACTATGAGTTCGCGGCGCTGGGCGAGACCATGAACACCGGCGCGCGCCTGGTCGCGGCCGCCGGCGCGGGCGAGCTCGTGATCGGCGACGCGACCTGGCCGGACGTGGCCTCGGAGCTGAAGGCCGAGCGCCGCTCGCTCACGCTCAAGGGCATCGACGGGCCGGTGACGGCGCACGTGGCGCGCGTCGGGCGCTGAGCTGCGCCGCGGGCCGGAGTCCAGCAGCGCGTGAAGCGCGGGTGTGAAGTGCGGGGAAGGCAATTCGCAAATGTCTTGCCGCTACTTCATCTAGCAACCGTGATTTCAGCCATCAAGCCCTTTCCTAATCCCTAGCCCTTCGTGCAGGTGGAGGGACGGCAATGCCGGCACCCTCCAATACATCCCAAACTTGTTGATAGTCTTGCACACTATTTACCGCGTGCTCATGCACGAACGCTCTGAAAGCACGCCAGGGTTCTGCATTTCCCAACTGATCGTTTGCGGCCAATTTTCTCACAAGATCCGCGAGCAACTGAGGGACTGCTGCCGCATCCCATACTTGGCCGTTATTCTGAATCACATTAAGCAGCGCTGGAATATCGGCCGCCTGAATAAATGGAGCCATAGAAGTAACTGCGCCACGAAAGCAATGCTCCGCAGCACGAAAGCTGCCAGCAAGTCTCAATCGTTCTAATGCAACAGGAAGCAAGATCGGGTGAGCATATTCTTGAATAATAGCAACCTGCCGCTCCTGACCCGCGCGTGCAATTGCAACCAACAAAGGTTGTTGAAATGGTTGAATACCGATTCCGGAAAATATTGTATCGCTTCCGTCAACCGCAGGGTTCCAATTCTAAATCAGAGCGTCTAATTGGATTCGGACTGCATTGGGTAAATCTCCGACCAATTCTGGGAATGCGCGTAGCAATACGAATGTTCCTCAATTTCATATCCTTGGAGACTCTCTAACAACTGAAGTGTGGCAGGACGTACCTCATCTGCCCATACGTTTGGATGTGCCCTAGCTATTGCCTCAAGGGAGTGGACCAAGAGATCATCTTCAATATCGAGATTTTCGTAACCCCTTAGAACGGCTTTAATGAGAACTCTGGAAAAGTTTAGGGTTGTTCCTGGGCGCATCCGCCTTAGATAACGCTCCTGAACGTACTGAACGATCTGCTCGCGCTCCCTGGGAAAAGCAGGACTAATGATGTCAGCAAAGAAGGAACCGATAATTGCCTTCCCACGTATTGCTGGACTTTGCAAGAAGCGCAGCGATCGAATGCACAATGTGTGTTCGAACTGCATCGGGGCCAGGCTGAAAGAGCTCTGCCTCACCAGTGAATGTAGGATGAGCGCAAAGATTTCGATCTTCTCTCAAGCGAACCAACTGCACATAGTCTTGCCAACTCAGAAAGCTGAATTGGGTGTGCGCCTTATCCAAAAGCTCGCTCTCTAAGTTAAGAAGCTTCTGGACGTTGTGATTTTGGGTCGCGTTGTCGAAAGCCTGAATGAACGCCAATGCATCTCGATCGCCGCCCTGTGCAACCTGCGTCTAATTTTGGTCAGAATGTCGAACGTCACAGCGACCCAGGTACTTGTTATGGCTGATTTAAATGCGCCTGCTCTGTATGCCGATATTGCCTCACGAATGTAGGTCCTAGCGCGATGATCGCGCACGGTGAGAGCCAAAAATCAAGATCGCTCAGCAAAATATCCATGTCACCAATTTCTCAATTCATTACACGGAGCCGTCCTCCACTAACGCGTGTATTGGGGCATTTTTCTCAATCAGATGCAATGAAATCACAACGGCAAATTATCGTGCTTCTTCCGCGGCCGCTCGGCGTGCTTGGTGCGTAGCATCGCCAGCGCGCGGGCGATCCGCCGCCGCGTCTCGTGCGGCTCGATCACCTCGTCGATATAGCCGCGCTCGGCCGCCACGAACGGCGACAGGAAGCGCTCCTCGTATTCCCTGGTGCGCGCGGCGATCTTGTCCTGGTCGCCGATGTCGCCGCGGAAGATGATCTCCACCGCCCCCTTGGCGCCCATCACCGCGATCTGCGCCGTCGGCCAGGCATAGTTCACGTCGCCGCCGATGTGCTTGGAGGCCATCACGTCATAGGCCCCGCCGAACGCCTTGCGCGTGATCAGCGTCACCAGCGGCACCGTGCACTGGCTATAGGCGAACAGGAGCTTCGCCCCGTGCTTGATCAGCCCGCCATATTCCTGCGCGGTGCCGGGCAGGAAGCCGGGCACGTCCACGAAGGTCACGATCGGAATATTGAACGCGTCGCAGAAGCGCACGAAGCGCGCGGCCTTGCGCGAGGCGTCGCTGTCGAGCACGCCCGCCAGCACCATCGGCTGGTTGGCGACGAAGCCGGTGGTGCGCCCGGCCACGCGGCCGAAGCCGGTGACGATGTTCTTGCCGAACGCCTCCTGGATCTCGAAGAAGTCGCCCTCGTCGGCCACCTTCAGGATCAGCTCCTTGATGTCATAGGGCTTGTTCGGGCTTTCGGGGATGAGGCTGTCGAGCGAGGGCTCGATGCGCTCGATGTCGTCGGTGCGACGGCCATTCCGGCACGCCGGATTCGTTCGAGGCCGGGCAGGAAATCGAGCAGCCGGCGGATTTGCAGGATGCATTCGACGTCGTTCTCGAACGCGCCGTCGGCCACGCCGCTGCGCGTCGTGTGCACGCGCGCGCCGCCGAGCTCTTCCGCGGTCACGGTTTCGTTGGTCACCGTCTTCACCACGTCGGGGCCGGTGACGAACATGTAGCTGGTGTCCTTCACCATGAAGATGAAGTCGGTCATGGCCGGCGAATAGACGTCGCCGCCCGCGCACGGGCCCATGATGACGGAAATCTGCGGGATGACGCCGGACGCGATCACGTTGCGCTTGAACACCTCGCCATAGCCGCCGAGCGCGGCCACGCCCTCCTGGATGCGCGCGCCGCCGGCGTCGAACAGGCCGATGATCGGCGCGCGGGTCTTCAGCGCCATGTCCTGGATCTTGGTGATCTTCCCCGCGTGCGCTTCCGAGAGCGAGCCGCCGAACACGGTGAAATCCTTGGCGAACACGAACGCCTGCCGCCCGTTCACCGTGCCCCAGCCGGTCACCACGCCGTCGCCGGGGATTTTGGTCTTCTCCATGCCGAAATCGGTGTTGCGGTGCTGCACGAAGGTGTCGAATTCCTCGAAGCTGCCCTTGTCGAGCAGGAGATCGATGCGCTCGCGCGCGGTCGAGCTTGCCGCGCTTGTGCTGCGCCTCGATGCGCGCCTCGCCGCCGCCGAGCTTGGCGCCCGCCCGCCGCTGTTCCAGCTTGTCGATGATGTCCTTCATGGGAGCCCGCCGTGTGAATTGCTTGCACGGGTGTAACGCGCACATCATTAGCGTCATCCTGAGGTGCGAGCCGCCACCGATCTCGGGTTTACCCGAGATCGGCATCTTGCTGCGCAAGTCGGCGACAGCCGACTTGCGTGGCGGCGAGCCTCGAAGGATGACGCGACCCCGCGCTTCAAGCGCCGTCATCCTTCGAGGGCCGCCGTCGTGCGGCCGACCTCAGGATGACGCGTCAGAGCAACCCCAGCATCCTCGCCGCCGCGTCGAACTCCAGCCGCCGCGCGGCGCGGCGGCGCATCGCCTCGGCGTCCTCGCCCCAGCGCTGGACGTTCCAGTCCTCGTCCACGTGCGCCGCGGCCCAGGCCGCGTCGGTCGAAAGCCGCCCGCGCGCCAGCGCCAGCGCGAGCAAGGCCGAGCCCGAGATATGGGTCAGGCTCATCAGCGCCGCGAGCGCGAAGGGCGACTTGTAGCGCGCGATCTCCGCGCGCATCGCATCGATGCGCTTCGCTCGGCTGCGCCACATGCTTGATGCCTTCCGCGAGCGTGAAGCGCGCGCCGAGCGCCTCGTCCGCCCAGGCCAGCACCGGGTCCCAATGCTTCGCCTGCGCCGCGACCAGATCTTCGGGCTCGGTCGCGCGATAGAGCAGAAGATCGCTGCCGGCGTATTTCAGGATTTCCGCCGCCACCGCTTCGCGCCTCGGCGCTCACGCGATCGATCGCCGCATGCGCGAGCCGCGTCAGCGGCATCGTCGCCGGATCGATATGCTCGCCCTGCCCCGCCCATTCGGCCGCCACCGCCTCGGCCAGCGCGCGGCTCGGGCAGCGCGAGCGGCATGCTTCGCCGGCGTCTTCGCCGGCTTGCCGTCGAGCAGGATCGCGAACGCGCCCGCGCGCTCGCCGACGCTCGCCTCTTTGTAGAAGCGCTTGATCAGCGCCGGCCGCGCGCCGCGCCGCGCCGCTTCCATCGGATTGCCCGCGGCCGGATCGCCGAACGGATCGCGGATCATCACTCCTCCGGCGCATCCACGATCGGGTCGTACTGCTTGTCGTCGAACCCGATCAGGCTCCAGGTCTGGCGCATGTGCGGCGGCAGCGGCGCGGTCACGTCGATCACGCCCTTGCCGCTCGGATGCGGGATGACCAGCCGCCGCGCCAACAGATGCAGCTTGTTCTGCATGCCGCCGGGCAGCTCCCAGTTCTCGATGTCGAAATACTTGTCGTCGCCCACGATCGGATGGCCGATATGCGCCAGATGCGCGCGCAGCTGATGCGTGCGCCCGGTCACCGGCTTGAGCGACAGCCAGGAGAGCTTCTGCGCCGCATTGTCCACCACCGCGTAATAGGTGACGGCATGCGCCGCGTCCTCTTCGCCGTGCTTGGCGACGCGCATCAGTTCGCCGTCGGGCCCGCCGCCCTTGGCGAGAAACGTGGAGATGCGCCCCTGTTTCGGCTTCGGCACGCCCGGCACCAGCGCCCAATAGGTTTTCCGCGCCGAGCGCGAGCGAAAGGTCTTCGCCAGCGCCGCCGCCGCCAGCCGCGTCTTGGCGATGAGCAGAACGCCCGACGTGTCCTTGTCGAGCCGGTGCACCAGCCGCGGCTTGACCCCGTCCTTGCCGCGCAGCGCCTCGAGCATGCCGTCGACGTGGCGCACCGTGCCCGAGCCGCCCTGCACCGCCAGCCCCATGGGCTTGTTCAGCACGAGCACCTCGCGGTCTTCGTAGAGCGTGATGGAGCGGAGAAATTCGGCGTCGCTCTTTTCCCTCCCCCTGCGGCGACGGTGCCGCGACCCCGGCCCTTGCGCCGGGAGAGCGGCCGGGGGGAGTGGCGCCGCTGGGCGTGAACTCACGGCCGCACGCTGCCCCTCCCCACAGGAGGGATTCTTCTCGATCGGCGGCACCCGCACGCGCTGGCCGGGCTTGAGCCGCGCATCGGTCTTCACCCGCCCGCCGTCCACGCGCACCTGGCCGGTGCGCAGCAGTTTCTGCAGGTGGCCGAACGGCAGCGCCGGAAAATGCGTCTTGAACCAGCGGTCCAGCCGCATGCCGGCTTCGTCGTCGGAGACTTTGCGCGTTTCGACACCCATGCGCGGCAGCAGAAGGCGCGAAAATGACCATGGTCAAGTGCCCCGCGGCCCTTGTCTCGGGCACCTTTTTCGCTAGCATTGCGCCAGCATAAGGAAGGGGATGGGGTCCCCCACAACCGCCGAAGAGGCTGATGACTCCTGCCGCGCGAGACGCGGTGGGAATCCGTGCGCACCCGCCGTGTGGCGGGTTTTTTGTTGCCTGCCGCCAATGCACGTTGCGATGGGAGAAGACCATGACCAACGTTTGGACGCTCGCCGCCCTCTGGTTCGGCCTCGCCCTTTTCGCCAGCCTTTGCTCGATCTATTTGCGCGTTTCCACCGCGCTCGCCGAGATCATCGTCGGCACCGGCGCGGGATGGCTTCTCGCTACGTTCGTGGGCGCCGGCACACTCGGCGCCGACGAGCCCTGGATCAAGTTCCTCGCCGGCGCCGGCGCCATCATGCTGACCTTCCTCGCCGGCGCCGAGCTCGACCCGGTCGTGTTCCGCCAGAAATGGAAAGAGGCCACCGCGGTCGGCGTCGCGAGCTTCCTCTTGCCGTTCCTCGGCTGCGCCGCCGCCGCCTATTAGCTGCTCGGCTGGGATGTGCGCGCGAGCTGGCTTGCCGGCATCGCCATGTCGACCACCTCGGTCGCCGTGGTCTATGCGGTGATGCTCGAGTACGGCTTCAACAAGACGGTCTACGGCAAGACCATTCTCGCCGCCTGTTTCATCACCGACCTCGGCACCGTGCTCGCGCTCGGCTTCATCTTCGCGCCGTTCGACTACAAGACCTTCGTCTTCGCCGGCGTCGCCATCGCGGTCTTCGCCGTCATGCCCTGGCTGACGCCGCGCCTGTTCAAGCGCCACGGCGACAAGCCATCGGAGCTCGAAGCGAAATATCTGCTGCTGATCCTGTTCGCGCTCGGCGCGCTCGCGACCTGGGCCGGCAGCGAAGCGGTGCTGCCGGCTTACGTGCTCGGCATGTTGCTCGCGGGCTCGGTCGGCCGCGACCATGCGCTGATCCGGCGGCTGCGCACGCTCACGCTCGGCCTGATGACTCCGTTCTATTTCATCCGCGCCGGCTCGTATGTCTCGATTCCCGACCTCATCGCCGCGCCGGCCGCCTTCCTGCTCATGCTGGTCACCAAGGTCGCCGCCAAATGCATCGGCGTCTATCCGGTGACGCGCACCTACGGCTCGCGCCACAAGGAGGGCGATGTACACCACGCTGATGATGTCGACCGGCCTCACCTTCGGCACGATCTCGGCGCTGTTCGGCTTGCAGAACGGCATCGTCAGCCAGGCGCAATATTCCGCGCTGGTCGCCGCCGTCATCGCCAGCGCCGTGATCCCCACGCTGATCGCCAATGCATTCTTCCTCCCGCGGCATCTGCTGCCCAAGCACGCCGAGGCCGTGCAGGAGGACGCCTGATGGTGGGACGCGCATCACTGCCGCGCCCGGTTAGCTCTTAGCCGCCGCGCGATATTGCGCTAGGCTTCGGTCCTCTGCCGCCGGGTAAACGCCATGACCTTCATGCCGCGCGACGTCGCCGAGAAGATCCGCGCCATCGGCCCGGTGATCGACCCGCCCGCGACGGCCGCGGTCTATGGCCCGCTGCAGGAGAAGGAGCCCTATTCCGGAGTTCGGGTTTCGCGCGACATCAAATACGGCCCCGACCCGCGCCAGGCGCTTGATCTATTCGTGCCGGAAAGCGCCGGCAGCGCGCGGCCGGTCTTCATCTTCGTGCACGGCGGCGGCTATACCGGCGGCTCCAAGCGCGAGCCCGGCAGTCCGTTCTACGACAACATCATGCTGTGGGCGGCGAAGAACGGCATCGTCGGCGTCAACGCCACCTATCGCCTGGCCCCCGCGCATCCCTGGCCCGCGGGCCCCGAGGACGTGGCCGGCGCCGTGCGCTGGGTGCTCGGCCATATCGCGGCGCACGGCGGCGACCCCAAGCGCGTATTCCTGTGCGGCCATTCCGCCGGCGGCACGCACGTCGCGAGCTACGCCGTAATGCCGCAGTTCCACCGCGTGGATGGCTCCGGCCTGAAGGGCCTGATCCTGATCTCCGGCAATTACGACCTGACCACGGTGAAGGCGCCGGACGAGCGCTACCGGAGCTATTTCGGCGACGATCTATCGAAATACGGCGAGCGCTCGCCGTTCACCGGACTGTTGAAGCTGCCGGTTCCGCTCATGATGGCCTATGCCGAGCTCGATCCGCCGTGCATCGCCGCGCAAAGCGAGAATCTCGAGAACGCGCTGCGCGGCGCCAAGCGGAACTTCCGCTCGATCAAGCTCAAGGGCCACAGCCACATCTCGATCACCTACGCGATCAACACCAAGGACACCGAGCTTTCCGACGCGATGCTCGAGTTCATCAAGAACTTGAACTAGCGAACGGAACAGCCGCAAACGGGAGGAAGTCAATGCGTAAAGTCGCTCAACTCGCCTGCCTGCTCGCAGGCGCTCTGGTGGCGCTCGCCCCCTTCGGCGCGAGCGCCCAGATGCCGCCGGACATCGCCGCGAAGATCAAGGAGATCGGCCGCGTGCATCGATCGTGCCGCAAGACGGCGCGCGATCTACGCGCCGCTTGCAGCAGAAAGAGCCCTATGCCGGCGTGAAGGTCGTTCGCGACCTGAAATACGGGCCCGATGCCCGCAACGCGCTCGACGTATTCATGCCCGAGAAGGCGGCCGACGCGCTGCCGGTGTTCATCTTCGTGCATGGCGGCGGCTTCGTCGCCGGCAACAAGCGCAGCCCGGCGATAGTCCGTTCTACGACAACTTCATGCTTTGGGCCGCCAAGAGCGGCATGATCGGCGTCAACATCGACGTACCGCCTCGCGCCCGCGAACCCCTGGCCGGCCGCGCCGCAAGACATCGCCGCCGCCGTGAAATGGGTGCATCGCAGAATATCGCCCAATACGGCGGCGATCCTTCCCGCGTATTCATCGCCGGCAGCTCCGCCGGCGGCGCGATCGTCGCGGGCTTCGTCGCCGACTCCGAAGCTCTATCCCTCGCCGAACGATATCGGCGTGAAGGGCGTGCTTCTGCTCGCCGGGGTCTACGACTTCGAAGGCTTCACCGATCCGGGCACCAAGGCCTATCTCGGCGAAGATGCCTCGAAATACGCCGAGCGCTCGCCCCTGATGGCGGTCGTGAACAGCAAGCTGCCGCTGTTCGTGGAATGGGCCGAGCTCGATCCGCCGTTCGTCGTGAAACAAGGCGAAATCCTCTACGCCAATCTCTGCAACAAGAACCGCTGCCCGCAGAAGATCTTCCTTCCCAACCACAGCCACATGTCCACGGTCTATGCGGTCAACACCGACGACAGGCAGCTCGCCGACGCCATGCTCGCGTTCATCAAAGGCGTAAAGTAAGCGCCGCGGTCACGTTCTCACGGGAGGAAACGATGTTTCACCGAAGCCTGCGTAATGCCTGCCTCTTGGCCGGCGCACTACTCGCCCTCGCCGCGCCGCAAGCCTTCGGCCAGGTGCCGGCCGACGTCGCCGAGAAGCTGCGCGAACTCGGCCGCGGCATCCTCGTGCCGCAGACGCTCGCGCTCTATGCGCCGTTCCACACCGAGAAGGAGCCCTATGCCGGCGTGAAGATCGTCCGCGACGCCAAGTACGGCGCCGACGAGCGCCAGGCGCTCGACGTGTTCGTGCCGGAGAACATGAGCGGCGGCCCGCGCCCGGTGCTGATCTTCGTGCATGGCGGCGCCTTCGTCGCCGGCAACAAGAAGGGCCCGCCCGGCACGTTTTACTACGACAACCTCGGCGTCTGGGCCGCGCGCAACGGCATGATCGGCGTCAACATCGCCTACCGGCTCGCGCCCGCGAACAAATGGCCGACCGGCGCGCAGGACACCGGCACCGCGGTGAAATGGGTGATCGACAACATCGCCGGCCACGGCGGCGACCCCGCGCGCATTTTCCTCTCCGGCCATTCGGCCGGCGCCGTGCATGTCGCCGACTACATCGCCTTCCCGCAATTCCATGCCGGTCCGAGCGGACCCGGCATCAAGGGCGCGATCCTGATCTCGGGCGCGTTCGACGTCGCGCGCTTTCCGGCCGGCCCGCCCAACAAGGCCTATTATGGCGAGGATGTTTCCAAGTATGCCGAGCGCTCGCCGCAACCGGGACTTGCTGAAGACGAACGTCCCGCTGCTGGTCGCCTATGCCGAGCTCGACCCGCCGGAATTCGTGGTCGAGTCCAAGGCGCTGAACGAAGCGTTGTGCAAGGCCGGAGCGCTGCCCGCGTCTGATCGAGCTCGCCAAGCACAGCCACATGTCGGAGACGTTCTCGATCAATACCCCCGACACGCTGCTCGCCGGCCCGATCGCGGAGTTCGTGAAGAACACGAAGTGACGCGCGAAAACCCTCTCCCCGCGCGGGAGAGGGTTACTTCTTTTTCTCGGCCCGCAGCTTCGCCCAATATTCCAGCCGCTTCTTGATCTCGCGCTCGAAGCCGCGCTCGACCGGCTCGTAGAACGTCTTGCGGCCGAGCGCCTCCGGGAAATAGTCCTGGCCGGAAAAGGCTTCCTCGGTGTCGTGGTCGTAATCGTAGCCCGAGCCATAGCCCTCTTGCTTGCATCAGCTTGGTCGGCGCGTTGAGGATGTGCTTGGGCGGCACCAGCGAGCCGGCCTCCTTGGCCGTGCGCATGGCGCGGCCATAGGCCACGTAGGCCGCGTTCGATTTCGGCGCGGTCGCCACGTAGATCACCGCTTGCGCCAGCGCCAACTCGCCCTCGGGGCTGCCGAGGAAGTCATAGGCGTCCTTGGCGGCGTTGGTGACCACGAGCGCCTGCGGATCGGCGAGCCCGATATCCTCGATCGCCATGCGCACGATGCGCCGCGCGAGATAGAGCGGGTTCTCGCCGGCATCCAGCATGCGCGCGAGGTAATAGAGCGCGGCGTCGGCATCCGAGCCGCGCACCGACTTGTGCAGCGCGCTGATGAGATTGTAGTGGCCGTCCTGCGACTTGTCGTAGATCGGCGCGCGCCGCTGCACGATCTCGACCAGGCGGGCGGCGTCGAACGTCTCGCCCTTGCGCGCCGCGCGCCAGACTTCCTCGGCCAGCGTCAGAATCGCCCGCCCGTCGCCGTCGGCCATGCGCAGCATCGCCGCGCGCGCGTCGGCATCGACCGGCAGCTTCTTTTTTTCGATTTCCTCGGCCCGCGCGAGGATTTTTTCCAAGGAATCCTTCATCGAGCGGCTTGAACACCAGCACCCGCGCGCGCGACAGCAACGCCGCGTTCAGCTCGAACGACGGGTTCTCCGTGGTGGCCCCCACCAGCGTGACGGTGCCGTCCTCCATCACCGGCAGGAAACTGTCCTGCTGCGCGCGGTTGAAGCGGTGGATCTCGTCGACGAACAAGAGCGTCCCCTGCCCGATCTGGCGCCGCTCGCGCGCCGCGTCGAACGCCTTCTTGAGGTCGGCGACCCCGGAGAACACCGCCGAGAGCTGCTCGAAATGCAGATCCGTCTCCTCGGCCAAGCAGCCGCGCCACCGTGGTCTTGCCGGTACCCGGCGGCCCCCAAAAGATCAGCGAGCCGAGCGAGCGGGTCGAGAGCATGCGCGTGATCGCGCCGTCGGGGCCCAGGAGATGATCCTGCCCGACGATCTCGGCGAGCTTCATCGGCCGCAGCTTGTCGGCGAGCGGCCGCGGCGCCGCCGGCGTCGAGGCCGGCGGCCTGGAACAGGTTGGAGTCGCGTTTGGTGCGGGGGCTCATGGGACCGAGCCTACTATAAAGGACAGCGCGGCGCTCTTGTCGACGCCCGTGCTAGCCCCGGAACGCGCCCCGCTTCATTCGACGCGCCAACCCTCCGGCACGGTCACTTTGCGCGCGGCGAGATCGACGACGATCTTGTCGGGCAACACCCAGGCCGCGCCGGACATCATGTCGATCGCCGCCAGCGAGAGCGAGATCACGGCACCGGCCATGGTGTCCTTGGATATGGCAGGATGCACCTTGGCGCTCAGGCGCCGGCCCCTGCCGGAACATTCGAGTTCGATCGGCGACGCGCCCTTCTTCAATGCGAGCTTGCTCCGCGCGCCGGAGACGCGTCCGAGCAACGCCCCGTCGCGGTTCACCGTGCAGGTCGTCCCCGCCTGGCGGAAGGAGAAGACGACCTCCTGGTTCGTGCCCTTGGTCATCGTGGCGAATCCGCCACAGAAGCCGGCAAGCAACAACGCCACTGGAAGCATGGTGCGAGTTTGCATGGGACCCCCCTGTTCGCGCGACATCTTGTCAGGCTTGAGCCGCCCGCCGCAATGCCCGGCGGCGAACTTCGGCCTTCCGCGCACCGAAACCTCTTGATAGAGGTCGCTGCGCCCGGCAGCGTGCGGGTTCCAGTCCGGGCCAAACCGCCAACGAGGCAGTCCCTTGCATCGAGTTCCCCTCGAATCGCCGCCGGCGCAAACCGACCTCGGCGGCGGTGCTTCCGCCGCGTTCACGCTCATCATCTATGCCGTCGCCTTCGTCGTCGGCGCGATCGTGATGGGCTTCGAGATGCTCGGCTCGCGCTATCTCAACCCGTATTTCGGCAGCGGCATCTATACCTGGGCCGCGCTGATCTCGACCGTGCTCGCGGCGCTGTGCATCGGCTATTTCGTCGGCGGCTGGCTCGCCGACCGGCGGCCGCGCGCCGCGGTGCTGGGCGTCACCGTGCTGATCGGCTCGGTGTATCTCCTGTTCCTGCCGCTGTTCTCCGAGGCGGTGCTTGAATCCCTGCTCGCCAGCTTCGACGACATCCGCACCGGCAGCCTCGCATCCTCGTTCGCCATCATGTTCTTCCCGGTGACGTTCCTCGGCATGTACTCGCCGTTCGCCATCCGGCTCTTGTTGCGCGCGACCCACGGCTCGGGGACGGTGTCGGGCATGGTCTACGGCATCTCGACCTTCGGCAGCATCGTCGGCACGCTGGGAACGACCTTCTGGCTGATTCCGCTGATCGGCACGCGCGCGATCACGATCTCGCTCGGCGCCGCCGGCGTGCTTGCGGGCCTGTTGCTGATCGTGTCCGACCGGAACCGGCGCGACGGCCGCGAGCGTCCTGATCGCGGCGCTGCTTCATCGCGGGCCTTGCGCCCCTGCCCTCGCACGCCGAGGACCTGCTCGACGACGCGGCGCGCGCCGCCTTGCTCGCTCGTCGCGACGGCCGCATCGCCCATGTCGAGACCGAGTACAACGACATCTTCGTCACCAAGCAGGGCAATATTCTCTCCATGTCGTTTTCGCTGAAGGGCTGGGACGTCACCCAGTCGCAGACCAATCTGCGCGATCCCGACGACCTGCCGCTGAAGGTCGCGCAGGCCATGACCACCGCGATCGTCTATCCCGAGGAGCCGAAGAAGTTCCTGATGATCGGGCTCGGCGGCGGCACGATCTCGACCTATCTCGGCCGCTACATGCCCGAGACCGCGATCGACATCGTGGAGATCGACCCCGGCGTCACCGCCACCGCGAAAAAGTACTTCGGGATCAAGGAGAGCGCCCGCATCCGCTATCTCGACGGCGACGGCCGCGTCTTCCTCAACCGCAACAAGCAAAACTACGACCTGATCGTGGTCGATGCCTTTCACGGCGGCTATATCCCGTTCCACCTGCTGACCCGGCAGTTCTACGAACTGGTGAAACAGCGGCTGACGCCCGGCGGCGCCGCGATCTTCAACATCCACGAGGGCACGCTCTTGCACCTGAGCGCGATCGTGACGCTGCGCGCGGTGTTCCCGACCGTCCATCTCTATCCCTCCGGCGAGGGCGAGGTCGCGGTCGTGGTCACGCCCAAGCCCGCGCCGAGCCGCGAGGCGCTCGCGGAGCGGGCCGCCAAGATGCAGGAGCGTTACGGATTCCGCTTCGCGCTGCCGCAGCTATTGCTGGCGCGGCAGGACAACCTCGATGTCTCGAAGGGCGTGCTGATCACCGACGATTTCGCGCCGGTGAACCTCTATGACGCGATCCGCGAGACCCGGCGGCGCAAGAAATAGGCGGCCGCGGCCGCCTCGGCGAAGCTATCCACAGTCATCAAACCTACATTGGGCCGACACGTTGGCGGTCTAGGGTTGTTTCGTCACTGCCGGGCATTCGCCGACGCCGCCATGCGCGGCCCAGCGAATTCCGACCCCACTTGGCCCTCCCGTGGCGTAGCGTATTTCGCGGGTGTGCCGCCCTGCGCCCCGGCCTGTCCCGGCCGGGGCGTTCCTTTTTCCGGATTGTGGAGGGTCGAAACGCGAAGCCGCGTCAGGCCGCAGTCTGTTCGGCCGGCTGTGCCGCCTTCGCGGCCTCGTGCCGGGCGCGGTCTTCCTTGCCCCTGGCCTCGACATCGCGATCGACCAGCTCGATCACCGCGATCGCCGCGTTGTCGCCATGGCGAAAGCCGGCCTTGACGATGCGGGCATAGCCGCCGTTGCGGCCCTTGTAGCGCGGGCCGATCACGTCGAACAGCTTCTTCACCGCCGGCAAGTCCTTCATCTCGGCGATCGCGCGGCGGCGCGCATGCAGGCCGCCCCGCTTGCCGAGCGAAATCAGCTTTTCCACGATCGGCCGCAGCTCCTTGGCCTTCGGCAGCGTCGTTTCGATCTGCTCGTGCACGATCAGGCTCGCCGCCATGTTGGCGAACATAGCCTTGCGGTGCTTCGCAGTGCGGTTGAGCTTGCGATGGGCCTTGGCGTGACGCATGACATTCCCCTGCGCGGCGCGCGCCTCAGTAATGGTCTTCGAAGCGCTTGGCCAGCTCGTCGATATTCTCCGGCGGCCAGCCGGTGACTTCCATGCCGAGATGCAGGCCCATGGAGGCGAGCACTTCCTTGATCTCGTTCAGCGACTTGCGCCCGAAATTCGGCGTGCGCAGCATCTCGGCCTCGGTCTTCTGGATCAGGTCGCCGATATAGACGATGTTGTCGTTCTTCAGGCAGTTGGCCGAGCGCACGGAAAGCTCGAGCTCGTCCACCTTCTTGAGCAGTGCCGGATTGAACGGCAGTTCCTGGATCGCCGGCGCTTCGATCTCGCGCCGCGGCTCTTCGAAATTGACGAAGATGTTGAGCTGGTCCTGCAGGATGCGCGCCGCGAAGGCGAGCGAATCCTCCGGCGACACCGCGCCGTTGGTCTCGATCGACAGCGTGAGCTTGTCGTAATCGAGAATCTGGCCCTCGCGGGTGTTCTCGACGCGGTAGGAAACCTTGCGCACCGGCGAATAGAGGCTGTCGACCGGGATCAGCCCGATCGGCGAGTCCTCGGAGCGGTTGCGGTCGGCCGGCACGTAGCCCTTGCCGGTATTGACGGTGAACTCCATGCGGATCTCGGCGCCCTCGTCCAGCGTGCAGATCACCAGATCCGGATTGAGCACCACAACGTCCCCGACCGTCTGGATGTCGCCGGCGGTGACGGTCCCCGGCCCCTGCTTCTTCACCACCATGCGCTTCGGCCCCTCGCCGTGCATCTTGATGGCGATGTCCTTGATGTTGAGCACGATGTCGGTCACGTCCTCGCGCACGCCGGCGATCGAGGAAAACTCGTGCAAGACGCTGTCGATATGCACCGAGGTGATGGCCGCACCCTGCAGCGAGGAGAGCAGAATCCTTCTCAGCGAGTTGCCGAGCGTTAGCCCGAAACCGCGCTCCAGCGGCTCCGCGACCACGATCGCGACGCGCTTGGAGTCCGTGCCGGCTTGCACCTGCAGCTTCTCCGGCTTGATCAGCTCTTGCCAGTTTTTCGGATTGACGTTGGTGTTCACGAGTTCACCCTTCGCGATATCGGCGCGGGCACGATCGGCCTCGCGTCTCCGCCTGCGGCGGAAGGAAAATTCGACTTTACTCTAGAGATCAGACGCGCCGCCGCTTGCGCGGCCGGCAACCATTGTGCGGAATTGGTGTCACGTCGCGGATCGAGGTGATGGTGAAGCCCGCAGCTTGCAACGCGCGCAACGCCAACTCGCGGCCGGAACCCGGCCCCGCCACCTCGACCTCCAGCGTGCGCATGCCGTGCTCCTGCGCCTTCTTGGCCGCATCCTCGGCCGCGACCTGCGCGGCATAGGGCGTGGACTTGCGCGAGCCCTTGAAGCCCAGCGATCCGGACGACGACCAGGCAATGGTGTTGCCCTGCACGTCGGTGATCGTGATCATCGTGTTGTTGAAGCTCGCGTTCACGTGCGCGACGCCCGAGGAAATGTTCTTGCGCTCACGCCGGCGTACGCGGCCGGGCTGTTGGCCGGCTGCCGGTGCTTGTGCGGGTGCTTCCTTGCTCATTGATTCTGATCGTCCTGTGTTCGCTTGACGGCCTGCCTGTCGAGTACGCGCCTTACGCCGGCGCGGGAGCGGGCTTGCGGGACGCGACCGGCCGCGACTTGCCCTTGCGCGTGCGCGCATTGGTATGGGTGCGTTGGCCGCGCACCGGGAGATTCTTGCGGTGCCTGAGCCCGCGATAGCAGCCGAGATCCATCAGCCGCTTGATATTGAGCTGCACCTCGCGGCGCAGATCGCCTTCGACGAGAAAATCCTTGTCGATCGTCTCGCGGATCTGCAGCACTTCGTGGTCGGTGAGCTGATTGACGCGCCGCGCCTCCGGAATGTTGATCTTCTTCACGATCTCTTTGGCCCGGTGCTCGCCGATGCCGTGGATATATTGCAGCGCCACGACTACGCGCTTGTTCGTGGGGATATTCACGCCTGCAATTCGTGCCACGATCTCTTCTCCAAACGGACCGGCCGGCCCGCGCTACGTTCTCAAGCGCTCGCGCGCCTCACACTGTCTTGCTCGCCGCAGGGGGCCTCGGAACGTGCAAAGTGACGCCGACGCCCGCCCTTCCCTGGAAGGCCCGGCATCGCGCCAAACACCGACTGGATGAGGGTTATTTAGGCAATGGGTCACGATCCGTCAACCTCTGCGGCGTCTGGATTTGCGGGTCTTTGGGCGGGCTTTGACCTTCTTCCGCTTGGCCCCCGCCCGGGTCCCGGCGCGGGCTCGCCGCACCGATTTCCTCCGCGTTTTCCGTGCCTTGCGAACAGTCCCGGCCCGTTGCTTGCCGAGCAGCTCTCGCTCGATTGCCGCCGCGACCGTATCGATCGCCTGCATGCCGTCCACGGTCCTGAGCATGCCCTTGCGCCGGTAATGGTCCGAGAGCGGCGCGGTCTGCGCCCGATAGGCCGCGACCCGCGACTTCAGGATCTCCGGGTCGTCGTCCGCGCGCAGCATCTCGCCGCGGGCGCGCGTTTCGGCGATCCGGCTCTCGATCCGCCGGGCCAGAATTCCTTCATCGACCGCAAGCTCGATCACCGCGTCGAGCTTGAGGCCGCGCTTCGTCAGGAGCCGTTGCAGCGCCTCGGCCTGCGCCACCGTGCGCGGAAATCCGTCGAGCACGAATCCCTTGGCCGCGTCCGGCTCGGTGATGCGGTCGGCGATGATGCCGACGACGACTTCATCGGGCACCAGCTCGCCGCGCGCCATGATGTCCTTGGCGCGCAGGCCGATCGGCGTTCCCGCCGCGACCGCCGCGCGGAGCATGTCGCCGGTCGAGAGCCGGGCAATGCCGAAGCGCGCACCGAGCCGCTCCGCCTGAGTGCCCTTGCCCGCACCCGGCGGTCCCAAGAGCACGAGCCTCATCGGCGGCTGCCCCGCAGCCGCGATTTCTTGATCAGGCCTTCGTATTGATGCGCGAGCAGATAGCCTTGTATCTGCGCCACCGTATCCATGGTCACCGTGACCACGATGAGCAGCGAGGTGCCGCCGAAATAGAACGGCACCGCCGCATACGATACGAGCAGCTCCGGCAACAGACATACGATCGCGAGATAGCCGGCGCCCACCACGGTGATGCGGGTCAGCACGTAGTCGATATATTCGGCCGTACGCTCGCCCGGCCGGATGCCGGGGATGAATCCGCCGTGCTTCTTCAGATTGTCGGCGGTCTCGATCGGATTGAACACGATCGCCGTGTAGAAGAACGCGAAGAACACGATCAGCCCCACGTACAGGAACATGTAGGCCGGCCGGCCATGGCCGAGATAGGTGGTGATCGCTGTTAGCCAGTCAGGTCCGCTCCCGGCGCTGAATTGCGCGACCGTGGTCGGCACCAGCAGGAGCGACGATGCGAAGATCGGCGGAATCACGCCCGAAGAATTGAGCTTGAGCGGAAGATGCGAGGATTGACCCTCGAACATCTGGTTGCCGACCTGCCGCTTCGGATACTGAATCAGCAGCCGCCGCTGCGCCCGCTCCATGAACACGATGAAGGCGATGACGCTCACCGCCATCACTGCCACGGAAATGATCACTCCGGTCGACATCGCCCCCTGCCGGCCGAGCTCGAGCATGCCGGCGATCGCGCCCGGTACTTCGGCGACGATACCGGCGAAAATGATCAGCGAGATGCCGTTGCCGATGCCGCGCGAGGTGATCTGCTCGCCGAGCCACATCAGGAACATGGTCCCGCCGGTGAGCGTGATCACGGTCGAGATGCGGAAAAACCAGCCGGGATCGGCGACGATGTTGCCGGCGCCCTCGAGGCCGATGGCGATGCCATAGGCTTGCGCCGCCGCCAGAACGCACGTGAGGTAGCGCGTGTACTGGTTGATGATCTTGCGCCCCGCCTCGCCCTCTTTCTTCAGCGCCTCGAGTTGCTTCGAGACGCTGGTGAGCAGCTGCAGGATGATCGATGCCGAAATATAGGGCATGATGTTGAGCGCGAAGATCGCCATGCGCTCGACCGCACCGCCCGAAAACATGTTGAACAGGCCGAGGATGCCCTGGCGCGCCTGATTGAAGGCCTCGGCGAAGGTGTCCGGATTGATGCCGGGCATCGGGATATAGGTACCGAGCCGGTAGACCACGAGCGCGGCAAGCGTGAAATAGATCCGCTTCTTCAGATCTTCGGCTTTGGCCAATGCGCCAAAGTTCAAGTTCGCTGCAAGTTGTTCTGCCGCCGAGACCATCTAGCGCTCCGTTGCAGCCCGCCCGTACCCGCGCTTCATATAGGGACTATGCGTCCGCTTCGCCCGTGGGCTTCTTTGCCGCAGGCTTCTTGTCTTCCGCCTTCTTGTCCTCCGGCTTCTTCTGTTCGGGCTTTTTGCCCTCTTCCTTTTTATCCGCCTTCTTTTCCGGCTTCTTCTCTTCCTTCTTGCCCTCCGGCTTGGGCTCCGGCCGGACATAGAGCACCTCGACCTTGCCGCCGAGCTTCTCGACCGCGGCAATCGCCGACTTCGACGCCCCGTGGACGACGAACGAAGCCTTGGTCTTGAGTTCCCCGCCGCCCAGCAGACGCACCCCCTCCTTCTTCCGGCGCAGCACGCCCGCCTTGACCAGCAGCTCGGCCGTAATGGGCTCCGCTGCCTTGAGCGCACCCGCGTCGAGCGCCTCTTGCACCCGGCCGAGGTTCACCTCGTTCAGCCGCGTGGAGAAGATGTTGTTGAAGCCGCGCTTGGGCAGGCGGCGATGCAGCGGCATCTGGCCGCCTTCGAAGCCGTTGATGGCGACGCCGGTGCGCGACTTCTGGCCCTTGATGCCGCGGCCGGCGGTCTTGCCCTTGCCCGAGCCGATGCCGCGGCCGACCCGCATGCGCGGCTGCCGCGAACCGGGCGGGCCGGAAAGTTGATTGAGCTTCATCGCTTCCTCACTTGCCTTCCACGATGCGCACGAGGTGCTGCACCGTGGCAATCATGCCGCGCACCTGCGGCGTATCCGGGAGCGTCCGGCGCCGGCGGCTCTTGTTCAGGCCGAGCCCGATGAGGGTCGCTCTCTGATTGGGCGGACGGCGGAGCGGGCTTCCGATCTGCTCCACCGTGATCGTTTTCTTGCTTGCGGCCATGTCCGGCTCCCGAATTCCTTATTCCGACGTTTCGGTGTCGACCTCGCGGCGCCGCGACTGCAGCACCGATACCTTGAGGCCGCGCCGCGCCGCGACCGAGCGCGGGCTGTCCTGGTGCTTCAACGCATCGAAGGTCGCGCGCACCATGTTGTAAGGGTTGGAAGATCCCATCGACTTGGCCACCACGTCCTGCATGCCGAGCGTCTCAAACACGGCGCGCATCGGGCCGCCGGCGATGATGCCGGTTCCCGGCGGCGCCTTGCGCAGGATCACCCGCCCGGCACCATGATGGCCGATGACGTCGTGATGCAGCGTACGGCCGTCGCGCAGCGCCACGCGCACCATGCTGCGTTTGGCGAACTCGGTCGCCTTGCGGATCGCCTCGGGCACCTCACGCGCCTTGCCGTGACCGAAGCCTACCCGGCCCTTCTGATCGCCCACGACGACGAGCGCCGCGAAGCTGAAGCGCCGGCCGCCCTTGACCACCTTGGCCACGCGGTTGATGTGCACCAGCTTGTCGACGATCGAGCCGTCGCGGTCGCCGTGATCGCGCGAGCGATCCCGCCGGTCGCGGCCGCCTTGCCGCTGGGAGCGATCGCCGCCCGGACGCTGCGGAGCGCGGTCACCACTCGGACGTTGCGGGGCGCGTGCCATTTGATCTCCGACCTTCCCTATCAGAACTCGAGTCCGCCCTCGCGCGCGGCTTCCGCGAGCGCTTTGACGCGCCCGTGGAACAAATAGCCGCCGCGGTCGAACACCACCTTCTTGACGCCCTTGGCCTTGGCGCGCTCCGCCACGCGCTTGCCGACTTCCTTGGCCGCCGCGATGTCGGCGCCGGTCTTCAGGCTGCCGCGCAGATCCTTCTCGCGGCTCGAGGCCGAAACCACGGTCGCGCCGGCGGCATCGTCGATGACCTGGGCGTAGATATGCTTCGAGGAACGGAAAACGGACAGCCGCGGCCGTCCGCCGCCGACACGCTTCAACGCGCGGCGCACCCGCGCCGTGCGATGCATGGTCCGATCGGTAATCCTAGCCATGCCTGTTCCCCGTCACTTCTTCTTGCCTTCCTTGCGGAAGATGTACTCGCCGGCAAACTTGATGCCCTTGCCCTTGTAGGGCTCCGGCGAACGGAACTCGCGGATTTCGGCGGCCACCTGACCGACCTTCTGCTTGTCGATGCCGGTCACCACGATCTCGGTCGGCTTCGGCGTCGCGATCGCGATGCCTTCCGGGATCGCGAAATTCACTTCGTGGCTGTAGCCGAGCGCCAGCTGCAGGTTCTTGCCCGCCACTGCCGCGCGATAGCCGACGCCGGTGATCTCCAGCCGCCGCTCGTAGCCCTTGGTGACGCCGGCGACGATATTGTTCACGTTCGCCCGCGACGTGCCCCAGGCCGCCCGATGGCGCTTGGTCTCGCCGCGCGGCGAGAACGAGATCGCGTTGTTCTCGATCTTGGCGGCGACCTCATCGGCGATCACGAGCGAAAGCTCGCCCTTGGGTCCCTTGACCCTGATCTTCTGGCCGTCGACCGCGGCGGTGACGCCGGCGGGGATGGCGATGGGCTTCTTTCCGATCTTCGACATCAGAACACCGTACAGAGGATTTCGCCGCCCACGTTCTGCTCGCGGGCTTCGTGATCGGCCATGACCCCCTTGGGCGTCGACAAGATGGCGACGCCGAGGCCGTTTTGGATATTCGGCAAGGAGCTCACCGACACATAGACCCGCCGGCCCGGCTTCGATACGCGCGCGATCTCGCGGATCACCGGCGTACCGTCGAAATACTTGAGCTCGATGTCGAACTCGGTGCGGCCGTTCTTGTGTTCGGTGGTCGAATAGCCGCGGATATAGCCCTCGTTCTTCAGGACATCGAGCACGCGGGCGCGAAAACGCGAGCCCGGCGTGGAGACGCGATCCTTGCTCCGCATCTGCGCATTGCGGATGCGGGTGATCATGTCGCCGAGCGGATCGATCATCGTCATCGGCGCCTCCTCACCAGCTCGACTTCACGAGTCCGGGAACCAGGCCCTTGGAGCCCAGCTCACGGAGCGCGATGCGGGAGATTTTCAGCTTGCGGTAATAGCCGCGCGGCCGCCCGGTGATCTCGCAGCGGTTGCGGATGCGGCTCGGCGCGGAATTGCGCGGCAATTGCGCGAGCTTCAGCCCCGCCGCGAAGCGGTCCTCGATCGGAAGCTTCTTGTCGTAGACGATCGCCTTGAGCTTCGCGCGCTTGACCGAATACTTCTTGACCAGCCTGCGCCGCCGCTCGTTCTTCTCGATCGAACTCGTCTTTGCCATCTCGAACTCCTGGATATCCGCGTTTGAGGGCGAACCCTCACTGCCGGAAGGGAAAATTAAAAGCAGCGAGCAACGCTCGCGCCTCCTCGTCGTTCTTCGCAGTCGTGCAGATCACGATGTCCATGCCCCAGACCTCTTCGGCCTTGTCGAAGTCGATCTCGGGGAAAATGATGTGTTCCTTGATCCCGATCGTGAGATTCCCGCGGCCGTCGAAGCTCTTTGGGCTCAGGCCCCGGAAGTCGCGCACGCGCGGCAGCGCCACGTTCACGAAACGGTCGATGAAATCGTACATGCGCGCCTTGCGCAGCGTGACCTTGGCGCCGATCGCCTGGCCCTCGCGGATCTTGAAGTTCGCGATCGCCTTGCGCGCCTTGGTCACCACGGCCTTCTGCCCGGCGATCCGGGTGAGATCGTTGGCTGCGGCCGTGGCCTTCTTCGAAATCCGCGACGGCTTCGCCGATGCCCATGTTGAGCACGACCTTGTCGAGCGCAGGCACGGCATACGGGTTCGAGTAGCCCAGTTCCTGCATCAGCTTGGGCCGGATCTGTTCCTCGAACAAAGCCTTCATGCGCGGAATGTAAGTGCTCTTCTCAGCCATCGATCGCCTCCCCCGAACGCCGCGCGATGCGCACCTTGCGGCCGTCCTTGAGAATCTTGAAGCCGATGCGCGTGGGCTTGCCGTCCTTCGGATCGGCAATCGCCAGATTCGACAGGTGGACCGGCGCCTCCTTGGAGACGATGCCGCCCTGCTGCGCCGCGGTCTGGCGCTGATGCCGGCGCACCATGTTGACGCCGCGCACGAGCGCCCGGTTCTCCGACGGCCTGACCTCGATCACCTCGCCGCCCCGGCCCTTGTCGCGGCCGGTGAGCACGATGACCTTGTCGCCCTTGCGGATTTTTGCCGCCATCACAGCACCTCGGGCGCCAAAGAAATGATCTTCATGTGGTTCTTGGCCCTCAGCTCGCGCGGCACCGGGCCGAAGATGCGCGTGCCGACCGGCTCCATCTGCGGGGTCATCAGCACCGCGGCGTTGCGGTCGAACCGGATGACCGAGCCGTCCGCGCGGCGGATATCCTTGCGGATGCGCACGACCACGGCCTTCAAGCACCTCGCCCTTCTTCACGCGGCCGCGCGGGATCGCTTCCTTGACCGAGACGACGATCACGTCGCCGACGGTCGCGTACTTGCGCTTCGAGCCGCCGAGCACCTTGATGCACATGACGCGGCGCGCGCCGGAATTGTCCGCGACGTCCAGGTTGGTTTGCATCTGAATCATGACTTAGCCTTCACTCTTTCCGGCGCTATCGAACCAAATCCCAATCTTCACTTCGCCTGCTTGGCGTCTTCCAGCACGATCCACCGCTTCAGCTTCGAGATCGGCCGATGCTCCTCGATCCGCACCTGGTCGCCGACCTTGCAGGCGTTCTTCTCGTCGTGCGCGTGATACTTCTTGGTCTGCCGCACGGTCTTCTTGAGCAGCGGATGAGTGAAGCGGCGCTCGACGCGGACCACGACGGTCTTGTCCGCCTTGTCGCTGACGACCACGCCTTGCAGCACGCGCTTCGGCATTCCGTTCTCCTACTTCTTTCCCTTTGCGGGCTTCTTCGCCTTGGCCTTCGGTTCTTCCGCCTTCTTCGTCGGCATCGGCGCACCCGCGCGCTTCTGGGCCGCGATGGTCTCGATGCGGGCGATGTCGCGGCGCACGACGCGCACGCGCGACGTGTTCTCGAGCTGCCCCGTGGACCGCTGGAAGCGCAGGTTGAACTGCTCCTTCTTCAGCTCGCCGAGTTTGTCCTCGAGCTGATCCGGGGTCATCTGCCGCACGTCGGCCGCCTTCATGATCTTCCCCTCACGCAATGCGCGCGATGAAGCGCGTCTTGATCGAGAGTTTCATCGCGGCCAGCCGCATGGCCTCGCGCGCGGTGACTTCGTCGATGCCATCGACCTCGAACAGAACCCGGCCGGGTTTCACCCGGCAGGCCCAGAACTCGGGCGTTCCCTTGCCCTTGCCCATGCGCACTTCGGTCGGCTTCTTCGAGATCGGCAGATCCGGGAATACGTTGATCCACACCCGGCCCGCGCGCTTCATGTGATGCGTCATGGCGCGCCGGGCGGCCTCGATCTCGCGCGCGGTGATCCGGTTCGGCTCGAGCGCCTTCAGGCCGTACTGGCCGAAAGCGAGCTCGGTGCCGCTCGTCGCGCGACCGCGAATGCGGCCCTTGAACGCCTTGCGGAACTTGGTGCGGGTCGGCTGAAGCATGATCCTGACTCTTTATGCCGCGTCGCGGCGCGGACGGCCGCCGCCGGTTTCGCTCTCGGCCTGCCGCTTGTCCTGCGCCATCGGGTCGTGCTCGAGGATCTCGCCCTTGAAGATCCAGACCTTGACCCCGCAGGTGCCGTAGGTGGTGAAAGCGGTGGCGGTGCCGTAATCGACGTCGGCGCGCAACGTATGCAGCGGCACCCGTCCTTCGCGGTACCACTCCATGCGCGCGATCTCCGCGCCGCCGAGCCGGCCCGAGCAATTGATGCGGATGCCTTCGGCGCCAAGCCGCATCGCCGACTGCACGGCGCGCTTCATGGCGCGGCGAAATGCGACGCGGCGCTCGAGCTGCTGGGCGATCGAATTCGGCGACCAGATGCGCGTCGAGCTCGGGCTTGCGGATCTCGACGATGTTGATGATGACCTCCGACGGAGTCATGCCGGCGACCTGCTTCCTGAGCTTGTCGATATCGGCGCCCTTCTTGCCGATGACCACGCCCGGCCGCGCCGAATGGATGGTGACGCGGCACTTCTTGTGCGGCCGCTCGATCACGACCTTGGCCACCGCGGCCTGCTTCAGCTGCTTGAACAGCATCTCGCGGATCTTGATGTCCTCGTGCAACAGCTTGCCGTACTCGCCCTTGCCCGCGTACCAGCGCGAGTCCCAGGTGCGATTGATGCCGAGCCGCAAGCCGATCGGATTGACCTTCTGACCCATCAGGCTTTCCCCTCGACCTCACGCACGATGATCGTGAGGTTTGAAAACGGTTTCTTGATCGGCGCTCCGCGGCCGCGGGCGCGCGCAACGAAACGCTTGATGACGAGTGCCTTGCCCACGAAGGCTTCGGCGACCACGAGATCGTCGACGTCCAGATCGTGGTTGTTCTCCGCGTTCGCGATCGCCGATTCCAGGCACTTCTTCACGTCCTTGGAGATCCGCTTCTGCGAAAATTGCAGGTCGGCAAGCGCGGCTGAAACCTTCTTGCCGCGGATCAAGCCCGCGACGAGGCCGAGCTTGCGCGGCGAAACGCGCAGCATGCGCAACACCGACTTGGCCTCGGTATCCTTCAGAACGCGCGCTCGTGCTTGCTTGCCCATGACTGTTTCTCATCAACCCTTTGCAGGAGTCGCTGCCGAAGCCTCGGCCGGAGCGCCCGGTGCCGCTCGCGCCGCGCCGGGTGCGCCGGTCGTAAGCTTGGCTTTGCGGTCCGACGAATGACTCTGAAAGGTCCTGGTCGGCGAGAACTCGCCGAACTTGTGGCCGACCATGTCCTCGGTCACGTACACGGCGATGTGCTTGCGGCCGTTATAGACGCCGAACGTCAGACCGACGAACTGCGGCAATATCGTCGAGCGCCGGCTCCAGATCTTGATCATCTCGGAGCGGCCGGACGACTTGGCGGTCTCCGCCTTCTTCAACAGGTGCCCGTCCACGAACGGGCCTTTCCAGACCGAGCGGGCCATTACTCCACCTTCTTTCTGGCGTGACGGCGCGAAACGATGAAGCGCTGGGTGCGCTTGTTCTTGCGCGTCTTCTTTCCCTTGGTCGGGAAGCCCCAAGGTGTGACCGGATGGCGGCCGCCCGAAGTGCGGCCTTCGCCGCCGCCGTGCGGGTGATCGACCGGGTTCATCGAGACGCCGCGGTTATGCGGCATCCACCCCTTCCAGCGATTGCGGCCCGCCTTGCCGATCGAGATATTCATGTGATCGGGGTTCGACACCGCGCCGACGGTGGCAAAGCAACGGCCGTGTACCAAGCGCTGCTCGCCCGATTTGAGCCGCAGGATGCAGTAGCCCTGGTCGCGGCCGACGATCTGCACATAGGTGCCGGCCGAGCGCGCGAGCTGGCCGCCCTTGCCGATCTTCATCTCGACATTATGGACGATCGTACCGACCGGAATATTTTCGAGCGGCATCGCGTTGCCGGGTTTCACGTCCACGCTTTCGCCCGCGACCACGCTGTCGCCCGGCGCCAAGCGCTGCGGCGCGAGGATGTAGCTCTGCTCCCCGTCGGAATATTTGATCAGCGCCAGGAACGCGGTGCGGTTCGGATCATATTCGAGGCGCTCGACAATGGCCGGCACGTCGCGCTTCAGACGCTTGAAATCGACGAGCCGGAGCGCGCGCTTATGACCGCCGCCGCGGAAACGGACCGTGACGCGGCCGAGATTATTGCGCGCGCCGGTTCCGATCTTGCCGACGGTCAGCGCCTTGACCGGGCTTGCCCTTCCACACGCCTTCGCGGTCCACGAGCACGAGTTGCCGGAGGCCGGGCGTCGCTGGTTTGTAGGTCTTCAGCGCCATCATCGATCTCCGCTCATAGCCCGGTCGTGACGTCGATCGAGTGGCCTTCCTCGAGCGTCACGATGGCCTTCTTGAAATTGCCCACGACGCCGCGACGGCCCTTGAACACCCTCGTTTTTCTCTTCGTATTCAACGTATTGACGCGCTTCACCTTCACGTCGAACAGTTTCTCGACCGCTTCCTTGATCTGCGGCTTGGTGGCGCTCTTGGCCACCTCGAACACGACCTGGTTCTTCTCCGAGGCGGCCGTCGCCTTCTCGGTGATGAGCGGTGCGATGATGACGTCGTAGTGGCGCTGTTCGGCGGTCATTTGAGGCGCGCCTCCAGTGCGTCGACTGCGGCCTTGGTCAGCACCAGCTTGGTGCGGCGCAGGATGTCGTAGACGTTGATGCCGGCGACCGGCAGTACGTCGACCTCGGGAAGATTGCGCGCCGCCAGCCCAAAATTCTTCTCGACCTCGGCGCCGTCGATGATCAGCGCGTTCGTTAAGCCGAGCTTGCCGAAACGCTCGGCCAGCTGCTTGGTCTTCGCCTCGCCGAGCTTGGCCTCGTCGATCACGATGAGGTCCGAGCTCTTGGCTTTCGACGAGAGCGCGTGCTTGAGCGCGAGCTGGCGCATTTGCTTGGTGAGGTCAGTTGCGTGGCTGCGCGGGGTCGGGCCGAACGAGCGGCCACCGCCGCGGAACAGGTTCGCGCGCGCCGAATTATGCCGGGCGCGACCGGTTCCTTTTTGCGCGTACATCTTCTTGCCGGTGCGCCAAATCTCGGCGCGGTTCTTGACGTCATGCGTGCCGGCCTGGCGCTTGTTGAGCTGCCAATTGACCATGCGGTGCAGCAGATCCGCGCGCGGATCGAGGCCGAAGATCTCGTCCGAAAGCTGGACCGATCCAGCCTTCTTGCCGTCGAGCGATACGACCGGGAGTTCCATCACTTCTTCCCCCCGCCCTTGGGCTTCGGCTTGGCCTTCGCATCGGCTTTCGGCGCGGCCTTCGCTTCGGGCTTCTTCTCGGTCTTCGCCTCGACTTTCGGCGCAGGCGCGGCTTCAGCCTTCGGCGCCGCTTTGGGCGCCGCCTTGGGCTCCGACTTCGGCTCGGACTTCGGCTCGGACTTCGGTTCCGGCGCCGGCTCCTCGCTCAGCATGCGGAACGCACCCGGCTTCGGCGCTTCCTTGGGCAGCGGGCGCTTCACCGCGTCGCGCACCATGATCCAGCCGCCCTTGGCGCCCGGCACCGCGCCTTCGACCAGCAAGAGACCGCGCTCCACATCGGCACGGATGACCTTCAAATTCTGCGTCGTCACCGTGACGTCGCCCATGTGACCGGGCATCTTCTTGTTCTTGAAGGTCTTGCCCGGATCCTGGCGGCCGCCGGTCGAGCCGATCGAGCGATGCGAAACCGACACGCCGTGCGAGGCGCGCAGTCCGCCGAAATGATGGCGCTTCATGCCGCCGGCGAAACCCTTGCCGATCGAGGTGCCGGTCACGTCGACGAACTGTCCGGCGACGAAATGGTCCGCCGTCAGCTCGGCGCCGACCGGGATCAGATGATCGGCATCGACGCGGAATTCGGCGACCTTCTTCTTGGGCTCGACCTTCAGGGTCGCGTAATGGCCGCGCATGGGCTGGTTCACGCTCTGCGGCCGGCGCTTGCCGGCGCCGAGCTGGAGCGCGACATAGCCGTTCTTCTCCGCCGTGCGGTGGCCGACCACCTGACAGCGATCGAGCCGCAGCACCGTGACGGGCACGTGCTCGCCCGCGTCGGTAAAGACGCGGGTCATGCCGAGCTTCTGTGCAATCACGCCGGAACGCATTGTCTTTTTCCTTCGACCTTAGAGCTTGATCTCGACGTCGACGCCGGCGGCCAGATCGAGCTTCATCAGCGCGTCCACCGTTTGCGGCGTCGGATCGACGATGTCCAAGAGGCGCTTGTGGGTGCGCATCTCGAACTGCTCGCGGCTTTTCTTGTCGATGTGCGGCGAGCGGTTGACCGTGAACTTCTCGATCCGCGTCGGCAGCGGGATCGGGCCCCGCACCTGCGCGCCCGTGCGCTTCGCCGTGTTGACGATTTCCTTCGTCGACGCGTCGAGGATGCGGTGGTCGAACGCCTTGAGGCGGATGCGGATGTTCTGGCCGTTCATTTTTGCTTCCCCCCGGGTAACCGGATGTTCCTGCTACGCGGGACTTATTCGATGATCTTGGCGACGACGCCGGCGCCCACCGTCTTGCCGCCCTCGCGGATGGCGAAGCGCAGCTTCTCCTCCATCGCGATCGGCACGATCAGGTGCACCTCCATCGACACGTTGTCGCCCGGCATCACCATCTCCGTGCCGGTCGGCAGCGTGCACACCCCCGTCACGTCCGTGGTCCGGAAGTAGAACTGCGGCCGGTAATTGGTGAAGAACGGGGTATGTCTGCCGCCCTCCTCCTTGGTCAGGATGTAGGCCTCCGCCGTGAACTTGGTGTGCGGCGTACAGGTGCCGGGCTTGGCCAGCACCTGGCCGCGCTCGACCCCCTCGCGCTCCACGCCGCGCAACAGGCAGCCCACGTTGTCGCCGGCCTCGCCCGAGTCCAGCAGCTTGCGGAACATCTCGACGCCGGTAACGACGGTCTTGGTCGTCGGCTTGATGCCGATGATCTCGACCTCCTCGCCGACCTTGATCACGCCCCGCTCGATGCGCCCGGTCACCACCGTGCCGCGGCCCGAGATCGAAAAAACGTCCTCGATCGGCATCAGGAACGGCTTGTCCTTCGGCCGCTCCGGCTGCGGGATAGCGGCGTCCACCGCATCCATCAGCTTGAGAATCGACTGCTTGCCGAGCTCAGGCTTCTTGTCTTCCAGCGCCATCAGCGCCGAGCCCCGGATGATCGGGATCTTGTCCCCGGGGAAGTTGTACTTCGACAGTAGTTCCCGAACCTCGAGTTCCACCAGATCCAGCAGCTCCGGGTCGTCCACCATGTCCACTTTGTTGAGGTAAACCACGATCGCCGGCACGCCCACCTGGCGGGCCAACAGAATGTGCTCGCGGGTCTGCGGCATCGGCCCATCGGCCGCGCTCACCACCAGAATCGCCCGGTCCATCTGCGCCGCGCCCGTGATCATGTTCTTCACGTAGTCCGCGTGCCCCGGGCAATCGACGTGCGCGTAATGCCGCTTGGCCGTCTCGTACTCCACGTGCGCCGTCGAGATCGTGATGCCGCGCGCCTTCTCTTCCGGCGCCTTGTCGATCTGGTCGTAGGCCGTGTAGGTCGCGCCCCCGGTCTCGGCCAGAACCTTGGTGATCGCCGCCGTCAGCGACGTCTTCCCATGATCGACGTGCCCGATCGTCCCCACGTTGCAGTGCGGCTTCTTTCGCTCGAATTTTACTTTGGCCATGGGATCTCTCCGTTCCGGTTCTTTTTCAATGCTCGCTGAAAGACAAAAGGCTCAGGCGTATTTCGCCTGAACCTCCTGCGCCACGTTCTGCGGCACCTGCTCGTAGTGATCGAATTGCATGGTAAAGGTCGCGCGCCCCTGGGTCGCCGAGCGCAGGGTGTTGACGTAGCCGAACATGTTGGCGAGCGGCACCATCGCGTTCACCACCGCCGCGTTGCCGCGCGTGTCGGTGCCGATGATCTGCCCGCGTCGCGAATTGAGATCGCCGATGATGTCGCCCATCCAGTTCTCGGGCGTCACCGCCTCGACCTTCATGATCGGCTCCAGAAGAACCGGTCCGGCCTTCTGCAGCGCCTCGCGCAACGCCGCGCGCGACGCGATCTCGAACGCCAGCGCCGACGAGTCGACGTCGTGGTACGCGCCGTCGGTCAGCGTCACCTTGAGATCGACGACCGGAAAGCCCGCGAGCACGCCCGCGCCGAGCACGGACTCCAGGCCCTTCTCGACGCCAGGGACGAATTCCTTCGGCACCGTGCCGCCGACGACGTCGTTCTCGAACTCGTAGCCTTTGCCGGCGCCATTGGGCGCGACCTCGATCTTGACGCGCGCGAACTGACCCGAACCGCCGGTCTGCTTCTTGTGCGTATAATCGACCTCGACCTTGCGCGTGATCGTCTCGCGATAGGCGACCTGCGGCGCACCGATATTCGCCTCGATCTTGTAGGTGCGCTTCAAAATATCGATCTTGATGTCGAGGTGCAGCTCGCCCATGCCCTTGAGGATGGTCTGGCCGAACTCGGGATCGGTCGAGACCCGGAAGGACGGATCCTCGGTCGCCAGCTTGTGCAACGCAACGCCGAGCTTCTCCTGGTCGGCCTTGGTCTTCGGTTCGACCGCGATCTCGATGACCGGATCGGGGAATTCCATCTTTTCCAGGATGATCTGCTTTTGCGGATCGCACAGCGTGTCGCCGGTGCGGACTTCCTTCAGTCCCGCCAGCGCGACGATATCGCCGGCGAAGGCCTCCTTGATGTCCTCGCGGTTGTTGGCATGCATCAGCAGCATGCGGCCGACACGCTCTTTCCGCTCACGCGTCGAGTTCACCAACTGCTGCCCCGACGAAAGCGTGCCGGAATAGATGCGGCA
>CAVYZC010000009.1:0-206652 GCA_963772885.1 uncultured Alphaproteobacteria bacterium | reverse complement strand
CGAGACCAGCGCCAGCACGACCGCGATCGGCGCAAAAAACCGTGACATGCCCAGCCTTGGCCTCGGGAATTCGGCAGCCTGGCCGCGTTCATCGCTGTCTTTATTGACGTTCATACGCCCCGCCGGAATGCAGTGGTCTCAAGGCTCGCCGTCAGCCCTGATGCCTTGGAACAACACTGGTGCAAAAATGTGACAGGGGCAACCGGTGCCCCTGCAACGCTTCCCGGCTCGGCAGGAGCTTCAGCGGCCGGTGCGGATGACCTGGATGTCGAGATCGTGGATCTTCTTGCGCAGCGTATTGCGGTTCACGCCCAGAAGTTCCGCGGCCTTGATCTGGTTGCCCCGGGTCGCCGCCAACGCCGCCGAGACCAGCGGCGTCTCCACCTCGCGCAGAATACGGTGGTAGAGGCCGGGCGGCGGTATGCCGTCGCCGAAATTCCCGAAGTAGCGCGCCAGATGCCGCTCGACCGCGGCGCCAAGCGAGTTCCTCGGCCCGCTCATCGGCTGCGACTTCCGTCGCCGGCTGAAAGAGTTCCGCATCGATGGTGCCGGCACCGATAACTTCCTGCGGATAGAGCGCCGACAGCCGCCGCACGAGATTTTCCAGCTCGCGAATGTTTCCGGGCCAGCGGTAGCGCCTGAGTCTCTCCAGCGCCGCCGCATCGAGCTGCTTGCGCGGCAGTCCTTCCCGCTCGGCGAGCGTGAAGAAGTGCCTGACCAGATCGGGAATATCTTCGGCACGCTCGCGCAACGGCGGCAACCGGAGCGGCACCACATTGAGGCGGAAGAACAGATCCTCGCGGAACAATCCCTGCTGGATCAGAATGCGCAAGTCCTTGTTCGATGCCGCGATGATGCGCACGTCGGTCTTGATCGCCGTGCGGCCGCCGACGGTGGTGTACTCGCCCTGCTGCAGCACGCGCAGGAGCCGCGTCTGCGCTTCCATCGGCATGTCGCCGATCTCGTCGAGGAACAGCGTGCCGCCCTCCGCCTGCTCGAAGCGGCCGGCGCTGCGCGCATTGGCCCCGGTGAAGGCGCCCTTCTCGTGCCCGAACAATTCCGATTCGATGAGATCGCGCGGAATCGCCGCCATGTTGACGGCCACGAAGGGTCCGCTGCGCCGCTTGCCATAGTCGTGCAGCGCGCGCGCGACGAGTTCCTTGCCGGTGCCGGATTCTCCCGAGATCATCACCGTGAGGTCGGTCTGAATCAGGCGCGCGAGCACCCGATAGATCTCTTGCATGGCCGGCGAGCGGCCGACGAGCGGGATCGCGTTCTCGGTCTCCTCGCCGCGCGGCGCCGCGGGCTCCGCCCGCTTCGGCTCGGACAGCGCGCGGCCGACGATCGCGATCAGCTCTTTCAGGTCGAACGGCTTCGGCAGATATTCGTAAGCCCCGCGTTCGGATGCGCGGATCGCGGTCATGAAAGTGTTCTGGGCGCTCATGACCACGATCGGAAGTTCCGGCCGTGCCTTCTTGATGCGCGGCAGCAGATCGAACGCGTTCTCGTCCGGCAGCACCACATCGGTGATCACCAGATCGCCGTCGCCCTGGCTGACCCAGCGCCAGAGCGTCGCCGCATTGCCGCAGGAGCGGACCTCGTAGCCCGCCCGCGACAGCGCCTGATTGAGCACCGTGCGGATCGCCGCGTCGTCGTCGGCAATGAGGATGCTTCCCGTGGGCATGGCGCTAGGCCTCCCCCGCCCGCGCCGGCGTGCCGGCCGGCTCGTACACGGGCATCAGTACGCGGAAGATGGTGCGGCGCGGCTGGCTGTCGCATTCGACGATGCCGCCGTGGTCGCCGACGATCTTGGCGACGAGCGCCAGGCCCAGCCCGGTGCCGGTCGGCTTCGTCGTCACGAACGCATCGAACAAGTGCGGTATCAGGTCCTCGGGCACGCCCGGGCCGTTGTCGCGCACGCAGAATTCGAGCGGCAGGCTGACGCGGGCCGTGGAACCCGGCACCGTGAGCCGGACGCCGGGCCGGAACGCGGTCGTGAGCGCGATCTCGCCGTCGGCCATGCCCTCGACCGCCTCGGCGGCGTTTTTCACAAGATTCAGAAACACTTGGACGAGCTGGTTGCGGTTGGCGAAGACCGGCGGCAAGGACGGGTCGTACTCCTCGACGATGCGGACGCGGCGCGCGAAGCCGGAAGCCGCGAGCCGCTTCACGTGCTCGAGCACGGCGTGGATATTGACCGCCTCCCGCTCCACCGGCCGCTCGTCGGAAAACACTTCCATGCGGTCGACCAGCGCCACGATGCGATCGGCTTCTTCGCAAATCAGCCGCGTAAGCGCCCGATCCTCGTCCGCGGCGGCCTGTTCCAGCAGCTGTGCCGCACCGCGGATGCCGGAGAGCGGATTCTTGATCTCGTGCGCAAGCATGGACGCGAGCGCCGTCACCGAGCGTGCGGCGCCCCGGTGCGTCAGTTGCCGGTCGATCTTGTCGGCCATGGTCCGCTCTTGCAGCACCAGGACCACGTGATCCGGCCGCTCCGGCACGGGAGCGACATGGATATCGACGATGCGCTCGCCGCCGTTGCGCGGCGTGCCGAGATCCACCCGGTACTCGTTCACCGCCGCGCCGCGGCGGCGCACCTGATCGAGCAGCGTGAGCAAGGGACTGCCGAACGGCACGAACTCGTGGATCCGGTGTCGCCGCAACACCGGGGCGCCCACTTCGAAAAAGGTTTCCGCCGCGACATTGGCATCGACGATATTGCCGTCCGGACCGACGATGACGACCGGATGCGGCAAGGCATTGAGCACTGCGTCGGCAAGGCCGAAGCCGTTCGGACTCGGCGCGGGTGGCTGTCGGCGGTGATCATGCGGCTGCCTTCCACTCGACGTCGTCGAAGGCCTCGCGGATACCGCGAGCTACGAGCGCGGGCTCGGTCTCGGTGACCAGGCGCCCGCGCCAAGCTTTGATCCAGTCGACGGAATGTCCGCACGAGACGGCCAGGGCTTCGAGCGCCCAACCGATGTGCTTCCGCGCCTCCCGAATGCCGCGCGTGGAGCCGTAGTGCGAAAGCCACGCGTCGTGGAGCTCCAAGAGCACGTCGCGCTGAACCTGCGCCGGAGGATCGGCCGGGCGCACGCCGGTCTCGAGGAATTTCGCGATCTGTCCCGGGAACCAGGGCCGGCCGCGGGCGGCGCGGCCGACCATCACCGCGTCGGCGCCGGATGCATCGAGCATCGCGCGCGCGTCATCGTAGCTCTGCAGATCGCCATTGGCGACGACGGGAATGCTCACCGCGGCTTTCACGCGCGCGATCGCGCTCCAGTCGGCGCGGCCCTGATAGAACTGGCAACGCGTGCGGCCGTGCACCGTGATCATGGCGACGCCGGCGGCTTCCGCGCGGCGCGCGAGCTCCGGTGCGACGATCGAATTTTCGTCCCAGCCGAGCCGCATCTTGAGCGTGACGGGAACGCGCACGGCGCCGATCGCCGCTTCGATCAGCTTGGTCGCGTGATCGAGGTCGCGCAGCAGCGCGGCGCCGGCTTGACCCGATGTCACGTGCTTGGCCGGGCAACCCATGTTGATGTCGATGATGTCGGCGCCGGCGGCCTCGGCCACGCGCGCGCCCTCCGCGAGCCAGCGCGCTTCGCAGCCCGCGAGCTGGACCGTGTTCAGGCCGACGCCCTCGCCCTCCGCACGCAGCGCAGCCGTCGCATCGCCTTCGGCGAGCCATTCGCTCGCAATCATTTCCGAGACCACGAGGCCGGCGCCGAAGCGCGCCGCCACTTTGCGGAACGGGAGATCGGTGATGCTCGCCATGGGCGCGAGCAGGACGCGGTTCGGCAATCGGTGCGGCCCGACCGTGAAGCCGTCTGAGCCGTGTCCTCGAAAGCCGTGGGTCACGTCGATCCTCGCAACCTGCCCATAATTTAGGCTATACATTTACTTGCTCATATCTTAGTCAGATAATTGGTGCACTGCAAGAGGCCCGTCCATCCGCTGCAGGACGCCGGGGATTCTTTAGGCTAGATCGGCAAACGTGGCCTCCTGGCCGCGCGAGGGCAAATGGACGCCGAATTCCGCACCTTCGCCATTGTGGTCGCCGCCGGCAGCGGCGAACGCATGGGCGGCCGTCCCAAGCAGTACCGGGCGCTCTCCGGCGAGCCGGTGCTGCGCCACTCGTTGCGGCTTTTCGCCGCCCATCGGGCGGTCGAGGCGGTGCAGCCGGTTATCCACAGGGACCACGCCGCCGAATTCCAGGCCGCGGTCGCGGAACTCCCCAAATGCCTGCCGCCGGTCGAGGGCGGATCGACCCGGCAACGCTCGGTGCTGGCCGGCCTCGAGGCCGTGGCGTCCCGCTCGCCGCGAATTCGTGCTCATCCACGACGCAGCCCGCCCGCTCGCCTCGCCCGCCCTGGTCGACCGCGCGATCGCGGCCGCCTCTGCGACCGGCGCCGCCATCCCGGTCCTTCCCGTCGCCGATACGATCAAGCGCGTGGACGCCGCAGGCCGGGTCACCGCCACCCTCGACCGCAATGAGCTGCGCACGGTGCAGACGCCGCAGGCGTTCGCGTTCGCGCCGCTTCTGGAAGCGCATCGCCGTGCCGTGGCCGGCGGACGCGAGGATTTCTCCGACGACGCCGCACTCATGGAATGGGCCGGGATCGCGGTCGCGACCTTCGCCGGCGAAGCCGGAAATCTCAAACTCACGCAGCCCGAGGACTTCGCGCGCGCGCAGGCGCTCGACGCGCTTGCGCTCTCCGACATCCGCCACGGAACCGGCTTCGACGTGCACGCCTTCGGTCCCGGCGATCACGTGATGCTGGGCGGCGTGCGCATCCCGCACGAGCGCGGCCTCACCGGCCATTCGGACGCCGACGTCGTGCTGCACGCGCTGACCGACGCAGTGCTTGGCGCCATCGCCGAGGCCGATATCGGCGCGCATTTCCCGCCGAGCGACGAGCGCTGGCGCGGCGCGTCCTCGGACCGCTTTCTCGCGCACGCCGTCTCCCTCGTCGAGCAACGCGGCGGTCGCATCGCCCATCTCGACGTCACCGTGATCTGCGAAGCGCCGAAGATCGGCCCGCACCGCGACGCCATGCGTGCAACGTATCGCGCAGATCGCAGGGATTGAGCCCGGCCGTGTCGGCGTGAAGGCCACGACCACCGAAGGCCTCGGCTTCCTCGGCCGCGGCGACGGCATTGCCGCAATGGCCAGCGCCACGGTGCGGCTGCCCTGGGGCGCACCGTGATCGACGACGAGCTGCGCGCCGCGGCGACGAAAATCCTCGATGCCTGCCGCCGCCAGAAGCTGAAGCTTGCGCTCGCCGAATCCTGCACCGGCGGACTGATCGGCGCGGCACTCACCGAAATTCCCGGATCCTCGGATGTGCTGGATCGCGGCTATGTCACCTATTCGAACAAGGCCAAGGCGACGATGCTCGGCGTGCCCGACCGAGACGCTGCGCGAATTCGGCGCCGTGAGCGCCGAAACCGCGCGCGCCATGGCCGAAGGCGCGCTGGCGAAGTCCGGCGCCGACGTAACGGTGGCGGTCACCGGCATCGCCGGTCCCGGCGGCGGCGGTCCAGGACAAGCCCGTAGGGCTCGTGCATTTTGCCGCCGCGCGGCGCGGCAAGACCCTGCACAAGGAAATCCGCTTCGGCGATCTCGGCCGCGGCGAGGTCCGGCGGCGATCGGTGCTCGCCGCCTTCGAATTGCTCGGAGAACTGATCGGATCGCGTTAGCGGCCGAGCTTCTTCCGCAGGATCGCGCTCAGAATGTCGGAATAGTCGTCGGTCCAGGCGATGACCTGGCCGGGATCGATCCGCTTCCAGCCGGGCTTCTGCGCCAGCGCACGCAGGTCGGCACGGATTGCGCGCGAGCACGGCCACGTGCGCATTCGCCTTGTAGTCCGTCTGCACCTGATTGGCCTTGTCGTCGAACTTGGCCATCGCGACCAGACCTTCAGCCGCGGCGACCGCGCCGACCACCTGCGCGAGCTCCATGTGCCGGTTCGAAATGTGCACCACGATCAGGCCGCGCGGATTGAGCCGCGCGAGATAGCCCTGAAACGCCTCGCGCGTAAGCAGATGCACCGGGATCGCGTCGGAGGAAAAAGCGTCGAGCACGATCAGGTCGTAGCGCTCGCGTGACGCCGCAAGCGTCAGCCGCGCGTCGCCCAACACCACTGGAAGCTGCGGCGCGCACTCGTTGACAAACCGGAACAGCTTCGGGTTGCGCGCAAGGCGCACCACTTCCGGATCGATCTCGAAGAACGTCCAGCGCTCGCCGTTCTTGATGTGGCAAGCGAGGCTGCCGGTCCCGAGCCCTACCGCGGCTACCGAGCGGAGCCTGCCCTGGGCTGCGCGCGCGGCATCGACGGCCTCCGAGATTGGTCCGCCGAAATAATAATAGGTCAGCGGCTCCGGCCGGCCGGTCGCGAGCGTGCCGTTCGCCTCGCGCACCTTCTCGGCGCCGTGAATCGTGGTGCCGTGGAACAGTAGCCGGTGCCGGCCGTCGGCGGTCTCCACCACCTTGTGCACGCCGAAGAAGCTGCGCGCATTCTCGACCCGCGCGAGGCCGGGCTGCCAAATGCCGGTCACGACGAAAGCGAGCACGACGAGCGAAAACAGCCGCGCCGGCCGTTGGCGATAGATCACCATGAGCCCGGCGAGTGCGACGAGTCCGATCTGAAACGGGTAGGTCGCGGATTCAGGCAACTGCACATCGAACAAGATGCGCGGCGCGGCGACCAGCGCCGCGAGTGCGAGCACCGGCCCGGCGTCGCGCAGGAATCCCTCCCGTCCTTGGGTGAACGTGCCCGGAAGCACGAGGAGCGCGGCCGCGATCAGGATCGGATATTCGTAGGTGCTGCTGAAGAGATGCGGCGCGAGCAGGCCGGCGAAAATTCCGCCGAGCACGCCGCCGAACGAAACCCAAAGATAGAATTCCGTGAGCCGCGCCGGCGCCGGCCGCCGCCAATAGAGCTCGCCGTGGCAGAGCATGGCGAGCACGATGAAGCCGACGAGATTGAGCGCGATGGTGGTGAGCCAGAACACCTTGTCGCCGCCCAGGACGCTGATCGAGAGTGCGGCGACCACGAACGGCACGAGCTTGATGGTCGTCGCATGGCCGACCCAGGGCCGCTCGCGGAACAGCGCGACGAACGTGAGGAGATACAGCGCAAGCGGAACGACCCACAGGAACGGCGCGGCCGCGACGTCGGTGGTGATGTGAGCGGTGACGGCGATGACAAGACCGGAAGGAATCGCGGCAAGCGCAGTCCAGCCCAGACGCTCGGTCATGCTCGGCTTCGGCGCCGCCTTGGCGGGAGCGGCCGGGACCACGGCCACACGCGACACGAACAACCCGGCCACCGCGATCAACACGGCGAGCACGGCAAATCCCGCGGACCACAGGCGCGCCTGGCCGTGCAGGCTGACCAGCGGCTCGAGCAGGAACGGATAGAACAAGAGCGCCGCAAACGAGCCGAGATTCGACGCGGCGTAGAGCACGTAGGGATTCTTCGCCTGGCGGTGGCCCGAGACGGCGAACCAGCTCTGCAACAGCGGCGCACTGGCCGAGAGCGCGACGAACGGCAGCCCGATCGAGACCGCGAACAGGGCCACGAGCCAAAGCTCGATGCCTGACGATGGCGGATTTCCGAAGCCGGCGACGATCCCGATCGGGAGCGTCATGGCGGCACCGGCCAGCACGATGAGATGCACGATCGCGGCCCGACCGGGGGTGAGCGTGCGCGCCAGGAGATGCGCATAGCCGTAGCCGGCCAGCAGCGCGCCCTGGAAGAACACCATGGCGACCGACCAGACCGCCGGCGCCCCGCCGAGATACGGCAGCACCATCTTCGTGAACATCGGCTGCACCGCGAACAGCAGGAGCGCCGACGCGAACAGCGTCCCCGCATAGAGCGCGGGGGCAAGACGGAGGCTGGCGGAAAAGGCGCCGCGCGCGTTGGCGGCGGATATGGCGGGATCGATCGAGGTCATTTACAGGGCTTGGGCTGGGCCGGTCCGGATTCGGCTCAACCTAAAGCCCGGTTCTTAAGCTCCGCTTACCCGGTAGATCTCGTCGGCCCGCGCTCGAAAGCCTCGGCGAAACGCCGGAAAGCCGCATCGAACACCGAGCCCATGACCAGACCCAGCATGCGCGAGCGGAATTCGTAGACGATGTAGAAATCGACCTCGGAGGAGCGCTCCCCCGTGGGCCGGAACCGCCAGCGGTTCTCCAGATACTCGAACGGACCGTCGAGATACTCGACCAGGATCGCGAGCCTGGGCTTGTCGAGCGTCACCTTGGTCGTGAAGGTCTCGTGCAACGGCCCATAGGCGACCGTCATCGATGATTCGAGAATCTTCGTGCCCTCCCCGCCGTCGGCCCGCCGCTGCAAGGAGAGTCGCTGGCACAGCGGCACGAATTCCGGATAGCGCTCCATGTCCGCCACCAGATCGAACATCTCGGCGGCCGAGTGTTTGACCGGCCGCGTGGTTCGGAAGGACGGCATGGAATTCGGCGACGCTCAGCGCCCCGGCGTCGCGTCGCGCGCGGCCTTGAGCCTGGCGAAATCCTCGCCGGCGTGGTGCGACGAGCGCGTGAGCGGCGACGCGGCCACCATCAGGAAGCCCTTGGCATAGGCGATCGACTTCAACTCCTCGAACTCCTGCGGCGTCACGTAGCGCGCAACGCCGTGGTGCTTGGGCGACGGTCGCAGATATTGGCCGATGGTGATGAAGTCGACCTCGGCCGAGCGCAGGTCGTCCATCACCTGCAGCACTTCGTTCCGCTCCTCGCCGAGCCCGACCATGATGCCGGATTTGGTGAACATCGCCGGATCGAGCTCCTTCACCCGCTGCAGAAGCCGGACCGAGTGGAAGTAGCGCGCGCCCGGCCGCACGGCCTGATAGTGCGAGGGCACGGTTTCGAGATTGTGGTTGAACACGTCGGGCTTCGCCTCGACGACCTGTTCGAGCGCACCGTCCTTGCGCAGGAAATCGGGCGTCAGCACCTCGATCGTGGTGCCGGGGCTGGCCTCGCGGATCGCGCGGATGGTGCGCGCGAAATGCTCGGCGCCGCCGTCGGCCAGATCGTCGCGGTCCACCGAGGTGACCACCACGTGGTTCAGCCCGAGCTTGGCGGTGGCTTCGGCGACGCGCTCCGGCTCGGCTTGATCGAGCGCGTCGGGCAATCCGGTCTTCACGTTGCAGAAGGCGCAGGCGCGCGTGCACACGTCGCCGAGAATGAGAAACGTCGCGTGCCGCACCGCCCAGCACTCGCCGATGTTCGGGCACGAGGCCTCGACGCAAACCGTATGCAGCCCCTGCTCGCGCACGATCTTGCTGGTCTCGGCGAACGCGCCGGGACCCGGCGCCTTCACCCGCAGCCAGTCGGGCTTGGGCGGCGCAAAGCTGTCCGGCCGCCTCACCTTTTCCGGGTGGCGCGGGCGGACGCCCTTCAACGTGTCGAGCACGACGGCCATGGGTTCTTATACCATCCAAGGATTAAACATGGATCACGCGTCCATAGGCGTCGAGCACGCTCTCGTGCATCATTTCCGAGAGCGTCGGATGCGGGAACACGGCGTGGATCAGCTCTTCCTCGGTGGTCTCCAGATTCATCGCGATCATGAAGCCCTGGATCAGCTCGGTGACTTCGGCGCCGACCAGATGCGCGCCGAGTAGCTCGCCGGTCTTCTTGTCGAAGATCGTCTTGACCAGCCCATCGGGCTCGCCGAGCGCGATCGCCTTGCCGTTGCCGAGGAAGGGGAACTTGCCGACGCGGATTTCGCGGCCTTTTTCCTTTGCGGCTTTTTCCGTAAGGCCGACGGAGGCGATCTGCGGACTGCAATAGGTGCAGCCGGGGATTTTCAGCTTGTCGAGCGGGTGCGGCTTCAGCCCCTTGATCGCCTCGATACAGACGACGCCCTCGTGCTCGGCCTTGTGCGCGAGCATGGGCGGCCCGGCCACGTCGCCGATGGCGTAGATGCCGGCCACGTTGGTGCGCCCGAAGCCGTCGATGACGATCGTGCCGCGCTCGGTCTTCACGCCCAGCGCCTCGAGCCCGAGGTTCTCGATATTGCCGACGACGCCGACCGCGGAAATGACCCGCTCGGCTTCGATCGTCTGCTTCGCGCCCTTGGCGTCCTCGATCGTGGCGACGACGCGAATCGCTCTTCTTCTGCACGCCGCTCACCTTCGCGCCGGTGAGGATCTTGATCCCCTGCTTCTCGAAACGCTTGCGCGCGAAGGCCGCGATCTCCTCGTCCTCGACCGGCAGGATCTGCGGCAGCACTTCGACGACCGTCACTTCGCTGCCGAGCGTGCGGTAGAAGCTCGCGAACTCGATGCCGATCGCGCCCGAGCCGATGACGAGCAGCGACTTCGGCATTTTCTCCGGCACCATGGCCTCGAAATAGGTCCAGATCAGCTTCTTGTCCGGCTCGATGCCGGGCAGCACCCGCGGCCGCGCGCCGGTGGCGACGATGATGTGCTTGGCCTGATATTTCCCGGCGCCCTTGCCCTCGACCGCGACCTCGCCGGGCTTGCTGATCTTCGCAGCACCCTCGATCACCGTGATCTTGTTCTTCTTCATCAAGAAAGCCGACGCCGTTCGAAAGCTGCTTGGCGACCGCGCGCGAGCGCGCCACCACGGCGGCCGGATCGAAGCCCACGTTCGAAGCCGTGAGCCCGTAGTCCTTGGCGTGCGTCATGTAGTGATAGATCTCGGCCGAGCGCAGCAGCGCCTTGGTCGGAATGCAGCCCCAGTTGAGGCAGATGCCGCCCAGCTGATCGCGCTCGACGATCGCGGTCTTGAAGCCGAGCTGCGCAGCCCGAATAGCCGTCACGTAGCCGCCCGGACCGGCGCCGATCACGAGTACGTCAAAGCTGGTCTCAGCCATCCTGTCCTCTTCAGCCGCTTACTTGCTGCGCTCGCTTCTTATCAGTTCGGAGAATGCGCGCCCAAAGGCAATGCCCTCCCCGGCATGACTGGACTGCGCCCGCGGTACCCCTTCGTCGGCCTGGCCGCGCTCCCTTGTGGGATGCCGCCCCGCCAGCGTACCTTCGCAGCACGTACGGGTCATCAGAACGCCCGCAACAAATCCATGGGGAGAAACGCGATGAAACGGCAATTCAGCACCTATGCCCTCGCGGGCGCGCTCGTCTTGGCGCTGGCAGCGCCGGCTCGGCCGCGGTCGAGCTCTGATTCATGACCGGCCCACAGGGCGGCGTCTGGATCCCGCTCGGCGGCCAGCTCAAGGACCTGTGGGAGAAGGCCGTCCCCGGCCTCACCGTCCAGAGCGCTGCCGGGCGCCGGCATCGCCAATGTGCGCGGCATCGAGGAAATCAAGACCGAAATCGGCTTCGGCAATTCGATCTCGACCGTCGACGCGATCGCCGGCAGACGCGCCGTTCAACAAGCCGCACACCAATGTCTGCAACATCGCGACGCTCTATCCGCAATATTACCAGCTCGTCGTTCCGGCCGACGCCGGCATCAACGGCGTCAAGGACCTCAAGGGCAAAGGCATCACCACCCAGCAGCGCGGCAATACCGGCGAGCTGATCACCCAGCAGCTCCTGCAGGTGAACGGCCTCACCTACAACGACGTGAAGATGAGCTTCGTGTCCTATACGACTCGGTGTCCCAGATGAAGGACGGTCACGCCGTGGCCTTCGACGCTCGGCACGACGATCCCGCCGGCGCGGTGATGGATCTCGCGTCCGCGCGCGACATCAAGCTGCTCGACCTTGCCGACAACCTCGACGCCATGAGCAAGCTCAATCCCGGCTACACGCTGGTCACCGTGCCGAAGGGCACCTATCCGAAGCAGGACAAGGACGTGCAGGTGATCGGCTACGCCACGCACATCGTCGCTTCCTGCAAGCTGCCGGCCGACGTCGGTCTACGCCATGACCAAGACCATGGCGCAGAACGTCTGTCTCGCTTGCCGCGGTCGTACAAGGATCATCGCGGGCCTGACGCCCAAGAGGATGGCCGAGGATATCGGCGTTCCGTTCCATCCCGGCGCCGCGAGATACTACAAGGAAGCCGGCATCACTGTCGCCACCCACTAGCGCGTAACACGCCGGCGGGGGACATCCCGCCGGCGTCTCGCCGGGGGCGGGCCAGCATGAAACTCGATCTCACTTACGGTGGGCTATTGCGCCTCGCGATCACGCTGATCGCGGTCGCCATGGGCCTCTATCACATGTGGGTCATCGCCTTCGGCAGCGCCCGAGGCGATCCTGTTCCGCGGTACGCACCTGCTGTTCGCGATGGTGCTGACCTTCCTGATCTATCGCGCAACGCACGCCGAGCAAGGCCAACTGCCCGAGCGCTCTCGATTACGCGCTGCTCGTGCTCGGCGCCGTGCCGATCCTCTATCTCTTCGTCAACTACGAATACATCGTCACCCGCATCTTCTACATCGACGACCTGACGTCCTGGCCGACATGATCCTCGGCGTGATCATGATCGTCGTCGTGCTGGAAGGCACGCGCCGCGTCATCGGGCTGGCGCTGCCGATCACCGCATTGGTGTTCCTGTTCTACGGGCTGTTCATCGCCCGGCTCGAGCCGATGCGCATGCTCGACCAGCTCTACATGACCACCGAGGGCATTTTCGGAATTCCGCTCTCGGTCTCGGCCGCCTATGTGCTGATCTTCGTGCTGTTCGGCAGCTTCATGGAGCGCACCGGCACCGGCCAGCTGTTCATGGATTTCGCCATGAGCCTCACCGGCCACACCGCCGGCGGGCCCGGCAAGGTGTCCTGCGTGAGCTCGGCGCTGTTCGGCACCATTTCCGGAAGCGCCGTCGCCAACGTCATGGTCGACGGGCCGATCACCATTCCGCTGATGAAACGCTCGGGCTTCCCGCCGCATTTTGCCGCCGGCGTCGAGGCGGTCGCTTCGACCGGCGGACAACTGATGCCGCCGATCATGGGCGCCGCCGCCTTCGTCATGGCCGAGTTCCTGGCGAGTCCCGTACCTCCAGGTGGTTGTCTGGGCGATCATCCCGTCGCTTCTCTATTACGCCGCCTGTTTCGCCGCGGTTCATTTCGAGGCCAAGCGGCGCGGGTTGGTCGGCGTGCCTCGCTCCGAATTGCCGCGCATGAAGAACATCATGCGCGAGCGCGGGCACCTGTTCATCCCGGTCTTCGTAATCCTGTTCGTGATGTACTCGGGCTACAGCGCGCCGCTCGCCGCGCTGGCCGGGACGCTCGCTTGTTTCCCCGTGGCGCTACTGCGCAAGACCACGCGCCACTACGTGACGTTCGGGAACATCATCGAGGCCTTCGTCGACGGCGCAAAGAACGCGCTGCCCGTCGCGCTGGCCTGCGCCTGCGCCGGCATCGTGATCGGCGTGGTGACGCTCTCGGGGCTCGGCATCGTATTCACCCAATACGTGGTGAACCTGGCGCAGAACGCGCTCCTGGTCGCGCTCCTGCTCACCATGGTCGCCGGCATCGTGCTCGGCATGGGCATGCCGACGACGCCGGCCTACATCATCATGACCGCGCTGCTGGTGCCCGCGATCATCAAGTTCGGCGTGATTCCGCCCGCCGCGCATATGTTCGCCTTCTATTTCGCGATCCTCTCGGCGATCACGCCGCCGGTGGCGCTCGCGGTCTACGCCGCCGCGGGGCTCGCTAAGTCGGATCTCTGGATCACCGGCTGGGCCGCGATGCGGATCGCCGCCACGAGCTTCATCGTGCCGTTCATGTTCGTATACGAGCCGGCGCTGCTGGCCATCGGCCCCTGGAGCACGATCGTCTGGGCCTGCATGACGGCCACCGCCGGCGTCATCATCTTCGCCGCCGGCCTGCACGGCTATTTCCTGACCGCGTCCTCCTACTGGCAGAGCGCGGTGCTGGTCGTCGCGGGACTGCTCCTGATCGATCCGGGAATCCTGACCTCGGCGATCGGCGCGGCGCTCGTCGCCGTAGTGGCGGCAACTCAATACTTGGCGCGGCGCAACGCGAGCGAAGCCGCGCGATCCTAGCGGGCCAGCACCTCGACCGGCTTGGTCATCAGCACCCAATCGCCGCCGTGGAACCCGGAAAATCCAGCGACCGGGCGGCGCGCGAGCGCACGATAGCCGACGTGCTCGTAGAGGCGCAGCGCGCTCGGGTTCTCCGACGCCACGATGAGGCTGAGCGAACGCGCGCCAACCTCATGCGCACGCCGCTCCGCATCGGCCAATAGCAAACTGCCCAGTCCCTTGCCGCGGTGCTCCGGCAACACGGCCACGATGTGCACGTACCAGCTTCCCGGCGCGAAAGCCTGGAGCCGCACCAGCGGCTGGACGACGGGCGGAAACGTTTCGAGACCGTCGAGACTATAGGGCTCGGGCTGCCGGTAACCGATCAATCCCGCGGCGACCGCGCCGGCGGATTCGATCACCCAGGCGTTCCGAAAAGACAAATTGCCTTCCTCGCGCTCGACGCGGTGGCGGCCGACGTCGAGCGGCGACTCGCCCGCAGCCGCCGCCTCGGCCCAGAGGTGAGACGGAAGGCCGTGGCCGGCCATATCGGTCAGCCGGGCGAGCACGTCGGCGTCTTCCCGTCGGGCTGGCCGCATGCGCGGCATGGCTCGATCCCGCGCTACATCACCGATGCGCCGTACGCACGCAATCGTCGTTCAGCGTGGCGAACAGCTTCTCGGCCGGCTCGAACAGCTTGTCGATGTTCTGCGGTGGTGTCGTGCGCGCGGCAGCAACGATGCGCGCCAGCTCGTGCGAGAGTTGCGTGTAGCGCACGCGCGCCGCCTCGTCGCCGAAATTGGCCAGGTAAGTGCCGAGCGCACCGAACTTGGCGACCGAAGTCGCCGCTTCGTTCGCGGCCGCAGCCGCTGCGGGCCCTCCCGCCGCGATCAGCTCGGCCTTCACCTTGATCTGAAAGTAGTTGTCGATGACGTCCTTGCACGCGCGCATGATCTCGCCGCGATCGACGTTGCGCTGCATCACCTCGACGCTGCGCGCGAACAGCCAGACGCTATAGAACGACGCCACGACCGAGATCGTCGCGATGAACATCGGGAAGTAGGTGATCAGGGTGTCGCGCGTGCGGGTTTGGTCGGTCATGCGTATCACGCCAGCATCTCGACCGGGTGCTCGATGTAGCCCTTGAAGGCGCCGAGCAGCTCGGCGCCGAGCGCGCCGTCGATGGCGCGGTGGTCGCCCGACAACGTCACCGTCATAACGGTCGCCACCGCGGGCTTGCCCTTCTTCACCACCATGCGCTCCTCGCCCGCGCCGACCGCCAGGATACTCGATTGCGGCGGGTTGATCACGGCGATGAAGTCGCGGATGCCGTACATGCCCAGATTCGAGATCGAGGTGGCGCCGCCCTGGAACTCGTGCGGCTTGAGCTTCTTCGCCCGCGCCCGCACGGAGAGGTCGCGCATCTCGTTGGAGATCACCGAGAGCGTCTTCTCCTCGGCCCGCCGCACGATCGGCGTGATCAGGCCGAGCCCGCCGTCGAGCGCGACCGCCACGCCCACATCGGCGTGCTTGTGCTTGAGCATGCCGGCCTCGGTCCAGGTCACGTTGGCGTTAGGAGTTTTAATGAGCGCCAGCGCCATCGCCTTGATGATGAAATCGTTGACCGAGATCCGGAAGCGCGGCTTGCCGTCGACCTTGGGCGCCGAGGAATTGATCTCCTCGCGCGCTTTCATGAGCGCGTCGAGCTCGCAATCGATTGTCAGGTAGTAGGCCGGGATCGTGAGCTTGGACTCGACCAGCCGCCGCGCGATGGTCTTGCGGATCGAGTCATGCGGCACGAACTCGTAGCTGCCCTCGTCATAGAGCGCGCGAATCTGCGCGTCGGACGGTGCCTGGATCGCGGGCGCCGCTCCCGGTGCGCGCAATGCTGCGCCGCCTTTTTTCGCCACATCGATATCGCTGGCGACGATCCGCCCGTGCGGACCGGAGCCAGCGAGACGCGCGAGATCGATATTGGATTCCTTCGCCAGTCGCCGCGCCAAAGGCGAGGCGAAGATGCGCGTGCCCTGGCCGTTCGTTCGTGCCCCCTCACCCGCCGCGCTTCGCGCAGCGACCTCTCCCCGCTGGGGAGAGGTGACGGGTGGAGCAACTCGCACCGGAGCAGCTCCCTCTCCCCGTTGGGGAGAGGGTTGGGGTGAGGGGGAAATGACTTGCGGTTTAAGCGCTGCCTTGGCCACCGGCTTCGCCGCCCCGACCCCGCCCGCGACCGCCTTCGGGTCCTCGCCCTCGCTCGCGAGCACGGCGATGAGCTGATTCACCGGCACGTCCTGCGTGCCCTCGGGCACCACGATCTTGGCGAGCACCCCTTCGTCGACCGCCTCGACCTCCATCGTTGCCTTGTCGGTCTCGATCTCGGCGATCACGTCGCCGGGCTTCACCTTGTCGCCTTCCTTCTTCACCCACTTGGCAAGATTGCCCTTCTCCATCGTCGGAGAGAGCGCGGGCATGAGGATGTTGACGGGCATGGCGCCGCTCAACTGATCGCGCTTATGGTTCCGGGGTCGCTCGGTGCATCCATCTCGGCGTCAAACATTAAGCGGATGCGTTCGATCGTAATCTCCTCGGCCGCTTCGTTTTCGGCCGCATAGATACGCGCAACATGGCGCGTAACATCGGCAAGCAGTATCCCCCACGCCTGCGGATCATCGAATGCGCGACGAAGCGATATATGCAGCGCCCCGTCCACGATCGCCGCGCGCAGCACTTCGGTTCCTCCCTGTTCTAATGCAGTAGGGGGGACGTGCAACGCGTCGAACGTAGGGCTCATCGACTTACCTCAGCGATAACTGACGGCTTTAGCCGCCTCGACCACCTCGGCGACCGAAGGCAGCGCGAGCTTCTCCAAATTCGCGGCGTAAGGCATCGGCACGTCCTTGGCCGAGACGCGCTTCACCGGCGCGTCGAGCCAGTCGAACGCCTCCTCCATGATGCGCGCGGCGATCTCGGCGCCGATGCCCGATTGCGGCCAGCTCTCCTCCACCGTGACGCAGCGGTTGGTTTTCTTCACCGACTCGACGATGGTCGCCGTGTCCATGGGGCGCAGCGTGCGCAGATCGATGACCTCCGCCTCGATCGCCCTGCTTCGCCAGCTCCTCGGCCGCGGCCAGCGCGTAGGTCATGCCGATGGACCAGGAGACGATGGTCACGTCCTTGCCTGGCCGCGCCACGCGCGCCTTGCCGATCGGCACCGTCCAATCGTCGAGCTTAGGAACCGGGAAGGATTTGCCGTAGAGAATTTCGTTCTCGAGGAAGATGACCGGGTTCGGATCGCGGATCGCCGACTTGAGCAGCCCCTTGGCGTCCGCCGCCGTGTAGGGCGCGACCACTTTCAATCCTGGAATGTGCGCGTACCAGGCGGAGAAATCCTGGCTGTGCTGGGCGGCGACGCGCGCCGCGGCGCCGTTCGGCCCGCGGAACACGATCGAGCAGGCCATCTGCCCGCCCGACATGTAAAGCGTCTTGGCCGCCGAGTTGACCAGCTGGTCGATGGCCTGCATGGCGAAATTCCAGGTCATGAACTCGACGATGGGCTTCAATCCCGCCATCGCCGATCCCACGCCGAGCCCGGCGAAGCCGTGCTCGGTGATCGGCGTATCGATCACGCGCTTGTCGCCGAACTCCTGCAGCAGCCCCTGCGTCACCTTGTAGGCGCCCTGATATTCCGCGACTTCTTCGCCGATCACGAACACGTCCCTGTCGCGGCGCATCTCCTCGGCCATGGCGTCGCGCAAGGCCTCGCGCACGCTGATCGACACCATCTCGGTGCCGGTCGGCACGTCGGTGTCCGGCAGGATCGCAGGCGTTGGTGGCGCGCTCGGCGCCGGGCCGGGCGAAATTCGAACTTCGTTGATCTGGGCTTTGGCCGGAGGTGCGGATTCCGCCGCGCGCTCTTCGGCGGCAACGTCCACGCGCTTGAGCGCGGAGGCAGCCTCACCGTCCACGAGGATCAGCGCGATCGGCGTGTTGACCGCCACGTCCTGGGTGCCTTCGGGCACGAGGATTTTCCCGAGCGTACCCTCGTCGACCGCTTCGACCTCCATCGTGGCCTTGTCGGTCTCGATCTCGGCGATCACGTCGCCGGCTTTCACCTTCTCGCCCTCGTGCTTGATCCACTTGGCGAGATTGCCCTTCTCCATCGTGGGAGAGAGCGCCGGCATCAGGACTTCGATGGGCACGGGCGACCTCTCAACGCACCACGTCGGTCCACAGCTCCGAAGGATCGGGCTCGCGGTCGTGCGAGGCGAATTCGGCAGCCTCGTTTATCGTGTTGCGTATTTCGGTCTCGAGCTTCTTCAGCTCGTCCTCGCTGGCGCGCTTGGTCTCGATCAGGCGCGCGCGCACCATGTCGATCGGGTCGTTCTCGGTGCGGATCTTGTTCAGTTCTTCCTTCGGCCGGTATTTGGCCGGATCGGACATGGAATGCCCACGATAACGGTAGGTCTGCATTTCCAGAATGTACGGCCCCTTGCCGCCGCGCGCGTAGGCGACCGCACGCGCTCCCGCTTCCTTCACCGCCCGCACGTCCATGCCATCGACCTGCTCGCCGGGGATGTCGAACGAGAGCCCGCGCTTGGAGAAATCGGTCTGCGCCGATGAGCGCTCGACCGAGGTGCCCATGGCATAGCGGTTGTTCTCGATCACGTACACGACCGGCAGTTTCCACAGCTCTGCCATGTTGAAGCTCTCGTAGACCTGGCCTTGATTGGCGGCGCCGTCGCCGAAATAGGTCAGGCACACGCGGCCGTTCGCGCGGTAGCGGTTGGCGAAGGCGATGCCGGTGCCGAGCGAGACCTGCGCACCGACGATGCCGTGGCCGCCGAAAAAATTCTTCTCGACCGAGAACATGTGCATCGAGCCGCCCTTGCCCTTGGAATAACCGGAGCGGCGACCGGTGAGCTCGGCCATGACGCCCTTTGGATCCATGCCGCAGGCCAGCATGTGGCCGTGATCGCGATAGCCGGTGATGACCTGGTCGCCCGTTTCGATCGCCATCTGCATGCCGATCACGACCGCTTCCTGGCCGATATAGAGATGGCAGAAGCCGCCGATCAGCCCCATGCCGTAGAGCTGTCCGGCCTTCTCCTCGAAGCGGCGGATCGTGAGCATCTCCCGAAAAGCGCGGATTTCCTGCTCGCGCGTGAGCGCAGAAGCGACGCGGGCCTCGCTCTTGCCGTTGCCGGCGGAACGGGCCGTCGATTTCTGGGGCTCCGCGGACTTCGCGGCGACGGGCATGGCGTTCCTCGATCTTCCGCTGTGAATTGCTTAGCGTAAAACGCCAAGCCGCGCCACGCCGTGATCCACAGAGCGTGCAGCGCAAAACGCATGGCGAACGAAAGGGAGTTTCAAGCGCCGGGCGTTGGGCGCAATGACGTTTCAGCGCGCCGGTCGCGGCACCACGAGATCATTGGGGTGGGCAAAGAACAGGTCGCGCCGGGCGAGCTCATCCACCAGGTCGGGGTCGAGGCTTTCGGGCTTCAACAGCGCGATCCGCCGCTCCCACCCTTCGCGCTCGGCGCGCAGTTCGTTGCGCTCCCGCTCGAGTTGCGCCGCCTCCTGCTCGAAGGCTCGCCCGGCCACGATGCCGTGATTGCCGTGATAGGCGTGGAAGGCGAAATAGCCCACCAGCAGGACCGCGACCGCATAGAGCGCGAGCCCCTTGAGAAAGCTGCCGAAGTGGGTGCGCACGACCATGGACCCTTATGCCCGGCCGCCGGTTGCCTTGGCGTTAACGCGCCCTCGTCGCGTCAGCGCTTGGGCAAAAGCCCTCCGGCGGCACCGAGCACGCCACCGGGAAGCGATCCGGGCAAGCCGGCCGGCGAGTTGATCGCTCCCGTCGGTGTCGCCCCCGGCAGGATCAGGCGGAACGTGGTTCCGCTCGGCTCCGACGACAATGCCGGCATCGGGAACGAGGTGCCCGGGGCAAGTCCGGACAGGCTCGGAAGCTTATCGAGCCCCGTCAGATTCTTGAGATCGGGCGGGGTCTGGATCTCCGGCAAGGCGAACACCGGCCTTGGCGTGCTCCAGGAAATCGCTGGACGCGGCGGGCCTTCTTGGTCCGTCGGCAAAGTGGCGCGCGGCGGCGATCCGAATCCCGCCGACTCGACGATGGACGATCGCGGCATGAACGGCGGCGAAGCCGGAACCGTCACGTCGATCGTTTGCGGCGATGTCGAAACGCCCTTCAGGTATTTCGCGCTATCAACGGCATAATCCAACCGGTTGGCATCGCGCCAGACGGCATAGAGGATCGCCGCGCCCGCGACCGCTACGATCGCGGACAGCGCTATGAGCTTGCTCCGGTTTTCGATCAAAGCCGTCATCGCGCCCCCTCGCCTAGAATCCAGCCTAGCCTAGGCTCGGCGGCAATTGGGGAAAGATTGCGGCGGTTTCATACCAGCGCCTTGAGCGCCGCCCGCCCCGCGTAGCGCGTCTCGCGGCCCAGCTCCTCCTCGATGCGCAAGAGCTGATTGTATTTCGCGGTCCGGTCCGAACGCGACAGCGAGCCGGTCTTGATCTGCCCGCAACCGGTCGCGACCGCGAGGTCGGCGATGGTCGCGTCCTCGGTCTCGCCCGAGCGGTGCGACATCACCGCGCGATAAGCGGCGCGGTGCGCGGTCTCGACCGTCGCCAGCGTTTCGGTGAGCGTGCCGATCTGGTTGACCTTCACCAGGATGGCGTTCGCCACGCCTTCGGCGATGCCGCGGCGCAGGCGCTTCTCGTTGGTGACGAAGATATCGTCGCCCACCAGCTGCACTTTCGCGCCGATCCGTTCGGTCAGGAGCTTCCAGCCGGTCCAGTCGTCCTCAGCCATGCCGTCCTCGATCGAGGCGATCGGATAGCGCGCGCAAAGCTCGGCGAGATATTTCACCTGCGCTTCCCCATCGCGCGTCTTACCCTCGCCTTCATAGACGTATTTCCCGCCCTTGAAGAATTCGGTCGCCGCGCAATCGAGCGCGAGCACCACGTCGCTGCCCGGCTTGTAGCCCGCCTTCTCCACGGCCTTGGCCACGAAGCCGAGCGCCGCGTCGGCGTCTTTCAGATTTGGCGCGAAGCCGCCCTCGTCGCCGACATTGGTGTTGTGCCCGGCCTCGGCCAGCGCTTTCTTGAGCGTATGAAAAATCTCCACGCCCATGCGCAGCGCCTCGGCGAAACTCGGCGCGCCCACCGGCATGACCATGAATTCCTGGAAATCGATCGGGTTGTCGGCATGCGCGCCGCCGTTCACGATGTTCATCATCGGCACCGGCAGCAGCCGCGCGGTCGGCCCGCCGAGATAGCGGTAGAGCGGAAGCTTCGCGGCGGCGGCGGCGGCCTTGGCCACCGCGAGCGATACGCCGAGGATCGCGTTGGCCCCGAGCCGCGACTTGTTTTCGGTGCCGTCGAGCGCGATCAGCGTCTCGTCGATCTTGGCCTGGTCCTCGGCGTCCATGCCGCCGATCGCGTCGAAAATTTCGCCCTCGGCGGCGGCCACCGCCTTCTGTACGCCCTTGCCGAGATAACGTTTCTGATCGCCGTCGCGGAGCTCCACCGCCTCGTGCGCCCCGGTCGAGGCGCCCGAAGGCACCGCGGCGCGGCCGCGCGAGCCGTCCTCGAGGATGACGTCGACCTCGACGGTCGGATTGCCGCGGCTGTCGAGGATTTCGCGGGCGCGCAGGTCGGTGATCGCGGTCATGAGGATGCTTGAGCTGCTCGGTTAGCGCTTCTACAGGAGCGGCGGCCCAGCGCAAAGGCCGCCCATGCATTGAAACGCGAGATCGGTTACTTTGCCGGCCGGAGAACAAGATGGCCCGCAAGACGCTAATGCTCGGCAAGCCCACGAAGCTGCCCGCCTCGCCCGAACAGGCCGTGCTCGACCGCGTGCCCAATCCGCACCCGGACACCGATTACGTTGCCCGCTTCACCTGCCCGGAATTCACCGCCATCTGCCCGATCACCGGCCAGCCGGACTTCGCGATTCTCGTGATCGACTACGCGCCCGGGAAATGGCTGCTCGAATCGAAGTCGCTGAAGCTCTATCTCGCGAGCTTCCGGAACCACGGCGCTTTCCACGAGGATTGCACCGTCGGGATCGGCAAGCGCCTCGCGAAGCTCCTGGCGCCCAAATGGCTGCGCATCGGCGGCTACTGGTATCCGCGCGGCGGCATCCCGATCGACATTTTCTGGCAGACCGGCAAGCCGCCCACAGGCGTCTGGATTCCCGATCAAGGTGTGGCGCCCTATCGCGCGCGCGGCTGAATCGTCTTCTTCGCGAGCTTATCGAAGGCGATGAGGTCGGACAGCAGCCGCTCCATCTCCGCAAGCGGCACCATGTTCGGCCCATCGGAAGGCGCGCGATCGGGATCGGGATGGGTCTCGATAAAGACGGCGGCGACGCCGACCGCGACCGCCGCGCGCGCCAGCACCGGCACGAATTCCCGCTCGCCGCCCGAGGCCGTGCCCTTGCCGCCCGGCTGCTGCACCGAATGGGTCGCGTCGAACACCACCGGCGCGCCGGTCGTGCGCGCCAGGATCGGCAGCGCGCGCATGTCGGACACCAGCGTGTTGTAGCCGAACGACGCGCCGCGCTCGGTGACGAGCACGTTGCGATTGCCGGCGCCGGTGATCTTGTCGACCACGTTCTTCATGTCCCAGGGCGCGAGGAACTGGCCCTTCTTCACGTTGACCACGCGCCCGGTCTTCGGCCGCGGCGACCAGGAGATCGGTCTGCCGGCAGAGGAAGGCCGGGATTTGCAAAACATCGACGACCTCCGCCACGCGCGCGCATTGCTCGGGCTCGTGCACGTCGGTCAGCACCGGCAAGCCGATGCGCTCGCGGATCTCGGCGAAAATCGGCAGCGCCTCCTCGAGCCCGACGCCGCGCGCGCCGCGCGCCGAGGTGCGGTTGGCCTTGTCGAACGAGGTCTTGAACACGAGACCGATTTTCAGCTTGCGCGCGAGCTTGGCGAGCGCCATCGCTACTTGCAGCGCGTGCGCGCGGCTCTCCATGACGCAAGGGCCCGCGATGATCGCGAGCGGCAGCGCGTTGCCGAACTTGACCTTGCCGACGGTGACAACGCTGCGCGTGCTGGGCGCCGATTCCACGGGCATGAAGTCCTCGGCCTTGAGCTGGCCGCCGCTGACCGCCGTCAGCTTGGAAATCAGCGCCAGCGACGGATTGGTCTTGCGGCTTTCGATCTGCGAGAGGTGCGAGGGCGCGCAGCCGAGCGCGTCGGCCAGCGTCACCAGCGTGCGGCGGTCGCGCTTGCGCCAGGCGGTTAGAGGATGCGGTTCGGTCATGCGCACATTCTAAGGATCATGAGTGTTCGTGCAAGTGAAATTTCACTGTAGATGAAATCTATGCCCCGAATGCCAGAACGGCCCCGAACGCCTTCTCGGGCCCGACCACGAGCCGCCCCGCCTGCTCGCGCGCCGGCACGCCGTTCCGCTCCAGCAACGCCCGCGTCGCCGCGACATCGGCGACCGAAAAGGCCAGCGCCGCCAGCCGCAGCCCGGTGTCCTTCGGCGCGTCGGTGCCGAAGGCTTGCTTGAACGCGCGCGGGTCCATCACCTGGATCGTGCCGCGCGGCGTCGGGATCGTGAGCCCGAGCGAAGTCGCGCGGATGTCGCGCACGCCGGTGAGCGCTTCGAGGAAGATATGATGGTCGGTCGGATTCTCCGCCACCAGCACCGCGGCCGCGATCTGCCGCGCGCCGTTCGGATGCCGCTGCAGCGCCGGCGACCAGAAGCTTTCCGGGGCGGTCTGCTGCTGGTGAAAAACAGCGCGTGCGCGCGCGGCCGGATAGCGCGCGAACGCGATCTTGAAACCGACCTCCACGTCCGCGCCATCCGCGCGCTTGCCCTTGCGGGAGAATTCCAAGAGCGGAATGCCGCCGAAGCCGGCCGCGTCGAGCGCCGCGTGCTCGCCCTTCGGGTCGTGCCCCTCGACCACGAGACCCGAGAGCCCCTCGCCCACTTCGTTCAGGAATTTCTGATTGAACGCTCCGAAGGTCGTCGCGCCGCCGATCTTCGCGGGTTCCGTCACCGCCAGGATTTCCAGAAAAAGCCCGGAAACTGCACCAGCCGGTTCTCCGTCCCCCACGGATGCCGGTTGCGCGCGCCGACCTGGAAGCCGAGCCGCTCATAGAACGCGCCGGCGGCTTCCAGATCGCGCACGGCATGGACGATATGATCGAGACCGCGGGCCATGACCGGAATGTATCCGAAAATCAGACCAGCCGGCTCTGCTCCACCGCCGCCCCGATGAACGTGGCGAACAGCGGATGCGGCTCGAACGGGCGCGATTTCAGCTCGGGGTGGAACTGCACGCCGATGAACCAGGGATGATCCGGATACTCGATGATCTCCGGCAGCAGGCCGTCCGGCGACATGCCGGAGAAGCGCATGCCCTTGTCCTCGAGCCGCTCGCGATAGCCGGTGTTCACCTCGTAGCGATGGCGGTGGCGCTCGGAGATTTCGGTCGCGCCGTAGATGCCGGCGATCGCGGCTGCCCTTGTCGAGCTGCGCGGGATAGGCGCCGAGCCGCATGGTGCCGCCGAGATTGCCGCCCATCTGGCGGCGCTCGCAGCTCGTTGCCCTTCATCCATTCGGTCATCAGGCCGACGACCGGCTCCGGCGTCGGCCCGAACTCGGTGGAATTCGCGCCTCGACGCCCGGCCAGATTGCGCGCCGCCTCGATCACCGCCATCTGCATGCCGAAGCAGATGCCGAAATACGGCACCTCGCGCTCGCGCGCGAAGCGCGCCGCCTTGATCTTGCCCTCGGTGCCGCGCTGGCCGAAGCCGCCGGGCACCAGAATGCCGTGCACATGCTCGAGGAACGGCGCCGGGTCCTCGCTGCTCGAACATCTCGGACTCGATCCAGTCGAGATTGACCTTCACGTTGTTGGCGATGCCGCCATGGCTGAGCGCCTCGATCAGCGACTTGTAGGCGTCCTTCAGCCCGGTGTACTTGCCGACGATGGCGATCGTGACCTCGCCCTCGGGGTTGTGGATGCGCTCGTTGATCGTCGTCCCAGCGCGCTAGATCGGGCTTCGGCGCGTCGCTCGATGCCGAAGGCGGCGAGCACCTCGCGGTCGAGCCCCGCCGCGTGATAGGCGGCCGGCACCTCATAGATGTGTGTCGACGTCGCGCGCCTCGATCACCGCGCTTTCGCGCACATTGCAGAACAGCGCGATCTTGCGGCGCTCCTCGCGCGGGATTTCGCGGTCGGTGCGGCACAGCAGAATGTCGGGCTGGATGCCGATCGAGCGCAGCTCCTTCACCGAGTGCTGCGTCGGCTTGGTCTTCAGCTCGCCGGCGCCGGGATGATACGGCAACAGCGTCAGATGGATATAGATCGCGCTGCCCGCGCGGCAGATCGTTGCCGAGCTGGCGGATCGCCTCGAAGAACGGCAGGCCCTCGATGTCGCCGACCGTGCCGCCGATCTCGCACAGCACGAAATCGACGCCGTCATTGCCGTCGAGGACGAATTCCTTGATCGCGTTGGTGACGTGCGGAATCACCTGGACGGTCGCGCCGAGATAATCGCCGCGGCGCTCCTTGGCGATGATCTCCTGATAGATGCGCCCGGTGGTGATGTTGTCCTGCCGGGTGGCGGGGCGGCCGGTGAAGCGCTCGTAATGGCCGAGGTCGAGATCGGTCTCGGCGCCGTCGTCGGTGACGAACACCTCGCCGTGCTGATAGGGCGATCATCGTGCCCGGATCGACGTTGAGATAGGGGTCGAGCTTGCGCAGCCGGACCGTGTAGCCGCGCGCCTGCAAGCAGCGCGCCGAGCGCCGCCGATGCGAGACCCTTGCCAAGAGAGGAGACCACGCCGCCGGTGATGAAAATGTACCGCGCCATGGGACCTAACCTCTAATCCTCAAAAAGCAATTCGACGAGCGAAATCGCATCGCATGCCTAAAAAAGCCGAAGGGCCGGAAATCCGGCCCTTCTTGTTGAGTTTTACTGCGACCGCGGCGCTTGCGGCGTGGCGGGCGTGGCCGGCGTCGCCGGTGCGGGCGGCCGCAACTGATCCAGAATCGAAGGTCCGCTCGTCGGCGCGGCCGGCCCCGGCGCGGACGGGCTGGGCAGGGTCGGACCGGTACGGATGATCGACGCCGGCTGGCGTCCCCAGCCGGCCAGGATCGACAGGATCAGGCTGGTGGCGAAGAACGCGGCGGCCAGGAAGCCGGTGACGCGGGTCAGCACGTTGCCGGTGCCGCGGCTCGACATGAATCCGCCGCCGCCCCCGCCGATGCCGAGCGCGCCGCCTTCGGACTTCTGCAACAGCACGAAGCCGATCAGCGCGAGCACGACCAGGAGATGGATGACGATGATGACGGTTTGCATGATTCCTCGGGCCGCGGTTCCTTTACACGAACGAATGTGGGGTTTCCACCCCGTGATTGCTACCCGTCGTTCCGAGCGATCTTCCCTCTCCCCGCTTCAGCGGGGAGAGGGTGGCGAGCCCGCCGTAGCGCGCAGCGCGAAGACACGGCGAGCCGGGTGAGGGGCAAGCGAGCCGCGGACGCCCCTCACCCGGCCCGCCTCCGCTTCGCTTCGTCGGGCCGACCTCTCCCCAACCGAACTCGGGCTTGCCCGAGTTCGGCACTATTCGGCCGAAGTCGGATATATCCGACTTCGGCTGGGGAGAGGTAAACAGGTTGCACATCATCCCCACGCGTACACCCCCGCAACGGCGAGAAAATCCTGAGCCTTCAGGCTCGCCCCGCCGACCAGCGCGCCGTCGCATTCGGGCGCGAGCAGCAGCGCGGCGGCGTTGTCGGGCTTCACCGATCCGCCATAGAGGATGCGGGTTGCAGCCGCCTCGGCGCCGAAGCGGCGCACCAGCCGCTCGCGGATCAGCTTGTGCACCTCGGTCATGTCCGACGGCTTGGGCGTGAGCCCGGTGCCGATGGCCCAGACCGGCTCATAGGCGATCGCCATATTCGCCGGCGTGGCCCCGTCGGGTACCGAGCCCTCGATCTGGCGCGAGACCACCTCGAGCGTCTTGCCTGGCGTCGCGCTCGGCCTTGGTCTCGCCGACGCAGACGATGGCGAGCAGCCCCGCCCGCCGCGCGGCCTCGGCTTTCGTGCGCACCAGCGCGTCGGTCTCGGCGTGATCCGCGCGGCGCTCCGAATGGCCGACGATCACGGCGCTGGCGCCCGCGTTCATCAGCATCTCGGCCGAGAGGTCGCCGGTGTGGGCGCCCGAAGCGTTCGGATGGCAATCCTGCGCGCCGATCGAAACCTTCGCGCCCCTCGCCTGCTCGGCGAACGCCGCGATCAGGGTCGCCGGCGGACAGACCAGCAGATCGCACTTGGCCGCGAGCGCCGGCGCGCCCGCGATGATCGCCGCGAGCTCGGCGATCGAGGCCCGGAGCCCGTTCATCTTCCAGTTGCCCGCGACCAGCGGGCGGCGTGAGGCCATGTGCGAATCCCTGTCTTTCTGCTGAAAGGCGCTATCAAACCGACTCGCGTGTGCGCCAGTGGGACTTGCCAAGCCGTCATCCTGAGGCGCGAGCCCGAAGGGCGAGCCTCGAAGGATGGCGGCGCTTGCCTAGGTTCGTCATCCTTTGAGGGTCTCGCCGTCATGGTGGGGAGCCCGGCCGTCCTCCTTCGGGCTCGCTTCGCTCGCGCCTCAGGATGACGTCCGGGCCTCGACCACGCGGCCACCTCAGGATGACGAACAGCGTTCCCGCGAGCGGAATCCGCTCCGAGGCTTGGCTACGCAACTCCGGTCCGCCCCTTGTGAGGGCGGCGCGGGACGCCGGGGTCGCGACGGACCCCGCGGCCTCGGCGCCTCGCGGCGACGAGGCAATGCCGAGGAACTTTCGCAGGCTCCGGCGCTAGCCGGCGTCCCGCGCGCGGTGTTTGAGGCTTGCTCCACGCCGACCCTGGAGGGCAGACCATTGTTACCCTCCACTGGTGGCCCACGGCCGGTGGACCGGGCCTGCGTGGCTTGGGCCCCCGCCGTCGCCCGTGCGAACGGGCTATGGCGGGCACCGCTCCCGATCCGCACATCAGGTCGCATCCGGATGCGCCCCTCGTGGATCGAGACGGCGGCGAATATACGCGCGCCTGGGAGAGTGTGGATAAAGCTTCTTGAAAAAATTCCTAAGTGCGCGCGATCCTTGGTCTTTTTCGGATCGCCCTGGTTTGTCTATCCACGTTTTTGCCCGGCCTCGCCGCTTTTTCCCCTCTCCCCGTTTACCGGGAGAGGGCGGTTCCGAGCAAAGCGAGGAACCGGGAGAGGGGCAATTCTCGGTCACACCCCCTCCCCGGCGCGCCACGCCTTCGCGCTTCGCGCTACGGCAGGCTCGCCACCCTCTCCCCGCACGCGGGGAGAGGGAAAGGGACCGTGCGGCCGTCGCCACTAAGCCCGCATTGCCCCCCTAAACCCCCATCCCTATAGTCCGCCCGCATTCGAGCCAGGAACGGAAAACGGAGCCGGAAAATCCCATGTTGATGACCAAGTTGCGCGAAGGCGCCGGCGGGTGGGTCACCAAGATCCTGCTCGGCCTGCTGATCGTTGCGTTCGGCATCTGGGGCATCGCCGACGTGTTCCGCGGCTTCGGCGCGGCGGACGTGGCCGTGATCGGCTCGACCAAGATCGGCGCCGAGGACTTCCGCCGCATCTATACCGACCGCCTGCAGACGCTCTCGCGCCAGTTCGGCCGCGGCATTACGCCCGACCAGGCGCGCACGCTCGGCCTCGACCGCCAGATCCTCGGCGAGCTCATGGCCGAGAACGCCTTCGACGAGAAGGCGCGCGCGCTCGGACTCACTATCGACGACGCCACGCTCGCGCGCCACATCCAGGCCGATCCGAATTTCCGCGGCCCCGGCGGCTCGTTCGATCCGGCTTACTTCCAAGGGGTGCTGCGCAACAACGGCTTCACCGAGGCGCGCTACGTCGCGGCCGAGCGCAAGCTCATGCTGCGCCAGCAGATCGCGCGCGCGCTGGGCGGCGAAGTCGCCGCGCCCACCGTGCTGCGCGAGGCGGTGCGCCGCTACGAGATCGAGGAGCGCAACGCCGAGTTCGTGACCTTGGCGCCGCGCGACGCCGGCGAAATTCCGGCCCCCACGCCCGAGCAGATCGCCAAGTTCTTCGAGGAACGCAAGGCCACGTTCCGCGCGCCGGAGTTCCGCAAGATCGCCCTGCTCGCGCTGAGCCCGGAGACGCTACTGCCCTGGATCCAGATTTCCGAGGCCGACCTCAAGAAGGCCTACGAGGACCGCAAGGACCGCTTCTCGACGCCCGAGAAGCGCGAGGTCGAGCAGATCGTCTTCGCCAACGCCGAGGAAGCCAAAGCCGTGGCCGAGCGCCTGCGCTCCGGCGCCAAGTTCGAAGAGATCGTTCTCGAGCGCAAGCTCGACAAGAAGGACACCTCGCTCGGGCTGGTGACCAAGCGCGAGCTGTTGGACGCCGCCGTCGCCGAGGCCGCCTTCGCGCTCGCCGCCGGCGCGACCAGCGCCCCGGTCGCCGGCCGCTTCGGCCCGGTGATCGTGCGCGTGGTCAAGATCGAGCCCGGCCGCGAGCCGCCGTTCAGCGAGCTCGAGCCGGCGCTGCGCCGCGAGCTCGCGACCGAACAGGCGCGCCGCCAGATGCTCGATCTGCACGACAAGATCGAGGACGACCGCGCTTCCGGCGCCACGCTGGCGGAGACCGCCCGCAAGGTCGGCCTCACGCTCACCGCCATCGAGGCGGTCGACCGCAGCGGCCGCGACCCGGAAGGCGCGCTGCTGCAGAACCTGCCGGCGCGCGAACAGCTGCTCACCGGCGCCTTCGCCGCCCGCGTCGGCGTCGAGAGCGACGCCATCGAGATGCGCGTGCAAGGCCAGGCCCTCGGCTACGTCTGGTACGACGTGCTGGAGATCGCGCCCTCGCGCGACCGCACGCTCGAGGAGGCCAAGTCGCGGGTCGAGGCGCGCTGGCGCGAGGAGGAGGTCAGCAAGAAGCTCAGCGCGCGGGCCGAAGAAATCCGCGGCAAGCTCGATGCCGGCTCAACCTTCGCCGTCGCCGCGCCGGGCCTGGCGGTGCAGACCCGGAACAAGCTCACGCGCGGCAAGCCCGCCGAAGGGCTCGACACCCGCGTGATCGCGCGCATCTTCGACACGCCGCAGGGCAAGGCCGCCGTCGCGGTGCCCGACGACGGCATCGGCCGCGTCGTCTTTCGGGTGACCGCGATCGCGATGCCAACCGACGCGACCGTGGTCGCGGCGCAGACCGAGCAATTGCTCAAGGGCATCGAGGACGATCTTATCACCCAGTATCTGATCCGCCTGCAGAGCGAGCTCGGCGTGCGTATCAACGACGCCGCGCTGCAACGGGTGGTCGGCGGCGAACGGAACTGATGGAGATCGCCCCGGAGCAGCCGGCCTTCGCCGCCCGCTATTCCGCAGGCGCGCCGCAACTCGTCTCCACCACCTTGGTCGCCGATCTGGAGACGCCGGTCTCGGCGTTTCTCAAGCTCGCCGGCGGCAAGCGCAACGCCTTCCTGTTCGAGTCGGTCGAGGGCGGCGCCGTGCGCGGGCGCTACTCGATCATCGGGCTCGAGCCCGATCTGGTGTGGCGCACCAACGGCAAGCGAGCCGAGATCAACCGCAGCGCGCTCACCAAGCCCGCGGCCTTCGTCCCCTGCCCCGAATCTCCCTTGCAGTCGCTGCGCGCGCTGATTGCCGAGAGCCGGATCGAGATTCCCGCCGCGCTGCCGCCCATGGCGGCCGGCGTGTTCGGCTATCTCGGCTACGACATGGTGCGGCTGATGGAGAAGCTTCCGGCGCAGAAGCCGGACCCCATCGCCATTCCCGACGCGGTGCTGCTCCGGCCCACGATCGTGGTGATTTTCGACGCGGTGCAGGACACCATTACGATTGTCACCCCCGTGCGCCCCGATCCGCAAGTCAACGCCAAGGCCGCGTTTGCCCGCGCGGCCGAGCGCCTAAGCGCGGTGGTCGACGCGCTGGAAAAGCCCCTTGATAAGCAATCGCCCCACGCCGAAGTCGGCCCGATCGCGGCGGCGGCGAGCTCCAACACCACGCCCACCGAATTCGAGGCCATGGTGCTGCGGGCCAAGGAATACATCCTGGCCGGCGATATCTTCCAGGTCGTGCTGTCGCAGCGCTTCGAGGCGCCGTTCAAGCTGCCGCCGTTCGCGCTCTATCGGGCGCTGCGGCGCGTGAACCCGGCGCCGTTTCTCTATTATCTCGACTTCGGCGGCTATGCGGTCGCGGGCTCCAGCCCGGAAATCCTGGTGCGCGTGCGCGACGGCAAGGTGATCGTGCGCCCGATCGCCGGCACCAAGCCGCGCGGCGCCACCCCGCACGAGGACAAGGCGCTGGAAGAGGAACTCTTGTCCGACCCCAAGGAGCGCGCCGAGCATCTCATGCTCCTCGACCTGGGCCGCAACGACGCCGGGCGCGTGTCGAAGATGGCGACCGTGAAAGTCACCGACCAGTTCTTCGTCGAGCGCTACAGCCAGGTCATGCACATCGTCTCGAACGTCGAGGGCGAGCTCGATCCGAAATACGACGCGCTCGACGCGCTGATCGCGGGCTTCCCCGCCGGCACCGTTTCCGGCGCGCCCAAGGTGCGCGCCATGCAGATCATCGACGAACTGGAACAGGAAAAGCGCGGCATCTATGCCGGCGCCGTCGGCTATTTCTCCGCCATGGGCGAGATGGACACCTGCATCGTGCTGCGCACCGCGCTGGTCAAGGACGGCGTCATGTACGTGCAGGCCGGCGCCGGCATCGTCGCCGACTCCGTGCCGCGCTCGGAGCAGATCGAGTGCCAGAACAAGGCCAAGGCGCTGTTCCGCGCCGCCGAGGAGGCCCGGCGCTTCGCCAGCGAAGCCGGGCGCGGGCAGTAGCCATCGCTGGCCTTGCGGCCGGGCCCAGACGGCTTTATGTTACATGTAACAGGAACCTGCAATGTCGCGCACGTCCAAGTCCGGGCGCAAGCCGTCAAAGGCGAAGCCCGCCAAGACTAAGTCCTCGCGCGAAAGGGTGCGGGCGCATCGCACGCGCATGCGCGCGCAGGGCCTGCGTCTTGTTCAAATGTGGCTTCCCGACCAGCGCTCCCCGGCGTTCCGGTGCGAGGCCTTGCGTCAGTCGCGCATCATCAATGCATCCCGCGGCGAGAAGGAAGCCCTCGATTTCATCCAGGCTGCGGCCGATTGGTCCGATCGTTGAAGCGCGGCGATCTCGTCACGGTAGCCGCCAACTTGCCTTACACCGGCAAGCCAAGACCGGCGGTGATCATCCAATCGGACGCCTTCCCGCTAGCCTCGGTGACCCTTTGCCTGATCACCAGCGAGGAAACTGAGCCCGTCGACCTGCGCATTAGGCTCGATCCAGATCACCTGAATGGCCTGCAACGCGCTTCATGGATCATGGTCGACAAGATCCTGACCGTTCCGCACGAACAAATCGGCCAAAGATTTGGGCAGCTGGCGGAGGCCCAAGTCGCGCTGCTCGATCAAGCCCTTGCCGTCTTCCTCGACCTGCGGGGCGCTTGACGCGCGATGACACCAAGTGGCACCCACTCGCCCGGGATCGAGCCCATGCATGTAGCCTTGATCGACAACTACGACAGCTTCACCTGGAACCTGGTGCACGCGCTCGGTGCGCTCGGGGCCACGGTCGAGGTGCACCGGAATGACGAAATCACCGTCGATGCGCTCGCCAAGAAGCGCGTCGACGCGATCGTGATTTCGCCCGGCCCCTGCACGCCCAAGGAAGCCGGCATTTCGGTCGAGGTGATCGAGCGGCTGGGCCGAGACCACGCCGATTCTCGGCGTCTGCCTCGGCCACCAGTCGATCGGCCAGGCTTATGGCGGCGACATCGTGCGCGCGCACCCGGTGCATGGGAAGCTGAGCCAGATCAACCACAGCGGCGAAGGCGTGCTGCGCGGCATCAACGGCCCGTTCGCGGCGACGCGCTATCACTCGCTGGTCATCGAGCGCGACACCATGCCCAAGGATCTCTCCGTCACCGCCGAGACCGACGACGGGCTGGTGATGGCGGTCTCCCACCAGCGCCATCCGGTGCACGGCGTGCAGTTCCATCCCGAAAGCATCGCGTCCGAGCACGGCCAGACCATCTTGAAGAATTTTCTCGAGCTGGCGCGCGCCTTCCGCGCCGGCAAGCGCGCGTGATCCATGGAACGGTTCCGCGCGCTGATCGGCAAGGTGGCGACCGGCGCGACGCTGACGCGCGAGGAGGCCGCCCACGCCTTCGACAAGATGATGTCGGGCGAGGCGACGCCGGCGCAGATGGGCGCCTTCCTGATGGCGCTGCGGCTGCGCGGCGAGACGGTCGAGGAAATCACCGGCGCGGTCTCCACCATGCGCGCCAAGATGTTGCGCGTGGAGGCGCCGAAAGACGCGATCGACGTGGTCGGCACCGGCGGCGACGCCACCGGTTCCTACAACATCTCCACCTGCGCCGCCTTCATCGTGGCCGGCGCCGGCGTGCCGGTGGCCAAGCACGGCAACCGCGCGCTGTCTTCCAAGTCCGGCGCCGCCGACGTGCTCGCCGCGCTCGGCGTCAGGATCGAGCTGACGCCGGAAGAAATCTCCCGCTGCATCAAGGAAGCCGGCATCGGCTTCATGTTCGCGCCGGCGCATCACCCGGCGATGAAGCACGTGGGCCCGACGCGGGTCGAGCTCGGCACCCGCACCATCTTCAATCTGCTCGGCCCGCTCTCCAACCCGGCCGGCGTCAAGCGCCAGATGGTCGGCGTGTTCGCGCGGCCCTGGATCGAACCGCTCGCCAATGTCTTGGGCGCGCTCGGCTCGGAGCGCGCCATCGTCGTGCACGGCTCCGACGGCCTCGACGAGATCACCACGTCCGGACCGACCTATGTGGCCGAGCTCTCCGGCGGCAAGGTCAAGACCTACGAGATCAAGCCCGAGGACGTGGGCCTCAAGCGCGCCAAGCCCGAGGAGCTGCGCGGCGGCGACGCCATGCACAACGCCGAGGCGCTGCGCGGCGTGCTCGCGAGCAAGCCCGGCGCCTTCCGCGACGTGGCGCTCATCAACGCCGCCGCGGCGCTGCTGGTGGCCGACAAGGCCAAGTCGCTGAAAGAGGGGCTTGAGCTCGCCGCCAAATCGGTCGATACCGGCGCCGCCAGGAAGCGCCTGGAGCGGCTGGTCGAAATCTCCAACGCCTGAACATGCATGAGCGACGTTCTCGAGCGGATCGGCGCCTATAAGCGCGCCGAGATCGCCAAAGCCAAGCGCGAGCGCCCGCTCGCCGCCGTCCAAGCCGACGCCGAGCGCGCCGCGCCGCCGCGCGGCTTCGTCGCCGCGCTGCAGGCCGCCATCGCCCACGGCCGCCCGGCGCTGATCGCCGAGATCAAGAAAGCGAGCCCGTCGCGCGGCCTGCTCCGCGCCGATTTCGATCCGGCGGCGCTGGCGCGCGCCTATGCCGCCGGCGGCGCCAGCTGCCTCTCGGTGCTCACCGACACGCCCTCCTTCGAAGGCGCGCCCGAGCATCTCGTCGCCGCCCGCGCCGCGACGCCCTTGCCGGTGCTGCGCAAGGATTTCCTCTACGATCACTATCAGGTGACGGAATCGCGCGCGCTCGGCGCCGATTGCATCCTCATCATCATGGCCGCGGTCGACGACAAGACCGCGCGCGAGCTGTTTTGCCGCCGCGATCCACTGGAACATGGACGCGCTGCTGGAAGTGCACGACGAGCGCGAGCTCGATCGCGCGCTCGCCATCGGCTCGCGCCTGATCGGCATCAATAACCGCGATCTGCGCACCTTCGAGACCACGCTCGCCGTCACCGAGCGGCTCGCCCCGCGCGTGCCCAAGGACAAGCTGGTGGTCGGCGAGAGCGGTATCTTCACGCCCGCCGACATCGCGCGGCTGGCCGCCGCCGGCGTGCATGCGTTTCTGGTGGGCGAGAGCCTGATGCGCGCCGACGACGTGACCGCCGCGACCCGCACGTTGCTCGGGTTGGACAAGCCAAAGCGAAGAGCGCGTGATGGATCATGCGAGCCTGTCTCTCACCCCCCTGAGGAGGTCGACCGCCGTAGCTTTAGCGAAGGCGGTCGGAGGGGTGAGCGCCAGCGAACTCGTTTGCAGCCTCATCCGATCGCATGTCCCCCTCCAAGCGCGGCGAAGCCTACATGGTCGACGTCTCCGAAAAGGGCAAGACCAAGCGCGTGGCCGTGGCCGAAGGGCGCATCGTCATGCAGAAGGCGACCTTCGACGCTCGTGCAGCGCGGCGACGCCAAGAAGGGCGACGTGCTCGGCGCCGCCCGCATCGCGGGCATTTGGCCGCCAAGCGCACTCACGAATTGATCCCGCTCTGCCACCCGCTCGCCATCACCAAGACCGAGATCGAGATCGACCCGGACCCCAAGCTGCCGGGCTACGTGGCCCGCGCCACGGTGAAAGTGCACGGCCAGACCGGCGTCGAGATGGAGGCGCTGGTCGCGGTCAGCGTCGCGCTGCTCACGATCTACGACATGGTGAAAGCGGTCGAGCGCGGCATGCGCATCGAGGGCGTGCGGCTGCTGGTCAAGACCGGCGGCCAGTCGGGCCGCTGGAAAGCGGCGAAGTGAGCGTGGTCGTCGTTCCCGCGAAAGCGGCGACCCGATAACCACCGGCCGCGAGAACCTCGCATGGCCGGTCGGCTATCAGGACCCGGCTCGCGCTGGCCCCGGATCAAACCGGCGGCTCGCTTGGATCCGGGACGACAGGGATTTGCACCGCCTGAATGTCAAGCAAGATGACCCCTCCCCTCTCATCCCCGTCGAGAAGCGCTGCAGCGCGTGCTCGACGGCGCGGTGCCGCTGCCCTCGGAAGAAATCCCGATCAGTGAAGCGTACGGCCGCGTGCTGGCCAAACCGCTGGCGTCCCGCCGCACCCAGCCGCCGGCCGATCTGTCGTCCATGGACGGCTACGCGGCGCGCGCCGCCGATCTCGCCAAGCCCGCGACGCTCAAGCTGGTCGGCGCCTCCGCCGCCGGCCGCCCGTTCGACGGCAGCCTCAAGCCCGGCGAGACCGCGCGCATTTTCACCGGCGCGCTGCTGCCCGCCGGCGCCGACGCCGTGATCCCGCAGGAGGACGCCAAAGCCGAAGGCGACAAGATCGCCCTGCCCGCCGTCAAGCTTGGCCAGTATGTGCGCAAGAAGGGCTTGGACTTCGCGCAGGGCCAGGTCCTGCTCGATGCTGGGCGGCGCATTTCCGCCCGCGACCTGGCGCTCGCCGCCGCCATGGATCACGCGAAAATTCCGGTGGCAGCCCGGCCGCGCGTCGCCATCATCGCCACCGGCGACGAGCTGGTGCCGCCGGGCAGCAATGCCGGCGCCCGATCGCACCATCGCCTCCAATCCGCTTTCGCTCGCGGCGCTGCTGCGCACCGAGAACGCGGAGATCCTCGATCTCGGCATCGTGCCCGACCAGCTCGACGCCACCGCGGCCGCGATCCGCAAGGCGCGCGACGCCGGCGTCGATATTCTCGTGACGCTTGGCGGCGCTTCGGTCGGCGAGCACGACCTGGTCGCCAAGGCGCTCGCCGCCGAGGGCGTGACAGATCGACTTTCATCGCGTGGCGCTGCGGCCCGGCCGGCCCATGTTGCTCGCGCGCATGGGAGAGACGCGCGTGCTCGGCCTGCCGGGAAATCCGGTCTCAACTTACGTCTGCGCGCTGCTGTTCCTCGTGCCGCTGCTGCGCAAGCTGCAGGGCCGCGCGGATTTTCTGCCCGAGCCCGAGCCTGCGATCCTCGGCAAGGCGCTGCCCGAAAACGACCACCGGCAGGACTATCTGCGTGCCAAGATCGAGCGCGAACCCGACGGCCGGCTCAAAGCCACCGCGCTCGACCGCCAGGACAGCTCCATGCTGGCCTATCTCTCCGGCGCCGACGGGCTGCTGATTCGCGCGCCGCATGCTCCGGCCGCCAAGGCGGGCGATCCTTGCCAGATTCTTCGCTTCGCCGACTGATTGCGCGGCGATCCCGGCGAAACTTCAGCAAGCCAAATAATCAAGCCTATCCAAGGCTTTAAGCCGACAAATTGACTCGATTTTTCAGCCTCGCCAGCACCCGCAAGGGCTTGCCGAGGCGCCGTTAGGGCCTTTTTCACGCTTGAAGAACACAACTGGAACGGATAGTTTCCGTTCATGCTTTGTTTCTGACCCGTCCCGGGCCCGGAACGAAGCCCAAGAAGCAAGAAGGCGAGCGCCGCCATGCTGACCCGCAAGCAATACGAACTCCTCCGCTTCATCCACGAGCGCGTGAAGGAGTCGGGCGTGCCGCCCTCCTTCGACGAAATGAAGGATGCCCTCGACCTGCGCTCCAAGTCCGGCATCCACCGCCTGATCACCGCGCTCGAGGAGCGCGGCTTCATCCGCCGGCTGAAGAACCGCGCCCGTGCGCTCGAAGTGATCCGCATGCCCGACGCGTCGCTGCCGGGCGCGCCCAGCCGCTCGCGCGGCTTCGCGCCGAACGTGATCGAGGGCAGCCTCGGGCGCGTGCGCGCCGCCTCCGACGACGAGGGCGGCCGCCCGGTTTCGATCCCGGTCATGGGCCGCATCGCCGCCGGCACACCGGCGGCGGCGATCCAGAACCGCAGCCACACCATCCAGGTGCCGCCGGAAATGCTGTCCTCGACCGGCGAACATTTCGCGCTCGAAGTGCGCGGCGATTCCATGATCGAGGCCGGCATTTTCGAAGGCGACGTGGTGCTGATCCGCAAGTCCGACGCCGCCGACACCGGCGACATCGTGGTGGCGCTGATCGACGACGAGGAAGCGACGCTGAAAAGACTTCGCCGCAAGGGCGCCTCGATCGCGCTCGAGGCCGCCAACCCGGCCTACGAGACCCGCATCTTCGGCCCCGACCGCGTGAAGATCCAGGGCAAGATGGTGGGGCTGTATCGGAAGTATTGATCTCTCCAATTCGGATTCCGGACACGACAGAATCCCCTCTCCCCGCGTGCAGGGAGAGGTGAAGGCGCGGCCTATTCCTCCACCACCTCCCCCTCCGGCACATCGGGCACCGGCACGTCGCCGGGGCGCGGGCGCTCAATGATGACGGGCGCGGGCAGCGCAGGTTGCCGCGGCGCGAGGCGATCGAGCACGGCCGGATCGGGCGGCGCCGGCCGGCCGTACCAGGGCCGGTCCGCGTAGGGCGAGCGCGCTGCTTCCGCCACCCACTTGCCGTCGATCCGCCGCAGCGAAATCGCCCCGGTGGTCGAAAGCGTGCGCCGGTCGACGCCCGGCGCGGCGCAGGCCTCCGGCAACTGACTTTTGCTCACCACCAGCGCCGCATCGCGGCAATCGTCGGCGAAGGCCTCGGGCCTGAGCGCCACCGCTACGATGGTCCCGTCGCTGAGCTTGGCGACACAGCCATTCGCATCGCAGGTGAAGCCTGCGGCGAGCGCGTCCTTCGTCGTCCGCCCGTCGGCCTCGGCCGCGAGCCAGCTCAAAGCCGCAAGCCGCCCGCGATTGGCGCCCTGGATCGTGAGCTTGCCGTCGGCCCCGCGCACCGCCACCGCCTCGGCGTCGGCGTCGATGTAAATATCCGGCCGCGTCACGTTGAGCGCCAGCACCAGCGCAACGGCCAACAGCGGCACGCCGGCGAGCTTCAGCCGCGAGGCCGGGATCGTGAGCAGCAGGAGCCCGGCGGCAGCACACAGCAGCGCCCCCGCCCCGAAGGCGCCGACCCGGCCCTCCGCGCCCGGGAGTGCGGCGACCCAGCGCGCGATCGCGTTCATGCCGTCGATGCTCCAGCCCATGGCGATCCACAGCGGCGCGTCGAAGCCGAACGGGATCAACAGCACCGCGATCAGCCCCGCCGGCATCATCACGAACGAGATCAGCGGCATCGCCGAGCAGGTTCGCCAGCACCCCGAACGGCGCCAGCCGATGGAAATGGAACGCCACGAACGGGGCGGTGGCGAGCCCGGCGATGAACGAGGTCGCGATGCCCAAGAGCAGCCAGCGCCCCGCCCCCAAAGCGGTCCGCGCCATTGCACCGGCGCGCGGCGCCGGCGGCAGCGCCATTTCCCGGCCGAAGCGGTCGTACATGGCGACGATCGCGAGCGTCGCCGCGAACGACATCTGGAACGAGGGATGCAGGATCGACTCCGGCGTCAAGCATCAGCACCGCGAGCGCTGCGGCTGAGAGCGTGCGCAGCGTGAGCGCCGGCCGGTCCACCAGCACGCCGAACAGCACCAGCGCGATCATGATGAACGAGCGCTGGGTCGCGACCTCGTTGCCGGAAAGCACGAGATAGCCCGCCGAGCCCGCGAGCGCGACGATTGCCGACCATTTCTTGATCGGCCACCGCAGCGCCAGCCCCGGCACCAGCGCCAGCAACCCGCGCACGATGGCGAACAGCGTTCCCGCCACCAGCGCCATGTGCAGGCCCGAGATCGAGATCACGTGATAGAGGCCGGAGACGCGCATGGCCTCGTTCACTTCGGCCGAGATGCCGTCGCGGATGCCGGTGACCAGCGCCACCGCCATGGCGCCGGATTCGCCGGGCAGCACCTTGCGGATGCGCTCCGCGAGCGCGCGGCGTACGCCGTCGATCGCCGCCGCGATCCGGATGTCCCAGGGCACCGGCACGGCCGCGGGCTTTTCCACCGGCCGGCCGAGCACGAAGCCGGTGGCGCCCAGCCCCTGGTAATAGGCGCCGCGCGCATAGTCGTAGCCGCCGGGGCGAATGGGGCCGAGCAGCGGCCGCAGCCGCGCGCGCAGCTCCACGTGCGCGCCCACCGCCGGCGCCGTGCCGCGCCGCAGCGCCACCCGCACGCGGCTCGGCATCGTCTGCTTGCCGCGCGCGATGGCGCTGGTGACGCGGAGCACGATGCGGTCCGAGCGCTCGGTGGTGTCGCGGCTCTCGACGAAGCCCTGCAGCGTCACCGGCCCGGGGTTCCGCGTCAGCACCGGATGGGCGACCAGCGCCGCCCGCAGCGTCGAGACCGCGAAACCCGCGGCGAGGAACGCGAGGCCGAGCACGATCACGAACGCGCTAGCGTGCTCGCGGCTGAGCCAGACGGCGAGCACGAGGAACCCGAGCGCCGCCATCGCCGCGATCAGCGATGGCTCGGCGGGCGCCGCGAAGTAAAGAAGTATTCCGATGCCGAACGCGACCGGCAGCCAGGGCGCCAGCCGCGCCGCGTCGGCTTCCGCGCGGAACAAATTGGCGAGCGCTTCGCTCGCAGAAGATAAAAGATCACCGAGAGAGGCAGCGCCTGCCAGACGCCGCGTCCCCAACACGGCCGCGCGCCGCCCTGCCCGCGGCTGCGGGTCCTCCTGCGCCATGACTGCCCCCACCTACGCGGCGCTTGGGGCGATGCTAACTGGAGGATCGATCGATTGGGAGTCGGGAGTAGTCCGTCCCCCTTCGAGGCTCGCCCGGCTGGCGCCGGGCTCGCACCTCAGGGTGACGGACTGCATAAAAACGCCGTCATGCTGAGGTGCGCGGCGAAGCCGCGCCTCGAAGCATGGCGGCGTTCGAACCTCAGCTGCTTTCGGCGCCCGCCACCCTCGCCCAGGTATCGCGCAGCCCGACCGTGCGGTTGAACACGAGCCGGCCGGGCTCGGAGTCGGCGTCGAGGCAGAAATAGCCCTGGCGCTCGAACTGCACCGGCGCGTTTGAATTCGTTCCGGCGAGCGCCGGCTCGAGGCGGGCGTCGTTCAGCACCTCGAGCGAATTCGGATTGAGGTCGGCGGCGAAATTGGCCGCGTCCGGATCGGGCTTGCTGAACAGCGGATTATAGACCCGCACCTCGGCCGGCACGCTGTCGGCCGCCGAGACCCAGTGCAGCGTCGCCTTCACCTTGCGCCCGTCCGGCGGCGTGTTGCCGCCGCGCGTGGCCGGATCGTAGCTGCAGCGCAGCTCGACCACCTCGCCGGCCGCGTTCTTCACCGCCTCGCGGCAGGTGACGAAATAGGCGTAACGCAGCCGCACTTCCATGCCGGGCGAAAGCCGAAAGTATTTCTTCGGCGGGTTCTCCATGAAGTCTTCCTGCTCGACAAAAAGCTCGCGCCCGAAGCGGATCTTGCGCGAGCCGGCGGACGGATCGTCGGGATGATTGACGGCGTCCAGTTCCTCCGTCTTTCCCTCCGGATAATTCTCGATCACGACCTTGAGCGGCTTCAGCACCGCCATGCGCCGCTGCGCCGTCTTGTTCAGCACCTCGCGGATCGAGAATTCCAGCATGCCCATGTCGACCGTGCTGTTGGCCTTGGCCACCCCGATGCGCTTGACGAAATCGCGGATCGCGTCGGGCGGCACGCCGCGGCGGCGCAGGCCCGCGAGCGTCGGCATGCGCGGATCGTCCCAGCCCTTCACGTGCCCGCCGCGCACCAGTTCGGTCAGCACGCGCTTGGACAGCACCGTGTAGGTCGAGGTTGAGCCGCGCGAACTCGTACTGCCGCGGCCGCGACGGCACCGGCAGATTGTCGAGCAACCAGTCGTACAGCGGCCGGTGATCCTCGAATTCGAGCGTGCAGATCGAATGCGTGATGCCCTCGATCGCGTCGGACTGGCCGTGCGCGAAGTCGTAGCTCGGATAGATGCACCACTTGTCGCCGGTGCGCGGATGGCTGGCGTGCAGGATGCGGTAGAGCGCGGGGTCGCGCAGATTGATGTTGCCCGACGTCATGTCGATCTTGGCGCGCAGCACGCGCGCGCCGTTCGGGAACTCGCCCGCGCGCATGCGGCGGAACAGATCGAGGTTCTCCTCGACGCTGCGGTCGCGGAACGGGCTGTGCTTGCCGGGCTCGGTCAGCGTGCCGCGCGTCGCGCGCATCTCGTCCTGCGACTGGTCGTCGACATAGGCCTTGCCGGCGCGGATCAGGTGCTCGGCCCATTCATAGAGCCGCTCGAAATAATCCGACGCGTGATAGAGGTGCTTGCCCCAGTCGAAGCCGAGCCAGCGCACGTCGCGCTCGATGGCGTCGATATATTCCTGCTCTTCCTTGGTCGGATTGGTGTCGTCGAAGCGCAGGTGGCAGCGCCCGCCGAACTCCTGCGCCACCCCGAAATTGAGGCAGATCGACTTGGCGTGGCCGATATGCAGGTAGCCGTTGGGCTCCGGCGGGAAGCGGGTGACCACGCCCGCCACCCGCTTGGCGTCGAGGTCGGCCTGGATGATGTCGCGGATGAAGTCCCGCCCCGCTTCCGCCGCCTCGCCTGCCGTCATAATCCGAGCCTTGTTTGCCGATTCCGCATTGCCGCGGCTGTGCGCAGCCTTTGTGACAAATTCGCGGGCACACGCAAGACGCTTTTGCAGAAAATCGTCGAGCCGCAGTCGCCTTGATCCGCCTCGCACCTATGGTACACGAGCCCGCGACGCCAGACAGCCGCCCGCGGCCCAGAACTGCATGACATGAAGATTGCACGGCCTGAAGACTGCATGACATGACCGGAATCGTCACCCGCTTCGCTCCGTCGCCCACCGGCTTCCTGCATATCGGCGGCGCGCGCACCGCGCTGTTCAACTGGCTCTATGCCCGCCGCCACGGCGGCAAGATGCACTTGCGCATCGAGGACACCGACCGCCAGCGCTCGACCAAGGAGGCGATCGACGCGATCCTCGACGGGCTCTCCTGGCTCGAGATCGGCTGGGACGGCGACGTCGTCTATCAGTTCCCGCGCGCGGCGCGCCACCGCGAGGTCGCCGAGGCCCTGATCGCCGTGGGCCGCGCCTATCGCTGCTACGCGACGCCGCAGGAGTTGCAGGAGCTGCGCGACGCCGCGCGGCGCGAAGGCCGCATGGCGCGCTATGACGGCCGCTGGCGCGACCGCGATCCCGCCGAAGCGCCGCCCGATGTGCAGCCCGCGATCCGCCTCAAGGCGCGCCAGGACGGCGAGACCGTGGTCGAGGACTTGGTGCAAGGCAAGGTGGTCTGGCAGAACAGCGAACTTGATGACTTGGTGCTGCTGCGCTCCGACGGCACGCCGACCTACATGCTTTCGGTCGTGGTCGACGACCACGACATGGGCGTCACCCACATCATCCGCGGCGACGACCATCTCAACAACGCCGCCCGCCAGTCGCAGATCTATGACGCGCTCGGCTGGGAAATTCCCAAGATGGCCCACATCTCGCTGATCCACGGGCCGGACGGCGCCAAGCTCTCCAAGCGCCACGGCGCGCTCGGCGTCGAGGCCTATCGCGCCATGGGATTTCTGCCGGCGGCGCTGCGCAATTATCTCGTCCGCCTCGGCTGGAGCCACGGCGACCAGGAAATCTTCTCGACCGAGCAGATGGTCGCGCTGTTCGATCTCGAGCACGTCGGCCGTTCGGCGGCGCGCTTCGATTTCGCCAAGCTGGAGAACCTGAACGGGCAATATCTCCGCGCCATGAGCGACGCCGATGTGCTGGCCGCCGTGGAAAAACTCCTGCCGCATCTGCCCGACGGATCGGCAATCTCAACGCGCATCGCCAACAAGCGCGACCGGCTGCTCGCCGCGATGAGCGGCCTCAAGGAGCGCGCCAAGACGCTCGTCGAGCTGATCGACAGCGCCAACTACGTGCTGGTCGACCGGCCGCTCGAACTCGACGAAAAAGCGCGCGAGCTCCTGAACCCCGAGGGCCGCGCCATCGTCGCGCGCATGTTGAAGCTCCTGGAAGCGGTCGAGCCCTGGACCGTCGAAGCCACCGAGGCGGCGCTGCGCGCCTATGCCGAGCGCGAGGGCCTGAAGCTCGGCGCGCTGGCCCAACCCTTGCGCGCGGCGCTCACCGGCCGCGGCGCCTCGCCCGGCATTTTCGAAGTGCTCGCCGTGCTCGGCAAGGCCGAGAGCCTCGCCCGCCTGAAGGACCAGGCCGGAGTAGCTGCGGCGGCGTGATATGCGCAGTTAAGACTGTAGCCGTTCGCGCCATAGGGGCTTCAAGAAGCTCGAGGAAAAGCAGCACAAGAACGCCGGCGCCAAGCGTCAACGCGAGATCGTCCAAGTGCAGAGGCCCGAAGCGGAAGAGGCCGCTCGCGAACGGCCAAAGCAGCGTCAGGCTCAACATCGTCGCGACGGCAAGGAGGACCAGTACGAGCGCCGGATTCGGCCGGCGGAGAGCCGTGACCAGCGACGCGCTGAAGGAGCGGTTGACAAAGATCAGGCTGACAATCGTCAGGACCAGCGAAAAGAACGCCAGTGCCCGCACTTCCGTCTTCCGGCATGCCGCGCCTGAACGCGACGATGAAGATGACGGCAACGAGCACAAACGCGAACGCTCCCTGCAGGAGACTCCAGCCGATCAACGCGCCGGAGAACAGCGGCTCATCGGGGGCTCGCGGCGGCCGGCGCATCACATCGTCCTCCTCCGTCTCGGCCTCGAAGACGAGCGAACACACCGGATCGATCACCATCTCCAGAAACGCGATGTGCATGGGCCCGAACAGGATCGGCAAGCCGAACAGCAGCGGCAGCAGCGCCAATCCTGCGATCGGCACGTGCACGGCGAAGATGAAGCCCATCGCCTTGCGGAGATTGTCGTAGATCCGGCGGCCGAGCCGGACGGCCTTGACGATCGAACCGAAATCGTCGTCGAGCAAGCACGATCGAGGACGCCTCGCGCGCCACGTCCGTCCCGCGTCCGCCCATGGCAATGCCGATGTGCGCCGCCTTGAGCGAGGGCGCATCGTTGACGCCGTCCCCGGTCATGGCCACGATCTCGCCGTTCGCCTTGAGCGCGTTGACGATACGGAGCTTCTGCTCCGGCATGATCCGCGCGAACACGGTCGCCGTCCGCACGCGTCGAGCCAACTCCGCCTCGCTCAGCTTGCTCGAGTTCTTCGCCTGTCACGAGATCCTCGGCGTCGAGGCCTGCCTGGCGGGCGATTGCCCTGGCGGTCGCCGGGTAGTCGCCGGTGATCATGACCACCTTGATGCCGGCCGACCGGCATTCGCTCACGGCATCGGGCACGCTCGGCCGCAGCGGATCGGCAAGACCGACGAGGCCCAAGAACTCGAACGCGAAATCGTGCTGCGAGTCCGGCCATGTCTGCCCCGCGAAGGAGGCGCGGGCGACGCCCAACACGCGCAGGCCCTCGGCGGCCATGGCGTCCACCGACTGCGTCAGCGCGGCGAGATCCGCGGCGCTCAGGTGGCAAAGATCGGCGATGGCTTCAGGTGCGCCCTTGGCCGCGATGACGAACTCCTGTCTGCCATCGGCTGCCTGCCAGACGTGCGACATGGCGAGGAGATCGGGGCGAAGCCCATAAGCGTGCACGAGCTTCCATTCGGAGCCATGCAGATGTTCGGTCTCGGCCAACTGCTCGCGACCGAGATCATGAAACGCCTTCTCCATCGGGTCGAAGGGGTCTCGCGCACTGGCGAGAAGGCCGAACTCGACCAAGTCATGGAAGTCCTCCGGCATTTTCGCGCCGGACGCCTCGCGGGGCCGGAAAATTTCGCCGCTCTTGAGCCGCAGCTCGGCGATCGACATTCGGTTCTCGGTCAGCGTGCCGGTCTTGTCCGTACACAACACCGTCGCGGAGCCGAGAGTTTCGATGGCTGCAGCGCGCCGGGTCAGCACGCGCGCCCGCGAAATTCGCCAGGCACCCATCGCCATGAATACGGTGAGCACGACCGGGAACTCTTCGGGCAGCATCGACATGCCGAGCGCGATGCCGGCGAGCACCGCATCGAGCCATCCGCCGCGCAAGGTGCCGTAGAGCAGCACCGCCAGGACGCTCACCGCTCCCCCGACCATGGCGAACATCCGCACAAGCCGGCGGGTCTGTGCCTGCAGCCGTGGCGGCTCCGTCTCCAGCGTGCTGAGCGACTGGCCGATCTTGCCGATTTCGCTCAGTGCGCCGATCGCGATCACCTCGCCTATTCCCGTCCCGCGCACGACCAACGAACCGGAAAACACATAGGGCAGGTCATCGCCACCCGGTCGGCGACCTTTGAGCGGAGCGACATCGCCACGGGCGATCTTGCGCACGGGCACCGACTCACCCGTCAGCAGCGATTCATCGGTCTGCAGGTCGTGACTTTGAACGAGCACCGCGTCGGCCGGCACCCGGTCTCCCTCCGCAAGCACGACGAAATCGCCACGCACCACCTCCCGGCCGGCGATTCGTTTGCGCTCGCCATCGCGAATGACCAGCGCGCGAGGGCTGGTAAGATCGCGCAGCGCCTCCAGAACGCGCTCGGTGCGGGTCTCCTGCACCACGGTGATCACGACCGACATCGTTGCGAAGACGAGCAGGATGAGTGCTTCCTTCAGGTCTCCGAGTGCCAGATAGATCACGCCGCCGCCGAGCAGCAGCGCCAGCATCGGCTCGCGCAGGACCTCGACGATGATGCGCAGCGGCGTGCGCCGATCCGGCCGGGGCAGCTCGTTGTACCCCTCGGTCTTCAGCCTGGCCTGAGCATCTGCCTCGCTGAGGCCACGGATCGAGGCGAACGACGAGGGATCGTTTGGCATTGCAACCTTCTTAGGGCAGTTGGACACAGGGAATCTATCCCCTGAATGGAAACGCCCCAGCTCGCTCGGAGCGATCATGCCAATCCCGCGCAAGCGACTTGATGGATAAACTTAATGCGCAATATGTTTTGCGAGACCGAAAGAGGCTGTTCGCCAACAGGCACGGCTTCCGTTCTGGCCAGAATCAGAGAAAATTGAAACTCTATTTCCAACTCACCGCGTGCCGAGGATGCGTTGCCAAATCGTACCGCCCAAATACTTGCTGCCGACTACGAAGTAGACAACGATCACCGCGAACAAGATCAGCGCCGGCATGCCGTCGAGCTTGAACCCGTCGCTCGTCAAATCGCCGGTCGAATAGCCGATGACATAGCCGCCGACAAAAAAGACCGTCAAGAAGTCGAGTACGGCCGCGAATACCTTGCGCCAAGTCGATACCGGTTTGACAACATCTGTCATGAATACACTTCTCTATTGACGGCTCGACACAACATCGCACCGGCCGAATTTGGCGTACTATTTGAACTAATATACAGCACTTAATCTGTGAAACGATATTGACGTAGGTCAATGCGACAGCGCCGCTACAGGTCAATTTAATCGCCACTGTGGCTATTCATCCGCTGCCCGAAAAATGGCTGCCCGTTTCAATTGCGCCATCCGACATGGACCTTGAGGTCTGCGTGATGGACAATAGTGGAATTCACGCGCTTGTGTTCCCGTGCCGCAAGAATGGGGCGAGCTGGACCGATGCCTCAACGAGCAAGCACCTCGACATCCAGCCGACGCATTGGCGTAAGTGGACCGAAAATCGCTAATTTGAAAGTCTAAGCCTTCTTTTTTTGGAGCATCGTTACTTGCTTCGCCTCCTCCTCGGCAAGCAGGCGAAGTATCATCGCTCGCTTCGTCGGGTCGGTTTCGGTTTCCAGCAGTAATTTGTATCGATCGATATTTGATTGGATGATTCGATGCATTGCATCCTCCCTCTTCCTCTTCGACAGACTGGACCGACTGGCGGACCACTTTCGAATTTCAGATGGGAGTGCGCGTGCCACTCTAACGCGGTGGCCATCGTGTCTCTCAGACGTTAGCGCCTATTCGTGGTTGCTAACGTCGGGTAAACCTACCAACCGGAAAGACTCGAGTCGAATCGACCGATCCCCGCAGACGACTTTGAGGCGGCATGGCCGCACGGCATGGTTATCCATCGCTGAAAATCCGGTATGAAATCCGAACCCGACGCCGCTCCCAATTTGACGCCTACGGGCCGATCCAGCGTATTTCCGGCTCTTTTCTCGGTACTTGCGGCGGCGTCGATTTCGGATGGCCGACGATGATCGGAGCAACCGGCACATAGGTTGCCGGAAGACTGAGCGCCACTTTTCCCTCGGGCGTCCCAAGCCAAGTCTGTGCAAACCCGATCCAGCATGTTCCCAAGCCGGCGCCACGGGCTGTGAGCATCATGTTTTCCGCTGCCAAGGCGCAGTCTTCAACCGCCCACGGGCTCTCCACCACGGTCGAGATCACGATGAGCGCTGGCGCATGGTAGAAAATATCGAACTTTGGATCGCTCAGTATTTCTCGGAAATGATGTGACACCAGCCCCGCGGGCGAGGTTCTCAACATATGGGCTTTCGCTTCGCGCGAGATGCGAGCGAGCAAGGCTTTGTCGCGCACCACACAGAAGGACCACGGCTGTTGATTGACTGCGCTGGGCGCCTGAATGGCCGCGTCGATAAGCTGGCGGAGTGTCTTTTCATCGACCGGTGCATCGGTGAATTCGCGCACTGCACGCCGCGTGTAGATCGCTTCCCTAAGGTCCATATCCAAACCGACCACTGTCAATATTTGATTATCAATTTTACGCGAAAGGCAACTCCACAGTTTGATCCTGATCAACCGGCAATCCCCGATCATGAACCCGGCGATTCTCATCGGTCCGGCGGAGCATGAGCGTTTAAGGAGACGGTGACGACAGACCGGCTATTGGTAGAGAGCAACATCACGCCATTCTTCTATAAATCGACCCACGCGACCTAGGTCCGCTAAGGGTCATCTGCGTCCGCGCTATCCCGCGTCAAAATCCAACCATGTCCGCTTCGCCCCGAAAGCTACCGTTCAAGGCATGAGCCGAATTGGGCGCTAAGTGCCAAAAGCGGACATCCCAATATCTAGGCCACAGCCACGATTACGTGTGCCTGAATTTTGGCAGCAACCTCGCCGTTGCCATGTCTGTCCGCAATCGCGGATTCGGCGTAGTCGGTTGCAGCTTCCAGTTTTCCCGCGTCTCTGGCCTCTATTTCGTTGCGAAGAAGAGTTCCCTGACAATAAGCAATGGCAGGAAGGCGCGGCGAGGATGCACGGCTTTGTTCGGCTCTCGTCTCGATCACCACACGGGAGAAGCCTGCGTCCTCCAACTCGCTACGGATCAGTGCCGTATCGTGGTAGCCGTGCGGCGTGCGTGCCAGAAAGCGCGGCGGATCGTTCGGAAACATCTTTGCAAGAGCATTCGTCACATCATCCGCAAATACGTTCTCCTCGATGCGATCCCATACGTTGAATAAAAAATGTCCTCCGGACTTCAAGACTCGCTTTGCTTCGCGGTAACCAGATGAGCGGTCAGGAAAGAACATCGCGCCGAACTGGCAACAAACAAGATCGAAGGCCGCATTTTCAAACGGCAGCGCCAGAGCATCCGCTTGGCGCCATTTGATCCGAGTGTCGGGAGGTTGTCGCGATGCGGCGTAGTCGACCATCGGCTGGTTGAGGTCGGTTACGATATAGCTTGCGCCCGGGGACAGTCTTGGCGCCAATGCGCGTGTGACAACCCCACTGCCCGCGGCTGTTTCCAAAACGGCGCTTGGCGACAAGGACGCTGCTCGTTGTGCAATATCCGCGGCGTACTGCTCGAAAATCAACGGCACCATATAGCGGTCGTAGTTTTCCGGAATCGAGCCGGCGAACACCTTGTCAGTTTCCAACATTGCGATCACCGGCCGCCCGTTTGATGGCTCGTACGGCTAGCATATATCGTTTTAGCGATGTCCGCTTTGGGTCAATCGTGTTACCGCCAATTCGCGCCGACGCCGATCTTTGTCTGCTCTTAGTCCAATAACGACCATTCCACGGTCGGGATCGCTTTTCCGCGAAGTGCCAGGAACGGACATCAACCCGGCATCAGGACCAACACGATCGATTGCCGTCGTAAATCGTGGCGGTCGGTCCGCAGCGGACGCATCCACAGGCCATAAGCCGGCTTGACCGCCGCTAACCGCCAAGCTATTTTGTTTGTATGCCTACAAAGACCCGGGCCGCAAAGATCTCCCCGCGCGAACGAATTTTGACGGCCGCGTTGCAAGTCCTCCAGTCGGGCGGCCCTCATGCCTTGACGCAACCGCGGGTGGCCAAACAAGCCGGCGTCGCGCAGGGCCACCTGACCTATTACTTCCCCACCCGCGCCGACCTTCTGGCCGCGGTGACCGAAGCAACCAGCGCGGCGCTGCTCGCCGAATACGATGCCCTGAGCGCCGCTTCCTCCGAGACGCGACCGGACCGCATCCGGCAGCTCGTCTCGGCACTGCACTCGTCGGCGCGAACGCGGATGCTCCTCGGCTTCGTTCTGGCGGCCGATGAGGAGCCCCCGATCCGCGATCTGTTTCGCCGGCTGACCACGTCCGTGCGCGAGCGCCTGGCGGTCGGTCTGGCGCAGGCCGGACTGCGGTCCGATCCCGACGTGGCTGCCATGGTTCATGCGCTCTGTGTCGGGCTTGCGGTGCTCGATCTCGCGCGCGGCGAGAAGGCTGCGACCGAGGACATCGGACGGTCGTTGCACACGGCATTCACCGCCTTGCGAAACCCAGGCGGCAAACCGGCGCGTGCTGCAAGCCGCCCGCGTAAGGGGAGGAAAATAAAATGAGATCAGCAGGGACCAGCCGCGGCGAGCGTCAATTGTTCGGGGTGCAAACGACGGGACGCACCTATCGCCTTCTGTCGGAGCCGCAATTCGAGATCGCCTCCGATCTCAACGTCGCTGCGCCCATGCGCGACGGCATCCAACTGATGGCGGATGTGCATCGTCCGCGGAGCGACGGGAAATATCCCGCGCTGCTGGCGATCTCGCCCTACCCGCGGCAGTTCCAACATATGAGCCTGCCGCTCGGATTCATCGAGGCCGGCCAGACCGACTTCTTCGTTCCGCGCGGCTATGTGCACGTTCTCGCCAATTGCCGCGGCACCGGGGGCAGCGGCGGCACCTACGAGTTCATGGGCCCGCGCGAGAAGGACGACCTGTATGATCTGATCGAATGGATCGCGGCGCAACCCTGGTGCGACGGCCAAGTCGGCATGATCGGCGTCAGCTACTTCGCCATGCAGCAGTTCAAGGCGGCGCTGGCGCGGCCGCCCCATCTCAAGGCGATTTTCCCGTTTTCCGGCACCATCGATCCCTATCGTCAGTTCGCGTGGCACGGCGGCATCCCGAGCAGCCGGTTCGCCGGCCGATATTTTCACGCGATCGGCAGCATGAATCGCAAACCGGACAGCTTCTTTCGTTCGCGCTGGTTCGGCCTCCTCAATAAGTTCCTGCAAATTCCGTTCATTCATAAAAAGCTCGCCCGCGCCAAACGCGACCCTGTCGGCATGCTCAATCGGGCGATGATCTTCGCCTACGATCAACATCCGTGGGACGACCTGTATCAGAACGTGATGGTGGAGCATCAGCTCTACGACGATTATTGGCGCGACCGCGACATCGTCGAGCGGATGAGCGAAATCAACATCCCGGTCTTCCTCGGCGGCGACTGGAGCAATGTCGCCGTGCATTTGCACACACCGTTCCTGGCGCTCCCGCACCTCGCGCCGGGAACTCCCTATCGCGTCGCGATGACGCCGCGCGGCTCGCTTCAATGGCCGTGGGAGTCCATGCATATCGAGGCGCTTGCCTGGTACGACCATTGGCTCAAGGGGCGCGATACGGGGATCATGGACGGATCGCCCATCCGGTATTTTGTCGAAGGCGCCGATGAGTGGCGCTCGACCGACACTTGGCCGTTGCCACAGACGCGTTTCACGGATCTGCATCTCCGCGGCGACGGCCGCTTGATGACGGACGAAGGCACGGCGGGCGCGCGCGACTATCTGCACCTTCCCGCCGCGCTCGACCTGCCCAAATCAACCCATGCGCCCGCGCTGCCGCCGACGCTCCATTGGGACACTGAACCGATGAGCGACCCGGTCGAGCTGATTGGACCGCTCGTCCTGCGGCTTCAAGCAGCTTCGACCGCGACCGACGTCGATTGGATCCTCAAGCTCCAGGACATTGCGGCCGACGGCGCTGCAACCGACCTCACGCAAGGGTGGCTGCGCGCCAGTCACCGCGCGCTTGATCCATCGCGCACGCGCGAGCACCAACCCTATCATCCGCATGATCGTGTCGAGCCGCTCGTGGCGGGAGAACCGACGTGGTTCGACATCGCGCTCTTGCCGACCGCGCATTGTTTTCGGCGGGGTCATCGGCTGCGGCTATTGCTCACCAGTCGGGACACCGACGGATTCGCCATGCAAGGCATGCAGCATGAGGAATCGAACCTGCCCGCGCGTAACCGCATCTTCACAAGCTCCCGCTTGGTCGTTCCACTCACTGCCGGCGCCTTTCACCTCTAAGGGGAGCCTGGAAACGAGCTCTGTAAGAGCCAATGTCCGCTTCGGGTCAGAATCAGACATTTGTCCCGGCGACTCGCCTTGGGCGATGTAAAACCTGAATGCCCATCGTAAGGTTTACACTCGGGCCGGCCGGAGGCCGGACCCGTGTGCCGTGCTGACGCCTACCAAAGCCATGTTGCACTGCACTTGCCCGCGCCCCACATTCAGTCTACGAATTTCTGCCCGAAATCCGGGCGCCGGCAAGCGTAGCCGCCCACCCGTTTCGATCGGCTAGGAACACCGCGATGGATGCCAAGAACCCCAAGGCGAAATCCGCGCATCTGACGGTCGGCAACAAGGCCTGGGACCTTCCGGTCATGGAAGGCACCATCGGACCCGACGTCGTCGACATCAGCAAGTTCTACGGCGACACCGAGATGTTCACCTACGACCCCGGCTTCACTTCGACCGCGAGCTGCGACAGCAAGATCACCTATATCGACGGCGACCAAGGCATCCTGCTCTATCGCGGCTATCCGATCGAGCAACTCGCCGAGCACGGCGATTTCCTGGAGACCTGCTACCTGCTGCTCTATGGCGAGCTGCCGACCGCCGCCCAGCGCGCCGACTTCGTGTACCGGGTGACGCGCCACACCATGGTGCACGAGCAGATGAGCCGCTTCTTCCAGGGCTTCCGCCGCGACGCGCATCCGATGGCGGTGATGACCGGCTCGGTCGGCGCGCTCTCGGCCTTCTATCACGACAGCATCGACATCTCCGACCCACAGCAGCGCATGATCGCTTCGATCCGCATGATCGCGAAAATGCCGACGCTGGCCGCCATGGCCTACAAATATTCGATCGGCCAGCCGTTCGTCTATCCGAAGAATGAGCTCGACTTCGCCGCGAATTTCCTGCGCATGTGCTTCGCCGTGCCGACCGAGGACTACAAGGCGAACCCGGTGCTGGCGCGCGCCATGGACCGCGTCTTCATCCTGCACGCCGACCACGAGCAGAACGCCTCGACCTCGACGGTGCGGCTGGCCGGCTCTTCCGGCGCCAATCCGTTCGCCTGCATCGCCGCCGGCATCGCCTGCCTGTGGGGCCCGGCGCACGGCGGCGCCAACGAGGCCGCGCTCAAGATGCTGGCCGAGATCGGCCACGTCGACCGCATCCCCGAATACATCAAGCGCGCCAAGGACAAGAACGATTCCTTCCGCCTCATGGGCTTCGGCCACCGGGTCTACAAGAATTACGACCCGCGCGCCAAGATCATGCAGAAGACCTGCCACGAAGTGCTGGTCGAGACCGGCCACAAGGACGATCCGCTGCTCGACGTCGCCATGGAGCTCGAGCGCATCGCGCTCAAGGACGACTATTTCATCGAGAAGAAGCTCTATCCCAACATCGATTTCTATTCGGGCATCACCTTGAAGGCCATGGGCTTCCCCACCACCATGTTCACCGTGCTGTTCGCGCTCGCCCGCACCGTCGGCTGGATCGCCCAGTGGAAAGAGATGATCGAGGATCCGAGCCAGAAGATCGGCCGCCCGCGCCAGCTCTATACCGGCGCCCCGAAGCGCGATTACGTGCCGATCTCGCGCAGGAAGTGACTAGAACGGGGCGCCTGGCGCCCCGTTTTCGTCTCATAGCGTCTCGATCACGGCCCGGGCCGCGCGCGCGCTCGGCGCCTCGCCGCCCACGTCCAACAGCTGGTCGAGTTTCTTGAACGCTTCGACCTGCTGCCGCCGCTCCGGCGTATCGCCGAGCAGCGGCGCGAGCGCGGCCGCGAGATTTCGCGCCGTCGCCCGGTGCTGGATGAACTCGGGCATCGCGTTTTCACCGAGCACCAGGTTCGCCAGCACGATGCTCGGTACCCGCACCATCAGCTGCCCGACCCGCGCCTCGACGAACGAAAGCCGGTAGGCGACGACGGTCGGCACGCCGGCGACCGCGAGCTCCAGCGTGACGGTGCCGGACGCGGCCAGCGCCGCCCGCGCCGTGCGAAAAGCCTCGTCGATCTCCGCGCGATCCGTCACGATCCGCGCCGGAACCGGCCAAGTTGCGGCCGCGGCTTCCACTTCGGGCCGCAGCGCCGGCAGCGTCGGCACGATCGCCTCGAAACGAAGACCCTGCGCCGCCACGCGGCCCAGCGTCGCGCCGAACACCCGGGCCAGCCGCACGATCTCTTTGCGGCGGCTGCCGGGCAGCACCAGGAGCCGCGAATCGGCCATGCGCCTGCGCTGTTCCGCGTCCGACGGGCGCAACGCCGCGGCCCGCTCGATCACGGGATGACCGACATAGGTGCAAGGCGGCCCGCCGAGCTTGTGGTGCACCTCGGGTTCGAACGGCAACAGCGCCAGCACCCGATCCACATAGGCGCGCATGGCCCGCGCCCGCCCCGGCCGCCACGCCCACACCGTCGGCGAGACGTAATCGACGATCGGGATCGCCGGATCGCCCGCGCGCACCCGCCGCGCCACCCGGTGAGTGAAATCGGGTGCATCGACGAGCACGAGCACGTCGGGCCGCGCGGCGAGCGCGGCGTCCGCGGTCTCGCGGATGCGGCGCAGGATTTTCGGAATGCCCGTGAGCAGCCCGCTGAAGCCGATGATCGCGATCTCCGGCAGCGGGAACAGGCTCTCAAGACCCTCGGCCGCCATTGCCGGCCCGCCGACGCCCCGGAAGCGCACGTTCCCGCCGCAGCGGGCGCTGAGCGCCGCCATCAGCCCGGCGCCGAGAAGGTCACCCGAGGTTTCACCCGAAATGATGAAGACCTCAAGCGGCTTGCCGCCGCCGCGTGCGGCTTGGCTCACCGGCGCGCCTCCACGTCCGGCTCGAAACCTAGAAGGAATAGCCCGGCCTCGTCGGCCGCGCGCACCAGCGCGTTCGCATCGGCGGCGATCGTGCCGCCGGCCTCGACCGCGATCCCGCGAGCCCTGCCGCCGCCGCCTGCTTGACGGTATCGACGCCGATCGCCGGCAGATCGAGCCGGCGCTCCTGCCCCGGCTTCGGCCCCTTCACCAATACGCCGGCACGCGCAGCCGCATGCACCCGCCCGCTGCGCCTGATTTCCGCGACGCGCGCCAGCATGGCCGCGGTCCCTTCCGCCGCCTCGATGGCGATGACGCGGCCACCGATCACCACGGCTGCCTGGCCGACGTCGAGCGGACCGAGAGCCTGGAGTGCGCTGCGCCCAAGCTTGATCTCCGCCTCCGCGTCGGAGCTCGGCCGGCCGCGGCCGAGCACGCCGGGCGGCACGAGAAGTTCCGGCGCGACTTCCTGGATGCCGCGAACGCGCATGCCCAAATAGTCGAACAGCCGGGCGATATTGGACAACAGATGATTGTCTCCCTGCCGCGCGACGCGAACGTAAGCCGGCAGCCATCGGATCGTCGTCCAGTCGAGCCGGATGTCGCGCAAGCGCGGCCGGTGCACGGTCCCGACGAACACCAGATCGCGGCAGCCCTGCCGCTTCATGCGCCGGATGATCTGCCCGATCGCACCGAGATAGATCCATTGATGCGGGTAGCGCTCGATCGTTTCCGGGTCGGCAAAGCCGCGCAACGCCAGCAGCAGCACCCGGCGTCCGCGCCGCTGAACGGCGTCGGCGACCGCCGCCGGAAAAGCACCGCCGCCGCAGACGATCGCGAGCGGGCCTTCTCTATCAGCATCAGCCATCCGGTTGCCCGCTGCGATTGAACGCCGGTTACGCACGGCTCGATCTTATTCCTCGTCGTCCGCGCCGCCCTCGCCGTCCTTCGCCGGTATCAGGAACGGCCGCTTCCCGCCTGAGCGGATGAAATCGACGATCGTCTTAACATTGGCGTCATCGGGATACGCGGCGGCCAACCGTCCGGCCCGCTCCCGCATCGTTCCCTCATCGGCGAATAGCGTCTGCAGCGCCGTGCGCACCGTGCGGATCGCGTCGCGCGAAAAACCGCGCCGCCGCATGCCGACCGTATTGACGCCGCGAAACCGGCCGACACGGGTCAAGCTCGTTCCCGCCTGGCTGCCGAGCAGGCCCGTCGCTGTCGCGAACGGCACCAGGTCCTTGCCCAACCCGGCGAGCCCGCCGATGAACGTATACGCCCCCACGCGCACGAATTGATGCAGCGCCGCGAATCCGTTGATCACGGCGAAATCCCCGACCTCGCAATGCCCCGCGAGCGTGACGTTGTTCACCATCGTCACGTCGCTGCCGACCTTGCAGTCGTGTGCAATATGGACGGCGACCATCAGCGAGCAGCGGTCGCCGATGCGCGTTTCCATGCCGCCGTCCTCGGTGCCGGTATTCATCGTCACGTGCTCGCGGATGTCGCAATCGGCGCCGATCACCAGCCGCGTCGGCCCGCCGTGGTAATGCACCGATTGCGGCGGGCTGCCCAGCGACGCGAACGGATAGACCACCGTGCGCGGGCCGATCTTGGTGTGGCCGGCGATATGCACGTGCGGATGCAGCCGGACGCCGTCGCCGAGCTCTACGTTCGGCCCTACGATGCTATAGGGTCCGATTTCGACATCGGCGCCGAGGCGTGCGCCATCGGCCACCCGTGCACTGGAATCGATACGCCCCACGCGCTCAGCTTTCCGAGAGCAGGGCGCCGACCTCGGCCTCGGCGACGATTTCGCCGTCGACTTTCGCCTCGCCCCGGTACCACCACATCCGCTTGCGCCGCGTCATTTGCCGCATGTGGTACTCGACGACATGGCCGGGCAGCACCGGCCGGCGGAACTTCGCCTTGTCGATGGTGAGCAGGAGCACCGAGGGCGGCCTGGCGCGGCTGTTGACCATGCCGCAGATCGCGCCCGCGGTCTGCGCCATGCCTTCGAGCAACAGCACGCCCGGCATCACCGGCCGGCCGGGAAAATGGCCCGGAAAGAACGGCTCGTTGACCGTGACGTTCTTGATCCCGATACAAAACTGGTCGCGGTCGATCTCGATCACGCGGTCGACCATGAGGAACGGATAGCGATGCGGCAGCAGACGGAGCAGATCGTCCGTCTCGAGAACCCGCGGAAATTCCGCCGCGATCGTCGCCTGTTCAGCCGGTTTGCTCATCGCCACTTCCTGCGGCCGGTTCTTGCCCGGCCATCGATAGTTCCGCCGCCATCTTGGTCTTCAGTTCGTCGAGCCCCCGCAGCAGCAGCATCGCGTCGCGCGCCCGCATCGCCGGCGACCAATACCAGGTCTCGCCGGCGGGAATATTGTCTTTCACGCCGCTCTTGCGCCGCGACCCGGGCGCCGTCGCCGATCGTCAGCCGGTCGGCGATCCCGACCTGCCCGCCGAGCTGTACGCGCTCTCCGAGCGTGACGGAGCCGGAAATTCCCACCTGGGCGACGATGATGCAATGCCGCCCGATCGTCACGTTGTGGCCGATCTGCACGAGATTGTCGATCTTGGTGGCCTCGCCCACGACGGTATCGCGGTTCACGCCGCGATCGATGGCCGTCCCGGCGCCGACCTCGACGTCGTCCTGGATGATGACGCGTCCGACCTGCGGCACTTTGGTGAGCCCCTTGGCGCCCGGAATGAATCCGAAACCGTCCTGCCCGATGCGCGCGCCCGGATGCAGGATCACCCGGTCGCCGATCAGGGCATGCAGCACCGAGGCGCCCGGCCCAATCGAGCAGTTCCGCCCGATGCAAACGTCGGCGCCGATGACGGCATTGGCGCCGATCACCGTGCCGCTGCCGATCTCCGCGCGCGGACCGATCACCGCGCCCGGATCGACCGTCACGTCGTCCTCGAGCCGCGCCTCCGGATGGACGTAAGCGCCGGAATCGACCCCGCGTCCGCCGAACACCGGCCCCGGCCTGAGCGCGCCGCCGAACAGCTCGCAGGTGACCGCGACGAGCGAGAGATAGGGCTTGCCGGAGGTCAGCACCGCGACGCCGGCCGGCACATGCGCGATCTGCGTGGGCTTGACGAAGCACGCCCCGGCGGAGGTGCGCTTGAGGTCGTCGAGGAAGCGCGGGCTGTCGTAAAAGGCGATGTCGGATGGGCCGGCGCTGTCGAGCGGTGCGATGCCGGTGATGCGCCGCTCGAGATCGACCGCGCCGGCGGGCTCGCACTGGGTCAGCGCAACGATCTCGCCGAGCGTGATCGATTCCCGGGAGCGGAATGTCGAGGATACGGTCATGCGCGAACTGGTCCCGCGCCGTGGCGGCGCATCGAACCCCTGACCTCGGTCAGAATTTGCCCATGCCCCCGAAGCGGAAGGCCTGCATCTTGTCCCAGGGCTCTTTGGTGAGCGCGAAGGCATAGTCGAAGCGCAGCGGCCCGAACGGCGACGCCCAGATGAGGCTGGCGCCGACCGAGGTGCGGATCAAGCCGGAGTCCGCCAAGCAGACCACCGTCGCACCGCTCGGCGGCATTACTGGGCCACCGTTGGGGCACGCGTAACCGGGAACCGAAATGAGGGTCGGGAAGACCGTCGCGCCCTGGTAATTCCACAGCGAGCCGGCATCGGCGAACACCGCCGCGCGCAATCCGAAATCCTTCGGGATGAAGCTGAGCGGGAACAAGACTTCCACGGTGGCTCCCCAATAGATGCGATCCGCCGAGCGCATCCTGGGTCGTAAGCGGGTTGAGATCGCGCGGTCCGATGCCCGCGGTCTGCGAACCCGCGCACCAGTTCCGGGCCCTTCATGAAATGGTCGAAGATATTGAGCGGCGTACTGCCCCAGCCATAGACATTGCCTGCCTGGCCGCGAAGCATCAGGGTGAAATCGCTGGTCAAGGGATAGTAATAGCGGCCGTCGATCGTGGTGCGGATGTATTGGGCGTCGCCGCCGAGGCCGGCGAAATCCTGACTGAAGTTGATGTAGGCACCCTCATTCGGATTCTGCGGGTTATCGAGGGTGTTGTAGAGCAGCGTATAGCCCACCGACGAGGTCACGGCCGTCCCCAGAGCCTGCACGATGGCGGCGGAGGGTGTTATCCCCGCGATCGAGATGTCGCGTTGGAAGAGCGAATACCGCAATCCCAGTGTCAGGTCCTCGCGCAGGAAGAAACCCGCGCGCAGCGTACCGCCGGTGACCCGGTTGCTGTAGCTGTAGTAGGTCGACTGGTCGGTTACCTTGGTGAACAGATCGAAGCCCGCGGACATGCTGTAGCCGAGGAAATACGGCTCGGTGAACGAGAACTCGGCGCCGCGGCTGAGCTGGCCATAGCTCCCCGATAGGCGGACGATCTGGCCGCGGCCGAGGAAGTTGCGCTCGCCGACCGACACCTCGCCGATGATGCCGTCCGAGGTCGAATAGCCGCCGGCGATCGAGAATTCACCGGTCATCTGTTCTTCGACATCGACATTGACGAGCACCCGGTCCGCCGCCGAGCCGGGCTCGTTCGTGATCTTGACGGTCTTGAAGTAGCCGAGGTTCTTCAGCCGCCGCTCGGCGCGATCGACGAAGGCCCGGTTATAGGCGTCGCCCTCGTACAGATCGATCTCGCGGCGGACCACATAGTCGCGGGTGCGCGTATTGCCGCGGATATTGATGCGCTCGACGTAGACGCGCGGCCCCTCTTCGACGGTGTAGAGGACATTGATCCGCCGGTTCGCGAAGTCCCGGTCGCCGCGCGGACGCACCTGGGAGAACGCATAGCCGCGTTTCGCCAGCTCGATGGAAATTTCCTCCATCGATTTCTCGACCAGCTCCGCGTTATAGACCGCGCCGGGCGAACCGCGCGCGAGACGGCGCAGCATCCGCGGCATCCACGGCGCGCACGTTGGACAGCACGTCGATCGTGCCGAACCGGTACTGGTCGCCCTCCTCGACCGTCAAGGTGAGCACGAAGCCGGCGGCGCCCGGGTCGTTCACCGCAGTGGCCGAGATGATGCGGAAGTCGGCGTAGCCGTTCTTGAGATAGAAGCGGCGCAGCAGTTCCTGGTCGGCGTTCACCCGGTCCGGGTCGTAGACGTCGTTGTTCTTGAGGAAGCTCAGCCAGTTCGTCTGCCCGGTGGTGATGACGTCCTTGAGCTTCCAGTCGGAGAACGCCTTGTTGCCGACGAAGACGATTCTGCGCACCGTCGTCTTGTCGCCTTCCTTGATCTCGAACACGAGATCGACGCGGCTATTGGGGCGGTCGATGATTTTCGGCTCGACGCGCACGTCGAAGCGGCCGCTGCGGCGATAGATCTCGATGATGCGCTGGACGTCGGCCTGCACCATGGGCCGCGACAACGGACTGCGCGCCTTCGACTGAACCTCGGCGACCAGCTGTTCGTCCTTGACCTTGCGGTTGCCCTCGAACGCGACCCGGTTGATCACCGGGTTCTCCGTCACCGTGACGATCACCCGCCCGCCCGCCTGGCTGATGCGGACATCCTCGAACATGTCGGTGGCGTAGAGTGCCTTCAGGCCCTCGTCGATCTTGGCCGCGTCCAGGCGTTCGCCCGGTTTGAGATTGAAATAGCCCCGAATCGTGTCGGCATCGACGCGCTTGTTGCCCTGCACCTGGATGGCGGCGGTACCCTGGGCGCTGGCGATATCGGGCGCGGCCAGGCCGACGGCCAGCCCCATAAGCCCGGCAAGCATTGCGGCACAAAGCGCCGCACGCCTCCCCCTAACGCCGAACAGAACCATCATTTGCCGCAAGACCTAGCGTGGAGCCTGAGTAAGTTTGGCCGTTGCCGCACACCGGAAATGCGCGGATTCTCTCGCTTCTGAGCGTTTGTACAGTCTTTCCATGGTCTTGCAAACCGCCCCCCGCTTGCCCCCAAGCGCTTTTTCGTGCCCGCGTTGCTTCACGGCCACGGGCGGAATCTGGGGGAACAACAAGGCTTTATCGGGACTTAAAGCGCCATCAGATGCAAAAGATCGTTCCAGGTGGCGACGATCATGAGCATGGCCACAAGCGCAAGCCCGATTCGGAAGCCCATTTCCTGCGCCCGCTCGCTGAGCGGCCGTCCGCGCGCCGCCTCGATTCCGTAGAACAACAGATGTCCCCCGTCGAGCAGCGGAACCGGGAACAGGTTCAGCAACCCGATACTGATCGACAGCACCGCGGTGAGATGCAGCAGCGCCACGAAGCCGATGCTCGCCACCTGCCCCGATACCTGCGCGATGCGGATCGGCCCGCCCAGTTGATCCGCCGATTCGCGCCCGATGATGATCCTGCCGATGTAGGTCATCGTCCGTTCCACGACGAACCAGGTCTCGGCGAATCCCATTTGCACCGCCTCGAGCGGATTATAGCGCTGGGTCACGATCTCGGAGGCGTTCGGCGAGCGCGAGATGCCGAGCACGCCGATGCGCAGCACGTTGCCGAAATTGTCCTTCATTTCCCGCAATTGCGGGGTCGCGGTGAGCGCGACCTGCGCGCCCGCGCGCTCGACCACGACGGCGAGTGCCTGTCCGGGGCTGGCGCCGACGATGCGCTGCATATCGCCGAAGCTCTCGATCGGCTTGCCGTCGATCGTCAGCACCAGATCGCCGCCCTTGAAGCCCGCGACTTCGGCCGCGCTGCCGGCCTGCACCGCATCGACGCGCGGCGGCGTCACCTGCTTGCCGAACAGTGCGAACATGGACGCGAAAATCACGATCGCGAGGATGAAATTGGCGATCGGTCCGGCGGCGACGACCGCCGCCCGTTGTCCGACCGGCTTGTGATAGAACGAAACGCGTTTTTCCTCCGCGCCCATTTTTTCGAGCGCCTTGAGGTCCGGCGTGCTCGCCGCGCTGTCGTCGCCGTGGAAGCGCACGTAGCCGCCGAGCGGAATGGCCGCCAGCCGCCAGCGCGTGCCGTGCCGGTCGGTCCAGCCCAGAAGCTCCGGCCCGAAGCCGACCGAGAACGCGTCGATTTTCACGCCGCAGCGGCGCGCGACCCAGAAATGGCCGAGCTCGTGGAAGAACACCACGACCGTCAGCACGAACAGGAACGGGATCACATAGCCGAGGAGCCAGGCACTCCAGCGTGCCGACACTCGAAACGAAAAGCATGAATGGCCCCTTTTCCCGCCCTGATATGCCTAACGAAGTGTCTAAGAAGCCTTTGCGGCGAATTGGGGCAAGAGGGCGCGGGCCCGATCTCTGCCAATATGGTCAACGGCCAAGGCCTCCTCGACCGAGGCCGGCTCCCGCAGACCGTCCGATTCCGCTTGCGCCATAACGGTTTCGACCAGCGCGGGGATGCCCGGGAAGCCGATCCGGCCGGCCAGGAACGCCTCGACCGCGACCTCGTTGGCCGCGTTAAGAATGGTGGGCGCGGCCCCTCCGGCCGCCAGCGCGGCGCGAGCAATTCTGAGCGCCGGGAACCGCCCCGGATCGGGCGCCTCGAAGGAGAGCGCGCCGAGTTTGGCAAGATCGAGCCGCGGCGCGTCCCAGGCCAGGCGCTTGGGCCAGGACAGCGCGACCCCGATCGGCACCCGCATGTCCGGCACCGACAGGCCCGCCACCACCGAGCCGTCGCGGAACGCGACCAGCGCATGCACGATCGACTGCGGATGGATCAGAATATCGAGCCGCTCCGGCGCCAGGCCGAACAGATGATGCGCTTCCACCAGCTCGAGGCCCTTGTTCATCAGCGTCGCGGAATCGATGGTGATTTTCGCGCCCATGGACCAGGTCGGATGGCGCAGCGCCTCGTCCGGCGTCACCCGCGCGAGACGTTCCTTGGGGTAGGTCCGGAACGGCCCGCCCGAGGCCGTGAGCGTGACCATCTCCACCGCGTCGCGCGGACCGGCGGCGAGCGCCTGCAGCACCGCATTGTGCTCGGAGTCCAGCGGCAGCACGTCGGCGCCGCGCGCCCGCGCCGTCGCCATGAACAGCTTGCCGGCGGAGACCAGGCACTCCTTGTTGGCGAGCGCGATGCGCCGGCCGGGCGACAGCGCCGCCAGCGTCGGCTCCAACCCCGCCGCGCCCGTGATCGCGGCGATCACCACGTCGGCGGAGAGCTTCGCCGCGGCGAGCAGCCCCTCGCGCCCGGCCGCGACCTCGATCTCGGTGCCCGCCAGCGCGTCTTTCAGCTCGCGATAGCTTGCCGCGTCGGCGACCACCGCGAGCTTGGCCCCGAACTCGCGCGCGAGCGCCGCGAGCTTCTGCGCGTCGCGCTTGGCCGTAAGCGCGCTTATTCGTAGCGCGCGCCCCCCCGGCGCAGCAGATCGAGCGCGCTCGCGCCGATCGAGCCCGTGGCGCCCAGAATCGTGACGCGGGTCACCATTGCAGAAGTCCCTGCGCCGGCGCGTCGACGCCCGCGCGCAGAATTCCAAAGAGGACGGCCGCGAGCCCCGCGGCGATGAACCCGTCGAGCCGGTCCATAAGGCCGCCGTGGCCGGGGATGATCTCGCCGGTGTCCTTCACGCTGAACCGCCGCTTCACCCAGGACTCGAACAGATCGCCGAGTTGCGCCACGACGGTCACCGCCAACGCCACAAGGAAATGAATCGCGCCGAACTCGAAACGCATCACCGCAAGCAGCGCGATCCCGCCGGCGATACCGGCGAGCGCGCCGCCGATCGCGCCGGACCAGGTCTTGGCCGGACTGATCTTCGGCGCGAGCTTCGGTCCGCCGAAATAGCGCCCGGAATAAAGTGCTGCCACGTCCGTGGCCCACACCGTCGCGAACAGGAACAGGACCGCGACGAGCCCGAGCCGTAGTTCGCCGCGCAGGACGACGACGGGCACCAGCAGCGCCGCCGCGTAGAGCACGCCGCCCGCGGCCCAGATCGGCGGCCGGACAAAAATCGCGACCGCGAGCGCGCCGGCCACGCCCCAAAGCAGCGCGACCCCGGGCGCACCGAGGCCGAGCGAGATCGCCGCTCCCGCGAGCCCGGCGCCGCCCAGTGCGAGCGCGGCGTTACGCGGCGCAGCATTCACCAGCGCGTTCCATTCCCAGAGAATTCCGAGCTGCGGCGATCGTCCAGAACAGCAGGAACAGCGGCCCGCCGAGCGATGGCGACTCCCAGCGCCAGCAATCCGAGAATAACCGCGGAGACGATCCGTTTGCCGTGCGCGGCGATCGCGGCCTGCACCACGGCGGCGCTCACGATCCCGCGCTGGCTTTGAGGCCGCCGAAGCGGCGTTCGCGGCGGCGAAATTCTTCGATCGCGCTCTCCAGCGCGGCGCGGTCGAAATCCGGCCAGTGGATCGGGAGAAAAACGAACTCCGCATAGGCCGACTGCCACAGCAGGAAATTCGAGATCCGGAGCTCGCCGCTGGTGCGGATCACCAGATCCGGATCGGGCAGCCCCGCCGTGTCGAGATGACGCTCGAACTCGGCCATGTCGACCTGCGCCGGGTCGAGGCGGCCCGCCCTCGCCTCCTCGGCGATGCGCGCGGCGGCGCGCGCGATCTCCTGCCGGCCGCCGTAATTGAAGGCGACCACCAGCGTGAATTTATCGTTTTCGCGCGTGAGGTTCTCCGCCTCCGCGAGCAGCGACCGGATTTCGGCATCGAGCCCGGCGCGGTCGCCGATCACGCGCACGCGCACGCCGCGGCCGTGCAACTCGGCCAGATCGTTGCGCACGAAGCGCTTCAACAGGCCCATCAGGTCGCCGATCTCTTCGGCCGGCCGCGACCAGTTCTCGGCGCTGAAGCTGTAGATGGTGAAGACCTTGATGCCGAGATCGCCCGCGGCCCGCACGGCCTGGCGCAGCGCCTCGACGCCGCGCCGGTGGCCCTCGCGCCGCGGCAAGCCGCGCGCGGCGGCCCAGCGCCCGTTGCCGTCCATGATGACGGCGACATGCAACGGGGCGCCGGCCGAATTCTCTTCCGGTCGCGGGGCGTCGTGATCGGTCATGGGGGCGGTCCGTCCTGGCTCAGACGGACATGATTTCCTTTTCCTTCTGCCCGAGCGTCTGGTCGATCTCGTGGATCGTCGCGTCGGTCGTCTTCTGCACGTCGATTTCGTGGCGCTTGATCTCGTCCTCGCTGACGTGGCCGTCCTTCTGCAGCTTCTTCAGATGATCGATCCCGTCGCGGCGCACGTGGCGCGCGGCGATGCGGGCGGTCTCCGCGTACTTGTGCGCGAGCTTGACCAGCTCCTGGCGGCGCTCCTGGTTGAGCTCCGGAATGCGCAGCCGGATCACCTCGCCCTCGGTCTGCGGACTGAGGCCGAGATTGGCGTCGCGGATCGCCTTGTCCACCGCCTTCACGTTCGCATGGTCCCAGACCTGGATCGAGATCATGCGCGCCTCCGGCACGCTGACGCTGGCGACCTGATTGAGCGGCATCTTCTGTCCGTAGGCCTCGACTACGACCGGATCGAGCAGATGCGCGGAAGCTCGTCCGGTGCGCAGCCCGCCGAGTTCCGTCTTCAGCACGCCGACCGCGCCCTGCATGCGGCGCTTGATATCGGCGATGTCGAAGGTTCCAACTGCCATGGTTCACCTCGTCGAGAACGGGATCGGATCGCGCGAGACTTCAGCGCCCAAGACTTGCGTACCTAAGGCGCGACCGTCGTCGACTTTCCCTCTCCGCGGATCGCGGCGGAAATCGCGCCCTTTTCGCGGATCGAGAACACGATGATAGGCAAGCCGGCCTCGCGGGCAAGCGCGAAGGCGGAAGCGTCCATGACCTTCAGGTCGCGCGCTAAGGCCTCGTCGTGGCTCAGCTTTTCGAAGCGCTTGGCCTTCGGGTTGCGCTTGGGGTCGGCGTCGTAGACGCCGTCGACGCCGGTGGCCTTGAACACGGCCTGGCAGCCGAGCTCGGCCGCGCGCAGCGTGGCGCCCGTGTCGGTGGTGAAATAGGGATTTCCGGTTCCGCCGGCCAGCACGACGATGCGGCCGGCGGCGAGGTGCTTGAGCGCGCGCTGGCGCGAATAGGGCTCGCACACGCTCGGCATGCGGATCGCCGACAGCGTGCGCGCGACCGCCCCGGCTTTTTCGATCGCGGCCTCGAGCGCGAGCGCGTTCATCACGGTCGCCAGCATGCCCATCTGGTCGGCGGTGGCGCGGTCGATGCCGGTCTCCGCGAAATGCGCCCCGCGCAGGAAATTTCCGCCGCCGACCACGACGGCGATCTGCACGCCGAGCTTTTTAGTCTTGGCCAGATCGGCGGCGATACGGGCGAGCGTAGGCGGATGCAGCCCGGACGGCTCGTCGCCCATCAGCGCCTCGCCCGAAACCTTGACGAGGACGCGGCGATAGCGGGGCTTGCCCATGGCCTCGTTTCCGGGAGCTCAGTTGGGCTTCGCGGCCGCAGCCACCTCGGCGGCGAAATCCTGCTCCTGCTTCTCGATTCCTTCGCCCAGAGCGTAGCGCACAAAGCCCTTGATGGCGACCGGAGCGCCGATCTTGCCCTCGGATTCCTTGACCGCCTGGGCGACCGATTTCGCGGAGTCGTGGATATAGGCCTGATCGGCGAGGCAAACCTCCTTGTAGAAGGTCTTCAACCCGCTCTCGACGATCTTCTCGACCACGTTGTCGGGCTTGCCGGTGGCCTTGGCCTTGTCGGCGAGCACGCCGCGCTCGCGCGTGACCACGGCCGGATCGAGGCCCTTGGCGTCGACCGCGAGCGGGCTCGCGGCCGCCACGTGCATCGCGATCTTGCGCGCCAGATCCGCAAGCTCGTCCTTCTTGCCCTTGGACTCGAGCGCCACCAGCGTGCCGATCTTGCCGAGCCCATCGGTCACCGAATTATGCACATAGAGTCCGATCGCGCCTTCCTTGACCTCGATCATCGCCGCGCGGCGGAACGAGACGTTCTCGCCGATAGTGGCGATGGCGGAGGTGAGCGCCTCGGCGATCGTTTCCTTGCCGACTTTCGCCGCCTTGATCTTCTCGACGTCGGTGCCCACGCGCAGCGCGACCTGAGCGACCAGCTTCACGAGACCCTGGAACAGATCGTTCCTCGCCACGAAGTCGGTCTCGGAATTCACCTCGACCAGCACGCCCTTGCCGCCTTCGATCAGCGGCGCCGATCAAGCCCTCGGCCGCGATACGGCCGGCTTTCTTCGCCGCCTTCGACAGGCCCTTCTTGCGCAGCCAGTCGACCGCCGCCTCGATGTCGCCCTTGGTCTCGTCGAGCGCGGCCTTGCAATCCATCATGCCGGCGCCGGTGCGCTCGCGCAGCACCTTGACCATGTTCGCGCTGATCTCGGCCATGGTTCACTCGGTCTCGGCGGCGAGCTTCTTGGCCGCCTTGATCCAGCCTTCCATGCGCGCGGGCAGGCCGACGATGTCGCCGATCTTGGCCGCGTCCTTCTTGCTGAGCGAGGCGACCTGCGAGAAGTGGAAAATGCCGATCTCGTTGAGCTGCTTCTCGATGTCCGGGCTGATGCCGTGGAGCTTCTTGAGGTCGTCGGGCGGCCCATGCGGGCCCGGCAGCGGCTCGAACTTCTCCCATTCGGCCTTCGGCGCTTCGACGATCGGCTCGACCGGCGGCTTCTCGGCCGCGCCGAGATCGACCCCCGCCTCGCCCTGGGCGCGCGAAATGCCGTCGATCGCGGCTTTGGCCACCAGATCGCAATACAGCACGATCGCCCGCCCGGCGTCGTCGTTGCCCGGAATCGGGAACGTGATGCCGTCCGGATTGGAATTGGTGTCGACGATGGCCGCGACCGGAATGTCGAGGCGCTTGGCCTCCTTGATCGCGATGTCTTCCTTGTTGGTGTCGATCACGAACAACAGGTCCGGAACCCCGCCCATGTCGCGGATGCCGCCGAGCGAACGCTCTAACTTTCCCTTTTCGCGCGCCAGCGTGAGCCGCTCCTTCTTCGTGTAAGCGGCGCCGGCTTCGCTGCTCAGCATCTCCTCGATCTTCTTCAGACGCGAGATCGAGTTGGAGATCGTCTTCCAGTTGGTCAGCGTGCCGCCGAGCCAGCGCGAATTGACGTAGTACTGCGCGCTGCGTTTGGCCGCGTCGGCGATGCCTTCCGAGGCCTGCCGCTTGGTGCCGACGAACAGAATGCGGCCGCCCTTGGCGACCGTATCGGCGATCGCCTGCAGCGCGCGCGACATCAAGCGGCACGGTCTGGGCGAGATCGATGATGTGGATGTTGTTGCGGATGCCGAAGATGAACGGAGCCATCTTCGGATTCCAGCGGTGGGATTGATGACCGAAATGAACGCCAGCTTCCAACAGCTGGCGCATGCTGAAGTCGGGCAGCGCCATGATTCCTTCTCCGGTTAGCCTCCGCGGACCGAGCCAGGCGTTTGCCCAGCACCGGATGCCGCCCTGTCTCCAGGGAAGCGAGTCCGCGTGCGAGATGGCGCGCTTATAGGGGGGACGTCGGTATGCCGCAAGCAAAACCAGCTTCCCCTCTCCCCTTGTGGGAGAGGGTGGCGAGGACGGAGCGCAGCGAAGTCCGAGCCGGGTGAGGGGTTAGTAAGTCAAGGACCCCTCACCCGCCTCGCCGCCTTCGGCGTACAAGCCTTTGGAAGGGTCAGACTTCCTCGACCCGCGCGACGCCGGCGAGCGCGCGCACGGCGCCGGCGATCTGCGGCGAGATCGAATAGCGGCCGGGCAGCTTGATCTCGACCGCGGACCCTTCCGCGAGCTGCACCACGACGCTCACCTCGCCGGCCCCCTCGCCCTTGCCGTTGCCGCCGTTCAGCCGCTTGGCCAGCAACTCGATCGGCTCGGCGGAATTCAGCATCACCCGCAGGCCGCGCTGGTTGCGCGCCGCGACGCTTGTCGAGCGCCTCGACGTTGTGGACGCGCACGCGCACGTCCTCGCCCTGCAGCTCGGCGCCGACCTGCAGCAGCACCGCGGCGCCCGGCTCCAGCACGTCGCGGAACTGCGCGAGCCCTTCCTGGAAGATCACCGCCTCGAAATGTCCGGTCGGATCGGAGAAGCCGAGGATGCCGATCTTGTTCCCGGTTTTGGTGCGGCGCTCGACGCGCGACACCACGCTCGCGGCGAGCCGGCCCGCGCTCACGCCGTTGCGCACCGCCTTGGCGAATTCGATCCAGCGGCTGCACCTGCAGCCGCTTGAGCGCCGTCGCGTAGTCGTCGAGCGGATGGCCCGAGAGGAAATAGCCGACCGCCTCGTATTCGCGCTTCAGCCGCTCGGCCGGAAGCCACGGCTCCAGCTCTGGAACTCGCAAGGCGGCCTTGGCGCTGCCGCCGCCGAACAGTTCATTCTGCCCCGTGGCCGCGTCCGAGCCCGCGCGCTGCGCGAGCCCCATCATGGCTTCGACCGCCGCGAAGGCCCGCGCGCGGTTCGGCTCCAGCTCGTCGAACGCGCCCGCGGCGGCCGAGACTCTCCAGCGTGCGCTTGTTCACCGCGCGGGCGTCGATGCGCGCCGCGAAGTCGGCCAGGTCCGCAAACGGCCGCTCGCTCCGCGCCGTCACGATCGCGTCGACCGCGTGCGCGCCGACGCCCTTGAGCGCCGCCAGCGCATAGACGATGGCGCCGTCGGCCACCGCGAACTCGCGGCCCGAGCGGTTGACCGAAGGCGGCACCACCTTGATCTTCAGCCGCTCCGCCTCGCGGCGGAACTCGGCGAGCTTGTCGGTGTTGGAAATGTCGAGCGTCATCGACGCGGCGAGAAACTCGACCGGATAATTCGCCTTCAGATACGCGGTCTGATAGGCGACCAGCGCATAGGCCGCCGCGTGGCTCTTGTTGAAACCGTAATCGGCGAAGCGCTGCAGCAGGTCGAAAATCGCGTCGGCGTGGTCGCGATCGACCCCGCGCTCGACCGCGCCGGAGACGAAACGGCTGCGCTGGGCGGCCATTTCCTTGCGGATCTTCTTGCCCATGGCCCGCCGCAGCAGATCCGCCTCGCCGAGCGAATAGCCGGCGAGGATCTGCGCGATCTGCATCACCTGTTCCTGATAGATGATGACGCCGAAGGTCTCCTTCAGCACCGCCTCGAGCTTGGGATGGATATAGTCGGGCTTCTCCTGGCCGTGCTTGCGCGCGTTATAGGTCGGGATATTGGCCATCGGGCCCGGCCGGTAGAGCGCCACCAGCGCGATGATGTCGTCGAAACGGTCCGGCCGCATCTCGACCAGCGCCCGGCGCATGCCCGCACTTTCGATCTGGAACACGCCGACCGTCTCGCCGCGCGCCAGCAGATCGTAGGTTTTCTGGTCATCGAGCGGCAGCGCGTTGATGTCGATCTTGATCCCGCGCTCGGCGAGCAGCCGCTTCGCCGTCTCGAGCACGGTCAGCGTCTTCAGCCCGAGAAAGTCGAACTTCACCAGCCCCGCGGCCTCGACCCATTTCATGTTGAACTGGGTCACCGGCATGTCCGATTTCGGATCGCGGTAGAGCGGCGTCAGCTCCACCAGCGGCCGGTCGCCGATCACGATGCCGGCGGCGTGCGTGGAGGCGTGGCGATAGAGCCCCTCGAGCTTCAGCGCGATATCGAACAGCCGCGCCACGCGCGGGTCCGCGTCGGCGGCTTCCTGCAGCCGCGGCTCGCCTTCGATCGCCTTGGCGAGCATCACCGGCGCCGCCGGATTGTACGGCACCAGCTTGGCGAGCTTGTCGACCTGCCCGTAGGGCATTTCCAGCACGCGCCCGACGTCGCGCAGCACGGCCGCGCGCCTGCAGCGTGCCGAAGGTGATGATCTGCGCCACCTGGTCGCGGCCGTAGCGCTCCTGCACGTAGCGGATCACCTCGTCGCGCCGGTCCTGGCAGAAGTCGATGTCGAAGTCCGGCATCGACACGCGCTCCGGGTTGAGGAACCGCTCGAACAGCAGCCCGAAGCGCAAGCGGATCGAGATCGGTGATGGTCAGCGCATAGGCCACCAGCGAGCCCGCGCCCGAGCCGCGCCCCGGCCCGACCGGAATGCCGCTGGTTTTTCGCCCAGACTGATGAAATCGGCGACGATGAGGAAGTAGCCGGCGAATTTCATGCCGGTGATGACGTCGAGCTCGAAGGCGAGCCGCGTCGCGATATTCCTGCTCGGTGCGGCCAGGCGCCGATGCCGTGCGACTGCGATGCGCTCGGCGAGCCCCGCCTCCGCGCGCTTGCTTCAGCTCCTTGCCTTCGTCCGCCGCGCGGTCGCCGACGGTGAAGCGCGGCAGGATCGGCTTGCGCGTCTTCGGCCGGAACGCGCAGCGCCGGGCGATCTCGACGCTGGCCTCGATCGCCTCGGGCAGGTCGGCGAACAGCTCCGCCATTTCGGCGCGCGTCTTGAAGCGGTGCTCGGGTGAAAGCTGGCGCCGGTCGGTCTCGGCCACGACCGCGTCCTTCGGCGATGCAGATCAGCGCGTCATGCGCCTCGTAGTCCTCGCGCGTCGCGAAAAAGGGCTCGTTGGTCGCCACGAGCGGAAGTCCGCGCCCGGTAGGCAAGATCGAGCAGCTGCCGGCTCGATGGCCCGCTCGCTCTCGAGCCGTGGCGCTGGAGTTCGACATAGAGCCGGTCGATCGAAGATCGCCTCGAGCTTGCCGAGCCGCGCCCGCGCGAGCTCCGGCCTGTCCGGCGGCGAGCATGCGGTCGATCGGGCCGTCCGGCCCGCCGGTGAGCGCGATCAGCCTTCCGGCATGTGCCGCCAGCCAGTCGGATGTCACATGCGGCGCCGTGTCGGGCTCGACCTCGAGGAAGCTCTTCGACACCAGTGCCATGAGATTGCGGTAGCCGTCCTCGCTGGCGGCGAGCAGCACGATGCGCGGCAGGCGCTGCACGCGCGCGCCATTGCGGCCCGCGGGCTCGTCGCCGAACATCGACGGCGAGCGCGCAGCCGACGATCGGCTGGATGCCGGCCTTGGCCAGCTTTTCCGAAAACTCCAATGCGCCGAATAGATTACCGGTGTCGGTGAGCGCCAGCGCCGGCTGCCGGTCGGCCACCGCCAGCTCCGCCAGCCGCGCGATCGGCAGCGCGCCCTCCAGCAGCGAATAGGCGGAATGGACGTGCAGATGGACGAAGCCGGGATCGGCCACGGCGGTCTCCGATTCTCTCGATCCTATCGTGGCTGCCTAGTGCCGCTCGTCCAGCGCCATCGGATGTCGCGGAATTCTGCGGACGGCCACAATTCCTCTCCCGCTTCGCGGGAGAGGGATTAGATCAGCTCTTCCAGCTTGCCTTCGCGGATCGTGACGCGGCGGGTCATGCGGTCGGCCAGATCGAGGTTATGGGTCGCGATCACCGCCGCGAGCCCGGAGGCGCGCACGAGCTTTTCGAGCGTGCCGAAAACATGCTCGGCCGTGTGCGGATCGAGATTGCCGGTCGGCTCGTCGGCCAGGAGGATGCGCGGCGCGTTGGCGACCGCGCGCGCGATGCGCGACGCGCTGCTGTTCGCCGCCGGAAAGCTCCGACGGCCGGTGATGCGAGCGCGCTTCCCGAGCCCGAGAAAGTCGAGCAGCTCCATCGAGCGCGTGCGCGCCTCGCCCTTGTCGAGTCCGTAGATCATCTGCGGCAGCATCGACGTTCTCGAGCGCCGAGAACTCCGGCAGCAGATGATGCGAACTGATAGACGAAGCCGATGTCGGCGCGGCGCATGCCGCGTGCGCTCGGCGTCGGCCGAGCCGCGTCGTCGCCTGCTCGCCGATCCATACCTCGCCGCGCGTTGGGATGCTCCAGCAGCCCGGCGATGTGCAGCAGCGTCGACTTTCCCGCGCCGGAGGGCGCGATCAGCGCCACCGACTCGCCCGGCCAGACCGAGAGCGTCACGCCCGAGAGAATCTCGAGCGTTTCGTCGCCCTGGCGATAGCGCCGCTCGATGGCCTCGAGATGAAGGGCGGGCGATTCCTCGGCCATGCGCTCACTCGTAACGAAGCGCCTCGACCGGGTCGAGGCGCGCCGCCCGCCAGGCGGGATAGGCGGTGGCGGCGAACGACAGGATCAGCGCCATCAGCACCACCGCCGTCGTTTCGCGTCGAGTCGATCGATCGGCCGGCAGCCGGCTCAGATAATAGAGCTCCGGCGAAAACAGCTCGGTGGACAAGAGCCACGAGATGAAGCGCCGGATCTCCTCGATATTGAGGCAAACCAGCAGCCCGAGCGCAAAACCGAAGATCGTGCCGACCACCCCGATGCTCGCCCCGGTGACGAAGAATACGCGCATCACCGACCACTTGGTCGCGCCCATGGTGCGCAGGATCGCGATGTCCTGGCCCTTGTCCTTGACCAGCATGATCAGGCCCGAGACGATGTTGAGCGCGGCCACCAGCACGATCAACGTCAGGATCAGGAACATCACGTTGCGCTCGACCTGCAGCGCGTTGAAGAACGTGGCGTTGCGCTGCCGCCAGTCGACGATGAACACCGGCCGCTCGGCCGCGTCGGCCACCAGCCTTCTGTATTGCAGGATCGCGTCGGGATTATCGGTATAGACCTCGATGGCGCTCACGTCGTTGGGCCGGTTGAAATAAGCCTGCGCCTCGGTGAGCGGCATGAACACGAAGGTCGCGTCGTATTCCGACATGCCGACCTCGAAGATGGCGGCGACCTTGTAGGTCTTGATCCGCGGCGTGGTGCCCATGGGCGTGACCGCGCCGCGCGGCGCCACCAGCGTCACCTGATCGCCGGCGCGGACCGAGAGCGAGTCGGCGAGCCGTTTGCCGATCACCACCCCCTGCCCGCCGTCGAAGCCCTCGAGCGTGCCGCTGCGGATATTCGGCCCGATGCCCGGCAGGCGCTTCAGGTCCATTTCCCGGTACGCCGCGCACCAGCACGCCGCCGGCGTGAAACGGCGAGGACGCCAGCGCCTGGCCTTCCACCAGCGGCACGGCGAGCACGACGCCGCGCACGCCCGAGATGCGCTCGGCCACCTTGGCGAAATCGGTGAGCGGCAGACTCGATCGGCTGGATCAGCATGTGGCCGTTGAGGCCGAGGATCTTGGACAGCAGTTCCTGGCGGAAGCCGTTCATCACCGCCATCACGATGATGAGCGTGGCGACGCCCAGCATGATGCCGAGGAACGAGAACCCGGCGATGACCGAAATGAAGCCTTCCTTTCGCCGCGCGCGCAGATAGCGCAGCGACAGCATCCACTCGAACGCGGAAAAGGGAGCGGTACCGGTTTTTACGGCCACAGCGGGATTCCTTTCAGCCCTTGAGGCGGGCGACCGCCTCGCCGAGCGCGACCTGCTCGCGCGCGCCCCCCGCGCGCCGCTTGATCTCCACCTTGCCGTCAGTCAGCCCCTTCGGGCCCGACGATCAACTGCCAGGGCAATCCGATCAGATCCATGGTGGCGAATTTCGCCCCCGGCCGCTCATCCGAGTCGTCATAGAGTACGTCGATTCCGGCGGCTTCGAGATCACCATAGAGTGTCTCGCAGGCCGCATCCGTGGCCTTATCCCCTTGTTTCAGGTTCAGCAGCCCGACCCGGAACGGCGCGACCGGCTCGGGCCACACGATGCCGTTCTCGTCGTGGCTGGCCTCGATGATGGCGGCCACCAGCCGCGACGGCCCGATGCCGTAGGAACCCATGTGCACCGGGTGCATGGCCCCGTCCGGGCCGGCCACCGTCGCCTTCATCGGCTCCGAATACTTGGTGCCGAAATAGAAGATATGGCCGACTTCGATGCCGCGCGCCGAAACCTGCTTGTCGGCAGGCAACTTCGCAAACGCGGCCGCGTCGTGCTTCTCCGACGTGGCGGCATAGAGCGCGGTCCACTGGTCGACGAGCCTGGCGAGCCCTGCCCGGTCCTCGAAGTTCACCTTCTCGCCGGGCACCTCGTAGCCGAGATAGTCGCGGTGGCAGAACACCTCGCTCTCGCCGGTCTCCGCGAGAATGATGAACTCGTGCGACAGATTCCCGCCGATCGGCCCGGTGTCCGCCACCATCGGGATCGATTTCAGCCCGAGCCGCGCGAACGTGCGCAGGTAAGCGACGAACATCTTGTTATAGGAATGCCGCGCGCCCTCCGCGTCGAGATCGAAACTATAGGCGTCCTTCATCAGAAACTCGCGCGCGCGATAGACGCCGAAGCGCGGCCGCACCTCGTCGCGGAATTTCCACTGGATGTGATAGAGATTGAGCGGCAGCTGCTTGTAGGATTTCACCGAGGCGCGGAAGATCTCGGTGATCATCTCCTCGTTGGTCGGGCCGTAGAGCATGTCGCGCTCGTGCCGGTCCTCGATGCGGAGCATTTCCTTGCCGTAGACGTCGTAGCGCCCGCTCTCCCGCCACAGGTCGGCGGGCTGGATCGTGGGCATCAGCATTTCGATGGCGCCGGAGCGATCCTGCTCCTCGCGCACGATCCGGCAGACCTTGGCCAGCACCCGCTGGCCGAACGGCAACCAGGCATAGATGCCGGCCGCCTCCTGACGGATCAGGCCGGCACGCAGCATCAGCCGGTGCGAGACGATCTCCGCTTCCTTGGGGGTCTCCCGCAGGATCGGCAGGAAATAACGGGAAAGGCGCATGGAATTCCGACTCAAAGCTCCGCCGCCGCGCTGTACTTGGCACTGAACGCAGAACCCCTGCAATTGACAAGAGTAGGAATTACAGGGGCTTGCGCGCCTCCGTTGATGGTGGCCCAAGCCCTTTGCTGCGCCGCAAGAATGACAGCCTTGCCCACGCAGGCTAGCGTTATTCGATGGGAGTGGGCCAGCGTTCGTCGGTCTAGCCCAAGTCTCGGGAGGAACATCCGCTCCGGCCGGCAGCGCCGCAAGGCAGCGCCGGTGCAGAGAAAGCGAAACAGAGTGGACGGAACGGGCGAGCGAAAGCTCGCCCGTTTTCGTTGGTTCAGTGCTTGAGGATCGTGAACGGCAGCGGGAAATCCTCGAGCCGCAACAGCCCCGAGGCGAACGCCCAGTAGCCCGCGCCGAACAGCACGCCCGAAATGATCGTGGTCGCGATCGCCTTGGCCAGGAGCCGCGGCCGCACCGGCGCGCCCGGATCGGTGCCGGACGCCATGCCCGGCTCCTCGTGCTGCGAGCGGATGCCGAACGGCAGGATCGCGAACAGCACGAGCCACCAGATCAGGAAATACACCGCGATGACGACCGAGAGGCTCATGCCTGCTCCAATTCGATCAGCGTCCCGCAGAAGTCCTTCGGGTGCAGGAACAGCACCGGCTTGCCGTGCGCGCCGATCTTGGGCTCGCCGTCGCCGAGCACGCGCGCGCCCTCGCGCTTCAAGCGGTCGCGCGCCGCGCGGATGTCGTCGACCTCGTAGCAGATGTGATGGATGCCGCCGTCGGGATTGCGCTCGAGGAATTTCGCGATCGGCGAATTCTCGCCGAGCGGCTCCAAGAGCTCGATCTTGGTGTTCGGCAGCGTGATGAACACGGTGGTGACGCCGTGCTCCGGCTGCGGCACCGCCTGCGACACGGCGCCGCCGAGCTTGTCGCGGTAGAGCGCCGACGCGGCGGCGATGTCCTTCACCGCGATGGCAACGTGATTGAGCCGGCCGATCATGTGCGTGCAACCGTCTCCTAGTCACCGGCCTTATACGTTCTAGCACACCAGCACATGGCACAGGGGCTTCTTGCCCCAGACCGCGCCGATCTTGCCGCGCACCGCTGCGCGCAGGATCGCTTCCTCGACCGCATCCGGATCGCGCCGGCGCGCCTTGGCATAGCGACTCGAATGGCGCTCGTCGACCGCCTCGAACACGATCTGCTTCCATGGTCTTGCCGCCGGCCGCTTCCGGCAACCCCGCGAATCTCGACGATCGGATCGCCGGCCAGTTCGCCGCGCCCGCCGAGCGCCAGCGCCACCGACACGACGCCGGCGAAGGCGAGCTTGCGCCGCTCCGACAGCGTCTTCGACTCTCCGTCGATCAGCAGGTTGCCGTCGCGATAGAGCCGGCCCGAGGGCACCTCGTCGCGCTTCTCGACCTTGCCGGGCGCGAGCCGCACCACGTCGCCGTCGTAGCAGGTGAAGACTTGCGGGACGCCGAGCGAGCGCGCCAGCGCCGCGTGCTCGGAAAGATGCAGCGCCTCGCCATGCACCGGAATCGCGATTTCGGGCTTGAGCCACTCGTACATCGCCGCGAGCTCGCCGAGCCGCGGATGGCCCGAGACGTGCACGAGCTTCTTGCGGTCGGTGATCACCTCGATGCCCTTGCGCACCATGGCGTTGACGATGCGGTTCACCGCCTTCTCGTTGCCCGGAATGGTGCGCGAGGAGAAAATCAGCGTATCGCCGGCGTCGAGCGTGATGGCCGGATGCTCGTCCTCGGCCAGCCGCGCGAGCGCCGCGCGCGGCTCGCCTTGGCTGCCGGTCAACAGCACCAGCACGCGATTGCGCGGCAGCGTGTCATAGGCGTCGGCGCCGCGGATCGGCGGCACGCCGTCCAGACAGCCCCATCTCGCGCGCGACGTTCACGATCCGCTCCATGGCGCGGCCCACGACCACGACCTCGCGGCCGGCGGCCGCCGCGGCGAGCGCCGCCCCGCGCATGCGCGCCACGTTCGACGCGAAGGTCGTGACCGCGACCCGGCCCTTGGCCGCGCGCACGATTTCGGTCGAGCGTCTTCGCCACGTCGGATTCCGACGGCGATTGGCCTTCGCGCACGGCGTTGGTGGAATCGCAGATCAGCGCGCGCACGCCCTCCTTGCCCAGCGCGCGAAAGCGCGCTTCGTCGGTCGGAACGCCGATGAGCGGGGTGGCGTCGAGCTTCCAGTCGCCGGAATGCACGACGAGCCCGAGCGGCGTGCGGATGGCGAGCGCGTGGCTTTCCGGGATCGAATGCGCGACCGGCACGAACTCCACGTCGAACGGGCCGATGGTGACGCGCCCGCCGCTCGGCACGATCTTGATCGGGATTTGCGGCGCGCCCTCCTCCTGCGCGCGCTTGCTCGCGATCAGCGCGGCCGTGAACGGCGTCGCATAGACCGGCACCTTGAGCTTCGGCCACAGGTCGAACAGCGCGCCCACGTGATCCTCGTGGCCGTGCGTGAGCACGATGCCGACGAGGTTGCGCTTCTCCTGCCTCGAGAAAGCGGATGTCGGGCATGATGAGATCGATGCCGGGCGTGGTGTCGTCGCCGAACGACACGCCCATATCGACGCACAGCCAGGTGCCGCCCTTTTCGGTGCCGATCCCGTAGAGCGCGAGATTCATGCCGATCTCGCCGACGCCGCCGAGCGGAACGAACAAGCAGCTCGCGTGCGTCCCGCGCCATGCGTCAGCCGCCCGACGGCAAGAGGAAAAACGTCGCCGGCGCGGATCGTCTCGCGCACGCCGTCGGGCGCGCAGCAGCACCAGGCATCCGGAGGCGTCGATCGCCTCGAACGTGCCGCCGATGGTGCGGTCCGAGAGCTTCACTTCGATGGCGCCGCCGAGACCGGTCGCGCGCATCAGCCAGGCGGCGCGGATCGCCGCGAAATTCCGCCCGCGATCCCACTCGGCGAGCCGCCGCATCATCGCGCCGTCGAGCGCGGCGAGAAGCGCCGCCGGCTCGACCGCGAACCCGGCGGCACGAAGATCGATCGCCTTCAGCGCCGCGTCCTGCGGATGATTGCGGCAATTCACGCCGAAGCCGACGACCGAGACGGTTCCGTTTGCGGCCGTGTGGCCCTCGACCAGGATCCCGGCAAGCTTGCCGCCGTCGAGCAGCAGATCGTTCGGCCATTTGAGCGTGAGCCGGGCGGGCGCGAGACCCGCGCAGCAATCGAGCACCGCGTCGTGCAGCGCCAGCGCCGCCACGAAACAGATTTCCGGCGTCGCAGCCGCGGGCGCGATGTCGGTCAACAGCAAGCTCGCATAGAGGTTCCCCGGTTCCGACACCCAGGCGCGGCCGCGCCGGCCGCGGCCCGCGGTCTGCAGCGAAGCCACGATCCAGAGCGGGCCGCGCTCGCCCAGCGAAGCGCGCGCGAGCGCTTCGGCATTGGTCGAGCCGAGCGTCGCGAAAGCAACGAGCGGGAGTGCTTGCCGATACGCGCGGGAAACCCGTTCATGCTCAGAAGAGCGACTGCGCCGCAGCTTGCGCCGCGGCTACGAGCGGCGCCGGATAGAGGAAGAAGAACAACACGAATATCCCGCTCACGGCGAGGACGAGGCGCAGCTCGCGCGCCATCGGCTCGAACGGCGCCTTGGGCTCGTCCATGTACATGAGTTTCACGATGCGCAGATAATAATAGGCGCCGACCACGCTGGCGACCACGCCGATCACGGCGAGCGCGAACAGCCGCGCCTCGATCGCGGCGAGGAAGACGTAGAACTTGGCGAAGAAGCCGGCGAGCGGCGGAATGCCGGCGAGCGAAAACAGCAGCGCGCCGAGCAGGAACGCCACCAGCGGCTGCGTGCGCGCCAGTCCGGCGAGCTCGTCGATCTCCTCGACCGCCTTGCCGTTGCGGCGCATGGCGAGGATGCAGGCGAAGGTGCCGAGCGTCATCGCCAGATAAACCGCCATATAGACCAGCACGCCGGCGACGCCCGTTGACGTGCCGGCCGCGAGCCCGACGAGCGCATAGCCGACATGGCCGATGGAGCTATAGGCCATCAGCCGCTTGATGTTGCGCTGTCCGATCGCGGCGAAGGCGCCGAGCACCATGGAGGCGATCGCGAGGAAGATCACGATCTGCTGCCATTGCGGCACGATATTGGGGAAGGCTTCGATGGCGACCCGCACGAAAATGGCGACGGCCGCGATCTTCGGCGCCGCCGAGAAGAAGGCCGTCACCGGCGTCGGCGCGCCCTCGTAGACGTCCGGCACCCACATGTGGAACGGCACGGCGGAAACCTTGAACGCCAGCCCGGCGAACACGAACACCAGCCCGAACACCAGCCCGATCGACGGCACCTTGACCGCCGCCGCAATGCCCGGGAACGACACGGTGCCGGTGAAGCCATAGACCAGCGACGCGCCGTACAGCAGCATCCCCGACGAGAGCGCGCCGAGCACGAAATATTTCAGCCCCGCCTCGGTCGCGCGGATCGAGTCGCGCTGGATCGCCGCCAGCACGTAGAGCGAGAGCGACATCAGCTCGAGCCCGAGATAGAGCGTGATCAGGTCGTTGGCCGAGATCATGGTCATCATCCCGGCCGTGGCCGTGAGCACCAGGATGCCGAACTCGTAGCGCGCGATCTTTTCCGCGCGCAGGAAATCGCGCGACATCAGCAGCGCGGCGGCGGAACCGACCAGCGCCAGGATTTTCATGAAGCGCGCGAACGCGTCGACGATGAAGCCGCCGCCGAAGGTCACCAGCTTGTCGCCCGGCATCATCACGACGATCACGCCGGCGGCGGCCAAGAGCAGCAGCGCGCCCCCGTCCACCACCGGCCCGATCCGCTCGCCGCGCAGCGCGCCGACGAACAGCAGCAACAGCGCGCCCGCCAGAATGAGTATTTCCGGCGCAGCGGGCCCGAAGGCGGGAATGACGAGGTTGATCGGAGTCATCAGTACAACAACGCGGCCTTGACGGGGATCAGCGCGGCCTTGGCTTGCGCCACCAGCGCGCCGACCGACGCCGCGCTGGTATCGAGGATCGGCCCGGGCCAGATGCCGAACAGGATGGTGAGCACCACGAGCGGCGCCAGGAACGCGATCTCGCGCCGGTCGAGATCGAGGATCGATTGCAGCTTCGGCTTTTCCAGCTTGCCGAAGATCACCCGGCCATAGAGCCAGAGCGCGTAGGCCGCCGACAGGATCACGCCGATCGTGGCGAGGAACGCCACCCAATTATTGACCTTGAAGGCGGCGAGCAGCGTCAGGAACTCGCCGACGAAGCCCGAGGTGCCGGGCAGGCCGACGTTGGCGAGCGTGAACACCATGAAGGCCGCCGCATAGAGCGGCATGCGGTTCACCAGCCCCGAATAGTCGGCGATCTCGCGGCTGTGCATGCGGTCATAGACCACGCCGACGCAGAGGAAGAGCGCGGCCGAGACGATGCCGTGCGAGATCATCTGGAAAATGCCGCCGTGCACGCCTTCGACCGTGAGCGTGAACAGGCCCATGGTCACGAAGCCCATGTGCGCCACCGACGAATAGGCGATCAGCTTCTTGATGTCCTCCTGCATCAGCGCCACCAGCGACGTGTAGATGATCGCCACGATCGAGAGCGCGAACATCATCGGCGCGAAGAATTCCGACGCGTGCGGGAACATCGGCAGCGAGAAGCGGATGAAGCCGTAGCCGCCGAGCTTCAGCAGGATCGCGGCCAGGATCACCGAGCCCGCGGTCGGCGCCTCCACGTGCGCGTCCGGCAGCCACGTATGCACCGGCCACATCGGCAGCTTCACCGCGAACGACGCGAGGAAGGCGAGAAACAACCAAGTCTGCAGCTGCGCCGGGAACTTGTGCGACAACAGCGTCACGATGTCGGTGGTGCCCGATTGCCAGTACATGGCCATCATGGCCAAGAGCATCAGCACCGAGCCGAGCAACGTGTAGAGGAAGAACTTGAAGGTGGCGTAGACCCGCCGCTTGCCGCCCCAGATGCCGATGATGAGGAACATCGGGATCAGGCCGCCCTCGAAGAATACGTAGAACAGCACGAGGTCGAGCGCCACGAACGTGCCGACCATCAGCGTCTCGAGCACCAGGAACGCGATCATGTATTCCTTCACGCTCTTCTCGATCGCCTGGAAGCTCGCCAGAATCGCCACCGGCATCAGGAACGTGGTCAGGATCACGAACGGCAGCGAAATGCCGTCGACGCCGAGGTGAAAGCGGAACGTGCCGCCGAGCCACGGCCGGTTCTCGACGAACTGGAATTCGGGATTGCCGCGGTCGAAGCCGGAAATCAGAAACAGCGAGACCAGGAAGGTGGCAAGCGTGGTCCACAGCGCCACATAGCGCGCGTTGTTCTTCACCGCCGCGTCGTCGCCGCGCAGCACGAAGATGAACAGCGCGCCCACCAGCGGCAGGAACACGACGACGGAGAGCACGGGCCAGGTAGCGGTCATCAGCCGGCTCCCCGCACCAGGAACCACGAGACGATCGCCGCGACGCCGACCAGCATCACGAAGGCATAGTGATAGAGATAGCCGGTCTGCAGCCGCATCACGTTGCGCGTGACGTCCAAGACGCGCGCCGAGACGCCGTCCGGCCCGAAGCCGTCGATCAGCCAGCCATCGCCGCGCTTCCACAGCGTCCAGCCCAGCCACTTGATCGGCCGCACCAGCAGGTAGTCGTAGATCTCGTCGAAGTACCACTTGTTCAACAGGAAGCGGTACAGCACCTCGTTGCTGCGCGCGAGCGCGCGCGGGATCGCGGGATCGTGGATGTAGAACCAGTAGGCGACGGCGAAGCCGATCACCATCATCGCCGTCGGCGCCGCCACCACCCACAAGGGCGCGTGATGCATCTCCTCGAGGATGCGGTGGCCGGTGGCGGAGAAGATCGAGTCGCGGAAGAATTTCTCGACGCCTAGCTCGCCCGTGAAAATACCCTTGGCGGCGAAGCCCGCGACGATGGCGCCGAACGCGAGCACGCCGAGCGGCACGGTCATCACCGGCGGCGACTCGTGGGCGTGCTCGAGCGTGTGAGGATCGGCGCGCGAAGGACCGTGGAAGGTCACGAAGATCAGCCGCCAGCTATAGAACGACGTGAGCGCGGCCGCGATCACAACGAGCCAGAACGCGTAGCCGGCGGCGGCGTTGTGGCCGGCGAACGCCGCCTCGATGATCGCGTCCTTGGAGAAGAACCCGGCGGTCAGCGGAAATCCGGTGAGCGAAAGCGTGCCGATCAGCATCATCGCGTAGGTGACCGGGATCACGCGCGCCAGCCCGCCCATGCGGCGGATGTCCTGCTCGTGGTGCATGGCCGTGATCACCGAGCCGGCGCCGAGGAACAAGAGCGCCTTGAAGAAGGCGTGGGTGAAGAGATGGAACATGCCGACCGAATAGGCGCCCATGCCCATCGCCACGAACATGTAGCCGAGCTGCGAGCAGGTCGAGTAGGCCACGATGCGTTTGATGTCGTTCTGCACCAGGCCGACGGTGGCCGCGAAGAAGGCGGTGGTCGCGCCGACGAAGGTGACGACCGCGAGCGCGGTCGGCGCCAGCTCGAACAGCGGCGACAGCCGCGCCACCATGAACACGCCGGCGGTCACCATGGTGGCGGCATGGATCAGCGCCGAGACCGGGGTCGGACCTTCCATGGCGTCGGGCAGCCAGGTGTGCAGCAGGAACTGCGCCGACTTGCCCATGGCGCCGAGGAACAGCAGGAGACAAATGACCGTCAGCGCGTCCCAGTCGTAGCCGAGGAAGTGGATATTCTTGCCGACCAGCGTCTTCGCCTCGGCGAAGATCGTCTCGTAGCCGACCGCGCCGATCATCGCGTAGAGCGCGAAAATGCCGAGCGCGAAGCCGAAATCGCCGACCCGGTTGACGATGAACGCCTTGATCGCCGCCGCGTTCGCCGCCGGCCGCTCGTACCAGAAGCCGATCAGCAGATAGCTGGCTAACCCCACCCCCTCCCAGCCGAAATAGAGCTGCACGAGGTTGTCCGCCGTCACCAGCATCAGCATGGCGAAGGTGAACAGCGAGAGATACGAGAAGAAGCGCGGCCGGTGCGGGTCCTCGCTCATGTAGCCGATCGAATAGACGTGCACGAGCGCGGACACCGTCGTCACCACCACGAGCATCACCGCCACGAGCGGGTCGATGCGCAGCGACCAGTCGACCTGCAATCCACCCGACGCGATCCAGGTGAACAGCCGGATCCGCGCCTCGTGGCCGAGGAAGCCCACGTCGACGAACGCGTACCAGGACAACAGCGCCGAGACGATCAGCAGCGCGCTGGTCAAGAGCTCGGCGCCGCGCGCGCCGATCCAGCGGCCGAACAGGCCGGCGACCAGGCAGCCCAAGAGCGGAAGAAAGACGATCGCCTGATACATCTCAGCCCTTCATCAGATTGATGTCTTCGACCGCGATCGAGCCGCGATTGCGGAAATAAACCACGAGGATCGCAAGCCCGATCGCGGCTTCCGCCGCCGCCACCGTGAGCACCAGCAGCGCGAAAATCTGCCCGACGATGTCGTTCAGGAACGCCGAGAACGCGATGAGATTGATGTTGACCGCCAAGAGGATCAGCTCGATCGACATCAGGATGATGATCACGTTCTTGCGGTTGAGGAATATGCCGAGCGTGCCGATCGTGAACAGGATCGCGCCGACGACGAGATAGTGCGAGAGGCCGATGGTCATGACAGCCCCTGCCCCGGCTCGACCCGCTTGAGCTCGACCGAACCCGCGCGCGTGCGCGCGACCTGGCGGCCGACATCCTGGCGCTTCACGTCCTTGTGCCGCAGCGTCAGCACGATCGCGCCGATCATGGCGACCAGCAGCACGACGCCGGCGAGCTGGAAGTAGTGCACATAGGTCGTATAGAGCACGCGGCCGATCGCCATCGTGTTGGTGACCTGATCGAGCGGCGGCATCGGCGCGCGGATCGCGCCGGCGGTCTCCGGCGCGATCGCCCAGGTGGCGGCCACCAGCACCAGCTCGACCAGAAAGATGATCCCGACCAGCGCGCCGACCGGCAGATATTGCAGGAAGCCCTGGCGCAGCTCGGCGAAGTCCACGTCGAGCATCATGACCACGAACAGGAACAACACCATGACCGCGCCGACGTACACGACGATCAGGATCATCGCGAGAAATTCGGCGCCGAGCAGCAGAAACAGTCCCGCCGCGTTCACGAAGGTGAGGATCAGGAACAGCACCGAATGCACCGGATTCTTCGCCGCGATCACCATGAAGGCGGCCGCGCACGCCACGACCGCGAAGAGATAAAAGAAGAGTGCCGCGACTGTCATGCCCCACTTCCCTTCACCTCCCCCCTTGAGGGGGAGGTCGACCGGCCGAAGGCCGGTCGGGAGGGGGGTGGAGCAATCGACGAGTCGAGGAGTCGAACACCCCCCTCCCCATCCCTCCCCCTCAAGGGGGGAGGGAGGAGAAATTCGTTCGGCTGCGGATCGTTCTCGCGTGTCATCTGATCCCTCACCGGTACGGCGCGTCGAGCGACAGGTTCTTGGCGATTTCGCGCTCCCAGCGGTCGCCGTTCGCCGAGCAACTTGTCCTTGTCGTAGTAGAGCTCTTCGCGCGTCTCGGTCGCGAACTCGAAGTTCGGCCCCTCGACGATGGCGTCGACCGGGCAGGCTTCCTGGCAGAAGCCGCAATAGATGCACTTCACCATGTCGATGTCGTAGCGCGTGGTGCGCCGCGTGCCGTCGTTGCGGCGCGGCCCGGCTTCGATGGTGATGGCCTGCGCCGGGCAGATCGCCTCGCACAGCTTGCAGGCGATGCAGCGCTCCTCGCCGTTCGGATAGCGGCGCAACGCATGCTCGCCGCGGAAGCGCGGCGACACCGGCCCCTTCTCGAACGGATAATCGAGCGTCGACTTGCGCCGGAAGAAATAGCGCATGGCCAGCCACAGCGCCGAAGCGAATTCGGCGAGGAAGATCGAGCGGGCGGCGCGGTCGAGCCTCATGCGGTCCTCATCTCGGCGCCAGCCCGGTGAATTGCAGCACCGCCGCCACGAGCACGACCATGGCGAGCGAAGCCGGCAGGAAAACCTTCCAGCCGAGCCGCATCAGCTGGTCGTAGCGATAGCGCGGCACGATGGCTTTCACCATCGAAAACATGAAAAACATGAACGAGACTTTCAGCACGAACCACACGAAGCCCGGGACCCAGGTGAACGGCGCGACCGGGAACGGCGGCAGCCAGCCGCCGAGGAACAGGATCGTGGCCATGGCGCACATGGTCATGATCGCCACGTACTCGCCGAGGAAGAAGAGCAGGAACGCGGTCGCGGAATATTCCACCATGAACCCGGCGACCAGTTCGGATTCCGCTTCCACCATGTCGAACGGCGGCCGGTTGGTTTCCGCCAGCGCCGAGACGAAGAAGATCACGAACATCGGCAACAGCGGCAGCCAGTACCACTGGAACAGACCGAAGGGTCCGGCCTGCGCCATGACGATCTTGGTGAGATTCAGCGAACCGGCGCACAACAGCACCGTGATGATGACGAAGCCGATGGAGACCTCGTAGGACACCATCTGCGCCGCCGAGCGCAGCGCCGCGAGAAACGGATATTTCGAATTCGACGCCCAGCCGGCCATGATCGCGCCATAGACCATGAGCGACGAGATCGCGAAAATATAGAGCACGCCCACATTGATGTCGGCGACGGCCCAGCCGAGATCGAGCGGGATCACCGCCCAGGCCGCGAGCGCCAGGGTCGAGGTCACCAGCGGCGCCAGCAGGAACACGCCCTTGTTGGCGCCGGAGGGAATGATCGGTTCCTTGACGACGAACTTCAGCAGATCGGCGAACGACTGCAGCAACCCGAACGGCCCCACCACGTTCGGCCCGCGCCGCATCTGCACCGCGGCCCAGATTTTCCGGTCCGCCAGCAGCACATAGGCGACGAACAGCAATAGCGCGCTCAGCAGCACGACGCTCTGCACCACGATGATCGCTACCGGCCAGATCGTGCTCCAGAAGAAATCCATCATGGCGCGCGTCCTGCAATGACCCGCGCCGTCACCCTGAGGCGCGAGCCCGGCGAAGTCGGGCGAGCCAGGCAAGTCGGCTCTAGCCGACTTGCCCACCAATAATTCCGATCTCGGGCAAGCCCGAGATCGGTGGGCGACGACGCGTGACCGCCATCCTTCGAGGCTCGCTCGCCGATGCTCGCTCGCACCTCAGGGTGACGGTCGCCGATCATCATCAACTCACTCCGCCGCCTGCGGGATGCGGCCCGCCGCCAGCGCCGAGCATTCGGCCATGATGGCCGAAGCGCGCGTGATCGAATTGGTGAGATAGAAGTCGGTTACCGCCGAGCGGAACGGTGTCTTGTCGAAATTCCCGCCGAGCGAAGCGAGCTTCTTGATGTCGGCGCCGTCGCCCGGCGCGATCTGGTCGATGCGCCCGAGATGCGGGTGCACCTTGATCAGCGCGCGGCGCAGATCCGGAAGCGTGTCATAGGGCAGCTTGGTGCCGAGCGCGTCCGAGAGTGCGCGCAGGATCGCCCAGTCCTCGCGCGCGTCGCCGGGCGGGAACGCAGCGCGATTGGCGAGCTGCGGCCGTCCTTCGGTGTTCACGTAGATTGCGGATTTTTCCGTATAGGCCGCGCCCGGCAGGATCACGTCGGCACGGTGCGCGCCGCGGTCGCCGTGCGTGCCAAGATAAACGACAAACGCGCCGGCCGGCACCTCGACCTCGTCCGCCCCGTGCAGGAACAGAACGTCGAGCATTCCCGGCTTCAGCATGCCCGCGACATCGAGCCCGGTACGGCCCGGCACCGCGCCCACGTCGAGCGCGCCGACGCGCGAGGCCGCCGTGTGCAGCACGGAGAAGCCATTCCAGCCGTCCTGGATCGCGCCGACCGAAACCGCGGCCTTGGCCGCGAGCGACAAGATCGCCGCCCCGTCCGGCCGCGCCAGCGCGCCCTGCCCGATCAGCCAGATCTGACGCGTCAATTTCGCAGGCGCATGGTCCGCGTAAGTCGCCAGCGTCTCCGGCCCGGCGCCGAGATAGGCGTAGTCGTAGGTGAGATCGGCCTGTTCGCCGATCAATCCGATTTTCAGGCCCCCGGTGCGCCAGCGCTTGCGGATGCGCGCGTTCAGAATCGGCGCTTCCTTGCGCGGATTGGAACCGATGATCATCAGCCCATCGGCCTGGTCGATGCCGGCGATGGTCGCATTGAACAGGTAGCTCGCGCGCCCGAGGGCCGGGTCGAGTTTGGCGCCATCTTGGCGGCAATCGATGATGCTCACTCTTCAGCCGCGTCATCAGGTCCTTGAGCGCGAAGGCTTCCTCGGCGCTGGCGAAATCGCCGAGGATGGCGCCGATGCGGTTCGGCTGCGTGGCCTTCACCCGCGCGGCGATGGCCGCGAACGCCTCGCTCCAGCTCGCGGGCCGCAGGCGTCCGCGCTCGCGGATATAGGGCTGATCCAGCCGCTGGCGTGCGCAGGCCATCCCACACGAAGCGGGTCTTGTCGGAAATCCATTCCTCGTTGATGCCTTCGTGCAGACGCGGAAGGATGCGCAGCACCTCGCGCCCGCGCGTGTCGACGCGGATGTTGCAGCCGAGCGCGTCCATCACGTCGATCGACTCGGTTTTGATCAGCTCCCACGGCCGCGCCTGGAACGCGTAGGGCTTGGAGGTGAGCGCGCCCACCGGGCAGAGATCGATGACGTTGCCCTGCAGCTCCGACTTCATCGCGTGCTCGAGGTAGGTGGTGATCTCCATGTCCTCGCCGCGGCCGGTGGCGCCGAGCTCCGGCACGCCGGCGACCTCGGCGGAAAAGCGGATGCAGCGCGTGCAATGGATGCAGCGCGTCATGATCGTCTTCACCAGCGGCCCGATATATTTGTTCTCGACCGCGCGCTTGTTCTCCTGATAGCGGCTGGCGTCCACGCCATAGGCCATGGCCTGGTCCTGCAGATCGCATTCGCCGCCCTGGTCGCAGATCGGGCAATCGAGCGGATGGTTGATCAGCAGGAACTCCATCACCCCTTCGCGCGCTTTCTTCACCATCGCCGTCTTGGTGTTGACCACCGGCGGCTCGCCCTTGGGGCCGGGCCGGCAATCGCGCACCGCCCAGGCGCACGAGGCGACCGGCTTCGGCGAGCCCACGAGCTCGACCAGGCACATGCGGCAATTGCCCGCGATCGACAGGCGCTCGTGAAAGCAGAAGCGCGGAATCTCGGCGCCCGCCGCCTCGCACGCTTGGAGGAGCGTGTATTCCGGCGGGACGTCGATCTCTTTGCCGTCGACGATGAGCTTGGTCATCGCATCACTCCGCCGCCACCCGAATGACGTCGTCGCTGTCCGCGCGCGCGGAATATTCGTCGATGCGGCGCTCGATCTCGCCGCGGAAGTGGCGGATAAGCCCCTGCACCGGCCAGGCCGCGCCGTCGCCGAAGGCGCAGATGGTGTGGCCCTCGATCTGCTTCGTCACCTCGAACAACTGATCGATCTCGCGCTTCTGCGCGCGGCCCTCGGCCATGCGCGTCAGCACGCGCCACATCCAGCCCATGCCCTCGCGGCACGGCGTGCACTGGCCGCAGCTCTCGTGCTTGTAGAAATAAGCGATGCGCGCCATCGCCTTGATGATGTCGGTGGACTTGTCCATGACGATCACGGCCGCGGTGCCGAGACTCGACTTCACCGACAGGCAGCCGTCGAAATCCATCGGCAGCGGCTCGCACAGCGCCGCCGGCACCAGCGGCATCGACGAGCCGCCGGGAATCACGGCCGAGCAGATTGTCCCAGCCGCCGCGCACGCCGCCGGCATGCTTCTCGATCAGCTCGCGCAGCGGAATGCCCATGGCCTCTTCCACGTTGCACATCCGCTCGACGTGGCCGGAGATGCAATAGAGCTTGGTGCCGGTGTTGTTGGCGCGTCCGATCGAGGCGAACCACGCCGCGCCGCGGCGCATGATGTCGGGCACCTGCGCGATGGTCTCGACGTTGTTGACCGTGGTCGGGCAGCCATAGAGCCCGACGTTCGCCGGAAACGGCGGCTTCAGCCGCGGCAGACCCTTCTTGCCCTCGAGACTTTCCAGCAGCGCCGTCTCCTCGCCGCAGATATAGGCGCCGGCGCCGTGATGGACGTGGAGATCGAAGTCCCAGCCATGGATGTTGTTCTTGCCGATCAGCTTGGCTTCGTAAGCCTGGTCGATCGCGGCCTGCAGGCGCTTGCGCTCGTGAATGAACTCGCCGCGCACATAGATGTAGCCGGTGTTGGCGCCCATGGCGAAGGCGGCGATCAGGCAACCCTCGACCAAGCAGATGCGGATCGTGCCGCATGACCTCGCGGTCCTTGCAGGTGCCGGGCTCCGAACTCGTCGGCGTTGATCACGAGATAGCTCGGCCGGCCGTCCGATTGCTTCGGCATGAACGACCACTTGAGGCCGGTCGGGAAGCCGGCGCCGCCGCGGCCGCGCTGGCCGGATTTCTTGACCTCGTCGATGATGGCGTCGCGGCCCTTTTCCAGAATCGCTTTGGTGCCGTCCCAGGCGCCGCGCGCCCGCGCGCCCTCCAGGCCCCAGTCGTGGAAGCCGTAGAGATTGCGGAAGATGCGATCCTTGTCCGCGAGCATCAGAGATTCTCGTCCATCCAAATCCCTCCCCCTGAAAGGGGGAGGGTCGCCGAGCGAAGCGAGGCGGGGTGGGGGTCGCGCGCGATGACCCCCACCCGGCTCGCAGACGCAAGTTGGCTATAGCCGACTTGCGCATCCAAATATGCCGATCTCGGGTAAACCCGAGATCGGTCGCGGCTCGCCACCCTCCCCCTTCCAGGGGGAGGGATAAATCGAATCCGGCTCGTGCCCGCGAACATCACTTCTTCCCGCTATCGTGCAACGTAGTCGCCCCGCCGAGGGGCGCGGAGAATTGGCGGATGGTCTGCGGCCCCGGCTTCGGCTTTTTTCCCGCCGCGAACTGATCGAGGATTTTCTCGAACGTCTCCGGCGTCAGATCCTCGTAATAGTCCTCGTTGACCTGCACCATCGGCGCGTTGACGCACGCGCCCAGGCACTCGACCTCGATCCAGGAGAACTTTCCGTCGGCGGTGACGTGGTGCTCGTCACCGATTTTTCGCTTGCAGACCTTCTTCAGCTCCTCCGAGCCGCGCAACATGCACGGCGTGGTGCTGCAGAGCTGCACGAGAAACTCGCCGCGCGGCTCCAGGCTGAACATCGTGTAGAACGTCGCCACCTCGAGCGCGCGGATGTGCGGCATGCCGAGCAAGTCCGCCACGTGGCGGATCGCCGGCTCCGGCAGCCAGCCGCCGGCCTGCTCCTGCGCTCGCCACAACAATGGGATGATCGCCGAAGCCTGCCGACCGGGCGGATACTTCTCCATCTCGCGCTTGGCCCAAGCGAGATTCTCCGCGCTGAACGCGAAGTCCTTGGGCTGCTTCTCAGCCAAACGGCGGACACTCATCGATCCACCTCCCCGAACACGATGTCGAGCGAGCCGAGAATCGCCGACACGTCCGCCAGCATGTGGCCGCGGCACAGGAAATCCATCGCCGACAGATGCGCGAAGCCGGGCGCGCGAATCTTGCAGCGATACGGCTTGTTGGTGCCGTCGGCCACCAGATAGACGCCGAACTCGCCCTTGGGCGCCTCGACCGCGGCATAGACCTCGCCCGCCGGCACGTGGAAGCCTTCGGTGTAGAGCTTGAAGTGATGGATCAGCGCCTCCATCGAGCGCTTCATCTCGGCGCGCTTCGGCGGCACGATCTTGTTGTCCTGCACCACCACCGGCCCCTTGCCTTCGGGCGCGCGCAACCGGGCCAGGCACTGCTTCATGATGCGGATCGACTGGCGCATCTCGTCCATGCGGATGAGATAGCGGTCGTAGTTGTCGCCGTTCTTGCCGACCGGAATATCGAAATCCAGCTCGTTGTAGCACTCGTAGGGCTGCGCTTTGCGCAGGTCCCAGGCCGCGCCCGAGCCGCGCACCATCACGCCCGAGAAACCCCAGGCCCAGGCGTCCTGCGAGCTTCACGATGCCGATATCGACATTGCGCTGCTTGAAGATGCGGTTGTCGGTGAGCAGGCCCTCGATGTCGTCGCAGCACCTTGAGGAACGGGTCGCAGAACGCCTCGATGTCGTCGATCAGCTTCGGCGGCAGGTCCTGGTGCACGCCGCCGGGCCGGAAATAGGCCGCGTGCATGCGCGAGCCCGAGGCGCGCTCGTAGAACACCATCAGCTTTTCGCGTTCCTCGAAGCCCCAGAGCGGCGGCGTCAGCGCGCCCACGTCCATCGCCTGCGTCGTGACGTTCAGCAGATGATTGAGGATGCGGCCGATCTCGCAATAGAGCACGCGGATGAGCTGCCCGCGCCGCGGCACCTCGATGCCGAGCAGCTTCTCGATCGCCAGACAGAACGCATGCTCCTGGTTCATCGGCGCGACGTAATCGAGCCGGTCGAAATACGGGATCGCCTGCAGATAGGTCTTGTGCTCGATCAGCTTCTCGGTGCCGCGATGCAGCAGGCCGATATGCGGATCGACGCGCTCGACGATCTCGCCGTCGAGCTCCAGCACGAGGCGCAGCACGCCGTGCGCCGCCGGATGCTGCGGCCCGAAATTGATCTGGAAAGTGCGCAGCGCGCCGGCTTCAGCCATTAGCCGCCCTCCTTATCCCTCCCCTTTGTGGGGAGGGTGGCGAGGCGCGTAGCGCCGAGCCGGGTGGGGGTAGCGCGTGCCGCGATGGCGTTGACTCTCACCCCACCCGGCCTCGCTTCGCTCGGCCACCCTCCCCATCGAGGCGAGGGAAAAGAAAGGATTCACCTCATTGCGCCTTCCCCGCTTTTTCATCGCCCGGCAGCACGTAGTCGGTGCCTTCCCAGGGCGAGAGGAAGTCGAAGTTGCGGAACTCCTGCGCCAGCTTCACCGGCTCGTAGACCACGCGCTTCTGCTCGTCGTCGTAGCGCACCTCGACGATAGCCGGTGAGCGGGAAATCCTTGCGCAGCGGATAGCCGTCGAAGCCGTAATCGGTGAGCAGGCGGCGCAAGTCCGGATGGCCGGTGAACAGAATCGCCGTACATGTCGAAGGTCTCGCGCTCGAACCAGTTGGCGCCGGGAAACACGCCGGTGATCGAGGGCACCGGCGTGTCCTCGTCGGTCTCGATCTTGATGCGCACGCGCTGGTTCCGCTTGCGGCGACAGCAGATGATAGACGACGTCGAAGCGCTTGGCGCGCGCCGGATAGTCGACGCCGCACATGTCGATGAAGCTCGTGAACTGGCACTTCGGATCGTCGCGCAGAAAACTGCACGACGCTTGACGATCTCGCCGGCCTCGGCCTGCAGCGTCAGCTCGCCGACGCGTCAGCGCATAGCCCGTCACCGCACCGGGAAGCGCCCGCGTGATGTGCTCGCCGAGCTCGCGCAGGATTTCTTCCATCACGATTGCCTCAGCGTTCGATCGTTCCGGTGCGGCGGATCTTCCGCTGCAGAAGCAGCACGCCATAGACCAGCGCCTCCGCCGTGGGCGGGCAGCCCGGGCACGTAGATATCGACCGGCACGATGCGGTCGCAGCCGCGCACCACCGCGTAGGAATAATGATAATAGCCGCCGCCATTGGCGCACGAGCCCATCGAGATCACGTAGCGCGGCTCCGGCATCTGGTCGTAGACCTTGCGCAAGGCCGGCGCCATCTTGTTGGCAGAGCGTGCCGGCGACGATCATCACGTCGGACTGGCGCGGCGACGCGCGCGGCGCGAAGCCGAAACGCTCGAGATCATAGCGCGGCATCGACGCCTGCATCATCTCGACCGCGCAACACGCCAGCCCGAACGTCATCCACATCAGCGAGCCGGTGCGCGCCCAGGTGATGAGATCGTCGGCGGTGGTGACCAGGAAGCCCTTGTCGGCAAGCTGGTCGGAGAGGCCGGCGAAATACGGGTCCGTCGGCGCGACCGCCGCCATAGCGCGGATCGACGATCTTCTGCGTGGTGGGAGTCATCACTCCCATTCGAGCGCTCCCTTCCTCCACTCGTAGATAAACCCGACCGTCAGCACGCCGAGGAACACCATCATCGACCAGAAGCCGAACGCGCCGAGCTCGCCGAACGCGATCGCCCAGGGGAACAGGAACGCGACTTCCAGATCGAAGATGATGAACAGGATGGAGACCAGATAGAAGCGCACGTCGAACTTCATGCGCGCATCGTCGAAGGCGTTGAAGCCGCATTCGTAGGCCGAAAGCTTTTCGGTATCGGGCGCCCGGTAGGCCACCAGGAACGGCGCCGCCATGAGCGCCAGCCCAATCGCCGCCGCCACCCCGATGAAGACGACGATCGGCAGGTAATCCTGGATCAGGGCGGTCATCGGCCTCTCGCGCGCGGCGGGGGCGTGGGCCCTGGAGCGATTTCCCCAAGGCTAGCCTCCCGATCTCGCAAGTGCGAACAATTCGAAAGACGACTAGGGCTTAACCCACGAGGCCAAACGAGGCAAGCTGACCAATCGGCGCAATTCAAGGGTTTCGCGGCGGTTCGATCGGCCTCGGTCGGCGACCCTGCGCGCGCCCTTGCCGCTTTACAGGACGGCGCCGGCCCGCGCATGTAGGCGAGCTACCCGCGTCCCAAGGCCGACGGAGCCCGCGTCCGCGTATGAGCCCCCGCACCCGCGACCGGCCCCGGGCCGCCGTATCCGCCACGCTGCTTCCCGCCATCCTCGTGCTCTTCCTCGGAAGCGGCTGCGCGGCGCTGATCTATGAGATCGTCTGGTTCCAGCTTCTGGAGCTGGTGATCGGCTCGTCGGCCATCTCGCTCGGCGTGCTGCTCGGCACCTTCATGGGCGGCATGTGCCTGGGCAGCCTGGCGCTGCCCTATCTGATCTCCCCGCGCTTCCATCCGCTCAAGGTCTATGCGCTGATCGAAATCGGCATCGGCGTGCTCGGAATAGCGATCCTGTGGGTGCTGCCCTATGCGGGTGGGCTGTACACCGCGCTCGGCGGCCCCGGCCCGTCGGGGATTTTCCTGCGCGGCCTGGTATGCGGCGCGCTGCTGGTGCCGCCGACCATGCTCATGGGCGCGACGCTGCCTTCGGTCGCGCGTTTTCTTGAAGCGACGCCGCGCGGCATTTCCTGGCTCGGAATTCTCTATACCGGCAACATCGCCGGCGCCGTGTTCGGCTGCCTGTTCGCCGGATTCTATCTGCTGCGCATCCACGACATGGCGGTCGCGACCTACGCGGCGGCGGCGATCAACGGCGTGATCGGCCTCATCGCTCTCGCCGTCGCCCGCGCCATCCCCTACCGCGCCGCGCCAGCCGAGCCGAAGGCGGCACAGTCCGCGCGCACGCCGACCGCCTGGGCGGTCTATGTGACGATCGCGCTCTCGGGGCTGACTGCGCTCGGCGCGCAGGTCGTCTGGACGCGGTTGCTCTCGCTGATCCTCGGTCCCTCGGTCTACACGTTCTCGATCATCCTCGCGGTCTTCCTGGTCGGACTCGGCATCGGATCGAGCGCGGGCTCGGCGATCGCGCGCGGCCGCGCCGACTCGCGCCTCATCCTCGGCCTGAGCCAACTCCTGCTGGTGGCCGCGATATCCTGGACCGCCGTGCTGATCGGCTACGCGCTGCCCTGGTGGCCGATCGATCCCTCGATCTCGCTCGAGCCCGTGGTTCAATTTCCAGCTCGATCTCGTGCGCTGCCTGGTCGCCATCCTGCCCGCCGCCTGCCTATGGGGCGCGAGCTTCCCGCTCGCGCTCGCCGCCGCCGCGCGTCGAGAGGATCCGGGCCTGATGGTCGGCCGTGTCTATGCCGCCAACACTGTCGGTGCGATCTTCGGCGCGCTCGGCTTCAGCCTTCTCGCGGTCCCGGCGATCGGCACGCAAGGATCCCAACAGCTTCTGATCGCGCTGGCTGTCATCGCCGCCTTGCTCATGCTCGCGCCGATCCTGCTCGACTCATACCGTCGTACGCAATCGGCACACGGTCCGTTCGCAAGCCTTGCCCGGATCGGCGGCTTGCTCGCCGTGGCGCTTGTGCTCGGATTTACCGCGCTGTTGGCGCGCAACCTGCCGCCGGTTCCGGCCGAAGCCATCGCCTATGGGCGCCAACTGCCGCTTCAGCAGGAGATGCCCGAAATCCTCTATGTCGGTGAGGGCATCAACGCCTCGGTCGCGGTCTCGCGAACAGAAGAGGGTCTGATCGCCTTCCACGTGAGCGGCAAGGCCGAGGCCTCGACCGCGGAACAGGACATGCGACTGCAGCGCATGCTCGGGCACATCTCGGCCATCCTGCATCCACGTCCGAAGACCGTTCTCATCGTCGGTTTCGGCGCCGGCGTGACGGCCGGCAGCTTCGTGTTGCATCCCGATGTCGAGCGCATCGTCATCTGCGAGATCGAGCCGCTGATCCCGCAGAAGATCGCGCCCTTCTTCGCCAAGGAAAATTACGACGTGCTGAAGGACCCGCGCGTCACCGTCGTCTACGACGACGCGCGGCACTATCTGCTCACGACGCGCGAGAAATTCGACGTCATCACCTCCGATCCGATCCATCCCTGGGTCAAGGGCGCGGCCACGCTCTATACGCGCGAATATTTCGAGCTGGCGAACAACCATCTCAATCCGGGCGGCGTCATCACCCAGTGGGTGCCGCTCTATGAAAGCTCGATCGACGTGATCAAGACCGAGATGGCGACCTTCTTCGGCGTGTTCCGCGACGGCATGGTTTGGGCCAACGACGACGAGGGCCTGGGCTACGACGTCGTCATGTTCGCGCGCAAGGAGCCCGCGCCGATCGACGTCGACGCGCTCCAGCGCCGGCTCGACCGGCCGGACCACGCGCGCGTCAAGGCCTCGCTCGCCGAGGTCGGTCTCGGCTCAGCCGTCGAGCTGATATCGACCTATGCCGGCCGCGCGCGCGATCTCGCCGAATGGACCAAGGATGCGCCGATCAATACCGACATCAATCTACGGCTTCAGTACCTCGCCGGACTCGGGCTCAATTCCTACCATCAGGACGCGATCCACAAGGAAATGCTCACTTGGCGTCGCCCCGCCGACGACCTGATCGTCGCAACGGAACGCACCAAGCGCGCCTTGCGCGATGCGATGGAACGGCGCTCGAAGCCGCGAGCGTAGTAGTAGTGGGTCAGTTTGAATCTTTCCGCACCTAAAAGCCGGCCAGTAACGCCAGCAACCGTCGCCAAGGCTATCTTTGGGAGTTTGCTGATATTATGACGGTGCTAGAGGATTTGAAAGCGCTTTGACCCAAGGGAGATCGCGTGCGGATCGTAATCGCCCTTCTGCTACTCGCAACGCTTCCAAGCGTCGCTCGTGCTCAAGCACGAGTTGAGCGCATCGAGATCCTCGATATAGGGACTTATCAAGCCGAGGTGGAGAGTAAGCAGGCTGCCCCTGGTACCGGCGCGGGCCAAGTAAATATCGTCAGGAATGTAAAGCACGTTAAAACGACAACAACAATTCCAACCCAGTTGGGAACACGCTTTGGCTTTCGCTACAGATTAGTTGGTAGGCCAACCGACGGGACGGCAACTCTGCGGTTCGTTACACGTTTCCCGCCACCGGGTGTGCGAAACCCGGCCACTGGCAATACAACAATTCAAGGCGAATTTTCCGCGGCGGTCCAGTTGGGGCAAGAACGTTCGCGAACCTACACGCTTGAGGAGGAATGGGAGCTGGTGCCTGGCACCTGGACTCTTGAGATCTGGCAAGGTGACCGCAAATTGGCGGGGCAAAGCTTCACGGTGGTTAAGCCGTAAATTTCGAATTGGCCCCCTGCCGCCGCAGTAGTGACGGCGGCGCGCAAGCTCAAGCGTCGAACAGGATGACCGAGCGCGCCAGCTCGCCGCGCTTCAATTCGTCGAGCGCCTCGTTCACCTGCGCGAGCTTGATGCGCTGCGAAATCAGCTCGTCGAGCTTGAGCTTGCCCTGCAGGTAAAAATCGACGAGGCGCGGCATGTCGACCGGGAAGCGGTTCGAGCCCATCAGCGTTCCCTGGATCCGTTTCTCGCTGAGAAAATCGCGGCCGGCGATCTCCAGATTCACCCCGGGCGGGATCATGCCGACGATGGTGGCGGCCCCGCCCCGGCGCAGCATCTTGAATGCCTGCTCGGCGGTGACCTTCAGTCCGATCACTTCGAAGGCGTGATGCACGCCGCCGCCGGTCATGTCGATCACCTGCTTGACCGGATCGCCCTGGCTCGCGTCCACCACATCGGTGGCGCCGAAATGTTTGGCGAGATTGAGCTTCGAGCCGATCCGATCGATGGCGATGATGCGGCCGGCGCCGGCGATCGCGGCGCAGTTGATGGTCGAAAGCCCGACCCCGCCGCAGCCGATCACGGCGACCGTTTCGCCCGGCCGCACCTGCGCGGTATGGCTCACCGCGCCGAAGCCGGTGACCACGGCGCAGCCGATCAGCGCCGCCCGGTCGAGCGGCATGTCCTTGCGCACCGCGACGCAGGCGTGCTCGTGCACCAGCATCTGCTCGGCGAACGACGAGAGATTGGCGAACTGGTTGAGCACACCGTCCTTGCGCGAGAGCCGCGGCGTATCGGTCGGCGCGCGCCGCACCTCCGGGTTCACGCAGCGCGACATGTGGCCGGTCAGGCAGTGCTCGCAATGGCCGCAATAGGCGCTGAGGCAGGTGATGACGTGATCGCCGACCTTCACCATGCGCACTTCGGAGCCGACCGCCTCGACCACGCCGGCGGACTCGTGGCCGGGCACCGTCGGCAGCGGAAACGGGAACGAGCCGTCGATGAAATGCAGGTCCGAGTGGCAAACGCCGGCCGCTACGGTGCGGATCAGCACCTCGCGCGGGCGCGGCTTGTCGATCGAGACGTCCTCGATCACCAGCGGCTTCTTCACTTCGTACAGAACTGCGGCCTTCACCCTTGCCCCCTCGCCTAGCCGACCCGGATGCAAACCTTGCCGAAATGCGCGCCGGCGGCCAGATGCTGGAACGCCGCCTTGGCTTCGTCGAACTTGAACACCCGGTCGACCACGGGCTTCAGCTTGGTGCGGACGATTTCTGCGTTCATGTGCTCGAACATTTCGCGCGAGCCGACGAAAATGCCGTGGATATTGGCCGACTTGCGCAGGATCGGCTGCGGGTTGATCTCGGCCGGACCCGCCAGCACCCCGATCACATAGATGCGCCCGCCGATGCGGATCGCGTTGATCGAGCGCGCCAGCGTGCCGGCGCCGCCGACCTCGACCACGCGATCGACGCCACCGCCGGCGAACTCCGCGATCGCTTTGTCCCATTCGGGTGTGGTCTTGTAATTGACCGAGGCTTCGACGCCGAGGCTCTCGAGCCGTTTGCGCTTCTCGTCGCTCGAGGAAGTCGCAAACACCCGCGCACCGACGAGCTTGGCGAACTGCAGCGCAAAGATAGACACGCCGCCGCTGCCCTGGATCAGCACGGTCTCGCCGGCGTGCAGCGGCGGCCCCTGCTCGAACAGTGCGTGCCAGGCCGTAAGCGCCGCGCATGGCAGACACGCGGCCTCCTCGAACGAGAGATGATCGGGGATCGGCAGGATGCCGCTTTCATGCAGCACGATCCGCTCCGCCAGCACCCCCTTGCCGCCGCCGCCGAGCGCCGAGGTCGCGTCGCGCTTGCGCACGTCGCCATAGAGCCAGTTCTGGAAGAAGGTCGGCGTCACCCGGTCGCCGACTTTGAATTTCGAAACCCCCGGCCCGATCGCGGCGATCGTCCCGGCCGCATCCGAGCACGGAATGAGCGGCGTCTTCACGCCGGCGCCGTACGCTCCGCGCGCCATGGCGAGATCGCGGAAGTTCAGCGATACCGCGTGGATGCGGATCTGAACCTCGCCGGGTCCGGGTGCGGCGTCGGGCAAATCGACGGCCGCAAGCCCGTCCGGCCCGGAGAATTCCTTCAGGTGATAGGCGCGCATTGCGATCTCCACCGAACCCGTTTCCGCATCATGCCAGCCCTGCGGGGAACGGGCCGCCGACCGCGTTTGTTAGTGCCGAATGAATGGCCTCTGCAAAGGCCGAAGCTCGATTTATCCCGCCGCCATCCGTTTCACGGCGCCGGAACCGGCCGCCAGGCCCGCGATCGTCTCGTCGGTCGAGAGCACGTCGCCGAACGTGACCAGCACGTTCGCCAGCGCGGCGTTATGCTCTTCGTCGGTGAGCGTGGCGTTGGCATCGGATACCAGAATGGTCTTGTAGTTCAGCATCATCGCGTCGCGCGCGGTGGACTCGCAGCAGACATTGGTGAGCGTTCCGACCACCACCAACGTATCGATCCCGCGCTGGCGCAGCTTGCGGTCGAGGTCCGAGGCGCCCTGGATGAAGGCGCTGTAGCGCGTCTTTTCCGCCATGACATCGTTCGGCTGCACGTCGAGGTCGGGATAGAGCGCGTGCCCCTCGGTGCCGCGCTGCAGCTGTGCGATCACGTTCTCGCGCAATTGCGGCGACAGGCGCTGGACGTAAGCGCCCCAGGAATTGGCGATGCCGTTGAAAGTCATTTGCACCCAGGCGACCGTTCCGCCGGCGCCGCGAATTGCCGCTGCCAGGCGATTGACGTTGGGCACGACCTCGCGCGCGAACGGCACTTCCAGCGCCATATCCGGACGCATGAACACGTTCTGCAGGTCGATGACGACGAGCGCGGTCGTGGGCCCGTTCAGCTTGTCGTAGATGTGCAGCTTGTCGCGGCGCGTACGAACGCGTTTCATCACGTGCTCGGGAAATTCGATCTTGTGCATGAGCCTGCTCCCGCGTTGCTGCCGATGATGCCTCGCCGCGGAGGCATCGGCAAACCGGCCGCATGGCTGAAGGAGCGACGGCATCCCCGGGATTACCGGCATTCGCAGCGAGGCCGCGAAAACTGGCGGGAGCGACGGGAACTCGAACCCGCGACCTCTGCCGTGACAGGGCAGCGCTCTAACCAACTGAGCTACGCCCCCGGGAATGCAGCGGACTTAGGGGCCGCCTGTTTCCAAGTCAAGCAACGCGCCGCTTCGTCGCACGAGCGCGCGCTTCGGCCTGCGATCTCACCAGCCCCAATAGCCGCGGCGCCATCCGTATCCGTATCCCCAATAGGGTCTGGGACCCCAATAGCGGGGAGGTGGAGGCCCGTAGAGAAAGGGCGATGGAGGCGGCCCGTAGTAGCGCGGTCCGCGCGGAACGCCGAAATCGAGATAGGTCGCTTTCACCCAGCCCGCGAACGGACCGAAACGCACGGCGCACCAGCCGGCGTTGCACGACTGCACGTCGACATTGCTGCCGCCGCGGATCGTCGTCACGACCGGAAAGTTCATGCCGGGGCCCTGGCGCACGTTGACATCGGTGGTCGCGAGACCGGGCGCTGCGACGGCTGCGCCCGCTGCGACAACAAGCGCCGCGAGCGCGATGGGCAAGGATCGAATGTCTCTCATGGAACTGTCCTTTGCATGCGGATGCCGTCCCTAGGGACGCCATGGATGCCCTAAATCATGGCCAATTTGCTAACCCGACGCCAGCCATAAGCCCGGAAAGGCCCGCCGTTTGGGCCCCGGAACAGGTCCCAGCCTTGAAAACTGCTTGGAAAAGTCAAGAAAACCCGAGAAATGCTGACTGGACGGGCCTCGAATCATGTATGTGCCCGTTTTGACGTGCCTTAGCCAAGCTCTTCCGAAGGGGAACGCCCATGGCAGCTACCTCGCCGAAAGTCGTCACCGTCACTTTGAAGCACCTCGCCGCCGATCTTGCTGAGAAGCACAAGATTCCGAAGAAGCAGGCGGAAACCATGCTGAACGATCTCGTGGTTATGCTCACGGCCCACCTCAAGAAGGGCGAGCGCATCCGCATGGTCGGCCTTGGAATCCTGCAGGTCCGCAATCGCGCCGCCCGCATGGGCCGCAATCCCGCGACCGGCGAGCCGATCCAGATCAAGGCCAGCAAGAAGGTCGCCTTCCGCGCCGCCAAGGATCTGAAGGAAGCCGTCTGATTAGGCGCCCGTCCTTGCCCTGCAGGGCTGGACGGGCGGCCTTCGCGGCGTTTTGTGCCGGCCCGCCAGCCGTAACGGCGGAGCCGTGAAGATTGGCTTGCCAACCGAAGCTGCGCAGCCTCATCCGCCCGCCTTCGCCCTGCGGGCTACGGCTGGGCAACCTTCGCGCGCTAGGTTGGCTTGCCAACCGAAGCGCCGAAGGCGCGAAGGTTGGTGGGCGGTGACGGGATCGAACCGCCGACCTTCTCGGTGTAAACGAGACGCTCTACCAGCTGAGCTAACCGCCCGGCGGGAGCATTAGCCCCGCGCCCTGCATCAACGCAACGTCCGCACAAAACAATGCTCCCGCCAAGAGCGGGAGCATCGAACCATTTTTCGCGCAGGCTTTAGTTCGGATGACTTCGCGTCAGATATTGACCGAGTCCTTCAAGCCTTTGCCGGCTGAGAATTTCGGCGCCTTCGACGCCGGGATCTGCACCGCCGCGCCGGTGCGCGGGTTGCGCCCTTCGCGCGCCTGCGCGCTTCACCACCTTGAAGCTGCCGAACCCGATGAGTTTCACTTCGTCGCCGCGCTTCAGCGCGCCGGTGATGATGTCGAAAGTGGCGTCGACTGCCGACGCCGCCGACGTCTTGGTCAGTTTCGCTGTGTCGGCTACTGCGGCGATAAGCTCGTTCTTGGTCATCGGACAGTTCCTTTCTTAGCCTCGGAAACCGTTGGAATTGCACGACTCGCCGGCGAATCGCCGGAAACGTTGGTAGAATCACGCTTTGCGGGGTGAAAGCAAGTCCGGCTCGCGGCAAACCCGCGCCGTTGCATGGTTTTGCCCTAACCGAAGGTTAGGACAGCTAGGCTCACAGCCGGACTCGATACCTTCACTCCCTCAGATAAGTGCATGTTTTTATTGTATTTATTTCAGAAGCAACTGCCAGAACCCTTGCATCGCGGCCTATAGAAACGAAAGCGGCCGCCAAGGGGAAATACCCTGACGGCCGCCATAAGCGATCTGCGAGGCTGGCTTGGCTAGTGCGCGACCACGCCTGAGGCGTCGTCCTCGTCGGCGACGACCGGCGCGGCCGTTGCGGCCGCCGCGGCCGCGGCCCCCTCGTCCCATTCGATCGCCACCGGCCTCCGGGTGAGCGCGTGCGCGAGCACCTCGTCCATGCGTTTGACCGGAATGATCTCGAGCCCGCCCTTGATCACGTCGGCGATCTCGGAAAGATCCTTGGCGTTCTCCTCGGGGATCAAGACCTTCTTGATGCCGCCGCGCAGCGCCGCCAGCAACTTCTCCTTGAGGCCGCCGATCGGCAGGATCCGGCCGCGCAGCGTGATCTCGCCGGTCATGGCCACGTCCTTCTTCACCGGAATCCCGGTCAAGACCGAGACGATCGCGGTGACCATCGCGACGCCGGCCGAAGGCCCGTCTTTCGGAGTCGCGCCTTCCGGCACATGCACGTGGATGTCCGTCTTTTCGAACATGGGCGGCTTGATGCCGAAATCGACCGCGCGCGAGCGCACATAGGACGCCGCCGCCGAGATCGACTCCTTCATCACGTCGCGCAGATTGCCCGTGACGGTCATGCGGCCCTTGCCCGGCATCATGACGCCTTCGATGGTGAGCAACTCTCCGCCCACCTCGGTCCAGGCCAGCCCGGTCGAGACACCGACCAAGTCGCTTTCCTCGATCTCGCCGTAGCGGAACTTCGGCACGCCGAGATATTTCTCCAGGTTCGCGGCCGTGACCGTGAGGGAATCCTTCTTCTCCGTCATCAGCTCCTTCACCGCCTTGCGGATCAGGTTGGCGAGCTCGCGCTCCAAGTTGCGCACGCCCGCCTCGCGCGTATAGCGGCGGATGATCGTGAGCAGCGCCTCCTGGTCGATCGACCATTCCTTCGCCTGCACGCCGTGCTTGGTGAGCTGGTGCGGGATCAGGTGCTTGCGCGCGATCTCGACCTTCTCGTCCTCGGTGTAGCCGGCCATACGGATGACTTCCATACGGTCCAGCAGCGCCGGCGGGATGTTGAGCGTGTTCGCCGTCGTGATGAACATCACGTTGGAAAGGTCGTAGTCCACCTCGAGATAGTGGTCGTTGAACGTGTGGTTCTGCTCGGGGTCGAGCACCTCCAGCAGCGCCGAGGACGGATCGCCGCGGAAATCGGCGCCCATCTTGTCGACCTCGTCGAACAGGAACAGCGGGTTCGACTTCTTGGCCTTGCGCATCGACTGGATGACCTTGCCGGGCATCGAGCCGATATAGGTGCGCCGGTGGCCGCGAATTTCGGCCTCGTCGCGCACGCCGCCGAGCGACACGCGCACGAACTCGCGTCCGGTGGCGCGTGCGATCGACTTGCCGAGCGACGTCTTGCCGACGCCGGGCGGGCCGACCAGACACAAGATCGGGCCGGTCAGCTTGTTCGAGCGGGTCTGCACCGCGAGATACTCGACGATCCGCTCCTTGACCTTCTCCAGGCCATAGTGGTCGTCATTGAGCACCTTCTCGGCGAACGAAAGATCCTTCTTGATCTTGCTCTTCGCGTTCCAGGGGATCGACAGGATCCAGTCGAGATAGTTGCGCACGACCGTCGCTTCCGCCGACATCGGCGACATCTGGCGGAGCTTCTTCAGCTCATGCGTTGCCTTCTCGCGCGCTTCCTTGGAAAGCTTGACGCGCTTGATCTTCTCCTCGATCTCCTGGAGCTCGTCCTTGCCTTCTTCGTCGCCGAGCTCCTTCTGGATCGCCTTCATCTGCTCGTTCAGGTAATACTCGCGCTGGGTCTTCTCCATCTGGCGCTTGACGCGCGTACGGATGCGCTTCTCGACCTGCAGGACCGAGATCTCGCTCTCCATCAGCGCAAGCACCTTCTCGAGCCGCGCGGCGACGTTCTTCTGCTCGAGCACGGCCTGCTTGTCGGCAATCTTGACCGCGAGATGCGACGCTACCGTGTCGGCGAGCTTGGACGGGTCGTCGATCTGCGAGACGACGCCCACGACCTCCGGTGAAACCTTCTTGTTGAGCTTCACATAGCCTTCGAATTCGGTGACCACCGAGCGCGCGAACGCCTCGGTCTCGATCTTTTCGCCGTGCTCCTGAACGAGCGCGGACGCTTCGGCCTCGTAAAATTCGGTGCGATCGCGATAGGACGCGATCGCGGCGCGCTCGACGCCTTCGACCAGCACCTTCACGGTGCCGTCGGGCAGCTTGAGGAGTTGCAGGACGGTCGCGAGCGTGCCGACCTTGTAAATCGCATCGGCGGCCGGGTCGTCGTCGCCCGCATTCATTTGGGTCGCAAGCAGGATGTAGGTGTCGCTCCGCATCACCTCTTCGAGGGCGCGGATCGACTTTTCGCGCCCCACGAACAAGGGCACGATCATGTGCGGGAAAACCACGATGTCGCGCAGCGGCAAGACCGGATAGGTCTGGCTCACACCGGGAACGATCGGCGGACGCGGTTTTTGGGCGGTCATCGGGACCCGGACCTTTCTTTCCTTTAGTGACGCCTACCCCGGCGGAGTGCCGGATAAAATCAGGATAGGCGATCCGGACTCACGACGCTTTGATCAGAATCAGAACCGCGGGCCCGAACGGCCCATACCTAGTACTCCCCCTAGTAAATTCAAGGCTTAGAGCGGGTTAGCCTTAGTAACCGCCTAGGCGCCTTTGGCCGTGGCCCCGGCGTCGCTCGCCCGGTCGGCGTAGATGTAGAGCGGCCGGGCGCCGCCCTCGATGACCTCGCGGCCGATCACCACCTCCTGGACCCCCTCCAGGCTCGGCAGGTCGAACATCGTGTCGAGCAGCGTGCCCTCCATGATGGAGCGCAAGCCGCGTGCGCCGGTCTTGCGGTCGATCGCCTTCCGGGCGATGGCGCTGAGCGCGTCCTCGTGGATGGTGAGGTCCACGTTCTCCATCTCGAACAGGCGCTGGAACTGCTTGACCAGCGCGTTCTTCGGCTCCGTGAGAATGCGCTTGAGCGCGTCCTCGTCGAGGTCGCCCAATGTCGCGATCACCGGCAGACGGCCGATGAACTCGGGGATCAGGCCGTACTTGAGCAAGTCCTCCGGCTCCACGTCGCGGAAGATTTCGCCGGGCTTGCGGTCCTCGGGCGCGGTGACCCGCGCGCTGAAGCCGATCGAGGTGCCCCGCCCGCGCGCCGAGATGATCTTCTCGAGGCCGGCGAACGCTCCGCCGCAGACGAAGAGGATATTCGTGGTGTCGACCTGCAGGAATTCCTGCTGCGGGTGCTTGCGGCCGCCCTGCGGCGGCACCGAGGCGACGGTGCCTTCCATGATCTTCAGCAGCGCCTGCTGCACGCCCTCGCCCGACACGTCGCGGGTGATCGAGGGATTGTCGGACTTGCGCGAAATCTTGTCGATCTCGTCGATATAGACGATGCCGCGCTGGGCGCGCTCGACGTTGTAGTCGGCGGCCTGCAACAGCTTCAGGATGATGTTCTCGACGTCCTCGCCGACATAGCCCGCTTCGGTGAGCGTGGTCGCGTCCGCCATCGTGAACGGAACGTCCAGGATGCGTGCCAGCGTCTGCGCCAGCAGCGTCTTGCCCGAGCCCGTGGGCCCGATCAGCAGGATGTTCGACTTCGCCAGCTCTACGTCGTTGTGCTTGGTCGCGTGGTTCAAGCGCTTGTAGTGATTGTGCACCGCGACCGAGAGCACCTTCTTGGCGTGGTCCTGGCCGATCACGTAGTCGTCCAAGACCTTGCGGATTTCCTTGGGCGTCGGAATTCCATCACGCGACTTCACCAGCGAGGACTTGTTCTCCTCGCGAATGATGTCCATGCACAGTTCGACGCACTCGTCGCAAATGAATACGGTCGGGCCCGCGATGAGCTTGCGGACCTCGTGCTGGCTCTTACCGCAGAACGAGCAGTAGAGCGTGTTCTTGCTGTCGCCGCCGACTTTGCTCATCCGTCTCTCCGTGACCTCGCGGGGAGCCATTCCCCGCCCCGGCTCCGAAGCTTGATCCTAGCGAAGCATGCTATCCGCCGGGGGATCAAGAATTCATTAACGCTACCGACGCCGTTTCTGCGCCACATTCAAGGCCGTCGTAGCCAAGCAAACCTAGTGCCGATCAGCCTTCCCGCGTTGTGACCGGTAGTCGCAGGCTCAGTCCTTGGTCGCATCGCCGCTGGGGGGCCGCTTGTCGATCACCGCATCGACCAGGCCGAATTCCTTGGCCAATTCGCCGTTCAGGAACTTGTCGCGCTCGAGCGCATCCTCGATCGCCTTCAAGGTCTGACCGGTGTGTTTGACGTAAATCTCGTTCAGCCGCTTCTTCAGCGAGTGGATTTCCTGCGCCTGCAACATGATGTCCGTGGCCTGGCCCTGGAAGCCGCCCGAGGGCTGGTGAACCATGATCCGCGCATTCGGCAGCGCGTAGCGCGAGCCCTTCTCGCCCGCGGTGAGCAACAGCGAACCCATGGACGCCGCCTGGCCGACGCACAGCGTCGAGACCGGCGGGCGGACGAACTGCATCGTGTCGTAGATCGCGAGCCCCGACGTGACCACGCCGCCCGGGGAATTGATGTACATCGAGATCTCTTTCTTCGGATTCTCCGCCTCGAGGAACAAGAGCTGCGCCACCACCAGCGCGGCCATGTGGTCCTCGACCGGGCCGGTGATGAAGATGATCCGCTCCTTCAGCAGCCGCGAATAAATGTCGTAGGCGCGCTCGCCGCGGTTGGTCTGCTCGACCACCATCGGGACGAGGTGCTGCATATAGGTCTCGACGGGGTCACGCATCCTGGTTCAGTCCATTTCCTGCCGGGCAAGCGAATCGCGCGGGCGCACCATAGCGTATCGGCGCGCGGGGTGGGCCTGAGCTATTTCTTCCGGGCCTTTTCTTTGGCCTTATCCTTACTCTTGGCTTTCTCCGGCTTCGCAGTTTCCTCGTCGTCGCCGTAGAGCACTTCCTTGCTCACCTTTTTCTCGGCGACCTTGGCGAGCTCGAGCACGAAATCCACGACCTTGTCCTCGAAGATCGGCGCCCGCAGCGAGGCGACCGCGTCCGGATTGCGCCGGTATTGCTCGAACACTTCCTGCTCGCGGCCGGGATATTGCCGCGCCCGCTCGGTGACCGCGCGCGTCAATTCGTCGTCGGTCACCTTGATGCCGTTCTTCTCGCCGATTTCGGCGATCACCAGGCCCGAGCCGCACGCGCCGGTCGGCGATCACCCGGTATTCCTCACGCGCCTTCTCTTCGGTGGTGTCCTCGTCGGCGAAGGTCTTGCCCGAGGTCTCGAGCTCCTTGGTGACCGATTCCCAGATGCCGGCGAATTCCTGCTCGACCAGCGAAGGCGGCACCTCGAACTTGTGCGCCTTGTCGAGCGCGTCAAGCAGTGTCCGCTTCAGCTTCACGCGCGAGGCTGCCGCGTGGCCGCGCGCGATGCGATCGCGCACCTGATCCTTGAGCTTGGCGAGCGATTCGAGCCCGAGCGTCTTGGCGAATGCATCGTCGATCGTGACCTCGGTCGGCGCTTCCACGCTCTTGGCCGTGGCCTCGAAGATCGCATCCCGGCCAGCGAGGGCATCGGCGAGGTAATTCTTCGGGAACGTGATCTTGATGGTGCGCGTGTCGCCGACCGCGATGCCGATGAGCTGATCTTCGAAGCCGGGCAGGAACCCGCCCTGCCCGATCACCACCGGCACGTCCTCGGCCGAGCCGCCCTCGAACGGCTTTCCGTCGATCGTGCCGACGAAGGAGACCACCACGCGGTCGCCCTTCTCCGCCTTGGCATTGCCGGTCTTGGTCGTGAACGGCCGGTTCGAACTCGGCGATGTTGCCAACCATCTCGTCGATCTCGGCGTCGGTCACCTCGTGCACCGGTCGGACCAGCGAGATCGACTTGAAATCGGTGAGCTCCACCTTCGGCAGAACCTCGATCGCGACCGTGAAGGCGAGATCCGCGCGGCCTTCGATCACTTCCTTGACCGCGCCCTCTTCCTCATTGGCGAGCGTGATGCGCGGCTGCAGCGCGAGGCGGAGGCCTCGCTCGCTCACGATCTGGTTGTTCGCCTCGGAGATCGCCTGCTCGATCACCTCGCCCATGACGGACTTGCCATAGAGGCGCTTCAGATGCGGCAGCGGCACCTTGCCCGGGCGAAAGCCGGCGAGCTTCACCTGCCCCTTGATCGTGGAGAGCCGCTCGGAGGCGCGCTTGTCCAGTTCGGCCGCCGGCAGCACGACCTGGTACTCGCGCTTCAGCCCATCGACCCGAGTTTCGGTGACTTGCATCGGATGCCTTCTCTGCCGGACGATCGTTGTGCCGGGACGGATCTGGTGCGGGCGGAGGGACTCGAACCCCCACGACTTGCGTCACGGGAACCTAAATCCCGCGCGTCTACCAATTCCGCCACGCCCGCGAGCGCTTGGGCTGCAGGGCCTTTCCCGGCCGGGCCGCGGATATAGCACGTGCGCCGCAGCGTGCAAAAACAAAGACACGCCGAATTCGCATTACATATCCTTAAGTTGCCACCGCTCTCCGCAGCGCTTACAGAGTTGGTTCGCAGATTGACCTGCGTCAAGGCCAATTCCCTCTCCGCGAGCGATCCATGGCCATGCTTTCCCGCCGCCATTTCCTTGCCGCCGGTCTCGCCGCGACCGCGATCCCATTGGTCGGCCGGCCTGGCTTGGCTCAAACTGCCGACGGATTCCGTGTAATCACGCTCAAGTCCGGCGAGGCGCTCCTGCGCGGCCGCGACCGGCCCGGCAACGCCGATCTGGGGTTATGACGGCATGGTGCCCGGCCCGACCTTGCGCGTCCGCCGCGGCGACGAGGTGAAAGTTCGGGTCGTGAACCGCCTCGCCCAGCCTACCGCGGTGCACTGGCACGGCCTTCGCCTCGACAATCGCATGGACGGCGTGCCTCACCTTACCCAAGCGCCGATCGCTCCGGGTGCGAGCTTCGACTATCGCTTCACGGCGCCCGATGCCGGCACGTTCTGGTATCATCCGCATTGGCACGCGAGTGAACAGCTCGGCCGTGGCCTGCATGGCCTCTTGATCGTCGACGAGGGGAGCCGGTCGAGGTCGACCGCGATATCGCGCTGGTGCTCGGCGACTGGCGGCTCGACTCCGTCCGGCCGCATCCATGAAAGCTTCGGCAATATGCACGACGCGGCCATGGCCGGTCGCTACGGCAACGTGTTCACGTCAATGCCGCGAACGACTTCGAAATCCGCGTGCGCACCAACGAACGCGTGCGGCTGCGGCTTGTCAATGTTGCCAACGCCCGCGTGATGCCGGTGCGCATCGCCGATCACGGCGCCACGGTGATGGCGATCGACGGCCAACCGGCCGAACCGTTCGCGCTGGAGCGTGCGCGCGTCGTGTTGTCGCCGGGCACGCGCTACGATCTCTTTATCGACGCCACACGCGCGCCCGGCTTCAGTGCCGAAATCCTGGTCGACGTCGGTGACCATGAATTCCGGTCGCGCGCCTGGTCTATGAGCCGGGCGAGCCGAAGCGCGCGGCACCGCTGCCGCCGTCCGAACCCTGCCCGCCAATCCGCTTCCAGAGCGGATGGATTTCCGCGACGCGCTGCGCATCGACGTCCCCCTCGAGGGCGGCATGATGGGAATGATGGGTCGAGGAATGATGGGCCGCGGCATGATGGGCGCGGACGGTCAATCTGGACGGTCGCTGGCCGCTCCTCCGACGGCCATTCCGAGGCGCCGCTCTTCTCGGTCAAGCGAGGGCGCACCGTGATGCTCAACTTCCCCAACGAGACCGCGTTTCCGCACGCGATGCATGTGCATGGCCATCATTTCCGCGTGCTCGACGCACGCGACGACGGTTGGAAGCCTTGGTGGCACGACACCCTGTTGGTCCATCGTCCCGGAACGAACGCATCGCCTTCGTGGCCGACAATCCGGGCAAGTGGATGCTCCACTGCCACATGATCGAGCATCAGGAGTCGGGCATGGCCGCGTGGTTCGAAGTGACCTGAGCGCTACTTCTGAGGCGCGAGCTTTCCAACGAGCCGGCCGATAACCGCCCTCAACTCCGGCTCCAGGTCCTCGGAGATCATCCCGGGCCCGGCCTCGGTTCCGGCCTCTCCATGCAGCCAGACCGCGGCAGCAGGCGGCCTCGAAGGCCGCCATGCCCTGGGCGAGCAACCCGGCCACGATCCCGGCCAGCACGTCGCCGGAGCCGGCCGTAGCGAGCCAGGGCGGTGCGTTCTCGGCGATCGAGGCCCGGCCATCGGGCGCGGCCACCACCGTATCCGGCCCCTTCAGCAGCACGACCGCACCGAGCAGCTTGGCCGCCGCCCGCGCCCGCTCGACCTTCGATTCCGGCTTCAGCACCTCCGGATTGCGAGCGAAAAGCCGCGCGAACTCCCCCTCGTGCGGGGTGATCACCGCCGGACTTTTCGGATTCTGCTTCAACAGCTTGGCGAGCGCGGAGGAATCTCCTGCAAAACTTGAAAGCGCGTCCGCATCCAGCACCAGTCTGCGGCCGGCCTTGGCCGCGGCGGCCACCGCGTCCCGCGTGGACTTGCCCACGCCCTGGCCGGGCCCGAGCAGGACGGCGTTCAGGCGCTCGTCGGCGAGAAACTTGGCAAGACCCCTGGCCCCATCGGCCTGCCGCACCATCACCGCGGTCAAGCTCGCGGCGAGCACCGGCACGGCCGCGCGGGGTGCGGCGACGGTCACCAGCCCCGCCCCCGCCCGGAGCGCCGCCCGCGCCGCGAGCCTCGCCGCCCCGGTCGCCTGCATCGGCCCGCTGACCACGACCGCATGTCCGCGGTGATATTTGTGACCTTCGGGCCGCGGCAGCGGATAGGCCGCGCGCCACAGGTCTGGCTCGTTGGCGTAGGCCTTGACCCCGACCTCGGTGAGCGTGGCTGCCGAAATGCCGATGTCGGCCACATGCACGCGCCCGGCGTGAAAGCGGCCGGGCACGAGCGCCATGCCGATCTTGCGCCGGCAGAAAGTCACGGTCTCCTTCGCGTTCACCGCCGCGCCGCGCACCTTGCCGTTCGCGCCGTCGATACCGCTTGGCAGATCGACCGCGATCACGATGGCACCCGATCGATTGATCGCCTCGACCGCCGCCCGCGCCGCGCCCTTAAGATCGCGCGCCAGGCCGCCGCCGAACAGCGCATCGACGATCACGCGCGCGTCTTTCAACGCGTCCGCGGCGAACGGCTCGACGGTCTCGCCCCAGCGCCTGGCCGCTTCCGCCGCGTCGCCTTTCAGCGCCTCGCGCGCGCCGAGCAGCAGCGGCCGCACCGGGATGCCCCGCTCGCGCAGGCAGCGCGCCGCGACGAAGCCGTCTCCGCCATTGTTGCCGGGCCCGCAAACGACCACGACCTCGGCCCCGAGCGGCAGGCGCGCGGCGACCACGTCGGCGACCGCCCGCCCCGCGCGCTCCATGAGCTCGATCGAAGGCGTCCCGGACGCGACCGTGCGCCGGTCGGCCTCGGCCATTTCCGCGGGGGTGACGAGTTCATGCATCGGCTGGAATTCATAGCGCGCCCATCCCACCGCGTCCCGGCCGCCTATTCACACCCTTTCCGCCGGGCTAAGGGGCCGCCTTGCTTCTTTGCGCGCCAGCATGCACAAACGCTGGGCATGGGGCCGGACGGGGGGCGTCGGCCGACCCTGACCCTTCTTATAAAGCATTGAATTCGCTCCGCTATCTCGTTTTCGCGCGGCTGGCATGGGACCTGCTACCGCTCGTGCGGCGCGGGCAGGTAGCGGCGGGCCGACCAGGAGCAAAGACGCCATGAAAAAGGTCGAGGCGATCATCAAGCCGTTCAAGCTCGACGAGGTGAAGGAGGCGCTGCAGGAGGCTGGCCTGCAGGGCATCACCGTCACCGAGGCCAAGGGATTCGGCCGCCAGAAAGGCCACACCGAGCTCTATCGCGGCGCCGAATACGTCGTGGATTTCCTGCCCAAGGTGAAGATCGAGGTCGTGCTCGCCGACGACATGGTGGAAAAGGCCATCGAGGCGATCCGCCGCTCTGCGCAAACCGGCCGCATCGGCGACGGCAAGATTTTCGTGTCCAATATCGAAGAGGCGGTCCGCATCCGCACCGGCGAATCCGGAAACGACGCTATCTAACCGCACTCGCTTTCCAACACCTCTGGCCAGAGGGGCGAACCAGAAAGGTAATACCCATGAAGAATGCCAAGGACGTCCTGAAGTTCATGAAGGACAAGGACGTGAAGTACGTCGACTGCCGCTTCACCGATCCGCGCGGCAAGTGGCAGCACGTCACCTTCGACATCTCCCTGTTCGGCGAGGACGCTTTCGCCGAAGGCGTCATGTTCGACGGCTCGTCGATCGCCGGCTGGAAGCCGATTTCATGAATCCGACATGAACCTGATGCCGGATCCGGAGACCGCGACGCTCGATCCGTTCTTCGCCGAGACGACGCTCTCGATCGTCTGCGACGTGCTCGAGCCCATGACCGGCGAGCCCTATAACCGCGATCCGCGCGGCATGGCCAAGAAGGCGATCGCCCACCTCAAGTCCACCGGCGTCGGTGACACGGCCTATTTCGGTCCCGAGGCCGAGTTCTTCATCTTCGACGACGTGCGTTTCTCGTCCGATCCCTACAACACCGGCTTCCAGCCTGGACTCGATCGAACTGCCGACCAACTCCGACACCGAATACGAAGGCGGCAATCTTGGTCACCGCATGCGCACCAAGGGCGGCTATTTCCCGGTGCCGCCGCAGGATTCCTGCCAGGACATTCGCTCCGAAATGCTCGGCGCCATGGCCAAGATGGGCTGCGCCGTCGAGAAGCACCACCACGAGGTGGCCGCAGGCCAGCACGAGCTTGGCCTGAAATTCTCGCCGCTCGTGCAGATGGCCGACCGGATGCAGATCTACAAATACTGCATCTCGATGGTCGCCAACATCTACGGCAAGACCGCGACCTTCATGCCCAAGCCGATCTACGGCGACAACGGCTCCGGCATGCATTGCCACCAGTCGATCTGGAAAGGCGACAAGCCGACCTTCGCCGGCAACAAGTACGCCGATCTCTCCGATACCTGCCTGCACTACATCGCCGGCATCATCAAGCACGCCAAGGCGATCAACGCCTTCACCAACCCGACCACCAATTCCTACAAGCGGCTGGTGCCGGGTTTCGAGGCGCCGGTGCTCTTGGCCTACTCGGTGCGCAACCGCTCGGCCTCATGCCGCATTCCGCTGGCGACGTCGCCGAAGGGCAAGCGCGTCGAAGTCCGCTTCCCCGATCCGCTGTGCAATCCCTATCTCGGCTTCGCGGCCATGTTGATGGCCGGTCTCGACGGCATCCAGAATAAGCTCGATCCGGGTGCGGCGATGGACAAGGATCTCTATGACCTGCCGCCGCAGGAGCTGAAGCGCATCCCGACGGTGTGCGGAAGCCTGCGCGAGGCGCTCGGCTGTCTCGACAAGGACCGCGAGTTCCTAAAGAAAGGCGGCGTGTTCGACGATGACTTCATTGAAGCCTACATCGGCCTGCGGATGACCGAGGTGATCCGCTTCGAGCACACCCCGCATCCGGTCGAGTACGACATGTACTACTCGGCCTGATTTCCTCCTTAGCCGGAATGCGAACGGGGCGCCTTCGGGCGCCCCGTTTTGCCTTTGGTGCCCCGTTTTGCTTTTAAAACGGCAAGAGTGGCCTTCCGATAATCGCCTGGACGAAGAAGAAAATCGCGGCCGCCGTCCAGACCACGAGCGAAGCCCACACAAGTGTCCGCCCGATTGGCGGATTGCGGACGAGATACCCGATGATCGGTATTCCCTGCATGGCATGCAGGCCGACGAAATGCGCCACGCGCAGATCGCCGCCGGTTCGCGACCAGCCGAACAACGGCAAGCCGCCCACGTCGGTGGCGACGCCGCCGACCCAATGGCCGGTCTGCGCGCTCATGTAGCCGCCAGTGATCGCACCCAGGATGCTGCCACCAACCAACCCAAGCCCGATCGCGAGCCGGAGCGTCGGCGAAATCCCGCCTTCCGACGAGCGCAGCACGAGGACGCCGATCCAGGCGCTTGCTGCGACTGTAAAGAGGATCCCGATGCCCATGAGCGGATAGGCAATCGCCGCGGCGGTCGTCGAGGTGTTGAAGTGAGAGCCTTCCGCGAGCGAGGCGCGATAGGCGATGTAGCCGACCTCGATCAGAAAGATCAGTCCGATCGCCCAGGCAATGGCGCGCACGCTGCGCCGCGCGCGGATACTTGCGTCCAGGTAAGCCCAGAACCAGGCGAGCGTCGCCATCTGAACCGCGGTCGAGAGCTCGAACTTGAACGGCTTCATCCAGACATTGATGCCGTTGAAGGTGCGCGCGTCGATCGCCATCGCGATCAGCGTCGGCGCCATGGCGACCACCATCACGAACGCGAAAGCGGCGAGCGTCGGCTCGCGCCGTCGCCATTCGCCGAACAGTCCGGACGTATCCAGCGAACCCGGCGCGGCGCCCTGCGCCATGCTCATGCCGCCCTCCCCGCCGGGATGACGTAACGAAGGATGCAGAACAGAAGAAATCCGGCCGGACCGAACAGGAACGTCAGCGGCAGGACCGGGATCAAAACGAGCCGCGTGATCCTCCGCCGCTCGGTTTCCGCCGCGATCCAGGCGCCGACGAAGAGATCGAAGGCGAGATAGTGCACCCATCCGGCCAGCAGCGCCCAATCCGAGGTGAAAAGCTGGCGCACCCCGGCCAAGCTCGAGAAGCTGCCGCCGCTGCCGCCCGCGGCGAACCCGGTCGAGAGCGCGATCACGTAGCCAACCGAAAGTAGGAGCGGCCACAGCAGCCCGGCCACGCTGTCGCGCCAGAACGGGCGGCCCAGCAGGACGGCCGCCACCAGCACGATCCATCCGAGCAAGGCGAACGGATTGGCGAGCCCAAAGGCCTGTGCCGCGGTCATGAAATCCTCCCCTTGCGATTCTCGAACCGGCAAATATCCTGTGGCGCTATCTTTCTATTGTCAAGATCAATCTTGACACTGTAAACAGTCGCGCGTAACCGCAGGGGAACCATGCGAAAACCCAAGCGCAACAAGCGCACGCCGCCCTATCATCACGGCGACCTCGCCGCGGCGCTCATCGCCGCCGCCGAGGCCGTCCTGGCCGAGCGCGGGCTCGACGGCTTCACGCTCCGCGAATGCGCGCGTCGCGCCGGCGTCTCCCATGCCGCGCCGGCGCATCACTTCGGCGACGCCAACGGATTGCTCACCGCCGTCGCCACCTCCGGCTATGAGCGGCTCACCCGGGCCATGCGGGAAGGCGCCGAGCGCGAGAAGGATCGCGGGACCGCGCTGGTCGCCATCGGCGTCGCCTATGTGCGCTTCGCCCTCGCGCACCCTGCCCTGTTCCGGCTGATGTTCCACAGCGATCGCCTCGACCGCGCCGACGATGCGTTCCGTACCGCCGGAAAGGCCGCGTTCGAAATGCTCAGCGGGCGGCTCGCCGCGGTGCGGGGTCGCGAAACCCAGCTGACGCCGCCCGAAACCGGGCGGGATCCGACGCTGTTGCGCGCCTGGGCGGTGGTGCACGGGATGGCGACGCTGGCGATCGAAGGCCGGCTCGGGCCGCGCGGAAAGACGCGCGATCGGGAACTGCTCGACACGGTGCGAGCCGCGCTCACGATGCAGGTCGACGCCTATCGCCGCGAAAGCGCCGGCTAGACCAGCAGGAAGATTCCGATCAGCACCATGAGCGGCAAGCCGTAGGTCAGCGCGCGTCTACGCGCGCGCAAGCTCAGGTACTTGCCGATCAGGGCGCGGTGGAGTTCCTCGGCCGATTGATACGCGCAAACCAGCGCAAGCCCCGCTCCTTCCGCCGCATGATCGAGACGGGCCAGTTCCGCGCCCGTGCGGGTCGTGGTGGTCGCCATGCTCGAAAGCTTGGACCGTCTCGGTTAACGAGACCTTACGCGCTTGGCGGCCGCGGTTTGCACGCGGCGCGTCGAGCCGTCCTTGGCCATGGCGAATAGCGCAAAGCCGAGCGCGATCTTGTACAGGATCGTCTCGTAGACCAGGAACAGATACCAGCCGCCAAACGAGCCCGGCAGCGCCTCCTGCATCGGCGACGCCAGCGTGAACGGTATCCGCAGCAGGAACAGCACGCCGTGCGCCACCAGCAGCGCGACGGCGAACTGGCGCGACAGCAGCCACGCGCCGCGCCGCTGCCAGAATTCATAAGCGGTGAGCAACGTGTAGATGCCCAGAATTGCCGAAATCAGAATGATGCGCGCATTGATCGAGCCATAGAAGGCCGGGACCAGGCAGGCGGCGAGCCAAACGGCGGCGCCCGTGAACAATCCGACCGGATGCACGCTCCTGCGCTCCAGCACGCGCGCGCCGGTCCAGATGGCGGCGACTGCAAGCGCGATCAGGGCATTGCCGATTGCGATCGAATGAATGTGATGGATCATTCCGCGCGCGCCGATCAATGCGAGCCCGACGCCGACCAGCAACATCGCGCTGCTCCACCAGGCAAGCGCGGTCAGGGCGCGATTTTGCAGCCAGGCAATCAGAAACAACAGCCCGATCAGCACGCCGACGGAGATCGACACCTGATAGAGAAGTCTTGATTTCCAATTCCATGCGCGCCTCCGAAGCCCTCTTTGATTCGGGCGCTTGGAGTGTAGCGCACGCATCCAGAGCTGCTCGGAGAAAGTCGTTGTCGCCGGTCTAGGAATTGACAAGCGCGGTTGCGGGGACCTGTGTCGGAATGCCGGTGGTTTCGGGCGCCGCAACTTCTGGCGGTACGGTGGTAGTATCGCCGCGCGCGGCCTCGACGCGGTTGCGGCCGTTTCGCTTCGCCTGATACAGCGCCTCATCGGCACGCGTGAGCAGGGCCTCGATCGAGAGCGCCTCCTCGCCGCCGAGCGCCGCGCCGATACTGACCGTGGCCCGCACCGGATGCCCGCCGACCTCGGTGGCGGCGGTCTCGAACGCCGCCCGGACGCGCTCGGCGACCTGGATCGCATCCTCCAGATCGCTGTTTGGCAGGATCGCCGCGAACTCCTCGCCGCCGAAGCGGCCGACAAGGTCGGTCGAGCGCAGGCTGGCCGAGGCCGTGTCGGCGATCCGCATGAAGATGTAGTCGATGCTTTGATTTCCTTCGCGCTGTGCGTCGGACGTCATGTTGATCCGGCTTGCGTAGCCGATGAAGAAGGCCACTGCCGACCAAAGCGCGCAGATGAAAATAAACAGCGCCGTGGCTGTGAGCAGGAGCTTCCAGAAATTCAGCCCTGCAGCCTTCGCTTCAATCGCCAGCGGATGTATATACAGAACTCGGAAAAGCACTACGCAAAAATGTAACTTCTAGTTGCGCCCCGGTCAACTCGCGAAAAGGCCGAGGGGCCGAAGCCCCGCGCACAAGGTGCTGCAAGAGCTTGCGGAAGTGGGCCTGGCTTGAGCGTTTCGCCCAAGAGTGGAGCCCTAGCCCTTTCCGACCGAGTAGAAGAACGTCGGAACCAGCAGCAGCCAGAAAAACTTGGCGAGATCGGCGTCGTAGAACGAAATCCCGATCGAAATCGCAAAAACACCGGCGGTGAACAGCGGCGACAATAGGCTTCGCCGTTTCTGCAAGGGCGTGATTTGCGGGTCGACCAGGCCAGCGCGCAACGCATAGACCCAGAGCGCGGCCGAGAGCAGCGCTGCGGCGATCACCACGCCGGCATAGAGAATTACCGCGGTGCGCAGATTGCCGTGCTCTTGCAGAACGGAACTCGCAAACGGCACGCAACAGATCGCCATCAGGAACGCGATGTTCAGCCACACCAGCCGGCTATCGGTGCGGCGGATGAATGCGAATTTCCGCCAATGACCAACCCAGAACGAAGCGATGACCAGAAAGCTCACGACGAAGGCGAGGTATTTCGTTGCGATCGCCACCAGGTCATGCTGCAGCTTGGCTTCTGAAAATACGCCGGTCTCGGCCGGCAGGCGCACTTCGAGCGCGAGCAAGGTCATCGAGATGGCGATGACCGCATCGCTGAAGAAAATGACTCGATCGAGATTCCGCCGGTCGTACTCCGCGGCGGATGCGGCCGGAGTCTCGCGCTTGCGCCCGGCCAATGCGCGCCCCTGAGGCCTTAGCGCTTGGAGAACTGGAAGCTGCGGCGGGCTTTCTTGCGGCCGTATTTCTTGCGCTCGACCACGCGCGAGTCGCGCGTCATGAAGCCGCCCTTCTTGAGCGCGCCGCGCAGTTCCGGCTCGAAATTCACCAGCGCGCGCGAGATGCCGTGGCGGAGCGCGCCGGCCTGACCCGACAGGCCGCCGCCGGAAACGGTGCAACTCACGTCGTATTGGCCCGAACGATTCACCGCCACGAACGGCTGCTGGATCATCATGCGCAGCACCGGCCGCGCGAAATAGACCTCGACCGAGCGCGTGTTGATGACGATCTTGCCGGCCCCCGGCTTGATCCACACCCGCGCCACCGCATTCTTGCGCTTGCCGGTGGCATAGGCGCGGCCCTGCTTGTCGAGCTTCTGAACGTACTTGGGTGCTTCGGGCGTTTCCGGCTTGAGCACGGCCAAGCCTTCCAGCGACTGGACGGTTTCGGCCATCACGCGCTCCTCTTGTTCTTCGCATTCATCGCGCCGACGTCGAGCGCAACCGGGTTCTGCGCCTCGTGCGGATGGCTCGGTCCCTTGTAGACGCGCAGATTGCCGAATTGCTTCCGCGCCAGCGGTCCCTCGTCGAGCATGCGTTCGACCGCCTTCTCGAGCACGCGCTCGGGGAACTTGCTCTGCAGAATGAACTTGGCTTTGCGATCCTTGATGCCGCCCGGAAAGCCGGTGTGGTGATAATAAACTTTCTGATCGAGCTTCTTGCCGGTCAGCACCACCTTCTCGGCATTCACGACGATGACGTTGTCGCCGCAGTCGACGTGCGGCGTGTAGCGCGGCGTGTGCTTGCCGCGGAGCCGCATGGCGATGATCGAAGCCAGCCGGCCGAGCACGAGCCCGGAGGCGTCGATCAGCACCCACTTTTTCACGATCTCGGCGGGCTTGGCCGAATAGGTCTTCATGATCAGTCCGTTGGAATGTCCGGCTCGTGCGGCCGAAGAGGTTGGCGCGTTCTATCGGCTGCCGGCGCTCCGGTCAACGACCCCGGGTATGTTTTTATCCTGTTATTACAAATACTTAAAATAACGGTATTTAGCTGCCATCGTCCAAGTCCCGCTCGGGCGGGATGGAATAGGTGGCGACCGCATGGGCCACGAGCTCGCCCCCGGCGGCCGGGCGGATTCCCACCTCGCCTACCGCGAGCCGCTTCCCGAGCTTGATCAGGCGGCAATCGGCGATCAGGTCGCCAGGCTCGGGCTTCTTCAGGAAATTGATCGACAGGCTGGTGGTGACCGCAAGCGGCACCGGGCCTAGCGCCGCCAAGATCGCCACATAGACCGTCGCATCGGCGAGCGTCATCAGCGTAGGCCCCGAGACCGTGCCGCCCGGCCGCAGGTGCCGCTCGCCAGCGCTGAAGCGCACACTCGCCGTGTGGTCGCCGACCGCCTCGATCCGCGACGCCTTGCCTATCCCGAATGCCTGCGGAAACACCCCAGCGAGATAGGCCTGCACTTCCTCGGCGTTCATCTTCATGATGGATACCCTGCCCTGCGCCATGCGCTCGCTTGCGCTCCACGCATTCGGATACAATGCCAGCCACGAAAGGCAAGGACCCAAGGACCGAAATGTCGAAGCCCGCTTCCACACCGCGCTCGGAAGCCGACGCCCCGATTTTGCTCCGCGAGGACCGGGGCGGGATCGCGCTCCTGACCATGAACCGGCCCGAAGTGCGCAACGCGCTCTCCGAAGCGATGATCGGCGCGCTCAGCGATGCACTCAAATCAATCGCCGCCGACCCGTCGATCCGCGCAGTCGTGCTGACCGCGAACGGCCCAGCGTTCAGCGCCGGCCACGATCTCAAGGAGCTGACGGCGCACCACAACGACCCCGACCGCGGCCGCGCCTACTTCGAACGGATCTTCCGGCAGTGCTCCACGCTCATGCAGGCGATCATGGCACTGCCTCAGCCGGTGGTGGCCGGCGTGCAAGGCCTGGCCTACGCCGCCGGTTGTCAGCTGGCGGCGAGCTGCGATCTCGTGGTTGCCGCCGAGAGTGCGAAATTCTGCCTGCCGGGCGTGAACATCGGCTTGTTCTGTTCCTCGCCGGTCGTGCCGGTGGTCCGCAAGGTCGGAGCCGGCCACGTTATGGAAATGCTGTTCACCGGCGAGCCGATCTCGGCCGCCCGCGCGCGCGAGATCGGGCTGGTCAATCGCGTCGCGCCAGCGGGCAAGGCATTCGACCAAGCGCTCGCGCTCGCGCGCACCGTCGCATCGAAATCCGCCTTTGTGCAGCGCATCGGCAAAGCCGGCTTCCATCGCCAGATCGAGATGAATCTTGCCGATGCCTACCGCCACACGTCGGAAGTGATGGTCGAGAACGCGCTCGCCTACGACGCCAAGGAAGGCATCGACGCCTTCCTCGAGAAGCGCGCGCCGAAGTGGGAAGACCGTTAGAACTTTTTCATCCCTCCCCTTTAGGGGAGGGTCAGCGCGGCGCCGCGCGGCGGCCACCCTCCCCTCCGAGGAGGGACAGGAAAATAAAATGAACCACGACCGCTACGACGACTCCTACATCCGCGGCATTCTGAATTCCGTAAAGAATATCGCCGTCGTCGGCGCCAGCCCGTCCGACAACCGGCCGAGCCACTTCGTCGTGAAATATCTGGCCGAGCGCGGCTACAACGTCTTCCCGATCAATCCCGGCCAGGGCGGTAAAAAAATCGGCGGCATTCCGGCCTACGCGCACCTCGCCGACGTGCCCGAGCCGCTCGACATGGTCGACGTATTTCGCGGCTCCGAGCACGTGCCCGCCGTGCTCGACGAGGTGCTGGCACTTGCGCACCGGCCCAAGGTGTTCTGGATGCAGCTCGGCGTGCGCGACGACGCGGCCGCCGCCCGCGCCGAGGCCGCGGGCATGCAGGTGGTGATGAACCGCTGCCCCAAGATCGAATACGGCCGCCTCTCCGGCGAGATCAATTGGGCCGGGGTGAATACCCGCACCCTTTCCTCCCGGCGCGCCAAGCGGCTCCCCGGCGGCGTCCAGCGCCTATCCCTGGGCGACGACAAATGACGCATTGACGGCACACTCGGCTCCGGCCTAAACAACATTCTCAAATAGAGATTGTTCTTATTTCACAAATATCTTGTGGAGTTAAGAACGGCGACTGTCCACGAGGATCCAATGGCCGACCGCAAACCGGGCTTCTCCACCCTCTCGATCCACGCCGGCGCCCAGCCCGACCCGACCACGGGCGCGCGCGCGACGCCGATCTACCAGACCACCTCGTTCGTGTTCGACGACGTCGAGCACGCCGCCTCGCTGTTCGGCCTGCAGACCTTCGGCAACATCTACACCCGCATCGGCAACCCGACCTGCAACGTGCTCGAAGAGCGCGTCGCCGCACTCGAGGGCGGCACCGCCGGCCTCGCCGTCGCCTCGGGCCACGCCGCCCAGGCGGTCGTGTTCCAGGCGCTGCTCAGGCCCGGCGACGAGTTCGTCGCGTCGACCAAGCTCTATGGCGGCTCGATCAATCAGTTCAATCACGCCTTCAAGAGCTTCGGCTGGAACGTGATCTGGGCCGACCCCGACGATCTTGCTTCGTTCGAAAAGGCGGTGACGCCGAAGACCAAGGCGATCTTCATCGAGTTGATCGCCAATCCGGGCGGCATTCTCGTGGATATCGCGGCAATAGCGAAGATCGCGAACCAGGCGAACGTGCCGCTCATCGTCGACAACACGCTGGCCACGCCCTACCTCTGCAAGCCGTTCGAGTTTGGCGCCGACATCATCGTGCACTCGGCCACGAAATTCCTCGGCGGCCACGGCAACTCGATCGGCGGCGTGATCGTCGACGGCGGCAAGTTCAAGTGGGCCGGCGACCCGCGCTATCCGATGATCTCGGCGCCGCGCCCCGAATACAACGGCATCGTCATGGCCGAGACCTTCGGCAATTTCGGCTTCGCCATCGCCTGCCGCGTGCTGGGCTTGCGCGACCTCGGACCCGCGCTCTCGCCATTCAACGCGTTCCTGATCATCACCGGCATCGAGACGCTGCCGCTGCGCATGCAAAAGCACTGCGACAACGCGCTCGCCGTCGCGAAATTCCTCTCCACCCACGAGGATGTCGCCTGGGTAAGCTATGCCGGGCTGCCCGCCAACCGCTATTACAAGCTCGCGCAGAAATATTGCCCCAAGGGCGCCGGCGCGGTGCTCACCTTCGGCCTCAAGGGCGGCTTCGAAGCCGGCGTGCATCTCGTCTCCAATGTGAAGCTGTTCTCGCACCTGGCCAATATCGGCGACACCCGCTCGCTGATCATCCACCCGGCCTCCACCACCCACCGCCAGCTCTCCGACGCGCAGAAGAAAATCGCTGGCGCCGGCCCGGACGTGGTGCGGCTCTCGGTCGGCATCGAGGACATCGAGGACATCATCGCCGACCTCGAGCAGGGCTTGGCGGCCTAGGCTCGCATCCGTGCGACGTGCACGGTCGCCACAACCAGCACTACGATCGCCCCAACCTGGTGCCCGAGCGCCAGCCATAGCGGCACGTTGTAGAGCAGCGTGAGAACCCCGAGCATCGCTTGCAGCGTGATCAGCGCGAACAGCACCGCGGCGCGTAGTGCCATGGCGGGCGCCGCCCGCTGCACATCGATCGCGTGCAGGGCCGACAGAAAAAACAGCAGATACGCCGCGATCCGGTGATCGAACTGGATCGTGAGCACGTTCTCGAAGAAGTTTTTCCACGGCGGCTGCATCGCGAACAGCGCGTCCGCCGGCGGGAAGGAAGCGGCCATCGATCAGCGGCCAGGTGTTGAAGGTGAGCCCCGCCCCGGTCTTGGCCACCAGCGCGCCGAGCAGAATCTGCAAGAACACGAGCAGCAGCAGGATTCCCGCCATGCGGCGCTGCCGCGGCATGGCCGGTGTCCGGCGCCACGGCTGCAGGCTTTCGGCCACCGCGACTGTCGCTGCAAGGATCAGGCAGGCGAGCGTGAGGTGCACCGCGAGCCGGTACTGGCTGACGTCGGTCCGCTCCGCCAGACCCGACTGCACCATCCACCACCCGATCGCGCCCTGCAGTCCGCCGAGCGCGAAAATTCCGGCGAGCTTCCAGCCGAGTGCACGATTGATGAGTCCGCGCCACAGGAAGAACAGGAACGGCAGCAGGAACACGACGCCCACGGCCCGCGCCAGCAGCCGGTGCGTCCATTCCCACCCATAGATGATCTTGAATTCGGCGAGCGTCATGTCCGTGTTGACCGCGAGGAATTGCGGGATCGCGCGGTAACGCTCGAACTCGGCCTGCCACTCGATCTCCGAAAGCGGCGGCAGCACGCCGGTGATCGGCCGCCATTCGGTGATCGAAAGGCCCGAGCCCGTGAGCCGCGTGAGGCCGCCCACCAGCACGATGGCGATCAAGAACGCCGCGATCCACCACAGCCAGCGCCGCACCGGCCGCAAACGGTCCTGGACTTCCTCGAGCGTGACCAAGCGCGCCTCCGCATTCCCTTTGCGATGCGCGAGAGATATAGAGCCGCGAGCGCGCGGGCAATCGGGCCGCGCCGCTTTCTGGATCGCCATGCGCCAACGCCAGCGCAAGCTAGCCGGCACCGTCGCCCTGATCGCGCTGGTGATCTTCTGGGCGCTATTCGCGATGTCGCTGGTCTATGGCCGCGTCGGGGCGATGCCCACCTACGCGCAGACGCTGATCTATCTGGTGCTCGGGCTGGTCTGGGTATTGCCGGCCGGCTGGCTGATCTGGTGGATGCAGCGGCCCGATTGACGGCTCACGCCGCGTCGACCCTGCGAAATCCGTTCGATAACGCGAACGGCGCTCCCGACAAGAATACGTCGATGAACCGCATCGCCTGGAAATGGCCGTTGAGCGAGACGCGTGGCAGCGCGGTCAGGTGCTCGCGATGCTCGGGGAACAAGACCCCCGGCCGTGTGGTCACCGCGGTCGCAAAGCCCAGCGCGCGCGCGAGCGCGAACTCGCGCGGTCCCGCCGAAGTGGCGTCGCCCACCGGAAACGACAGATGCCGCGGGCGCTTGCCGAGCGAAGCCTCGATCACGTCGGCGCTGCGCTCGATCTCCGCGCGCGCCGCAGCGGCCGGAAGCTTGCGCAACATGTTGTGGTTGACCGTGTGCGCGCCGATCGTCGCCAGCGGATCGGCGGCGAGCCGCGCGATCTCCGGCCAGCCCATGCACAGCTCGCGGCACGGCGCCAGCGGATCGATGCCGTAGCGCGCGGCGAGATCGCGCACGATCCGACGCATCTCGCCCTCGTCGGGCAAGCGGCGCAGCCGCCAGTAGAGTTCATGGAACGCGGCGTCCTTTTCGCCCGGTCCGGTGCAATCATAGAAGCGGGTGTCGCCCTCGATCTCCACCACGATGCGGCTGTTGGCGGCGATCACGCGCTCGAGCGCGGCCCACCACATTTCGCCGAGATGGTCGGCGAAGGCGGTCGCGACGAACAGCGCGAACGGAACATTGTGCCGCTTGAAGATCGGCCAGGCGAATTCGAGATTGTCCCGATAGCCGTCGTCCAAGGTAAACGCCACGAAGCGGCGGCTGAAATCCTGCTCCACCAGGCGCCGGTGCACCTCGTCGAGGCTGACAAGGTCGATCCGGCGGGCACGCAGCCGATTTACCACACCTTCGAGGAATTCTGGCTCGACCTCCAGAAGCCGATTAGGTTGGAAAGCTCCTCGCCGGGAGGGGCGCACGTGATGGAGCGTGAATACGACCCCTACCCCGCCGGTGACAGGCTTCAGCACCCGGTGCGCACCGGAGAAATACAGCGCCTCGAGACCGGCCCGGATTACCGCTTTACGCAAGCTCGCCACCTACGCTCTCCGCCAGGAATCCTTTACCTCGATAAGGAACCCCTTACCCCGATCATGCCAACAGAATCTTGAGGATTTTTGTGATCGTTACCGGCTGCAGGATTTTCGATGTCTGAACGGACATTAAGCATGGCGAGCGAAGCGGCCACGGTATTCGCCGCGTCGGGAAGCCTGGCCCCGCGCCTGCCCGCGCGCGAAGCGTCCGCCGGCGCCCTCGATGGCATCGAGTGTTTCACCTCGCTGGCCGCCGCCGAGCCGTTCTGGCGCGAGCTCGAACGCGAAGGCGTGCTCACCCCCTACCAGCGCTACGAATGGGTCGCCGCATGGCACCGCAATGCCGGCGCGGCGGCAGGCGTATCGCCGCTCATTGCCGTCGGCTTCGACGCGGCCGGCTACTCCCTGTTTCTGCTGCCGCTCGGCCTCGTCCGCCGCGGCAACTTCCTCATCGCCCGCTTCCTCGGCGACAAGCATGCTTGCTTCAATTTTGGCCCCTGGCGCCGCGGCGCCACGATCAGCCGGAGCGACCTTGCGCTCGTGATCTCCCGCATCCGCGCGGCGGTTCCGGGTCTCGACGCGATCGAGCTCTCCGACCAGCCGGAAAGCTGGGAGGGCATGTGCAATCCGATGCTGGCGCTGCCGCACCAGCCCTCGCCGAGCTTCGGCTATCGCCTGCGGCTCGGCGCGCCGGGCGAGGAAGTGCTCGCCCGCGCCTATGGCGGCGGCACCCGCTCGAAACTGCGCAACAAGGAACGCAAGCTTCAGGCGCTGCCGGGCTATCGTTACGTACGCGCCGGCAGCGCAGCCGACGTCGATCGCTTCCTCGACGCTTTCCTCGCCCAGAAAGCCGAACGTTTCGCCGCCCAGGGCGTGGAGAACGTGTTCGCGGCGCCCGGGATCGAGGCGTTCCTGCGTGAAGTCTGCCGTCATGGCCTCGCTGCGGGAAAGCCGCTCATCGAGATGCATGCGCTCGATAGCAATGCAGGCATGTTGGCGCTGTTTGCCGGCGTCAATGACGGCCGTCGTTACTCGGCCATGATCACGTCCTTCACGCTGGGTGAGCACGCGCGCCAGAGTCCCGGCCTCGTCCTGCTCACCCATCTCGTCGCCGACTGCGCCGATCGCGGTCTTGAATATTTCGACCTCGGCGTCGGCGAAGCCGAGTTCAAGACTTCGTTGTGCGACGAGGTCGAGGTCCTGTTCGACTGCTTCCTGCCGCTGTCGCCGCGCGGCCGCCTGCTCGCCGCCGGCCTCGCCGCCAAGGCGAGCGCCAAGCGCGCGATCAAGCGCTCCCCGCTGCTCTGGGGCGCCGCGCAAAGAATTCGCAAGGTCTTCTGAGGTTCAGGCCGCGGCGCGGTCCCGCGGGCTCGGCATATCGGGCCCGACCGCCACGACGATCGCCTGATCGAAACCGCTGACGACCAGCGCATCGGCCAGTTCCCCTGCGGCTTCCTTCTCGTCCGCGATCAGGATCGCCGCGCGTGCGAAGCGCGCTAGCCGTTCCGCGCCCGGCAGCTTCGGCAATATGCCGACCGTGACCACCACATAATCGTAAGTCTGCGACAACGCCCCGAGCACGATCGCAAGCCGCGGCGCGGTGAGCAGACCCACCGTGTCGCGCGCGCTGCGCCCAAGCCCGATCACGTGCGCCCGCGAGACCGGATCGCGCTGAATTGCCTCGGTAAAGGGCACGACTCCGAACAGCAGATCGGAGATTCCCGGCGCGTGTGTGTCGGCGACCAGCGCGCGCGACGGCGCATGCGCTACGTCGAGATCGAGCAAGAGTATGCGCCCGCCCTGGGTGGCGAGCCTGCGCACGAGTTCGAGAGCAACCCCGGCCGCCCGGTCATCCGGCGCCACCCCGCCCAGCACGAGAACGCCGCGCTCGAGCTCGGAAACCTTCGTGAATAGCGCAGCCATGCGCCGCTCGTGAGCGCTAACGGAATTTTCTTCGGCCGCGGCAGGAACGTCGTTCCAGGCCGCCTCTGGCTCCGGCGCATATTCCTCGGACAGTTCGGCCGGCTCGCGCTCCGAAAATGCCCGCGGAACGCGCCGATAGACTTCACCGCCCATCAGCTCGCCGACCGCGATGAACACCACCGCGAACAGCAGCGTCGCCAGCGTCGCCAGCAGCACGATCGGCAGCTTCTTCGGGAAATACGGCGTCGAGGTCGGCACCGCGCGCGAGATGATCCGCGCATCGGCCGGCACCGCGTCCGGCGACTCGCGCGCGGTCACGTCGCGGTAGCGCCCCAGGTACGATTCCAGCAGATCGCGTTGCGCCTTGGCCTCGCGCTCGAGCGCGCGCAACTGCACATCCTGTTCGCCGAGCGAGGAAGCCTGGCGCTTGAGCTGATCGAGGCTCGAGGAAAGCTGTTCGACCCGCGCACCGGCGAGCGCGGGCGTCGTTCTCGAAGCTGCGCGCCAGCTTTTCGGCTTCGTTGCGGATCTGCGCTTCGAGATCGCCGATCTGCGCGCGCAATTCCTTGATGCGCGGATGCTGCTCCAGGAGCGTCGAGGACTGCTCTGCGAGTTGCGCCTTGAGCGTCACGCGCTGCTCGTTGAGGCGGCGGATCAGCTCGGAATTGACCACGTCGGAAGACTCGACAGGCCGCCCCGAGCGCAACTGCTCGCGGATCAGCCGCGCCTTGACCTCGGCATCGGCCTTCTGCGAGCGCGCCAGGGTGAGCTGCGAATTGAGCTCGCCGAGCTGCTGGGCGCTCAGCGAGGTGCTGTTCGGTCCGGTATAGAGATTCGACCCGCTGCGGAACGTCTCGACCTTGCCCTCGGCCTCGGCGACCCGGCCGCGCATGCGCTCGATTTCGCCGGAGAGCCACTGGCTCGCCTGCCGCATGGCCTCCTGCTTGCTCTGCTGCTGCAGCGTGAGATAGCCGTCGGCGACGGCGTTGGCGACCTTGGCCGCGAGATCGGGATCCTCCGACTGGAATTCGATGACGATCACGCGCGTTTTGTCGATCGGATAGACTGTGAGCCGCTCATAGTAACGGTCGAGCACCCGCTCCTCGACGCTCAGGCGCGACGCATCGCGCAACAGTCCGACCAGCGCAAGAATGCGGCCGAACACGGAGCCGCTGACTTCGGGATTGAATTCGGCGCGATCGGCGAGCTTCAGCTCGCGCACCACCTTGCGCGCGAGATCGCGCGACAGCGCGAGCTGCACCTGGCTCTGCACCGCTTCCGCGTCGACCAGCGTGCGGTCGCGCTCGACGTTGCGATCGCCCTCCGCGCGGTTATAGACGGTCTCGCGGCTTTCGATCAGCACGCGCGACTCGGATTTGTAGCGCGGCGTCATCAGATTCACGACCGCGAAGCTCGCGAGCGCGGCGATCAGCGTGGGCACGACGATCCAGCGCCGGCGCTGCCACAGCGCACGCGCAAGCGCGGCGAGATCGAGCGCGCTCTCGCCTGTTTCGGTCGTGGCGTCCATTTCGGACGCCGATGTAGGACGCATCACCGGGCTACTCCACGCCACCCGCCCGATAAGAAATCATTAGGGTTGCCAGCCGGTTAATGGGGAGAAGCGTTGCGCTAGAGCCTTCCGGACGGTGAGGTTTCGTTAACCATAGGGACGGTAAGAATTCGGTTACCGAAAGGCTCGGCACCGCTTCATGCTTGCCCGAACCACCCTGCTCCTTGCGCTCGCGCTCGCGGTCTCCGCCTGCGCGGCGGACCGGCCGCGCATCGGCGAGGTCGATCCCGCCTTCAGCGCGCCCTACGCGCTCGGCGCCGGCGACAAGCTGCGCGTCATGGTGTTCGGCCAGGACAGCCTGACCAATTCCTACACCGTCGACAACGCCGGCAAGATTTCGATGCCCCTGATCGGCGCGGTCGAAGCGCGCGGACGCACCACGGCCGAGCTCGGCCTGGCGGTCGCCGCCAAGCTCAAGGCCGGCTACATCCGCGAGCCGCATGTCGCCGTCGAGGTCGAAACCTATCGGCCGTTCTTCATCCTGGGCGAAGTGAACACCGCGGGCCAATTCGCCTATGTGAACGGCCTCACCGTCGAGAGCGCCATCGCGGTCGCCGGCGGCTATTCGCCCCGCGCGAACAAGTGGGGCGCCGTCATCGCCCGTACCGTGCAGGGCCAGATCGTGCACGCGCGCGTGCCGCTCTGGTATCCGATCCGGCCCGGCGACACGATCACCGTCGAGGAACGGTGGCTCTGAACCGAAGCTCCGCGCCCGTGCGGCCGCTCCGCATCATCCACGTCCTGCGCGCGCCGGTGGGCGGCCTGTTTCGGCACGTGATCGATCTGGCCCGCGAACAGGCAGCGCGCGGGCACGAGGTCGGCATCTGCGCCGACTCCACGACCGGCGACGAACGCGCGGCGCGAACGCTCAGGGAACTTTCCCCGCGCCTTCTGCTCGGCCTCACCCGCGTGCCCATGAGCCGGCAGATTGGACCGAGCGATTTCGCGGCGGTGCGTCACGTCGGCATCCGGGCGCGCCTGTGCGACGCCCATATCCTGCACGGCCACGGCGCCAAGGGCGGCGCCTATGCGCGGCTTGCGCGTTGCAACGCGGTCCGCGTCTATACACCCCACGGCGGCAGCCTGCATTACTCGCCCGGCACGCCGATCGGGATTTTCTATCTCGGCCTTGAGCGGCTGCTCATGCGGCGCACCGGCGCGTTCCTGTTCGAGAGCGCCTACGGCCTCGATGTATTCAAGGCGAAGATCGGAAGTCCCGGCGGGATCGTGCGCGTCGTGCACAACGGCGTGCGCCAGGAGGAGCTGGAGCCGATCCGGCCCGACGGCGATGCCGCCGATTTCGTCTATGTCGGCGAGCTGCGCGCACTCAAGGGCGTCGATCTGCTGCTCGATGCGATCGCCCTGCTGCGCACCAAGGGCTGGAACGGCAGCGCCTTCCTCTATGGCGACGGCCCCGACCGAGCCGCGCTGCAAGCGCGCGTAGGCGCGCTCGGTCTCGCGTCGCATGTGCAGCTCTACCCGTCGCGCCCCGCCCGCGAGGCCTTCCGCACCGGCCGCGTGCTCGTGGTGCCGTCGCGCGCGGAGTCGCTCCCCTACATCGTGCTGGAGGCCGCCGCTGCATCGATGCCGCTGGTCGCGACCGACGTGGGCGGTATTCCGGAAATTTTCGGACCCGACGCCGGCGCGCTCGTCCCGCCCGGCGACGCCGCGGCGTTGGCCGCCGCCATGCTCGCTGCCTTCGCCGGCGAGGCCGCGGCGCGCACCGCGCGGCTGCATGCCCGCGTCGCCGCCGAGTTCACCGTCGGCACCATGACCGAGCAAGTTCTTGATGCTTACCATTCGGCAACCATGCAGAAAGCCGAGACGTAACCAATTCATAGTTAATCGAACCAATAAGCAATTCGTCGGCATTTTCAGCTAATTCAATCCTACATTCTTCTGCACGAACCGGCGCGTGGCCAACGAGCGCCGGACGGCGGGCACAGAGGCGAAGGCGGCATGATCGAATTCAATGTTCGCGAGATCGCGCGGGCGATGGAAGCGCAATCCGCTTCCGCCGCTGCGGCAGCCGCGACGTACCTCCCCGCGCCAGAGGAAAAGCGCACGCTCGGGCCGCTCGCAACCGCGGTCGCCCGCCAGCAATTCGCCCCGGCCTTGTCGCACGTGGTGCTCGCCGGATTCGTTCGCGCCGCCGATTTCCTCGTCATCGCCGGCCTCGGGCTTCTGGTCTACGCGCTCTACGTCGTTCCGCTCGACGGCTTCGAGTGGCACTACGTCACGACCATCCTGGCCGTCGCCGCCACCGCCGTCCTCGCCTTCCAGTGGGCCGACATCTATGACGTCGGCGCGTTCCGCTCGCGCGTAGAGCAGTTGAGCCGCATCGGCCTCACCTGGACCATCGTCTTTCTGTTCGTGCTCGCGGTCGCCTTCTTCGCCAAGTACCAGGGCATGTACTCGCGCGTGTGGGTCAGCACCTGGTACGGCGGCACGGTGCTCCTGCTGTTCGCCGGCCGCGCGTTGCTCTCCGCGCTGGTTCGCCGCTGGACGCACGAGGGCCGCCTGATCCGTCGCACCGTCATCGTCGGCGGCGCCAAGGCGGGCGAGGCGCTGATCGACGCGCTGCGGGCGCAGAAGGACTCCGATCTTTCGATCTGCGGCATTTTCGACGACCGCAACGACGACCGCTCGCCGCCGCAAGTCGCCGGCGTCGCCAAGCTCGGCACCGTGGACGAGCTGGTCGAGTTCGCGCGCCGCACCCGCATCGACCTTTTGCTCGTGTCGATCCCGATCACCGCCGAAGAGCGCGTGCTGCAGATGGTCAAGAAGCTCTGGGTGCTGCCGATCGATCTACGGCTGGCCGCCCACATGAGCCGGCTGCGCTTCCGTCCGCGCGCCTATTCCTACATCGGCAACGTACCCACCCTCGACGTCTACGATAAGCCGCTCACCGACTGGAACTACGTCGTCAAGTGGCTGTTCGACCGCATCGTCGGCGGACTGCTGCTGCTCGCCGCCGCGCCGCTGATGGCGCTCGTCGCCGTCGCCATCAAGCTCGACAGCAAGGGGCCGGTGTTCTTCCGGCAGAAGCGCTACGGCTTCAACAACGAGCTGATCGAAGTGTTCAAGTTCCGCTCGATGTATGTCGACCAGACCGACGCCAATGCCGCCAGGCTCGTCACCAAGGACGACGCGCGCGTCACCCGCGTCGGCCGTTTCATCCGCAAGACCTCGCTCGACGAGCTGCCGCAGCTCCTCAACGTCGCGATCAAGGGCAATCTCTCGCTCGTCGGCCCGCGGCCGCACGCGGTCTATGCCAAGGCGCAGAACCAGCTCTATGACGAGGTGGTCGACGGCTATTTCGCCCGCCACCGCGTGAAGCCGGGCATCACCGGCTGGGCGCAGGTCAACGGCTGGCGCGGCGAGACCGACACCGGTGACAAGATCCAGCGCCGCGTCGAGCACGATCTGTTTTATATCGAGAACTGGTCGGTGCTGTTCGACCTCTACATCCTCGCGCGCACGCCCTTCGCGCTGCTCAAGACCGAAAACGCCTACTGATGGCCCACGCAGTCGCGGTGCCCATCGGTTCCGCGGCGCTCCTGGAGCGCCTGCGCGGGCTCATGCTCTGGCTCACCGGCTTCTCCGGCGCTTTCGTGCTGATGGAGCCCTCGCCCTATGAGGTGGTGGCGCTGGCCACCATGGCGCTCTTCTTCCTCACCGGGCTGCCGCTGCGGGCGGGCCAACTGCCGCTTCTTCTGCTCCTGGTCGTCTATTGCATCGGGCTGACCATCGGCGTCGTACCCGTGCTCGGACGCGACAACACGTTCTTCTGGACGCTGGTGTCGTGGTTTTTGGTCGCGACCGCGTTCTTCTTTGCCTGCGTGCTCGCCGAGGACACCGGCCGCCGTCTCGATCTGCTGCTCGCCGGCTACACGGCCGCGGCCGTGATCGTCGCGATTCTCGCGATCCTCGCCTATTTCCAGCTGATCCCGGGCGCGGAAGAACTGCTCCGCTATGGCCGCGCCAAGGGCACGTTCAAGGACCCCAACGTGCTCGGGCCGTTCCTGGTACTGCCCGCGCTGCTGTGCATCCGTCGCGTGCTTTCCGGCGGCCTGCGGAACTTCCTGGCCGGCGGCGCGGCGCTGGCGCTGTTCGTGGTCGCGCTGCTGCTGACCTTCTCGCGCGGCGCCTGGGCGCATTTCGCCTTCTCCGCCGTGCTTTACGTGATCTTGCTGTTCGCGATCAGCGACAACGCGCGCGAGCGCGGGCGCATCCTGCTCGCGAGCCTCGCCGCCGCCCTCGTGATCTCCGCCGCGATCGCGGCGCTCGTCTCGACACAATCGGTCGGTGCGCTGTTCACCGAGCGCGCGAGCCTCGAGCAGGCCTACGACGTCGGCCACCTCGGCCGCTTCGGCCGCCACATCCTCGGCGCGCTGCTGGCGCTCGACAATCCGTTCGGCATCGGGCCGCTGCAGTTCATTCGCTATTTCCCCGAGGACGCGCACAACGTCTATCTCAACTCGTTCATGGCCGGCGGCTGGATCGCGGGCATCTCGTATCTCCTGCTCGTCGCGCTCACGCTCTTCGTCGGCTTCAAGGCCGTCCGCGCCGACACGCCCTGGCGGCCGGTCATGCTGGCGGTGTTCGCCGCCTTCATCGGCGTAGTGATCGAGGGCGCGATCATCGACACCGATCACTGGCGCCATTTCTGGCTGCTGCTCGGCACGCTGTGGGGCGGCGCCATCGCGGCGCAGCGCTATGGCGCACGCTTGCCGCGTCGAGCGAGGGCAATGGCATGACCATTCCGCGTCCAGTCGCGACCGGCGAGAGCCGCAGCCGCGTCGAGATCCTCGATCTCCTGCGCATGTTCGCGGTACTGGCCGTGGTTCTGTTCCACTACGGCTTCCGCGGCGCGGCGGCCGACGGCTACACCGCGACGTCGCTCCCGGACCTGCAATGGTTCGCGAAATACGGCGATTTCGGCGTGCAGCTGTTCTTCGTCATCAGCGGCTTCGTGATCGCCTATTCCGCCGAGGGCCGCAGCGCGATCAACTTCGCCATCGCGCGCAGCTCGCGCATCTACCCGGCCTTCTTCCTCTGCATGACGCTGACCTTCATCGCGACCATCGCGATCGGCGCGCCGCGCTTCGAGACCACGTTCATGCACTGGTTCGCCAATCTGTTCATCGTCGCGCCCGCGCTCAAGCAGCCGTTCATGGACGGCGCCTATTGGTCGATCGTCTACGAGATCACCTTCTACGGCTGGGTCGCGCTGTTCCTGGCCACCGGTCAGTTCCGCAAGCACATCGAGCTCATCATCGTCTCCTGGATGGCGATCTCGCTGCTGAACGAGGCCGTGCTGCATTCGGGCATTTTGCTGCGGCTGTTTCTCACCAATCAGAGCGGATTTTTCGCAGCCGGCCTGCTGCTCTATGAGATGTACACCGGCCGGCGCACCTTGCTGGTGAAGATCCTGCTCGTGCTCGCCGCCGTCACCTCGATCAATCAGGCCATCGGCAACGCGCAATGGGTGCGCGAGCATTATCAGGTGGCGATCGACGACCGGGTCATCGCGCTGCTCTGCCTCGCTTCAATCGGCGCGGTCGCGCTGGCGCTGCGCGTGCGCCGGGTTCCGCTGCCGGCCCCGCTGGTGCTCGCCATCGGCGGCATGACCTATCCGATGTATCTCCTGCACCAGCACATCGGATACATGGTGCTGAACAAGCTCGAGGGCGTCGCCTCGCCCGCCTACTTGATCGTCGGCACGGCCGCGGCCGTCGCCGCGCTTTCCTGGCTGATCTGGCGCCACGTCGAGCGCCCCTCGCAGAAACGAATGAAGGCCGCGCTCAACTACGGCGTGGAGCGCGTCACCCCGCTCGCCGGCCGCATGCGCACGCGCATCCTCGGCGCCCGCGCGGCTTGAACGACCGGCGCCCGCGTTGCGCCGATCCGCTACCCGCACCTATAGTCCGGCTCCGGTCGGAGCGTGGCGCAGCCCGGTTAGCGCACCTGTCTGGGGGACAGGGGGTCGCCGGTTCAAATCCGGCCGCTCCGACCAGTTCTTTCCCGGCCAACCCCTAGAGCCCGCCACCAGGAGCCCGCCCGTGAAGAAGATCCTGCTCGGCCTGGCGCTACTTCTGCTGCCCGCCGCCGCGATCGCGCAGCCGGCCGCCGATACTTGGCCGACCCGGCAGGTCTGGATCGTGGTTCCCTACCCCGCCGGCTCGACGCCGGATCTGCTCGCCCGCGTCATCGCCGAGCGCCTCACCGCCAAGCTCGGGCAGACCTTCCTGATCGAGAACAAGCCCGGCGCCGGCGGCATGATCGGCACCGATCTGGTGGCCAAGGCCGAGCCCGACGGCTACCGCATCGGCGTGAGCATCACCGGGCCGCTGGTGAACAACACGCTGCTCTACAAGAAGATGCCCTACGACCCGTTCACCGACCTCGCGCCCGTGAGCTGGGCCGTGTCGCAGCCTTGCGTGCTGGTCGCCGCGGCCAATTTTCCCGCTTCGAACTTGCAGGAAACGCTCGCGGCGTTGAAGGCGAAACCCGGCGCCTACAATTACGCCTCGTTCGGCAGCGGCACCATCGCGCACCTTGCCATGGAGCTGGTGGCGGCCAAGAGCGGCACCAAGATCGTGCAGGTGCCCTATCCCGGCTCGCCGCAGACGGTTACCGCGCTGCTCGCCGGCGAAGTGGCGCTCGGCTGCATGCCGCCGATTTCCGTCATTCCGCACGTGCGCGCCGGCAAGCTCAAGGCCATCGGCGTCGCCAGCGCCAAGCGCTCGCCCATCTTCCCCGACATCCCGACGCTCGAAGAACAGGGCCTGCCCGGCGTCGAGGCCAATGCCTGGATCGGCGTGGTCGCGCCCGGCAAGACGCCGCCCGCCCTGGTCGCCAAGATCAGCCGCGAAGTCGTGGCGGCGCTGCGCGATCCGGCCGCGGTCGAAACGCTTGGCAAGGCGATGATGGAAGTCGTGGCCAGCACGCCCGCGGAGCTCGCGAAATACATGCAGGACGAGCTCGCGCGCTGGAAGCCGATCATCGAAGCGAACAAGATCACCGCCGAATAAGCGCGCGCGGCGCGAGATCGACTGGGTCAATTTAGCCCGCAGGATTCCTGGCGGTGACGAACCAGGTGCTTGAACCTGCCCAAATGCCATCGGCTCGCTGATGGGCTGAAAGGGTCTCGCGCAGCGCAGCGATAACCTGGCCCCTGCGCATTTCTCCTGCTTCTCCCGCAAGCCGGATAATCTCTCCTGCCGGTCCCAGCGCCAAGGCAAACTCTACCGCATCGTCCAAGCTGAGGCCAATGCAGACGTCGGTGTCGTAGCGCGCAAAAGCGATGTGCTCGTACCCAGCGCCCCGCAGCATGTCGCTTACCATATCCGCGGCAGCCATCGAGAACGGACCTGGGCCGCAATGCACCTGCTCGGTCTCTTCATGGGCGACCACGGGGACAATCTGCTGCACACGAAGCTCGGCTTCGTGCAGCCACGGATTGTCTTCGCGCCGCCGCCACACGATCATCGATAGCTCGCCGCCGGGCGCCAGCGCGCGCCGAATGTTACGCAGCGCAAGTCCCGGCAGATTGAAAAACATGGTGCCAAAACGGGAAAAGACATGATCGTAAGGACCGCGAAGATCATCGGATTGCGCATCAGCGACAAAAAATGAAGCATTTCTGATCGATGCTTCGGCAGCTTCGCGCGTTGCGCTATTGATGAAGCTTCGTGCGCAATCAACACCCACGGCTTTGCCGCCGGGGTTTACCTGCGCCGCAATGCGCTGGGTGGTGTCGCCAAAACCACAACCCAAATCAAGCACGCGCGCGCCCGTCGGATAGGGTTTGCGCCGGAACAGCTCGTCGCTGTGACCCGACAGGCCCCGGGTCAGGACATATCGAAAGCGGCAGAACTTTTCGAACAATACGGTGTTCCACGCTTCGATCGGAATTGCGTTGTCAGCGTCGGTCATCCCACGCTCCAGACAAGTCTTCATCGAATGAGGCCGTCTGTTTCCGGCCCTTGGGGAAGCCGAATACAGAGGCCGCGTTGGTAGCGTCTTCATTTGAATTTTCGTCAAGCGGGGAGTGACGATGCCCGCCGCCCGCAACAGAAGCCGATCGCTGGCCGTGCGCACCATCGTATCGGTCACTTCCTGACGATCACCACCTCGAGATATTCGCCGGGGATGACCAGCGTGCCGTCCTCGGCGACGTTGAACTTGTCGAGCAGAGCGTAGAGATCAGCCTCGAGCGCCTCGCGTGCCTCCGGATCGATCGCCGCGAACGCCTTCAGAACCGGGCCGTAGTAGGTGCGGAAAATCTCGACCCAATGCTTGGGCGACTTGTAGCGGAAGACAAAGTTCTTGCTCTCCGCCGCGACGGTCGCCTTCGAACCGAACAGAGTGTCGAGATGCGCCTTGTTGCCCCACAGCGCCGGCGACTTCATGCCGGGTGCCGGCGGAACATATTTGCCGATGGTCTTGAACAGCTGGCCGATGAAGCTCTCCGGCGTCCAGTTGGCGAGGCCGATCTTGCCGCCGGGACGGCAGACGCGGATCGAGTTCGTTCGCCGCCTGCTGCTGATTGGGCGTGAACATGACGCCGAAGGTCGAAAGCACGACATCGAAGCTGGCATCCGCGAAGGGAAGCGCTTCCGCGTCGGCTTCCTGGAACGTGACCGGCAGGCGCTCGGCTTTGGCGCGGTCGCGGCCACGATCGAGAAGCGAGCCGACATAGTCCGTCGACACGACGTCGGCGAAGCGGCGGGCCGCGGCGAGCGTCGCATTGCCGTTGCCGGCGGCGACGTCGAGGACGCGCTGGTTGCTGCGGAGATCGACGGCCTCGCAGAGCATTTCGCCGACGATCTGCAACGTGGTGCCGACGATGGCGTAGTCGCCGGAGCCCCAGGCGACCTGCTGGCGGCGTCTTGATCGTGGCGAGGTCAATCGCCGCGGGCGCGGCTGCACGTGTGGTGGCAAGTGCGGCTTGGGTCATTGTCGTCTCCTTCGAAGTTGCGCGCTTGAACCGGCGCAGGATGAGGTGTTCAAAGTTGCAGGTCAGCTGGCCCTTCGGCGCCATGAGATCGCCGAGCAGCGGTCGCCAGAGTCAGCCGCGCTTCCGGTAGAACACGTAGTCGGCGGTATAGGGCACGCTCAGGAACGCGCCGGCCTGATCACACGTGCCCTCGGCGACGCCGCCGCGGGTATTGATGCGCTGGATCGTGGTGACGTCGGCGAGCTGGCCCGCACCGCGGCGCGACGCCACGTCGAGCTTGAGCAGCGGGATGTCGTGCGGGTTAGCGGCGGGCGCACGGGCAGCGACCTTGGCACTCACGACGCTGCCATCGGTCATCTCCCAGTTTGGTCCCGCATAGTGGCGGCCCACGGTCTTGCCCGCGAGAAACAGTGTCGCTATCGGCTCGCGAAACTGCCAGACGAGCTTGCCGGCGGCGTTGGCCTTGCACTCGTAGACCTGGGCGCCGACTGCTTGGACGGTCGCGACCAGCATTTCGCCGGGCGCGGCGATCGCATCGGGCACCTCGGCGAGCGCGGCTGCGTGCAAAAGCGCCGCCGACGTCAGGCCCGTCAGCGCGAGAGCCGGCATGATGAACTTCCGCATATTGGATTTCTGCATTTGAAACCTCCTTCTGTAAAATTGCCGCCTGGTCGCCAGCGTCAGCACGCTTGATGCCACTCTCTGTTTCGGCATCGCGTCGTTGCGAAGCGGCATGTTCCTAGGCCCATCGGTCGCAGTTACGAATGATCGAGCGTCCGCAATGCTTGACACCGCGTCCGAGATTGGAGAGGCCTCTGACCTAGCGTCCGGGCCGAATGACCAAACGTCCGGCGAGAGAGATTGATGAGTACCGACGCGCTTTCCGATGTGCTGAGAACGGTCCGGCTCACCGGGGCGATGTTCTTTGACGTTGCGGCCAAGGCACCGTGGGTCGCCGAGCAGCTGCCGCGGGAGATGATCCTGCCGAAGATCCTGCCGGGTGCCGATCATCTGATCGCTTATCATGTGGTCACCGAGGGCCGGTGCTTCGCCAATATCGTCGGCGGGGAGCCGATCGCGGTCGAAGCCGGCGAAGTCATCGTCTTCACCAATGGCGATCCGCATGTCATGTCGAGCAGTCCCGGCATGCGCGCCGATCCGGTCGCACCGGACGCGCTCGACGCTGCCATCGCCGGCCAATTGCCGTTCTTCGTCAACTATGGCGGCGACGGACCGGCCTCGGCCAAGCTCGTCTGCGGCTTCCTCGCCTGCGATGCCCGGCCGTTCAATCCGCTGCTCGACAACCTGCCGCCGGTCATCAAGGTCGGAGACCCGCAAGGCAGCGATGCGCGCTGGCTCGGCCAGTTCATCCGTTTGGCAATGATGGAATCGGCGGACAAGCGCGCCGGCGGCGAAAGTGTCCTCGCCAAGCTGAGCGAGCTGATGTTCATCGAGGTGGTTCGCCGGCATCTGGAGGCGCTGCCGCCGGAACAAGCCGGGTGGCTGGCGGGCCTGCGCGACCCGTTCGTCGGCAAAGCGTTGTCGCTGATGCACGGCAGACCCAGCGCGAAACTGGACGATCGAGGAATTGGCCAAGGACGTTGGGCTGTCGCGCTCGGTGCTGGCGGAACGTTTCGCCGACCTCGTCGGCATGCCGCCGATGCAATATCTCGCCAAATGGCGGATGCAGATCGCGTCGGGGCTTCTGAGCGGCGGCAGCGCCAATATCGCAACCATTGCCGCCGAATATCGGCTACGGATCCGAGGCGGCTTTCAGCCGCGCTTTCAAGAAGATGGTGGGAGTGCCGCCTTCGGCCTGGCGTTATCGCCTCGGCCATAACGGGCCGCGCTCGAGCAGGTGATCCGCGTTGCTAGAAATAGATCGAGAATAGTTCAGGTGCCGCTGAACCTAGCGTTCAACGGCCGTCTTCGCGCGCGCCGTCGAGCAGGCGCCGGCATTCGGAAAGCTCCTGCAGGGTGGTGCGCAGGATACGTGCCGCCTCGGCCGATTGCCGGGCACCCTCGGTGGCGGCGAATTCTTCGTCATGCGCCGGCCGCGGCACATCGGCCGCGTTAGAGCGGCGGAACGGGATCGGCTCCATATCTTCGTCGCGCAGCTCGGGAGGCTCGGGCAGTTCCACGTCGCGCCGCATTTCATCGCCGGCATCGGTGCGCGGCGCCAACAGCGCGGGCAGGTAATCGAGCAGTCCCGAAAGACCCGCGCGGTCGTCCTCGCGCGCGCCGAGCTCCTCGCCGGGAAGCGCTTCGGGATCGAGCCGCACATTGAGCTTTTCGACCGCCTGGCCGATCGCATAGACGTGGCGCACGCCGCGGTCGCGCAGGATGCGCTGCACGCCGTGGATCGTATAGCCTTCCTCGTACAAGAGATGCCGGATGCCGCGCAGCAGCAGCACGTCTTCCGGCCGGTAATAGCGGCGGCCGCCGCCGCGCTTCATCGGACGAATTTGCGCGAAACGCGTTTCCCAGAAGCGCAGCACATGCTGCGGCAGGCCGAGGTCATGCGCGACCTCGCTGATGGTGCGGAAGGCGTCGGGGCCTTTCTCCACGTACCTGCCTCAAGGCCCTCTCAGCGTTTCTTGCCGTCGGTACGATCGTTGATCCGGCTTTTCAGGATGTTCGAGGGCTTGAACACCATGACTCGGCGCGGCTCAATCGGAACTTCCTCCCCGGTCTTCGGGTTACGGCCGATCCGCCTGCCCTTCTGGCGCACGACGAACGAGCCGAACGACGAAAGCTTCACGTTTTCGCCGCGCGAGAGCGAATCAGCGATCTCGCGCAACACCAACTCTACCAAAGAAGCTGATTCGGTGCGGGAAAGTCCAACTTTTTGATAGACGACTTCGCTTAGGTCCGCCCGCGTAATGGTCCGCTCCGCCATTGCCGCCCCCTGTGCCCCGGTCAATGGATTTATCCTTCTGATATTCAAACGATATTCGCCGTTTGCGCCCCGGTCAATGCGCCTACCAGCGGATCAGGGCCGAGGCCCAGGTGAAGCCCCCGCCCATGGCTTCCAGCAGCACCAGGTGCCCCGGCTTGATGCGGCCGTCCCCGACCGCCTCCGCCAGCGCCAGCGGGATCGAGGCCGCCGAAGTGTTGGCGTGACGGTCGACGGTGGTGACGACTTTTTGCGGTGCGATACCGAGCTTGCGGGCGCTGCCGTCGATAATCCGCTTGTTGGCCTGATGCGGCACGAACCAGTCGATGTCCCCGGCGCCGTAGCCCGTGGCCGCGAATGCGGCCTCGATCACGTCGGTGATGTTGGCGACCGCATGGCGAAAGACCTCCCGGCCCTCCATGCGCAAATGACCCACGGTCTGGGTCGAGGACGGCCCGCCGTCGACATAGAGCTTGGAACGGTAGCGGCCGTCGGAGCGCAAATGCGTCGTGAGCACGCCGCGATCCTCGCGCGTGCCGGGCTGGTCGATTGCCTCCATGACCACCGCACCCGCTCCATCGCCGAACAGGACGCAGGTGGAGCGGTCGGTCCAGTCGAGGATGCGCGAGAAGGTCTCGGCCCCGATCACCAGCGCGCAACGGAAATCGCCGCTCTGCAGATACTTGTCCGCGGTCGCGATCGCAAAAACGAAACCGGAACAGACCGCCTGCAGGTCGAAGGCCGCGCCCCGGGTGATGCCGAGCTCGGCCTGGATCGTGACCGCGGTCGCGGGAAACGTCTGGTCCGGCGTCGAGGTGGCGAGCACGATGAGATCGACGGCGTCGGCCGGCAGGTTCGCCTGTTTCAGCGCCGCGCGCGCCGCGGCGATCCCCAGATCCGAGGTGTTTTCGCCCTTGGCCGCGATGCGGCGCTCCTTGATGCCGGTACGCTGCACGATCCACTCGTCGTTGGTTTCGACGAGTTCGGAAAGCTCCTTGTTGGTCAACACGCGGGCGGGAAGATAGCTGCCGACGCCGCGCACCACCGAACGCTTCACGCTCACGATACGGCTCTCCCGGCGACGCGCTCGGTTCCGGCCGCGTGCCGGGCGATGCCGGCGGCGATCCGGTGCTGCAACTCGTTGCGCACCACGTCGTAGCCGAGGTCCACGGCGGTCGCGAAGCCATGCGCGTCAGTGCCGCCATGACTCTTGACCACCACCCCGTTGAGCCCAAGAAACAGCCCGCCGTTCAATTCGCGCGGGTCCATGCGGTCGCGCACCGTCTGCAACGATCTGCGCGCGAGCAGATAGCCGATCCGCGCGCTCCAGGTCCGGCTGAAGGCGGCGCGCAAATATTCGCCCATCTGGCGCACGGTACCCTCGGCCGCTTTGAGGGCGATATTGCCGGCGAAACCTTCGGTCACCACCACGTCGACGGTCCCCTTGCCGATATCGTCGCCCTCGACGAAGCCGACATAGTCGAGATCGGGAAAATTGAACTCGCGCAGCATGCGCCCGGCCTCGCGTACTTCCTCGACGCCCTTGACCTCCTCGACGCCGATATTGAGCAGGCCGACCGTCGGCCGGTCGAGCTCGAACAACACCCGCGACATGGCTGCGCCCATGATCGCCATGTCCACGAGATTGTGCGCCTCGGCCCCGATCGAGGCGCCGAGATCGAGCACGATGCTCTCGCCGCGGATCGTCGGCCAGATTCCGCCGATCGCGGGACGATCGATGCCGTCCATGGTCTTGAGGCAAATCTTCGCCATCGCCATCAGCGCGCCGGTGTTTCCGGCCGACACCGCGACGTCGGCCTCGCGCTGGCGCACCGCGTCGATCGCCATCCACATGGAGGACGTGCGGCGCGTCTGCCGCAGCGCCTGGCTCGGCTTGTCGTCCATGCGCACGACGACGTCGGTGTGAACGATGCGCGTAGCCTCGCGCAGCTGCGCGTGACGCTCGAGCTCGTGGCGGATCGCCTTCTCGTCGCCGAACAGCAGGAAATGGGAATCCGGATGGCGCTCGAGCGCGATCGCCGCCCCGCCGACGACCACTGCCGGGCCGTGGTCGCCGCCCATGGCGTCGAGGGCAATTCGCACGTGGTTGGACATGCGCCGGCCTAGCCTCGTGAGCGGGGTTAAGGCATTTCCCGGCGGCCGCCGGAGCCGCTGGACAATAGCGTTTCGTAGCCCGGAGACAACAGAAGGAATATGCCCACGGGTCAAGCCTTGCTGCGTCAAGTCTTGCTTCGTAAAGTCTTGCCGCGCCGCAGCTTGAGCTTCTTGAGCGCGGCGAAGGGTGATTCGCCCTTGTCCCTGCCCGGCTCTGGGCGGCTTGAACACGGCCCCGGGCTTGCGCGGATATGGATCGATTGCGAGCGTCAGATACTCGGCGACCACCGCGGCAAGATCGATCGTCCCATCGACCAGCGGATCGGGCGGATTCTCAAGCCCGACGTCGATCGTGCCGCCTGCCGGCCGGGCCGCGGAGGCCGGAGCGAAGCGGATATCGATCGGCTCGCTCACCTTATTGTCGAACGGATCGAGACTGACGACGCAGGTCTGCCGCACCGCCGCCTCTAACCTGCCCTCGACCGCGGCGCCGCCGCGGCCGTCGGGCGAAATCTTGAGTTTTGCCACCAGCTCCGGCACCGCGAGCACGCCCGCATGCCGTGCAAGCTCGGCGCGAATCTCCTTGTCCGGAGCGAGCGTGAGCTCGATCCCGTCCGGCGACAGATCGGCAACGGCGATCGGATACGACCAGGAGAGCGAGTCCTTCATCATGCATCCTCCGGCCGGGGAAACGCGATCTCGCCACGCGCGATCGAACCATCCGGCTGCGCCGCGAGCGTCGCCTGGAGACGGCGGACATAACGCGCGAGCCGCTCGGCGGTCGCCGACACCGGCTCCGGTTTGCCGAATACGTTGCGGGCGAGAGCGGCCGCGAGCGCGGCCTCTCCGGTCTCCCGCAGCGCCGCGTCATAGCTCTTGGCCCGGCCGTAATAGGCCTCGGCGATGCCCCGCATCTGCCGCGGCACGGAGAGATCGCCGACGCCGAGCTCGCGCAGGTTCGCATCCATGTCGGAGAAGAAATACTCGCACAGTTCCTGACCGGCCGTGCGTCGCTCGGCGCCCTCGCCCACGAGCCGCCGGACGACGAGATGCACGTGCAACACGATCATGTCGAAGCGCCCCGCCGTAGTGTCCGGCACGCCGTAAGCCGCATAGAAAGCCGGCGCGCGCGCCTGCGCCACGATCGCGCCATAGAGCTTCTCGATATTGGCCTCGAGGGGATCGCGCCGCATGAGCCGCGTAAACATGGTTTTCGCCCCGGGCCCGCTCAAGGGCGGCCCGCATTGCAATCGGACGGAGGGCGGGTTACGTCAGGCCGACGGCCGTGACAAGGGGATATGCGGGCCTTGATTTCCATGCGTTTGCAAACCTTGTCCGAAGTCCTGCCCGCCGCGCGCGGAGTTTTCGCGGCGGTCTTGCTCGCGTTGCTCGTGAGCGGCTGCTTCACCAACACCTACCAGCGTGGCTACATTTTCGACGAGGCCTCGCTCGAGCAGGTCCCGATCGGATCCAGCCAGGACCAGGTGCTTCTGGTGCTCGGCACGCCCTCCACGGTCGCGACCGTGAGCGGCGAGGCGTTCTATTACATCTCGCAGAAATCGCAGAAGACCGCCTTCATGCAGGCGGAGGTCGTCGACCAGCGCGTGCTGGCGGTTTATTTCGACCCCGAACGGCGCGTGACGCGCATTGCCAATTACGGCCTGAAGGACGGCAAGGTGTTCGACTTCATCAGCCGCACCACCCCGACCGGCGGCGAGGAACTGAGCTTCCTCACCCAAATCTTCAAGGGCTTGAACTTCAACCCGTTCGGCACCCGCTGAAATCGTCCGCCCGGCCGGCCACGGTTCCTCGCGCGCGGATCAATGCGCGAGGATCGCGAGCAGCAGCAGCGCCACGATGTTGGTGATCTTGATCATCGGGTTCACCGCCGGGCCGGCGGTGTCCTTGTAGGGATCGCCGACCGTATCGCCGGTGACGGCGGCCTTGTGCGCTTCCGAGCCCTTGCCGCCATAATGGCCGTCCTCGATGAACTTCTTGGCGTTGTCCCAGGCGCCGCCGCCCGAGGTCATGGAGATCGCCACGAACAGGCCGGTGACGATCACGCCGAGCAGCATGGCGCCGACCGCCGCGAACGCCTGGCTCTTGCCGGCGATGAAGTACACGGCGAAATAGACGAAGATCGGCGACAGCACCGGCAGGAGCGACGGGACGATCATCTCCTTGATCGCCGCCTTGGTCAGCATGTCGACGGCGCGCCCGTAATCGGGCTTTTCCTTGCCCTGCATGATGCCCGGCTTCTCGCGGAATTGCCGGCGCACTTCCTCGACGATCGCGGACGCCGCGCGGCCGACCGCCATCATGCCCATGGCGCCGAACAGATAAGGCAGCAGGCCGCCGAACAGCAGCCCGACCACGACGTACGGATTCGACAGCGAGAAATCGAGCCGCACGCCCTGGAAGTACGGGAAGCGCTGCGCGTTCGAGATGAAGTACTGCAGATCCGACGTATAGGCCGCGAACAGCACGAGCGCGCCGAGGCCCGCCGAGCCGATGGCGTAGCCCTTGGTGATCGCCTTGGTGGTGTTGCCGACCGCATCGAGCGCGTCGGTGGCCTTGCGCACTTCCTTCGGCAGCCCCGCCATCTCGGCGATGCCGCCCGCGTTGTCGGTGACCGGGCCGAAGGCGTCGAGCGCCACCACCATGCCGGCGAGCGCCAGCATCGTGGTCACCGCGATCGCGATGCCGAACAGGCCGGCCAGCACTTGGGTGACGATGATCCCGGCGATGATGACGATGGCCGGCAGCGCGGTCGCTTCCATGGAAACCGCCAGGCCCTGGATGATGTTGGTGCCGTGGCCGGTGATCGACGCGGTCGCGATCGACCGCACCGGCCGGTAATTGGTGCCGGTGTAGTACTCGGTGATCCAGACGATCAGCCCGGTGACCAGCAAGCCGACGACGCCGCACAGGAACAGCGAATTGCCGGTGAAGGTGACGCCGGCCGTCGTCCGCAGCGTGGTGCCGAAACCGATCAAGCAGATGCGTCACCAACGCGACGCCCGCCAGCGAAAGCACCGCCGACACGATGAAGCCGCGATAGAGCGCGCCCATGATCGAGTTGTTGGCCGGCAGCTTCACGAAGAACGTGCCGATGATCGAGGTGATGATGCAGACGCCGCCGATGGCGAGCGGATAGATCAGCATCGAATTGAGCATGGGCGCGCCCGCGAAGAAGATCGACGGCCAGCACCATGGTGGCGACCACGGTCACCGCGTAGGTCTCGAACAGGTCGGCGGCCATGCCGGCGCAGTCGCCGACATTGTCGCCCACGTTGTCGGCGATGGTCGCCGGATTGCGCGGATCGTCCTCGGGAATGCCGGCCTCGACCTTGCCCACGAGGTCGCCGCCGACGTCGGCGCCCTTGGTGAAAATGCCGCCGCCGAGACGCGCGAAGATCGAGATCAGCGAAGCGCCGAAGCCGAGCGCCACCAGCGAATCCACCACCACGCGGTTGGATACGGGGTAGCCGAGGCCTCCGGTCAGGAACATGAAGTAGCCGGTGACGCCCGAGCAGCGCGAGGCCGGCGACCAGCATCCCGGTCACCGCGCCGGACTTGAAGGCGATCTCGAGGCCCGCGGCCAGCGACTTGGTCGCCGCCTGCGCCGTCCGCACGTTGGCCCGCACCGAGACGTTCATGCCGATGAAGCCGGCCGCGCCCGAAAGCACCGCGCCGATCGCGAAGCCCAGCGCCACCAGCCAGCCGAGCAGCCAGCCGAGCAGCACGAACACCACGACGCCGACGACGCCGATCGTCAGATATTGCCGGCGCAGATAGGCCTGCGCGCCTTCGGCGATCGCGGCGGCGATTTCCTGCATCCGTTTGGTGCCGGGATCGGCAGCGAGAACGGAGCGCACCGCCCACACGCCGTAGACGATGGAGAGCAGGCCGCAGGCGACGATCAGCCACAAAGCAGTCATTGGACCCTCGAGTTTCGGTCGGAATTCCCGGGTCCCCGCCCCTTGCGGCGCCCGAGCGGCGCGGACATTGCCAAAATCGTCCTGCAGGAAGCAATGCGTCAGGCCGTATCGCCCCTGGATTTCGACAAGGCGTCAGAAGTGGCTGAAGGAGAGCGTATCGAGCGCGAGCGGCGCGCCGTCGGGGCCGATGATCTCGACCCCCTCGCCCTCGCCCGTGCGTCCGATCACCGCAAGCTCGATTCCGAGCGCCGCCGCCGCCCGGCCCAGGCTATCGAGCTGCGAATCGGACACCGTCGCCAGGATCTCGTAATCGTCCCCGCCCGCGAGAATAGTCTCCATGACCTTCGGGTCTGCATCCAGCACCCGCCTCGCGGCGACGGACAAGGGTACGTCCTTGGTCTCGATTCGCGCCGAAACGCCCGAGGCGGCCGCGAGCTTGGCGAGATCGCCGGCGAGCCCGTCGGAGACGTCGATCGCCGCCGAAGCGTGCGTGCGCAACGCGCTGGCCAGCGAATTCCGCGGCTGCGGAAAGAGATAGCGCTTGGTCAGATGCGCGCGGGCCTGCGGCTCGAGGCTCGCAAAGCAGAGGCCGCTTCGGCTCGCGCTTCATGAGCAGCCCGAGTGCCGCGTCACCGATAGTGCCGGTGACCACGATCGCGTCGCCCGGCTTCGCGCCGGTGCGTTTCACCATCTTGCCGGGCGGCACATAGCCGATCGCGGCGATCGAAATGGTGACCGGACCCGGTGTCCTGGTCGGTGTCGCCGCCGAGCAGCGGGCAGCCATAAGCCTTGGCGTCGGCACCGAGACCGCGGGTGAAGCCGGCGAGCCAATCCTCGCCGATCTCGGACGGCAGCGCGAGCGCGAGCAGGAAGCCCGCGGGATCGGCGCCCTTGGCGGCGAGATCGGAAAGATTGACCCGCAGTGCCTTCTTGCGCGACCGCGTCCGGCGGATCATCCGCGAAGAAAGTGAACGCCGCCCACGATCGCGTCCGTCTTGAGCACGAGATCGACGCCGGCCGGCGGCGTGAGCAGCGCCGCGTCGTCGATGAGCCCGAGCGCGCCCGGGTGCGTCGCGATCGCCCGGAAGAAATCGATCAGCCGGTCCTCGCCGCTCTGCTTGGAACCCTTGCCGCTCATGTGCTCATCCCGCGGCCGGCGTCGCGAACTCTTTGCCGCGCGCGCTCCGCGCCAGAGTATCCAGCACCGCATTGACCATGCCGGTCTCCTCCTCGTCGAGGAAGGCCGCGGCGACGTCCACATATTCGCTGATCACGACCCGCGCCGGCACATCCTTGCGGTACACCAGCTCATAGGCCCCGGCGCGCAGGATCGCGCGCAGCACCGTCTCGATCCGCTTCAGCGGCCAGCCGTTCAGCAGCGCGGCATCGACCATGGGATCGAGCGAGCGCTGCTCGCGCACCACGCCCTCGGCGATGTCGCGGAAATGCTCGGCCTCGGCCTTGGCGTAGGTCTCGCCCTCGACCTCGCGGCCGATCCAGTGGCTCTGGAAATCGGCGAGAATTTCGGGAAGCTCCGTCCCCGCCAGGTCCATCTGATAGAGCGCCTGGACTGCGGCGAGACGCGCGACGCTGCGCTCCTGCGGCCGCGGGCGCGCCACGTCAGCGACCGGCGCGCGCGCGCGCGATGCGCACGAGCGCGAGCGCCGCCGAAGCCGCGGCCCCGCCCTTGTTCTCCCGGTCGGGCCGCGCGCGCACCAGCGCCTGCTTGCGGTTCTCGACCGTGAGGATGCCGTTGCCGAGCGGCAGCTTGCGCGCCACCGCCAGATCGATGAGCGCGCGGGCGGATTCGTGCGCGACGATCTCGAAATGCGCGGTCTCGCCGCGGATCACGCAGCCGAGCGCCACCACGCCGTCGAACGGAATCCCGGCTTTGGCTGCGATGTCGAGCTCGATCGCGGCGGCCACGGGAATCTCGAGCGATCCCGGCACGCGGATGTGCTCGATCCCGACGCCCGCCTGCTGCAGCCGCGCCATGGCGCCGGCGAGCAGGTGATCGGAAATATCCTCGTAGAACCGCGCCTCGACCACAAGGATGCGGGCGCCCGGAATGGGCGCTTCCTTCGCGCTCGTCGCACGCGCTTTGACCATGGTCGCCGCCCGGTTGTTGATCCGCCTTCAGCTACAGCGCTCAGGGGGCTTCCGCAAGCCGCGCAAGGTAGCGCGCGATCAGATCGACCTCCAAATTCACCTTCGCCCCGGCCGCGATGCCCTTCCATGCCGTCACCGCGAGTGTGTGCGGGATGATGAACACGGAGAAATCCGCCCCCTCGACCGCGTTGACCGTGAGCGAAATGCCGTCGAGCGCGACCGAGCCCTTGGGCGCGATGAAGCGGGAAAGCTGCGAGGGCGCGCGGACGACGAGGCGCGCCATGTCGTTTTGATCGTCGCGCTTCTGAATACGGGCGACACCGTCGACGTGACCGGTGACGAGATGGCCGCCGAGCTCCTCGCCCGCCTTCAGCGCGCGCTCAAGGTTGAGCTTTCGGCCCACCGACCATTCGCCGGCGGTGGTGCGCGCCAGCGTCTCGGCGCCGGCTTCGACCTCGAACCAGCTCCCCTTGCCCTTGGCGCCCTTGGCCACGACGGTGAGGCAGGCGCCGTTGATCGAGATCGAGGCCCCGATCGCGATCGATTTGGCGGAATATGGGCTCGCGATCCGCAGCCGCTTCAGATCGCCGCGTCCCTTGACCGAGACGAGCGTGCCGACCGCGCTGACGATTCCGGTGAACACGCTCAGCTCCGCACCAGATGCACGAGGCTGTCGTCGCCCACCGTGCGCTGTTCGAACATTTTGAGTTTCGGCGATTGGATCAGCGCCTCCAGCGGCATGCCTTCGATCGCCGGGACTGCCTTGCTGCCGAGCGTCTTCGGCGAGCGCACCACCACCGCCTCGTCCACCAGATCGGCCTTGATCAGCGCCGCCGACAAGATGGGCCCGCCCTCGACCAGGAGGCGCGTGATGCCGCGCGCGGCCAGCAGCGCGAGCGCCGCTCGCAGATCGATCCGGCCGTCCGCGCCCGCGTCGACGCGCATTACGTCCGCGCCGGCGGCCGCCAGCGTCAGCTCCGGCTCGACCGGCGCGTCGGTCCGCGCGATCATCCAGAGCGGATATTGCTGCGCCGTCTTCACCAGCCGCGAAGTCATCGGCGTGCGCAGCGAACCGTCGAGCACGACCCGCACCGGCGTGCGGTCGTCCATGCCCGGCAGCCGGCAATTGAGCAACGGATCGTCGGACAACACGGTTCCGATCGCGACCAGCACCGCGTCGTTCCGGGCCCGCAGCATGTGCGCTTCCGCGAGCGACGCGTTGCCGGAAATCATGATCGGCCGGCGGCCCTCGAGCGCCGACTTGCCGTCGGCCGAGACCGCGAGCTTGAGGATCACCTGCGGCCGGCCCTCGCGGATGCGCCGCAGATGCCCGGCATGCGCGAACGTCGCCTCCGCGCGGCCGACGCCGAGCTCGACCTTGACCCCGCCCGCGCGCAGCGCCGCGATCCCCTTGCCGCCGACCGTCGGATTCGGGTCTTCCAGCGCCACCACGACGCGGGCGATGCGCGCTTGCAGGATCGCGTCGCTGCAGGGCGCGGTGCTGCCGTGATGCGGGCACGGCTCGAGCGTCACGTACAGGGTGGCGCCCTTGGCCTTTTCACCCGCGGCGTCGAGCGCCTGGGTTTCCGCGTGCGGCCGGCCGCCGATCTCGGTGGCGCCGCGGCCGACCACGAACGGATCGGTGTGCGCGTCGCGCACCACGAGCGCGCCGACCGCCGGATTGGGCCAGGTCTGTCCGATATTGCGGCGGCCGAATGCGAGCGCGGCCGCCATGAAACGGCTGTCCCACGCCTGCGCCGAAATCGGGGCGGACTCCATGCGCGCCGCCGCGCTCATTCGCGCGATCCGTCGCTGGCGGAACCTTCCGGGCCGGAACCTTCCGGGTTAAGCTCGCCGAGCACCTTCTCGAAGTCCTTCGGGTCGCGGAAATTGCGATACACCGAGGCGAAACGCACATAGGCGACGTCGTCGAGCTGCTTCAGACCCTCCATCACCAGCTCGCCGATCTGGTCGGAGCGCACCTCGTTCTCGCCGAGACTTTCTAGCTTGCGCACGATGCCCGACACCATGCGCTCGACCCGCTCGGGCTCGACCGGCCGCTTGCGCAGCGAAATCTCGATCGAGCGCTCGAGCTTGTCGCGGTCGAACGGAACGCGCCGGCCGCTGCGCTTGACCACGGTGAGCTCGCGCAACTGCACCCGCTCGAAGGTGGTGAAGCGCTGGCCGCAGGCGGTGCAGATGCGCCGCCGGCGGATGGCGGCCGAATCCTCGCTCGGCCGCGAGTCCTTCACTTGCGTCTCAACGCTTCCGCAATAGGGGCAACGCATGGTCTGGGCGCTCCCGCGCCCTCAGCTATAAATCGGAAAACGCGCGAGCAACTTCTCGACCTTCCCGCGCACCGCGGCCTCGACCGGCGCGTCCGCTTCGACGCCCTTCTGCGAGAGCGCGTTGAGCACCTCGGTGATGCGGTCGCCGACCTCCTGGAATTCCTTCACGCCGAAGCCGCGCGTGGTGCAGGCCGGCGTGCCGAGGCGAACGCCGGAGGTGACGGTCGGCTTTTCCGGATCGAACGGGATCGCGTTCTTGTTGCAGGTGATGTGCGCGCGTCCGAGCGCCACTTCCGCGACCTTGCCGGTGAGCCGCTTGGGCCTGAGATCGACCAGCATAAGGTGCGTATCGGTGCCGCCGGAGACGATGGAACAGCCGTCGCTCCGCAGCCGCTCCGCGAGCGCCTTGGCGTTCTCCACCACGTTCCGCGCATAGGTGCGGAAATCCGGCCGCAGCGCCTCGCCGAACGCCACCGCCTTGGCGGCGATCACATGCATCAGCGGCCCGCCCTGCAGGCCGGGAAAGACCGCCGAGTTGATTTTCTTGCCGAGCTCCTCGTCGTTGCTGACGATGAAGCCGGCGCGCGGGCCGCGCAGCGTCTTGTGGCTGGTCGAGGTCACGACGTGGGCGTGCGGCAGCGGGCTCGGGTGCGCCCCGCCGGCGACCAGGCCCGCGAAATGCGCCATGTCGACCATCAGGTACGCGCCGACCGCGTCGCAGATCGCGCGGAAGCGCTTGAAGTCGATGACGCGCGAATAGGCCGAGCCGCCGGTGATGATCACTTTCGGCTTGTGCTGGTGCGCGAGCTGCTCGACCTCGTCGTAGTCGATGCGCTGGTCGTCGCGCTTCACGCCATAGGGCACCACCTTGAACCACTTGCCCGATAGATTGACCGGCGAGCCGTGGGTGAGATGGCCGCCGGCGGAGAGATTGAGCCCCATGAAAGTGTCGCCGGGCTGCATCAGCGCCATGAAAGCGGCCTGGTTCGCCTGCGCGCCCGAATGCGGCTGCACATTGGCGAAGGCGCAGTCGAACAGCTTCTTCGCGCGCTCGATGGCGATCTCTTCGGCCTGATCGACCCACTCGCAGCCGCCGTAGTAGCGCCGGCCCGGGTAGCCCTCGGCGTACTTGTTGGTGAGCACCGAGCCCTGCGCCTCCAGGACGGCGCGGCTGACGATGTTCTCCGACGCGATCAGCTCGATCTCGTTGCGTTGCCGGCCGAGCTCGCCCTGGATCACCCGGTAGATTTCGGGGTCCGAACTCCTCGACGCCGGCGGTGAAGAACGAACCCGCCTCGTCGTTCGAGGCCTTGGTGACGGGCATGCCTAGTCTCCTGGGGTCTGCCGCTCGGCCTACCATAGGCACCCCCCAAAATGAAGCGTGCCGCCCTCTTCTCCACCCCTACGGGTGGCGCGGGCGCGAGTCAGGTCCGAAATCCGGGATTTAGCGGTTGGCGACCGGCAGCAGGCCGTCGTGGCCGTAGACGTCGTCGCGGAATTGCACGATGCCGTCGGGATTGGCCCAGGCCGTGATGTAGACCCAATAGACCGGCACGGGCTTGGCGATCTTAGCGTCGGTGCGCTCGCCGCTTTTGACCACGCCCTCGATCTTGACCCGTGTCCAGTCGCCGGAGCCGGCGAGCAGCCAGGTCACCAGCTCGCGCACATTCTGCACCCGCACGCAGCCCGAGGAATGGAAGCGCTGGTCCTCGCCGAACAGGTTCTTCGACGGCGTGTCGTGCATATAGACCGAATGCGGATTGGGCATGTTGATGCGGATCGTGCCCATCGAGTTGAGGTCGCCCGGGTCCTGGCGAAACATGTAGTTGGTGGCCTCGTCGGTCTGCCAGTTGACGAAATCGGGCTGCAGCTCGCGGCCGCGCGGGTCGTAGATGCGGATCTTGTTCTTGGTCAGATAATCCGCGTCCTTCTGCATCAGCGGGATCAGGTCTTTCTTGATGATGCTGGCCGGCACCGTCCAGAACGGATGGAAATTGACCTCGACGATCTTGGCCTGCAGCACCGGCGAGGGCCGGTCCGGTTTTCCCACGATGGCGATGTGGCGCAGCGCCGCGACGCCCTCCTCCACCGCCTCGAGCTGGGCGGCGGGAATGTTGACGACCACGTAGCGCCCGCCGAGATTGCCCGACATGGCGCGCACGCGAACGAGGTTCGTTTCAAGCTGCCGCAGCCGCACCTCGGCCGGCACGTTCAGCGCCGTATAGGTGCTTTCGCGCACCACGCCGTCGCTGGTGATGCCGTGGCGCGCCTGAAAGCGGCGCACCGCGGCCTCGACATAGGAATCGAAAATATCGGCGCCGCCGGCCGGTTGATCGAGGTCGGCGGTGGCGATCAAGCGCTGGCGCAGCGCTACCACGGACGCATGGCGCCGCCCGAGCCGCATGCGCTCCGGCCCCTGCACCGCGCGCCAGCCGCCACGCGCAACGATGCCGGAATATTCCTGCATCGCCTTCTCGATCGATTGCACGGTCTGCCCGGTGAGCGTCGCGAAGCGCGCGCGCGGCATGGTGATGGTGCGCGAGGCGGAATCGAATTCCTGGGTCCACTCGGCGCTCTGTGCCAAGGCGCGAGCGGAGGGGAGCGCCGTCAACGCAGCCGCGCCAGCCAGACCGCGCAAGATGGCGCGGCGCGACGTGAGCTTGTGGAATCCTTGCGGCAAAGCCAGCTCCTCACTGTCCCGGTCCGGCGCGAAGCATCCCATGCGCCTGGATTTGAGCCGAGTAACATGGGGTTCGTTAACGAACAACGCGGCGAGACTGGGGCGGGCCCTTCTTCCCTTCTCCCCTTGTGGGAGAGGGTGGTCAGCGCGAAGCCCAATTTGCCTTCGCGAGCCCTTTTCAACGCCCGGCGCGAATGCGCCGGGCTATGGCGAAGCGAGGGCGGGTGAGGGGTAAAACTTCGAGGCCGACACCCCTCACCCGGCTCAATCTCGCTTCGCTCGACTTCGCCACCCTCTCCCACAAGGGGAGAGGGAAAATGTAGTGCGCTCCCGCGAGCGCTTCCGCGCCCCGAGTTATGGGTACACAACTCCTTTTCCGCCCCGAAGGGCGGCGCGGGACGCCGGGGTCATGACGGACCCCGCGGCCTCGGCGCCTCGCGGCGACGAGGCAATGCCGAGTGTCTTTCGCAGGCTCCGCCGGTCGCCCGGCGCCCCGCGCGCGGTGTTTGAGGCTTGCTCCACGCCGACCCTGGAGGGCAGACCATTGTTACCCTCCACTGGTGGCCCACGGCCGGTGGACCGGGCCTGCGTGGCTTGGGCCCCCGCCGTCGCCCGTGCGAACGGGCTATGGCGGGCACCGCTCCCGGTCCGCATGTCGGTTCGCGTCGCGACGCGCCCCTTCTTTGGACCGAGACTGGGCGACTTTACGCGTGCTTGGGAGAGTGTGGATATATTTTCCTAGGTATTTTTTAAGCTATTGCGGTGGCGGGGGAATTTCGCGCAGGCGAAAAGCTCTATCCACACTTTCGCGCGTTTTCGCCGCGAGCGGCGAGCTTCATCATGCTCATCCGGGGCCTTGCGCTCGGGCTTTTTTGTATATACAATAATCTCGGATGCGCATCACCTTCGACCCCGCGAAGCGGGAGTGGACGCTTCGCGAACGGAGCCTCGACTTCGAAGACGCGGCCGCGGTGTTCGCGGGCCCAACGCTGGAAGACCCCGACGAGCGCCACGACTACGGCGAATTGAGAGTGGTAACCGTCGGGCGGCTTCGAGGACGCATGGTGATCGTGGTTTGGACGCCGCGCGGCGACGCACGGCACATCATCTCGATGAGGAAGGCCAATGAAAGAGAAAAAGCGCGCTATCGGCAGCGACTTGAAGAAGGTTGATGCCTACGTCCTCAAGAAGAAGGACTACGACGAGATTCCGGAATTGACCGACGAATGGTTCCGCCGGGCGAAGTGGCATATCGATGGCGTGCCGGTCCGCGGCCGCCCGAAGTCGGCGAATCCCAAGCGTCCGGTGAGCCTGCGGCTCGACGCCGACGTGCTCGCGCATTACCGCCGCACCGGTGGCGGCTGGCAGAGCCGCATCAATGCCGCGTTGCGCAAGGCGGCGAAGCTGCCGGCGGAGAAGCGAAAGAAGGCGTGAGCTCAAACCATCGGCCCGCCCCAGCCGGTGTAGATTTCCGCAAGCGCCTGCATCACCCCGGTTTCCGGATCGGCAAGCGAATCTCGATACGCATTGCATACGAACGCCAGTCCGCGCCGGTCCTCGGGCACCATGAGGACGGCCGCGTACCAGGCGTAGTTGGTGCCATCGTGCCAGAGCATGAGTTTGCCGATTCCGTTTGCTTCCGGCTGCGACAGAAACCAACCGAAGGCCTCCTCCTCGTACCGGCGCGGCGTGTGCATGACTTTCACCGTCTCCGGCCTGAGATAGCCCGGCGCCGTCGCTCCGCTCGAGAGATGAAAGGCGAGGTAGCGCGCTAGATCCGGCAGCGACAAGTGAACGGTGCCGGCCGGGCCGATCAGCGGCGGATTGTCCGCCTGCGCATCATCCGGGCGAAGCGCGGAGAAGCTCCACCGGCTTCCCTGATGTCCCCAGGGCTGCGTCAGCGCATCGTTCGATCCTTGGTCGTGGCCCGGCGCGCCGAAGCCGGCTGTCGCCAAACCTAGGGGCGAAAAAACCTCGCGCCGCATCAATTCTTCCCAGGCCGCGCCCGTTACGGCTTCCGCAAGCGCGCCCGCAATTGTGTAGCCGATGCTCGAATAACAAAAAGCCTCACCCGGCTTTTGCTCCGGCCTGCGCATCATCGCCTCCCGGGCAAGCGCCGCGCGCTGCAATCGCGGCGGCAACGTGGAGGAATAGCTCGCCTCCAGTTCCGCGGGGGATGGATCGGCCGGCATCCCGGAGCGGTGCGTGAGCAGATGCCGCAACGTCAGGCCGGCAAAATCCGGGTGCGCCTCGACGCCGTGCGCGGCGAACAGCGGCGCGACCGGCGCGTCCCATTCCAACTGGCCGCATTCGACCAGCCGCGCCATCAGCATTGCGGTCATCGACTTGCCGCACGACCCGATGTGCCACAGATCGTTTTCGGTGACCGCGACGCCCGACCCCCGCTTGCGCTCGCCGAGTACGCCAAGCGACTCGACGCCGTCTGCGCCGATCCGCGCGAGCCCGACCGCGGGCACGCCGAAGCGCCGTAGCAGGACCTCGCATTCAGGCCGTAACTTCATCCATGGATTCATGGTGACGGATTGAACTTCCGCCGGCGCAAAAATGCAAAGGCCCCGGGAGAGAAAGCCGGGGCCTTGCTGAACTTTGAGCGAAACGCTTAGAGCCGATAGAGAATTCTGGTCGGTCCAGAAGCGCTCGAGCCGCTGCAGCGCCTTGTTCAGCGTCTGCAGTTCGCCGGCGGCGATGCCGCCCACCTGCTCCACCGTCTGCACGTGCTTCTGGTAGAGATTCTCGACGATGTCGCGCACCTCGCCGCCCTTGTCGGTCAGGCTGATGCGCACCGAGCGGCGGTCGACCCGCGACCGCGCGTGATGCAGATAGCCCATCTCGACCAGCTTCTTCAGATTGTAGGAAACGTTCGAGCCGAGATAATAGCCGCGCGTGCGCAGCTCGCCGGCCGTCAGCTCGCTGTCGCCGATATTGAACAGCAAGAGCGCCTGGACGCTGTTGATGTCCGAGCGGTTGCGGCGGTCGAATTCGTCCTTGATCACGTCGAGCAACCGGCGATGCAGCCGCTCGACCAGCGTGAGCGCTTCGAGATAGAGCGGCTTGATCCCCGTCTCTTCCGAACGCTCCGGCCGCTCGGCGGTTTCCACCGCCGCACGCGCGAGATTCTTCATTTGACGCCTCTTGATTTAGCCGGCGATTTTTTATGCCGGTCTGCCATCCCAAGGCGCTGTTCTACGAGACACGCGGAAAAGAAGGCTTAAATTGCAGGATGAATCCTTTCTCACCAAAGCGATTTACGCTCCGTTGACCAACGAAACGAAGCCACGGAAACGGGTCAACCGCCGCGCAAGAATTGAATGATCCCGGAAAAATCTTTGCCGCCTTCGCCGGAATCGACGTATTTACCGTACAGCGCGGCCGCTTCCTTGCCGAGCGGCGTGTGGGCGTGGCCGGCGCGCGCCGCCTCCTGCGCGAGCTTCAAATCCTTCAGCATCATCGCCGCGGTGAAGCCGGCCTGATAGTCGCGGTTGGCGGGCGATGCGGGAACCGGCCCGGGCACCGGGCAATAGCTCGTCATCGACCAGCATTGGCCCGACGATTTCGAGGAAATGTCGAACAGCTTCTGCTTGTCGAGCCCGAGCTTCTCCGCCAGCACGAACGCCTCGCTCACCGCGATCATCGAAATGCCGAGAATCATGTTGTTGCAGATTTTCGCCGCCTGGCCGGCGCCGGCCGCGCCCGCGTGCACGATGGTCTTGCCCATGTCGGCGAGCACGGGTGCCGCCTGCTCGAACGCGGCGGCGCTGCCGCCGACCATGAAAGTGAGTGTCGCGCCCTGCGCTCCGCCGACGCCGCCGGAGACCGGCGCGTCGAGCATCGGCAGTCCCTTCGCCTCCGCCGCCTTGGCCACCGCGCGCGCGGTCTCCACGTCGATGGTGGAGCAATCGATCACCAGCGTTCCCGGCTTGGCCTTGGCCACGATGCCGCCGTGGCCGAGATAGACCTCGCGCACTTCCTTGCCGGAAGGCAACATGGTGATGACGATCTCGGAATCGCCGGCGATCGCCGCGATGCTCTTGCCGGCAGCGCCGCCGGCGGCCTTCACCGCTTCGACCCCCTTGGGGCTCACGTCGAAGCCGGTCAGCGCGTGGCGTCCCTTGAGGAGGTTGAGCGCCATGGGCGTGCCCATGTTGCCGAGCCCGATGAATCCGATGTGCGCCATCATTTCCTCCCTGCATCCTTGTTGTTCAGCGTACTTCCTCGTGGTGCGCCATGAAGCGCGCCAGCACGTAGAGCGCGAGCATCAGCATCTCGAACAGCGTGAGCAGCACCAGCGATCCGGACAATTGCACGAAGCCGATGCCGGCGACGATCTGCAGCGCCGCCGCGATCAGCCACAGCACGCCGCCCCAGGTCGAGCCGAGCCACAAGCCGACGCCGGCCAGGATGTCGACGACGGCGAAGAACACGGTGACGACCTGCGCATCGAGCGGCAAATCCAGGAACCGCGCGCCCGCTCCGCCGACGCCGAGCAGCGCGCCCCACTGCACCAGGCCCTTGAACATCATGAAGCCGCCGGCGATGCGCTGGAACAGCACGAGCCGCTGCTGCCAGATGCCGACCCTGACGTTCTCCGGGCCCGATCGCGTCGTCCGCCGGATCGGTCAGGCTCATAGCGGCAGCTCCTCGGCGAGCGGCGCGAAATGCGCCGCCACCGCCGCCTCGCTCACTTCGGCGAGGTTTGGCGGATTCCAGCGCGGCGCGTTGTCTTTGTCGAGCACCGCCGCGCGGATGCCTTCGTAGAAATTGGGCTCGCGCGCAACCCGGCTGACGATGCGGAATTCCGTGCGCATGGCTTCCTTGAAATCGAGGCCCGGCCCGCGCCGCATCTGTTCGAGCGCGATCTTGAGGCTCATGCGGGCACTTGCTGCGGATCAGGGCCGCCTGCTCGCGGGCGAAGGCGGCATCCTCGCCTGTGCCCGTCCCTTCCCGCTCGAGCGCCGCGAGAATCGCTTCGATCGTGGCGCCGGCGAAGGCGCGGTCGATGACCGCGCGGCGTGGCGCCAGCGGTGCCGGGCCCGGATCGGTTGCGAAATCGGCAAGCGCTTTCTCGATGTCATCGTTTTTGCACAGCGCATCGAGCAGCTCGGAGAACCGCGCCGACGCCACGCGATGGGTGGCAACGCCGAGCATCACGGCGTCCGCAGCGCCGATCCGGTTGCCGGTTAGCGCGAGATACGTTCCCGCTTTTCCCCGGCAGCCGCGGCAGCAGATAGGTCGCGCCCACGTCCGGGAAAAAGCCGATGCCGACCTCGGGCATGGCGAAGGAAAAACGATCGCCCGCGATCCGCAGCGCACCGTGCAGCGAGACGCCGACGCCGCCGCCCATGCACAGACCGTCCACCAGCGCCACATAGGGCTTCGGGTAGTGCTTGATCGTTGCGTTGAGCGGATATTCCTTGCGCCAGAAATCGATCGACCTCGTCGGTGCGCCCGGCCTTGTGCAGCTCGTACAGCGCGCGGATGTCGCCGCCGGCGCAGAACGCCCGCCCGCCCGCGGCCTGGATCACGACGCGGGTGACGTTCGCATCTTTCGCCCATTCGGCGAGTTGCTCGCGCAACCCGAGCACCATGGCGAGCGACAGTGCATTCAGCGCCTGCGGCCGGTTGAGCGTGACGACGCCCACCGCGCCGCGCCGCTCGAACCGAATCTCAGCTCCCATATTCATTCGGTGAATACTCTATAAATAATCCCTCCCCCTTGGGGAGGGTGGCCGGCGAAGCCGGCCGGGTGGGGAAGCGGCAGGCGGTTCACCCCACCCGGCTCCTCGCTTCGCTCGGAGCCACCCTCCCCTTTCAGGGGAGGGATAAGAAAGACTGCGTCGGCCAAACACGCTCAATTCCCCAACAGATCGCGGCTCACGATCACGCCGGCTACGGCCAGCCTAGCATCGAGCCGCGGGCGGCACCGCAGGCTCAGGTAAAGGCGGCCTTGTGGTCCTGAACGAACTGCCGGGTCGTGATCGGCGCGCGTCCGACGATGTCGCGGATCGGCTGCGTGTTCTCCTTCGAGAACGCGCCGTTGCCGCCGGCCCGCGCCATGGCGATCATGTGGCCGACCAGCCAGTCGGGCATGTTGCGGGCTTTCATTGCCTGCTCGGCCGCCTCGAGCGAGGCCGCGACATAGGCGATCGGGCGGCCCAGCACCTCGGAGAACACCTTGGCGAACTCCCCGTAATTGGTGGTGACGCCGGTGAAGTCGTAGACCTTGCCGGCGTGCCTGGCCGGATCGCGCAGCACGCGCGCCCCGAGCGCAGCGGTGTCGCGCACGTCGATCAAGGCGAGCGGCAAATCCTTGGCGAACGCCAGCACCATCTTGCTGTCGTTCTTGATCGAGGCCGCCTGCGTCAGCGTGTTCTGCATGAACAGGCCGGGACTGAGGATGCACCAGGCGAGCCCGCTCTTTTTCATCGCCTGCTTCGACGGCGAAATGACCGCGGCCGACGATCGACTCCACGTCCGGCCCGACGACCGCCCGGCCGCCCGATACCTTGACGAAGAACTCCGCGCCCGCCGCCTTGGCGGCGTTCAGGATATTGATCTGCTGGTCGCCCGATTGCGGATTGTGGCCGGTGACGACGAACACGCGCTTGACGCCCTTGAGGGCCTGCTCCATCGCGGCGCGGTCGCCGACGTCGGCAACCGCGATCTTGGCGTCGGCGCCCAGCACTTCGCGCGCCTTGTCGGCATTGCGGACCACGCAGAGCGGATCTTCACCCAGACCCTTGAGTTCCTTGACAACGGCCCTGCCGGTATTTCCTGTCGCGCCGATAACCGCATACATGGTCGTGTTTCCCTTGGTGAATGGATTGCGCTCCAGAACGAAACGTCAGGAAGCTCGTCCCGATACCCCGATCACGGCCAGAGTACGCTGCCAAATCCGCATTTGCCCGATCCCCTCATTCCTTAATGTCGACTCACATGCCCGTGTCGATCGGCTTTTCGATCGCACCGCCGCTATCGGCCCAGTCCTTGAAGGCGCCGAGGTTGTACACTTGGCTATAGCCCATATCCTTGAGCACCTTGCCGCTGAGCGCAGAGCGCCCGCCGGAAGCGCAATAGAGGAGGATGGTCTTGTCCTTGGTGAAATTCTTGTCGTGGTAGGGTGACTCGGGGTCGGCGCGGAATTCCAGCATGCCACGCGAGTGATGCACGGCGCCGGCAACCTTGCCGCTCTTTTCCACCTCCGGCGCATCGCGCACATCGACCAACAATGTATTGCCCTTCGCAATCATCTCCCTGGCCTGCGTCGGCGTTATTCGCGGCACTGCGGCGTTAGCGGCTTCCATCATCTGTTTGACGCTTGTGGCCATGTTGTTCTCCACTTTTCTCGCCGGACTTCGCGAATGATCAATGTCAGAGCCAAAGATCGAGAGCTGAAACGATACACACTTTCGAGAATGTCTGTAACAGGTCACTACCGGAAATGCTCAATGCAAGCAGAATGCGTCCGCTCGACAGGATTTCAGTGCCGTCGCTCATTTCACGCCGTGAATCTCTGCTACCCTCATTGCCGGCCCGACCCGGCAATTTGCGCTGGAACCGCAGAATGGATGCGCGGGTCAGTCCGCGCATGAGGGATGAGAGTTGTATGCCACGCTCAATTCCCCAACAGATCGCGGCTCACGATCACCCGCATGATCTCGTTGGTGCCTTCCAGTATCTGGTGCACGCGCACGTCGCGCAAGCACGCGCTCGATCGGGTGGTCGCGCAGATAGCCGTAGCCGCCGTGAATCTGCAGCGCGCCGTTGACCACCTCGAAGCCAACGTCGGTGGCGTAGCGCTTGGCCATGGCGGCGAGCCGCGTGGCGTTCGGCTCCTTGTTCTCGACCGCCACCGCCGCGCGCCACAGCAAGAGCCGCGCCGCCTCCAGCTCGGTCGCGAAATCGGCCACGCGAAACGCAGCGCCTGGAAATCCGCCAGCCGCGAGCCGAACTGCTTGCGCTCGCGCATATATTCGATCGCGCGATCCAGGCAAAACTGCGCGCCGCCCAGCGAGCAGGCCGCGATGTTCAGCCTGCCGCCGTCGAGCCCGGCCATCGCGATCTTGAAGCCCATGCCCTCGCCGCCGATGCAGTTTGCCGCCGGCACGCGGCAATTCTCGAACACGACCATGGCGGTCGGCTGCGAATGCCAGCCGAGCTTCTTCTCCTGCGCGCCGAACGAGAGCCCCGGCGTGCCCTTCTCGACCACGAAGCACGAAATGCCCTTGGGCCCCTCGCCGCCCGTGCGCACCATGCAGACGTAAATATCCGCGACCCCCGCGCCCGAGATGAACGCCTTGGTGCCGTTCAGCACATAATGTTCGCCCTCGCGCACGGCGCGCGTGCGCAGGCTCGCCGCGTCGGAGCCCGCGTCCGGCTCGGTCAGGCAGTAGCTCGCGAACTTCTTCATCGCGACGAGATCGGGCAGCCACTTCTTGCGCTGCGCGTCCGACCCGAACCCGTCGATCATCCAGGCCGCCATGTTGTGGATCGAGATATAGGCGGCGGTCGAGGTGCAGCCCTGCGCCAGCTCCTCGAACACCAGCGCCGCGTCGAGCCGCGTCAGCTCCGCGCCGCCGACGTCCTCGCGCACATAAAGGCCGCCGAAGCCGAGCGCCGCGGCCTTGCGCATGCATTCGACCGGGAAAATGTGCTCCTCGTCCCATTGGCGCGCGTGGGGCGCCATTTCCGCCTGCGCGAACTGGCGCGCGGTATCGCGGATCGCCCGCTGTTCCTCGGAAAGCTCGAAATCCATGGACGCCGCCCCTTCACCATCGGGCATATGAGGCCTTGGCCGGGGCGTCAACGCGGCGCTAGATTGCGGCCGCCCGAAACCCTAGGAAGCCAGTATGCCGCCCATCACCGGCAAAGCCCGCGTCGAACACCTGAACCCGGTCGCCGAGCGCGCCGCGCGCACCCGTCTCGACCTGACCATCCGCCCGCGCCGCAACCGCAAGGCCGAGTGGTCGCGGCGGCTGGTGGCCGAGAACGTGCTCACCGTCGACGATCTGATCTGGCCGCTGTTCGTGTGCGAGGGCGAGCGGCGGCGCGAGCCGGTCGCCTCCATGCCCGGCGTCGAGCGCTACAGCGTCGACGAGATCGTGCGCATCGCCGAGCGGGCGATGAAGCTGAAAATTCCCGCGCTCATGCTGTTCCCCAACACCGATCCGAAGCTGCGCACCGAGGACGGCCGCGAGGCGCTGAACCCGGACAATCTCGTCTGCCGCGCGCTCAGCGCGATCAAGCGCGAGTTCCCCGACCTGGGGCTCGCCGCCGACGTGGCGCTCGATCCCTACACCAGCCACGGCCACGACGGCCTGCTCGAGGACGGAAAGATTCTGAACGACGAAACCGTGGCCGTGCTCGTGGAGCAGGCCAAGGTGCTGGCCGAAGCCGGCTGCGACGTGGTGGCGCCCTCCGACATGATGGACGGCCGCGTCGGCGCCATCCGCAAGGGCTTGGATGCCGCCGGCCACCTCGACGTGCAGATCCTCGCCTACACGGCGAAATACGCGTCGGCCTTCTACGGCCCGTTCCGCGACGCGGTCGGCACCAATACGACATTCGTCGGCGACAAGCGCACCTATCAGATGGATTTCGCCAACGGCGACGAAGCGCTGCGCGAGGCCCGGCTCGACATCGAGCAAGGCGCCGACATGCTGATGGTGAAGCCCGGCCTGCCCTATCTCGACATTCTGTGGCGCGTGAAGGAAGCCTTCGGCATGCCGACGCTCGTCTATCAAGTGTCGGGCGAGTATTCGATGATCCAGGCCGCGGCGCAGAACGGCTGGCTCGACGGCGACAAGGCCATGATGGAAAGCCTGATCGCCTGCAAGCGCGCCGGCGCCGACGCCATCCTCACCTATTTCGCCCCGCGCGCCGCCGAGAAGCTCGCGCGCAACGCTTGACCTGAATCCGTCATCCTGAGGTGCCCGCGCGAAGCGCGGGCCTCGAAGGATGACGGCCCCATGCTAGCGTCACCCTTCGAGGCTCGCGTCCGCTGCGCGCGCTCGCACCTCAGGGTGACGCTTCTGGTAAGCTCTACACATGACCGGCGATCACCCCCGCCGACATCGCAGGCCGCCGCCAAGACGCTCGAAGGCCGCGTGCTGCGCACGCCGACGCTCTACGCGCCGCGGCTCTCGGCGCTGACCGGCGCGGAAATTTTCATCAAGTACGAAAACCTGCAGGCCACCGGCAGCTTCAAGGATCGCGGCGCGCTGGTGAAGCTCGCGTCTCTGACCGACGCCGAGAAGAAGCGCGGCGTCATCGCCATGTCGGCCGGCAACCACGCCCAGGCGGTCGCCTATCACGCGACCAAGCTCGGCATCCGCGTCCACCATCGTGATGCCGGAGATCACGCCGTTCGTGAAGGTCGCCGCCACCGAGGCGCACGGCGCCCGCGTCGTGCTGTTCGGCGAGACCGTCGCCGAATCCGGGAAGCGCGCCGAGGCGATCGCGGCCAAGGAGAACCTCGTCTTCGTCCATCCGTTCGACGACCCGAAAGTGATCGCCGGCCAGGGCACGGTCGCGCTCGAAATGCTCGCCGACGCGCCGGACCTCGACCTGCTGATCGTTCCGGTCGGCGGCGGCGGGCTGATCGCCGGCATGGCGCTCGCCGCCAAGGCGGCGCGGCCGAAGATCGAAATCATCGGCGTCGAGAGCGCGCTCTATCCGTCGCTGTGGAACAAGCTGCACGATGAGCAGCGCGCCTGCGGCGGCCCGACGCTGGCCGACGGCATCGCGGTCAAGGAAACCGGCAAGCTCACCTTCCCGATCATCCGCGAGCTGGTGAAAGAAGTGCTGCTGGTGGAGGAGGCGCACCTGGAGCGCGCCGTGAACGCGTTTCTCACGCTGCAGATGACGCTGGCCGAGGGCGCCGGCGCCGCCGGCCTCGCCGCCGTGCTGGCCGAGCCCGCCCGCTTCCGCGGCAAGCGCATCGGCCTCGTCGTCACCGGCGGCAATATCGATCCGCGCGTCGCCGCCTCCATCATGGTGCGCGAGCTCGAGCGCGCCGAGCGCATCGTGAGCTTCCGCATCACCATCCAGGACCGGCCCGGCACGCTCGGCGAGATCGCCACGCTCTTGGGCCGCCTCGGCGCCAATATCCTGGAAGTCGATCATCGCCGGCTGTTTCTCGACGTGCCGGCCAAGGGCGCGCGCCTCGACGTAACGATAGAGACCCGCGACAAGGCCCACGCCGAGGAAGTCGAGCGCAAACTGCGCGCCGAAGGCCTCGCCGTCGTCCGGCTCGACACCGGCACCGGCGGCTACGAGCCGGTCTGAACCCCTTGCGCGGCGGCCCGCGATACCCACTTGTTCCGGCGCGGAAACAGGAGCGGCCATGACCGACACTCAGCGCCTCGGCATTTCCGGCGAGCCCAAGCCGAACGCCTACGACCCGGACACCCAGCCGGAACTTTTCGCGGGCGTGCTCGCGCGCCGCTTCCTGGCGTTCCTGATCGACGCCATCATCATCGTCGTGCCGATCATCCTGCTCACGCTCTTCATCGCCGTCTTCGGCCTCCTGACCTTCGGCATCGGCTGGCTGTTGTTCTTCCTGCTCACGCCGATCGCCGTGCTCTGGGCCATCGTCTATACCGGCGCCTGTCTCGGCATGCCCGAATCGGCGACTCTCGGCATGCGCGTTGTGGGCCTCGAGATGCGCACCTGGTACGGCTCGCCGATGTATTTTTTGCTCGGCGCCGTGCATGTGATTTTCTTCTGGGCGCTTATGACGGCGTTAACTCCGCTCATACTGCTGGTCGGGCTATTCAACCGCCGCCGCCGGCTGCTGCACGATTTTTTGACCGGAACGATTGTGATCAACAATGCGGACGCGGGCCGCCGAATTGCAGCGCAGCCGGCGGGCGCTGAGCTTTCCCTTTGACGCGGCGCGCGCGCCGCGCAATTCTAAGGGGACATCGACTCAAGGCCCGGCCCATTGACCCAGCAACCGCGCGACACCCCGCAATTCTTCCTGACCAGCCCGGCGCCCTGCCCGTATCTGCCGGGCCGCCAGGAGCGGAAAGTCTTCACGCACCTGGTCGGCGAGCGCGCGCCCGATCTCAACGACATCCTGACGCAGGGCGGCTTCCGCCGCTCGCAATCGATCGCCTATCGGCCCGCGTGCGAGACCTGCCGCGCCTGCATTTCGGTGCGCGTGCTGGCGAAGGAGTTCGCTGCCGGCGAATTCCGCCGCGTGCTGCAGGCCAACGAGGACCTGGTCGGCCATGCGCGCGCGCCGGTGCCGACCGCCGAGCAATATTCGCTGTTCCGCGCCTATCTCGACACGCGCCACGCCGACGGCGGCATGGCCGACATGACCGTGCTCGACTACGCCATGATGGTCGAGGACTCCCACGTGCGCACCAAGCTGATCGAATATCGCCGCCGCGGGCCGGACAGCGCGCATCACCGGCCGCGGCAGCGGCCCGCTGGTCGCCGTCGCGCTCACCGACGCGCTCGCCGACGGCCTGTCCATGGTCTACTCGTTCTACGATCCGGACGCGCGCAGCCGCTCGCTCGGCACCTATCCTCATCCTCGACCACATCGAACGCGCGAAAAAGCTCGGCTACTCCTATGTCTATCTCGGCTATTGGGTCGAGGGCGCGCGCAAGATGGACTACAAAGGCCGCTTCCGCCCGCAGGAGCGGCTGATGCCCGACGGCTGGACCCGCGTCGACGATTGACGCAGCACCGTCCATTCCATGCCCGATAGACTGATCCCCTTTGAGCGGCTGACCGCGTTCACCGCCGCCTGCCTGGAAAAGCTCGGGCTCGCGGCCGCCGACGCGCGGCTGGTGGCGCAGACGCTGGTCGCTTCCAACTTGCGCGGCGTCGACAGCCACGGCGTGGTGCGGCTGCCGCACTACGCGACGCGGCTCCGGAACGGCACCATCAAGCCGCGGCCGAACATCAAGGTCGAGCGCACCGGCCTGTCCACCGCCGTCGTCGAGGGCGACGCCGGCATGGGCCAGCTCGTCGCCGTGCGCGCCATGGACGAGGCGATCGCGCTCGCCAAGGAAACCGGCGTCGGCGCGGTCGGCGCGCGGAACAGCTCGCACTGCGGCGCCATGGCCTGGTTCGTCGAGCAGGCGGCGCGCGCCGGCATGATCGGCATCGCCATGACCCACACCGACCCGATCATGGTGCCGACCGGGATGAAGAAGATTTTTCTCGGCTCGAACCCGCTCGCCTTCGGCGCGCCCGGCGGCGACGAGCCGCCGGTCATCATCGACATGGCGACCACCAACATCGCGCTCGGCAAGGTGCTGGTCGCCAAGCAGGAAGGAAAGCCGATCCCGCCCGACTGGGGCATCGACGCGGCCGGCAAGCCGACCACCGATCCGAGCAAGGTCACCGGGCTCGCGCCCATGGCCGGGCCGAAGGGCTACGCGCTCGCCACCATCATCGAAATTCTCTGCGCGCACCTGATGGGCGTGCCGTTCGGCACGTACGTCACCAAGATGTACGGCGAGCTCGACAAGCCGCGCAACCTCGGCCACTTCATGCTGGCGCTCGATATCGGCCGCTTCGTCGATCCGAAATTGTTCCGCGCGCAGATCGACCTTTTCGTCCGCGACGTGCACGCGCAGGAGCCCGCCGATCCGGCGCGCCCGCCGCTCGCGCCCGGCGAGCCCGAGCGGCGCATGGCCGAGCGGCGGCGCAACGACGGCGTTCCGGTCGGCGACGGCCTGCTCGCCGACCTCAACAAGCTCGCCGCCGAACTCGGTGTTACGACTCTTTGAAGATTTCGCCGCATTCTTGCTGAACGGATGAACGCCGGGTGAACGTCCCGGCCATGCCCCGTTCGCAATTGCAAGCCTAGATTGGCATCGCGATTCACAAATCAAGGAGAAGAAAATGCGTCGTATCCAACTCGCGCTCGCCGCCGCCGCGCTCGTGCTTGCGGCCGGCAGCGCCCAGGCGAGCCCGCTCAATGCGCTCCGCGGCACCCAGCTTGCGGTAGACGGCATCCAAGTGACCCAGAACGTGCAGCAGTACTGCTTCTATCTCGACGGCTGGCGCGGCCCCGGCTTCTATCGCTGCGGCTACCGCCTTCGCCGCGGTCTCGGCTGGCACGGCGAGCGCGACAGCCGCGTGCATACGCGGCGCGAGAGTCGGCGCGAAATCCGCTAAGCGCTGAGCCACGACAACATGGGCGGCGCCCGGCGCCGCCCATTTTCGTTCGCTCTAGTCCAAGAAGATTCGCCGCAACACGTCGTTTCGCTTGACGAAATGGTGGCGCAGCGCGCCGACGATATGCACGACGACGAGTACAGCGAGCAGATAGGAAAGCATCTCGTGCGATTTTTCGTACAGATCGTGCATGACGGGATTGCCGCCCGCGGTGATCGCCGGCACCCGCACGAGTCCGAATAGCGCCTCGTTCATCGGCGCGCGGAACGTCCCGGCCAGCGCCCAGCCGGTCAAGGCCGAAGCGAACATCAGGACATAGAGCGCGAAATGGCCGGTCCATGCGGCCGCCCGCTCCCAGGGCAACGAGCCCTGCGGCAGCGCCGGCACCGGATTCATCCAGCGCCACAACAGCCGCAGCACCAGGAGCGCGAGAAAATCGTAGCCGATCGAGGCGTGCCACACGTAATGCGCCAGCCGGTCGGCCCGCGGCGCCGAATGCGTCATCCACCAGCCGTGCGCCAGCAGCGCGAGGATCAGGATCGCGCCGAGCCAATGCAGCGTCTTGGCCGGCCAGCCCCAATGGGTTGCGTCGTTGCGGAACATTCGCGCGCTCAGCCGAACTTGTTCGATTTCGGGAAGCCGCGCGGCGCCAGTCGTCCCGCGTCGGCCCGCTTGCCGCGCCAGTCGCGCAGTTCCTTCTCCGGGAAATTGAAGTTGCGCTCGGCCGAGTCGACGACGGTGAGCCCCTCGTCGAGCGCGAACGTCTTGACGTCGGAGAGCCCGCCGTCCTTGAAGCGCTGCAGCCGCACGCCGGCGCCGCGCGTCATCTCCGGCAATTGATCGAGCGCGAACAGCACCATCTTCCGGTTCTCGCCGATCGAAGCCAATGTATCGTGCTCCTTGCCGATCAGCGCCATGGCGCGCGCCTCGTCGGGCATTTTAACGTTCAACACCTGCTTGCCCTTGCGCGTGGTGGCCAGGCAATCGTCTTCCTTGACGATAAAGCCGCGGCCGGTGGCCGACGCGATCAGAAATTTCCGCCCGCCCGCGTAGTTCAGCGCCGTCACGATGTCGGTCTCCTGCTCCATCTCGGCATAGAGCCGGATCGGCTCGCCATGGCCGCGCCCGCCCGGCAGCTTCGATCCGTCGAGCGTGTAGAAGCGGCCATTGGTGGCGAACACGAGAATCTTCGAGGTCGTCTCCGCCGGGAAGAAGAACTTGAGCTTGTCGTCGTCCTTGAAGGTGAGTCCGGCGGTGTCGGTCACGTGGCCGCGCAAGGCGCGGATCCAGCCCTTCTCGGAGATGACGACCGTGATCGGCTCCTTGACCGTCATCGCCTCCTGGAAGGCTTCCTCGTCGTGCACCGGCGCTTCCGAGAAGCCGGTGCGCCGCTTGCCGAGCGGCGTCTTCGGTCCGTACTTCTCGCGCACCTCCTTCACCTGGTCGCCGACCTTCTTCCATTGCTGCGCCGGCGAGCCGAGCAGCTTCTTCAGCGCGATGCGCTCGGCCGTCAGCTCCTTGTGCTCGCCCTTGATCTCGATCTCTTCGAGGCGGCGCAGATTGCGCAGCCGCATGTTGAGGATCGCGTCGGCCTGCACGTCGCAGAGCTTGAAGCGCTTCATCAGGACGGGCTTCGGCTCGTCTTCCTTGCGGATGATGCGGATCACCGCGTCGATATTCAGGTACGCGATCAGCAGGCCGCCGAGCACTTCGAGCCGATGATCGATCTGGCCGAGCCGGAACTTGGAGCGCCGCACCAGCACCTCGCGGCGATGGTCGAGCCACTCCTTCAGCACCTCGGCGAGGCCCACGACCCGGGGCACCTGGCCCTTCATGAGCACATTCAGGTTCAGCGGGAAGCGGTTCTCCAGCTCCGTGAGCTTGAACAGCGACTCCATCAAAATGTGCGGATCGACGTTGCGCGAGCGCGGCTCGAGCACCACCCGCACTTCTTCGGTCGAACTCGTCGCGCACGTCGGCCAGTAGCGGCAGCTTCTTCTCGGTCAAGAGCTCGGCGATCTTCTCGATCAGCCGCGACTTCTGCACCAGATAAGGGATCTCGGTCACCACCACGACCCAGGTGCCGTGGCCGGTGTCCTCCTTGGTCCAGCGCGCGCGCACGCGGAACGAGCCGCGGCCGGTGGCATAGGCTTCGTTGCAGCGTGCCGTCCTCGACGATGATGCCGCCGGTCGGGAAGTCCGGGCCTTTGACGAATTTCAAGAGCTCGCGGGTTTTCGCGCCGGGCTTCTCGATCAGTTTCAACGCCGCGTCGCACAGCTCGGCGACATTGTGCGGCGGGATCGAGGTCGCCATGCCGACCGCGATGCCGGTCGAGCCGTTGGCCAGCAGATTGGGAAACGCCGCCGGCAACACCACCGGTTCGGTCGACTGGCCGTCATAGTTCGGCCGGAAGTCGACCGCGTCCTCGTCGATGCCGTCGACCAGCAGGCGGGCGACATCGGTCATGCGCGCTTCGGTGTACCGATACGCGGCGGCGCTATCGCCGTCGATATTGCCGAAATTGCCCTGCCCGTCGACCAGCGGATAGCGCGAGGAAAAATCCTGCGCCAGCCGCACCAGCGCGTCGTAGATCGCCTGGTCGCCGTGCGGATGGAAATTGCCCATCACGTCGCCGACGATCTTGGCCGATTTCTTGAAGGTGGAGCCCGGATCGAGCCGCAGCACGCGCATGCCGTAGAGGATGCGCCGGTGAACGGGCTTCAGGCCGTCGCGCGCGTCGGGCAGCGCGCGGCCCATGATGGTGGAGAGCGCGTAGGCGAGATAGCGCTCCTCGAGCGCCTCGCGCAGATCGATCTCCTCGATGCCCCGGTCGCCCGGGGGAATCACCCGCTTGCCCATGAATCACCGGTAGACCAAGGACTTAGTGGGAACAAGGGCGCTCGACTCTTCACCCTCCCCCTTGCGGGGAGGGCATAGGCGGCCTTCGGCCGCCGTTCTTAACGCCAAGAAAACGCCGATGCGAAGCATCGACTATGGCGAGCCCCGGATCTGATCCGGGGCGAACGCCGGGGTGGGGGTAATTCCAATTTCGAATATCGCACCCCCTCCGGCTCCGCCCGCATTCGCGGGCGTCGCCGACCTCCCCTGCAAGGGGGAGGTGAAAAAATTACGCCGCGGCCGCCCGCGCCAGCGCGGCCAACAGCGCCATGCGCGAGCCGGGCATTTCCAGCCCGCGCGGCTCCAACACCCGCCGCTCGAGGAAGAAGCCGGTGAGCGCGAAGCCGGCGTCGATTTCGGCGGCACTCGCCGACTCCCGGCCCCCGATCAGGAACGCGGGCAGCGGCAGCAGCTGTTCCTTCCATTGCTCGCCGGCGCCGCGCGAAACGGCGCGGCCCGATTTCGGCGAGACGTAAATCAGGTCCGCGCTCATTCCGGTCGCGGCGCAGGTTTCGAGATCGAGCCCGAAGCCGAGCTCGGCGAGCAGCGCCAGCTCGAAGCGCACGAACAGCGCGCCCGCCACCGCGGGAGCGTCGAGGTGATCGAGGATCATCTCGAGCGCGCGGTGCAGGCCGAGATGCGGGTCGCGCTCGGGCAACAGCCGCAGATGCGCGGCGATGGTCTGCATTCCGTAGCTCGCCGCCGCCGAACCCATGAGCCGGTCGGTCCGGATTTGCGTGGCTTCCAGCACATAGCTGCCGAGATGCTCGTGCAGCCTTGCGCGCCACACCGCGCGCACGCTGTTGCCGGCTTGCAGGAGCGGCGTGACCTTGCGCGAGCCGCCGCCGCGCACCAGCCCGAGATGGCGGCCGTGCGCCGCGGTCATCAGTTCCACCACCGCATGCGCCTCGCCGTGGCGGCGGCTGCCGAGAATGATCCCTTCGTCGGTCCATTCCATCGACGATCACTCGATTCCCGAACTCGTCATGGCCTGACTTGTTCCGGCCATCCTCGACTTTCTTTTTCGCACGGCAAGACGTGGATGGCCGTGACAAGCACGGCCATGACGCGGAATTGCATGCCGCCCGAGTGCGATTGGCTCTACTCCTTCGGAAACTCCAGTCCCATGGTCCGATAGCGCTCCGGGTCGTTCTCCCAATCGCCGCGCACCTTCACGTGCAGGAACAGATGCACCGGCTTGCCGAGCATTTCCGAAAGTTCCTTGCGCGCCGCCATCGAGATCGCCTTGATCATGCTGCCGCCCTCGCCGAGCACGATCTTGCGCTGGCTTTCGCGCTCGACGAACGCGGTCTGCTCGACGCGCACCGAGCCATTCGCCAGCTCCTTCCACGAATCGGTCTCGACCGTCGATTGATACGGCAATTCGTCGTGCAGCTTGAGAAACATTTTTTCGCGCGTGACCTCGGCGGCCATCACCCGATCGGACAGATCGGAAAGCTCGTCGGCCGGAAACAGCCAGGGCCCCTCGGCAACGGCGCCGGCGATGTAGTCGCGCACGTCGGCGACCCCGTCGCCCTTGCTCGCGGCGACCATGAACGTGCGCTCGAACGGCGTGAGCGCGTTGGCTTCGGCGACCAGCGCCAGCAGCGTGTCCCGCTTCACCAGGTCGATCTTGTTGATAATCAACAGCTTTTTCGCCTTGGCGGTACCCAGCCGCCCGGCGATCGCGACCGTCTCCTCGTCCATGCCGCGCGTCGCGTCGACCACCAGCGCCACCAGGTCCGCGTCCCCCGCCCCGCTCCAGGCCGCGGCGACCATGGCGCGGTCGAGCCGGCGGCGCGGCGCGAAAATGCCCGGCGTATCCACGAAGATGATCTGCGACTGATTGACCATCGCGATCCCGCGCACCCGCATGCGCGTGGTCTGCACCTTGGGACTGACGATCGACACCTTGGCGCCGACCAGCGCGTTCACCAGCGTCGACTTGCCCACGTTCGGCGCGCCGACGATCGCCACGAAACCGCAGCGCGTCGCAGCCGTCTTTTCCGCGGCGTCAGGCATCCTCGAGCACCACGCCCTGGCGCGCGAGCATGACGGCCGCCGCGGCTTGTTCCGCGGTGCGCTTCGAGTTGCCCGAGCCTTCCGCGTCCTTGAAGCCCGGCAATTCCACGCTGATGAGAAATTCCGGTTTGTGGTCGGGCCCGCGGCGATCCACGATGCGATAGATCGGCGGCGGCAGGCTGCGCGCCTGCGCCCATTCCTGCAACATGGTCTTGGCATCGCGCAGCAACTTCTTCGACATATGCAGGCGGTCGCCCCAGTGCCGCTCGATCATGTCGCGCGCGGCTTCGTAGCCGCCGTCGAGAAACATGGCGCCGAGCACCGATTCGCAGATGTCGCCCAGAATCGTCTGCTTCTTCCGTCCGCCCGATTGGGCCTCGCTGGTGCCGAGCTTGATGTGCGCCCCGAGATCGAGCGCGATCGCGATTTCCGCGCAGGTCTCCTTGCGCACCAGCGCCGAAAGCCGCCGCGAAAGCTCGCCCTCGGTGGCGCGCGGAATTCGCGGAACAGAAGCTCCGAAATGGCGAGCCCCAGCACATGATCGCCGAGGAATTCGAGCCGCTGATAGTGACCGCCGCCCTTGATCCTGGGCTTGGCCGCCGTCATGTGGGTGATCGCAAGCTCGAGCATCGCCTTGTCGGCGAAGCGGTAGCCGAGCCGCTCTTCGAGCGCGGAGAGCGCGGGCTTCTTGCGCTTCATCGCACCAGCGAGAAAATCCGGCCCCAGCGCACGCTCCAGGGCCAGGCCCAGAGCTCCCAGGCGTGGGTGCCTTCCTCGATCGAGAAGAACAGGATTTGGGCGCGGCCGATCAGGTTGTCGTAGGGCACGTAGCCGACCTGGGAGAGCACGCGGCTGTCGGTCGAGTTGTCGCGGTTGTCGCCCATCATGAAAAAGTGGCCGGCCGGCACCGTATAGACCGGCGTGTTGTCGTAGAAGCCGTTGTCGACCAGATCGAGCACCTCGTAGACCACGCCGTTCGGCAGCGTCTCGCGGTAGCGCTTCACGCGCACGCGGCGGCCGTCGGGCTCCTCGGAGATCGCATCCTCGATCCGCACTTTCGGCACCGCGCGGCCGTTGATCTGCAGCACGCCGTCGATCATCTGGATGCGGTCGCCGGGCAGGCCGATCACGCGCTTGATGTAGTCGGTGGATTCGTCCTTGGGCAGCTTGAACACCACGACGTCGCCGCGCTGCGGCTCGGCGCCCCAGATGCGGCCCGTGAACAGGTTGGGCGAGAACGGGACCGAGAAGCGGCTGAAGCCGTAGGAATATTTCGAAACGAACAGATAATCGCCGACCTGCAGCGTATTCTTCATCGAGCCCGAGGGAATGTTGAAGGGCTGGAACAGAAAGGTGCGGATCACCAGCGCGATGAGCAGCGCATGAAAAATCACGCGCACGGTCTCGACGAAGCCGCTTTCCTTCTTCTTGCCGTTGGCCATTGTGCTCATGAAACCCTTTGGGTCCGCCGCCCCGCGGTCCGCCCGTATAGACGGGCGGCGCAGCCCAGGCAATGCAACTCAGGTCCCGTTCTTCACCGCCGAGATCAGCACGAAGGCCTGCGCCATGGGCCATTCGTCGGTGATGGTGAGATCGATCTTCGCCGCGCAGCCGGCGGGCGTGATCGCCTGCAGCCGCTTCAGCGCGCCGCCGGTAAGTTTCATGGTGGGCTGGCCCGAAGCCAAATTCACCACGCCCATGTCGCGCCACCAGACGCCCTTGCGCATGCCGGTCCCCAGCGCCTTGGCGCAGGCCTCTTTCGCCGCGAAGCGCTTGGCATAGGTCGCCGACGCGTTGGCGCGGCGCTCGGCGCGCGAGCGCTCCGCATCGGTGAAAATGCGCGCGAGGAAGCGCTCGCCGTGGCGGCCGATCACTTTCTCGATGCGGCGGATATCGGTGACGTCGGAGCCGATGCCGATGATCATGCGGCCCGCTCCACGCGGCTGCGTCCCGTTGCCATCGCCGCGCGCATCGTCGCGACCGCCTGCTCGAAGCCGACGAACAGCGCCTCGCCCACCAGGAAATGGCCGATATTGAGCTCCATGATCTCGGGCAGCGCCGAGATCGTTTCCGCGGTGGCAAAATCGAGCCCGTGGCCGGCGTGGACCTCCAGCCCCGCTTTCTGCGCCAGCCTGGCGCCTTGGCGAATGCGCTCCCATTCCACGGCCGCTTCGGCGGCATTGGCCTGGGTCAGCGCCTCGCACCAGGCCCCGGTATGAATCTCGATCACCGGCGCGCCGATGCGGGCGGCCGCCTCGATCTGTTGCGGATCGGCCGCTATGAACAATGAAACACGAATCCCGGCGCCATTGAGCTGGCCGACCACCGGCGCCAGCAAATTGTGCTGCCGCGCCACGTCGAGGCCGCCTTCGGTGGTGCGCTCGGTGCGTTTTTCCGGAACCAGGCAGGCCGCATGCGGCCGCGTCGTAAGCGCGATGCGCAACATTTCCTCGGTCGCCGCCATTTCGAAATTGAGCGGCTTGTCGATCTCGGCCTTGAGGCGCGCGATATCGTCGTCGGTGATGTGGCGCCGGTCCTCGCGCAGGTGCGCGGTGATGCCGTCGGCGCCGGCCGCGATCGCCGCCTTGGCCGCGCGAACCGGATCCGGCAAACGCCCGCCGCGCGCGTTCCTGATGGTGGCGACGTGATCGACGTTCACGCCGAGACGGATCGGACGCACCATTTCGCTCATGGGATCGGCTTTCCGCTCATCCGTTCACGCGCGCGGCTTCGGACACGATCGGTTTCGCGCGCAATTGGGCGATGATGGCATTGAGGTGCTTCACGTCATAGACCTCGACGTCGATCAGGATTTCCGTGAAGTCGGGCGAGCGCCGCGCCATGCGGATATTGTCGATATTGCCGCCATGCTCGGCGATCACCTGCGCCACCTGGGCGAGCGAGCCGGGTGCGTTCGCCGAATTCACCGCGATCCGCGCCGGGAAGCGCTGGGTCGTTCCTTCGTCGATGTCCCAGCGCACGTCGAGCCAGCGCTCGGGCTGGTCGTCGAATGCCTTGAGCGCCGGCGACTGGATCGGATAGATCGTGATCCCCTCGCCCGGTGTTACGATGCCGACGATGCGGTCGCCGGGCACCGCGCCTCCGTCCGGCGCGAAGTGCACCGGCAGATCGGAGTTCATGCCGCGGATCGGAATCGAATCCTCGGGCTCCGCCGCGTTGGCGCCGCCGCCGAATCCGGGAATGCGGAAGCGCAGGTTCGCCGCGCGCCGCAACCCGAACCAGCCTTCGCCGCGCGGCGCCGGCTTGGGCAGCGGGCGCTCGCCGCGCCAATCCGGGTTCAGCGCCTTGACCACGTCGTCGGCGCGGATGTCGCCGCGGCCGACCGCGGAGAACACGTCCTCGGCCGACGCGCGCGCCAGTCGCGCCACCGCTCCGCTGAGCCGGTCGTCGGAGAACGGCTTCTCGGCGCGGGCGAAGGCGCGTTCCACCATCTTGCGGCCGAGCCCGGCATATTGCGCGCGCACCGCCGCGCGCGTCGAGCGGCGGATCGCGGCGCGCGCCTTGCCGGTGACCACGACGGACTCCCAGGCCGCCGGCGGCGACTGCCCGGTCGCCGTGACGATCTCGACCTCGTCGCCGGTGACCAGCTCCGACACCAGCGGCGCGGTCTTGCCGTTGATCTTGCAGCCGACCGCCGAATTGCCGACGTCGGTGTGCACCGCATAGGCGAAATCGATCGGCGTCGCCTTGCGCGGCAGCGCGATCAACCGGCCCTTGGGCGTGAAGCAGAACACCTGGTCGTGGAACAGCTCGAGCTTGGTGTGTTCGAGGAACTCCTCCGGGTTGGAACCCTCGGCGAGCAATTCGATGGTATGCCGCAGCCACGCATAGGCGCTTGAATCGCGCGACAGCATTTCGGTCGGCGTGCTCTCGCTGTCCTTGTACAGCGCGTGCGCCGCGATGCCGTACTCCGCGATCTCTTCCATGCCGCGGGTGCGGATCTGCAGCTCGACCCGCTGGCGGCCGGGGCCGACCACGGTCGTGTGAATCGAGCGATAATCGTTCTGCTTCGGCGTCGAAATATAATCCTTGAAGCGGCCCGGCACGACCGGCCACTTGGTGTGCACGACCCCGATCGCGCGATAGCAATCCTCGATCGAGCCGAGCACCACGCGAAAGCCGTAGATGTCGGAGAGCTGCTCGAAGCCGATGGCCTTGCGCTGCATCTTCCGCCAGATCGAGTAGGCCCGCTTCTCGCGCCCGCGGACCCGCGCCCTGATCTTGCGCGCGGCCAGCGCGTCGGTCAGCTCCTGCTCGATCTCGGCGATCAGGCCCTTGTCCTTCTCGCGCATGCCGGCGAGCCGTTGTTCGATCGAGCGATAGGCGTCCGGAGTAATCTGGCGGAAAGCAAGGTCCTCCAGCTCCTCGCGCATCTCGTGCATGCCCATGCGGCCGGCGAGCGGCGCATAAATGTCGAGCGTTTCCTCGGCGATGCGCTTGCGCTTGTCCTCCGGCATGAACTTGAGCGTGCGCATGTTGTGCAGCCGGTCGGCGAGCTTGACCAGGAGCACGCGCACGTCGTCGGCGATGGCGAGCAGGAGCTTCCTGAGATTTTCCGCCTGCTCCGCGCGCTTGGAAACCAGATCGAGCTTCTTGAGCTTGGTGAGGCCCTCGACCAGCCCGGCGATCTCCTTGCCGAATTGCTTCTCGATCTGCGCCCGCGTCGCGCGCGTATCTTCGATGGTATCGTGCAGCAGCGCGGCGATGATCGTGGCGTCGTCGAGCTTGAGGTCGGTGAGGATGCCGGCGACTTCCAGCGGATGCGAAAAATACGGATCGCCCGAGGCGCGCTTCTGCTTGCCGTGCGCCTTCATGGCGTAGACATAGGCGCGGTTGAGCAACGCCTCGTCCGCGTGCGGATTGTAGCGGCGCACCCGCTCCACCAGCTCGTACTGTCGCATCGTCGCCAAGGGGCCCAAATTCCCTGCCCGATCAAGGACCGTTGCCGCGCCCTGCCGACGACTCGGCAGCGGAAGCGCGGCAGGTCGCCCGCAAAATATCATTGCGCGGCCCGTCTGTCGCAAGAGCGGACCCGCACCGGCCCCCGAAACGAAACGGCCCGGCACTTGAGGCCGGGCCGCGAATTCATTGGGCTATGCCGCGCTCAGACGGGGATTTCCGAGTCGTCCTCCGGGACCTGCTCCGGCGGAACCAGGCCCTGCAGGCCGGCGAGCAGCTCCTCCTCGGTCATGCGGTCCATCTGCACCGGGGCGTCCTCCGATTCCTTGCCCGTACCGGCGCCCGCGATCAGCGGCACCGCCTCGGGCTCCGGCTCGTCCACCTCGGTGAACTTCTGCAGCGAGTGGATCAGCTCTTCCTTGAGGTCCTGCGGCTGCACCGTCTGGTCGGCGATCTCACGCAGCGCCACGACCGGGTTCTTGTCGTTGTCGCGGTCGATGGTGATCGGCGAACCGGCCGAAATCATGCGCGCGCGGTGGCTCGCCAGGAGCACCAGGTCGAAGCGGTTCTCGACCTTGTCGACGCAGTCTTCGACGGTAACGCGCGCCATGTTGAATCTCCGGGCCGGGGTAATGCGGGAGTGCGCGGCGTATAGCGTACGCAACGCCGCGACGCAACACCGCAGGGGACAATTTCCGCGTGCCTTGGTTTTGCTGCGAAGGTTTGCTAGGGAAACCGAAGTTTCCGGGCTATTTGGAAACTGCCACGTGATGCTTTCGCCAACCCCTTATTTCGAGATTTGCCATGCCAATCACCGACAAAATCGCTCTCTTTATCGACGGCGCCAACCTCTACGCCACCACCAAGGGCCTCGGCTTCGACATCGACTACAAGCGGCTGCTGAAGGAGTTTCAGAGCCGCGGCACCCTCGTGCGCGCCTTCTATTACACCGCGCTGATCGAGGATCAGGAATATTCCTCCATCCGCCCGCTGCTCGATTGGCTCGACTATAACGGCTACGCGGTCGTGACCAAGCCGGCCAAGGAGTTCACCGACTCCACCGGCCGCCGCAAGATCAAGGGCAACATGGACATCGAGCTCGCGGTCGACATGATGGAGCTCGCCCCGCATGTCGATCAGATCGTGCTGTTCTCCGGCGACGGCGACTTCCGCCCGCTGGTCGAAGCCGTGCAGCGCCGCGGCGTGCGCGTGACCGTAATTTCCACGATCTCGACCCAGCCGCCCATGGTGGCCGACGAATTGCGCCGCCAGGCCGACGTGTTCATCGATCTCGCCGATCTGCACGACAAGGTCGGCCGCGATCCGGCCGAGCGCGCCGCGCGCGAGGCTGCGCGCGAAGCGCGCGGACCGCGCGAGGACCGCGTCGGCAACCAGATGCCGGGATTCATCCAGCGCGGGGTCACAACCCCTGCCCGCGCCTTCGAGCCGGATCCGGAAGAGGCCTGATCCGTGGCGAGCGCGGCCGAGCCGGGCCGCGATTGCCCGCTCTGCCCGCGCCTCGTCGCGTTCAGGAAACAGAGCCGCAAGGCGCAGCCCGATTGGCACAACGCGCCGGTCGCGAGCTTCGGCGCGCGCGAGGCGCGGCTCTTGATCGTCGGACTGGCGCCCGGCCTGCGCGGCGCCAATCGCACCGGCCGCCCGTTCACCGGCGACTATTCGGGCACGCTTTTATACGAGACGCTGATCAAGTCCGGCTTCGCGCGCGGCAGCTATGACGCGCGGCCCGACGACGGGCTCGAGCTCGTGGATGCGCGCATCGCCAATGCGGTGAGCTGCGTGCCGCCGGAGAACAAGCCGACCAGCGGCGAAATCCGCACCTGCAACCAGTTCCTCACCGCGACCATCAACCGGCATGCCGAAGCTCGCGGCGGTCGTCGCACTGGGCCGCATCGCCCATGATGCGGTGCTGCTGGCGCTCGACAGCCAAGCGCGCCGGACATGCCCTTCGCCCACGGCGCGGTGCATGAGCTTGGCCGGCTCACCTTGTTCGACAGCTTCCACTGCTCGCCGCTGAACACCCATACCGGCCGGCTGACGCCCAAAATGTTCGGCGCCGTGTTCGCGAACGTGCGCGCTCACCTGGCGAAGTAGATCCACGCTCACAATACCCGCGTCGTCGCCTCCGCCCCGCGGCGAACGAGCTCGAGTCGGCCTCCGGTGGATCGCAAGACCGTCACCGAGCAATGATCCGGGTGAAAATTAACGACGCGGTCGTCGCCGACGGCCGCGCCAACGGCAATGTTGATAGCAATATAGTGGGTGACCACCACTGCATCCCGGTCCCGCTCAGTAAGGGCTGCCAGCACGTGGCCGCGCCATTGCCGCAACGGCTCATCCAGTTGCGGCCAGGCGCGGGTAGCGATTTCGCGGAGCCACAGTCCGCGCTCCTTGAGCCCGCTCACGGGCGAAGGGATTTCCGCGACCCGCGGCTCGATCCGCGGCTCGACTTGCCACGCCGCCGCAAGCGGCGCGGCCGTCTCGCGCGTGCGCGCCAATGGGCTCACGATCATATCCGCCGGTGCGAGCGAAGCGAGCTGTTGCACAAGGCCGCGCGCCTGCTCGCACCCGAACGCATCGAGGCCGGGGTCGAGGTCGCGATCCCAGCCGGCGGCGGCGCGGCCGTGCCGCACCAGATACAGAGTCGGCATCAGGATTAAGCTGGAGCGTCCATCCGCGGGCGCGGATGGCCGGATAGCCACGCCAGCGTATCCGCGGCGCTCTGGTCGGGCGGAAATACCGGGTAGAGCGCGTGCGCGATCGTGCCCGCGTCGATCACCAGCGTGAGACGCTTCAACAGCGTCATGCCGTCGACCTCGAAGGTCGGCAGCCGCAAGGCGCGCGTGAGCGCGAGCTTTTCGTCGGACAGAAGCGCGAACGGCAGATGCAGCCGCTCCGCCGCTTCGCGCTGATAGGCCGTGTCCTGCGTCGAGAGCCCGAACAGGTGCGCGACGCCGGCCTTGCGCAGCTCGGCGAAATGGTCGCGGAACCCGCACGACTGCGGCGTGCAGCCGCGCGCGCCCGGTATCGCGTCCCAGCCGGTCGGTAATTGCGCGCCCGGCCGTCCGGTGCGCGGATAGGCGTAGACGACGCTGCGGCCGCTGCAGCTTCGCGAGATTGACTGCACTTCCATCGGTCGCGGACAGCGCCAAGTCCGGCAGGCGCATGCCCCGCAAGTGACGTGCGGCGCCGTCGTCCTGCGGCACCGGCAGGTCTCTCGGGCAACAATGTCGGATCGTGCAGCACCGCCACGTTCAATCCTTCTGCCGCATCAGGCGCCCGCGCTCGCGCTGCCAGTCGCGCTTCTTCTCGGTGTCGCGCTTGTCGTGCAGCTTCTTGCCGCGCGCCAGCGCGATCTCGACCTTGGCCCGGCCGCGCTTGTTGAAATAGAGCTTGAGCGGCACGATGGTCATGCCCTCGCGCTCGACCGCGCCGACCAGGCGATTGATCTGGCGCTGGTGCAGGAGAAGCTTGCGCGGCCGCTTCGGTGTATGCGTGAAGGGACCGGCCTGCGCATATTCGGGGATGTTGGCGTTGACCAGCCAGATCTCGCCCGCCCGCGCGTCGGCGTAGGACTCCGCGATCGTCGCCTTGCCCGAGCGCAGCGATTTCACCTCGCTGCCGGTAAGCGCGATCCCGGCCTCGAACGTCTCGCCGATGTGAAAATTGAAGCGCGCCTTGCGGTTCTGCGCGACGACACGCCGGTTATCGGGCTCTTTCTCTGCCATGGTCGAGGCCGCGACGCATCCGCGCCTCAGGCGTTGAGCAGGCCCGCGTGCACCATCGCTTCGCGCACCACGCGCTTGCCGTTCTCCGACAGCGGACCGAGCGGCAGCCGCACCGCATCGGAACACTTGCCCAAGAGCGAGAGCGCATACTTCGTCGGCGCCGGACTGTTCTCGATGAACAGAGCCAGGTGCAGCGGCAGCAGCCGGTCTTGCAACTTCAGTGCCGCGGCATAGTTGCCGGCCAGCGAGGCATCCTGGAACTCGCCGCACAGCCGCGGCGCCACGTTCGAAGTAACCGAGATGCAGCCGACGCCGCCCTGCGCGTTGAAGCCGAGCGCCGTCGGATCCTCGCCGGAGAACTGGATGAAGTCGGGTCCACAGGCCTGGCGCTGCAGGCTCACGCGCGCCAAATTCGCCGTCGCGTCCTTCACGCCCTTGATGTTCTTCAGCTCCGAGAGACGCTTCATGGTCTCGACCGACACGTCGATCACCGAGCGTGCCGGAATGTTGTAGATGAAGATCGGAATTCCGATGGCGTCGTTGATCGCCTTGTAGTGGCGATAAATCCCTTCTTGTCCCGGCTTGTTATAATAGGGTGCGACCACCAGCACCGCGTCGGCGCCCGCCTTCTCCGCGTGCTTGGCCAGGCTCACCGCCTCGGCGGTGCAATTGGAGCCGGCGCCCGCGATCACCGGCACCCGGCCCTTGGCCTGCTGCACGCACCATTCGACCACGTGGTGGTGCTCCTCGTGGGTGAGCGTCGGGCTCTCGCCGGTGGTGCCGACCGGCACCAGCCCGTCGGTGCCCTCGGCGATCTGCCAGTCCACCAGCTCGCGGAACGCGCGCTCGTCGAGTCCGCCGTTCTTGAACGGCGTCACCAGCGCGGTAAATGAGCCCCGGAACATCCTGCTCTCCTGATCGTGACCACGATTAGCGCGGAACCGGGGGGCGCGGAAGCCCCCGATCCATCACGGAAATTGAAGCTTAACCCCTGCCGGGCCATAGGATGCCGCAATTGGGGTGATTCTGCCGCCATGGGACCGAGGCCTCTCGCGATCGCTTTGCTTGCCGCCGCGCTGGTCGCGGCCGCGCCTGCGCCTGCGCCGGCGCAGAGACGACGATGCGGCCTCGATCAAGCAGGCGCTCGACTTCTTGCGGGCCGGCGATGCCCCCAAGGCCCAGGCGCTCGCGGACAAGATGCGGGATCTCGCCGCCCGCGCGCTGGTACAATGGGCCGCGATCCGGCTCACGCCCAAGGACATGGGCTTCGAGAAGCATCAACGCGTTCCTGCGTGAGCGGCTGAACTGGCCGAGCCAGAGCCTGATCCGCCGCCGCGCCGAGCGGCTGCTCTATGACGAGAAGCGCGACGCGGCGACGGTCCGCGCCTTCTTCGGCCGCGAGAAGCCGGTCTCCGGCGAAGGCAAGCTCGCGCTCGCCCGCGCGCTGCTCGCGGCCGGTGACAAGAACGGCGCCCATGCGCTGGTGCGCGAAGCCTGGCAGGGGGACGAGCTTTCCAAGGACATCGAAACGGAGACGCTCAAGGAATTCCCCGGCGTGCTGACCCGCGCCGACCACAAGGCGCGCGCCGACCGCTTTTTCTACCAGGGGAAGCACGAGCCCGGCCTGCGCGCCGCCGACGTTCGGCGGGCCGGAGCTCACCGCCTACGGCAAGGCGCGCGCCGCGGTGGTCCGCAAGGCCGCCAATGCCGGCAAGCTCTTGGACGCGGTGCCGGCGGTGTTGCGCAACGAGCCGGGCTATATCTTCGCGCGCATCCAGTTGCTTCGCCGCAAGGAGGATTACGCCGGCGCCGCCAAGCTCCTGCTCGCGGCGCCGCGCGACCCGAAAGCGCTGATCGATACCGACGAGTGGTGGGTCCAGCGCCGGCTGCTCGCGCGCAAGCTCCTGGAGCAGGACGACGCCCGCACCGCCTACCGCATCGCGAGCCAGGCGGCGATGCCCGACAAGGAGAATTTCCAGATCGAGCGCGAGTTCACCGCCGGCTGGATCGCGTTGCGCTTTCTCAAGGATCCCGCCGCCGCGGCACGCCATTTCGCCGCGATCCCCAAGCTCTCGTCCCACCCGACCTCGATCGCGCGCGGCCACTATTGGCACGGCCGTGCGCTCGAAGCCGCCGGCGACCGCGTCGCGGCGCTCGCCGAATACGACCGCGCCGCGCGCCACGTCTATGCCTATTACGGCCAGATCGCCCGCAGCCGCATGGGCAACAAGGAGCTCCCGGTTTCCGCGCCGCCGGTGCCGAGCGCCGCTGCGCGGGCCGAGTTCGAGCGCCAGGAGCCGGTGCGCGCCATCCGCCTGCTGTATGCCGCCGGCGAGCCCGAGCTTGCGCTCTCCATGCTGCTCGACCTCACCGAACGGGCGCGCGACGTCGCCACCGCGACGCTGCTCGCCGAGCTGCCGCAACAGGCGCAGGACGCGCGCTCCCTCGTGTTCCTCGCCAAGGCCGCGTTCGCCCGCGGGCTGCCGATCGACACGCACGCCTTCCCCATTTTCGGCATGCCGGCGTTCAAGCCGGCCGGCCCCGCGATCGACAGCGCGCTGGTCTACGCCATCGCGCGCCAGGAAAGCGCCTTCAACCCCAAGGCCGTTTCTCCGGCCGACGCGCGCGGGCTGATGCAGGTGACGCCGCCGACCGGCAAGGCCATCGCCAAGAAATACGGCGTCGCCTTCGACGCCAAGAAGCTGATCGGCGACCCGGCCTTCAACGTGCAGATCGGCGCCGCCGAGCTCGGCGATCTGCTGGAGACCTATCGCGGCTCCTATATCCTCGCCTTCGCCGCCTATAATGCCGGCCGCTCGCGCGTGGCCGAATGGATCGGCCGCTACGGCGATCCGCGCGATGCCAAGGTCGACCCGATCGACTGGGTCGAGCGCATCCCGTTCTCCGAGACCCGCAATTACGTGCAGCGGATCATGGAGAATGTGCAGGTCTACAAGGCCCGCTTCGGCAAGAACGTCCAGATGATCGATGCCGATCTGGCGCGGGGCCGAGTGAACTGATCCCATCTCCCCGCTTCGGAGGGTGCCTTCGCACGCGAAGGCCGGGTGAGGGCAACGCATGCGGCCACGCCCCTCACCCGGCTCCGCCCGCTTTCGCGGGCGTCGCCGACCTCTCCCCGCAGCGGAGAGGTGCAGGGACGAGCCCGGCGATGACGTGTAGGAACTCCTCATGCAATTCGAAGACCTCTATTTCACCGCCCCGGACGGGCTCCGGCTGCACGTCGCCGCGGCCGGACCGCGCGCGACCGCGCGCCTGCCCGCCTTTTGCCTGCCCGGGCTCGCGCGCACCGCCGAGGACTTCCGCGAGGTGATGCAGGCACTGGCCGGCGACGCGCAAGCGCCGCGGCGCGTGTTCGCGCTCAACTCGCGCGGCCGCGGCAAGTCGGAGCGCGATCCGAATCCGGCGAACTATTCGGTGCCGGTCGAGCTCGCCGATCTGCTCGCCGTGCTGACCGCGGCCGGGATCGAGCGCGCGATTTTCGTCGGCACCTCGCGCGGCGGGATTCTCACGATGGCGCTTACCGCGGCCAAGCCAGGCGCGATCGCCGGCGCGGTGCTGAACGACATCGGCCCGGTGCTCGACATGGCCGGGCTGCTGCGCATCAAGGGCTATGTCGGCAAGCTGCCGAAGCCGGCCTCCCTGGCCGATGCGGCCAATGTGCTGAAGCGCACGCTGGGCAGCCAGTTCCCCGGCCTGTCCGACGACGAGTGGCGCCTCTATGCGCGCCGCAGCTTCGTCGAGACCGCGGCCGGGATCGAGGTCAATTACGACCCGAAAATTTCGACCTGGCTCAAGGACATCGACGCTTCCGTGCCGGCGCCGGAGATGTGGCACCTGTTCGACGGGCTCGCGCAGGCGCGCCTGATGCTGATCCGCGGCGAGCATTCGGACTTGCTCTCGCTCGCGACGGTCGCGCAGATGCGGAAGCGCCGGCCCGACATGGAGCTGGCCGAGGTGCCGGGCCAGGGCCACGCGCCCTTGCTCGCCGACCGGGCGACGGTCGCGCGCATTCGCGATTTCGCGGCGAGCTGCGACAAGAACTGACCCCTCATAAAGGAAAAACCCCGGCGGTTGCCCGCCGGGGTTCTTTAGGTTCGTCAGGCGTACCGGATCAGAAGTTCCGGCGCCAACGGGTCCAAAACGACCAGATGTCCGCGCTTTGGCTGCAGGTAACAGCGGCAAGGGCACCACCGCACGCTCCAGTCTCAACCTTGCGACCAGAGCACGTCGAGGCTGAGATCGAGGGTCGGAGCCGGCGACCAGATGACGTTGCCGCCCGCCTGCCAGATCTTCAGATCGGCTGGCTGGAAGTTAGGCGCCAACAGCACAGTCGGACCGTTCTCCACCTTATTGTAGCCGACCCAGAAGGCCGAACGCAGGTTCGGCTGCCAGAAGTGGCGGAACATCAAGTTGACCGACCAAGCAGTGGTCAGTTCGATCAATCCGCCGGCGTAGGCAACGCCGTCAAACAGATCGAAGCTAGGTCCGACACCGCAAGGTATTCCGGAGGCCGATGCCCTGAGCCATGGCGAGCGGGCTTGCGGAAATGCCCGTCGTATTCCACCGCGCCCTTCGAACAGACGCCTTGCAGCATGATGCTGTCGCCCGGAGAGACCATCGGGGTCTTGATCTCGATGCCGCCGAGCACTGCCCAGCCCCAGGTATCGCCGACGCCGAAAGCGCCAAAGACCTCATTGAAGCTTAACGTGGTGCGCAAGGCCGCTGATCTGAGCGGAACCCCACGCCTGATCGACGCGAAGGTTGGCGACGATGTCAGGTACCGTCTGACCGCCATAACCGGTAAGCGTCGTTGAGACACCGGTGTTGACAGCATTGCACGTAGTCGTCGGGAACTTCGAGCGATAGGCCTGGCCGTCCTCGAGCGAGATCGTGGCCGACAAGCCGTTGCCGAACTGCGCCGTGTAGGCGAAGACCGGCTGCCAGTTCCAGGCGATGCTCGACAGAGCATAGATCGAGTAGAACGCGCCGAAATCGAAGAACGACGCGGCCTGACCGACCGTGAAGCCGGCGAACTGGATGAACGCACGCTCGAGATAGGCGGTCACGTTGCCACCGGCTACGGCGCCGTTCAGGTTGTTGTTGTAGTCGGCGCCGAACGCGACGTAGGTGCGCACGGTGCCGATGGCAGTCTGCGAGCGCGCGTCGAGGATGACCGTGCCGCGGGTACGGAAGTTGATCCGGTTGTCGTCATGATTCAGGATCAGATCGGCGCCAAGCGTGTAGTTGTAAATGTACGCGTCACCGACGCGGGCGTTATAGCCCGATTCGATGAAGGCGTAGCCGCCGACACGCAAGCAGATGTCGGTGCCCGGGATGTAGTAGAATCCCGCGCCGTACGCAGAGCATACCTTCACGTATTCGACCGCTTTGGCCTTTACGGGAAGATCTGCTGCCTGCGCCCCCGCGATCGCGACGAGACCCGCCGCTGAGCCGAGGAGAAGGCTCTTCACCATCTTCATGTTAGACCTCCAAGTTCTCTCTCTTGTGAGGAGCGGGTTCCGGTCTTACGTCGGCCCCCGTATTTCCCCGTGTGACCATCCGAGTTTGGCGTCGGTTGCCCTTGCGGACTACCCCCAGCACCAAACTGGAAGGGACGACCCGGGGTTTCCCCCCCTGTCGCTGAGGGCAGCTTATTCGACCACCCTTGCCGATCAACGCAGAAAGGCCTTTTCCCCCGCCCTTCAGCGCACTTTTCAGCCACCTGTTGCACAAACACCACGCACTGCCTGCCCTTGTGGCATCGGGGTTTCCGGGCTTTGGGTGCCTTGCTGGGGCGAATGAGTGCGGGCATACCACCGGGCCGGGTAGTCGCGGCAGGCCGACTCCGGCGGCGCCCGGCCGGGGCCGGCCGAGGGTGATTCTCCGACAATCAGCGTCCCGAGCGCCGCGCGGATGCGGGGTTGCCCGATTTCCCCGCCAGATCGGATGCCACACGACATCGGCTCCGCAGGCAGGCCAAGCTTGACCCGCGAACCCGGCCCGGCCAGACGAACGCCCGATGGCGCAGATTTCCCAGCTACTCTACGACGGCTACCAGCATCAGTTGCGCGGGCAATTCGATGATGCCGCGCGCCTCTACCGGAAGATTCTGCGCGCCGAACCGAACAACGCCGACGTGCTGATCCTGCTTGGCCTCGTGCGCGACAGCCAGTTCCTTCATGAACAGGCGATCGAGTTGTTCGACAAGGCGATCCGCCTCAAGCCCGACTCGCCGCAGGCGCATTACAATCGTGGTCTCGCGCTCACCAAGCTCGGCCGCTACGCCGAAGCGGTGCCCTCGTTCGAGCGCGCCTACGCCTTGCGGCCGACGCTGCTGGAAGGCTTGAGCGAGCTCGCCACTGCGCGGCGCGTCATTTGCGATTGGCGCGATTTTTCGCAAACTCGCGCAGGAGCTTCCCCGCATCGCCGGCGAGGGCCGCGTTGCGGTGAACCCCTTCCTGATGCTGCTCTATTCCGACGTGCCAGCCGACCAATTGGCGGCGGCGAAAAATTTCCTCACGCTCAAGGAAATTCGCGAGGCGCCGCGCCGCCTCCGCCCACCTGCACCCGCGACCCGCGGGCGAATCCGCCTAGCCTATTTCTCGGCCGATCTTCGCGAACACCCCGTTGCATATCACCTGGCGCCGCTGATCGAGCGCCACGACCGCGAACGATTCGAGGTGACCGCGATTTCGCTCGCGCCGCGCGACGCGAGCCCGATACGCGCTCGCCTGGAGACGGCCTTCGATCGCTTCATCGACGCCGCGCATCATGCCCGACGAAGCGATCGCACAGACGATCGCCGAGCCACGGCATCGACATCCTGGTCGATCTCACCGGCCTCACCCGCGGCTTTCGCATCGAGGTGTTGCAGCGCGCACCGGCGCCGATCCAGGTCGAGTTCCTCGGCTATCCCGGCACTACGGGCGCGGGTTCGTCGACTACTTCATCGCCGACTCCTACACCGCGCCCCGAACGAGCTGCAGCCGGATTTCTCCGAGCGGATCGTGCGCCTGCCCGATTGCTATCTGCCCGACAGCGCCGATGGTCCCGTCGCGGAGCGAGTTCCGACACGGCGCCGAATGCGGGCTGCCCGACGATGGCTTCGTGTTCTGCTCGTTCAATCAGCTCATCAAGTTCACGCCGGACCTGTTCGAGTCTGGATGCGCCTGTTGGCGCGCGTTCCGGGCAGCGTGCTCTGGCTTCGCAGCGGCAACGAGACCGCGGACCGAAACCTGCGGGCGGAAGCCGCGGCGCGCGGCATCGACCCGCGCGCCTCGTGTTCGCTTCGCGGGTTCCGTCGCGCGCCGAGCATCTGGCCCGCCAGCGCCTGGCCGGCATTTTTCTCGATACGTTTCCCTATAACGCGCACTCGACGGCCTGCGATGCGCTATGGGCGGGCCTTCCGATCGTCACCCGTGCCGGCCGCTCGTTTCAGTCGCGGGTCGCCGGCAGCCTGCTGCATAATGTCGGGCTGCCGGAGCTCGTCAACCTCGAGCTTCGAGGAATACGAGGCGCTCGCCTTTTCGCTCGCGACCGAGCCGGCACGCCTCGCTGGCGTCAAGGAGCGCCTCGCGCGCAACTTGAAAACGACGCCGCTGTTCGACATCGACCGCTATCGCCGTCACATCGAGGCGGCCTATGAGGAGATGATCGCGATCTGGCGCCGCGGCGAACCGCCTCGCCCGATCAAAATCGAACCGATCGAAGAATGAGCGGCGCGGCCGCTACCCCGCCCGCTCGTTGGCCAGCATCGCGCGCACGTCGGCCTCGCCGAGCAACTTCTCGAAATAGAAGATGGTGCGCTTGAGGCCGGCGCGCAGGTCGGTCTTCGGCTTCCAGCCCAGCACCTCTTCGGCGCGCGAAATGTCGGGCCGCCGCTGGCGCGGATCGTCCTCGGGCCGCGGCCGATGGGCGATCTTGGAACGCGAGCCGGTGAGCTCGATCACCAGGCTGGCCAGCTCGAGAATCGAGAATTCTCCCGGATTGCCGAGATTGATCGGTCCGGTCACCTCGTGCGGCGTCGCCATCAGCTTGGTCAGGCCGTCGATCAGATCGTCGACGTAGCAGAACGCGCGCGTCTGCTTGCCGTCGCCCATCACCGTGATGTCGCGGCCCAACAGCGCCTGCACGATGAAGTTCGACACCACGCGCCCGTCGTTCGGGTGCATGTGCGGACCGTAGGTGTTGAAGATGCGCGCCACCTTGATCGGCAGGTTATGCTGGCGCCGGTAGTCGAAGAACAGCGTCTCCGCGCAGCGCTTGCCCTCGTCGTAGCAGGAGCGCGGCCCGATCGGATTGACGTTGCCCCAATAATCCTCGCGCTGCGGATGCACGTTGGGATCGCCGTAGACTTCCGAGGTCGAGGCCTGGAGGATTTTCGCCCGCACGCGCTTGGCCAGACCGAGCATGTTGATGGCGCCGTGCACGCTGGTCTTCGTGGTCTGCACCGGATCGTGCTGGTAGTGGATCGGCGAAGCCGGGCACGCCAGATTGTAGATTTCGTCGACCTCGACGAAGAGCGGAAACGTGACGTCGTGGCGGATCAGCTCGAAGCGCTTGTTGCCGATCAAGGGCTCGATGTTCCGGCGCGCGCCGGTGAAGAAATTGTCCGCGCACAGCACCTGCGCGCCGGAATCGAGCAGCCGCGCGCACAGGTGCGAGCCGAGGAAGCCGGCGCCGCCGGTCACCAGAACGCGTCGTTCGAGGTGCATGGAAACTCCGACGTTTCTCCCCCGTCGTCTCCGCGAAAGCGGGGACCCATAGACTCCGCGCGAGAGATTCTGCACAGACGGTGGCTATGGGTCTTGGCTGGGACGACGCTTGCAAAGCGTCGGAAAATAGCCGGATTTCAAAGGCTTGGCTAGCACGCCAGTCGACCCCAACATGTACAAAACCTTAGGTGACGGCGCGCCGCACCCCTGCTAGGCCCGTACTAATCTTGGCTTTGTAGCGCTGGGACGCCGAAGATCATGGTTCGCCTGCTCGCGCTTCTGGCTCTCGCCTTGGCGGTGCTGTTCGGCGCCCGCTATCTGACGGACTTTTCCGCCAACACCGCCGAGACGTCGTACCGCTTGGCCAAGATCGATCGCGGCCCGATCGTCGCCTCCGTCAATTCAACCGGTGCCATCAACCCGATCACCACCGTGATCGTGAGTTCCCAGCTCTCCGGCCAAGTGGTCGAGATTCTCGCCGATTATAATTCCGAAGTGAAGGCCGACCAGATCGTCGCCCGGCTCAATTCCGACCAGGTCCGCGCCAAACTCGACGCCGCGCGCGCGGATCTGCAGCAAATTCGCGCGCAAAGGCTGGTCACCCAGGCGCAGATCGAGCGCGCGGGCGCCGAGATCATGCGCGCCAAGGCGACCGAGGCCGACGCCATGGCGCAGATCGCCCGCGCCGAGGCGCTCTCGGCCGACGCCGAACGAATCCTGGGACGCCAGGTCGAATTGCAGTCGCGCGGCTACGCCGCGCAGGCCACGCTCGACACCGCGCGCGCCCAGCGCGACTCCCAGCGCGCCGCGCTCGCGCAGGCGCAAGCCTTGCTGGCCGGTTCCAAGGCGCAGCAAGACTCGCTCGCCGCCGACCGGCGCGTTGCCGAGGCGCAGCTCGTTTCCGTCACCGCCCAGATCGCCCAGCGCGAAGCCGTGGTGCGGCAGATCGAGGTCGATCTCAAGAACACCGATATCCGCTCGCCGGTCGACGGCGTGGTGATCCAGCGCAATATCGAGCTCGGCCAGACCGTCGCCGCCAGCCTGCAGGCGCCCACTTTGTTTCTGATAGCCGACGATCTGCGCCACATGGAGATTTCCGCCAACGTCGACGAGGCCGACGTCGGCCGCGTGCTCGACGGCCAACGCGTTTCCTTCACGGTCAACGCCTATCCGGGCCGCACCTTCGAGGGCCGCGTGAAGCAGGTGCGGCTCGGCTCGCAGACCGTGCAGAACGTCGTCATCTACACCGCCATCGTTTCGGTCGAGAACCCGCGGCTGGAACTCAAGCCCGGCATGACGGCGAACCTGCGCATCGAAACCGAGAACCGCCCCGATGTCTTGCGCATCGCCAACGCCGCACTGCGCTGGCGGCCGCCTTCGGCCGAAGCGCCGACGGCGCCCTCGGCCACGGCGCTTCCGACCAATGAGCCCGATTCGCAGCGCGCCGCCCCCGGCGCGGCGCAACGCGCGACGCAGGAATTCGTCGACCGCGCTCCGGAACGAGCTCGGTCTCTCCGCCGATCAGCGCGAGCGGCTCGACGTCATTCTGTCCGAACGCCGCCGCACCGCCGGCGCCATGCTCGGCGAGACCGACCCGACCGCCCGCCGCGAACGCTTCGCCCAGGCCCGGCGCGAATTTATCGAGCAGGTGAGCGCGATCCTGACGCCCGCGCAGCAGGAGAAATTCCGCGAGATCGCCGAGCGCTTCGCCCCGGCCACGCGCGACGGCCGCACCGGCCAGGTGGCCCGGATCTATGTGCTCGGCGCCGACGGCAAGCCGCAGCCCATCCAGATCCGCACCGGCGCCACCGACGGCGGCCTGACCGAAATCCTGTCGGGGCCGATCGAGACGGGGCGCGAGGCCATCATCGGCGGCGGACCCAAGACGGTCGAGGCGCCGCGCGCGTTCCCCCGATTCGGTTTCTGAGCGGTTACGCCTATGGCGCTGATAGAATTGAAGAATCTGTCGCGCTTCTACAGTCTCGGTAGCGAGACGGTCAAAGCCTTGAACGACGTCTCGCTCTCGATCGAGGCCGGCGAGTTCGTCGCCGTCATGGGCCCCTCGGGCTCGGGCAAGTCTACCTTCATGAATCTCGCGGGCTGTCTCGACCGCCCGACTGCGGGCACCTACTTCCTCGATGGCCAGGAAATGTCGCGGCTCAATGCCGACCAGCTCGCCCATGTGCGCTGCCACCAGATCGGCTTCGTCTTCCAACAGTTCAACTTGCTGGATCGGCTCGACGCACTCGGCAATGTCGAGCTGCCATTGATTTATGCCGGAGTGGAGCGGCGTCTGCGCCGGGAAAAGGCCGCCGCCGCGCTGGCCCGCGTCGGCCTCGGCGACCGCCTGCATCACCGCCCGACCGAGCTTTCCGGCGGCCAACAGCAACGCGTCGCCATCGCCCGCGCGTTGGTGAACAATCCCAAGGTGCTGCTCGCCGACGAGCCGACCGGCGCGCTCGATAGCCGCACCTCGCTCGAGCTGATGGCACTCCTGCAATCGCTGAACCGCGAGGGCACCACCGTGATCATCGTAACCCATGAGGCCGACATCTCGACGATGGCCGTGCGCCTGATCCGTTTCCTCGATGGCCGGGTAATGAGCGACGCGCGGCAGCGTCAGGTCGACGCCGCCGCGGAGCTCGCCAAGCTCGTTGCGCGCGGGCAGATGGAGAAGGTGGCGTGACGCTTTTCGACGCGATTCTGTCCGCGCTCGACGCGCTCCGACTGCACAAATTGCGCAGCGCGCTGACCATGCTGGGCATTATCATCGGCGTCGGCGCAGTGATTGCGATGGTCGCCGTAGGCGGCGGCGCCCGCGAAATGGTGGTGGCGCAAATCAGGAGCCTCGGCGCCAATCTGCTGGTGGTCATCCCGGGCAACGTCACTACGGGCGGGGTGCGGCTCGGCACCGGCCAGGCGTCGAGCCTCACCGAGGACGATTCCATTGCCATCGCCAAGGAGATTTCAATCGTGCAGGCGACCGCGCCGTTCATGCGCGGGGGCGCGCAGATCGTGGCCGGTGGCCAGAACTGGGCGACCATCGTCTATGGCGTCGATCCCGGCTGGTTCGAGGCGCGCGAATGGGATGTGGAGAGCGGCCGCCTGTTCGAGCCGGAAGAGATCGCACGCGGCGCGCAGGTGGCGCTGATCGGCGAGACGGTGGCGAAGAACCTGTTCGCCGGCGCCGATCCGCTCCGTGAGGTCATCCGGGTGCGCAACGTCCCCTTCACCGTGATCGGGGTGATGGCGAAGAAAGGCCAGTCGAGCTTCGGTCAGGACCAGGACGACGTCGTGCTGGTGCCGCTCAGCGCCGCGCGCCAGCGCGTGCTCGGCCGCAATCTCGCCAATGCCCGCGCCGTCGGCGCCATCTACGTGAAAGTGCGCGAGGGCGAGAGCCTGCAGATCGCCGAGGAAGAAGTGAAGGCGCTGCTGCGCCAGCGCCACCGGCTGCAGCCGCACCAGGAAGACGATTTCTCCGTTCGCAATCTCGCCGAAATCTCGGCGACGCGCGAAGCGAGCGCGCGCACGCTGGCGCTGCTCTTGGCCGCCGTCGCCGGCGTCTCGCTCGCGGTCGGTGGCATCGGCATCATGAATATCATGCTGGTGTCGGTGACCGAGCGCACGCGCGAGATCGGCTTGCGCATCGCGGTCGGCGCGCGGCCGCGCGATATCCGCCGCCAGTTCCTGTTCGAAGCTGCGAGCTCTCCGGCATCGGCGGCGCCATCGGCGTCGCTTCCGGCGTTGCGGCCGCCTATTTCATCGCCAATGCCGCCGGCTGGCCGTTGCTGGTCGAAACCAATTCGATCGTGCTCGCCGTCGCCTTCTCAGGACTGGTCGGCGTGTTCTTCGGCTGGTACCCGGCGCTGCGCGCCTCCCGCCTCGACCCGATCGAGGCCTTGCGGCATACCTGAGCTGCGCCGGGGTGCTGCATGGCCAAGCTCGAATGTTCCGTCGCCGTCGGCGACTATGACCGCACGCGGCCGCTGTTCGACGGCACGGTCCGCATCGACGGCATCGTGCCCGTGTTCATGGCGTTGGAGCCCGAGGAGGTGTTCTTCCGCGCTTTCCGCCACGCCGAGTTCGATATCGCCGAGCTTTCGCTCTCTTCCTTCACGCTGAAGACCGCGCGCGGCGATTGCCCCTATGTGGGCGTGCCAGTGTTTCTCTCGCGCGCCTTCCGCCACAACGCGATCTATGTGCGCACCGATCGCATCCGCGAGCCCAAAGACCTCAAGGGCAAGCGCATAGGCCTGCCCGAGTATCAGCTCACTGCCTGCGTGTGGGTGCGCGCGTTCCTCGCCGAGGATCACGGCGTTGCGCCCGAGGACGTGACCTGGGTGCGCGGCGGGCTGGAAGAACCCGGCCGGCTCGAAAAAATTCCATTCGACCTGCCCAAGAACTTGCACCTCGAAGCCGCGCCGAAGGGCCAATCTCTATCGGCGCTGCTGGAGGCCGGCGAGATCGACGCCATCGTGGGACCCCGCGCCCCCTCCTGCGCCGAGCGCGGCGCCAACAACGTCGCCTGGCTGTTTCCCGATCCGATCGCGGCCGCGGCCGAATATTTCAAACGCCACGGCATTTTTCCGATCATGCACCTGATCGGCGTCCGTAGGACGCTCTCCGAAGCGCATCCATGGCTGCCCGCCGCCGTACTCAAGGCCTTCGAGCGCGCCAAGGCGATCGCGATCGAGAAGCTCACCGACACCTCCGCGAGCAAGGTGACGCTGCCCTTCGCCGAGGAGCAACTGAAGGCCGCGCAGGCCTTCATGGGCCGCGACTACTGGCCTTATGGCGTCGCCGCCAACCGCAAGGTGCTGGAGGCGTTCCTGCGCACCCACCATGCGCAGGGCCTCTCCTCCCGCCTCGTCGTGGTCGAGGAGCTGTTTCACCCGGCGACGTTCGAGACCGCGACTCTTTTCAATCCGGCCGCGTCAATAAGCGTGAGGCGACGGAGCCATATTCGATGTCGACCGGTACTGGCATTACGGCACTCACGGCAGCGCTGTGGATTCCCTACATTACCTGCCAGGTGATGACCAACGGATGGCTGGAGCCTCCGAACTATCGCGATCCGGCGCAGCGGCCGGTGCCGCTGTGGGGCAAGCGCGCAGACCGCGCCTATCTCAACGCGGTAGAGGCGTTCGCGCCCTTTGCTGCGCTGGTGGTCGTGGCTCATCTGACCGGCAAGGCCAACGCCATGACGGCGTTTTGGGCGATGTCGTTCTTCTGGCTGCGCCTGGCGCACGCCATCGTGTTCCTGCTCGCCATTCCCTACATCAGGACCGTGCTTTTCACGCTTGGCTTCGTGGCGGTTGCTGGGATCTTCTGGGAAATAATCAAGTAGCCGTTCCCGCGCTGATCGCCGCTGGCAAACACGCATGTAACGATCTGCGCGTATCGGTTTCGGTCGACGCAAGCCCGCGCAAAGCGAAGGCTAGTGCGGCGGAATCTTTCACAAGCTCGGCGATCTGCTGCGCGGTGAGCGGCGCCGGGATCGCTTTTGATTCCACCGCCTGCGCCATCGAGGCTTCGAGCCCCTTCACCTCGTCGGGCACCAGGATCGCTTTCGGGAAGAACTCGTCGCGCACGCGCTTGGCCACCGCCGGCGTGACGCCGGCGAACTCGGCGTACATCTTCAGCGCCTCGTCGCTGGAGTACATAAAGTCCACGGTCTCCCGATACGCGCGCATGAGCTTGGCGAACGCATCGGGCCGCTTGGCGAGCGAATCCGCGTTGGCCACCACCAGCCGCACGGTCGTATTGCGCACCGCCGGCGCGTCGTTGCCGCGTGCGATGATGCGGATCTTGCCTTCGTCCAGCTCCTTGAAGCCGAACGGCGGCGACGACCATCCTACGTCCACCTGGTTCGACATGACCTGCGTCAGCGTCGCCGCGGTGCCGCCGGTCGCCGTCGGTTTCGCCGTCAGGCCGTACTGGCGCACGAGCGCGAGCACGATCGAGTGCGTCGACGAGCCGTTGGTGGAATAGGCGATGGTCTTGCCGGCGGTGTCCTGGATGGTCTTGATCGCTGAATCGGTGCGCGCGTACCAGAAATCGGCGGCGCCCGTGGCCTGCGCGCCGATGATGCGGACCGGCGCGCCCTTGACGAAGGCGCCAAGCGCGCCGGCGACGCCGACCGCCACCCCGAAATCGACCGCGCCGGTGACCACCGGCTGCAGCGTTTCGCCGCTGCCTTGCGTATAGAGCACCTCGACCGCGATCCCGTGCTTCTTGAAAATGCCGGCGCGGGTGCCGATCTCGAACATCGCCGTGTCCCAGTTGCCGCGCTGGCCGACGGTGGCTTTCAAGGTCTCCTGCGCGAAGGCGGTCGACCCGGCCGCGACGAGCGCTACGAGCGCGAACGCAAAAATTCTCTTCATCGTTCCCCCCTCAACTACGCGTGCGCGGATCGGCGCCGCCGAGCCGGCCCATCAAGGCGTTACCGCCAATGGCGAGCACGAACAGTACGATCAGCAAAGCATACATCTGCGGCATGTCGAAACGGAAGTAGCTCTGGATCACGAGATAACCGATGCCCCGATTGGCGAACTTGGTCTCGGCCAACAGCACCACGATGACGGCAACGCCGAGCCCGAGCCGCAGCCCGTTCACGATCGGTGCCCGCATCGCGGGCAGGTAGATTTTCATCACCATTTGCAACGTAGAAACGCGGAAGCTTTGCCCGACCCGGATCAGCACCGGGGCGATCTCGCGCATACCGCCGGCGACCGACAGCGCCACCGGAAAGAAGCAGGTGATGGCGCCGATCGCGATCTTGGAGCCCGAGCCGATGCCGAACCAGGCGAGGATCACCGGGAAGAACACGATCTTCGGCGTCGGCCCTAGATAATAGAGATAGGGCTCGAACGCGCGCGACAGATAGCGGCTGGCGCCGAGCGCGATCCCGGCAGCGAGCCCGGCGGCCGAGCCGATGGCGAGCGCGACCAGCACTTCATAGGCGGTGACGCCAAGGTGCCAATAGAAATTTCTCTGCCCGTCGGTGAGCAGATCGGCGAGCGAGCGCGCGATGCTGGCGAGCGACGGCACCACGTCGCGATAGAAGATGCCCGAGGCCGCGACCCCCTCCCAAACGAGCACGAGCGCGGCCACCAGGCCGATGCGCAGCCACGTCACCGGGCCGTTGGCACCGGGCGCGGTCAGTTCGCGGGCCGCAGCCATCGCTCCACCCTTTCCATCGCCCAGAAGAACAGGGCGCTCACCAGGATCACGAATCCGATCACCGCATAGGTGGCCGGCACGTCGTTGCGCTCGGCCAGATCGTTCACCAGCTGCCCGAGCCCGCCGAAATTGATCAGGTACTCGACGCCGACGATATTGATCAGGCAGAAAATCATGCCGAGCCGGAGCCCGACGAAGATGGTCGGCACCGCGGCCGGGAAGAGGATTTTCCGGAATTGCTGCGTGCCTGTGACCCGGAAGCTGCGGCCCACGTCGATCAGCACCCGGCGCGTTCCCGTCAGCCCCTCGACCGTTTTCAGGATCATCGGCGCCAGCCCGGACAGAAAGCCGATCATCACGATGGTGAGCGAGCTGCGGCCGAAAATCACCAGGAACAGGGGATAGAGCAGCACCAGCGGCGCCGAGGCCAGCGCGCCGACCCAGCTCTCGAACGCGCGGCGCAGAACGTTGAAGCGCCAGAGCAGGAAACCGAGCGCGAGCCCGACGACCGCCATGAGCGCGCCGGCCGCGAACGTCTCGGCGGCCGTGCGCAGGAAGCGCTGCAGACCCTCCTCCTCGACGATCATGCGCGGAAAGCTCGCCAGCACCTCGGAGGGCGGCGGCACCACGAACCGGCTGATCCAGCCAGCGCGGATGACGAGCTCGAGCAGAAGCAGCAGCGCCACGACGCTCAAGCCGCCCGCGATGCGCGGATCGAGCGCGCGTCTTGCAGCAATGGCGGCCACGTTCATCGCGGCTTGCGCTCCGCTTCCTCGTCGCGCATGCCGAGCCGCGCCTCCTCGCGTAGATCGTTCCAGATTTGCGCGACATGGCGGCCGAACGCCTCGCTCGACACGATCTCCGACGTGCGCGGCCGCGGAAGATTTATCTCCACGATCCGCTTCACCCGTCCCGGCCGATAGGTCATCACCAGCACGCGGTCGGAGAGCTGCACGGCCTCGGTGATGTTGTGAGTGATGATGAGCGAGGTTTGTTTCAGCTCCTGCTGAATCTGCAGCACCTTGTCGCCGAGCAAGAGCCGCGTCTGCTCGTCGAGCGCGGCGAACGGCTCGTCCATCAGCAGAATTTTCGGCTGTGCCGCGAGCGTGCGCGCGATCGCCACCCGCTGGCGCATGCCGCCGGAGAGTTCGGCCGGATAGCTGTTCTCGAACCCGTCGAGACCGACGAGCCGCACGAAATGCCGCGCCCGCTCTCTCCGCTCAGGCGCCGTCACGCCTTCGATCTCGAGCGGAAACGCCACGTTCTCGATCACCGTGCGCCAGGGGAACGCGGACTCTTCCTGGAACACCATGCCGATGGCGGCGTGCGGGCCCCGCACCGTCTCGCCCGCGACCGTGACGCGGCCGGAGTCGGCAATCATCAGCCCGCCGATGATGCTGAACAGCGTCGATTTCCCGCAGCCGGACGGGCCGATCACCGCCAGGAACTCGCCCGGCCGCACCTCGAGCGATAGGCGCTCGATCGCGACGAGCGGCCCTTCGGGCGTGGCGAAGCGCTTCGCCACGTCTTCGACTTTCAGGATCGGCTGCGTGTCCCCCATCGGGGCCGTTCTAGCCCGGCTGGTAGATTTGCCCTAGACCCTGGGCGCAAAGGGGCCAGCCATGAAGATTTCGCTGTGCAATGAAGTGATCCGCGAGCTGCCGTTCGAGCGGCAATGCGAGCTGGTGAAAAAGCTCGGCTATGACGGGCTGGAGATCGCGCCGGTCACGCTTTCCGACGACCCGCCGAAAATCACCGCCGCGCGCCGCGCCGAGTTGAAGCGTATCGCCGCCGATGCCGGCATCGCCATCACCGGCCTGCATTTCCTGATGGTCGCGCCCGCGGGGCTTTCAATCACCACCAAGGACCGTACCGTGCGCGCGCGCTCCGTCGGGGTGATACATGCGCTGTGCGGGCTCGCCGCCGATCTCGGCGCCAAGTTGCTGATCCACGGCTCGCCCGCTCAGCGCCAGCTCGAGCCCGGCGACGTGGCCGAGGGGAAGAAACGCGGCATCGAATCCTTCGCCGCCGCGGCGACCACCGCCGTGAAAGCCGGAGTGACTTATCTCGTGGAGCCGCTCGCGCCCCAGGACACCGGCTTCGTCACCAGCGTGGACGAGGCGCTCGCGATCGTGCGCGCGATCAAGAGCCCTGCCCTCAAGACCATGATCGACTGCTCGGCCATGGGCCGCGCCGGCTTCGACGTGCCCGCGCTGATCCGCAAGCATCTGCCGAGCGGCCTGGTCGCCCACATCCACCTGAACGACCCGAACCGGCGCGGCCCCGGCGAGGGCGAGATGAAGTTCGGCCCCATCCTCTCGGCGCTGTTCGAGATGAAATATGTCGGCATGGCCTCGATCGAGCCCTTCATCTACGAGCCCGACGGCCCCATCTGCGCGGCAAGGCAGATCGGCTATGTGCGCGGCATCATCGAGGCCGTGAAGAAATAATCCCTTCTCTTTAGGGGAGGGTCGGCGAGCAAAGCGAGCCGGGGTGGGGTGCTGATAGTCGATCACCCCACCCGGCCACCTCGCTTCGCTCGGCGGCCACCCTCCCCTAAGGGGAGGGATATTTTCGTCTCAAGCCACCTTCTCCCTCGCCTCATCCGCGCGCCAGATCGGTTACGTGTACGGCGTCATCGGTACGGTGAGAAAATAGTCGCGCGTTCGCAACGGGCCAAAAGACACGGATAATCAGAGGCTTCGCGCGGTCCCTTGCGCGTGCGCGCGGCCATCACGATCTCGTCAAAATGCGTCATTTCCCTATGCTCGCGGGTTATGGTTCAAGCCACCTCCAGCAATGAATCAAATCGATCGGCTAACATCGACGACCGTTTGCGCAGGAACTGAATGCCGAACGCCGCCCTTGCCGCTTCGAAGACCGACGAGCTGCGCGCTCGCTGGCGCGACGCGTTCCGCGCCGTGCGCTCCGAAACCGAGCGCCGCGCCGCGCCGCTCTCGGCCGAGGACCAGATCATCCAGTCGATGCCCGACGCGAGTCCGATCAAGTGGCATCGCGCGCACACCACCTGGTTCTTCGAGCAGTTCCTGCTCGCCGAGCACGCCCCGGGCTACAAGGTCTTCGACCCGCGCTTCGCCTTCCTGTTCAACTCCTATTATGTCGCCGCCGGCCCGCGCCATGCGCGTCCCCAGCGCGGTCTCATCACCCGCCCGACCAACGAAGAAGTCGCCGCCTATCGCGCCCACGTGAACGCCGCGGTCGAGCGGCTGATCGCCGAGGCGAAACCGGCGGCGCTGCCCGAGATACTGCGCGTGCTCGAGATCGGGCTGCACCACGAGGAGCAGCATCAGGAGCTGATGCTCACCGACATTCTCCACGCCTTCTCGCTGAACCCGACCGATCCCACGTACGATCCGAACTGGCAGCCGCCGCGCGCCGAAGGCGGCGACGGCTTCGTCGAGCTTACTGCCGGCATCCACAAGATCGGCCACGAGGGTGCGGGCTATTGTTTCGACAACGAGACGCCCGCGCACCAGGAGCTGATCCAGCCCGTGCGCATCGCGCGCGCGCTCGTCACCAACCGCGAATGGCTCGCCTTCATGCAAGACGGGGGCTATCGCACGCCGGCGCTCTGGCTCTCCGACGGCTGGGCCACGGCCGAGGCGGAAGGCTGGAATGCACCGCTCTATTGGCGCGAAATCGACGGCAAGTGGCACTCGCTCACGCTCGGCGGCCTGCGCCCGGTCGATCCCTCAGCGCCCGTGATGCATGTCAGCTATTTCGAGGCCGAAGCCTTCGCGCGCTGGGCCGGAAAATTCCTCCCGACCGAAGCCGAATGGGAAGTGGCCGCCCGCACCAACAAGCTCGCCGATGCCTTCGGCATCGTCTGGCAATGGACCCGCAGCGCTTACCTGCCCTACCCCGGCTATCGCGCCGCCGAAGGGGCGCTCGGCGAATACAACGGCAAGTTCATGGTGAGCCAGATGGTGTTGCGCGGCAGCTCCTTGGCGACGCCCGCCAACCACTCGCGCGTCAGCTATCGAAACTTCTTCTATCCGCCGCACCGCTGGCAGTTCATGGGTCTCCGGCTCTCCGACTACGACGCGTGACGCGCCGCATTCAATCTCCAATATCGAGAGAACATCATGCGTGCATCGCCACGACGGGCATTCCGGGCCGAGCCGGCCTTCGTCACCTTCGCCGAGGACGCGGTCGCGGGCCTCACCGCCTCGCCAAAATGGCTGATGGCGAAATATTTCTACGACCGTGCCGGGTCGGAACTGTTCGAGCAGATCACGCTGCTGCCGGAATATTACCCGACCCGCTGCGAGCTGAGCGTTCTGCAGGAGCACGGCGCCGAGATCGCGCGCGCGCTGCCTGCCAGCGCGGCGCTCGTCGAATTCGGCGCCGGATCGAGCAAGAAGATCCGCCTGCTGCTGCAAGCCGCCGAAACGCTGCGCGCCTATGTGCCGGTCGACATTTCCGGCGAGTTTCTCAAGGCGGAAGCGGCGGACCTCAGCCGCGATTTCCCCGCCCTCGACGTGGTCCCGGTCGCCGCCGACTTCATGCAGCCTTTCGATCTGCCCGCCGACGTGCTGGCCGGCCCGCGCGCCGGCTTTTTCCCCGGCTCCACCATCGGCAATTTCGAGCCCAAGGACGCGCGCCGCTTCATCCGCCACGCCGGCGAAATCCTCGGCCCCGGCTCGGTGCTGATCGTCGGCGTCGATCTGGTGAAGGACGAAGCGGTACTGCACGCGGCCTATAACGACGCGGCCGGCGTCACCGCCGCCTTCAATCTCAATCTCCTCGTGCGCATGAACCGCGAGCTTGCCGCCGATTTCGATCTGGAGAAGTTCGCGCACCGCGCCTTCTTCAATCCGGAAAAGAGCCGGATCGAGATGCATCTGGTGAGCATTCGGCCACAGACCGCGCGGGTCGCCGGCGTGAAGGTGAAATTCCGCACCGGCGAAAGCATCCATACCGAGAGCAGCTACAAATATTCGCTGGATTCCTTCCGCGCGCTCGCCCGCTCCGCCGGCGCCCGCCCGGTCGCCTGCTGGACCGACGCGGACGGATATTTCTCGGTGCACGCGCTGAAGTATTAGAGCCCGAACAGCTTCTCCGCGTTCTTGCCCGCGATCTTGTCGGCCTGATCCTTGGGCCGCTCGCGCACGCGCCTCAGGCAGCCGGCCATGTCGCCGATATTGTGCGGGTAGTCCGAGCCGTACAGCACCCGCTCCGGCGAGCCCGCGACCGCAATGCACATCTCCAGCGCGCGCGGGTCATAGACCACGGTGTCGTACCAGATGCGCTGCAAGTACTCGCTCGGCTTCGCCTTGATCTTCTCGCGCGCGGCCGGAATGTGGTCGTAGCACTGGTCGAGCCGGCCCACGAGATAGGGCAGCGTGGCGCCGCCGTGCGCGGCGATCAACTTCAGCTTCGGATAGTCGTCGATGAAGCCCGCCAGAATCATGCGCGCCAAGGCGAGCGTGGTGTCGATCATGAAACCGATCGGCGGCACCAAGCCATATTCGTCGAGCTTCATGTCCTTGAAGCCCGGCGGCGTGGTCGGATGCACCAGCACCGGCAGCCCGAGCTTGTCGATCTCCTGCCAGACCGGCGCAAAAGCCGCATCGGTGAGATGCGCGCCGTCGATATTGGCGAGCACCATGACGCCGACCGCGCCCGCTTGCACCGCGCGCGCGAGCTCGGCCTTGGCGTCGCCGGCATATTGCCAGGGCAGCGACGCGAACCAGCGGATGCGCCCGGGACGCGCGCGCTGCTGCGCCGCCATCGAGTCGTTGACCATGCGCGCGGCCTTGAGACTCGTCTCGCGGCCGCCGAAATAGCAGTTCGGACTGGTCAGCGACACGATCGCCACGTCCACACCGGCCTTGTCCATGTCCTTGATGCGCTGGTCGTAATCCCACATCGCCGGAAACAGCGTCATGAACGGCGCGCCTTCGTTGTAGATCGTCTCCTGCCCGGCCTTGGTCTTGGCGATCTTGTAGTGGCCGCCCTGCTCCTGCAGCAGCGCGAGGAAATCGCGCGACAGCATGTGGGTGTGTACGTCGATGACCGGCATGGAAGGCCCCCGAACTTTCTTCTCTGTTCTAGGTCGGGCTAGCGCTTTTTTCCAGCGACGCCCAGGAGTTGCGTCTGCGTCGCCTCGTCGGCCCTCAAGGCCGCGCTGGCACCCTGATAGACGATCCGGCCGCGGTCGAGGATCACCGCCTGCTGCGTGAGCGAAAGCGCCAGCTCCGCCTTCTGCTCCACGAGGATCATGGTGACGCCCGATTCCTTCTGGATGCGCGCCAGCGCGTCGGTCAACGCATCGATCACGATGGGCGCCAGACCCTCGAGCGGCTCGTCGAGCAGCAGCACCTTGGGCGCGCCGACCAGCGCGCGGCCGATCGCCAGCATCTGCTGCTCGCCGCCCGACAAACGATTTCCGGTGTTCTTGCGCCGCGCCTTCAGCCCCGGAAACAAATCGAACACCGCCTCGATCGACCAGCCGCCCTCGTGCAAGGACACCGCGAGGTTCTCTTCCGCGGTGAGCGAGGGAAAAATCTCGCGCTCCTGCGGCACATAGCCGAGCCCCATGCGGTTGCGCATATGCGTCGGCAGCGTCTCGATCGATTGATCGCCGAGCTTGATCGTTCCGTGGTGCAGCGTGGTGAGCCCCATCATGGTCGCCAACAGCGTTGTCTTACCGACGCCGTTGCGCCCGAGCAGCGCGAGCGTGCCGCCGCCCGGCACTTCGAGCGAGATGCCGTCGAGCACCACGGTCTCGCCGTAGCCGGCGGAAAGCTCGTGCACCGCGATGGCGAGGCTCATACCGCGCTCCGGCCGAGATAGACCGCGCGCACCTGCGGGTTGGCGGCGATCTCCGCGGGCGCGCCGCGCACCAGCACCTTGCCCTGCACCATGACGATGATATGTCGCGCGAAGCGGAACACCACGTCCATGTCGTGCTCGATGATCAGGATCGCGATATCGGCGGGTAACCGCTCCAGCACCTCGTGGATGATGTGCGCCTCGTGCGCGGGCACGCCGGCGGCCGGTTCGTCGAGCAAGAGCACGCGCGGCTTTAGCGCCAGCGCGATGGCGATCTCGAGCAACCGCTGCTGCCCATAGGGCAGCGCCGACACGCGCCGGTCGGCGACCTCCATGATCCCCATCTCGCGCAGGCGCTCGTCCGCCTCCTCGAGGCAGGCGCGCCATGCCCTGGCGTAGCGCAGCATGCTCCAGGCGATCCGCTCGCGCTCGGCGATGGCGATCGCCACATTGTCGCGCGCGCTCTCTTCGGTGAGCAGCGTGTTGATCTGGTGCGTGCGCGCGAGCCCGCGCCGCACGCGATCCTCGGGCTTGAGCGCGTCGATGGTCTGGCCCGCGAGCCGGATCGTCCCGGCATCCGACTTGGTGCATGCCGGTGAGCAAATTGACCAGCGTGGTCTTGCCCGCGCCGTTGGGGCCGATCAGCGCGTGGCGCGCGCCGGCCGGCAGATCGAGGTCCACGTCCTGCACCGCCTGCAGCGCGCCGAAGGCCTTGCACAGGCCGCGGACCGAGAGCACCGGTCTCGGGCGCGTTCATGGCGCTTTGCGGCGCGCGAACAGCCGTTTCAGGAAATTGCCGGCGGAATCGACCAGGCTGATGAGCCCGGCCTCGAGGAACAGCACGGTCGCCATCAGCAAGCCGCCGATGAAGAACATCCAGTAGAACGGGTTCACCTTGGCGGCGAAGTCCTGCACGACCACGTAAACCACCGCGCCGAGGAACGCGCCATAGAGCCGCCGCGTGCCGCCGAGCACCAGCATCACGACGGCGATGCCGGAGACCAGCAGGCCGAGCGTGTTCAAGCCCACGAACCGCGTGGTCTGCGCCGAGAGCGCGCCCGCGCTGCCGGCCATGGCGGCCGAGATCGCATAGATCGCGATCAACCGCCACCAGACCGGGGTGCCGATCGCGCGCATGCGCGCCGGGCTCTGTCTGATCCCGTCGAGCGAGCGGCCGAAGGGCGAGTGCACCACCTTCCAGGCGACCACGAACCAGACGAACAGGATGGCGAGCGAATAGAGATAGGCGGTCTGGCCCCAAAGGTCGAAGCGGAACAGGCCGAGCACCGGCCCCATCGTGAATTGCAGCCCGTCGTCGCCGCCGGTCACCTTGTAAGCGCGGTTCGCCGCTTCCGCGAGCAGCACCGAGATCGCGAGCGTGAGCATCAGGAGTGTCACGCCCTGCGTGTGCAGGATCGCCATGCCGGTCAGCACTGCGAACACCGCGGTCACCGCGGTAGCGACGAGAAGCCCGAGCAGCGGATCCGCATTGACGTGGACCGCGAACAGCGCCGCGCCATAGGCGCCGAAGCCGAAGAACGCGGCATGTCCGAGCGTGAGGATGCCGGCATAGCCGAGCGCGAGATCGAGCGAAAGCGTCAGCAGGATATAGACCAGGATGCTCGTGCCCAGGCTCAGATAGCCGCCGGCGGCGAAATAGAACGCGATCGCGAGCAGCCAGGGCAGCGCATGCCAGGCCGGGTTCAGCCTCGCGCTTCGCGCGAGCGCGGTGGTTTCGACCTCGGCGCTCATGCCACCGATTTCGGTGGCAACAGGCCGTTCGGCCGCCACAACAAGAGCAGGAATACGAGCGCAAACAACAGGAACGCCGCAATGTCGGTGAACAGGAATTTGCCCGCGGTCTCGACCACGCCGATCGTGATCGCGGCGACGAACGAGCCCTTGAAGCTGCCAAGGCCCCCTACCGCCACCACCACCAAGAACAGCACGAGATAGCGCAAGGCGTAGAACGGATCGAGCTGCAGCATCTCGGCGCCGATCACCCCGCCGAAGCCCGCCAGCGCGCAGCCGATCACGAACGTGATCGTGAACAGCCGATTGACGTCGATGCCGACCGCGCGCGCCATACGCGGATTGTCGACCGCGGCGCGCAGCCGCGCGCCGTAAAGCGAGCCGTCGATCACGAGCCAGACGAGCAGGAAGAGCAAAAATCCGACCACGATCAGGAACAGCCGATAGGTCGGGTAGGTACGGAACCCCAGATCGACCAGCCCGGCGAGATAATCCGGAAATCGGCAACGTCTTGACATTGGTTCCGAACAGCCAGGTCAGCGCGGCAATGAAGACGAAGGTGAGCCCGAAGGTCATCAACACCTGCGCCAACTCGCCCTTGCGGTAGAGCGGCCGGAACACCGGTCATTTCGGCGATGCCGCCGAGGATCCCGGCCGCGATCGTGGCCAATGCCGCGGCCACGAAGAATGGCACGCCGGCAACGATCAACATTGCTGCGAGATACCCGCCGGCCATGGCGAAGCCGCCGTGCGCGAGATTGACCACGCGCATCAACCCCATGGTCACGGTCAGGCCTACGGAGATGATGAATAGAATCATCCCGTAGGCCAGACCAGTCAAGCAGATGATTGTAGCGGTTGCCATTGGACCGATGGCTGCGAGGCGAACCGAACCGCGCTTACTTGTT